>WQBJ01000127.1 GCA_013032095.1 Ruegeria atlantica | reverse complement strand
CGGGTGATCCTCTGGGCCAGGCCCGAGGATGTCGAGGATCTGAAACTCTGCGCGCGGCAACCTCATTCCATCGCCAGGTTTCGGCGCAAGGTCGAACGCGAACTGCGTCCCAAGATCGAGGCCGAGGTTCGCGCCAAACTGAGAAAGAGAACCGAGCGCGCAATGCTGATCCAGAAACGCGCCCAGGCCCGCCGGCATCCGGCCACCAGTAACAGCCCGCCCGCGATGATCCGGTTTCAGGCGCGGCCGCCGGCAACGGTTCGCAACCAGCTGAAGGCCGCAGGCTGGCTTTATGACCCCGTGGCCGCGGTTTGGCACCTGCCAACCGATCCGGAACAATGGGCCGCTGTGCGCCGTCTCCTGGACGAGCTCGAGCAATACGGCATACAGCGACTTGCCCAGATCGACGAGTGAGTCGAGACGAATTGTCAGACGTCGCCAAGACACTGCCTTGCTTTTGCAAAGGCAGTTGCCACGCCAATTCAATTCAGACTTCCCCGGACTTCTAGAGCCGCCTGGACGTGACCAAGCACACAGATCGAGGGCCAAGGCCAGCCGGGTGATTGCGTTGCAACCTGCAGGCTGAACACGCCTGCACGAACGATCGACACCCCCACAAGGCGGGGACCCCCTTCAATCGTGCGCCTCTGGCTTTACACCGCACCCCACTATCGTTGCGGCTCCGCCGCTGCCAGGGGATAGGACATCACAGCCTGACAACCGGTCCGCTCGATGCTGAGAGACGAGAAAGTAACTCCGAGATCCTGAAACGTGTCAGGCCGGACCTATCTTTGCGCCAGCAGTGTCAGCTGAAGATCCTCGATGTGCGCTTGTGGTTTAAGCACTCGCTTTTCTGCTTTGCATTCGCACAAGTTAGTTCCACGGCATTCAAAACGATCGAACCTGACAACTGAGCAAAGCCCCTCTGCACCAGACGACCTTAGAGACCATAGATTGTCTTACTGTGCTCCAAGGCGCCCTCTCACTGATTGATTGTTAGCTTGCATGTGCAAGTTTCTTTCACGAGATCAAGTATGATGACTTCGTGGATTGCTTCTTCGGACGGGTCATCGATGATCTCCCAATGTTGATCTCATGATGATAGAGGCAATCGAGTTAGAGCAGACGGACAAAGAGCTTAAACACGTTGGTCTGCTTGGGTAGTCTGCCGTCGATTCTGTCGGCTTCGAGATAATTTGGCATGCTGAAACCTTTTGATGACAATGCGCGGGAACTAGACGCGCTTTTCTCAGTTGAGCTTATTTCGGATGGTTTCGATTTACTGGTCGAGTCCCGCGGCGGGGCGAGCTATGGTCCTAACTTGGCGCGAAACAGCGAGTACGCGCCGGCTCTGGAACTGCATTTGTTTCGAATGGCTGAGCTTGGCTCGGAGCTTGTGGAACTGCACGTAGCTAGCAGCGTAGCCATGAAAATGCCCGAGCATGATCGTAAGGTGAAACTTGATAAGTTTCCGTTGCCGCTAAATCTCTCGCCAACAATGGATTTTCGGGAGCTCCGTCTCTCAATAGGGCGCGCTTCGGCAGCTTTTGGAAGAACTGATGGCAGTGACCGAGGTAATCGCACAAAACGCATGCGTCTGCGTATGAAGTGGTCTGTCGCAAAAGTAATGTCGATCAACACCCTAGAGGGGATGCTCGCACGACCGATTGCAACCGTGGCGAACGAGCTTCCCACCCATGATCCAGATAAACTTCAGGAGCGGGCCGCACGGGTGGCGGCCCAGTATCAGGCAGCAGCAAAAAGAAGTATTGTGCCACCGCCTCTGGGCCAATCAGTTCCATCAAAAGCCAAAGATTCATCTAGCCGTTTTGTTCGCGATCCAGCCGTCATTGCCTGGGTATTGAATGAGGCAGCAGGTTATTGCGAGATTTGCGGCAGGGCCGCACCCTTTTCTCGTGCTGATGGTCAACCTTACCTTGAGGTTCATCACGTTCGTCCCTTGGGAGAAGGTGGACCGGACACAATTGACAATGCCGCGGCCTGTTGCCCGAATTGCCACCGCCAACTCCATCACGATCCTGGCCGGGACATGCTGCGACGCGATGCTATCGGTTTGATAGCCCGCCTCAGAGACTACCCTCGCATAGCGGGAAATGTAGCGACGGTATCGAAAGAACCACAAATAGTAGAGTGACTTTGTCTGCAGGCTGTTTCGACCATCTCCCGCACACAGCTGACCTTGATCTTTACCAGATGAACACCGGATTGCAGGCTGGCAGTTGTTCGCAAGATATGCTGAAACCGCCTAAATTTGCCTATCCACACTAGGAGCGTCGATCTTGGAAATTCACCCCGATCAAATTCAAAAGCAAGTTATTTCCAGTCCGCCAAAAGAGCACGGAGAGGCGCAATACATCGCTCGATACTTGACCCTCCCAAAATACTGCTTGTTAGTAATGAAGAGTATTTTGTCGATCCCTAATGTTGTTAACTTCTCAGACACGCATGAATGTCGTTATCCGGACCCACAGTTCAGGTGGCTTCTTTCTGATGGATCTGTCCGAGAAACCGTCGGACAAGAATTTTTCGATCATCTAAATAGAGTAAACTCCGAAGCAAAAGAGTACTTTGCGTCATGTTGGTACGATTCCACCAACGGCTCTCCAAATGAAACTATGTGGAGTGCATATGCAGGTGATGGAGTATTTGTGGTGTTCGAAAAAAAGAGCTTTATGGACGCGCTAATCAGTCAATCCTATCGACCTTACCGAAGAACTGAACGAGAAATAGTAGCTCCTTTCGGGTTCGGACCAGTTAGATACTACGGACAGGTCGACTTCGCTGATTGGCTATCAGAAGACAAAAATCTACCTCATCCAGCCTTTGCAAAAAGACGGGCGTACCAGCCTGAAAACGAGTTTCGTATTGTATATAGACGGCGTGACTTTTCTGACGATGTTAGGAATGGGCTGCGTCAACCTAAAGGAGGTTTTGGTCTTCACTTCCAGGAGCATATCGAAAACTATGGATTGTTACGCGTGGTCTACAAATCCACTTCAATAAAAAATGCATTGTTGGCAATTAGAGAAACTTTGGAAGATTTTTGCGGCCGGAAATTGCCCAAGGAAATGGATTGGGAGAAAGCGGCTGCTTTTGGTATTGGGGAAGCCGACCCTAGATGTTTTTAGTTTCTAATCAATCCCTGGGCCTAGCGCTCAAATCACCTGGGTCAGAAAGCGATTAAAGTACTCGTGTTGGGAATAAATTGATTTTGAGAATCTTAGCGTCGCGCCTACGGTCGTCCATTGTGCTCAGGGTTGATATGTCGGGTCCATTTCAGCACCGAGAGACCAGGTGACAGCTATGGACCGCGGACACCCCCGCAAGGCGGGGACCCCCGTCCTTGTGCGCGTCCCGCGCCTAGGCTGCGCTCCAAGATTGCCGCTGGCAGGCCCTGCCTGCCCGCAAGTGACCAATGTTTCGGCTGCCGCGAAGATCCGTTGCGCTTGCCAATTGCCGAGAAGAGTGAAGCTCTTGCGTGATTTGTAAGCGGGGCGTCTTTCACACCTTAGTGGGATAGTTCCATGGCAACGGCAGGTAACGTCGATAACTACAAAAGGTGACTACATACTTGACTATGCACCCTGCATCGAGCGGTTAGTCAAGTAAAACCCCAATAAGCAAAAGGCAAAACACCTTGATTGTTGGCACAATAAGCAGGCCAAAGCCGATGGCATAAAAACATGCGATTAGCACTCTTTGCCGATATTGAGTGTAGTCAAGGGCTTGAAATTTAACAAACGCGATATCTTTAGCAAATTTCGGTGCAAGGTCAAAAAACGGCAAGGTATACGCCCAGACGACACGAGGATTGCTCCAGAGCATTCTCGCAAACTCAGTAAAATCCAAATATCCAGTAGCCATCATGACTTCGGGCGGACCTTCGTCCTCTTCACTTATTTCACCAATGTTATACTCTGAGTACATATCGTCCATGAGAGCGTGAAAATCACTTTCAAGATCGGGCGGATACTCGGCGCTGTCTGGGTATCTTTCCTCATATTCATTTTTAAAGTGCAGATTCAGGACTTTGCGAAAATTCGCCTTTGCTATAACCGGGGTTTCAAGAGAAGTAGCTTGCGTTACGTACTTTTGCTGACTGGGTTGCTCGCTAATTTCCCGTGGGCAAAGGGCACCGAAGAGGATCGATGCTATTCCCAAGAAACAGAGACCAAAGTATGTGAAGTACAAGTTGGAAGCAGGAAACTCTTGATCCCCTAGCGCCCCAATATCTTCTTTAAAAAACTTCGGGTATTGAAATAATTTCTCCGTCTGTTCATTGAATAGCAGAAACACTCCTATGAGCGGAACAAGCACTGTCAGCCGCATAGCAGAGGCGTTCCCAATTTTTGAAAGCTGAGACCATGTAACTCTTTTCGACAGGTACACGTGCTTAGGACCGCTATATCTTCTTGCAAACAGTATCACAAAATTCCTCTCGCAATCCTTCATGTCAAAGTCTAGTCAGTCTAGCCATCGATAAGCCAACCGGATTTGCGAAACTTGACCCGGGCCAAGTGCTGCGAAGTATCCTTTCCTTACCACTGCGCAGACTTCAAGAAACTTTCGACGGCAAGAGTCGTGCAATTCTTCTCATTTACGAAACTCTGAGAGCTTTTGGATACTTGGGTCTGGAGCGATTAACACCTCAGCACTTATTGTGCACCTATCTGGCACCTGCCGACCGATCCGGACCTGTGGCCCGCCGTGCGCCTCCTTCTGGACGAACTGGAGCAATACGACATTCAGCGCCTCGCGCATCCCGATTGATTGCGTTGCAACGTGCAGGCTGAACACGCCTGCACGAACGATCGACACCCCCGCAAGGCGGGGACCCCCGTCAATCGTACGCCTCTGGCTTACATCGCACCCCACAACCGCTGCGGCTCCGCCGCTGCCAGCGGACAGGACACCACAGCCTAACAACCGTTCCGCTTGATGCTGAGAACCGGGAAGGCAGGGCCGAGATCCTGAAGCGTATCAAACCGGATCTATTTTAGGTGCCGCGAAAATCCGCTGCGCCTACCGGTTGCTGAGAAGAGTGCGGCTCAGTGCAGAGTAAGGGCAATTCACTGTCGTTGAAACGTGTGTTGACTTAATAACGTGAAGTATATATTACACGTAAGCATACCACTTAACGCAGAAAGGCTTCCAAATGGAATTTCGTGCAAACCAAGCCGCCGCCCGTTTGAACACTCAGGTGGCGAGCGACTTCACCAATAATCTGTCTGACCCGGTAGCAGGGTTGGAACTGTTCAGAGAGGTCCAAGAACGGCTAGGCAATGCCGTCGAAGGCTTGCCCGACTGGCACCCGATCCTGACAGCGCCGCCTAAACGCCCCCAGCACCACTCGCACGTGTCCAATTACTTGGAACTACCAATCTATAAGTCATGCGATCACACGCAGGAATTTGTGCGGGGAATGCTGACCTGTCCTTATAATGAAACAGGTGCGGATGAACTGGTCGAAGCGGTGAACCAGGTGCAAGGGCTGCATGCCGAACGTCTCGATGGGCCTCTCTACATGGACAATGCGTTCCCAGTGCTGATTGAGGCTTGGGAGATCAAATTAGAAGCAGACGGAACTATTCGGAGTCGGGACGCATTGGCTTGGTTCGTTCAGGAAACTGTTAAAAACGCTCGAGAAGCACAGGTCGCAGAAACGTGGTGGAACGTTCGGTATCTGACACTTGGTGAGCCACACGGGGCGCGGTCGTCGTTGCTGGTGAACGACCACACCGGAAGACATATGCGGAAAATCCTCGAAACCCTAAATGACAGTGGAATGTT
>WQBJ01000126.1 GCA_013032095.1 Ruegeria atlantica | reverse complement strand
ATGACAACCTTGAGCACCTGATCTCACTGTCGGGTGGCGACACCTACAAGGTCTACCGGGTAATGAGCGACGGAAAACAGGTCGGCATTCTCAACATGAAAGAGCTCGTCCGCGCGCTCGTCCCGGCACATGTCCAACAAAGAACCGTGATGTGATGTACGCGTACAGCCCGGTGCGCACCCTGTGGGTTTGGCGCACCGGTCTGCAGGGGAGGGGCCCTATTTACGGTTGTGGAAGATGAAACCGATGAAGTTCAGCAGCAATTGGGCTGCCAGAATCTGGGTACTTTCCGTCTGGTCATAGGCCGGGGCAACCTCGACAAGATCAATGCCAACGACGTCACCGCGTTTGCTCAGCCCCTGAACGATTTCCAGAACGTCGTAATACTGGAAACCACCGTGGCTGGGTGTGCCCGTCCCGGGCGCAATCGAAGGGCAGAACGCGTCGATGTCGATAGTCACGTAGTAGCGCGCGCCTTCCGGAATGCGATCCAACACGCCCTCGGTTCCCAGTTTACGCACCTGCCGGACTGATAGGATATCCGAACCTCGAGCGCGTGCATCTTCGTAGCCCTCTTTGGCTGTCGAAGACACATTGCGAATGCCCAACTGGGTCATGCCCGAGACGTATTCTTTTTCAATCGCCCGGCGCATTGGGTTGCCGTGACCTTCGGTGACGCCTTTGCGTTCATCGACAAAATCCAGATGCGCGTCGATCTGGACAACGTGAATTGGGCCATTCTTTGCGCAATCTTCTTCAAAGGCGCGGATGCAGGGGATGTTGATCGAGTGGTCTCCGCCGATGGTCACTGGCAGAGCGCCCGCGTCCAGGATCTTCTTCACGCCATACTCGATATTGGCGTGACTTTCCTCGGTCTTGGTGTGGATGATGTCCGCATCGCCCAAATCAATAATGCGCACGTCACTTCCCAAATAGGTCGCGTCGTCTTCGTGGTCATAGGCACCGGCGTGACCAAAGCTAAACAGGGTCGAGGCCTCGCGCACAGCCCGCGGGCCAAACCGGGCGCCCGACCGGAACTGGCAGCCGAAGTCGAACGGTGCGCCGAGGACGGCAACATCGGCGTCGATCGTGTCCCAGTTCTCGACATAAGGTTTCTTGCCAAAGGTCGCGATGCCCACAAAAGGCAGGTTCAGACGACCAGATTCATAACCATGTCCCGACATGATTTCTCCGTTTCTTATGGTTTAACGATAAGCCAGTTCCGGAAGGAACAGCGCGATTTGAGGGAAGGCTACCAGCAGACCCGTCACAATCAAAAGGATGATTAGGAACGGGGGCACGCCGCGCACCACCTCGACAAAGGGACGGCGGAAGACGGCGATAGCTGTGAACAGGTTGCAGCCAAAGGGTGGGGTGGCCGCGCCAATGGCGACCTGTAGGGTGATCAGCACGCCGACCAGCACCGGATCAAGGCCGCTGGCCTTGATCATGGGGGCGAAGATCGGGACGAGGATCAGGATGACTACGATTGAGTCCACGAACATGCAGCCGACAAAAAAGGCGACGTTGATCGCAAGCAGCACCATCAGAGGGCTGGCCTGTTCCAAACCCAATGCAGCGATGATTGTTTGCGGGACCTGCGCAAAACTCAGGGTCCAGCTGAATGCTGCTCCTGCTGCGATCAGGATGAAGACGACCGAGGTGATCGCTCCGGTGGACAATGCGATATCGAACAGATCGCTCACCTTGATCGAGCGGAAAATCACTACCTCAAGTATGACAGCGTAGAGCACGCAGATTGCGGCTGCTTCGGTCGGGGAAAACACACCGCCATAGATGCCGCCGACAATAATTGCAGGGAAGCCCATCGGCCACAGCGCCTTGCGCAGGGCGGTGAAGCGTTGCCCCCAACCTTCGCGCGGCAAAACGGGGATATCGTGGCGATAGGCGTAGACCATGCAGTAAGCCGAAAACAGCACCACGATCAGCAGTCCCGGCAGGATGCCCGCGATGAAAAGTTGCGAAATCGACGTGCCCGAGACCACCCCGTAGATGATCATGCCGATCGAGGGAGGGATCAGATAGGCCAGATCGGCCGCGTTCACGATCAGACCGATCGAGAAGCTGTCACTGTAACCCGATTTCAACATCCGAGGCCGCATCGCGCCACCAATTGCGACCACAGTGGCCTGTGTCGAGCCGCAGACTGCTCCGAACAGTGCGCAGGCCGATGTGACGGAAATAGCGAGGCCGCCTTTGATATGGCCCATGAAGCTCATCACCAGATCGATCAGGCGATTGGCTGAGTGGCCGCGTGTGATGATGTCAGCGGCGAGAATAAACATCGGCACTGCAATCAGTGCGGCAGGTTTCACACCCCCGATCATCTGCTGGATCAGGATCTGCATGTTCATGTCGGGGAAATAAACGAGGAACCCCAGCACCGCCGCCGAAATCAGCGGCATTTTCATCGGAAAGCCTGCAAGAAGCAGAACAATCATGACGACTAGCATCAACTCGGTCATTTGTTTGCCTCCGTGGATTCTTCGTAGCGTTGGATCGCTGCAGCGGTTTCGGGATCTTCGTAACTATCGACTTCGAGGTAGGAGACGTAGACGTCTTCCTCGGCGAAGTTCAGATTGCGGATCGCTGTAAGCAGGTATTGAAAGGACGCCAGTGTCAGGCCAATCACCACCCAGACGTAAGTCAGGTAGAGCGGCAATTGCAGCGCTGGGGTGATCCGGCCCCGTGACGCGACCTTCTGGACATATTCCAGCGCGTACCAGGCCAGAACCGCCATCACTAAGGCTGTGGTAGCTGCAATCACGACCATCAGGCCCTTGCGCAGTTTGATCGGCAGCGCGTCATAGATTGCGGACATGCGGATATGAATGCCCTTGCGGGTGGCGTAGCCGAGCCCCATGAAGGTGACGATGACGATCAAGAACTCGTTCAGTTCCTCGGAAAAATAGATGGACTGGTCGAACACATACCGGCCAAAGACATTGGCAATGGTGTTCACGGCCATCAGGATGATCCCCCAGCCCAGGATCCAGACTTCGGTCCGTCCGATGACGGCGTCGATCTTTCCCAAAAAGCCGAAAGGAGTGGAAGTCGTGGTCTGCATGATGTCCCCCCTTTTTGAAAGCCTCACGCGCAAAGCGCGTGAGGAAGTTTTGAGTGAGTGGTGGGGAGAGATCAGTTGCCCGCGAGTTCCGCTTGCAGCGCGTCCAGTAGTTCCTGACCGCGCGCGCCGACGGTGTCGACATAAGCACTTGAGGTTTCGGTGCTGCGGGCGCGGAAGGCGTCACGTTCTTCTTCGGTCAGAACGACCAGACCGATATCGGGCTTGGCTTCTTTGATGATGTCCAGGCGCTTTTGGTTAAAGTCGGTGACGACACCGTCGATGAAACCGGTCATGTCGGCCATGGTATCACGCACCAATTGCTGGCGGTCAGGGCTGAGGGTTTCGAACCAGTCAGAGCCAGCGACCACAGTTGTCACTAGTTCCTGCTCACCGGCCCAGACCAGGTGGCTGGTCACTTCGTAGAACTTCATCTCTTCGATGGTTGGGATCGGGTTGACTTGACCATCAACAGCGCCCAGTTGCAGCGCGCCGAATACTTCGCCGAACGGCAGCGGGGTGGGGCTGGCACCCATGTTCTTGTAGGTCTCAAGCAGGATCGGCGACACCATGACCCGCATCTTGAAGTTGTCGAAGTCTTCGGGGGTGCGGATTTCGCGATTTGTCGTCCAGACCTGCGGGCCTTCGGAATACATGGTCAGTACTTCCAGGCCGCGCTTGCGGAAATCGTCGTTCAACGGACCGTAAATTGTTTCTGAAGTGCTCAGCACGTCCGAGATCGCTGCGGGGTCGGATGGCAGCAGGTAGGGCAGCAGGAATACCTGGCTTTCGGGTACAACGGTGCCGAGGTTGCCGATCGAAACATTGGTGAACTGGATGACACCGTCTGCAGCCTGCTCAACCGTTTCGGTTGGCGTGCCCAGCGTTCCCATTGGGTATACGGTTACGGTCACTTCGCCATCGGTGGCCGCTTCGATCCGGGATTTGAACTCCTGCGCATATGCGTCCATGATCGAGCCCGGAATCTCTTCGATGGCGAATTTCCAGTCTTCTGCCAGAGCGGCAACCGGTGCCAGCCCGAGCAATGCAGCAGCGGCTGTGGTCTTTAGGTGTCTTAGGATCAGTGTCATGTCGGTTTTCCCTGTTTTCTTTTTGGGTTTGGATTTCAAGGGAAAGGACATCACAGAAGTTTACACAAAAAAATATCATCTTGTTTATGTTTGCATGAAGTAATTTTATGTAATGTGTGCGGCAAACTTGGAAAGGTGGTCAGCCATTGAAACTGCTCAGAAATACCCTGCTCGAGACTTTTGTGACCGTCGTGGAATGTGGTGGATTCACCGACGCGCAATATGCGTTGGGTATAACGCAATCTGCGATCAGCATCCGAATCCGTGATCTGGAAACGGCACTCGGATACCGAGTTTGCGAACGCGGGCGCGGCGGGTTTCGCCTGACTGAACGGGGCGAAATCGTATATCAGAGGGCTGGGGATATCCTGCGCAGCGCCCGCGATTTCGACGCGGAATTGCTGGAATTGCGTGGTACGGTTACCGGCGACCTGCGGATCGGGATCGTGGATGCCGTCAACACGCTTTCAGAACTGAATCTGTATCAGGCCTTCAAGCGGTTTCTGGACCGGCCCAACGAAGTTCAGCTTGAGGTCGTTGTCGCGTCGCCTACGGAACTGACGCAGAAACTGATCACCGGGGATCTGCATGTGGCAATTGCGCCGTTCCGCAACCATGTCTCGGACCTGACATATACTGAGCTGTGCCAGGAAGAGCATCGGCTGTACTGCGGACAAGACCATCCCTTATTTGATCTGCCGGATGATGAGATCGATCTGGATTTGATTTCGAAGCATCAAATTTGTCAGCGTTCCTACAACATGCTGGTGTCACCCGTACTTCAGACGACACAACCGAAAGCCGTTGTCGCAAACATGGAGGCGATGGCGATGATGATTGAAACTGGACACTATTTGGGCCCGCTGCCGGTTCACTTCATCGAGAGCTGGGCGCGCCGATACCAGCTCAGGGAACTTGCCCCAGAGAAGCTGAATTGGAAATCGACTTTTTATCTGGCGGCACGGCCCTCGCTTGCGCACAGACGAGCGGTAGGGCTTCTGGTCCAAGACATTGTGGAATCCTGCGGACCCAGCAAAACTTCGTAGGACTTTTCCGTCTATGGAGTGCAGGCAGAGTTGTGCAAACCCGTAAATTTTGAGATTCAAATCTGTTGATAAACAATGGGCGGCATTTCGAATTTATGAGACTCCGTAACTATTGAGCAAGGCCGGACCTCATAGTGGCGGCTGTCGGAAGGTCTGACGTCCTTTTTCTTAATTCTATGTTAGTTGCGGTGGCGCGCCCATCAAGCCCATCCCTTCGACTTGAGAGCATTTGATGACCAATCAGCGCCCTATGCACATGTCAAATTTCGGCCACATCGATAGGGCAGGCGTTATTCATGGGTTGAATCTATAGACCACAAAGGTCAGATCGCCGTTTCTGTTGATGATGCGCTGCACTTGTATGTAGTCATAGATATGGCCGCAAGTTCGACCTAACGAGACCTAGCATCTATTCGCATTGCTTAAAGAATTCGTTGATTGAACTGAAGTCACGCCCACTTCCGCTTAGCGACCTAAATGCCGTCGAGTGTGGCCTAAGCGGATCTTAAAGACTTGAACGACATGATCGCATGGGACCACAGAATTCATAAAACGGCGTATCCTGCACACGTGCGGGTTCAAATCTTTCGCGTCAGCGTCCGCGATGCTGGATGGCATTGAAGTGGCCAACCTGATCCAAAAACGGCAATTCCCCATGGCAACGACATCCGGTTTCCGGTTGTTTATCGAGATATCAAAGTAAGTGTGTCCGGAAATTCGCCGATGCTGGTCTTTCCAATCGTTTGCGACACAACCCGGAAGCTTGGGATCAGAGCATATCAGATAACTCTTCCGCCAGTTCGCGCCAGGTTGATGAGTCTTGATAATCAAAAACAGTTGCCGCCGGGAGTTTTCCAAATCGCTCTTCAATATTGGGGTCGATTTGGGATGAGTGAAAAGTAGGGCGGTAAGGAATTTCTCTTCGATGA
>WQBJ01000125.1 GCA_013032095.1 Ruegeria atlantica | reverse complement strand
TGCTGTTCCTCCGTCTTGATCTCGACAAAGCGCATGGTTGGGCGGCGGACCGCTTCACAGATTGCTTCGGCATCAACGGCGTCATTCTTGCCGCGCTTCACTAATCATCAGGTGGCCATAATGCGGAGGAACATGGGACAGGCGCATGATATCCCCGTATTCCTGCCGTTAATCGAAGACTTTGCTTTGCATTATTTTCGACCGAACCTCTGCGGTTGTTTAACCAACGGAGGAGCCAGCGATGACAAAAGCCGATCGTGAAGTAGTCACCGAACTCGAAGTCGTACTGACCAGCCAGGAATACAGCCCGGTGGTGGTCAGGAATTACTGCGCCTATGCGCGCGGATTCCTTGATCATCTTGCACAACGGAGTATCCCGGTCGTGGATGTAACCGAATCCCAAGTGAAGCAATACCTGCGCGAAGCGGTCGCGCTGTTCCAGCGTCGTCACGGCCGCCTTCCCGGTCCGCGCTGGCACCAGAGTCCGCGCGCGGGCATTCATGCGTTGCTGCGGCTTGTGCAGGGTCGCTGGCCACCGGCTCCAAATGCGGCCTGTGCGGCCGACGCGTTGCGATTTACGATCTGCGACGAGTACGAGGCCTGGCTTCTCGATGAGCGTGGCCTTGCCCGGCCCAGCATCGATGCGCTTCTGTGGGAGGCCCGACACTTCCTGGCCTGGCAACTCGAACAATGCGGTGCCGAAGACCTGATGGATCTGAGTGTCGGCGACATCGACCGCTATATGGACCTGCGTGCAATGGAGCTAGCGCGCAGCTCACTGAAATCAGTTGCGGAGCGACTTCGTTCGCTACTGCGTCATCTCTATAGGGCGGGCCATATTGCGACCGACCTGTCGCCGCACATCATCGCGCCGTTGCTCTACGCCTATGAAGGTGTGCCCTCGATCCTGGAACGGGGCCAAATCGCCGCGGTACTGGAAGGCGCGAGGGCGGACAAGACACCGGCGGGGCTGCGGGACTATGCGATCTTGCAACTCCTTGCAACCTATGGGCTGCGGTCTGGAGAAATCCGCAATCTGCGGATCGAGGACATCGACTGGCGGAGGGAAACCATCCGTGTCCGTCACAGCAAAACGGGAGCTTCCTCGTTCCTGCCTCTGATGGCGCCTGCGGGTGAGGCCATTCTCGCTTATCTGCATTCCGAACGGCCAGCGACCGATGCCAGGGAAATCTTCATCCGCACGCGCGCGCCCTATCGCAAGCTCGAGAAGCTATACAGTCTGGTTCGACGGCGGCTCTGCGAGGCCGGCATCAAGCCGCCAGGCAAATGCGGGCCGCACATCTTCCGCCATGCGCGTGCGGTCGAGATGCTGCGCACGTCAGTTCCGCAAAAAGTCATCGGCGACCTTTTGGGGCATCGCTCAACCGCGTCGACAGCTCCCTACCTCAAGCTTGCCACCGAGGATCTCAGGGCCATTGCGCTCGATGTGCCGGGCGCGGAGGTGCTGGTATGACCGCTCGCTGGCCCGATCCCGATCGCATGACCATTGATCACTATCTCGCAGGCCTTGGTCTGCGCAGCATGAAAAGCCGAACCTGCTTCCGCCAAGTCTTGCATGGCTTCCAAGACGTCGCCGAACGTCACTGCGAACTCGGTCAGGACGTGCTGGTCGCTTGGCTGCGGATATCGGCTGAATGCTGGGCGGCGACGACGCTGCTGCACCGCACCCGCATCGTTGACCGGTTCCTCGATCACCTCCTGAAGACCGAGGCGATCGACCGCAATCCCGTCACCGCCCTGCGCGAAGCATGCAATATCAAGCAGTGCATGCCGGTCTGGCGCGCTCTGGCGTCGCGCAATCCGGAAAAGGCCCTTGCCGAGTTGCGCCGGCCCCGGCTGTTCGGCAGCGTGCTGGGAGAGGTTTTGGCTGAGCACGTCGTGCTGATGCGGAACCGGGGATACAAATACACTTCGCAGTCTGCGCGGTTGTTGCGCTTCGACCAGTTCTTGCAGCTGAACCCGGCGCTCCAGGAACAGCCGATCAGGGTGATGCTCGAACATTGGGCCGCGGCTAAATCCACGCGCAATCACGCCGCCGAATGTGAAAATCTCAGGCGTGTCCTCACGAAAATCTTCCGTCACCGGGATCCATCAATCCCATCGCGCCGGCCGGACCCGCGGCCGCAGAAGGACGCGGTCAAGCAATGGCGCAAGCCCCACATCTATTCGCCTGCCGATGTACGGCGGATGCTCGACGTCGCACGTTCCTACCCCTCACCACGGTCGCCACTTCGCCCTCTGACGATCTACACCATGCTGGTGCTGGCCTATTGTGCAGGCTTGCGGCGGGGCGAGCTTGCCCGACTCGATATTGCCGACGTCAATCTCCAGAGCGGTACGATCACGGTTCGCCAAACGAAGTTCTTCAAAACCAGGATCCTGCCGCTACCAGACAGCGTGATGGTCGCGCTTCGAGCCTATATCAAAGCCCGGCGCCGTGCCGGCGCATCCCAGGATCCCCGTTCCGGTCTGTTCTGGCACGAGCAGGGCCGCACCCGCCGCTACACGCCGGAAATGATCACCTGGCTGCTCACTAACGTCAGCCGGCGCGCTGGATTGAAGCCACTGCAAGGGCGAACCGGGCCGCGCGTTCACGATCTGCGCCACTCGATGGTCGTGAACCGCATCTTGGAATGGTACAAAGCGGGCATCAATCCGCAGGACCGGCTGCCGTTCCTCGCGACTTACCTCGGGCATCGGGATATCAATTCCACCTTGGTCTACATCACCGTCACGCAGGATCTTTTGCATCACGCCAGCGAACGGTTCAGGGCCGTGGGCGCACCATGCCTCGACCTCGGGTGGGAGGTGAGGTCATGAACAAGACGAACCCGTTTCCGAACCTGATGCGCGCGTTCTTTTATGAATGGCTTGTTGAGCAGCGTAACGCGTCCGTCCATACGGTCCGATCCTACCGCGACACCTGGCGGCTGTTCCTGCGGTTCGCCGCACAGCGCGCGAAAAAGACGGTTGCGAGGATCACGCTGGCCGATCTGACTGCCAGCGACGTTGCTGCGTTCCTGAGGCACACGGAACAGGAGCGCGGCGGCACGATCGGCACGCGCAATTGCCGGCTTGCCGCGATCCGCAGCTTCTTCAACTTCGTGGCGACCAGAGATCCAGCATCGGTCGCTCAATGCGCGGAAATCCTCAACATCCCGGTCAAGCGGGCTCCGGTAACGGAACCCTGTTATTTGGAACCGGCGGAAGTGGTGGCGATCCTTGCCCAGCCAGACCGCTCGACCCTCGAAGGCATGCGCGATCACACGCTGCTCTCGTTCCTTTACAACAGCGGCGCACGAATACAGGAAGCGCTCGATCTGTGCCCCGATATGATCCGGTTCGATGGCCCAAGTTGCGTGCGACTGACAGGCAAGGGCCGCAAGGAACGCATTTGTCCGCTCTGGCCGGAAACCGTGCTGCTGTTGAAAAAGCTGTTGGAGCGAAAACCGCGAGCACCGGACCAGCGGCTGTTCGTGAACCGCTATGGCGAGCCGCTCGGCGCCTCGGGCGTCCGGTTCAAGCTTGCGGGCTATGTGAAAGCAGCGGCCGAAACCGAGCTATCGCTGCGCGCCAAACATGTGACACCGCACAGCTTCCGCCACGCCACCGCCGTACATCTTGTCTCGGCCGGTGTTGACGTCACGGTCATCCGCAGCTGGCTTGGCCACGTGAGCCTCGACACCACCAACCATTACGCGAAGGCGAACCTGGAAACGAAGCGAAAGGCACTGGAACAGGTCAGTCTTCCGGCAACGGCAGTTCATCCGCCGTCATGGAAGCGGGATGCGAGCCTGCTCGCCTGGCTCGATACACTCTGAGATAATGCGGAGGAACGAAGGGCAAAAACGCCGGCAAACACCAGATCTGCACACGTTCCTTCGCATTATGGCTACCTGATGATTAATCAAGTAATGATCACCTCTCCATTACATTATGAATGGTTTCACGTAGGCCGGATGGATCAGCCTGACTTCGTGACCCAAACGACCGATCTCGCGCCCCCAATAATGCGCACTGGCGCAGGCTTCCATCGCCACCACGCAACGCGGCAATTCGGCAAAGAACTCGAGGACCTGGGCTCTGCGCAGTTTCTTCCGAAGAACAGCGCGACCCGTCTGATCCGCTCCGTGCACCTGGAACACATTCTTCGCCAAATCCAAGCCAATCATGCTAATCTCTTCCATAGACGCCTCCATTCAGGTTGTTTGCAAACCCACAATGGCACGCACATCGAGGCCAGCGGGGGCGTCTACACCTTCACATCCCGCTAAGGCGAAACTATACTGCAAACTCGACCAACTACCTACCTCCAGGTTTTGTAGCACTGGAGACTCGCCTCGACCGGCAGCGGTCTTGGCGGCTTTCTGGAGCACGTTCGCAATCGGCATAAGGTACGCAAGGCCCCACAGGGTCGACACCAAGACGATCTTTTTCTCGTGATGTAATTTCTTGGTCGAGGGTCTGGTGGGTCGTCACAAACGCTGCGTTACATCCTGCGACCGTAGAATAGCCATGACTTCCACGTCTTCGCCCGTGATGCGGTAATAGATCGAATGGACACCGCAGACGCTTCGTCTGTATCCTTCGCGAATGCCAGCAACCTCTTGGTAGAGCAGGGGCGTCTCGGCTAGCACTTCAAATCGTTGAATTAGCTGCCAGAAATACTCATCCGACTTCGCGACACCAAACTCTCTGACGCCAAACTGGTGAATACCGATTAGATCGTCTTTCGCTGCTTCCGAAAGCCTATAAGTCCCCATCTGTGCGCAGTTCTTTTTTCGACTGTTCCAGTATCTGATCAGGTGTCATGTCGGTGAACCCGCGCTGCTCTGCGCGGATCAGCTTTGCCCTGATTGCTTCCACACCGCTCTCGATCTCGCGGGCGCGACGCACCGCATCATTAACAGCTTCGGTTTGCGTTTTAAACTCACCGCTGTCGACACGGGCTTGCAGCCATTGATGATTTGGCTCAGTCAAGGTGATGGTCTGTCGTGGCATATTTCGGCTCCTATCGATCTGGTGCAAAATTACATCAAAAACGACCAATATGCACTAGGCATGTGTGGGATCGATTCCGGCTGAGTGCCCAAAAGCACATCCACGGATATGTTAGCTGCCTTTGGTCGCTTCTTTTGCCTGACGGATTTTCTGCCAGATCTGGGCAATCTGCTGGCGCGCTGCGTCCTTGTCCTCTTCGGAAACCTCCCCGGCGATATTGCCATCCAGATCGTAGCGATTGTTATGCTGCAGCAGGGCGCGTTGGTAGGGGAGCCTACTGATCAAAGCAGCCCCGAGTGCATGTCGAATGGCTTTCCGCGCCTTGCCGCTTTCGAGCTCGTATCGTTGCATAAGGTCATCGTGGGTCCCGATCTTCAGGGGCCGGAGCTGCGGATCCAGAAACACCACCGGCAGCTGATCTGTGGCTTCTGCTGGGAGCCGAAGGGCCTTGACCAGCATGGCCATGAACCGTTCATGGTCCCCCGGCCGCAACCGCGTCAGATGGGTTTTGTCTTTTCCGGGTTGATGGTTGCGATCAGGAGGGGCAGGGGGCCTTTTTGCCGAGACTGGCTGTTGTGCTGTTTCCATCGACTTTCGCCGCGCCGTATCGGATCTGTCGATCTTCTTTTCGGGGGCTGGCCCGGTTTCGGGTTGCACTAGAGCAACTGGAGTTGTCGCAGCGCGGACCAGCTGATCGCCAAGGGCCTGAAGGCGAGTTTTTTTGCTATTGCTCATGGTTGAGCCACTCCTCTTCTTCTTCTTTCGCCCGCCGCGCGACCAGACCCACAAAGCTGCCGACCAGGTTCAGCTCACCACGTTGTCCCGCTTTGATCATAGATCGAAAATACCCTCCAGGACTGACGACTGGTAGCAGATTGGGGTCCGTCAGTCTCGCATCGGTGATCAGGGCTGCCATATTGGCGCCGTGAATGTCCAGTTGGGCCTGTGCTTCCGTCCATGCGGATATATTGGTGCCGATTTCTTCCATACGTTCCCGGCATCCAGCCTCAATGGCGTAGTCCGAAGGCTTGGGGTCTGAATACCCACCGTTGGCGGTGTCGATGTGCATACGCAGTTCGGGAGAGGCGAGGTGATAGAATTGTCGGCCGTTGATCTTGGGAATGGATTTGGGCTTGCCAAGCGGATCGGTTTTGCCATGCTCATTTTCTGAGCAATGCTCCGGGCGTCAGGCCCGGAGCGGGAGTGGAAAGAATGTGGGGATACCTGAAGATTCTGATCTAATGTCTCGCTGTTTTTGCAGGAGGCAAAGCGATGAAATTCAAGATCAGGTTAGAGACTGAGTTTGGTTGGGGCGAGACGCGATCACACGAGGTTTGC
>WQBJ01000124.1 GCA_013032095.1 Ruegeria atlantica | reverse complement strand
ATGAGACCACCGAGGCTGGCGACTACGGTGCGGTGAGCTTCGGCTCGGGCGTGACCTACGATGCGAGCGCGGGCACGATCACGGTTGCGGCGGGCGTGACCTCGTTCGATGTGACGGTTGCGGGGTCGCAGGATACGGTTTTCGAAGGTGATGAAACCTTCACGCTGACGGTGGGCGGAGTTGCGGCGACGGGCACGATCAGCAATGACGACAGTGTACCGGTGATCGCGTCGGTCGGGTCTGTGAGCGCTGTGGAAGGCAGTGACCTTGTGTTCTTGGTAAGTTTGAGCCACGCGGCGGACAGTGCGCGGAGCTTCACCTTCAGCCTGGCGGATGAGACCACCGAGGCTGGCGACTACGGTGCGGTGAGCTTCGGCTCGGGCGTGACTGACAACGGCGATGGCACGATTACGGTTGCGGCGGGCGTGACCTCGTTCGGTGTGACGGTTGCGGGGTCGCAGGATACGGTTTTCGAAGGTGATGAAACCTTCACGCTGACGGTGGGTGGTGTTGCGGCGACAGGCACAATCACCAATGACGATGGCTGGTCAGGTTCCTACCGATTTGTCGGTGCTGATGGCGGTGACTCTCTCGGCTATTCTGTTTCTTCGGCTGGGGATGTTGACGACGACGGCCAGGACGACCTGCTCATCGGTGCTCATCAGGCCGACGGCATTAACAATGCCGAGGAACGTGTGGGCGAGAGCTATCTGGTGCTGGCCAGTGATCTGGCCACACTGGATGGTGCTGATGGCAGCACCGACTTCACGATCGACATGACGCATATCGGTCATGGCACCGGCTCCTACCGTTTTGTCGGTGTTGATGACGATGACAAGTTCGGTCGTTCGGTTTCTTCTGCGGGGGATGTTGACGGCGACGGCAAAGACGACCTGCTCATCGGGGCTTATCGGGCCGATGGCGTGAACGATGCCGAGGATGGTGCGGGCGAGAGTTACCTTGTGTTGGCCAAAGATCTTGAAGATCTCGATAACGCTGACGGCAGCAGCGACTTCACGATCAATATGACGCATATCGGTAGTGGCACTGGCTCTTACCGGTTTGTCGGCGCGGACAGCTATGACTGGCTCGGCTGGTCGGTTTCTTCGGCTGGGGATGTTGACGACGATGGCAAAGACGACCTGCTCATCGGTGCTCAAACAGCCAGCGGCGTGAACAATGCGAAGGGTCTTGCGGGCGAAAGCTACCTTGTGTTGGCCAAAGATCTTGAAGATCTCGATGCCGCTGACGGCAGCAGCGACTTCACGATCAATATGACGCATATCGGTAGTGGCACTGGCTCTTACCGGTTTGTCGGCGCGGATGGCGATGGCCGGCTCGGCTTTTCGGTTTCTTCTGCGGGGGATGTAGACGACGATGACCAGGACGACCTGTTCATCGGTGCTCATCAGGCCGATGATGATACGGGCGAGAGCTACCTCGTCCTGGCCAAAGATCTTGCCGCGCTCGATGCCGCTGACGGCAGTACCGATTTCACGATCGACATGGCGTATATCGGTAGTAATGGCACCGACTCCTACCGTTTTATCGGAGCTGATCGCAATGACGAGCTCGGGGTGTCTGTTTCTTCTGCGGGGGATGTGGATGGCGACGGCAGGGACGACCTGCTCATCGGTGCTCGTTATGCTGACGGCGTGAACAATACCGAGTATGGTGCGGGCAAGAGTTACCTCGTGCTGGCCAAAGATCTTGAAGATCTTGATAAGGCTGACGGCAGCAGCGACTTCACGATCGACATGGCGCAGATCGGGCAGGGCAGCGGTTCTTATTGTTTTATCGGTGCTGATGGTGCTGACTATCTCGGCTGGTTGGTTTCTTCTGCGGGGGATGTTGACGGGGACGGCAAGGACGACCTGCTCATCGGTGCATATTGGGCTGATGGCATGAACAACGCCGAGGCTGAAGCGGGCGAGAGCTACCTTGTGCTGGCCAAAGATCTCGGCGCGCTTGATGGCGCTGACGGCAACACCGACTACACGATCGACATGGCAAATTTAGGGAGTGTTGACGGCACCAGCTCCTACCGTTTTGTTGGAGCTGACAGCAGTGACCAGTTCGGTCGGGCGGTTTCATCGGCTGGAGACGTTGACGGGGACGGCAAAGACGATCTGCTCATCAGTGCATATACGGCTGACGGCGTGAACGATGCGGAGAGTGGTGCGGGTGAGAGCTACCTTGTGCTGGCCAAAGATCTTGCCGCGCTTGACGCCGCCGACGGCAGCAAGGACTTCATCATCGACATGACCTATGCTGGCACTTCAGTTTTCAGCGGAACATCCGGTGACGATACGCTTACCGCGACCGCAGGTGATCAAACCCTGGTTGGGTTTAACGGCAACGACCGGCTTGAGGGCCTGGGTGGCAATGATCGCCTGGTGGGTGGTGGCGGCAACGATATCTTTGTCTTCGCCGAAGGCTTCGGGCACGACGAGATCATTGATTTTGCGGCTGGTGACATAATCGAGTTCAACACGATCACCGGCCTTGCCTCCCATGCCGACGTGTTGGCGAAGGCGGCAGACGATGGCACCGATACAACCATAACCTTTGACGCGGACAACACCATTGTCCTGAAGAATGTCGTGATCTCTGATCTGTTCGCCGACGATTTTCAATTTGTGCGCTGGTCCGGCTCCTACCGTTTTGTTGGTGTGGATAGTGGCGACGAGTTCGGTCATTCGGTTTCTTCTGCGGGGGATGTTGACGGCGACGGCCAGGACGACCTGCTCATCGGTGCAATTGGGGCCGAGAGTGGTGCGGGCGAGAGCTATCTTGTGCTGGCTAAAGATCTCGGCGCGCTTGATGACGCTGACGGCAACAAGGATTTCACAATCAACATGGCAAATTTCGGCCGTGGCAGCAGTTCTTACCGTTTTGTCGGTTCTGTCGGTGTTGATGGCAGCGGTGACAAGCTCGGCTTTTCAGTTACTTCTGCGGGGGATGTTGACGGCGACGGCGGGGACGACCTGCTCGTCGGTGCAATTGGGGCCGAGAGTGGTGCGGGCGAGAGTTACATTGTGCTGGCCAAAGATCTCGGCGCGCTTGATGGCGCTGACGGCAGTACCGACTACACGATCGACATGGTGCATATCGGGAGTGTTTCCAACACCAGCTCCTACCGTTTTGTAGGTGCTGATGGCGATGACCGGTTTGGCTATTCGGTTTCTTCTGCGGGGGATGTTGACGATGACGGCACGGACGACCTGCTCATCGGTGCTGTTGGGGCGGAGAATTATGCGGGTGAGAGCTACCTGGTGCTGGTCAAAGATCTTGCCGCGCTTGATGGCGCTGACGGTAGTACCGACTACACGATCAATATGGCGCATATCGGGAGTGTTTCCAACACCAGCTCTTACCGTTTTGTCGGTGCTGATAGCTTTGACAATCTTGGCGTGTCTGTTGCGTCTGCGGGGGATGTGGATGGCGACGACATGGACGACCTGCTCATCGGCGCTTATTTCGCCGACGGTATTGCGGGCGAGAGCTACCTGGTGCTGGCCAAGGACCTCGGCGCGCTTGATGGCGCTGACGGCAACACCGACTTCACAATCGACATGGCGCATATCGGGAGTGTTTCCAACACCAGTTCCTACCGTTTTGTCGGCGCTGATGGCGGTGACCATCTTGGCTATTCGGTTTCTTCTGTGGGGGATGTTGACGGCGTCGGTGGGGACGACCTGCTCATCGGTGCAATTGGGGCCGAGAGTGGTGCGGGCGAAAGCTATCTGGTGCTGGTCAGTGATCTTGAGGCCCTTGATACCGCTGACGGCAACACCGACTTCACAATCGACATGGGGAATATCAGTAGTGGCAGCGGCTCCTACCGTTTTGTTGGAGCTGACAGCAATGACCAGTTCGGTTGGGCGGTTTCTTCTGCGGGGGATGTTGATGGCGACGGCAGTGACGACCTGCTCATAGGTGCTTATTGGGCCGATGGCGTGAGCAATGTTGAGACTTATGTGGGCGAGAGCTACCTTGTGCTGGCCAGCGATCTTGCAGCGCTCGATGCCGCTGACGCCAACGGCGCCGACTCCACGATCAACATGGCGCATATCGGCAGTGGCAGCGGCTCCTACCGTTTCGTTGGTGCGGATAGCGGTGACCGGCTCGGCTCTTCGGTTTCTTCCGCAGGGGATGTTGATGGTGATGGTAAGGACGACCTGCTTATCGGTGCTTATTTGGCCGACGGCGGGGACACGACCCAAAAGGGTACGGGCGAAAGCTACCTTGTGCTGGCCAGCGATCTTGCAGCGCTCGATGCCGCTGACGGCAGCGAGGACTTCATCATCGACATGACTTATGCCGGCACTTCAGTTTTCAGCGGATCATCCGGTGACGATACGCTCATCGCGACCGCAGATGATCAAACCCTGGTTGGGTTTGATGGCAACGACCGACTTGAGGGCCTGGACGGCAATGATCGCCTGGTCGGTGGTAGCGGCAACGACATCTTTGTTTTTACCGAAGGCTTCGGGCATGACGAGATCATTGATTTCGCGGCTGGTGCAGCAACCGACGATGTCATCGAGTTCAACACGATCTCTGGCCTTGCCTCCTATGCCGAGGTATTGGCGAAGGCGACCGAGGATGGCACCGATACGACCATTACGCTCGATGCAGACAACACCATTGTCCTGAAGAATGTCGTGATCTCCGATCTGTCCGCTGACGACTTTCAGTTTATCTAGATCAAGAGGAAAAGCCAACGACCGGTTCTGTATCCACGCTTTGGAAGAATCCCTCCGACTTTTAGTCGGACCTGTTACATGCACACCAACCCGACCATTTTCGGTACTCTCCCGTAGCCGTCATAACGCACTTCGCCCCTGCGACACCTGTCTGCCGCAAGGTCTCAAGTTGCCCCTTCCGCTTCCACGCCATCTCTTCCATGTGAGCGTTGATTGCAGTCCAGTCCATGGGGGTATTCCTTTCCCGAGTGTGTTTGAAACACCCGGTCGAAAGGCTCCTTTTCCTTTGCGGACCTGAAACTTGCACGCGTACGACCGCCTGTTTTCGCCACCCGGACTTACAGCTCTTGCACCCGTTCTTTCCCCTGCTGTGCGTCAGATGCTCGAATGCGCAACGCTTGGTTCCACGCCCGTGAAATCATGTTCACCATCACTCAAATGAAGTGCTAATCGGGGAATGGCAACTGACATGGCAGAGAGACGCGCCATGAATCTCTTTATTCGTCCGACATTCTGTTTTCACCGGGAAGACATTTTTGATTTCGTCACTATTGCCGATGGAAATTTAGACGACCCCACCCCTCCTGCTTTTGAAGAAGGTGGGCCGCTCCTGATGGCGAACGGCGAGGGCAACCTTTCTGGCCTGAACTTGTTCGAGCGGAGTAATGACGAGTTTGTCGGTTTTGAAGAAACCACCCTTCCGGACGAAAGCGTCTCCGGGTCCGTGGCAGCGCTGCAAGGATTGGATGATTTCCTGTTCTGATCAGGATTGCTAAGAAACAAAGCTTGCAAATCTGGAGCGCTTATCTGTGTGTGTCATACTGCAGCGGGTTGGGTTTCGCCTGACGGACATCCCTTCCGGGTTTGCTGATCCGCCACCCGGCCGAAAGACCGCACGGGATGGCGCGCACGCCATTGCAAAACGTCAAAAGCGCCGCTGAGTTGCCGTTCGCTGCTCTTGCAGGACTACGCTCAACACATGGCAGCTTTGTGCTGCAAGCTACCGACTGCGCCCACAGGGTTTAGATAGCCCAACTGAGAAAGATCAGAGGCGTGCGTTTTTACACACCCTCGGCTCTTGCCTGCTGATTAAACCGTATTTCCTGAAGCTCTTCTGAATGATGTCGCTGTCATTCGGCGATCGCCGCGTGGCCTTGATCAATTTCACGCCCTTCCAGTCGTCGCTTTGATTGACATGTAAATCTGTGCTGTCATCGACAGGTTTAAACACGGGTTTTCGGCCCAAAATATCCCGGGGCGCGGTCATGTCACTTGTCCCTTTGCTGATTTACGCGCATCAAGGCACATTTTCAGCCAAAGACAAGGCTCACCCACGAAACTGAAACGGATGGTGGCAGGGAAGAAAAGGTGTGAGGCCTTATGCACCGCTTCCGGGCGAAAGACGGCACATCTCCTCCCCGCTTGGCGCACTGTAGCATAACACACGCATCGCCATAACCGGGATTACAGGCCCGGAGGCGGCAACAGGGCCACCTCCGAGCTTCACAGCCTCACTCAGCTGCAATCGCATTCTGTTGCTGAGCACCACTACCTGAACAGATCGCCGTGAGGATTTGCAGCGCCTGGTCTTCTGGCTCGGCGGGCAGGAACACTCGCAACTGATACTGCCCTGATTTTCCGCAACGAACGCAACATTTGTTCTTGTCTTGTTCTCATGCGAACAAA
>WQBJ01000123.1 GCA_013032095.1 Ruegeria atlantica | reverse complement strand
CCGGGGCAATTACCGGCACGCTGAGCGCCACCGATGATGATGGCCTGACGGATGGTACGTATTTCACGGTCACTGTCGATCCGACCGACGGCACGGCCTCGATCGATGCGGCCACCGGAGCCTGGAGCTACACGCCCAATGCGGATTACGCCGGAGCCGACAGCTTCACGGTGACCGTCACCGATGATCAGGGCTTCGAGACCACGCAGGTGATTGACGTCACGGTGAACGCGGTCGACGATCCGCCGACGATAGACGGAGATGATACAGGCGACGTAACAGAGGCCGCAGGTATTGTGGACGAAGGAACAACCCCGACAACCGTCACCGGCCAGTTGGTGGGGGAAGATCCGGAAGGCAGCAATCTGACCTGGTCAGTTGACAGGACACAAGGCAACTACGGCACGTTTGCGGTCGTGGCATCAGGATCCGCCCCTTGGACCTATACCTGGACCTACACGCTTGATGAAAGCCTGGCAGACCAGCTCGATACGGGTGATGCGGAGCAGGAAGTCTTCACGCTTTATGTGACCGAGACCGACGGAAGCAATCTCACGACCTCCCAGGAGATCACTGTGACCGTGAACGGCATCACGGATGAGAAAATTTCCGGCAGCGGTGAAATCTTC
This sequence comes from Ruegeria atlantica, assembly GCA_013032095.1. Classification (GTDB taxonomy): domain Bacteria; phylum Pseudomonadota; class Alphaproteobacteria; order Rhodobacterales; family Rhodobacteraceae; genus Ruegeria; species Ruegeria atlantica_E. The sequence continues at coordinate 5,800 of WQBJ01000123.1, read as the reverse complement.
GGGGATGATGGCAATAACGAGATTACCGGTGGCGGGGAGGATGACACTATCGAAGCTGGTCTGGGTGCTGACTCCATTACAACCGGAGAAGGTGAGGACATCGTTCAAGGGTCTGTGGAGGAGTTAAACAGGGATGTCATTGAAGACCTGTCGCTTGAAGACGAAATAATCATCACCGGCAGTACTACCCTAGCCCGGAGCAACATCGTCTTCGACAATGAGACCGGGACTGTGTTGGTCGATGCCAATGGTGACAACATCACGTTCATGCTCAACGGCAATTTGAGCGGCGGTGATCTAATGGCGGTTGCCGATGGTAACAACACGATCATCACCTATGAAACCTTCCTGCCAACACTTGCGGATCAGCAACAGGTTGATGCCAGCCAGGTCAATGGCGTCAACAACCAGAGATTCCTGACTGGAGATGGCGATGGCAACAGCGATTTCCGGATCACGCTGCAGAACATGGGCTATGCGACTTATGACAACGCGGTGGGCGTCTATGAGCTGGACGAAAACGGCAATATCGTGAACACGCAAATCCTGTTCGCCAATGCCAATGCCGATAAAGGGGCGCAGAAGGACCTCGAGGATGTGGGTGCAGGCCACAAACTGGGCTTCTTCCTTGTCCAGGATGGCGCTGATTGGCTGGCGGGTCTGGCGGATACCGACACGCTCAGCTTTGTGAACAGCGCAGGCGACGCAGCGGATCTCGATGATGGCAACGATATTTTCATTGCTGTGAACGGTGTGGCGACCGACGAGACCGTCTTCCACAGCTACTCCAAGGATATGAACTCGGATGGGCTGCAGCACGTGCTGTCCGGCGTCGAGGAAAAAACCGGCAACATGTTTGTCGGCTTCGAAGACCGCACAGATGGTGGCGACCGCGACTATGAAGACGTCGTCTTCCATATCGAGTTCGGTGATGATCTTTCGATCGTGTAAGTCAACGGCCAGACCGGAAAGGCGCTACCCTGGCGCCTTCCCCAAACGCCGGGACCCTTACCCCACCACCCATTCAATTCAGTAGGCAACAAACCGAATTGTTCCTTTCAGAATAGGTCACTTCAAATCACACCTGCTCTTGCGACGGGCGCCTGCATAGGGCCGGGCCAACCCTTTGGTGATGAGAATGGACCCGCAGTCCTGATCTTGCAGAAACATCCGCGCCCATACGTGTCGCGGGTGGGACGGATCGCGAAATCGACTGTGTCAACCTCCGGGGCGCGTTGACGGGCCCTGCGCGTTGCCGCCGCCCCAAGGGCTTTTTCGCAGTCGCATTCGGGCTTGCAGGTTTCGGGAGTGTCGTAGCTGGCCAGGCGATAGCGATCACCGCCTATGTCCGCTTGTCCGCTGCGGCGCAGTTGATCGCATACATGCCGCCGCTTGCAACAGGCCCGGCCGACAAGCAGGACACCCATGCAGTGAAAAAACAAACTTAAAGCGGTTTCGTAACCTGCGGGACCATCTTCGACATCCCTGCTTTTGTCTGACCTAACAGGTGCCGCAAAGACGCTCTTTCGGATCTGCTTTTTGGTCTTCGTGTCATTCTTGTGAGCCGCTTGGGCGGTGTCAGCCACCTCGCCTCGCAAACTGCTCGTGCGCGTGAGCGCGAGGCTTTTTGGCCCCTGTTTTTCGACTTTTTGCGCAGCTCCTGCATGATGTTCTCAGGCGATTTTCGGCAGGGAGAAGGAAAAGGCGATCATACATGCGGTACAAAGGGCCAGGCTTGTACTGAGTGTTACAGGTCCGAGGGCAACGGGCAATGTCCAGATCAGGAAGGTAACGGGTATTGCCCATGCGGTCAGGGCGCGTGCCCAGAGATTTAGGAGAAGCGCAGTGTCACCGAAACCGTAGCGTTTTCGATGCCGCAAGACGGCCCCGTGAATGGCGACAGCGACGATCAGGCACCCCAGGAATGTCATTGTCACCAACAGGAACCCAAGGCGATAGCACAGCAGCAGGCCGTAATCAAAAAGATCATCGAAGATACGCCCGAACATCCTGAGCTCTTTGACGGCACGGGTTGCTCCATCATCGGTCGCCCCCGCCCTCAGGCTGTCATAGGCCATCCGTTCCAGGTTCGAGGACACAAAAACAATATCGTAGACCCTGTCGCCCGAGTAGCGCATTGATTGGTGCAAGCCGGAACTGAGGATATCGCCGAAGGCCTGGCGCTCAGCCGTCAACACCTGATGAAACGGTTTTTCAAGGTAGAACGTATAGAAAACCGTCACCATCAGCGCGTTGACCAGCAGGATCAGGGCAATGAACAGAATGATCCGGGTCAGCAAGAGCCGGTCATAGGGCGTTTGCTGTTCACCGGCCATTCTGCGGCGCGTCTCCAGTCACGAGGCCGGTGCGGACCAGGTAATCATCGGGGTTCCGGTCCGGCACCTTGTCCGATGGCCGGAACCCCGGGATCACCTCGACCCAGCGCACGAAGGGAAACAGGCGCGGTTGCTGGACCGGCCCGGCTTCACGTTTTGGTTCAATCGCGGGGATTTTGGGAGGGCCATCTTCGCCCGCAAGATGTTCATGCTGATACTCCAGCAGGCGTGCGCGTTCAGAAGAGTACACGGCCTGCGGAACCTGGCACCCTTCATCCGGCGGCGTCAGGATCGGCAGGCGCCCCTTGATGAGATTGCCCTTGGCGAAGATCGCAAAATACTCAAGGTCGGACAAATCGCCGAATGTATGCGGTGCAACAACCGGCCTGTCTTCGGTCATGAGTCTCTCACCGTGATTGATGGCGAACGCGCCGGTGATCGTTGTATCGCCCATGCTCGATGCAGTTGTTTTCATGATGTGGGTGAGCGGCACCTCGGGCAATCGCGCTGACAGTTTTTCCTGCGTGTCCGTATCAACTGTTCGCAACATGATGGTGTTGTTCATGTTGCCTGTCAGCATGGAGGCCACCGCAGCGGACCCGGTACGGGCTTCGTAATCAGCCAGTGTTTGTGTGGCGACAAAAATCCGGAACCCGGCTCCCCTGCCCTTGTTGAGCAATTGGATCAGCTGTTCATTGGTGACTTCCGAAGCCTCATCCACAAAGATATTGACGAAGGTGTCACGGGCCCGCATGAAATTGTATCGTTTCCCCGCAAGCGAGGCGAGATCCGCAAGCAGCATCTGACCGACGGCTCGCCCGCCATCTGAATCCGACAAGGTGTCGAGGCCGATATAACAACCGCCACGCCCGGTGAGCACCTGTTCCAGCGAGATCACCTTTCCGGATTTGGGTATCCGGCCCGCTGTCGGGTCCGGTGAAAGCAATGTTGCAAGCGGGCCCGCGCAGAGCTTGCCCACCACGGGCACCAGGTTCGCAACCATCTTCTTGAAATGATCCCGATCGTGAAGCAGCAGGGAGATCAGGTTGTTCATTTCCGCGCTGGTCAGGGATGCGTCCAGGGCGCTTTGATCCTGGTAAAACAGAGCCCCGGCTTCCGCCTTCTTTTCAGCATTTTTGTGCTTGTTCATCGCGGCGGACATTTTCTCGACCATGTCCGAGCCCACAGAATAGGCCCAGCCTTCAAGCGCCCGAACGCAGAGAGGACCAAAACCCTCAGACAGCGCTCTTTGAACGTCCATGATCGTTGCGTTTACCCCTGATCTTTCCACCGCGTAGAAAATTCCGAGCAACGCGTTTTGGGAATATGCCTTGAACACGTCGCCGCTGGCGTCGCCGGGTATGATCGCGGCGAGCCGGGAGGCCAGTTCCGAACCGCGCTGCCGGGAGGCCAGCGGATTGATGGCTGCGCTTTCCTCCACGAAGGCGGGATGAAAAAAGGTAAAGTCCCGTTCCCGCCCCAGGCGCTTGTAGGCGGCCTCCATATTATTCTTGAGGTCCTGATCACCCTTCGGGTCGACTATGATGACAGGTTCGTCGCGCAGGATGGCTTGCGTTACAAGCAGGTCGAAGAGCCGTGTTTTGCCTGCTCCGGTTGTTCCGACGATATGAACATGCCCCTTGCTCTCGTTGTCCAGCAGAAGGACATCTTCCTCTTGCGCGACACCGATCCCATGCAGGAAGGTCCCGCCCGCGCGCTGTTTCTTGATCTCTTCGAGCCGGTCGGGATCGCGGTAGAGGTCAGAGATGGTCTGTGCATGGGAGGCTCCCCATTCGAAACCATGTCCAAGATACAGGGCATCATCCTGCATTTTCATTGCCAGATCATCCAGGGAAGAGAAACTCTTTTCCGCGCGTTCCAACGTCTGCATACGGGTACGTCGCGCCTTGGCGAAGATGGCCTGGTAGGCCGCAACCATGAAGAACAGGGATGTCATTGCCAGGGTGAGGCCGACCGGAAAACCGGACCAGTAGATCATCAGGAGAATACACACGATCCCGCAACTGGCCCAGGAGACCACAAGGAACAACTCGTAGTTCGGCCGATAATCGGTTTCGAAGGATATTCTCATTCCTCTTCCCCTGTGGATGGAAGCTCGATGTAGCCCTCGATGATCTCGCAGGCTTGCGGGTGAAACTCCATGGTGGGTGCCTTCGAGGCGGGATCTGTTTTCCGGGACGGTGCAATCGGCTTGATGGCATCCTGAAGGTGCGGTGAATTGGCGCTCAGCTTTTCGTTCGGCCAGAAGCGGGAGACTGGTGCAACGGACAGATCGGCCCCACGAACAGCAGAAAGAAAAACGTTCCGCAGCCTGACAGACAGAGTTCCCCGGAAGCCGTAGGCCCCTGCTCCATTGTCGGTCGGATCGATACCAAAAGGACCTCTATCGGAATGATCCAGCAGGAACAGGTAGATGGCCGGCCAGAACGTGATCTGGGTTGTTGCGTCCGGGTCGGCGCTCAATCCGGCATAATGTCTGAGCCAGCGGGGCCGGGAAAGATTCTCTTGGTTTCCGGACAGCGAAGACTGTGTTTCTGGTTGTTGCTCTGGTGATTGCAAATCGCCAGCGTCATGTTTTTGCCTGGTGGCTGCGCCGGTCTTGTTGGGCACTGACGTGGAGCCGCCAACAGAGTCCTGAGGCCCAATGTTCTGTTCTGTTTGCGGTGGCGTATCAAAGTGAGCACCCTCTGGCCTCAGTGAGGGATCGCCCTGCCCCTTTGCTTTCCCCCGTGTTTTTCCGCCGGCATTTGCGCGAACCTTGGTGTGCTTGGCATCTGTTTTTGAGGCCGTTGGATTCTTGCCGGGATTCGATGGTTGAATCTCCGGTGGACGCGCCTGTTCTCCTAATGTCAGTTCATCCCGCGAGATCGCTTTGAACTGCTCCATGTATTCCGGATCATGTTTGAGCGTCGGATCGCTTGGCTCAAGCGCACCATTGTCGATGGTTGCCGGAACAACTGTCGCCGCACGTGTTGACGGAACGCCCTGGAACGCGAGTGTCGGAGCCTTGAGTGCGACATGGGCCGGGATCAGACATTTGACCGGCACGACGGATAGGGTGGTCAGAAGGTCTTCGTGCTTTCCGTTGACCGGTTTGATGACACTCTCCACATTGACGGCCCGGAAACGTAATTCGGCCTTCGAAGCCGGGATGTAGTCCTGTAACTCCTCATCTGCGATTTGCACCGGGAGGATACCATCAATCGTTCGGTTCATGACATTTGCCGTTTCCAGACAGTTAAAAACCAGTTCGGTCATGCGCTCGCCAAAAATCACACCAAACATTGGGCGGGATTTCAGGAAGGACAGGAAGGCTTCAATCGATGCTTTGCTAGCCACGAAGAACGGCACACCGAAGAATTTGATACCGCCGGGCGTATTCTTTTGAACATGCGCGTAGATGAAGGGCGACATCGGCATGTTCCAGGTGGCCTCCGCCGCAA
>WQBJ01000122.1 GCA_013032095.1 Ruegeria atlantica | reverse complement strand
AGGTCTGGTCATGGGCAAAAGCTACGCAACCGCCCTGCCCCGCTCAAGCAAAGTTAATCTGACAAGACCCTTTCATCTCGTGTTGGCCTTGTGGCCCATTTTTGAACCACCGTGTCCAATTTTGCCCACCTACAGAGCGTTTACTAGACACATTACTTTTGGATCTCAATGAGGGTTCGATCAGAGCCCGAAGGTAAAAAGGAAACGCGACATGAAACCGATTCAGTCTGTTTTGATTACTGGCGCCAATGCCGGCCTGGGCCGCGAAGCCGCGCGTCAGTTGGCGCAGCAAAAAGGCATCAAAAAGATTATCCTGGCCTGCCGCAACACGTCCAAGGCCACCGCCGCCAAAACCTCGCTGGAGGAGGAAACCGGGCGCAAAATCTTCGACATCATTCTGATAGACATGATGAACCCCGAAACAATCCGCAATGCTGTGTCCAGGATGAATGCGCCGGTAGATGCGGTGATCCTTAACGCCGGTGGCACCGGCGGCCACACCCCCTATGCATTGACCCGCGACGGCGTAACCCATGTGTTCGCCACCAACGTGCTCGGCCATGTCGTGCTAGTCAATGCCTTGCTGGATCGTCAACTGGTCACTTCGACAGTGCTGTATGCCGGGTCCGAAGCTGCCCGAGGCATTCCGAAAATGGGTGTTCCGCGACCCGAACTGGCTTCGGAAGAGCCACGGGAGTTTGCCTCGATTGCCGATGGCAGCAAGTTTGGCCCCAAGGGCGACCCGCTGGTGGTATATGCGAATATCAAGCTGACCGCCGCCCTTTGGATGAGCGCAATGGCTCGGCAGCACCCTCATGTCCGCTTTGTTACCATGAGCCCGGGGGGAACGACCGGCACCAATGGCTTTGACGATCTGTCCTTTGCTAAGCGCCTTTTCTTCAAACACATCGGCGGCGTTCTGATGCCCCTGTTCGGCATGATGCACAACCTGGAAACTGGCGCGAAACGTTACGTCGAAGGTCTACTGAACCCGGAATACGAAAGCGGCCACTTCTATGCCAGCCGCGCCGGTGCCCCGACCGGCCCCATCGTGGACCAAGTCACTGTCGACGCCCGCCTTGGCGAAGCTGCGCTGCAAGACAGCGCGCTGCAGGCCATCACTCAGTACGCCTGATCCCATACTGATAGGAGACCTGTCATGGAAATCGAACTTGCTCTGAAAACTCTCGTTGGTGCCGCGACTGTCATGCTGGCCGGGCTGGGCGTCATGTCGATGTTCGCTCCGCGCCGTATGGTCGGAAATTTCTCGATCGAACCGATCGGTGTGCTGGGCCTCAGCACCATCCGTTCAGTTATTGGCGGTCTGTTCCTGTCCTGCGTTGTTATCCTGGCGAACGGCCTGATCTCGGGACAGACGATGGGTTTTGTGGCCGTCTCTCTGATCCTGGGCGCGGTGGCCATTGGTCGCGTCGTCAGCATCGTTGCTGACGGTTTGCAAAAGGAAGTGATCCCGCCGCTGGTGGTCGAGATCATCATCATCGCCATCCTGATGACCGCGCACAACAACTTACCGACTGTCTGAGCAGGCAATGCTCGGACCCAGTCCAGAGGTTACGCACCCGCCAAAGTGACTTAGCGACGAAAGCAAATGTCATGAAAACGAACATACTGATCTTGGGCCTTGTTGCGGCTCTCGCAGCTTTGCCCCTGTCGGCTGATGGTACTTCTCCGCAAAGGGAAGGACAAAAAATCGCGGCCAAGTTCCCGTTCGAGAAAGAATACGTTCAGGTCGACGGCTCGCACATGGCCTATGTTGATGAAGGCGATGGCCCCGTTGTCCTTTTCATCCACGGCAATCCGACGTCTTCCTATATCTGGCGCAATATCATCCCGCATATATCAAAGACCCATCGCACTATCGCGATCGACCTAATTGGCATGGGGGACAGCGACAAGCCCGATATCGACTATACGTTCCAAGACCACTACGCATATGTCGAAGGCTTTATCGAAGAGCTTGACCTCAAAAACATCACGCTTGTCTTGCATGATTGGGGTGGTGGGTTAGGCTCTTACTACGCTGCAAACCATCCCGGGAATGTGCAGGCAGTTGCGCTAATGGAGGCCGCGGCGCCACCTGTGCTCCCCATTCCTGATTGGGCTATGGTTGCAGACCCGCAAGTGCGTGAAACTTTCCAAAGCTTCCGCGACCCAGAAATCGGACCCGCAATCATTGTCGAACAGAACGGGTTTGTCGAAGATCTGCTACCGCAGGCGGTAAAACGTGCATTAAGCGACGCCGAGATGGACGCGTATCGTGCGCCGTTCAAGACAAAAGCCTCGCGCAAGCCGATACTGGTTTGGCCCAACGAAATCCCGATCGAAGGCGAACCGGCCCGTAACGTACACGTCATGCAGACGATTGGCGAATGGCTCTTGACCTCGGAGCATCCTAAACTGGTCCTGTACGCGGATCCCGGTATGACCGTATCCCCCCAAGTTGCCGATGTTATCGCCAAGACCTATCGAAATGTCGAAACCCGCTATGTCGGGGCCGGTATCCACTACATTCAGGAAGATCATCCACACGTCATCGGGCGAAACCTGTCGGACTGGCTGCGTAACCGGGTGTTCGTTCACCAGAACTAGGCAGTCGGCCGCTCAAAGCGAGAGCCGTTTCTCCGCAAGACCGGAGTTAACTTTCACCCAATACGCATTGGGCAGGCTTTGGCATGATCCCTCGCGCAGTGTTCAACTCAAAGGAAAAAACAATGACACAAATCGTCCAGTTCTCATCTCTCGGCGGACCCGAAGTTCTCGAATATGTCGACCAAGCACCCAGACCACCACGTGAAGGCGAAGTTCAAGTGGCGATGAAAGCCGCCGGTCTGAACCGGGCCGAGTTGGTCTTTATCGGTGGCGCTTATCTGGTTCAGCCCAAACTGCCTTCGGCAATTGGGTTCGAGGGCGCCGGCGACATCGTCGCCGTCGGCCCCGGCGTCGAAACCTACGCGGCAGGTGACAGAGTCGCCATCGCTCCGGTCTTCAAACAGGAAGACTACGGCGTTCTGGGTCAGGTCGTGAACATTCCGACTTCTGCGCTCGAACCGATCCCTGATGGCGTCAGCTATCGCGAGGCAGCTGCATTCTGGACCGCTTTCGGCTCGGCTTATGGCATGCTGGTACAACAGGGGGGCCTCAGGAAAGATGCCGGACAGTATGTTGTTCTGAACGCAGCCAGTTCAAGCGTTGGCATGGCCGCATTCCAGATCATCTCTGCACATGGCGGTTTCTCCATTGCGCTCACCCGCGGTCCTGAAAAAGTTGAGGCGCTGAAAGCGGCCGGGGCCGATTTTGTCATTGTCACCAGCCAGGAGGACACGACCGCGCGTATATTGGAGATCACTGGCGGCAAAGGCTTTGATATCGCCTGCGACGCGGTCAGCGGAGACGAGGCAGAAGCTCTGGCCAATGCCGCCGGTTTTGAGGCGACATTCGTGATCTACGGCCTCCTGTCCGGCCAGGTGGCTCCAACCCCACTGAACGCACTGGTTGGTCGTGGCATAACCGTAAAGGGGTTCCATCTGTCATGGCTGATGATGGATCATCCGGATCGACGTAAGGCGGCTGTGGATCATTTGACCGAAGGATTTGCCGACGGTGTTTATACCACTCGGATTGACAAAGTTTTTCCGTTCTCCGAAGTGCGCGAAGCATACACTCACATGGCGTCTAACGTGCAGGTAGGAAAAATCGTGATCGATATCGACCCGTAATTTAACCAAGTGGGGCCGAACAGGGTCCGATTAGGTACAAAACATGTCACCCGAGAAGAGCGCGCCGTCTGCGGCGCGTCTTTTTTTTGCGCCTGCCCGCCATCGGAAACCGCAACTCGAAAGACACCTTCCTTCCACAAGTGAACATGTCCTTGGAAGAGTGGGAGATTTCCTGCGGAACGACAACGACAGAGCAGAACAACAAATGGGCCTAACGCTGCGAGATTGGGCCTGTACATGGAACGTAACCCAGTCGCTCGTCAGTTATATCGATCCGAACAACTTCCGCTCCTGCCGCCTTGCTGAGCGGCTTGGAGGAATTTTGGATGCAAAGGCCGAGCGGCGTGACCCCGTAGACCTGGTCTATAGATACCATTGAACCGCGCAGTCTATTCCGCGGACCACTAGAGCTTAGGCGGTTTCGGTTGGTCGTCTCAATTTTGTGCGCAATCTGCCTCACATCTCCCAAGCTTGAAAGAAGATGAATGCAGCAAGAAAGTATCGGGCCTCCATAATCAGTAGTCGGCTCAGTAAGTCACCCCCAACATCAAATGTTTGTGAATCTAAATGATCAAAAACTTGACCTCCATCGCTACTTTTATTTTCGCTCTGTGCTCCACCGCTGTACATGCTGAAACTGACGTTGATGGCAAGTTTGCCAAGGGTGTCGGAGCCATGGTTGGCTTGGCAGAGGCATGTCACATTAAGCCCTCTGATATTCTTACTGCGGTCGAGACTGATGTCTCAAAGCAATTTCCACAAGAGCTTGAGGCGACCAAGGTTGTTGGAAAAATGGCGACGGTAAGAGACAAAGGTCTTTGCGACAGAGCTCCTGAAATCCTTCAGGAATTTGATGAGTATATTTCCAATAGAGGCTAAGGCGCAGATAAGTCGATACAAGCCGCATGTCTTAAGCGGCTCATAAGAGATATTGAATAAGTTCCGCACGTGCTGCGGTCGCAGCCAGCTTAGCGGGCAATCGCGGCGAGTGCAAAGTTACGTGCGCGCCAGAGGCCGGAAGCGCTATAAGGCCGCCCTTCGAATATCTACATTTAATGACAGAAGCCCTCAGGTTTTTTTGGATGATCCAGTCGGCCTGCGTAACCACTTGAGCAAAACATTCGCGAAATGCTCAAGAACATTGCGCAGCTCGATTGAGATTCAACTGGCCTTCCTACGCAACAAAAACAGATTTGTTGCTCACCCATGTCACAAACCCCAAGCATGCTGCGTCCTGTTTCTGTACACCGCTAAAACAGGAGCGCCACATGAAATCCCGTCTCAACCATTTCGCCGTAGCCCCGCAACTGATGCAGCCAATGCTCGATATGGAGGAATGCCTCAAAACATCGGGCCTGGAGCACAGTCTCATCGAACTGGTAAAATTGCGTGTGTCGCAGATCAACGGTTGCGCATTCTGCATCCATATGCACACCCATGACGCGCGTGCGCAGGGTGAGAGTGAAGACAGGCTTCACTTGCTGAATGCCTGGCGTGAGTCATCTCTTTACTCCGAGCGTGAACGCGCCGCTCTTGCCTGGGCCGAAACGCTGACCCGCATTGAGCAGAATGGTGCACCCGATTACATCTATGAAGAGATTGCCGCTCAGTTTTCAGATCAGGAAAAAATCGTACTGACGTTGGTAGTGACAACAATCAATGCCTGGAATCGCATTGCTATTGGCTTTGCAACGCAACATCCTGCCGCCAAGGAGGCTTCGGCCGCATGAGTCATGTGACTTCACTCGTCAACGCCCAGACTTTTGTCGATCTGCGACCGCGCTTGTTTACGGTCGCCTATCGAATGCTGGGCACCGTTAGTGACGCAGAGGATGTAGTACAGGACGCATTTTTGCGTTGGCAGAAGGTTGATCATGCCAGTGTGCGTGACACGACGGGGTTTCTAATCCGAACGGTCACACGGTTATGTCTCGATCATCTGCGGGCCGCGCATACTCGGCGCGAAGCATATCCCGGTGAATGGTTGCCCGAACCACTGATCACAGATGATGCCACAGAGCGACTGGATCGGGACGTCTCGGTGGCACTCCTACTGGCGCTGGAGCGGCTAACACCTCTAGAGCGGGCAGCCTTTCTACTCCACGATGTGTTCGAGCAATCATATGACGAGCTGGCAAAGGCACTGGAACGCACACCTGAATCCTGCCGCCAGCTTGTCAGCCGAGCTCGGAAACATGTGCAGCGCAATAAACCTCGAACGCAGGTTGAGCCGCAACAAGGCGAAGCCATCGCCAAGGCATTTTTCATGGCCGCCAAAAGCGGCGACACCGACGTTCTTACCAAATTGCTTGCGCAAGACGTAAGATTTGTTTCGGATGGCGGCGGCAAAGTGCTGGCGACACTCAATCCAATTTTGGGTCGAGACAAGGTGATGCGGCTTTTGTCTGGACTGGCGCGTAAATACTCTGATCAACCTGTCCAGCAATGGCAATTCTGCCACCTCAACAATCTGCCATCGATCCTCAGCCACGAAACTGGCGGTATTTTGCAAACAACATCGTTGGAGATCGAATGCGACGTGATTACAGCTGTTTACGTGGTGCGCAATCCGGAAAAGACTCGTCATCTGTCTTTCGACGAAAACACGCCCATCAATCTCGGTCTAACTGACTGAGCTCACAACATCGGCCCATAGCGGATGAGGTGGGTGGCTCCTGCTCCACCGGCATCGAATGTGCCACAGTGCAGTTGTCATCGACTGCTAGGAAAGGAGCCACCCAATGACAGTAAAGACCGTAGGCCTGGATCTG
>WQBJ01000121.1 GCA_013032095.1 Ruegeria atlantica | reverse complement strand
TCTTGATCGAACGTAGGCGCTGTCCAGAAACACCGTAACATCGGAAGGATTTGAGCGTTGGTCGGCTTCGGTGGCTGCAGGAAGTTCGTTGTCGGCAAGGTCCTCAGCGATAGTTGCAAGTCTATTGCGGATCGTCACGTGGTTTTGCTTGGCACAAGGTGTCGGTTCATTCAGAAGCCTTGCAGCTTCCCGAAAACTATGGCGCGCTCCCAATTCCGCCTGCAATCTCCAAAGCTCTGGCGTGGCGTGGTCCGGCAAGAGGCGAGTCAGAGGAGAATGAGCGACTTTCAGCGTAGGAAATCCCGTGTGCCCACACATGCACATCCGAACCCGCGGTGCCTCGACGTTCACGCGACCAAAGAGCGTATCGATGCGTCGGCGGCGGTCATGAACCGGTAGATATGTTCCGCAGAATCGACAGACGCGAGCGATTTCGCTGATCTCTTCGACCTGATCTTGCAGCAGCGCACGCTGAATTTCTTTCAATATCGATTTTGCCTCGGCCAAACACAGCCCAAGATCTGCATCTGATGCATCAACCGACCGGCGTTCCAGGGTGCAAACCTCGTGTGATCGCGTCTCGCCCCATCCAAACTCTGTCTCCAACTTGATCCTCAATTTCATCGCTATACTTCTCGCAAAAACAACGAGACTTTAGATCAGGAACGGCTTGTATCCCCACGTTCTTTCCACTCCCCAATATGAAAATTAAGAGTACAAACCACCATTGATTTTGCAGGACAATTTCTGACAAGATTCTGATTAATTAGAGAACAGTGACACCTGAACTTGCTTGTGCGACTGAAGGAGGAGGGGCGTCGTTCGAGCTTTGTAGAGCCCTCACGGACCGGCAAAGCCATCGCTTGTCGTTATGTGCTACCCGCAGAAAGGGACCGAGCTTTGATGTTGGATGCTGGCGAGCGAGCAGAACTGCTGGCTGAGCATCTGAAGCAATCAATTCTGCCAGCGCTTCACGAGATCACTACACGCTCGCAGGGATTGTCTTTGGGATTTTTTTGCGTGCTGCTGTATGTGACCCTGAAACAGTTCGAGATTGGCTTTGAAGGCCAACCCTTGCGGGAGATTTCCTCGTCGATTGGCATTTCCAATGTCCCAAGGCACATTTCCTTCCTCTCGGATGGCACCCCAAAAAGAAAGGGTCTTGGACTGATTGACCTGGCCCAGAATCCTGAGGATCGACGTCTGACGCTTCCGAAGCCATCAGAAGCTGGAATTGAGCTGATGACGGCAATTTCCTCCCGGTTGCTGCACCAACCTGCTGCTGAGCTTCGAAGGCCAAAGCCGGAAGCAATCGAGGCTTTGGATTCCCCGGACGATGTCGTGAAGCTGAAGAAAGTCGACTACGACTACTTCGACCCGGAGATATTTGAGGGGCCGGGTGATCAAAAATCAAAATAGTCACAGTCGCACCATGCACAGCTTATTGAGCGTGTGTTGAATGGAAGAGATAAGCCATTCAAGTATCTACGATGTCCTGCAATGAGGGCGGAAACGGGTCTACGCGGCGGGGCTGCAGGCGTGAGCGCATCCAGTGTATTACGCTGTGGCGTAAAGGGGGAATTTTTACGTTGTAACGTAAATGGTTGTAATTTACGCTGTGCCGTAAAAGGAGCCACACTATGGATTTCACCGCACGAACGGCTGAGCAGATCGGCGAGGCACTTCGCCGGACGCGCAAGGCGCGCGGCTGGACCCAAAGCGATATCAGCGCACGCACGAATTTGCGTGTCGCGACGATTTCGTCGCTCGAGAATGGCGACGCGGGAACCAAGCTCGCCACGGTGCTCGCCGTCATGGCTGCGCTTGGGCTTGAGTTTCGTTTGGTGGAGCGCGGTGGCTCGCTTGAGATCGAGGATATCTTCTGATGGCCAAACACGGGCGTAGCGGCCTGATGCAGGTGCTCCTGAACGGACGGTTGGTGGGGACTTTGCGTCTCGCTGGATCGGGAGCGATCAGCTTTGCCTACGATCAGGACTGGCTGTCGTGGGAGCACGCCATGCCCATCTCATTGTCACTGCCTTTGCGTGAAGAAGCGCATCAAGGCGGCCCTGTCATTGCCTATCTGGAAAATCTGCTTCCGGACAATCAGGCAATACGTGAGCGCGTTGCCGCTCGGGTACGCGCAGGCGGCACGGACGCGTGGCACATGCTGGAGAAGATCGGGCGTGACTGCGTGGGGGCGTTACAATTCGTTTCGGGCGAGATGCCCGAGGTTGGCGCGCTCGAGGGAGAGCCCGTATCTGAGGCGCAGATTGCTGACATGCTGCGCAACCTTGCGAGCGCGCCCCTTGGCTTGGACGCAGACGACGACTTCCGCATTTCAATAGCAGGGGCGCAGGAAAAAACGGCGCTGCTGCGCTACGATGGCGCGTGGATCCGCCCATCCGGGCTCACCCCTACAACCCATATCCTCAAAACCCAGCTTGGTGTTCTGCCCGCAGGGATCGATTTATCCGACAGCGTCGAGAACGAGTATTTCTGCATGAACTTTTGTCGCGTCATGGGAATGAAGGTGGCGGAGGTCGAGATTGCCGACTTCGAGGACGTGCGGAGCCTTGTTGTGACACGGTTTGATCGGCGTTGGGCCAAGGATGGTCGATTGATCCGCCTCCCGCAGGAAGACTTTTGCCAAGCGCTCACAGTCCCGCCTAGCCAGAAATACCAAATGGACGGTGGGCCGGGGATTACAGAAGGCGTCGGGTTGCTAGCGGGTAGTGATGACCCCGAGGCAGATCAGCGCGCGTTCTTCCGCACACAGGTGTTGTTTTGGCTCTTAGGTGCGACAGACGGGCACGCCAAGAATTTCAGCATTGCATTGCGTCCGGGTGGATTCCGCATGACCCCGCTCTATGATGTGCTGAGCGCCCAGAAAGCCGTAGATGACGGTCAAATTCGCCAGAATCGGATGCGCCTTGCGATGGCGATCGACGGACACTACCGGATCAACGAAGTGGTGCCGCGTCATTTCCTGCAGGCTGCGAAGGCGGCAGGTTTTGGTGTGGTGTTGGCGGATGAGGTCTTGTCGGGCATCGCGTCTGAGATTGAGCCCGCCTTGGACAGGACACTAGCAGATTTGCCGGATAGGTTCCCAATGACATTGGCGGAAGCCATTGCTGCTGGCGTGCGACGTCGGACGGCTGCCTTTCATGCGGTATGATAAGCAGATCATGTTTCCACTATTAACATAATTTCGCTTACACCGGAACCGCCTCACCAAGGGGCAACCCGTTGTCAGCATTGGGTTGTTAAAGGTCGCATTAGACGACGAGACAAAAGACCACTGGGGCCAATCCTTATGGGCACTGCAAAATCCCTTAATCCAACGCTGAGAGCCTTTTTAGAGCGTCAACCGATGTTCTTCGTCGCCACCGCCGATGTCGATGGTCGTGTCAATGTCTCGCCAAAGGGCATGGACACATTGCGTGTGATAGATGACCAGACCGTTCGGTGGCTGAACCTGAGCGGAAGCGGGAACGAAACTGCCGCGCATGTCCAAGCGACAGGCCGGATGACCCTGATGTTTTGTGCATTCGAAGGGCGAGCGATGATCCTGCGGCTCTACGGAAAGGCTGAGGTTCGGCATCCCAGAGATACCGACTGGCAGGAATTGCTATCTGACTTCCCTTCCATTGCAGGAAGTCGGCAGGTCTTTGATCTTTCGATAGAGCTGGTGCAGACATCGTGCGGCACCGGCGTTCCTTTCATGGCTTTCCAGTCGAGCCGAGCAGAGAATGAACTGGTGCCATTCTACGAGAAAATGGGCGAGGATGGCGTGCGCAACTATTGGGAACGCAAGAACATGCGGACAATCGACGGGAAACCGACAGGCATCTGAAAAAGGGTGAAACACTGCTGTGTCAGTCATAAGTCACATCACATTTAGTTCTAATGACATCGAGCGCTCCGGTCGCTTTTACGATGAGATTTTAGGAGTTCTCGGGTTCAGACGTCTGCCCAAACCACCCGGCAAGCCACCCGCTTACGAAAAGGACGGGATGCCGACGATCTACATTTATACGCCCGAAGATGGGCGGCCTGCCACATGGGGAAACGGGACACATGTCGCATTCGTGGCCGATTCAAAGGCGAGCGTTCATGCTTTCCATGATGCCGCTCTGAGGTTGGGCGGAACCTCCGAAGGGGAACCAGGCCCTCGCCCGCACTATGGCGAGAATTACTACGCTGCGTACGTACGCGATCTTGACGGCAACAAGCTCCAAGCTGTCTGCTATGCGTCCGACGATTAGGCAAGTACTCGACGCAAAACTTGGGACTTAATGCTCGTTGTTTTTTGGGATGAGGATCCTGCCAGCGGTCATTTGCGCGACCGCAGCGAAAGTTTCAAAAGTCCCGCTCCCTGCTCTTTTACGTATCATGTCATGAAAGTCGGCAATCGGCGGTTCGCGACTTGCTGTACGTGCGATACTCAGGCCACCGGTCAAGGTCCGGATTGGGCTCCCACCAGTCGAAGCGCCCCGCAGAGAATGATGGCAGAGAGCCCATGTTTACTGATGCTGCGCGGCGTTTGAATGACTGCTTTGATGATCGGTTAGAGCGAAACTTTCGTAAGTGTTGAGTAATGCTCAGCATTTTCAACCCAGTTCAGCGTAACCTCACTCTCAAATGCTGCCTCTAATTTTTTCGACATTTCAGGGGGTGACCATGTATCTTTTGTCCCATGCCAAAGAACGACAGGGCATTTCACAGCAAGTAAAATACCGCTCCACTCAGAGACATATGCAGAGACATAAGCGATATAACTGGCTGGCTTTTCAACAAGACTGGCGGAGAGGGCTTTCGCCATGGCGCTCCTAATTAACGGCTCCTCCAAAAGCTGTTTTTCTATGGCACCGCATTTTGCAAATAACATGTTGGTCAATTTTCTGGGTGAAACGCGCGCGACCGAACCTTGAAAGCGCGTCAAAAGCCTTAGCAACTTGGGATGTTTCAGAGCTAACTCGAAAACAGGCTTGCCAGCCATGTTTGGTAAAAAATCGCCTAATGAAAGAGGGGCCGCTGGTGATACCAAGATCAGTTGGGACACGTTGGCAGGATGCAACGTAGCTAGTCTGGTCGCGACCATTGCTCCGATGGAGAAGCCAACTAAATCGACCGGCTTGTTGTCGGCCTGCTCAAACGCCTCATCAAAGGCGTCTTGCAGTCCACGCTCCATCTGCTCAGGATCAACATCCAAAAGATTTAGCGCGATGATATTGGTACTGGGGTTCGCGTGGCGAAGTAGATCTGCATCCAATTCGCTACCCGGCATTCCGTGGCAAAAAATTACCGTTCTCATAGAATTGTGCCTCAATATTTCGCGCATAAATTACGTTCAAATTTGCAAGTCTGCCAGTGCGAATGTTGCCCTTCAATATGAGTACTAGGGAGTCTCTTTTGTCCGCGTCTTGTCTGTTCATGCGGCATGCAGCAAAAGTCGTTTCACACCAGAGCGGCCCTTGGTGCAAGTCGCGGCAAAGGTGTAAGGAGAGCCCTATTGTGCGACATTGAACTTTGGTTCAGACAACAAATTTTCGAAGATTATTGGAGTGCCAGAATGTCATCGTCACTTAGCTTTCGATATGCCGAGAAAGAAGACACGTATGCAGTTGCACGTTTGATGAACCATATGGGGTTTGATCATTCGGCGCAGGAAATAGAACGTCGTTGGAACTTAATAGGTTCCCACGAACAAGACCATCTACTTCTTGCGTTGGAAGGTTTGGTGCCGGTGGGCGCTGTGGCAATTCACATTGCGCCTTTACTCTTTTATCCTAAACCGTTGGCTCGAATCACAACGTTGGTGGTTGATAGTTCAAAACGAAGGCAGGGCATAGGGAGAGCTTTGGTCAGCGAAGCAATCTCGTTGGCGCGAAAGTTTGACTGCGACACTATTGAGTTGACGACGGGTCTTGCACGCGACGAAGCGCATGCGTTCTATCATTCAATAGGGTTCCAAAACTCTGCTTTGAGGATGAGCCGTCGGCTTTAGACCGGACCCGAAGCCCTTTGATAACTTTTGGCATTCGAACGGCAGCATTGCCCGCTCCCCTCTCTTTCGCGCACCATGCCGTGAACGACCGCACTTGGCGGTTCGCGACCCGCTGCAGAAGCGAATACGCAAAGCCAGTTCGATGTCGGCAAAGGGCTCCTTTCATGGACTATCGCTGAAAGCTGATTGTTAACTTGGAAGCACCGCAGGCCGAACTGGCAAAACCGATCCGGTCCCCTGGCAAGCCAAAACGCATCCCCGAAATCAACGGTCGACAGTTCTATCATCTCGCCTCTCCGGAACTGCGCATGCATATCGGTACCATCAGTGCTGAGTATTCGGATCGAGGCCCTCGGATTTCGCGGTCGAGACCGGATGCCGTGAGCGCATGGCAGAAATTGGCACCAACATCTCCACCTGAAAAGAAGCACAGGTGCAACTGGACGTTCACGGCGCCAATATGGCAGCCCTGATCACCGATGCGAGACTGACTGACGCCAAATTGCCACCCATTGTCCGTCCCGGCGGGTATTTTAGATCTATGATCAAGGCAGATCGGCAGGGCGAGTTGAACATGATTGGCAGTTTCATGGGGCTTGTCGCGCGTCGGGCGAAAGAGGAAGAAGAGGAGTGGCTTAAACATGAGCAATAGCCGCAAAACACGCCTTCAGGCCTTTGGAGATCAGTTGGTCCGTGCTGCGACAACTCCGGATGTACCAGCGCAATCCGAGACCCAACCAGCCGCTGCGA
>WQBJ01000120.1 GCA_013032095.1 Ruegeria atlantica | reverse complement strand
AAATCAGTGCCCACGATCAGATGAAATCAGTGCCCGCGATCACGCGAAATACGCATGTGAAGATCGTCGATATCGGCGGCGACCATCGCTATGTCGACGGGTGGACTTACGGTTTGGCCGACATCTGGCCGGGCCGGATCAGAGGGCAAACACGCATTGCCAACCCTGGCTGCTTTCCGGCGGCGGTGCTGACCGCGTTCGCGCCGCTGCTGGCAGAAGGGCTGATCAAGCCGGAGAACATCGTGGCTGATGTCAAGACCGGCATCTCCGGGGCCGGGCGTGGCGGCGGCGGGACGTTTGGCTATGCCGAGACGAACGAAAACCTGATCCCCTACGGGCTGCTCGAACACACCCACATGCCGGAGTTGGCGGAGAGCATTGAGCGGCTGTCGGGTGGTAACGCGACAGGGCTGGTCTTCACGCCGCATCTGGCCCCAATGACCCGAGGCATTCTCGCGACCATATACTGTCGTGGCGACGCCTCGACGCAAGAATGTCTCGACGCGGCGCGCCGTTTCTACGACAGCCGGGTCTTTGTGCGCGTGGTGAATCGGCCGCCGCAGACCAAATGGGCGGCGGGTTCGAACCTCGCCTTCGTTAGCTACGCCGCCGACCCGGCGCGGAACCTGGTGATTGCGATGGGTGTGGTGGACAATCTCGGCAAGGGCGCGGCGGGGCAAGCGGTGCAGAACGCCAACCTGATCTGCGGACTTCCAGAGACGGCTGGGTTAGAGGGCTTGCCCGTCTGGCCGTGAGGAGGGCCAACCGTATGGGCGCGGGATGTCTTGGCCCGGGGCATCAGTAACTGCGTTGCGGTAGAGTGGATCCTCGTAGAACGCTGGAAGCCGCCATTCGTACGCCGTGCCGCATTACTAGCTTTGGGCTCTCTCCTGCCGTTCTCTGCGGTGGGTTCAGACAAGTGGTTTGAGATCCTATGAGGAAGCTGCGACTGGCGCCAGAATGGCGTCATCGCTAACTAACTCACTAGGAGACCAAAATGTCCCCCAAGAATACCACGCCAGCACCAGTCGGCTTGGAGCGTAGCACGCTTTACATCTCGCTGGAAATCTCTCGCAAGTCCTGGGTTGTCGGGATCAAGATCCCGACCCGAGATCGGATCGGCCTGCACGTGCTTCCGGCAGCAGATACCGACGCCCTCAAGATTCTGATCGAAGAGCAGCGGGCCAAGGCCGAGCGTGCACTAGGCCAACAGGTTCGCGTCCTTTGCTGCTATGAAGCGGGTTACGAGGGATTTTGGCTGGCGCGTTGGTTCGACGAGTTCATGTCGATTGAGACAGTTATACTGGATCCGGCCAGCCTGCTGGTCAATCGCAAGGCCAAACAGCGCAAAACCGACCGGATCGACGCGAAGAAGATGGTGCGGGCGCTGCTGGCGCATGATCGCGGAGACAGTTCGGTTCTGAGCCGGGTGCGTGTTCCAGCCCTTGAAGAGGAAGATCGCAAACGCAAGCTTCGGGAACGGCGGCGATTGGTCAAGGAACGGACCTCATTGACGAATTCGATAAAGGGATTGCTTAAACTGCACGGCATCTTCGATCTCGACCCTCACCGCAAAGATTTTGAACCGCGGTTCGATGATGTTAAGACCGCCTATGGGACGCCGTTCCCTGCACAGGCCCGCAAGGAGATATTGCGCATTCTGGATCGGCTGCAACTGGCCGAGAAACAGATTGCTGAGATCGAGGCTGAACGTGACGAGATCGTTGGCAAGGGCGCAACGATAGCGATAGCTGATACGGCCGCAGGCAGCGAAGAACAGGTGGCCGCAAAGATTGCGATACTCAGCCAGCTCAAAGGGATCGGGGCGAACGATGCCACCTTGCTGGTCAATGAGATCTTCTACCGAGACTTCCGCAATCGCCGTGAGTTGGCCGGTTGGGTTGGGATCGCACCGACCCCCCATGCAAGCGGCGACACGGAACGGGATCAGGGGATCGGCGGCGATGGCCCCGGATGGATCCGCGCGAACCTGATCCAGATGGCGTGGCGCTGGATTCGATATCAGCCTGACAGCGTGCTCAGCAAGTGGTTTGAAGAGCGCACTGCGGGGGCCAAAGGGCGCATGCGCCGGGTGATGATTGTAGCACTCGCACGCAAACTGTTGATTGCGCTATGGCGCTTCTGTGAGACCGGGCTCGTTCCCACAGAGGCAAAACTCGCCTGACCTTTTTCAGTCCGGCCGGACGCGGCAGGGCTGGACCGGGCGGTGTGTGACCGACAATGGGCAGGGCTGAAAGACGCCGTTTTTGAGAAGGGTCCCACCTCCGGAACGTTGCGCCCGCAGCAAGCGGGATTGTGGGAGAGCAACCAGCATCGATGGACGCCACCCGGATATAAGTTTGGTAATGCGCAGAATACGCAACCGTTGCAAAGAAACGTTCCGACCCGAATACCAAGCCAGCAAGGCCGCCTGAACGAAGGAAAACGAAATGCTCTAGAACCCAATATCCCCGGGCTTGACAACCGCTTCCTCATATAAGCCCATTGCTGCCGTTTTCCGTTTTCTTGACCGCCGCGCCTTCATTCGTCCGGTTTGGGTAACCAGTGCAAACATTCAAATCGTGAACCTGCCGGAGCGGTCACAAAGTGTTTTCAGATTGACGATTCCCACGTAACCCTTAGCACTAACATAACTTTCATGTCCTACTCGTACCTTGAGAATTTGGCGCGGCTGGAACTAAATACAGGGTCATTATGGAAAACATTCTAGGTCTTCACTTCGATGCAATCCGCGAACGTTTGACGAGTGAAGGTAGACTTGCCCAATCCTTTAGTCATAACACCAACAAAGGTAACATCAGAGAAACGTTTGCGCGCGAGCTTCTTGATGGCAGTACGTCAAAATTCACATCCATAGGCTCAGGGGAAATCATTCATAAGGAAATGGCAAAAGAAGAAAAACGCCCTCAGACCGACGTGATAGTTTATAACAATCGATATCCAAAAATCACAGGCGCTGGAGGCGTTGATCTATTTTTTGTAGAAACAGTATCTTCTATCGTTGAAGTGAAATCGAAACTTACAAAAGCTGATGTTCGACAGGCAGCAAAAGCCAGTAAATTAATAAAGTCATACCCTTACGCTCCACCGCACCGCTTCAACGCGACGGGGATGGTGAAAACGCCGCGTCCTTACTCGTTCCTGTTTGCTTACGATACTGCTGCATCAGACATTAAAACGGTTGCTAAATGGATGCAGGAAGTCGCTGAGGAGGATGACTATCGGCTAAAAGAACTTTGTGAAGCAGATTTTGCGTCTCGAAACTTCTTTCCGCACCTATTTCTCGATGGGGTATTCGTTTTAAACAAAGGCTATGTTTGCATAGATGCAATGCCATTCCAAAGCCCCTGTGTTGCGCAACCCGATATACCGAAAGATCATATCTGGTTGTTCGGCGATCAGGCTGAACTGGAGTACTTATGGGCAGCTGTGAATCTCGCTGGTGAAGCTCTTTTTTGGAACGAGCTTGATCTGGGGGCATACCTTCCTGTCAGGATGATGCAAGTCTCAAACGCAGAATGACACTATCATCTGAAGATCCTAACGGCACAAAACCTCGCAAAGCAGCCGTTAGACACCACTAACGCCGCAGCTGCAGCGAAAGTCTGCTTGGTGGCCCTTTTGACGCTTTGCAACGGCGTGTGCGCCATCCCGTGCAGTCTTTCGGCCGGGTGGTGGATCAGCAAACCCGGAAGGGATGCCCGTCAGGCGAAACTCAACCCGCTGCAGTATGACACACACAGATAAGCGCACCAGCAGATTGAGGCGCTCCGGACATGCAAGCTTTGCGTGTCAGCAATCCTGATCAGAACAGGAAATCATCCAATCCCTGCAGCGCCGCCACGGACCCGGCGATGCCTTCGTCCGGAAGGGTGGTTTCTTCAAAACCGACAAACTCGTCATTACTCCGCTCGAACAAGTCCAGGCCAGAAAGATTGCCCTCGCCGTTCGCCATTAGGAGCGGCCCACCTTCTTCAAAAGCAGGAGGGATGGGGTCGTTTGAATTAACATCGACAATGGTGACGAAATCAAAAATGTCCTCCGGGTGAAAACAGAATGTCGGACGAATAAAGAGATTCATGGCGCGTCTCCCTGTCATGTCAGTTGCCATTTCCCGAGTAGCACTCCTTATGAGTGATGGAGAACATGATTTCACGCGCGTGGAACCAGGCGTTGCGCATTCGAGCATCTGACGCACGGCAGGGGGAAGAACGGGTGCAAGAGCTGTAAGTCCGGGCGGCGAAAACAGGCGATCATACGCGTGCAAGTTTCAGCTCTGCAATGAATTGGGAACTTCCGACCGGGTGCTTCAAACACACTCAGGAAAGGAAAACCCCAATGGACTGGACAGCAATCATCACCCGCATGGAAGCGACGTACCATTCTGCACCGAGCCGGAATCTACCCCGAATTTACCTGCCCGGGGCAGGCTGTTTGAGGCGAGACCATGATCACTCGTTTCGCCATAAGACATTCGACCATCCTTAGACCCAATGGGAATCGCAAATTCAACCAGACGGCATTGGCGATCAAATCAGGTAGAAAGCGATGGCGCTTGCTAAACGGTGAAGCGCGAACTTTGGTTATATCGCGTGCCGGCACATCAGTCCTGGGACTGCATCAAGTTTACGGTACCGATGGTCGGCTTTTTATGCAAAAACCCATGCTGGCTTCCTCAGCGACCCCGGAGCGAATGCGCCAGAATTTCAGCACTGCGTGCATCATGCGGCGTTCACCGTGGCATTGAGTGTGGATCCACACTCTTCGGCTTGGTTTCTTTTTGCAGGACAATAGGATGCGAAATCCCATTGCCCGATTTTGGCGGGGTATAAAATCCCACTACATGTATGGATTTTAGGGGGGTGATAAAATCCCATTAGGCAGCAAGACACCGGGGTTAAAATCCCATGGGGATCATCCCCGTCGCAATCCGGCTGGAAAGAATTCAACACCCGGCACTATCCCATCATCTGTTGCAACCGATTGGAGATGTCACCGGCTGCGCAAAGCAGTATCCGTGTTGATCAAGCGTAATTGTCGCACCATTTCCGCTGATCTCCGAGAAGCGCGTTTGCAACAACGAAAAGCTTGCGCATGATTGCAGTGAGCGCGACCTTGGGTGGTTTCCCGGCCTTCACCAGTTGATCATATTTCCTCTTCGCACTCAGGTCGTGGCGGATTACGCAGAGCTCAGGCATGTACATGACCCGGCGGATATCGTGTTTGTCCATCTTCGAAATGCGACCGAGGATCTATCTGTCTGATGCTCCGGCGCCATTCTTCTCACGGCAAGCAACGTCTGGAAGCAACGGCAAAGACCGGGAATCCCAGAGTGTTTCTCATTGCAGAAAAAGGAGATGCAAAACCACATTGTCGGTTTTTGACACCCTTCAAAACCACACAACATTGATGTGGTTGAAATCGGATCAATCGCGAAACTTGCACAACGCAGGTTTAGAAACGTGCGAGGGGTTATCTCCGGAACTGGTTGTCAATGAGTTGTAAACCCGGCGTCTTTCCGCTCCGGTTTGCAGCGGTGATGGTCCGTAACCGGATCAGAGCAGAAAGAGGAGCCATGCGGAACGGGTATCTTAAGGAGGGTCAGATTGCTGCTGCGAAGGCGCTCTTTCTGGCGGGCGACAATACAGGAAGCGCACAAGATCGCGGAGCAGGGGGACGAGTGATGAGATTTCTGTCCAAACTCCTGTCCTATTCATCGAAGGGCGGGGACATGCCTGACGCTTCTGCAAAGGCCGTTCACAGTACGGAAAGACAGAAGACCTCTCCTGATGGCTTTCATTCTTTCAGGCAGCAGGGTCACAATGAGGGGCCTTCGGCAACCAAGACCAAAGGCCAAACCCCGGAGAGAATATCCGCGCTGGACTGGATGCAGGGCCGCAGCAGTGTCTGGCGCTTTTTCCCCCGGTCTGTAGTGCAGCCACGAGGTGTTTCATCCGGGTCACGATGCTGGCAAAGCGCGGGGTGTTTTTTTGATCTTTCTGAGGTTCCGGGCGCGGCTCCGGGCAGAGGCCGCGGGGCGACCCCGCCGCGATCAAGCGGGTCCTTGGTCATAACCAGACTCCAACGCCTACTTGTGCCACTCTGCACGCAGCTTACCCGATGTATGGACAGGGATGCTTTTCATCCCATGGCCTCCTGTAGAATGCCGTGCAACTCTCTCACGGTTGCCGCAGTCGTCACCAGTGCCCGTCGTCAGATCATCGGCCTGATCTGAAGAGGGCGAATATTCAATTGATGGATTGACGACGCAGCTGATTTTCAAAGTCCTTGGCGGCATCGTGCCGGGAACGCAACGGCCCAGATTTCGAGGGGCTCTCCACGTTGTTGAAATCGGATTGCGTATGTTCGTTCGCAATCGCGACGCTGCCTTTTGCAATCGACAGCCTCAGTTACGAAATGCCACGTTTCTAAATCCTGACCACCTATTGCCAGGCTGAACTTTGCGCGGCGAACCTGTTTTTGCCTTGAGGTCAGTATTGGTCGGTTCAGCCCTGCGTTCAGGAACAGTGGCCGAACAGTGTTGATCCAATGCAGTTGACGTGGGTTGCCGGTCAGGGGAGCAGCAGTGGATTCATATGGCGTGGAGGAGCGGTGCAGAGGCTGGCCTGATCGGTCTAACATGCTGATATTTAAGTTGAAAATAGGTGTATGTGCGAAGAATATGATTGCACTTGCGCGTGCCGAGGAGTATAATCAGCTCACAGGCTCACAGGCTCACAGGCTCACAGGCTCACAGGCTCACAGGCTCACAGGC
>WQBJ01000012.1 GCA_013032095.1 Ruegeria atlantica | reverse complement strand
ACCTACGACCAATTGATTAACAGTCAACTGCTCTACCGCTGAGCTACGCCGGAACTGAGGGGCGTATAACAACCCGGATTTTCGCCGTCCAGAGGGGAATGTGACGTTTTCGCAAAAAAATTCTCAGGGCTCATGGCTGAATGTGAAACTGCGCATTGGCCGACAGCTTTTCCTCTGATGCGACCTGAGATTTTCCTGCCAGATCAACAAGGTGGGCGAATACGTTTCTTGCAGCAGCAGGCAGCAGAGCAGCCGGTGTGTCAAGGTAGATGCGTTCCGCCAACTCTCTGGCCGTGCCGGGTTGTACTTTTAGAGCCTCCAGAATTTGGGTCTCGCGCGTCAGACGGTGATTTATCAACCAATCCAGCCGCGCAGAGGGATCGGATATCGGGGCGCCATGCCCGGCGTAAAAAACCGACCAGTCGCGCGTGCGCAGCCGATGGCAGGCTGCCATGAAATCTGTCAGATCACCGTCCGGAGGGGACACCAGAGAACTGGCCCAGCCCATGACGTGGTCTCCGGTAAAGCAGACGTCTCCCCAACCCAAGGCGATGTGGTTGCCCAGATGTCCTGGCGTGTGAATTACTTCAAGCTGCCAGCCATCACCAGAGATCGTCGCGCAATCAGGCAGTTCGAAGTCAGGACGAAAAGACGTGTCGATTCCTTCGCCGCCACCTGCAAGCCCTTGCTGGGCCAACTCGGTCATTACGGCGCTTCGACCAGCTTCGGAACCGCCAAAAGCCAGAACAGGCGCGCCGGTGCGCTCGGCCAGCGGTCGGGCAAGGGGCGAGTGATCCAGATGGCTGTGCGTGACAACGATATGGCTAATGCGCTGGCCGGGCTGCACCGCGTCCAGAATCGCGTCCAGATGTGCCTCATCTAGAGGGCCTGGGTCGATCACGGCAAGATCACCTGTGCCCAGCAGATAAGTATTGGTGCCGCGGTAGGTCATGGGGGATGGATTCGGGGCCAGAATACGCCGTAATCCTACCTGCAGATCTTCTGCCGGGCCAGCGGGCGGGTTGAAATCATCAGGGGCCTGCATTCTGAGCTCTTTCTCTTGTCGGTTCAGCCCGTTAGGTTTAGCGCATGTCCGCGCAATTGCTCAAACTCTATATGCCACGCAGCCTGTATGTTCGCGCTGCGTTGATACTGGTTCTGCCGGTGGTTGTTCTTCTGTTGGTGGTTGGCGTCGCGTTTCTTCAAAAACACCTCGAAGACGTCACGGCGCAAATGACGCGCGCCGCCTCGCGCGAGGTGATGCTGGTGGTCGAGGTTATGGAGAAGGCCGAAACCCAACAACAGGCGCTTGCGGCCGTCCGACCCGATTTGCAAGCGCTGGAAATGAATGCTCATTTCCTGGGTGTGAACGAAAAGCCGGTGATTGGTCATCGCCGCTGGTACGATTTCATTGCGCCGCGGGTAACAGCGGACTTGCAAGCTTTGCTACCCGATCTTGTCGCTGTTGCCCTTCCAAGTGGGGATGAAGCACGGGTGTACATGCAGACTCATCTTGGAGTGTTGCAACTGACATTTGATCGCCGTCGCTTGTCACCGACAGCTCCGCATCAATTGATCGTGACGATGGTATTCTTTGCCGTCATCATGACGTCGATTTCGTTTCTTTACATGCGCAATCAGTTGCGCCCGATTACCCGATTGGCCGAGGCAGCGCAGGCTTTTGGCCGTGGCAGGGTGGTGCCGTATTCGCCCGGCGGCGCGATCGAAGTGCGCGCGGCGGGAAGTGCGTTTCTTGATATGCGAGCCCGTATCGAACGCCAGATGGAACAGCGGACCATGATGTTGTCTGGTGTCAGTCATGATCTGCGTACCCCTCTTACGCGTCTAAAACTTGGTCTGTCGATGTTGCCCGAGGATGAGGCTGCCCCTTTGCAACAGGATGTTGATGAGATGCAGTTGTTGCTGGACGCTTTCCTCGAGTTCTCGCGCGGGGCATCCGAAGGAACGCCGGAAACTGTTGAACCTAAAGCATTCTTGGAGCAAATCGTTAAAGATGCCCGTCGGGCTGGGTATGAGGCCGATCTCGTTTCAGTCGAGGGAGAGGGTACGGTGACACTGCGTCCCACAGCCATACGGCGTGCGGTCGAGAACCTGATCGGAAACGCGGTTCGCTATGGCAAACGCGCCGATGTCAGCCTGTCGGTCACGCCAAAGTCCGTTCGTATCCGGGTCGAAGATGACGGGCCGGGTATTCCACCGGAGCAGCGATCTGAGGCGGTTAAACCTTTCTCGCGCCTCGATCCGGCGCGCAACCAGAATCAGGGCAGCGGCGTGGGGTTGGGACTGGCGATTGTGTCCGATATTGCGCGCGCTCATGGTGGTGTTCTGCGCCTGAGCACCAGCGATCAACTTGGCGGCCTCTGCGCCGATATCATCATCGGTCGCTAAGTAGCGACGTGGCCTAAGTGCTGCATGTTTCACCCAAAGACGCAGTTTTCCAGGTGCTGCCAATTCAGTCCAATCTCTAAGCGGTATCACGCCAAAAAATGCGACCGCCGATTGGCCGGGTCGCTAGCGCAAGCCGACGACCGATTTCTGCATCGCTACGATTAGAGCGTCCCGCCTTTGGGATAGTTCTGCCGGAGACTTTCCGGCGGCTTCAGCTTCTACTCCCTGCGTAAGCGTCCGGGTCACGTCTTCGGTCAAGTGAACCTGCCCAAGATCATCCCACCAACCGTTAAACGTGTCCGTGAAATGGTCGCAGAAGGCTTTTAAACCACCTTCACCCGCCCCGAGGTTGAACAGCATGGTCGGCCCCATCGCCGCCCAGCGCAGACCAGGGCCAGCCCAAACGGCCTTGTCCACATCCTCGACCGAAGCAACGCCTGACACCACAAGGCTGATCGCCTCACGCCAGATCGCGGCCTGAAGGCGGTTGGCGACGTGACCGGGCACCTCTTTGTGTAGGCGGATCGTGGTCTTGCCAACGGCTTCGTAGAACCGTTGTGCGTCTTCAACAACGCCGTCTGCAGTGTCCTCGTTGCCCAGAACCTCAACCAGAGGGATCAGGTGCGGAGGATTGAATGGATGCCCCAAAACGAAACGCGATGGGTCTTTCCATCCGGTCTGCATCTGGCTGAGCGTCAGGCCAGAGGCAGAACTGGCGACGATGGCGTTGGGGGCAAGCGCAGGTTCAATCTCGGCAAACGTCGCGTGTTTGATAGGCAACCGTTCGGGCACGTTTTCCTGCACAAAGGCGGCACTTTCGACTGCTTTGGCTGCGCTGGGGTGGAAGGTGATGGCGTCTGGGGTACCGTTCTGCGTCAGCCCCAGATCGCTCATCGCTGGCCATGCGGCTTCGATGTAGTCGCGCACCTTGCGTTCCACTTCGGGATCCGGGTCGAACACGGAAACTGAACGCCCGGAGGCTAGAAACAAGGCTGCCCAGCTGGCGCCGATTACGCCGCCGCCCAGGCAGGCCGTATGCTGAAAGTCCATCAGAATAATCCTGGATTAAGAGGGGAGGCCGCGGTCATGCCGCCGTCCACGGTGAACAGTTGGCCGGTGGCAAAACCTGCCTCGTCCGAAGCCAGCCAAACGGCCATGTTGGCGATATCCTCTGGCCTGCCAAAGCGGCGCATAGCGTGGCGCGCCAGGGCGTCCTGCCGCGCAGCCTTAGGGTCTGCGGCAAGGTCAAAGCCCGCGTCCAACATGCCCGTTTCGATCCAGCCCGGGCAGATTGCGTTGCACCGTATCTTGGGGCCATGATCGACGGCGATTGACCGGGTCAACCCGTGCACAAACGCCTTTGACGCAGTGTAGAGCGCCATTGAAGGGTCCGCGACCGTACCTGAAATCGACCCTATGTTGATGATCGAGCCACCCTCTGGCATCCGAGGGATATAGGCACGGCAGAGGTTGAACACGCCCCGGCAATTGGTGCCAATCACCGCTTCCCAATCCGCGTCCGAGCTGTCAGTGACGGTCTTTTCAACCTGAACGCCTGCGTTGTTGACCAGGATATCCGTCCCGTCTGTTGTGTAGGCCAAGTCTTCGACAGCCGCCGCATCGGTGACGTCCAGCGGATACCATTTGATGTTCTTATCCAAACCCTCTGGCCTTGGACCACGGCCGCAGGTGGTGACCGCTGCGCCTTCGCGGGCAAATGCCTCGACAATTGCGCGACCGATGCCTTGCCGACCTCCGGTGACCAGCGCTCTTTTCCCTGCAAGCCGCATCAGTGCGCCACCATTACGTGCCGGACTGACGTATAAGCATCTAGGGCATAGACGGGCATATCGCATCCGGTGCCCGATCCCTTCATCGCGGCCCAGGGCATTTCGGCGGCGGGCATCCCGTGGGTGTTCACCCAGGTCATGCCGTAGCGCAGTTGCGCGGTCATCTTCATCGCGGTCGAGATGTCCTTGGTCCAAACCGAAGAGGCCAGACCATACCGCCCGGCATTGGCGATGCGTAGCGCGTCTTCGGCCTCGGCGAAGCGTGAGAGGGTGACGACAGGCCCGAAAACCTCGCTGCAGGCAATCTCGGCGTCATTGTCGACATTGGACACGACGGTCGGCTGGTAGAAGAAGCCCGAGCCATCCCCAACCTTGCCGCCCACTACGATCTCGGCGCTGCTCCGGGCGCGGTCGACAAATCCTGCAACACGGTCGCGTTGAGCGGCGGAGACGATAGGGCCCATTTCAGTGCCGTCCCCCTTGGGGGCGCCGATCCGGATCTGGCTGACCTGATCCGCCACGGCGGCCACCACCTTATCGTAGACCGTATCCTGCACCATCACCCGGCAGGGTTGGGCGCAATCCTGACCGGCGTTGAAGAACGAACCGTATCGGATCGTCTCGGCCACCGCATCGATATCGGCGTCGTCAAAGATAATGACCGGAGCCTTGCCGCCGAGTTCCAGATGCACATGGCGGATCTGGTTAGAGGCGGCTCGCATCGCTGCCATGCCGGTGGCAGGAGATCCGGTGATCGAAATTCCTTCGATCCGAGGGTCGTTGATCAGGCTATCGCCGACCGACGCTCCGCGTCCATGCACCACGTTCAACACGCCCTTCGGCAGCACATCCGCCAGCAACTCCGCCAGCCTCAGCGTGGCCAGTGGCGTTATCTCTGACGGCTTCATGACGATGGTACAGCCCGCAGCCAGAGGAGCGGCGATCTTCCACGCGGCCATCATCAGCGGGTAGTTCCACGGTGCAATCGAAGCGACTGGACCAATCGGGTCTTTGCGGATCAATGAGGTATGACCAGCTGCGTACTCTCCGGCCACCGACCCGCTCATGGTGCGCGATGCCCCTGCCATGAAGCGAAAGGTGTCGATGGTCAGCGGCATTTCTTCATCGCGGGCCATGGACCAGGGTTTGCCAACGTCGAGCGTTTCCAATTCGGCCAGCTCTTCGATGTTTGCTTCGATCACATCCGATATCGCATGCAGGTATCCTGCACGTTCGGCAGGTGTCACCAAGCGATAGCTTTCAAAAGCTTCGTGCGCTGCTCGGGTCGCGGCTTCGATCTGTTCCGGCGTGGCCTCGGGGACATGCGCCACGGGTTCTCCGGTCGCGGGGTCCAGAACGGGCAAGGCGTCGCCGCCGCCTTCGACCAGCTCTCCGTTGATCAGCATCTTTGTCTGCATGTTCTCCCCCATCAGAAAGCGGTCTGGTCGCCGCCTTTGAGGCCCAGCCGTTGGCGGGCCTCGTCTGGCGTTGCTACCGTCAGGCCAAGATTTTCGATGATCGAGCGGATTTTGCGGACCTGTTCAGCGTTGGACTTCGCCTTCTGACCCGGCCCGATATAAAGACTGTCCTCCAGCCCAACCCGCACATTGCCGCCAAGGATTGCAGCCTGTGTCGTGAACGCCATCTGATGACGACCCGCGGCCAGAACAGACCATTCATAACTGCCGCCAAAAAGCTTTTCAGCAATGGTGTGCATGTGCATCAGGTTGTCCGGGTCGGCACCGACTCCGCCCAGAATGCCGAACACCATCTGGATGAAGAAAGGCGGTTTGACCCAGCCCTGATCGACCACCCAGGCGAGGTTGTAGAGATGGCCCAGATCGTAGCATTCGAATTCGAACTTGGTGCCGTGGCCGTCCCCCAACTCTTTCATCGCATATTCAATATCCGCAAACGTGTTGCGGAAAATGAAGTCGCGAGTCATGTCCAGAAACTCGGGTTCCCAGTCATGTTTCCAGCCCGAGTATTTCTGCATCATCGGGAAGATGCCGAAATTCATCGAGCCCATGTTCATGCTGGCCATCTCCGGGCTGGCTCGCAGGGCGGCGCGCAGCCGTTCCTCGCGCGTCATGCCCAAGCCGCCGCCGGTTGAGACGTTCATCACCGCGCCCGTTGCCTGTTTGATGCGTGGCAGGAATTGCATGAACAAATCGGGATCTGGGTCGGGCTTGCCGTTCTCGGGGTTGCGGGCGTGCAGGTGGATGATCGACGCTCCGGCCTCGACCGCACCGATGCTGGCGTCGGTGATTTCGTTCGGCGTGATCGGCAGGTATTCCGACATAGTCGGCGTGTGGATGCCTCCGGTGGGGGCGCAAGTGATGATGACGGGTTTGCTCATCAGATTGCTCCCCACGCGCCACGCGGGTCCTGATCGACGATCTCGATGACATCGCCGGGGCGGGCGACAGTGATATGAGAGAATGCGCTGTCTGCCGTGGCACCGTGCCAATGCGGATGGCCCGCAGGTATCGTCACCACATCACCGGGCTCCATGATCTGCTCACCATTCTCGTCAGCGATGATGCCGCGGCCAACGGTTGCGATCAGAACCTGATCAACTTTGTGGATATGCACCCGGTTTCGCTCACCGGCGCCAAAGTTGACTATGTAGAGTTCGACATCCTTGGTCTCGGGGAGGCCGACCAGAGGGGCAAACGTAATCTCGTTGCCCACGAATAAATCACCGGTTGCCGGTTTGGTGTTGGCTTGGCTCGATTTGATAACTTTCATAGTTTCATCTGCTGAACTTGCGCGCTCAGCCCTCCATCCAGAACCCAGAGTTGCCCGCTGGCGTAGCGGGCTTCGTCCGAAGCTAACCAGTTGACCAGGTTGGCAATGTCCTCGGACGTGCCATAGGTGCGCATCGGGTGCACGTCGCGCACGGCTTGTTGCAACTGGTCTATGGTCTTGCCACCTCCGCCCGAGCCATCCCCGGTGAAAAAGCTCTGCAGCATGGGGGTGTCCACATAGCCGGGGCAGATGGCGTTGACGCGGATACCCTCGGGGCCGTGATCGCAGGCCATCGCTTTGGTAAGCGCGTGGACGGCGCCCTTGGTCGCGCAATAGGCAGCAAGGCCGGGGTCAGCGATGAAACCGTCATAGCTGCCGAAATTAATGATCGAGGCGGTGCCGTCTTTGGCTGCCTTCCGCATCAGGGGCAGGGCGTGTTTCGAGGTCAGGAAGGTGCCGGTTACATTGACAGCAAAGGACAGATTCCATTCTTCCAGCGTGGTTTCTTCGATGGTTTTCTCGATCTCGATCCCCGCGGCGTTAACCAGAATATCCAACTGACCTGCATCCGCGCCGACTTGGTCCATCGCCGCGATTGCGTCGGCTTCTTGTGTGACGTCCAGTTTGACAAAGATGCTGCCGTCATCGTCGTGTGTCGCCAATGAGCCTTCGGGGCTCAGATCGGCAGCGTAGACTCGCGCGCCTTCGCGCAGGAACCGCGCTACGATAGCGCGGCCAATCCCACCGCGTCCGCCGGTAACAAGGGCGGTTTTGCCTTCCAGCATCATTCGTTAGTCTCCTTCAAAGGCGGATAGCGATAGCGTGTCGCCGCAACCGTCCAGTCCATGTGGTTGCGCACATAGTCTTGCGAAGCATCCCGGGGCGGGTTGTAGTCCCAGCTCTCAACTGGATTGGCTTCCATCGCAGCATGAAGAGCACGGCGTGATTTTTGCGTGGCAATGACATCTGCGCGGAGTTTTTCACTGTCCCAGCGTTGAGAAACGCGGGCCGCTAATTGCGCTGCTTGGTCGGCGTAACCCGGGTCTTGCGCGCGGTTCACCTTTTCTAGCGGGTCGATTGCCAGATCGTATAGCTGCGGAGGGTCCGGGTCGCAGTGGATGTATTTCAGCGGCCCGGTGCGGATCATGAAGACCGGATAGGGCGTCATTTCAGCGCAATATTCACCGATGGCTTCGTCTATCGGGTCATCCTCTCCGCGGGCCAGCGGCATGAGAGAGCGCCCGTCAACCGGCTCTCCGAACATCGCGTCGCTGCCACCGGCGATGTCAACAAAGGTGGGCAACAGATCGAGCAGCGAACAGGCGTTCGACGCTGCGCCCTGCGAAACTCCGGGGCCAGCCATGGCTAGCGGCACGCGAGCAGAGTGCTCGAAGAAGTTCATCTTATACCACAGCCCACGCTCGCCCAGCATGTCGCCATGGTCTGCAGTGACGATGACGATGGTGTTGTCCAGCTCGCCGATTTCCTCGAGCGCTTTCACCATCGCGCCCAGCTTGCTATCGAAATAGCTGACATTGGCCAGATAAGCGCGCCGGGCACGGCGGACTTCTTCCTCGGTCAGAGCGACATAGCTTGCCTCGATTCCGTCCATCACCCGGCGTGAGAACGGGTCCTGTTCCTCGGGCGTCAGGGTGAATCCTGGCATGGGGACGTCATCGTCCGTGTAGAGGTTCCACCATTCCGGCTTGGCCACATACGGATCATGCGGATGGATGAAGCTGGCGACCAGACAGAACGGCGTTTCATCCCCAGCGGCGCGGTCGCGTCCACGGTCGATCAACCAGCGGCGGGCGGCGAATTCGACCTCATCATCATAGTCGGTCTGGAAGGTGGCGATGGCCTCGCCGCTTTCCTTGACCGTCTGCATGTTGTGGTACCATTTGTCGATGCGCTCGTCCGGGGCCTCCCAATCTGGGGTCCAGGCGAAGTCCGACGGGTAGATGTCGGTGGTCACCCGGTCCTGGAAACCGTGTTTCTGGTCGGGGCCGACAAAGTGCATTTTCCCCGACAGGCAGGTCCGATAACCCAAGGCGTGAAGGTAGTGCGCAAATGTGGGCACCGAAGCACGGAACTCGCTGGCATTGTCATAGGCGGCGATCCGGCTGATCAATTGCCCCGACATGAAGGCAAAACGCGAAGGGGCGCAAAGCGGTGAGTTGCAATAGGCTGCGTCGAACCGCATCCCGCGCGCGGCCAGCGCATCCATATGAGGTGTCTTCACGGTCGGATGGCCATAGGCACCGCAGAAATGTGGAGCCAGTTGGTCGGCCATGACCACAACGATATTGGGCCGTCTCACGGTGCGGCCTGTGCGTAGGCGTCTAGAACCAGCCCGTGGAAATGATGCACAGCATGCTCGGATTTACCCGAGCCATTCGGGTCATGCACGATGCGTCCTTGGGTGAAGGCAGGCGTGCTCATGCCGCGCTGCACGCTTTCGACGATGTCGATATCTTCGCGTTGAAGTACCTCGTCCAGATAGCGGATCGCTTCCAGTTCCGCTTCGTCGGGTTCGGGCGTTTCAAGGAAGAAATCATAGGTTTCCAGCGTACGATCTGGCCCCATCGGGATGATATTCAGCACAATCATTGACGACCGCCCCGGATAACGCATCAGGCAGGTCGTGGGCCATAGCCACCAGACCGCATGGGTTCGCACAGTTGCGTTCGAAACATCATAAGCGGTATTCGCACCTTTGCCCGCCTCGGCCATGTGGCTGGAGTAGATGCCGTAGGTCGTCACCTTGTAGGTGTCCATGTCGACCAGGTCGCAGAAATCCTTATGTGCGGTCGGGCAGTGGTAGCATTCGAGGAAGTTGTCGACGATGTTTTTCCAGT
Source organism: Ruegeria atlantica (assembly GCA_013032095.1). Taxonomy (GTDB): domain Bacteria; phylum Pseudomonadota; class Alphaproteobacteria; order Rhodobacterales; family Rhodobacteraceae; genus Ruegeria; species Ruegeria atlantica_E. The sequence goes on along the minus strand of WQBJ01000012.1, from coordinate 115,431 downwards.
TTGACTTGATGTCATAGGTCAACCGGTGGCCGAATGTCAGGCTTTCGATATCCGGGGCCCAGTGACGAATTTCGGTTTCCAGATTGCCGGAGACCTCGCGCAAAGGCAGCGCATCGGGGTCGAGATTGACATAGATGAAACCCGCAAACTCCTCGACCTGCACCTGATCCAGACAGATGTCTTTGGTGTCGAACCCGGTCAGGCTCTCGGTTTCGGGCGCGCGGACCAACTGGCCGTCCAGCTTGTAGACCCAGGCGTGGTAGGGGCACATGATGCGAGTCGTTTCACCCTCGCCAGACAGCAGATGATGGGCGCGGTGTTTGCAGACGTTATAGAAGGCGCGCAGCGTGCCTTCGCGGTCGCGTACTACGGCGATGGGGCGGTTGGCGATCTCGACCGTCACATAAGATCCGGGCGTGCGCAGTTTTTCGACGTGGCACACCCATTGCCATGTCTTGGCGAGGATTTCATTCAGGTCGACCTGATGCCAAGCCGGGTCCACATAGGCCTCGGCCTTCAGGGATTGCGTGTTGAACGGGTCGGGGCTGAACCCATCTGAAATTCGGTCGAATTGCTCTTTGGACGGTAGCGCGGTCATTCTGGGGGCTCCACGTAACTCGCCCGGGACTGGCCCGGAGGATTGGCTTGCTGCGTATGCGTATATGTTCCCCGGAAAAATGACCCGACGCTTAACTTTTCACGCCATCAGATTATCTTTTTTCGCCGCATGGCGAAGCTACGCTTTGGGCTTCCTGTGCATGGGCCAGGCGCGGTATTCGAAGGGCACACGGCCTTCGATCCGGTCTTGGCTGGGTGGCAGTCCAAAGCGGTCTTTGTAGGACCGACTGAAATGAACTTGATTGGTAAAGCCCGACGCCATTGCGACCTGAGCAATGGGCATCTCGGTCTGCGTGACCAGTCCACGTGCTCGGTCCAGCCTGATGTCGCGATAGTAAAGGGCAGGGGTTTTCTTGATGTACGTCGAAAAAAGCCGGTCGAGTTGACGATGCGAGATGCCTGCTTGCTCGCAGATTTCGGGGATGGGCAGGGGGTCTTCCAAATGGGCTTCCATCACTTGAATGGCCGTCTTCAACGTGGTCGGAACGAGCGTCCCCAACGGCTCGCTGCCTTCGGGCTGCTGCATGGCGGCAGGACCGCGCAACCGGTCGTGAAAGATGTAGCGTGCTGCCGCATTCGCTAGCGCGCTGCCATGTATCCCCTGAACGATCTGCAATGCGAAATCCACCGCCGCCCCTCCGCCGCAGCAGGTCACCCGGTTTCCGTCCAGAGCGTATAGGTTCTCGACGACTTCAGTGTCGGGGTACAGCTCCTGAAAAGCGTCGATATGTTCATAGTGGACAGTCGCGCGTCGCCCTTTCAGCAGCCCGGCCTGTGCCAGAACGAAAGCCCCTGTGTCCAGCGCGCCTAGCGTGGCACCGGATCGCGCCCATTTACGCAATGCGCTGCCAAGCCGTTCGGTCATGTGCTTTTCGGGGTTCCAACTGGTCGAGACAATGGCGATGTCCACCTGTTCCGCGCTAAGTTCGCTCAAAGCCTGTGTGTCAACGCCGGTCCCGTTGCTGGACACACAGAGCCCACCAGATTCTGATGCGATCTGCCATTTGAAATAAGTCCGACCGTCCAGGTAATTGGCAGCACGGAACGGATCAATGAATCCCATCGTGGCCGACATGTTGAAGCTGGGCGCGACGATAATGATGAGGCGGGTCGTGGGCTGGATCGTCTCAATCATGTCCTGATGAACTCGCTTGCAACTTCTCAAGGTAACAGAAAGCAATTTGTGACGATCGTGCAAGATCAGATAGAGCGTGTCTGTGACCAACTGCGTAGGCAGGCTGACGAATGTGGTCAGCAGCATGAGCCGGCATTTTCCCGACAAAAATCAATCGTGTTGCCGAGCGGGCGGCGCCAAAGGTGTCAAATAGTTCCAAACGGATGCACTTAGTGTCGGATGGGACCGCAGAGAGGCCTTTTGTGTAACCTCGAACCTCCAAATAATTCCCAGTGAACGGCCGATGCATTCTGCGCGGCGACGGTGAAATCGTCCTCCGTAATCGCCCAGCCCCGCTCTACACGCCCTGTATCGTTCGGCGGCGCGTTCTCCTGCGGCCTCATCGGTCAGCATCATCACAACGGCTCGATACCCGTATCTCTCGCCATTGATGCATTCCTCAACGTTCTCTTCAGTCGAGCCTTCGTACTTGGTGCATTCAGATAGAATGAAGGTCTCAATCTTGGGTGGGACGGGAATGTTTGCATCTGGCCATGCTAACTCGCCCGCCGACGCGGAAGCAGCGCTGATGGCTGTAAGCAATACAACGTGTGATTTACGCATCGACAACCCCCAAGAAAATCAGGGTGTTCAAATCATACCACGATCCGGAGTTTGGAAGGAATTTTATGTTAGCTCGATGGAAGCGGGCGTTGGGATGGAAGTGGAATTAGCATCCGAATGTCTGACTGACTGATACAAAGTGGGCTTGGCTCAATTGGACACGGTATGGTTTTGCCAATAGGATATTTTTAGCGTTCTTTGCGTTTTTTCGATGCATTTAGCTGTCCGTATGTAACTTTTTCAAATTGGATCCTGCGATTGTTTTGTTGAGGTAGTTGCTATGAACCTGTCACGATTATCACTTTTGCTGGTGGTGTTTATTGATGTGATGGGTTTTGGCTTGATTGTTCCAATTTTCAACACGCTTCTGTTGAACCCGCAACAACCCTTCCTACCACATGGAACACCCGCAAACATTCGCCAGCTCGACTACACGATCTTAATTGTTGTTTTCTTCCTTTTTTACTTCTTCGGAGCTGCCTTTATCGCCAAGCTGTCGGACTACATCGGACGAAAAAGCGGCATATTGATTTGTCTAACCGGAGCGTTGATCGGGTATGTTCTTACAGTGCTCGCGATCATGTCATCCAACTATTGGCTATTGCTGTTGGGCAGGGCAATTTCTGGCTTCACGACCGCAAATCAACCCATCGCTCAGGCAGCTTTGATCGACATCAGTAATGACGATCAGGAAAAATCAAAAAACCTGGGGATGATCGTTGCGGCCGCCGCTCTGGGTCTACTTGGGGGGCCTTTGATTTCCGGGCTTCTCAGTGACCAAAATTTGATGGGATCATCGGCATCGCTTGAACTGCCTTTTTATGTCGCGATCGGCCTTATCCTGATCAATATGGCACTTATCGTCTTTTTCTTCTTTGAACTTGATTTTAAAAAGAAAAAGGTCGATTTTGGCCCCTTGGATGTGGTTGCCAATCTTTGGAAAGTCCGGTCCCACCCTGTCGTTCTACGGCTTTCGGTTGTCATGTTGTTTTCGCTCATGTGCCTGAATGCGTTTTTCTTTTTCATCGACACCTATCTTTTGACGAGGTTCAATTTCGGCACACTTCAAAACAGCATGGCACTTGCCGTGTTTGGGGGATCAATGGCTTTTGGTAGTGCCTATCTGACGGCGCCACTGCATGAACGCTACAAAAAGTTCCCCATTTTATACGTTTCCATCGCGGCGATGGGGGTAGGGATATTGGCATTCATGCTGAATCCCGTGGCCGATCTTTCTTATGTTCTGATCGTGCCCATAACCATTGCATTTGCGATCATGTACCCGACAATGTTGTCTCTGTTTTCCGGAAGTGTGGGGCCTACCGAACAAGGGTGGGTGATGGGGGTAACGGTGGCAATTTATGCACTGGGCTCGGGAACAATTACGGCTTTGAGCGGTTCTCTTATGGCCATCAACCTGAGGATGCCTTTCCTTATCGCAATCGCTTGCTGCATCTTGGCATTGGTTGCGATGGCAAAATTGTTTAAATACCCGGGTGTCCAAGCGCTTGATAAAAAGGGTAAGTGATCTCTGGCGTCATGGTTGCAGTCGGTCGGGTTGCGCGGTTTAGCGCGCGCGCAGTAGGCTCGTAAGAGATTGCAGTTCATTCTACTTACAATTCATTGGGAGCCTTGAGATGAACAATCGCACCTTGCCGCTAATATTGCATTGGCAATATTGGACCGTTTCGAACATCCGGACCTTTTTTCTTCGCTTTGTTTCCAAAACAGTTTGCGCCATCGGTTTCTTGTGTGTCCTGAGCGGCAGCCTGCAAGCTGAGGATCTGCCCGGGACAGAGGATTTGGTGAATACAATCTGGGTGACCAAAAGCGGATATTCCTACGTTTCGGTTACAACCGATGGCACCATCGAGTCTTTTGAAGGGGCAAATTTCGCCATTGAATTTCTGGAAACAAAGCACGGCGTTCTGGTTGCGCGGGTTCGGTGGATCAGCCCGGAGGAGCAGCTAAGCGAAACTCAGTATTTGCTGTTCGTACCTGACGGTGTTGGCGGGCTCTCTTTCCAGGCAGCCGGCACACCGGACGTGGTCGGCGGTGCTGCAAATGGCAACATGCGCACAGTCGGCGATGACACCGCGTTGTTCACGAGCTTTAACCTAGAGAAGGGTCGTGCAGGTTCGATCAATACGACCTTGACCAAAGTCGATACGCTTCCGGCCAAATTCGAGGCAAAGAAATAGAGGGCCAATCGCTAGTTTCGAAAGCTGTGAGTTCTTTTTTCCAATTGGATTCCGTGATTGTCGCACCGGCCATTGTGTCAGTATTGAGCAAACATCATTTGGGTAAGACGGCGCTAGGACGTTCATCCGACCCCAAATTTGGAGTCTAAATTCCTATCATTTCTTCGGGTTTCTTATCCTGTGACGTGGCTGGTCCATGTGTTCGGGCATTTTTTCATTTAGGAGCCCCTGTTGGCCAAAGGGTTCAACCTAAATCTTCGTTATGGCGTCTCCCAGAAATGAAGCTTGGTTCTGTTGTCACGAGCGTTCAGAAGATTACTGAAGCCGAAGCGCCAAACCAGTGTGTACGTTATCAGGTCATCATGGCGCCCTGATCTGGCGCAGGGAAACCGAAATAGGAATTGGAGTGGAGTGTAGATTTAAAAGAACTTATTGTTAGCGCAATTTCCGATATTTCATCCGCGGTTGCTGAGGCGGATGAGCAAATCAAGGATGCTGGTGGTCTGGTGAATCTGGGAACTCATGCAGACCGAAAAAAGTATAATGCACCACGCGCTACGTTAAATCTCGATATTGCAGTTTCCGCGTCCAAAGAGAGCTCAAGTGGGGGAAGGCAAAAGCAAGGATTTTTGTGGTGGACGCCTCACTCGAGGGTGAAGTTGAAGCAAAACACGAGAGTGTATCTCGTCTCAACTTCTCAATTGATGTGGTCCTTCCGCATGATAAAGATCAACGCAGTCGCGTAGGAATGGTTAGACGACCACAATAGGATGCCCTTGCCGCTTCGCCCTGACGGCATCATATCGCAGACATGACAACATGGCCCAACCGAATCCAGTTTGACCTCCAAAAAGAACTAGAAGCGCGTCCGGGTGAGGACTGGCAGACTGCGAAACGTACACTGGCAGAACGCCACGGGCTGAAACTAGAGCTAGTGCAATGGTCACACCAAGAGCGCAAGACCGCAGACCACCACTCCATGGGCTTCGCCGCAATGCCTCAGATCCTTGGGCGATTACCAGAGAATGGCTAGGTCGGCATGATTTACCTGCGCCCGATAAGTTGCCGGGGATGACATGGAACGGATTCGGTCATCAACTCGTTAGGCTCGTGGAGCATTCGCCCCGTAACTCATTGAAAACAAACAGGCCATCTTATCAAAGTCGAAAAGCGCACTGTCGTTGATTTTAAAGGAAAAAAAGCGGTTTTTGGTAGGCCCGGCAGGACTTGAACCCGCAACCAAAGCGTTATGAGCGCTCTGCTCTAACCAATTGAGCTACAGGCCCGCCTGAGCGCTTTGAGTACCACGATGAACGTCCGCGTCAAGCCTGACCGTTGCAACATGTCGCACAATCGAATAACCCGCGCGGGAACCATTCATAAGGGGCTGGCCATGACGACGGGCAAGAACGGAATCACCTATGCCGATGCAGGCGTTGATATTGATGCGGGAAACGCTCTGGTCGACCGGATCAAGCCTGCCGCCAAGCGGACCAACCGTTCGGGCGTGATGAGCGGGCTCGGCGGATTCGGTGCTCTGTTCGATCTTAAGGACGCTGGGTATCAGGATCCGATCCTTGTCGGCGCGACCGATGGGGTGGGTACCAAACTGCGGATCGCCATTGATACAGGTGTGGTGGACGGCGTGGGCATCGACCTGGTTGCAATGTGCGTCAACGATCTGATCTGCCAGGGCGCCGAACCGCTGTTCTTCCTTGATTACTTTGCCACTGGCAAGCTGGACACCGACACCGCCGCGCGGATCATTGAAGGTATCGCCGAAGGCTGCGTGCAGTCCGGCTGCGCCCTGATCGGTGGTGAGACAGCCGAAATGCCGGGCATGTATCCTGATGGCGATTTCGATCTGGCCGGGTTCTCGGTTGGCGCAATGGAGCGTGGGGCGCATCTGCCTGCCGGCGTTCAACAAGGCGACGTTCTGCTGGGGTTAGCCTCGAACGGGGTGCATTCCAACGGCTATTCGCTGGTGCGCAAACTGGTTGAATTGTCGGGTCTGGGCTGGGACGCGGCATCTCCGTTTGGAGAGGGGACACTGGGTGAGGCGCTGCTGACGCCCACGCGTCTGTACGTAAAACAGGCGCTGCAGGCGATCCGGGCAGGCGGCGTGCATGCGCTGGCGCATATCACCGGCGGCGGCCTGACCGAAAACCTGCCGCGCGTTCTGCCCGAGGGTCTGGGCGCCGAGATCGATCTGAACGCTTGGGACCTGCCGCCCGTCTTCCGCTGGATGGCGGAAACCGGTGGAATCGCCGAAACCGAGATGCTGAAGACCTTCAACTGCGGTATCGGCATGATCGTAGTCTGCGCCGAAGACAGCGCCGACGAACTGGCCGCTTTGCTGGCCGAGGCTGGTGAGGCGGTTTCACGTCTCGGTACCGTGACCGACACGCCCGGCATGGCCTATTCGGGCAAGCTGCTGTGAGCCACAAGCGCGTTGCCATCCTGATTTCCGGGGGTGGGTCCAATATGGTGTCGCTGGTCGACAGTATGACTGGCGACCACCCGGCGCGGCCCTGTCTGGTGTTGTCGAATGACGCCGAGGCAGGTGGGCTGAAAAAGGCGGCAGAACGCGGCATCCCAACGGCCTCGGTGGATCACCGTCCGTTCAAGGGCGACCGCGCCGCGTTTGAGGCAGAATTGCTGAAACCGCTGGAACAGGCGCAGCCCGATATCGTTTGTCTCGCCGGGTTCATGCGGGTTCTGACCGGCGATTTCGTTTCACGCTTTCAGGGGCGGATGCTGAACATCCACCCCTCGCTGCTGCCGAAATACAAAGGGCTCAATACCCATGCCCGCGCGATCGAAGCCGGGGACGCAGAGCATGGATGTTCGGTTCACGAGGTTACGGCGGCGTTGGATGATGGCCCGATCCTGGGGCAGGCGCGCGTGAACATAGAACCCGGTGACACGCCCGAAAACTTGGCCGCCCGGGTGCTGGTGTGGGAGCACAAGCTCTACCCCGCAGTGTTGCGCCGTTACGCCAGTGAGGATCGGACTCCGGTGTTGCTGCCCTGAACGTCTCAGGGTGATTTACACATGTGTCATAATCGGCCTATGGTCTGCACTACGGCTGGGTACGGACAAGATGATCAGCCGAAGAAAACAAGAGCAAGAACAGCACCGCGCATGAAAACCCTGACAACGACGCAAGAGCTGGCCGATTTCTGCAAGGCCGCGGCGGAATATGACTATGTCACCGTAGATACCGAGTTTCTGCGCGAACGCACCTACTATTCGAAACTCTGTCTAATTCAGTTGGCTGTCCCGTCCGAGGATGAAGATAGTGCCGTGCTGGTTGACCCACTGGTCGATGGATTGTCTCTGGACCCGCTCTACGAGCTGTTTGGCAATGAGGATGTGGTCAAGGTCTTCCACGCCGCCCGACAGGACCTTGAGATATTCTGGGTCGAGGCGGGAGTATTTCCCAAGCCACTGTTTGATACACAGGTCGCGGCGATGGTCTGCGGCTTTGGAGAGCAGGTGGGCTATGAGACACTTGTTCGCAAGGTTTGTAAGCAGGGGGTCGACAAAACCTCACGTTTTACCGATTGGTCGCGACGGCCGCTGTCAGAGGCACAAAAAACCTATGCTCTGGCTGATGTCACCCACCTACGCCAGATCTACGAATTTCTGGCGGCGCAGTTGAAGAAGACGCAGCGCAGCCATTGGGTGGCTGAGGAGTTGCGAACTCTGACCCAACCAGAAACTTATGATGTTCGTCCTGAAGACGCATGGAAACGCGTGAAAACCCGGACAAATTCGGCCAAGTTTCTTGCCGTTGTGCGCGAGTTGGCGCAGTTCCGCGAAGCCTATGCGCAGGAAAACAACGTTCCGCGCAGCCGGGTTTTCAAGGATGACGCGCTGATCGAGCTAGCCTCTACTAAGCCCAAGTCGGCGTCCGATCTGGGGGGCTCGCGCCTGTTGCTGCGCGAGGCGCGCAAAGGTGCGATCGCAGATGGGATTTTGGCAGCAGTAAAGAAAGGCGTGAACTGCCCTGCTGATCAATTGCCGAGCGTCGACAATAGCCGGGACAAGTTGAAAGTGAACCCTGCACTGGCGGATTTGCTGCGCGTGCTGTTGAAGTCGAAAACCGAAAGCTCGGGCGTGGCGGCCAAGCTGATCGCTACCAGTTCAGAGTTGGACCAAATCGCTGCAGGCGAGCGGGAACTGCCCGCAATGTCAGGCTGGAGATTTGAGGTATTTGGTGAGGATGCCCTAAAACTTTGTGAGGGCAAGATTGCGCTGGCTGCCAAGGGCCAGAGCGTAAAGGTCGTGTCGCTATAACGCCGGGGTTACCGGCGCCGCGATTCCAGCGCGTTCTGCTGTCCTACAACCCGCACAAGGCGTGTCGTCTGTAGGTCTTTTTTGCTGATATTGATGGCGTCAGAGACCATACGTGACCGCTCGGTTCCCTGATTGGTCGGTTCTTCGGGATACTCTACGCGAAAAGTAAATTCCAGAACGCCGTTCTTTTGGTTCTCTTCACTCTCTACACGTACCAGTCGTGCATTGTACGCTCCTTGCCGTACCGCAGTGCCAGAGGCGAAGACGATCGCACCGTTCGGTGTCGGGTCCACCCGCAGTTCATCAATCTTGGCGATCGGAACGCTGGTATCCTCGGGATCGGAACCGGAAAATAGGCCGCCCCCCCTCTTTTCAGGCACCAAGGCATTGGCATCATAGCTTTCCGGTTCAACCGGGGCCGCAGGTTGGCTTGACCCAAACCAGTTGGAGGGGTTCGCTCGCGAGTCGCTCCAGCTATTGCAGGCAGGTATGGTCAGTGTAGCGACCAGAAGAAAAACGTACGATTTTTGCATGGTCCCAACGTCCAGAGCAGTAATTCCAGCAATGGGTTAACGCAAAATACGTTGCTTGAAAACCCGCGCAGGGGGGTGGACAGGCACCGACCGGCGGCATACTTCACAATTGTGAACGCAATGAAAAGGACCGCCGCATCATGGCAACGCCTGCCTTTGAGGAAATCGTCGAGGATTTCGAGTTTCTGGAGGACTGGGAAGACCGGTACCGCCATGTCATCGATCAGGGCAAGGCGATGGAGCCGCTGGACGATGCGTTCAAGGTGCCGGCCACCAAAGTGCATGGCTGTGCCAGCCAGGTCTGGCTGCATCCGATCATCGAAAATGGAGCGTTCCGTTTCGACGGTGACAGCGATGCACTGATCGTTCGCGGGCTGATCGCGGTGCTACGGTCGCTTTATAACGGACTTCCGGTTCGCGAAGTTCCCAAGGTCGATGCAGGTGGGGAACTTGCTCGTCTGGGTCTGAACGATCACCTTTCGGCGCAGCGTTCAAACGGGCTGCGGTCGATGATCGAACGTATCAGGGAAGTTGCTCAGGAAAACGCCTGAAACGTGTCAGGCCGAAGGCTTGCGGTTTGCCCAATCCGTAAGTGTGTTTTCCAGATCGCCATAGCCTGTAAAGCGGCGCTCGAACTCCAGCCCCATACGTTCTGCACATTCGCGGGCGCGGGCCGTAAGGTTCGGGTCGTCGACCTGCGCCTGATAGACCAGTTTGGTGTAGTTCCCGAAATACATGTCGCGCAGTTCTGGGTGACGGTCCAAACCCAGCGGTTTCCAGACAAAAGCATCGAACTGTCGCGCCAAAAAATCGGTCAGGTAAAAGGCGGTTGTCTCGTCGTCGCCATGTGCCTCAAATGCCTGATTTCCTTCGAAGAAAGAATAGCAATGCGGGCCTTTGACCATCTCGATGCCCATCTCGGCGCAAGCTTTTTCTAACAGCCCACCAGTGCCGCAATCCGCATATACGACAAAGATCTGATCATACTGATCCCGGTGTTTTGCGACCGCATCCTGAACAGCCTGAGTGATTTTCTCTGGGTGGATATGCAAAATTGCGGGCAAGCATGTCAGGGACATGTGGTCCCAGCCATTGCGACGCTTCAGGTCCAGAATCTCACGTGCTAAGGCACCGCAGGCCAGCAGTAGAATCCGGCCCTGTCCATTGGATTCGTAGCCTTCTGTCGTCAGACTGACATCATCTGGCAGTTTGTCCGGCTGCATTGGGTACCTCTGATTTTGAATGCAACGACCGCAGAAACACAAAAGGGCCGCCCGAAAACCGGACGGCCCCTGAACAATCCTGTGTGTCCGATCAGCCGGCCAGTTGGTTGTGCTTGCGCGAGACGAAGTCCTTGGCGGTTTCAACTGCAACAGCAGCGTCACGGCAATAGGCGTCTGCGCCGATGGCTTTGCCGAATTCCTCATTCAGCGGCGCGCCGCCAACCAGAACGATATAGTCTTCGCGCAGGCCTTGTTCGACCAGCGTGTCGATCACAACCTTCATATAGGGCATGGTCGTGGTCAGCAGGGCGGACATACCCAAAATGTCGGGCTGTTCGGTTTCCAGAGCTTCCAGATAATTCTCGACCGGGTTGTTGATTCCGATATCGACAACCTCGAAGCCAGCGCCTTCCATCATCATCGACACAAGGTTCTTGCCGATGTCGTGGATGTCGCCTTTGACGGTACCGATGACCATTTTACCAACGCGCGGCGCACCGGTTTCGGCCAGCAAAGGCTTGAGGATCGACATGCCGCCCTTCATCGCGTTTGCCGCCAGCAGAACCTCGGGGACGAAGAGGATACCGTCGCGGAAGTCGTGGCCAACAACGGTCATACCACCGACCAGGGCCTTTGTCAGAATGTCGTAAGGGGTCCATCCGCGTTCCAGCAGGATGTTCACACCTTCTTCGATTTCTTCTTTCAGGCCGTCATAAAGATCGTCGAACATCTGCTCGACTAGTTCGTCGTCGTTAAGTTCGGACAGGACGATGTCTTCTTCTTCAGACATGGGCATTTCCCTGAGCTGTGCGGGCTATGAGCCCGTGGTGGCATTTTTCCCCGTTTTGGCCAAAACGTCGCAGCTTGACTGTGACGATTGCGACCTCAGTGGTTTCGGGACCGACCTATACGTTAGATTTTTTCTTCACTCGACAGAAATTTCTGCATGATGATCCTGCATTCTTTTCAATAGCCCGTGTCTCGCCTCATTGCGCTACACCTGTGCTCAAACCTCGGAAAACTCGTAGTCGCTTGCCCGGTGGAACTGCCTCCATTATATGTAGGGTAGGAACATAAGGGGAACAAAATGAGTGTTTCACAAATCCGAGGTCGCGGAGTTGCCACAAACGCCGTTGGTCGGTTCGAGCATTTCGAAACTGTTCCCTGCGATGATGGCTGGGAGATTGAAGAAGAGCTGCCTCCTTTGCGGACCGAGGTGAGAGAAGAGATTGCGCGCAGTCTGATCACCTACAACCGTTCGCCTGACCTGCCCTTTGATCGGTCCATCAACCCGTATCGGGGGTGCGAGCATGGATGTGTTTATTGTTTTGCGCGCCCGACGCATGCGTATCTTGGATTGTCCGCCGGTTTAGACTTTGAAACCCGCCTGATAGCGCGCCCGAATGCAGCTGAAATACTGCGCAAAGAGTTGTCGGCCAAAGGGTATAAGGTGGCCCCGGTCGCATTGGGGACAAACACTGATCCTTATCAGCCGATCGAGAAAATCCGTGGGATCACTCGCCATTGCCTGTTGGTTTTGCAAGAGTTTAACCATCCCATAGGGATCGTTACCAAGGGCGCACTGGTCGAGCGGGATTTAGACATACTGGCACCCATGGCTGAGAAAGGGTTGGTGCGGGTTGGCATTTCTTTGACCACGCTGGATGCAGACTTGTCCCGCAGGATGGAGCCGCGTGCGCCGTCTCCTCAGCGGCGACTGACCATTATTCGCCGCTTGACGCAGGCGGGTGTTCCCGTGCGCGTCATGACCTCTCCTGTGGTGCCCGGCCTGACGGATCATGAATTGGAACACTTGCTTGAGGCAGGGCGTAAGGCTGGCGCGGATGCTGCCAGTTGGATCATGCTGCGCCTTCCTCGTGAGGTTTCCACGCTATGGCAGGAGTGGCTGCAGGATCATGAACCGGCACGGGCCGAGAAAATCATGTCTAAGCTGCGCGAGATGCACGGGGGGCGGGACTATGATCCGCGCTGGGGGCATCGTATGCGGGGTGAGGGCGAATATGCCGGGCTGATTGCCAAGCGGTTTGCGCTGGCGGTCAAACGTCTGGGCCTTGCGACGCGTACATCGGCTTTGCGGTGTGATCTGTTCGAAAGGCCAGCCCAAGTCGGCGATCAACTGAGCCTTCTGTAAAAAAGGCCCCAGACGTTGGTCCGGGGCTTTCGCTTACAATCGTCGTGATTAACGGTTTTCGATATCCACATAATCGCGCAGGGTCTCGCCCAGATACAGCTGGCGCGGACGACCGATCTTGTTCTGAGGATCGGCGATCATTTCTTTCCACTGGCTGACCCAGCCGACGGTACGCGACAGGGCGAAGATCGGGGTAAACATCGAGGTGGGGAAGCCCATCGCCTCGAGGATGATGCCCGAGTAGAAGTCCACGTTCGGGAACAGCTTCTTCTCAGCGAAATACGGATCTTCCAGCGCTTCGCGTTCCAGCTCTTTGGCAACCTGCAGTTTCGGGTTGTTTTCGATGCCCAACAGGTCCAGCACTTCGTCGGCCGACTGCTTCATCACTTTCGCGCGCGGGTCGAAGTTTTTGTAAACGCGGTGGCCAAAGCCCATCAGACGGAACGGATCGTTCTTGTCTTTGGCGCGAGCGATGTATTCGGGGATGCGATCCACCGAACCAATTTCTTCCAGCATCTCTAGGCACGCCTGGTTCGCACCACCATGAGCTGGCCCCCACAGACAGGCGATACCAGCGGCGATACAGGCAAACGGATTCGCGCCTGAAGACGACGCTAGACGTACAGTTGAGGTCGACGCGTTCTGCTCGTGATCCGCGTGCAGCGTCAGGATGCGGTCCATTGCGCGGCTGAGGATCGGGTTAACCTCGTATTCCTCGGCTGGAACGCTGAAACACATGCGCAAGAAATTCGACGCATAGTCCAGGTCATTACGCGGATACACGAAGGGCTGACCGGTGTGGTATTTGTAAGCCCACGCCGCAATAGTTGGCATCTTGGCGATCAAACGGTGCGAGGCGACCTCACGCTGGTGCGGATCCGTGATGTCGGTCGAGTCGTGGTAGAAGGCCGACATTGCCCCGACAACCCCAACCATAATTGCCATCGGGTGCGCGTCCCGGCGGAAACCACGATAGAAATACTGCATCTGCTCGTGCAGCATGGTGTGGCGGGTAATAGTGGTTTCGAACGTCTCGAGGTCCTTGGCGACCGGCAGCTCTCCGTACAGCAGCAGGTAGCAGACTTCGAGGAAATGCGATTTCTCAGCCAACTGGTCAATCGGATAGCCACGGTGCAGCAACTCGCCCTTTTCACCGTCGATATAGGTGATGGTGCTGTCGCAGCTCGCGGTCGAAGTGAAGCCAGGGTCATATGTGAAGACACCAGCGTCGGCGTAGAGCTTGCGGATATCGATTACGTCAGGTCCCGCAGTCGGCGAATGAACCGGCAACTCGTAAGTTTCGCCATGGACTGTCAGAGTGGCTGTTTTATTGCTGTCGGTCATCGTTGTCCCTTCTTCGTTCATGCGCATGCCGAGAGAGCACTCAGCATGCGGGCTGCGGTCGCGCACCAAGGTGCCAACCGGGTCGTAGCGGAGCAGCGTTACCTGATTATGAAGCCAGGATTAGTTTGCTGCGTCGGAAAGCCGCGCCAGAGTCTCGTCGCGCCCCAGCACAAGCATCATGTCAAACACCGAAGGCGTTACGGCCCGGCCTGCCAGCGCTGCCCGCAAGGGGCCGGCCAGCTTGCCGAACTTGATGCCCTTCGCCTCTGCAAAGGCATTGAGGGCCTCCTCCAGTTCGTTCCGCGACCAGCTAGCATTTTGCACGTGCGGCGTCAATTCTTTCAGTATACCGTCGGATACAGATTGTAGCGCCTTTGCAGCTTTCTCATCCGCTTCGATCGGGCGTGAAACAAGCGCAAAATGTGCTTTTTCAAGCAGTTCCGGGAAGGTACGGGCGCGATCCTTAAGACAATACATCGCACGTTCCAGATCACTGGATTGTGTCGGAGTGAGAGCGGGACGCTCTGCCGCAGCCAGATAGGCTTCGATTTCTTGCCGCAACGCAGCGTCATCTGCAATTGCGATATGCTGGCCACAGAGATTCTCGAGCTTTTTCAAATCGAACCGAGCCGGGCTTTTGCCGATTCCATCCAGATCGAACCACTCTTTGGCCTGATCGTCTGTAAAGAATTCATCGTCTCCGTGGCTCCAGCCGAGACGCGCCAGATAGTTGCGCATACCCGCGGCCGGGTAGCCCATCGCCTGATATTCCTGTGCGCCCAATGCGCCGTGTCGTTTCGAAAGCTTCTTACCGTCAGGTCCATGAATCAGCGGAATATGGGCCCAGACCGGAACGTCCCAGCCCATTGCCTCATAGATCATCATCTGACGTGCGGCGTTGTTAAGGTGGTCGTCGCCCCGGATTACATGCGTTACACCCATGTCGTGGTCGTCCACCACCACGGCCAGCATATAGACCGGAGTACCGTCCGACCGAAGCAGGATCATATCGTCCAGTTGATCGTTGCGGATGGTCACATCACCTTGCACCTGATCGCGGATCACGGTCGCACCGTCCTGCGGGGCCTTAATGCGGATCACATAAGGTGCCTCAGGGTAGGAGGCGGGATCAGCATCTCGCCAAGGGCTGCGGAACAGGGTCGATTTGCCCTCGGCGCGCGCTTGTTCGCGGAAGGCTGCGATTTCGTCCTGGGTCGAGAAACACTTATATGCCTTGCCTTCAGCGAGTAGTTGATGTGCGACTTCTGCGTGGCGCGCGGCGCCGTCGAATTGACTAATCACGTCGCCATCGTGATCCAGCCCAAGCCACTCCATACCCTGCAGAATCGCCGCCGTTGCTTCAGGCGTTGAACGTTCGCGGTCCGTGTCCTCGATTCGCAGCAGGAACTTGCCGCCACGACCCCGGGCATAGAGCCAGTTGAACAACGCAGTACGAGCGCCGCCGATGTGCAGAAAGCCAGTAGGTGAGGGGGCGAAACGGGTGACGACCTGATCGGACATTTTATGGATTAACCTTTTGGTAACCGTGTCGGGCATAGTTTGGCGTCTGTCTAACGAGCCGGAAGGACGGGGGCAACCATGCGTGTTCTGGCACGGGTCGAGGCCGCATTGCTGAACCAGACAGGGTACTTGTTCCAGTGGTCTCCGATTTGTCTGGCTGTAGGCATTGGCCTGTATTTCAGCCTTCGGTTTGAACCGGGATCTCAAGTCTATGCGTGGCTTTTGCTTGTCGTCGCGGTGCTGACCTGGATCGGTCGCACGATGCGTTCTGGCTGGGCTGCGTTGGCAATTGGGGGCGCGCTGATCACGGCTGGCTTTGTTCTGGCCGGCGCGCGGGCCCACTCGGTCGCAGAGCCGGTCCTGTCATGGCGCTATTATGGCCCCATCGAGGGGAGGGTCGTAGTCATGGATCGCTCTGCGTCGGATGCGCTGCGGGTTACGCTGGATCGGGTACGCATAGAGGATGTGCCCGTAGACCGCCGACCGCAGCGCGTCCGACTTTCTTTACATGGCGGAGTGGGACCTCTGGTGCCAGGCCAAAGGATCATGACCACTGGGCATCTGTCTCCGCCGCAAGGTCCGGTTGAACCCGGCGGGTTTGATTTCCGTCGCCACGCATGGTTTCAGCGTTTGGGTGCGGTTGGCTATACCCGGGTTCCAGTAATGACTGTTGCGCCACCGAATGGCGCGACTGAAGGTGTGCGTGTAACGGCATGGCGCATGGCGATTTCGGAACGGGTGCGCGCAATCCTTCCCGGAGAGATTGGTGGCTTCGCCGCTGCCGTCACCACCGGAGATCGCAGTGGCATGGGGCAGGGGACGCTGAAATCTCTGCGCGCATCGAATCTGGCACATCTTCTGGCAATCTCAGGTCTTCACATGGGGTTGCTGACCGGATTCGTATTTCTTGTCTGTCGGTTGGGACTGTCGGCCATTCCCACCGTTGCTCTAAGATTGCCAGTGCGCAAGTTGGCGGCAGTTTGTGCGCTTGCCGCAGCGGTAATCTACCTGTTGTTGTCTGGCGGCAACGTCGCAACGGAACGGGCGTTTGTTATGGCCAGTGTTATGCTGGGCGCTATTCTGATTGACCGCCGAGCCATTTCATTGCGCGCAGTGGCTGTGGCTGCACTGATCGTATTGACGCTGCGTCCCGAATCCTTGCTGAGCCCGGGTTTTCAGATGTCCTTTGCAGCGACGACGGCGCTAGTCGCAGTTTTTGGAGCGCTGAGGGACTTTCACCCGCTGCCTGGTCCAAAATGGCTGAAGCCGGTGGTCGGGTTGTTGATGTCGTCTGCCATCGCGGGGTTGGCGACCGCTCCAATCGGAGCGGCGCATTTCAACACCATGTCTCACTATGGGCTACTGGCCAACATGCTTTCAGTGCCAGTTATGGGCACGATCGTTGTGCCCGCTGCCTTTGTTGCCGCATTGCTGGCACCGTTCGGACTGGAGGCATTTCCGCTTCACGTTATGGGGTTGGGGTTGCAGTGGATTCTAATCGTCTCAGACAAGGTTTCGGGGCTAGACGGGGCACAGGGGTTTGTCACCAGCCCGCCGCACTATGTCTTGCCGATGTTTGCACTCGGAGCCCTATGGTTGGCCCTTTGGCGCGGGCGGGCAAAATGGGCTGGCCTTATACCACTCGCGGCAGCCTTTTTATTGTGGGGGCAAGGACACCGGCCAGAGATTCTGATCGCGGATTCCGGGGGATTGGTGGGGATCATGACCCAAAATGGCAGGGCGCTTAGCAAGGAAAAGGGTAGCGGGTTCATTGCCACTGTTTGGTTGGAGAATGATGGGGACGGCGTGGATCAGATCAATGCTGCTGGGCGTTGGCCCGATCTTGAAGGCACGGCTCCGCGCTATGTATGGCGGGGTAAGGAACTG
The DNA here is from genome assembly GCA_013032095.1 of Ruegeria atlantica. Lineage (GTDB taxonomy): Bacteria > Pseudomonadota > Alphaproteobacteria > Rhodobacterales > Rhodobacteraceae > Ruegeria > Ruegeria atlantica_E. The sequence goes on along the minus strand of WQBJ01000012.1, from coordinate 97,912 downwards.
GTTCACATTACCGGAAAACGAGCCGCTCAAGGATTAACGGAATGTCAGAAGAACCAGATCATCGTCTCTTCAGTTGATCTGGATCTCATAGGAGATTGTGGCCTTTTTGACCGAGAACGACTGAAGGAGACCGGAAGCCTAGCTATTTCAAACGGACAAATAACAACCAGCCGAGAGTTGATCGGCCACCGCTTGTGGTCGCCGCAGATGGTCAGGAACAACCGTTAAAAGTGCTCAATAGCTTCGGATCAACCCGACCAGTCGCCCCTGAACCTTGACTTTGTCTTCAGGCAAAACGCGGGTTTCGTAGGCGGGGTTTGCGGCTTCGAGTGCGATGGCATTGCCGCGCCGGAAGAAGCGCTTCAACGTAGCTTCCTGATCTTCGACCAGTGCCACAACGATGTCGCCATTATCTGCTACTCTGGATTCCCGGATAACCACGACGTCGCCGTCATTTATGCCCGCGTCGATCATTGAATCTCCGCGTACTTCCAAAGCGTAGTGATCGCCTTTGCCCGAGACCATGCTGCCGGGCACCGCAACGCGGTGAGATTCGTGGCTGATGGCCTCGATTGGAACACCAGCTGCAATACGCCCCATCACAGGCAGTTCCAGAGCATCCACTGTCACGGGTTCAAAATTGGCCGGGCGTGGACCTTCGGGCCTGTCGCCCTCGATAACACGGGGTTTGAAAGCAGCCGTTGGCTCGCCGCCAAGACTTTCCGGCAGCTTCACGATCTCAATCGCTCGAGCGCGATGGGCAAGGCGACGGATAAAGCCACGCTCTTCCAGTGCCGTGATCAGGCGATGAATGCCGGATTTCGATCGCAAATCCAACGCGGCCTTCATTTCGTCGAAACTAGGCGGAACACCGTCCGCTTGAACGCGTTTGTGGATGAATTCCAACAAATCCAACTGTTTCTTGGTCAGCATTGCTCACACCTCGTCGGTTATGCGTTTTCTTTTGTTCTACGCATGTTCACGTTTTGTGTCAATGAAATTGAAGCTTCCTAAATCGGGAGGTACAACACCTCATCTCCGGCAGAGCGCGCTGGATCATGCGGTTCACGCACCAGCAACGCGTTGGCCTGTGCCAGGACGCTAAGCAGCGAGCTGTCCTGATCTCCGCAGGCCCGGATACCGTCCTCGCTGAGAACCGCGCGCATGTAATGTTCGCGCGGGCCGTTTTTACCAATAGGCTCAGCCAACCGGGCACGTTGGAACGGAGGCAACGTTTGTGCGATGCCCAACATACGACGAAGCATCGGCACTAAGAACAGATAACCGCAAACCATTGCGCTGACAGGGTTTCCTGGCAAGCCAACCATCGCGGCGTTGCCCAAACGACCGGCCATCAGAGGTTTGCCGGGACGCATGCGGATTTTGTAGAAAGACCGCTCCATTCCCAGCCCCTGTGAGACATCGGCGACCAGGTCATATTCTCCTACCGAAGCGCCACCGATGGTGACAACCAGATCAGCGCCCTCAGCCAGTTTAAACGCTGTTTCCAGCGAGGCGAGCGTGTCACGTGCGATCGGAAGGATACGCACCTGAGCGCCCACGTTTTCCAGAAGTGCTTTCAACCCAAAAGTGTTTGACGCGATAATCTGGTCCGGGCCGGGGGTCTCGCCGGGCATTACCAACTCATCCCCGGTCGAAATCAACGCGACCACGGGTTTGCGCTTTACGGGCACAGCTGGGATGTTCATTGCCGCCATCAGGGCGATGTCTTCTGGCCGAAGTATCCGCGGTGCAGTAATTTTCGCGCCAGAGGTGAAGTCAATGCCCGCGGGACGGATGTTTGGTTTCGGGCCGGGATCGTCCGTGATCGTGAGGAGATCCCCGCGCTGTTCCGTATCCTCTTGGATTACTACGAAATCCGCGCCTTCAGGAACCGGAGCGCCGGTGAAGATACGAACCGCTTGCCCTGCGCCGATGGTGCCGTCGAATCGGTGACCAGCTGCGGATTCACCGATGACCTTGAACATTGCGTGCAATTCGACCTCGGTCGATTTAAGCGCATAACCATCCATAGATGACGCCGCGAACGGCGGTTGGTCGCGGGTTGCGCTGACATCTTCCGCCAGAACGCGTCCTGCGGCCTCGGCAAGCGGTACCATTTCGGACTCAAGCAGGGAAACGAGATCAAAAAGTAGTGCCCGGGCCTCTTTGACGGTGATCATTTCGCTTCGTAACGTCCTGATTTGCCGCCGTCTTTTAACAGAACGCGGATGCCGCCGATCTCCATGGTTTTATCGACGGCTTTGGTCATGTCATAAACGGTCAGTGCCGCGGTCGAGGCAGCGGTCAATGCTTCCATCTCTACGCCAGTCTGGCCAGAGGTTTTAACAGTTGCTTCTATCCGTACACCGGGCAGATCTGGGTCCAACGTTAACTCGACTGCAACTTTTGTGACTGGCAGTGGATGACACAGCGGGATCAGATCAGGCGTTTTCTTTGCTCCCATTATGCCCGCAAGGCGTGCAACGCCCAGCACATCACCTTTCTTGGCGCGTCCTTGCGAAATCAAATCAAAGGCTTCCTGAGCCATCTTGATGTAGGCAGCCGCCACTGCAACCCGATCTGTGACGGCCTTATCCGAAACATCAACCATATGGGCTTGGCCTTGAGCATCAAAATGGGTCAGCGGCATCACATCACTCCGGGGATCAGTGGGTTTGACAGCAATTGCCGGGTCGCGTTGGCAACGTCGTCCTGGCGCATCAGGCTTTCACCAATCAAGAAACAACGCGCGCCATAGCGTGCGATATCAGCCAAATCTTCAGATGTGCTGAGACCGCTTTCACATACAATGGTCCGGTCGCCCGGTACAAGCTTTGACAGCCGGCGTGTGGTATCTAGCGAAGTCTCGAAGGTTTTGAGATTGCGGTTGTTTATGCCAATCAGGGGGCTTTTCAGTTGCGTTGCGCGTTGCAGCTCTGCCTCGTCGTGGACCTCAATCAGAACGTCCATACCCCAGTCAAAAGCAGTTTGTTCCAGTTCAGCTGCCTGACCATCTTCGACCGAGGCCATGATGATCAGGATGCAATCCGCGCCTAAAGCGCGCGCTTCGACCACCTGATAGGGGTCGTACATGAAATCCTTGCGCAAGGCTGGCAGCGAGGTCGCCGCACGGGCCGCGGTTAGATATTCCTTTGCGCCCTGAAAACTGGGCGTATCGGTTAGCACAGACAGGCAGGCTGCACCGCCGTCTTCATAGGCTTTGGCGAGAGCGGGCGGATCGAAGTCAGGGCGGATCAAGCCTTTGGACGGGCTGGCTTTTTTGACCTCGGCGATCAAGCCATAACCGCGACGCGCCGCCTTTTGCAGCGTTTGTGCAAAGCCGCGAACCTCTGGCGCGAACCTGGCCTCAGATTCCAGCGTTTCCAAAGATTTCTCAGCTTTATCTGCTGCAATTTCTTCCAGCTTATAGGCTTTTATCTTATCTAGTACCGTCTCGGTCATGCGGCCTCCTGAGTCATTCGGGCCAGTGCCGCGATTTTTTCTTTTGCTTTTCCGCTGTCGATGCTTTCGACGGCCTTGGCGACGCCTTCGTGCAGGTCGGTTGCGGCATCTGCAACCACCAGCGCGGCGGCCGAATTCAGCAAAACGGCATCACGATAGGCCGAGGGCTTACCGTCCAGCAGTGCGCGGAAAGCGACAGCGTTTTCTTCCGGCGTGCCGCCTAGGATGTGTTCGAACGGATGAACTGGCAGACCCGCGTCTTCGGGGTGAAGCTCGACTTCTTTGACAACACCATCCTCAAGCGCGGCAACCCAGCTGATGCCGGTGATCGTCAGCTCATCTGTGCCGTCCGAGCCGTGCACGAGCCAAGCGCGGTCCGACCCAAGCAGACCCAGCGTTTCGGCCATCGGGCGGATCAACTCGCGGCTAAAGGCACCAGTCAGCTGGCGTTTGACGCCGGCAGGGTTGGTGAGCGGGCCGAGGATGTTGAAAATCGTTCGCGTCCCAAGCTCTTGCCGTGATGGCATGACATGGGCGATAGCCGGGTGATGCATCGGGGCCATCATGAACCCGATACCGACCTCTTTCAAAGCTTTTTCAACGACCTCTGGGCCGACCATCACGTTGATCCCAAGCTGGCCCAGAGCGTCTGCCGCCCCGGATTTCGAGCTGAGATTGCGGTTGCCGTGCTTGGCAACGGTGACTCCGGCACCGGCGACAACAAAGGCCGTGGCCGTTGAGATGTTCAGCGTGCCTTTGCCGTCGCCGCCGGTACCAACGATATCCATTGCACCGGCAGGGGCATTCACGGCATTGCACTTTGCGCGCATGACGGCGGCTGCGGCGGCGTATTCTTCGACCGTTTCGCCACGGGTGCGCATGGCCATCAGCAGCCCGCCGATCTGGCTGGGCGTGGCTTCGCCGTCAAACAGGATACCAAAGGCCTGTTCAGCCTCGGCGCGGGTCAGGGGCCGGTCGGCGGCGGCTCCGATCAGCGGTTTCAGAGCGTCGCTCATGCGGGGACTTTCATCTCGGACAGGAAATTCTTGAGTAGGGCGTGGCCGTGCTCAGAGGCGATGGATTCCGGGTGGAACTGGACACCATGAATGGGCAACTCTTTGTGCTGAAGTCCCATGATGGTGCCGTCTTCCAACTCGGCAGTGATTTCAAGGCAGTCGGGCAGGGTTTTGGGATCGACCACCAGCGAGTGATAACGCGTCGCCTCAAACGGTGAGGGTAGCCCAGCGAACACGCCTTTGCCGGTGTGGTGCATGTTGCCCATCTTTCCATGCACGATCTCGTGGCACCGGATCACGTCGCCGCCAAAAGCTTGTCCAATCGTCTGGTGCCCCAAACATACACCCATCAGTGGTGTCTTCGTCTCGGCGGCCGCCTCAGTCAGGGCGAGGCAGATTCCGGCCTGGTCCGGATCACAAGGGCCGGGGCTAAGAAGAATACCAGCGGGGTTCATGGCCATCGCTTCCTGAACATCCAAGGCATCATTCCGCCGAATGACCATTTCGGCTCCCAGTTCGCCTAAATAATGTACGAGGTTGTAAGTAAACGAGTCGTAGTTGTCGATCAGCAGCAGCATTTGGATACTTGTCTCGGCTTGGGCATTTCGGGCTGGCGATGCAGCCCCGAGCCACGGTATAATGTCGGGACATACATGCTCAGGCTTGCGCGGCAGCGTCAAGGGGACATCCCGTTCTTGGCGCTCTGGTAAGCAAATGCCGCAGCAGACGGCGGACATGTGATCGATGCAGGGCCAGAACGAGAGGCAAAATGGTATGGGCGGATTTGTCAGTGGAATGATCGTGGGAACGATCGTTGTCCTAGTGTTGGGGGCAGTAATGTCGCTGAACACGCCCCTGACGAAAAAACCGGACGTGGTGATCTCGACTCCGGAACCGGCGGTTGTCGAGGTTCCGAACGTGGTCGCGGATGCTGCTGAGGCGATTGGCGATGGCGATGTGCTTGATTTGCCTCCGGCCGCGCCAGAGTCCAGTGCCAATCAGATGGATACACTCGCCGAGTTGTCGGATGTTGAGATCGAGCCCGAGGCGCAGCCTCAGGTGAAGGACGCCTCGGTTAAGGTTGAAGCGCCCGTTGCGCCCAGTTCGCCCCCGGTTAGTGTGATGACAGAGGCACCGATTGCGCCGCAGTCTCCGCCACTGGTGCAAAGCTCACCCAATACTGAATCTCTTCCAGATGTATCGCTGGAGGTGCCAGCTGTTCAGCCCAAACCTGAAATTGCCGAGGTTGCCCCAAAGGCGGAACCGGAAGTGGCTGATCTCAGCACCCAAGAGCCCGAGGCAAACCCCTTTGAGGACAGTCCGATTGCTGTTGAAGGGGACGAGGATACAGCTCCGCGCAATCTGCCTCGGATCGCTTCCGTGCCACAGATCGGCGGTGACGGTGAAGCGTCTGCAATTCCAACCATCGGTAAGCGTGTGGTGCCGTTGACTGAGCGCGATGAGGGCGCCCAAGAGGGTGACGCAACGACAGAAGTAATCATTCCCGGGAAACCTATCGAAGCCTTCGCCGCCGAATTCGACAACCCCGATGCCAAGCCGTTGATGTCGATCATTCTGATCGATGATGAGGGAGCCTATGGTGCCGAGGCGCTGCACGACTTTCCGTACCCTCTAAGCTTTGCCGTCAGCCCTTCAGACCCCGAGGCCGCCGAAAAGATGGCGCGTCACCGTGAGGCTGGTTTTGAAGTTTTGGCCCTGGCTGATTTGCCCGAAGCTGCCAGCGCACAGGATGCCGAAGTGTCTATGGAAGTTTGGCTGAATACTCTGCCGGAAACGGTGGGCATTCTGGAGGGAGTGAACTCGGGAATTCAGGGGAACCGTAAACTGGCCGATCAGGTGGCAGCGATTGCCGCTGGCACTGGTCGGGGTCTGATTACTCAGGATAACGGTCTGAATACCGTGCAAAAGCTGGCTGCGCGGAATGGGGTTCCCTCAGGTGTGATTTTCCGCGATATCGACGGCGCGCGTCAGGACCCCAAGATTATGCGCCGCTTTCTTGACCAAGCCGCGTTTCGCGCAGGTCAGGAGGGGACCGTGGTCATGCTGGGTCGTTTGCGGCCCGATACAATTTCGGCCCTGTTGCTCTGGGGGCTAGAAGATCGCGGCAACCGTGTCGCAATGGCTCCGATTTCCGCAGTGATGATGAAAGAAGTCCAGTAAAGCCTGAAAACGCAAGCGGCTGCCACATGGGGCAGCCGCATTGCTTAGCTGTTACCTGAACCCGTAAACCGCGCTGCGTCGGCAGCGGCACGCCTGATGGCGTTCGATTTGTGGACGGTCTCCATATATTCCGCCTCGGGGTCGCTGTCGTATACGACACCACCGCCCGCTTGAATATACAGCTTTTGGTCCTTCACGATGGCTGTCCGCAGAGCGATACACATATCCATGTCGCCGCCGGCGCTGAAATACCCAACACCGCCGCCATAAACGCCACGCTTTTCTGGTTCTAGCTCGTCGATGATCTCCATCGCGCGCACCTTTGGTGCGCCCGAGACAGTTCCCGCGGGCATCCCGGCAAAAAAGGCGTCCAGCGCGTCTTTGTCGTCGGCCAGCTCTCCGACCACGTTCGACACAATGTGCATCACGTGGCTGTAGCGCTCGATGATGAACTCTTCGGTAGGGCGCACAGTACCGATCTTGGCCACGCGGCCGGTGTCGTTGCGGCCCAGATCCAGCAACATCAGGTGCTCGGCCAGTTCCTTCTTGTCAGCCAGCAGGTCGACTTCGTTGGCCTTGTCCTCTTCGGGGGTAGCGCCACGCGGGCGAGTGCCTGCAATTGGCCGGATCGTAACTTCATCACCAAAGACGCGCACCAGAATCTCGGGGCTGGCACCTACAACCTGAAAGCCGCCGAAGTTGAAATAGAACATAAAGGGCGACGGGTTAGTGCGACGTAATGAGCGATAGAGCGCAAAAGGTGGCTGCGGGAAGTCTTGTGTCCAGCGCTGTGCGGGGACGACCTGAAAGATGTCACCCGCGCGGATGTATTCCTTGGCCTTCTCGACCGCTTCCATGTAGCCGGACTTGGTGAAGTTCGACACTGGAGGCGCAACCTCGGACGCGTCACCCAGATCGCGAGTCTCTGCGGGCATGGCGCGTTCCAGATCGCGCACGGCGTCCATCACACGCTCGGCTGCCTGGGCATAGGCGGCCTTGGCCGATTGCCCTTCGGCCACCCAAGCGGGGGAAACAACTGTTACTTCGCCTTTTACGCCGTCCAAGACTGCGATGACCGACGGGCGCAACATGATGGCGTCAGGCAGGCCCAAAGGGTCGGGGTTCACATCCGGTAGATATTCTACCAGTCGCACCATGTCATATCCTAGATAACCAAACAGTCCGGCAGCGGCCTGAGGCAGGTCGTCCGGCAACTCAATACGGCTTTCAGCGAGTAAGTCGCGCAGGTTGTCCATCGGGTTGCCGTTCTGCGGTTCAAACGCCTCAGCATCGAACCGGGCTGAGCGGTTCAATTCGGACGCCTCACCTCGGCAACGCCAGATTAGGTCTGGTTTCATCCCGATGATAGAGTAACGCCCACGTACCTCTCCACCGGTCACGGATTCCAACATAAAGGCGTCTTTTTGCGCGCCCGTCAGTTTGAGCATCAGCGAGACAGGCGTATCCAGATCCGCCGCCAGACGGGTATATACGACCTGGTTTTCGCCGGCCTCATATGCGCGTGCGAAACTGTCGAACTCAGGGGTCAGTGCCATATTCGGTCTCTTTTAATAGCTCGACTGCACGGCGTTCAGCGCGCGTTGGTCAATAACGGGGCGCGCGCGGGTTTGCGCATCGCGCACATAGGCGTCGAAGATGTTCTGTGCCAGCGCCTGATTAAGCTGTGCCTCAAGCGCGGTCTGAGCTTGACGCAGTTCGTCTGTTTCGGCGGGCGGCAGCAGTTCTTCCAAACGCACGATGAAAGCGGAACCAGCACCGGGGACAACACGCAGCGCGCCGGGTTCCATTTCAAAGACCTGAACCATGAAATCTGTTGGCACATCGTCCAGGAACGCAGTTCGGGTCAGGGCGTTTTCGACGCGGAACGGCAGTCCCGTGGTTGTGAAGTCACCATCCGAATTCAACTGCTCCAGAACCGAATTGGCTTGCTCCTCTAGTGCCTTATTGGTTTCCGCTTGCGTCCAAGCAGCAGCCACCCGATCCCGAGCGGTTTCCAGAGGTTCAGGGCGCTGGGGGAGTACTTCGTTCAGGCGCAGAGCAAAGATCGAGCCATCCTCAAGAAAACCAACCTCGGGGAAATCGCCTTCGTTCACCGCTTCGGCGGCGGTGCGGAAACCGTCATAGGCCGCGACACCGTCGTCGCTCTGACGAGTCCAGTCAATTTGACCCAGTTCCATCTCGGTCTCGTCTGTCAGCTCTTCCAGCGTTGCGCCGCCGGCCAGCAGGTCGTCGATGTCTTCGGCCTGGGCTTCAATCTGGCGGCGGGCGCGGTCCGCGGCCAGTTCCTCGCGCAGGGCGGGGGCGGCGTCTTCGAACGGGGTGTTGTTTTCCGCCAACGAGCCGTTGATGCGGAACAGGGCGGGGCCGAAAGTTGAAGGCAGCGGGCCAACCACGCTGTCCAGATCGGCAGCGAAAACAGCGTCTGCAGCCTCACCCAGTTCCTCACGCGTTACGTCGCCCAGATCGATATCGCTGAGTTCAAGCTGACGATCACGCACCAGTTGTTCGAAAGAGGCGCCGCCAGTTTCTAGTTGGGCTTTTGCCGTCTCGGCTGCTTCTTGGTTCGGGTAGGTCAGGCGTTCAACCAAACGACGTTCGGGCTGATAGAATTCCGAGGCGCGTTGATCATAGAGACGGCGCACCGAGTCCTCATCGACCTCGACACTGTCGAGCAGCATATCAGGTGACAAAATCGCATAGGTCAGCTGTTTGGTGCGGGGCAGGGTGAACTGATCGGCGTTCTCATCATAATAGGCCTGAATCTGTTCGTCCGTCGGTTCAGCAATGGGCGAGGAAAGCGCGTCTGGTCCAATCGTAGCGACGGTAAAGCTGCGGCGAGCGCCGACATAGTCGGTCAACACCTGCGTCAGGGTCGAAGGCATTTCAACTCCGCTGACAACGGCATTCTGTACGATCGTACGGGAGGATTCCTTGCGCAGGTCCGATTCGAACTCAGTATCCGTCATGCCAACCTGATCGAGTTGGAACTGATAGGCTTCGCGGTCGAAGGTGCCGTTGACGCCTTGAAAGGCCGGAATGGCGACAATTTCCTTTTGCAGGTTCTCGTCCCCGATGGAGATTCCCAGTTCACCGACCTCATTGTCCAACGCGGCCAAAGCGGTCAGGCGTGACAGTGCCAGTTGGTCCAACCCGAACTCATGCGCTTGCGAGATTTGCAGAGGCTGGCCGGTTTGTTGCTCCACTGCGCGGATCTCGCGCTGCAATTCGCGAACATACTCGTTGATCGAAACCTCTTCGTTGCCAACCTGCGCGACGGTGCGCACGGTGCCAGTCAGGCTGGTTGCTCCAAAGCCTGCAAGGCCCAGCATCAATAGGCCCATGAGGATCCAGACAAAGGTCTTCGATAGGTTTTTCATGCCTGCGGCCATGGTGCCCTCTTATTCTGTGGCAATAACTGCCCTGTCGGTTGCGGCCCTGAATACGACGCGCACCGCCGGGGGGCAAGCTCAGAAGGATAGTGCTTCCAGCCGTTTGAACAATTGCGCGATTCCTGCGCGGTCGAGATTTGCAAAGGCGATGCGGACCTGACGTTTTCCGGCAAGGTCATCCTCGGGCATGAACATCGTACCGGGCAGCAATAGGATGCCGGCTTCGGGCACCAGACGGCGCGCCAGTTCGTCCGAAGGAATGTCGAACGGATGTTCGAAATAGGCGAAATAGGCACCCAACCCCAGCAAGCGCCAGCCCTTGTCGGTCAGGCGAGGCAATTGCTCCTGAATCGCGACGCGGCGGTCGAGGATTTCGTCGCGTTCTCCGGCCACCCATTGCGAGAGATTCTGCATACCCCAAAGGGCCGAGAACTGGCCGATCTGGCTGGGGCAGATTGCCACCGTATCGAGAAACTTTTCGACCTCGGATAGCAGGTCGGCCCCGGTTGCAATCGCGCCAACGCGGTGACCTGTCAGGCGATAGGCTTTGGAAAAGGAGTAGAGATGGACGAGCGTATTGTCCCATCCCGGCTGTTGAAAAAGCTCATGGGGAGGGCCGCTGCGACTGTCGAAATCACGATAGGTTTCATCGACCAACAGACGTAGTCCCGTTTCGCGTGCCAGATCATAAAACGCACGGACCAAATCGGAAGGATATTCCACGCCCCCGGGATTGTTTGGTGTCACCAGCGCAATGGCACGGGTCTTATCAGTAATCAGCGCGCAGGCGGCGTCCACATCGGGCAGAAGGCTATTGTCGGTTTTCAGATCAACGGCGCGCACCCCAGCCATGTCCAGCCACATTTTGTGGTTGAAATACCATGGGGTTGGCAGGATGACCTCATCCCCTTCATCAGTGATGGCCGAGATCGTGGCAGCAAAGGCCTGATTGCAGCCCGAGGTGATCGCGACTTGATCCGGTGCGACCTCAGCGGCGTAATGCTGGCCGATTTGCGTTGCCAATTCCGCGCGCAGATCAGGATTGCCCAGAACCGGGCCGTATAGATGCGCGCTGTCTTCGGTCACGGCAAACGCGGCCATGGCCTGACGCAGCCCCAAAGGTGGCGGGTCGACCGGGGCCGCTTGGCTGACATTGATCAGAGGACGGTCTTCGGAAAAATCCACACCCTCAAGCCAACGCCGCGCCTCCATCACCGGAGGGGCGAAGGTGGCGGCGGTGCGGGTCCGGGTCATGCGTGGTCCTAGATTTTGGGCAAAAGATCAGTCGGTGCCGCGGTAGGGCTCGACATATTGCAGAGCCATATCCCACGGGAAGAAGATCCACGTGTCCTGGCTAACCTCGGTGATGAATGTATCCACCATCGGGCGGCCTTTGGGTTTAGCGTATACGGTCGCAAAATGGGCCTTGGGATACATTGCGCGCACCAGTTCCAGCGTTTTGCCGCTGTCGACAAGGTCGTCGATGATCAGAACGCCCTCACCATCGCCCATCAGTTCAGCATCCGGCGCCTTCAGGACTTCGGCTTCGCCTTGTTCCTGATGGTGATAGGAGCGCACGCTAATCGTGTCGACAGTGCGGATGTCCAATTCTCGGCTGACGATCATCGCCGGGGCCATGCCCCCGCGTGTGATAGCGACGACGGCGCGCCAGGCGCCCTCATCAGGGCCCTGACCATCCAGGCGCCACGCCAAAGCACGCGAGTCGCGATGAATCTGGTCCCAACTAATGTGAAAGCCTTTTTCGTGGGGAAGGCGGTCTTTGGCGCTCATTGTCTTAACCTTTTTCAACGTCAGGGGCGTCGACGGCTTTCATGCCGACGATGTGATAGCCCGAATCGACGTGCAGGTTTTCTCCGGTTACGCCGCTGCTGAGATCGGACAGCAGATAGAGAGCTGATTTGCCAACATCGTCGATGGTTACGTTGCGGCGCAGGGGCGAGTTGTATTCGTTCCACTTCATGATGTAGCGGAAATCGCCGATGCCGCTGGCGGCCAGCGTTTTGATAGGACCGGCCGAGATCGAATTCACGCGGATACCATCCTTGCCCAAGTCTTCGGCCAGATATTTCACCGAAGCCTCCAGCGCGGCTTTGGCGACGCCCATCACGTTATAGTGGGGCATTACTTGTTCCGCACCATAGTAGGTAAGGGTCACGGCACTGCTGCCTTCTGACATCATCTTCTCGGCGCGCTGCATCACAGCGGTAAAGGAATAGACCGATACGTCCATGGTGAGCTTGAAATTCGCACGGCTGGTGTCGACGTAGCGGCCACGCAACTCGTTCTTGTCGGAAAAGCCGATGGCGTGAACTATAAAGTCCAGCTTGCCCCATTTCTCTTCCAGCGAAGAAAACAGGGCATCAATCGATGCCTCGTCACTGACATCGCAAGGCAAAACGATTTCGCTGCCCAGTTGAGCCGCCAGCGGGTCGACCCGTTTCTTCAGGGCTTCGCCTTGGTAGGAAAAGGCCAGCTCGGCCCCGGCTTCGGATAACGCGCGGGCGATTCCCCATGCGATTGATTTATCATTGGCCAGTCCCATGATGAGGCCGCGCTTTCCGGCCATCAACTGATTTGACATGTTCGGTTCTCCGCCTGTCTTCGCGTCATGTTGGGTTGGTTTATGCCATTGGATGCGCTGCATCAAGGCCGCGAACTCTTGCCCGTGGCGGGTTCTCGCCCTAGGGTAGTGATCAAAAGTTTCCGGGGGATGGAAATGACTGAGCGCGACGGCATATTCGCCGGCACCGATCCGTTTGAAATTGCGGCGCGGTGGCTGGACGAGGCCAAAGACAGCGAGCCAAACGATCCCAACGCTATTGCGTTGGCAACCGTGGATTCGGAAGGCATGCCCAACGTGCGCATGGTGCTGTTAAAGGAAATCGAATCCGATGCTTTTGTGTTCTACACCAATTACGAAAGCGCCAAGGCGGTCGAACTTGATTCCGCCGGCAAAGCTGCATTTGTGATGCATTGGAAATCATTGCGGCGCCAAATCCGTGTTCGTGGTACAATCACACGGGAAAGCGGACCGCAGGCTGATCAATATTATGCGTCTCGCTCGTTGAAAAGCCGTCTGGGGGCTTGGGCATCAAAGCAATCTCGCCCCCTGAGCAGCCGTACTGTTTTGATGGCAGAGGTTGCGAAGGTGACCGCGAAGCTGGGGCCGAATCCTCCAAGGCCGCCATTTTGGGGTGGATACAGGTTAGTACCGACCGAGATCGAGTTTTGGGCCGATGGTGCATTCAGGCTGCACGACAGGTTTCAGTGGTGCCGGGACCAGGTGGGCTCGGCGTGGAAAGTGCAGAGGTTGAATCCGTGATGTTCGCGTATCGTGAAATGCAAAGACAAGAAACCAAAGGGTTTTTTCAGCTTGAATTTACGCACCAATCCCATACACATCGGACCCTTAACGAACCATTAACTTTCGCGATGGGAAAACCGTGCCAGAAGACCTGAATAATATGTACCGCGTCCATGGACACGTGAAATGGTTCGACCCTGCCAAGGGGTACGGCTTCGTTGTGTCGGATGAGGGCGGTCCGGATATTCTGTTGCATGTGAACGTCTTGCGTAACTTTGGTCAAAGCTCGGTCGCAGATGGTGCCGGGATCGAGATCATGACGCACCGAACTGATCGAGGTGTTCAGGCAGTCGAGATTATCAGTGTCGATCCTCCTGTGCGTACCGACTCAATGATGTTGTCGGACTTTGCCGAGCTTGATCCTGCGGTCATTGCAGAAGCACCACTTGAGGCGGCACGGGTGAAGTGGTTCGACAAGGGCAAGGGCTTTGGTTTTGCCAATGTCTTTGGTCGGGGCGAAGACGTATTCCTGCATATCGAGGTATTACGCCGGTCTGGGCTTGCTGATCTTCAACCGGGTGAAGCGCTGGCTATGCGCGTCATCGATGGTAAACGTGGGCGTATGGCTGCCCAGGTTTTGGCTTGGGAAGCGGCACTGGACGACTGATCGAACATGTTGAAATCTCTCGCGGTTCTTGCTGGTTTAACAACGCTATGGACCGGAGAGGTGCTAGCAGCGTGTCAGAATGACCGCGTCAATCTGCGCAACGACAAGACACAGCTCAATTTCAACGTAGAACTTGCAATTAGCCGGCAGGAAAGAGCGCGCGGCTTGATGTTCCGCGAGTCGATGCCGAAACGTTCGGGCATGTTGTTTGTATTCGATCCGCCGCAACGGACAGCGTTCTGGATGAAAAACACGCTGATTCCCTTAGACATCATTTTTCTGGATCGTACCGGTACGGTTGTCCACGTTCATGAAAATGCGATTCCTGGGGACGAGTCGCTGATCGAAGGCGGAGATTCGATCTATGCAGTACTTGAAATCAACGCGGGGCTTGCGTCGCGCTACCTGATTACGCCGGGAACGCAGATGCAGCACGAAATTTTTTCGCAAGGTCCGGCAATTTGGCCCTGTTAGGGCTTTTCAAATCAGAACGGCATCGTTAGGAAGGCGCACGGTCCGGGGCGTGGCGCAGTCTGGTAGCGCACCTGTTTTGGGTACAGGGGGTCGTAGGTTCGAATCCTGCCGCCCCGACCACTTCTTCAACTTATGTTGGTGATCCACCCATAGACTGGAACAGAGCGCTAATCGCCTGATCCAGTGCTTTGCTTTCCACTGGAACCTGAACTGATGCGCCTTTCTGTTGCGGAACATCGAAAAACAACTCGGCGTCTACACGATAGCCCGTTGAGTTTTTGGTCGAGACCATCCGCAATATACTTTTGGGCAGGTCCTGCGGGTACCCGTCGTAATTGAGAATCAGATAGGCGGTGGTTTCGGGGGGCAGCAATTCGGCGCATTCAAACACTCGGCTGCCAGTTTTGCTGAACTCTTCGCCCGGTCCGTTGCATTCGATCTCAAACGTGTCGAACAGCCGTTGAGGGTAACTGTCGAACTGCGCACTGCGCGAAGGTGGGGGCACATCTTGTGGTGCACAGGCAACGATAAGACCGAGAACGGGAAGTAAGCGAAACGTTGTCAGCACGCCTGAGTCCTTTTCTTAACCGATTTCCACATTGTGCGACCCATTTATCTTGCCGTGCGTCTGGGTTTTGATTCTTAAACAGCCTAGCCACCTTACCTTCGGATTACCAAATGCCGGTAACTATGCTGAGAAAAACAGTTAATTCCTTTGAGCGAATATGAAACCACGCGTGATGCGTGGTGGATGAATCTGTGGAGGAATCGGACTCTTTCGGCCGGAACTATTCGGTCAACAAAAAAGATTTCAAAAATGACTGAAAAATGGCGTTGACGATCTATGGGTGAATACGCCAAATTGTATGAGCCGAAAGGGTTGCCACTAAATCTGGTAGAATAACCAGAGCAAGGCATAGGGCGAGGGTTGGAAAGCACATTAATTTAACGTGCAACCGTAACGTCGGTTTCGCGCTGTTAAAAGCAGCGCCCGGCCGTTTGCGCCCATTTTTCTGGCACGGCGGATAGGTCGCTGAGACGTACCTGACGCTAACGGACAAGTTGTTTGAATCTAGGGCTGCGGACATGAAGATTGACAGGAAATTCACCAAATCGGGGCAGGACGCATACGCAGAACTGGACTTTGTGTCCGCGACATCCGAGATTCGAAATCCGGATGGCACTATCGTTTTCCGCCTGGATGACATCGAAGTCCCCGCAAAGTGGAGCCAGGTCGCTAGTGACGTCATCGCGCAGAAGTATTTCCGCAAGGCAGGCGTTCCGACCGCTCTCAAAAAGGTGAAGGAAAAGGACGTTCCCGAATTCCTGTGGCGTTCCGTTCCCGCTGAAGGTGCTGAGTTTAGTGGCGAAACGTCGTCGAAGCAGGTGTTCGACCGTTTGGCGGGTGCTTGGGCCTATTGGGGCTGGAAGGGCGGTTACTTCTCGACCGAGGAAGATGCGCGCGCCTATTTCGACGAGATGCGTTACATGCTGGCAACCCAGCGCGCGGCACCGAACTCTCCTCAGTGGTTCAACACCGGTCTGCACTGGGCCTATGGAATCGACGGCCCGGCGCAGGGGCACCACTATGTCGACTACAAAACCGGCAAGCTGACCAAGTCGAAATCCGCTTACGAACATCCGCAGCCGCACGCGTGCTTCATCCAGTCTGTCGACGATGATCTGGTGAACGAAGGCGGCATCATGGATCTGTGGGTGCGCGAGGCGCGCCTGTTCAAATACGGCTCGGGTACCGGGACCAACTTCAGCCATCTGCGTGCAGAAGGCGAAGCGCTGTCAGGTGGCGGCAAGTCCTCAGGCCTGATGGGCTTTCTCAAGATCGGCGACCGCGCCGCTGGCGCGATCAAATCAGGCGGGACAACCCGTCGAGCAGCAAAGATGGTAATCGTCGATGCGGATCACCCGGATATCGAGCAATTCATCGAATGGAAGGTGATCGAAGAGCAGAAGGTGGCCTCGATCGTTGCCGGATCGAAGATGCACGAGAAGATGCTGAACGGCATTTTCGAGGCCATCCGCTCTTGGGACGGTGCGCAGGACGATGCGTATGATCCCAATAAGAATGACAGTCTGAAGAAAGCGGTTCGCGAGGCGAAAAAGGTCGCGATCCCTGAGACTTATATCAAACGCGTTCTGGACTACGCCAAGCAGGGCCACGACAGCATCGAATTCCCGACCTACGATACGGATTGGGATTCGGAAGCCTATAGCTCGGTTTCGGGCCAGAACTCGAACAACTCGATCCGGGTGACCAACGCGTTCTTGACCGCCGTTGAAAAAGACGCGGATTGGGAACTGATCAACCGCACCGATGGCAAAGTCGCTCGCACGGTTAAGGCGCGTGATCTGTGGGAAAAGGTCGGCCACGCCGCATGGGCCTGTGCCGATCCGGGCATCCAGTTCCACGACACGGTCAATGAATGGCACACTTGCCCCGAAGATGGTGAGATCCGCGGCTCGAACCCTTGCTCGGAATACATGTTCCTCGATGACACGGCCTGTAACCTGGCGTCGATGAACCTGCTGACCTTCCTCAAGGATGGTGAGTTTCAGGCGTCGGATTACATGCACGCCTCGCGTCTGTGGACCCTGACGCTGGAAATCTCGGTGACGATGGCGCAGTTCCCGTCGAAGGAAATCGCGCAGCTGTCCTATGATTTCCGCACCTTGGGTCTGGGTTATGCCAATATCGGCGGTCTGCTGATGAACATGGGCTACAGCTATGACTCGGACGAAGGCCGGGCGATATGCGGTGCACTGACCGCGATCATGACCGGTGTGGCTTATGCAACGTCGGCTGAAATCGCCGGTGAGCTAGGGCCGTTCAAAGGTTACGAGCGCAACGCAGACCACATGCTGCGCGTCATCCGCAACCACCGCCGTGCGTCGCAGGGTGTGACCGAGGGCTATGAGAAGCTGGCCGTCAAGCCGGTGCCTCTGGATCATAACAACTGCCCGGACAAGCGTCTGATCGATCTGGCCATGTCGGCCTGGGACGAGGCGCTGAGCCTTGGTGAGAAGAACGGCTACCGCAACGCGCAGGCCACCGTGATCGCGCCAACCGGCACCATCGGTCTTGTAATGGATTGCGACACCACCGGGATCGAGCCTGACTTTGCGCTGGTCAAGTTCAAGAAGCTTGCCGGTGGCGGCTACTTCAAGATCATCAACCGCTCAGTTCCTTCGGCGCTTGAGAAGCTTGGTTATTCCTCGTCTCAGATCGAAGAGATCGTGGGCTATGCCGTGGGTCACGGTACCATCGGCAATGCGCCGGGAATCAACCACACCTCGCTGACCGGTCACGGCTTTGGCCCGAACGAACTGGCTAAGGTGGACGCCGCGCTGGAAAGCGCCTTCGACATCCGGTTCGTCTTCAACCAGTGGACGCTGGGCGAGGATTTCTGCACCGGTGTGTTGGGCATCCCGGCGACCAAGCTGAATGACCCGACCTTCGACCTGCTGCGCCACCTCGGCTTCACCAAGGCAGATATCGAGGCGGCCAACGATCACGTCTGCGGAACCATGACTCTGGAAGGTGCGCCGCACCTGAAAGAAGAACACTACGCGATCTTCGACTGCGCCAACCCGTGCGGCAAGAAAGGCAAGCGTTTCCTTGGGGTTGACAGCCACATCACCATGATGGCGGCGGCACAGAGCTTCATCTCGGGTGCGATCTCGAAGACGATCAACATGCCGAATGACGCGACCATAGAGGATTGCCAGAAGGCCTATGAACTCAGCTGGTCGTTGGGTGTGAAGGCCAACGCGCTGTATCGCGACGGCTCCAAACTTTCGCAGCCTCTGGCGGCGGCTCTGGTCGAGGATGACGACGAAGCGGCGGAAGTGCTGGAAAGCGGCTCGACGCAAGAGAAAGCTGTCGTTCTGGCCGAGAAGGTGATCGAGAAGGTTGTGGTCAAAGAAATGATCCGCAGCCATCGTGAAAAACTGCCGCATCGCCGCAAGGGCTATACTCAGAAAGCCATCGTGGGCGGTCACAAGGTCTATCTGCGGACCGGTGAGTTCGAAGACGGCAAGCTGGGCGAGATCTTCATCGATATGCACAAGGAAGGCGCAGGCTTCCGAGCGATGATGAACAACTTTGCCATCGCCGTTTCAGTTGGCCTGCAATACGGCGTGCCGCTGGAAGAGTTCGTGGACGCCTTCACCTTCACCAAGTTCGAACCGGCGGGGATGGTGCAGGGCAACGACTCGATCAAGAACGCGACGTCGATCCTTGATTACATCTTCCGTGAACTGGCCGTGTCCTATCTGGACCGCACCGATCTGGCCCATGTGAAACCCGAAGGCGCAACCTTCGATGATTTGGGCCGGGGCGAGGAAGACGGGTTGTCGAATGTCTCGGAAATCAGCGACAGCGCGGCAACCAAGTCTTTGGAAGTGCTGAAGCAAATCAGCTCGACGGGTTACCTGCGTAAGCGCCTGCCACAGGACCTGATGGTGTTTAACGGCGGTCAGGCTGAAGTAAACGGCATGGCTGAGACCGCACCCACTTTCGAAGCGCCTGCTGCTGAAACAGCTGTCGCAACCGGGATGGATGCACGGACCAAAGCCAAGATGCAGGGGTATGAGGGTGACCCTTGCGGCGAATGCGGTAACTACACGCTGGTGCGAAACGGCACCTGCATGAAGTGCAACACCTGCGGCGCGACCAGCGGGTGTAGCTAAGGCAAACGCCCCGCCAGGCGGGGTGTAGGGACCTGGAATTCCCCCCCGGACTTCCGGTCCCGACGAATAGGGGGCAAGGCAAAGCCTGAGACTTACCACTAGGCGCCTTGCTTCACTCGGCCGACATGCCCGTGTTGGCCGGGAACAGGGTGGGGCGGAATATTTGCTCCCTCCCACTCTTTCAAGGGGCGGGTGCGCTCGTCCCATGCGCAGTCCAGGCCGCAGGCAAAAAAACACCGGGCGGTCAACGAAATGAGCCTGGAAGGCGAAACTGACAGGGGGCTTCGGCCCCCTTTCTTTTTTAAAGCCATACATGCGAATTTGAGCAGAGGTTTGCCGGAACACTGTTCCGGCGTCGGGAAAGAACCGCCGAGACGTTATGGGGGAATTTTGCCCGGCGACTCGCCGCAAACGCGACTCTACCAAACACGCGGAGATTGGCGCGAAAGTACCGGTTTCTCTCAATGCGGGTGACACTCAGGTGGGTTGCGGTGTTTCTGGTGCATGTCCGGACGCAAACACTCAAAAAACTCTATCAGGAGGCATCACAATGAAACCGCAATCTTTAGCCGCTCTTGCCGCCCTTGCATTTGGATTGCCCGCGCTGGCCGTCGCGCAGTCCTCAGCAGATGCTAACGGGGACGGTGTGCTGACGATCGAAGAAGTACAGGCCGTATTGCCTGACGTCGACTCGGATACCTTCTCGGCTATGGACGCCAACGGTGACGGTGCTTTGGACGAAGCCGAGATCGCTGTTGCGCAGGAAGCTGGCTTGTTGCCCGCGACCGACGGCTAAACTTAAGCGAAAAGCGGCCGGAGATTTTCTGGCCGCTTTTTAAAGGCTTACAAGGGAAGGTAAATGTTGAACTTTCCGCGAAGCTCTGCATCCAACAACGGATCGAACCGGGCTGGTGATGGGGTGGACAGGATTTCCTCCTTCCGCTTGATCGCCTTTTGGATCAAGTCGGGTTTGCCAAGCTCCGCCCATTCCTTGGGGGAGGTGCGATCTCCGAAGGTGGGATAAACGTAGTCTGCCTGCATCCGGCTGAGTGTCGCGTCGGTGCCTAGATAGTGACCCGGTCCACCCATACAGACCTCGGCGATTTGATCCAATGCCAGCGTTTCATCTGTGACTTCAATCCCGCGCACGCACCGTTGGGCCTGACCAATCAGATCATCGCTGAGGATTAGGCTTTCGTGGCAGAAGCCCAGCAGTGAGGCATGCATGCCTGCCGCTTCGTACACCATGTTCAGACCAGACAGACCTGCCATGACGTTAGAGCACATCTGCTCCCAGCCGGCCTGCATGTCGGGCAGTTTCGAATCCGACGCGCCGGCGGCGGCACCACCCGGCAGGTCGTAGAAACGGTGCATCTGGGCACAGCCTGCGGTCAGGAGGGCTTGTTCGCCCGAACCTATGGACATGGCGCCCGTGCGCAGGTCCAGACCAAAGGGCCAGGTTCCAAAAATCGCAGCAGCGCCGGGGCTTACGGCGTTTACATAAACCAAACCAGCGAGGCATTCTGCCGTCGCCTGTGCGATCGCCCCCGCAATGGTCGAAGGCGCGGTGGCCCCAGCCATGCCGGCGGACAACAACAGAACGGGCATCCCGGCCTTGATGCACTCCTCCATCACTTCGCAGCTTTCTGTTGCGAATTTCATCGGCGGTACGACGAAGCAGTTCGAGTTCGACACGAATGGCCGCTCACGATATTTATCCTCACCGCCCGCGATCATGTAGATCATCTCCATTGCGGGGGCGACGTGGCTGGGTTCCGTGAAAGACGTACCGATGTGTTTGAACGTGCCTGAACACGCGGCGTAGATCGTGTTCAGGTCCATCTCCAAATTGTCCGCGATATCGCGGCAAACCATGGGGCGTTGTACGAAATGAATGTTTTCCAGTTGTTCGCAGATGCGGGCGGCATCGTGCAGATCCTGAACGGTCGAGTCGCGATATTCGTTGCCATGGACATCGACCATGCTAACCGCTGCACCTGCAGTGCCATAGTGAACCTTGGTTCCCGATAGCTCTAGATCGGTTTTTCCGTCACGACTATAAAGCGTGACCGAGCGGTTGGCCTTGGCGATTGTGTCTTCCACCAACGCGCGGGGAAAACGAATGCGGCCGTCATCGCCCAGAGTGCATCCGGCGGCGACCAGATAGTCGATACCGCTCTGTGGTGCGTCCGCCAAACCGATCGTTTCCAATGCGGTTAGCGCCGCTTCGTGGATGCGTTCGATCTGGGCTTGGGTCAGGACATTGAGGACACCGCCTTCCATGCCGGGGCGGACGGGGCGCAGGTGTTCGGGTAGGGACGTCGCACGGGCGGCACGACGCGCGGCGCGCCCACCGCTGCGGGATGTGGTGCGGGTTTGATCGTTCATGGTTTGGATTCCGGTTTTTTGGGGGACGTGTCAGGGTGGCCGAGTTCACACCCCTGATGGTCGACCACGCGCCGCACGACCGCGGTCCGCACCTATGGTGCGGCTGACCAGCCGAATCTTCCAAACATCGCTTTGCATTCAGGTCCTCACCTTGTGAAACACAGTATCCCGATGTGCTCTGTCTCAATCTGTTCTGTTTGCGACTTGGGTGCCTAAAAGCGAAGTATATATGCAGATGTCACACTGTTCATTTGTCTGCACAAGTTTTTCTCCGGCATGGGTAAAAATCTGTTATAGTTCCTTCACTTATTTAAGAGTGGTTCGTGATCTCAATTGATTATTAACGATCTCGGACCAAGTTTTTGAGTTACTACAACCTATGCGGTCGAAGCTTTGGCTTTTGGTTTTTAGGAGAGATTGATGAAAGCCCTTATGGCCCTCAGTTTTACGTTGGTGGCGAGCATCGCGGCCCCGTCAATGGCTGAGGATTGGACAGGGCCTTATGCCGGTTTCAGCTTTGGATACACCGATGCTGACGGCCCAAACGGTTCAAGCGGTAATGATGCAACTTTCGGCCCATTTATTGGCTATGATCGCGATTTCGGGAATTTTGTGTTGGGCGGAGAGTTGGAGTACAACCGTCTGTCATTTGATCTTAGTGAAGGCGAAGGCAGCCTCGACAGCATAACCCGCCTGAAACTACGGGGTGGATATGACTTTGGCTCGGCCCTTGGATATGTGGTGGTTGGCGCGGCCAGATTGGATGCCTCGGTGGATAACGACACCGCCGCCGTTTACGGGATCGGAGTGGCTTACCCCATCAACGACCGCTTTATCATCAGCGGCGAAGCGTTGCGGCAGGAGTTTGACGACGTCACGCGGACAGATGGAGGGTTGGATTCAAACGTATTCAACCTGCGTACATCATTCCGGTTCTAAATTCCGCTAAGCAGTGACCGCGTGCTGATCGGCCAGATCGGCTGCAAATTCGCATATCGTGTTCAGGGCGGTCGCGAAGCGATCATCGTCAATGGTCATCGCCACACGAACATGACCGGCAGCAGCAGAGCCGAAGCTTTCACCGGGCATTACGGCGATTGCGTGAGTATCCAGCAAAGCATTGGCGAATCCTTCACCGCTGAGGCCGGTCGCGCGGATATCCAACATCAGATACATCGCACCCTGAGCCGGGATTAGCCCCACGGTGTTTTGGGCTTCGAGAATTCCAACTGCCAGTGCACGACGCCTGCGGAAGGGGGCGGCAATCTGCTCTTCTAACTCAGCACCTGCATTCAGCGCAAAGCTGGCGGCGTCCTGAATGAACCCGGGCACGCCATATGTGGTATGCGTCGCGAGATTGATGAGATGGCCAATCACCTCTTCCGGCCCGACCACCCAACCGCACCGAGACCCTGTCATAGCATGCGATTTTGACATGGAGCCAACAACCAGTGTGCGCTCGGCCATATTGGGCAGAGTCCGGGGCGAAATATGTTCGCCATCCCAAACCTGTGTGTCGTAAACTTCATCCGAAATTAACCAGAGGTCATTGTTGCGGCAGACAGTGGCGATATCGTCTAGCGTCTCGCGCGAATACACGACCCCGGTGGGGTTGTTCGGCGTATTGATCAACAGAGAGACCGCACCGTCGACGGCAGCTTCGATCTGTTCAGCCCGCGGCTGGAACGTGTCTTCGGCTGTGGTCTGAACTGCCCGTGCCACAGCACCAGCACCCCGTATCGTGCCTGGATAAGTTGCATAGTAGGGGTCAAGAAAAAGGCCCACATCCCCGGGATCACAGACCGCAACATGAGCGGCGAAAAGGGCAGACTGGCCACCCGGTGTAATCAACACATTGTTGCGGGTGGTGGGTACGCCAGTACGGGCTTGCAGCCTGGCGGCCACGGTATCGCGTAGCAAATCGGTGCCCGGCACCATGGCGTATCCGGTGTGACCTTGTCGCGCCGAGAGGTCCATGGCCTCCAGAATCGACGGGTCTGTTCGGATGTCGTGTTCACCAATGGTAAGCTCGGTCACGGCATAGCCGTCGCTGATCATTCGGCGGGCGCGGTAGAACACATCCCATCCGTCGCTGCTGCCTCCGGTCAGGTGAGTGATACGCTGCGACAATTTCATAGCCCGCTCCCGTCCTGTCGTTTTTGGTGACAGGGCCAGAGCAGTAGCCGTTT
This sequence comes from Ruegeria atlantica, assembly GCA_013032095.1. GTDB lineage: Bacteria > Pseudomonadota > Alphaproteobacteria > Rhodobacterales > Rhodobacteraceae > Ruegeria > Ruegeria atlantica_E. The sequence goes on along the minus strand of WQBJ01000012.1, from coordinate 74,090 downwards.
GTCAATCAGCTTCGCGGGGGGAGTGTGGCCTGAGCTTTTTTAGTAAGCGAGGCGCGGACCAGTTCATACGAAGCGGTCAACCTGTGGTTCAGCTCGTCTTTGTCGCAGTCGAAGGGCAGGTGAATCCAACTTCGGTGGAAATACCGGGCTTTTTCTCCGACACCGGCGTCGATCAGCATCTGGGCGGTATCGATATCCGGGGTTTTGACGGAAACGCCATCATTGGCCGTTCCAATACAGGCAAACATCTTGCCTCCAATTTTCCAAGCGTCATGTCCTCCACCCCACGGGTCGGAGAGTTCGGCACCAGGCAGAGTTTGGCAAATGGCGTTTACTGTCTCGCGGCTCATGCACAATAGCGTGCGATGCGAAGCGACGGAACTCAAGGCTTGGCGTCTGGCAATCTGCGTGATAGAGGACATCCATGAACCCGATGACCTGCATCATTATCTGCTGCATTACCTGCTGATTTATCAAGCGGGCCGGTTTCTTTCGTTTTCATCCCTGAGACAAGTTGCTAAGCCCGCGCCAACGCGAGAAGCCATGCTGTCTTTAGGAGCCGACCGATGACGACGATCAAACTGCACAACACCCGGACGCGGACGAAAGAGGATTTCGTGCCGATCAGCGCCGACAATGTGCGGATGTATGTCTGTGGACCTACTGTCTACGACCGTGCTCATCTGGGTAATGCGCGTCCAGTGGTAGTGTTCGATGTACTTTACAGACTGCTGCGGCAAACGTACGGCGCGGATCATGTGACCTATGTGCGCAACTTCACCGACGTGGACGACAAGATAAACGCAACAGCTCTGGCCCGTCAGAAAGCCGGGGCCGCGGGTACGCTGGAGCAGTTGGTGCAGGAGCGTTCGGACGAGACGATCGGCTGGTATCTGCATGATATGGGCGCGCTGGGGGCGTTGGAACCAAACGAGATGCCGCGCGCAACGCAATACATCAGCCAGATGATTGCGATGATCGAGGGTCTGATCGAGAAGGGCCATGCCTACGCAGCCGAGGGGCATGTTCTGTTTGCCGTGGAGAGCTGGAAAGAGAAATATGGCGCTTTGTCCGGGCGCTCTATCGATGACATGATCGCGGGGGCACGGGTTGAGGTTGCGCCCTACAAGAAAAACCCGATGGATTTCGTGCTGTGGAAACCCTCGACCGATGAGTTGCCGGGTTGGGACAGCCCCTGGGGCCGGGGGCGTCCGGGCTGGCATATCGAATGCTCGGCCATGAGCTATGAGCTGCTGGGCGACAGCTTCGACATTCATGGCGGCGGCAACGACCTGATGTTCCCGCACCACGAAAACGAGATCGCCCAGAGCTGCTGCGCGCATCCGGAAGGGGAGTTCGCTCGCGTCTGGTTGCACAATGAAATGCTGCAGGTGGAAGGTAAGAAGATGTCCAAATCGCTGGGCAATTTCTTCACCGTGCACGATCTGCTGGAACAGGGCGTTCCGGGGGAGGTGATCCGCTTTGTCTTCTTGCAAACCCATTACCGCAAGCCAATGGACTGGACCGAGAAAAAGGCGCGTGAGGCCGAGGCAACGCTGCGCAAGTGGCGGGCGCTGACAGCGGGCATCGAGCCCGCCGCCAGCGCGGCGCCCGAGGTTGTCGCTGCGCTGAGTGACGACCTAAACACGGCGGGCGCTTTGGCGGAACTCTACCGTCTGGCTGCCGATGGGGACGTGGCTGATCTTCTGGCGAGCGCGCAGTTGTTGGGATTACTTGTTCCCGAGATGGGAGCCTGGGCGGATACCGCTTCGGTGGACTTGACTGCACATGCAGACCGGTTGGCGGATGCCCGAGCCGTTGCAATGCAGAACAAGGATTTTTCGGAAGTGGACCGACTGAAAGCCGCCTATCTGGCTGCAGGGGTGGAGGTTCGAATGAGCAAGGAAAGCGTTGAACTTGTACCCGGTGCCGGGTTCGATGCCGCCAAGCTGGAGGGGGTGTGATGTCAAAGGAACGCTTATACCTCTACGACACGACCCTAAGGGATGGGCAGCAGACACAGGGAGTTCAGTTTTCGACCGCCGAGAAGGTGCAGATCGCGCAGGCTCTGGACGAGCTGGGCGTTGACTATATCGAAGGCGGCTGGCCCGGTGCGAACCCAACGGACAGCGCGTTTTTCGAGGCCGCGCCGAAAACCACGGCTCGACTGACCGCCTTTGGGATGACCAAGCGCGCCGGCCGGTCGGCTGAGAATGACGATGTTCTGGCGGCAGTCATGAATGCGGGCACGCAGGCTGTCTGTCTGGTCGGCAAGTCGCACGATTATCACGTCTCCCATGCGCTGGGAATTTCTCTGGAGGAGAATGTCGAGAACGTCCGGGCCTCGGTCGCACATATCGTGGCGCAGGGACGTGAGGCGTTGTTCGATGCCGAGCATTTCTTTGATGGATACAAGGACAATCACGCGTACGCGGTAGAGGTGTGTCGGGCTGCTCTGGAGGCTGGTGCGCGCTGGGTGGTGCTGTGTGATACCAATGGAGGGGCACTTCCTGCGGAAGTGTCGCGGATTGTGTCCGAGGTGATCGCCGCCGGTTTGCCCGGTGAGCGGCTGGGCATTCACACACATAATGATACCGAAAATGCGGTGGCCTGTTCTCTTGCTGCTGTCGATGCAGGTGCGCGGCAGATTCAGGGAACCTTGAACGGGTTGGGGGAGCGGTGCGGCAATGCGAACCTGACCGCTCTAATCCCGACTTTATTGTTGAAGGAACCCTATGCGTCGGGTTTCGATACCGGCGTCAGTGCGGAGGCCCTGGCTGGTTTGACACGTGTCAGCCGGATGCTGGACGATATCCTGAACCGAGTTCCCAGCAAGCAATCGGCCTATGTCGGTGCTTCGGCTTTTGCGCACAAGGCGGGGCTTCATGCCAGCGCGATCCTCAAGGACCCGTCGACTTATGAGCATGTGGACCCGGGCGCGGTCGGAAATGCGCGGATCATACCGATGTCGAACCAGGCGGGCCAATCGAACCTGCGCAAGCGTCTGACCGAGGCTGGACTGGTCGTGGAAAAGGGCGACCCGGCGCTGGGGCGTATTCTGGATCGGATCAAGCAGCGCGAGGCTGAGGGGTATTCATATGACACCGCTCAGGCCAGTTTTGAGCTGCTGGCGCGGGACGAGTTGGGGCAACTGCCCGAGTTCTTCGAGGTCAAGCGCTACAAGGTCACCGTCGAACGGCGCAAGAACAAGTACAACAAAATGGTCAGCCTGTCGGAGGCTGTTGTCGTTGTAAAGGTTGATGGGGAAAAGAAACTGTCGGTCAGTGAGTCCATGGACGAAAACGGCAGCGACCGGGGACCGGTGAACGCTCTGGCCAAAGCGCTGGCAAAGGATCTCGGACAGTATTCACAGGTGTTGGCCGATATGAAGCTGGTCGACTTCAAGGTTCGCATAACCCAGGGTGGCACCGAAGCCGTTACGCGAGTCATAATTGATAGCGAAGACGGGCAGGGGCGGCGCTGGTCGACCGTAGGCGTCAGCGCCAACATAGTCGATGCCTCGTTCGAGGCGCTTTTGGACGCGATTCAGTGGAAACTGGTGCGCGATTGCGGGCCGCATGCCGCGGTGGCGGAGTGACCGTAGAATTCGATGACGACATTAAAGCCTGCGCGGCTTTGGTGCATCGTGCCGACCCGGATCGATTTATGGCGGTAATGGCAGCGCCAATCACCGTGCGACCCATGTTGTTCCCGCTCTATGCGTTGAACGTCGAGGTCGCCCGCGCACCGTGGGTTACGCAAGAGGCGATGATCGCTGAAATGCGCCTGCAATGGTGGCGTGATGCATTGCAAGAGATTGCCGAGGGGCAGACAGTTCGGAGGCACGAGGTCGTAACGCCTCTCTCACGGGTCTTGTCACCGCATTTGGCAGCCATGCTAGATGAGTATGTCTCTGTAAGGCGTTGGGATATATACAGAGATCCATTTGAGGATGAGGCGCATTTCGACGCTTATATCAACCACAGCGCTGGATCTTTGATGGTTGCGGCGGCGCAGGTTCTGGGGTCTGCGGACGACACCGTTCTGCGCGACTTCGGTTACTCTGTCGGCGTGGCGAACTGGTTTCGAGCCATTCCTGATCTTGAAGCGCGGGGTCGAATTCCGTTGTTGAATGGTACGCCTGAAGGTGTCCGGGCTCTGGCGGAAAAGGCACTTGATCGACTTAAGAGCGCGCGATCAAACGCGTCGGGAGTTTCTGCTGAAGCACGGCCGGCGCTCTATGCCGGGTGGCAAGCGGAATGGGTTCTTCGGCATGCTGTGGCGCGCCCGGATCGTGTCGCGGCCGGTGATCTGGCCCAGGGCGAAATTCGGCGTCGCTTATCCCTCATGTGGACTGTAGCCAGCGGGCGTTGGTAAATGTTAGACCGTTTCTGGCTCAGACGGTTTTAGAACCAGCCAAAGCAGCGCTCCGCCTGCGAGAGTCAGAAGCGGGATCATGGCGAGGTTCACTGCTGTCCAGCCTTCCACCGGAGAGCCACCCGAGCAGTTCATCAACCCGCCCGAGGCCAGCGAAGCAACCGTCACACCTCCGAACACCAGTAGATCGTTCAACCCTTGCATCCGTCCACGTTCGTTCACGTTGTGCGATGCTGCCAGCATGGTTGTGGCGCCGATAAAGCCAAAATTCCAGCCGATGCCCAGCAGGATCAGCGCGACGAAGAAGTTACCCAGTTCCACGCCTTGCAGGGCAACCACACCCGCGCCGGCAAGAATGGCGAGGCCGAGCGCCACAATCTTCTCGACCCCGAACCGGGCAATCAACTGGCCTGTGAAAAAGCTGGGCACGTACATCGCCAACACGTGGCTGGTTACGACATCGGCGGCATCGTTTGCAGTGAAGCCGCAGCCCACAACGGCCAGAGGGGTCGAAGTCATCACAAGGTTCATCAGCGCATAGGAAACCATCGCGCAAATGATTGCCACGGCGATACGGGGCGTCTTGAGCATTTCAAGCCGGGTCCGGCCTTTGGGGGTGTCTTCCTTGGGGTTCTCGGGTGTGGGGATGTCGAGGAAGAAGAACAGAGCGGAGCCGAAGATGTTCACCGCGATCACAGCCAAATAAGTGCCGAGGAATGGGATAACATAGGCTTCTGCCGTCAACTTGACGATCTGTGGACCGATGATGGCTGCCGCCAGCCCGCCTGCCATGACATAGGAAATGGCCTTGGGCCTAAAGTTGTCTGACGCCGTATCCGCGGCTGCAAAACGGTAGAACCCGTGGGCGCTCATGTAGATTCCAGTCAGAAGACTACCGAGAAGGAAGATCGGGAACGAGCCAAGGTATAGTCCATATGCACCGACCACACCGCCGCAAGCTCCGGCGGTTGCACCAATCAGAAAGCCTGCGCGACGACCCCAGCGCTGCATGATCGCTGAGACAGGTGTGGCTGCCAACATCGACCCCAGAACGATCAGCGAAATGGGCAGCGTGGCCAGACAGGGATTAGAGGCCAGTGATTGCCCCGCAAGCCCGCCGACAATAAAGATCATCGGCATCTGCGCGCCCAGCACAGCTTGAGCCGCCACCAAAACGGCGACGTTACGCTTGGCCTGACTGTTGTCAGGCGGAGTGGCAGCGGCAAGTGTCATGGGCTCATGCGTATCTTTGAAATGCCAGTCACACAAGCGGGTTGCATCTGCGACAAAGCAACCTACCGTGAGCGCATTCCAAACTACTCGGAGAGCCCATGACTGTCGGACGCATCATCGAGACACCTGATTGTGTTGCCGAAGGGGCCGTCTGGTTGGCCGAGGCGTGTCCGCGCATGGCCTGGGCAATGGAACAGACCGGACCTTTGCCGTTACGTCGTCGCCCGGACGGTTTTGCTCAGCTTCTCAGCGCCATTGTCAGCCAGCAGGTCAGTGTGGCGTCGGCCAATGCGATCTGGAAGCGGATGCAGGACGCTAAACTGACCGGGCCGCGCAAGATCATGTGGGCCACGGATGATGATCTGCGGGCGGTGGGTCTCAGTCGTCAGAAAATCCGCTATGCCCGCGCCTTGGCTGAGGCACGCATTGATTACGAGTCCTTACGCGATGCTCCTAATGCGGAAGTTGTTGCCATATTGACCGAAGTGCCAGGTATCGGCGTCTGGACTGCCGAGATCTACGCCATGTTCTCGCTGGGCCGCGCTGATGTGATCGCTCCGGGCGACCTGGCACTGCAAGAGGCCGCGCGCATACTTTATGACCTGTCCAAACGCCCCACCGACAAAGAGTTGCGACAGATGGCCGAGGCGTGGTCGCCTTGGCGGTCGGTTGCGGCCCGAGTTTTGTGGGCCTATTACCGGGTGGCAAAAGAACGAGAAGGGATCAGATGACACGGGTTTTGAATGCGCTCCGTAAAGAGCCGGTTTCGGGCGATACACGCTCGGTCGTGGTGTTCGTGCACGGCTATGGGGCCAATGGGGCCGATCTTCTGGGGCTTGCCGATCCGTTGGGCGAGCACCTGCCGGATACGCTGTTTGTCGCCCCCGATGCGCCCGAGCAGATTCCCGGAATGCCAAACGGTTTCCAGTGGTTTCCGATCCCGTGGATCGACGGATCATCTGAGGAAGAAGCGCGGCGCGGAATGGAAATGGCGGTTGAGGATTTCAACGCTTTCCTCGATGCATTGATGGTGGATGAGGATGTTCTGCCCGAGCAGGTGGTTCTGTTCGGGTTTTCTCAGGGAACGATGATGAGCCTGCATGTCGCTCCGCGTCGCGAAGACCCGGTGGCCGGAATTGTCGCCTTCTCGGGCCGGTTGCTGGAACCCGATTTGCTGCCGGATGAGACGGTCAGTCGGATGCCAATCCTGCTGGTGCATGGGGATGTTGATGACGTGGTGCCGCCGCAATCGTTGCCCGAAGCCGCGGAAGCGCTGCAAGCCGCTGATTTTAAAGAAGTCTACGCGCACGTGATGAAGGGCACCGGCCACGGCATCGCCCCGGACGGCCTAAGCGTCGCGCTGGCCTTCATGCGTGACAAGCTGAGCCTGTAGGTATGATCGCGGTCCGTCCCATGATGACAGAGGATGTGGCCGCAGCCTGTCGCATCCTCAACGAAATCATCGAAATTGGGGGCTCGACCGCGCTGGAGATTCCGTTCTCTGACGCGTTGTTTGCGCAAAGTTTTCTGGACGGGATCGACAAGATTTACTGCCATGTCGCCTTGGATGATCAGGGCGAGGTGGCGGGTTTCCAATGGTTGGGAACACATGAAGATTTGCCTACTGACTGCGCCGACATCGCCACCTTCACCCGACGCCAGCCGATTTTAAAAGGGGCCGGGCGGGCTTTGTTCGCGGAAACCGCAAAACACGCGGCGGCGCTTGGGTTTGCTCAGATCAACGCAACAATTCGGGCCGATAACCGGATGGGGTTGAGTTACTATGACAAGATGGGGTTCCGTGATTACTCGGTCGCTTATGGCAAGCCGTTGCGAGATGGAACTCCGGTCGACAGAATCTCCAAGCGGTTTGATCTGAGAGCGGGTGCTGCATGCTGATCGTAACTGGAACAGTTGAAATCGCGCCGGAGGGTGTTGAAAAAGCAGCCAAAGCCGCACAGCGGATGGTGGCGGAGACCGTGAAGGAACCGGGTTGTCTGGTCTATGAGTTCAGCCAGATACTGGGCCACCCCAACCGGTTTCGCGTTTATGAGGAGTGGCAGGACCAGGCTGCACTCGAGGCGCATTTCAACGCCACGCATATGGTTGTGTTTCAGGCGGTGCTGGCGGAGGCTGGTGTCGTTTCAGCCGATATCTACCGCGTCGTCGGTGGCGAAAAGCAGCCTCTTCGCTGACGGTCTCAGGTCCACAAATGGCCCTCCGCAAATTCGACTGAGTTGCCCGAGGGGTCTCGTACGTAAAGAGAGCGCACCCCGTTGGGCCAGTCGAACTCGGCATCTATCGGTATGTTCCAGTCCAGCAGATGTTTGCGCATCACGTCGATTTCTGAGCGGGTCAGGATCAAGCAGACATGGCCTGGCCCGCGCGCACCGTGGGGCGGGACGGGCAAGTCGGGATTACCCGGAGGTTTCTCGGTTTCATCTGCATTGAACAGCAACAGGACAGAGCCACCGATCCGGTAGAACACGTGCCGGTCAGCTACGCGTTGGATTTTCTCCAACGCCAGTATCTCACCGTAAAACCTTTCAGCTGTGTCCAGATCATCAACATAGAGTGCAGCTTCAAGGATACCATTCGGTACAGGGATATCTGGCGTGACCTTCATGGCCTAAACCTATCACAACACGCAGTTTTTGTCACCGGCGCGGACGGCGGTCTCGTTTTCTTTGGGGAGTGGAGTTCAACGCTGGCGCAGGCAGGCTGTCCCATTGACCGGGTTCCAGCCCATCTAACGACCAGTCGCCAATTCGGGCGCGGATCAGGCGTAGGGTCGGATGACCCACCGCAGCTGTCATCCGCCGCACCTGGCGGTTCTTCCCTTCGCGCAACGTCAGTTCGATCCAGCAATCGGGTACTGTCTGGCGTACACGGATTGGAGGATTGCGAGCCCACAGCCCTTCTGGCTCGTCCATTAGGCGGGCCTTGGCTGGGCGTGTTTTTCCGTCCTTCAACTCGACCCCGTCACGCAGGGCTTTTAGGGCGGCTGCATCTGGCAGGCCTTCAACCTGAACCCAATAAGTTTTGGCTATCTTGTGCTTTGGGTCCGAGATTTGTGCCTGCAACCGCCCGTTGTCGGTGAGCAGCATCAGCCCCTCACTATCCCGGTCCAAACGCCCGGCGGGATAGACACCGGGCAGGTCTATGTAGTCCGACAGGGTATTACGCGGCGAATCCGCGTTGGCGCGGTCAGTAAACTGCGGCAGTACGTCGAAAGGTTTGTTGAATCGGATGAACCAGCTCATGACAAACGCCATAGCTCGCAGGCCACATTGGCGCAACCTGTGGATAACTGTCACCTCTTTGTTACGGATTCGGATTAACCAATCCCCGAGATATTGTGGAAACTCAGGACTTGTCAGAGTTTTAACACGATATATAGTTAAGATAAGGCCGGGGCGGGTGTTCCCCGCTCTGATGTCAAAAACGGGCAGAGCAGAGCGAGGAGCGATTCTGATATGGACGGAGACTTCAGAACCGAATTTGTCAGGGAACCTGGTGCCCTCAAGCACCATCCGGCATTGGTTTTGAATGCTGATTATCGCCCCTTGTCCTATTACCCGTTGTCCCTGTGGCCGTGGCAAGAGGCTATAAAGGCAGCCTGGCTGGACAGGGTGGACATTGTGGCGGAGTACGATGAGGTCGTCCGAAGCCCGAGTACCGAGATACGAATACCGTCGGTCGTTGTCCTGAAAGACTATGTAAAACCCAGAAAGCGCGTGGCCTTCACGCGCTTTAATTTATTTTTGAGGGATGAATTCTGCTGCCAGTATTGCGGCAGCCGTGGAGACCTGACCTTTGACCATGTGGTTCCGCGTGCTGCCGGTGGTGTGACCAGCTGGCAGAACGTTGTGGCAGCATGCAGCCCGTGTAACCTGAAAAAAGGGTCAAAATCGCTGCGGCAGGCAGGGATGACATTGCGCAAGCCGCCGCGCCAGCCAGATGCTGAGGCGTTGCGGAATATTGGGCGTAAGTTCCCGCCGAACCACCTGCACGACAGTTGGATCGACTTCCTGTACTGGGATGCGGAACTGGACGAGTTCTAACGACCAGTTCGCCAGGCGGCGAGCCAGATCAGCACCAGAGCGCCGGAGATCACAGCGTTCCACCCTGCCATGGACAGGCCGAACATCTCCCACGGGATTTCATCGCAGCGCACAAGTGGAGCAGACATGATCTGATCCATCAATTCTTGTGTCGACAGCCCGCCAATATCTCCCGAGGTACAGCTGGAGGGGCCTTCCCACCATTTCAACTCGACCCCGGCGTGGAAGACGCCGATGGCTGCCGTTGTCAGCGCCGCCAGAGCACCAAGCAAAGGCAATAGGTTCACGCGCGGCAGAGCGAGCGCCAAGGCTCCGATCACAACGGCGGCGCCGTGCGGATAACGCTGCCAGATGCACATTTTGCAAGGAGCCATCCCGCCGAGATGTTGGAAACCCCACGCTCCAAGCAGCATGGCCGCAGAACCGACCGCAGCAATCAAGACCAGAGTGTTTTTTCGTGTCATAGGTATTTCACCACAAGAAAACCGCCAAACAGCAGGATGATGAATAAGGTGAACATCAGGCCCAACCGTTTTTCGATGAAGTCACGGATAGGCTCACCAAACTTCCAAAGCAGACCAGCCACAAGAAAAAAACGAAGGGCGCGCGCCAGAATGGACGTGGCGACGAAGGTTCCCAAGGGCATACCGGTCCAGCCCGACATGATGGTGATGACCTTGTAGGGGAAGGGGGTCACACCGGCACCCAGAACAGCCCAGAAACCGAAATCGTTGAAGCGGGTGTTGAACTCTTCCATGGCATGCGCCTTGCCCATGGATTCCAAGATTGGCTGCCCGATACTTTCATAAAAGAACGCACCGATGGCATAGCCCAGCAAACCGCCAAGGACCGAGGCGACCAGAGCGACCGATGCAATCAGCCATGCCCGTGAAGGTCGGGCAAGGATCATGGGAATCATCAGGACATCAGGTGGAATCGGAAAGAACGAGCTTTCAATGAAGGCCACGATGGCAAGAGTCCAAAGAGCATGCGGATGTTCGGCCAGACGGATGGTCCAGTCATAAAGCGATCGCAACATACGGTGCTAAAATCCTGTTTTAACGTTGCGCAAGCCAAACCACGCGTCTGACAGGCCGTCAACCACTGCGGCGAAAACAAACTGGAATTAGGTTGGTTTTTGCCTCTGGACCTTCCTGGCTATGAACGCTAATCCAGTGTTCGTGGCCCAAGTGGCGGAATGGTAGACGCAGGGGATTCAAAATCCCCCGATGGTAACATCGTGAGAGTTCGAGTCTCTCCTTGGGCACCACAACACCTCAACGTAGCTGAACATACGGCTACGCAAGATGTTGAAAATAAAGGGAAAGCGCTTTTCCTTTGCCTCATTGCTGAACATTGAAGTACGCTGGTTCACACACTCACGGGTGGGCTAAAAGGTGGGCTGACATGACGTTGAGCAACGCACTGACGCAGCTAAAAGCCAAGAATCTCGGCAAAGGCAAATATGCCGATGGACAGGGCTTGTGGTTGGTGAAGTCTCGAAAGGAAGCGGGCAAGTGGCTGCTTCGTCTGGTGGTGGGCGGCAAACGCCGTGAAATGGGGTTAGGACGCTGGCCGGATGTTTCGATAGCCGAAGCTCGTGAGACTGCCAGTGAAGCCCGCAGGAAATTGAGGAGCGGCATTGACCCCATTCAAGAGCGCCGTGCAGGAAGACTACGAGCCAACCGCCTCACGGTAGCAGAAGCGGTAGAGGGCTGCTTTAAGGCCAGACAAACCGAGCTTAAAGGAAATGGCACAGCTGGCCGCTGGCTGTCCCCCTTGGCCGTCCACGTTCTCCCGAAGCTCGGCAGGCTGGCCATTGAAGACGTTGACCAGCACGAATTAAAGCGCGTCTTAGAACCTATCTGGCACCAGAAGCCAGATACGGCGCGCAAAGCTATGAACCGTATGAACCTGACGTTAAAGCACGCGGCTGCCTTGGGGCTAGACGTTGACCTGCAAGCGGTGATGAAAGCGCAGGCATTACTTGGCAAGCGGCAGCACACCGCCAAGCACATCCCATCATTACCCTATCAGCAGGCTCCGGCTTTCTATCAGTGGCTTTCTAGCAAACCATTAGTATCGGCGCTGGCGCTTCGTTTCCTCATGCTCACGGTCGCCAGAACCAGCGAAGTACGCTTTGCCACCTTTGCTGAGATTGAAAACAACGTCTGGATCATACCACCCGAACGCACCAAGACCGCCAAGGAGCACCGGATACCGCTTGCAGGTGAAGCGCTGACCATCATCAAACAGGCGCGGCAAGACGACGATCAAACCCTCCTGTTTCCTACCAATAGAAATAAACCCATGTCCGATGCCACCATGAGCCGGTTTATGGAAAGAGAGGGCTATGAGGCCCGTCCGCATGGCTTTCGAGCAACCTTTCGGACATGGGTCGAGGAAACCACCGACACGCCCTACGAGGTCAAAGAGAGCGCGTTGGGGCATCAGGTCGGCAGTGACGTGGAGCGGGCGTACCAGCGGAGTGATTTGCTGGAGAAGCGAAAAGCACTGATGAACCAGTGGTCGAGTTTTCTCTTAGAGCAAGGGGCTGCTGGTTGAGGGTGGAGGCAGTGCGGCCACGGTCAGGTAAAGTCCCTCATTAAATTGAGACCAACGGTCACACTATTGAGGCTATTAGTCCCGCTTGGTCGCCTGTGTTCGGAGGAGTGAACGTGTAGAGTGATTGGGGGTGGTTGATCTTGAAGCACGCTGGATCGCCCGCTGCTTTCAACTTTCGGGATTTTCAATATAATATAATAGGCCAATGAAGAACGGTTTTATTTACCCGCTTACTCGCACCCTGATTTTATCACTAAAAGCGATAAATCTTGTAGAGCATGTTAAAGATTTGGCCGCTTGGCTATGCTCTAAGGTTAAACGGCGCAACCTTAGTGTTGATGAAACTAAGACTGCAAAGAATATCGCCATAGACTGCTTTCTGGTTGCTAAATGGATGATTGTTGTGGTCGCTATTTGGTGCGGATGGAATAATCTTTGGGTTGAGTTGCTAGTTTGGTACCTGATTGCTTCTAATCTTTTTACCTACTTCTACCATCATGTTTGGGGCAATGGGTTTGCATTAAGCGATGATATCGACAGTCAACGGCGGCGATACGTCAATTTTCTTTTGTCGCTGGCGTTCTACATCGTTTGCTATGCGTATCTGTACCAATTTCGCTATGCAGCTGATATCGCATGGCCAGACGGCTTACTGGATACCACCAACGCGATTTACCTAAGCATAGCGAACGCGTTTACCCTTACGTACGGAGGCTTTTCGCCCCTCTCACAAACAGCCCGAGTACTGTTTGCGTCTGAGCTGATTAACACGTTCTTCTTCTTTACCATCATAATCGTAAATTCGATCCCCGGTGATCGAAGTCAGGAAAAATAACTATGTCTTACCGAAATAAAACTTACATCATTTTCGATGCGGATACCGATATTCACTACTACCGCTTAATGACCGCGTGGAAATCTCGCGACAAAATTGACTTCAATTTTTTCGATGCTCACGACATCAACAACCTATGGGTTAGATCCACAGAGGCTACTATCAAGGCAAAGCTGAGAGAGCGGATGAAAAATTCCAAGCAAGCGATTGTGCTTGTGGGTGAAAATACAAAACATCTTTACAAATATGTCCGTTGGGAAATTGAAATTGCGATGGAGATGGATATACCCATAATTGCGGTAAATCTAGATAAATCTAACGGCGCGACCAGCAAAACACCCCCTATATTGAAAGATAACTGCTACTTTGTGAACGTTCCTTTCGAAATGAAGAAGATAAAGTATGCCTTGGACAATTTTCCCGATGAGTACCATCGAGAAAAGTCTAACGCTCCTTCAGACCGGCACTATGACTGGACAAACCGGGCTTTGTAGAGCTGGAGAATGCAGTTTAGCGACGTACCACTCAGTCTTTCTCCAGATCTTCAGAATACTGCTCAAACAAGCGCTTGATTGCTTCCGGCGGTCTAAAGGTTCGATCTGTGTGTCGAGACGGGTCACCAAAAGAGACATACGAGCCGTTTTTAACGTGCCGCACCCAAGGCGATGGCTCAAAACAAGGCTGTTTCCCAACAATAGTACGGTTCGATAAGGTGTTTTCAATGAACACTCGTTTTTCGTCTGGGTTCAGCATTTGATAAAGCCGCATAAGGCTTTTCATCAGTTCGATAACTTCCGCGTGGTCGGCAGCAATATCCGCCGGATCAGGTAGTTTTTGCAATTCTTCCCGCAGCGCTGCGAGCAAGAGGTTCGCTTCGCGCTTCTTCTCCAGATAGACGGCTTCATCAAGGGTATTGGCAATCAGTAGATCAGCCGCCCGGCTGAGGTGCTGCTCGGTCGTGGCGATCCGTAATTCAAGCGATGTTTTCCGGTTGGCATCGGTCAGTTTGGCCTGCTCGGTGTTCCACCGCCGAGCCAGCTTTGACGCACTCTCTGGCGTTAGCTCATACGAGGCCAGCGCGCGGCAAATGGCATCTTCCAGCACGTCTTCCCGCACGGTCTTGGTCTGGCAGCTGGGTTCTTGGCAGCGGTAATACACGCTGCCTTTCTGCCGCTCTGGTGACATGGGACGGGCGCAGAGGCCACAGCGGAATAACCCACGAAACAGATGATTGTGCCGCGTCCGCTTTGGCCCACAGCGACCAGCCTTGAGGTCTTGCAACCGCTGCCACAGCGCCATCGGTACAATTGGGTCGTGAATGCCTTGAAAGGTCTCGCCGGTTCGTTTGACTTCGATGATGCCCGCGTAGAAGGGGTTTTTGAGGATGGTTTCCAAACCATGCAGGCTCAGCGGGTGGCCGTTTAGGTTTCGCAATCCGCGATCAGTCATTGCTTGCAGCAGCGAGCGCAAGGAATACTGGCGGGTGTCGTATAGTTTGTATGCTTCAAGAATGAGCGGGGCTTTCTCGGGGCATGGGGTTTTTGGCAGCCCCTTGCCGTTGTTTAGATACCCCAGCGGTGCGCGTCCAGGATATAGCCCCTGTTTAAGGCGACCACGGATGCCCTTCTTTGTTTCGTCCCGCAGGTTGCGAATATAGTCAGCGGCAATGACGGCCAGCATGTCGGCGGTCAGTCGTCCGCCTCTGGTGGTGAAGTCCAGGCTTTCGGTGGCCACGTACACGTCTATCCCTTGATCGGGCAACTCGGTCACGATCGACCAGTCCCGCAGGTTGCGCGCCGAGCGGTCGATCTTGTGCATGATGAGGCCGGAGGCTTGGCCACGCTGGAGTTGCTTGAGCATTCTATTGAAGACGGGACGGCCACTCTTGGCGGCGGTCTGCTGTTCTTCAAACCAGTCGATGACTTCCAGATTATGACGACTCGCGAAGACTCTGATGTCATCCATCTGTTCTTGCAGTGATACGCCTTCGCCCTGCTTGGGCGTACTCACTCGAATGTACCCAAAGCACTGCTTCATACGTCATTGGTGGTGTCCTCGGACTCTACCACGTCCGGTGAATTTTGCGAATCCTGCTCCGCCCGCCACGGCAGGGTGCCCTCGGCCAGCATGCGTAGATATACGCGGCGACAGAGTTCCAGATGACGCTCTAAATGTTCATCGTTATCCATGCCCCCAAGCCTACCCAAGCCCCCATTTCACCCAAGTACCGCTCAGTCCCCGAGGATGTGATTAGGTGGCGGAAAGGTAGTCATGGTGAAGGCTTTGCTGGGCTGACCATCCACCATCATGCGCACAAAGGCGCGATAGTTGGGCAGGTTGATCAGATCGCGCGTTTCAATCCGGCCTAATTGCGCCGATAAAAGCGGCGCGTCAGCGGCTCCAATGCGAAAACAGATCATCGTCCCCACGTTGCCCATAATCGAGGCAAAGACCGGCGGGCTGTTTTGCTGGGTGTGCTGCTGGCAGAGAATAGCGCCCAGCCGGTACTTGCGGGTTTCGGACAAGAGGTCGGCCACGGCTTCTGTCGTGAATGAATGGAACTCGTCCACGTACACAAAAAATGGTCGTCGCTGAATTTCTGGCAGATCATGTCGCGAAAACGCGGCGTGGGTAATCCCCGAGACGATAAGGCCACCCAGCACATTGGCAATATCCGCCCCTAGTCGCCCCTTGGCCAGATTGACCACCAAGGTCTGACCCTCATCCATCAGACGGCGAAACCGCAGCGGCTCCTGTGGCTCACAAATAGCCGCACGCACCACCGGATGCCCCAGAAACGCACCGAGCTTATTGGCAATCGGCGCGAGGCCGTCAGCGGCGTTCTTGTAGTTCATGGCCGGATATTCTGCCGTCCAGAATTGCCGCACCTGTGCATCGCGGACGTAGCTTAATACCTGCTGGCGAAAATCGCGATCCAAAAAGATCCGCAGAATATCGCGTAGATCGGTCTGTGGCGTATCGAGTAGCCCCAAAAGGGCAAACCGAAGCAGATGCTCCATACGCGCGCCCCACGCGTCAGCCCATTGCTGTTTGAGGGTAGCAATCAACCCCGAAGCAATAAGAGGCCGCAAGGCCGGAGCGGTGTGCGTCAGCGGATTGTACCCAAACGGGCACGCTGGGTCAGCCACGTTCCAAACAACCGCCTCGCTACCAAGCTGCTTGGCTAACTGGTCAGCCAGATCACCGTGCGGGTCTATCAGCGCGAAGTTTGCGCTGCGCGCCATATCCTGCACGGCCATATTCAAAAGCAGGCTCGATTTTCCGGTGCCGGTCTGACCAACGATATAGGTATGCAGGAGCCGGTCAGCTTGGTGCTGCCCAAAGGCAAAATCGCCATAGCGATAATGGGCCAGACCCAACAGCGTCAGCTTGGGGTGGATGGAACGCATCCGGCCATGCTGCCCATTGGCCGCTGGGCGCAAAAGTACCGGTCAGTCTGCCATTCCCGAAATTCGGGAATGAAGGGGGGATGGCAGGTGCCATCGGTTTCCCCACACTGAGGGCAGAAGTGTTCCGGTCTCCTTTCGATGGGTGCGTCTGAAATCGGTTCGGGCGGCCACCCCACGGAAGGAGACTCCCATGCCCAAAGACATTGAAACCCATGAACTGGTCGGCGCGTATCCAAGCTGCGGCACCTGCGGCTCAAAAACTATTGTCCGCGATGCCTGGACAGAGTGGAGCATGGCATCTGGTGACTGGATATTGAAGACCGTGTTTGATGATTGTGCCTGCGAAGCCTGTGGCACAACCATCAAGCCGGTCTGGAAGCTCGACAAGGAGTTCAGAACCAAGCGCATTGCCCGGCTCAATGACGCGCTGCGGCACGGTCAGCTTGATCGGGCGACAGTTGTGGTGACGGTCGGTGTCAGGTCGCTAGGTGAAGCGTTTATGGCTGAGGCCGCGCGGGAGGTTATCACCTTTGACGCGTTTTCCGAAGACAATGATCCGCATGGTGAGCATGACTTCGGCACGTTTGAGATCGCTGGTCAGAAGCTGTTTTGGAAGATTGACCCGTTCGATCTGAAGCTGGAACGTCATTCACCGGACGCGGCCAATCCCGACCTGACGCACCGCGTGCTGACGATCATGCTGGCCAGCGAGTATTGACCGTAGCTGTGGCAGTTGGCCCGTCCGTTGGTGGCGGGCCTCTCTTATGTGGGCAGCTGTCAAGTAAGACGAACTACGCGGAGAATTCTTAAAGCCAACTGAACCAGTGGCCATGACTTAAGCGGTTTTATGTATCTCTGCAGAAAAAAGAAAATCCTGATCCTGTGATAGTGGCGTTTCCTGTCTGTATCTACGAACATTATTCGCCTCGCCCGCCAGAACTTTCCAGTCAAGTTCCGGCAGGTTCTGAAATAAGGCAGGAAGCTTGCCCGGAGGCGCTATGCAGCCAGCAATTCGAACGGACTTATTCCATTCCAGTGCCCAAAACCATTGTTTGTCCGGAGCTTCTTGCTTCAATATGGCTTTGAAATAACCATTGGCCGTACTTACGTTCGCATAACAGGGCCATTTTTCACAGCGTTGAGTAACTTCTGTAAGCTGCGAGTTCCCCCAATCAGAACGTGGATAGTATCCCAGTACCCAACAATAATCGGGCGGCAGTAGGTTGATGCCCTGTCTGGTCGTGGGATCGGAGGAGGTAACTAGCGCAAAAAAACCTTGCACATGACGAAGCGCCAGCCGATTTCGATATATTTCATTTGGTTGAGGTGGAGCTTCGAACCCGAACGAAAAGCAACCCAAGTCTAAAGTTATAGTTTCGCGTGAGTCTGCCAGCTTTGTGCCCTTTTGGCTGGGATGGAATGAACTAGTGAACTTTCGTCGCGCAAGGTGATCCACATGTTCGTCTTCGCCGCGACCCGGGCTACTGATTAAAGTAGTCGCTGAAATATGATCTTCAAACGTGCTCTTGTCAGTGTTGCATCTTCTACAAGCGCGGAACACGAAATTGAATGCTCTACCGTTGTCGAACGACCCTTCTGGAACGAACTTCTTTCCGATAAGATGCTCTTTGTTAGATGGGACGTTTGATTTTTCTCCAATGAACTGGCCGCAATAGAGACAAAACTGGTTCGAACGGGACAATCTGCGATCATACCACGTCACAGGCTGACCTTCTCTGAAGCGAAATATCCCAGTCATTAACTCGCGGCTGCTTCTCTTTAGAGTGCGTACATTCAGGTACAGGTTAGTAGTTGCTGGCGGAGGTTCAAGTTCTGCGGTGCAGTTTGCAAACTGTTTTTAACTTGAGTTGGCTGATGAACTGATGTCCGAGACTCATTGGGTCTGGCACGGAACCTCGAATTTGGGACAATGCTCCTGCTTGGACTTGAAAACGGGGTGGGCTGTTTCCGGGCGCGAAGGCGGCGCTGCGAAAGGGTTTCACCCTTTCGGGGTTCGCGCATCACCCGGCTTGGCTCGCGCCGGAAACAGCCCACCCCGTTTTTAGGAGTCATCGGTGGTATCACGCGCAAGTGCCATCAGCTACCATCCTTTATTATTCAATAAGCCAAACAGCTATGTTTGAAGAGTTCATTTTCGATCTGAAGGTCGCCCGCAAAAAGTCCGGTTTGACGCAAGCCGATTGCGCGCACCTGATCGGGTCGTCCAAGAATATTATCAGCCTCATCGAGTGCGGGCAGCGGTTGCCAACCATTTGCGAACTCTGCGCCCTGTCGCTCATCTACGGGCGGAGCTTTGAGAGCTTCTATGGCGACCTGCTCGGACAAGTCCGAACCGCGCTGGCAGACAGGCTGAGAGCCATGCCAGATGCGCCAAAAGGCTGGCCGGGGTCGCTGGCCCGCAGGCACACGCTGGAGCGCCTTACGGAGCGGTTAGCAGCAGAAGCTAACGAAGTTGTATGAAGCCGGGTAAGCAGCGCATCCTTGCCGTGGCAGCGCGGACGGAGCGGATCGGCTGCGTGGTTATTGAGAACGGTGAGCTAAGCTACTGGATAGGATCGGCGGAGATGGCCAAAGATGCCGACCAAGCCACCAAGCAGCTACGGGTGTGGGTGCGTGAGTTCCAGCCTGATGTGTTTGTCTCGGAGAACCCGGACGCGCCCGGCAAGAAAAGCGGGGTGCAACTGGCAATCCTCAAGGCGTTCTGTGCCATTGGTGAGGACGAGCCGATCATCAATCTGGTGGTGCGTCGGGAACGTCCCTGCCGGAATGTCTATGAGGAAGCGCGGCAGTTGGCGGAAGCCTTCCCTGAACTGCTCGGGATTGTGCCGCAAAAACCGCCGATCTGGAAAAAGGAACCGTACAATCTCGTGTTCTTTGAAGCACTGGCCTTGGTGCGGGACGCGGGCCTTTTGCAACCATCAGAGGGCAGGTAGGCGTAGTGTGTTCTTTTAAGCCGAGCCGGTCGCGCGAACGGCTGGCGCGCGTACCATAGCGGAAACAAGTGGTGCCGCCCCTGGAGGGGCGGCACCGTTCTTATGCGGCAGGCTCGCAGTTCCTGCCTGTGCTTACAGAGAGAGCCAACGGGAGTAACATTGCTCTCCGCCATCAATACTGAGGGGTAAAAGCTGTGGGTAAAGGGGGATGGTGGAAGCATCTGCCCCAAAGTTGACGCGTTGTGCTTCCTATTGCGGAGCGTCAAACCCGCAGGCCGTGCAGCTTGTGTATGTTGGGGATGTTGCTGGGGTGAAAATTGACGAAAATCGTTAATTATCATATAATTAGACAGCTTCCAAACATACGGAGAAATGACGGAATGGAAAACAAAGTTCTTTGCAACACGGCACAGGCCACCTATGTCTAGTGGTATGGCTATGAGTAACTTCAACACGCTTCAAGCGGCCAAGGAGCTGCAAGATGCCGGGGTCGAGACCTCGCAGGCTGAAGCCATGATTGGCGTGATGTCTCGGATGGTGACTGAAGGGCTGGCGACCAAAAAGGACGTACAGACATTGGAAGCCAAGGTTGATGCCGGTTTTGCGGCGATCAATACTAAGCTTGATGCCAAGACCGCAGCGTTGGATGCGAAAATCGACACCAAGGTCACGGCGCTTGATACTAAGCTTGATGCCAAGACCGCAGCGTTGGATGTGAAAATCGACAATAGCGTTGCATTGTTGACTGCCAAGATGGAAACCCAAGCCAACAGAACAATCATCTGGCTGGGTGGCACCATGGTTGCAGCCGCAATCTCTTTGGGGGTGCTGCTTACCCGCATCTATCTGGCCGCTCCGGCTGCTGTGCAGTAGCACCGGCCCGGTGCCCAAACACAAAGGCCATCCCTCGGGTGGCCTTTTTTTGTGCGCCCCTCCATTGAGGACACAAAGCGGTTAAACCAACATCACAAAGCGATCACATCGCGTAGTTTTCCCTAATCTGAAAGCCCATGATATCATTACCTTTACCATGTTTATAGATGTGCCGAAGCTGGTGGATGAAGGGATGGGCGACAACACCAACCGCCTTATTGAACCACAGACTACCCCCAAGCAAATTGCGGATGCGTTTTCTGATATCAAAGACAACGCCGTTGAGACCTTGATGGCGGTCTATCTCAAGCATGACCTGACCGGCCACTACATGACCCACTCAATCGGTGGGCAGGCATGGTGCGCGCTTGACAAGCACTCGCTCTACGGGTTCGGCTTTATGACCCGCGCCCGGTATGTCGTTTTGGTGCACAATCATCCTCACGGTGATGCCACGCCCAGCAAACAGGACATTGACGTGCTCAAAGAACTGCACGCAGGAATGAAGGAATTTGGTGCGGGCATTATGCACCTGCTGGATTTTATGATTGTCGCTCCTGATGGCTCCTATTGGAGCTGGTACGAAACAGAGGGCGGTGACAGCTACGAAGACGGAGCGCTGTCAATCTCAACGAACACGCATTCAGACATTATTACCTGACTGCTTTCCGGTTTGTATTCGTCTAAACACCCCCCCATTGCTCACCCCCAACCCCTATGGGTATCAGCTATGTGGAAACATAACTGAACAGACCGGTACATAGCAGCACCAAAAGCACAACAATCCAAGCGTGACATATACCGCTTTTTGAAGCGGTTGGCTGGTCGATGGTTCTGCTATTGATGGTGATCTTCCGCTTTAGGCTACAGAAAGCCGTTGCGCGCGGGGTGGCCGTGTTGGAAAAGTAAGGTTGGCAATCTAATTCCGAAACATTATATGTCTATTTCGCAACTAAATTTTCCATATCTCGTGTTCTATGGTAGGGTGAATCACAGAAGCACGTTATAGATGCTTGAAAAGACGAAGCAATGGCAACCTAGCGGGCACGTTCATTGGCGCGGGCAACTTTTTTCATCAAGAAGCTCGCACAGCCCGCCTCAGGCGGACAAAGGGACAGACATATCGCTGCGGCGAATGCTATATACACAGGAGTGCGCATGAGTGTTCTGAGCACACAGCCGGACACGTCAGCATTGCCGACCATCGACAATCATGTCTCTGGCCGACAACGCCCCTTCTTTGTAGCTGCGGCAGGCCGCCGCTGTTCGCGGGCTTTAGCTAAACAGCTTTATTACCCAATTGATGGCCGTCCCAACGATAGTGAACAACGCCGCCGTGTGCAGCGATGTCCACGCCCCAGGGTTGAACATCATCGTCTCAAAGATTGCGCACGTGGTCGTGCCCCACAGCACAAAGGCGTTGGTCCGAAAGCTCGCTTTCAGTTTCAAGATAAACGCTTTCAAGCGTTGAAGGATCGAAAACATGAGATGTCCTCACTTAGCTATTGAGGTTTTATGTTTTTGGTAAAGGAGGGAAGGCACGAGCAGGTTTTGACGGGCCGCTCGTGCCAACCCTCCGGCTAAGATCACGGCGGTTTAGCCAACGGCAAACCAGCCATGATCCTTTCCGCAGGGGCTTTCACCCCAGCGAAAATTAAAACCCGCGTCCTTTCAGGCGCGGGCTTATTCAATACAAACCTGTAGCACGCCAGCATGTTTGCTGGCGGCACGTTAAAACGAGAAGGGTGTCTGGTTACGTCGAATTTGGCGGATGCCATGCCATGTCTCGCTTGATTTTTTTAGGTGAAATCGGTGTCGCGGGGTGAATTTGATTAGGCATTTTTCTCTCCCCCTAAAAGAGCTTTTTGGATGTGAATTATCTGGGAAATCATTGCTGCATCCTCGCCAGTTATTTACGCCACCTTACTCTAAAAGTGGCTTAATTTCAACGGGCTGGCCAGAAGTCTGAATTGACCTGGCTTCGTAATTTCTATAATTTTCTCACAAAAATTGCGAGGTTCTGATGCAGGGAATGAAACGAGAACAAGCGCCGAAACATAGTGATCAAGATAAACGAGTCAACCCTTGGGTGCTGCGCCAAATTCTTTTTGAGATGGTGAGAGACGAATTTGAGAACGACGGTTACAAAGCTGCAAGCAGGCTGCAACTGTCTCGTCCAAGCAAAGGGAAAATGTTTCCGTTTACCAAACACAGTATCGACAACATAATTGCTGACCGGACGGCGCTGAAATACGTGCATCTGGAAGCTATGGCCGAGTACTACGACATACCCACGGGCCTCTTGCTGCTATTCTCACGGCTCCGTGCCGAGGAAAGAGATTCGCCAAATGATAAACCCCTGCACGATGTGATCGTAGTGCAGCAACTCCTGCAGTTCCTCACAGATATTGCCACTACGCTCAAGGGCTGCACTTTTGAAACGAGCGACCTAAAGAAGTGGCAAGAGGAGTTTAACGCGTCCAACTTCTTGTCTCAGTTGTTGTCAAAGGACTAGCCAAGTAGAGCGCAACCTCGATGAGGCTGCGGTGGTCAGCCAACGCAGAACACCCCAGAGATGTTGCTGTGAGCGCCGAGGTTCGGCGCGGTAGGTCGGTGTTCCCATTCCCCCGCAACCGATGACAGAGGTACCCTCATACAGTGTAAAACTGTATGAAGTCATGGCAGCCCGTTTCGTCCTGCCGCTCTGCTATGAGCAGCAGTGTGACGAGGTGTATAGGGATAGTGCTTAAGCCAACATGGGGATACAGTAGCCGCTGGTGAGACTGCGCCGCATGTTTCCTGTGAGGCCAGTCGTCTTTGCCGCTAAGTCGCCTCTGAGCTGTGCGCGTATGATTGTTTAAGCTGGCTGCCGGATGTTAGACTGCAGCATGATCGAGCTTACCCAGATTACCGAAAAGTATCAGCCAGCCTATATTGAGCAGCACTTCAGTTCTCTCGAAGGATTACACACGTTTTCTCTCCAATTCTTTAAAGATGTTGCAGAATTGTACGATGCGCTCACAAGGATACGAAATGTCGAACGCAACCCGAAAGGGTTTTCGGTCGACGACGCGCCTATCCTCGGCCTCCTCGTCCGTATCTCCAAGCTCCTCAAGGAATGTGTGAAATATCATGAGCTGGATAATGCTGAGGTTATCGCAATCTTCGAACGTCCGCTCATCGAAGCGACAACGATTGCTAGTTACCTGATGCTGAATGGTGATGCTGTGATCGAGGATTATCGAAAGTGTTCTTACAAGGATCGGCTCAGAATTCTAAGAGACTTCGAAGCTGGATCAGCTTTCTTTGACACTAAGGCAGGAAA
This sequence comes from Ruegeria atlantica, assembly GCA_013032095.1. Lineage (GTDB taxonomy): Bacteria > Pseudomonadota > Alphaproteobacteria > Rhodobacterales > Rhodobacteraceae > Ruegeria > Ruegeria atlantica_E. The sequence continues at coordinate 50,454 of WQBJ01000012.1, read as the reverse complement.
ACGCTTGCTCGCTTCCGTCCAAGACAAAATGGACTTTGAAGGCCTAACCAAAGATGATTTTGCGGATCAGAAAAAAAATAAGTGGCGGCTCCAAGGCAAGAGCTTTCGGGACATTTTTGCGGAGATTGAACACGACGATCTTTATCCCGCCACCTACGGCATGATGTCTGAGTCAATCCATGGTTCTTGGAACGAGTCCATGGACTGGGGTTTGGTACGCAATGATGACGGGACATTCTCAGCCTTCACGGACTATCATCCAGCAGATATCAGGTTCGTTGCTCCGACCGTGAGGTTTACCGTCAAACCTTTCCGACTGTGGCTCCAGCGGATCGATGCTTATGATGATAATCTCAAAGGAACGATTGATTGGATTGAACGGGTGAACACTCGCCTCTTCCTCAAATTTGATGATCTGTACAACGGCGAGTACGATGCGAAGAAAAGCAAATAGACTCTAACCGCAAAAACTAGGCCACTCATGAACATATCGCACCGCCACTTCTCAAATTTTGAGGTGGACTAAAAGGTGGTCTGCGAAAAACTATTTTTAAAAATACAAATTGCTTTCAATAAGTTACATATCTTATCCAGTTCACTCCTTGGGCACCACCACAGACAACCTCGGCGTGTCGCGACCTGCAGGTTATGGTTCGCGTCGCAGGCTCAGCCAAATCAGAAATCCGATATAGGCAAAAACGCTGAGGTTCAGCATCGTGTCGATGAATTGGCCGCTCATGTCCGGTCCTCTCGCGCCAGGCTTTTGAATAGGCATACCACGAGGACAGGTACGATAAAGACAAACGCCATGGCTGAAAGCGCGATGATCGATCTGACCAATGAGATATCACCGACCAGGATCATCGCCAGTCCCAAGGCTCCAAGAATGACGCCCCAGATGGTTCGAACGCGCGGCGATGGGTTGTCGTCTCCACCGCTGCCGATCATTGCAAGCGTGAAGCCCGCACTAACGACGCTGGTCACCACAAAGAGAAACGCAGCCAGAATCGTTGCGGTTTGCGTGATGCCGCCCAGCGGGAACTTCGCCAGCAGCGCAAAGGTGGTTGCGTCCAGATTCTCGGCATTGACGGCGGACAGGGCGCCCTCCTGGCGCAGCGCGTCGAAAAATCCAAGCCCGCCGAAAATTCCGAACCACAGGATGGAGAATAGAGTAGGGGCGACAATAACGCCGAACAGGAATTCCCTGATCGTCCGTCCGCGCGAGATTCGCGCAATGAAGATTCCAACGAATGGTGACCACGCCAACCACCAGATCATATAATTAAGCGTCCAACCGTGAAACCAGTCGATCAAAAGGTCATCGAAAAACTCGGCGGTTGAAAACCCAGCAGGCAAGACGCCGAACAAATAACGCCCGAACCCCGAGACGATGCCATCCATCAGAAACGAAGTGGGGCCTAGGATCAGCAGATAGACCATCATCCCAACCGCTATCAGCATGGCAATGTTGGACAGCCGCGACATCCCCTCGCCAAGGTCACGGCGCAGGGGGATGATGTAGGCGACGCAAAGCAGTGCAAAAACCGGCAGGGTCAGAACACTAGGTGAATCGACGCCAATCAATCCGGCCAGCCCGGTTTGTATCTGGAAAACACCCATCGCCATAGATCCGGCCAGACCCACGGCAATCGCAACGATCGAGAGCAGATCGAAAACCCAGCCCATCCCCTTGATCCAGCGCGCCTCGCCCAATGCGTCGGTCAAAGGGGCGCTCAGTAACAATGTGCGTTGGCGACGATAGGCAAAGTAGGCGATAACCAACCCAACAATGGCGTAGATCGCCCAAGCGTGGAATCCCCAGTTCAGATAGGTGACAAACAGAGCATGGCTGGCGGCCATGGGGTCTGGGCTGTATTGGCGCAAAACCTCGAAATGGGTCAGCGGTTCCGCGGCGCCGTAAAACAGGAGGCCAACCCCCATTCCGGCTGCGAAAAGCATGGCAATCCAGGCTGGAGTAGAGAATTCGGGTTCGGCACCATCAGGCCCAAGGCGGATGTTACCAAACCGTGAAAAGGCCAGAAACAACGCCACGAACAACAGGCCGCTGACCTCAAGCATGATGAACCAGCCGCGGCTGTTAAACTGGGTCGCAACCGCAGCAGAGGCCAGACTGCCCAGCCCTTGTGGATCGGCTATACCCCAAGCCGCGATTGCGGCACTGAACACTAGGGCAATCACAAGCAAGGGGCTGGGAGAAGTGCTTTTCATCACAGATGGCCTTTACCAAAGTGCGGAACATTTCTTTTCGTGTTCGACACTTACCCAAGATATTCAAGTTTTGTGATAACACTAGTGATTGTGCAGTTGAGTTTCAAAAGCTTTGTTGAAAAGCGGGTTTTCGGCCATTTGGGCACGTTTCAGGGGGAAAAATCCAAAAATCCCCTCAGATTTGCGGATGTAGCGGCTTCGCCGGTCCGCAGGGGTTGACAAGTCGAGTGTCTGAATGAAACGTCGAATATGTTGGGAGATTTTGGAAATTCAAGCGCTTGTACCTGTTGCAAGACGTGTGCAGTTCGCGTACCGGCAGGGTCCCGGATGGGACCGCTAACAGTCTCCTATCCGAAAAAGAAGTGGGAGTTCTCAAAAATGAAAAATAGCAGCAAGCTCAGCCTCGGCGCGGTCGTAACCGCAGCCCTTATGGCTCCGGCAGCGTATGCAGAAGAATTTATTACCATCGGCACCGGTGGTGTGACCGGTGTGTACTACCCGACCGGTGGTGCGATCTGCCGTCTGGTCAACAAAGGCCGCAAGGAACACGGTGTGCGTTGTTCGGTCGAGTCGACCGGTGGTTCGGTCTACAACATCAACACCATTCGCGAAGGCGAGCTGGAGTTCGGCGTTGCGCAATCCGACTGGCAGTACCATGCCTACAACGGCAGCTCGAAATTCGAGGAAAATGGCCCGTTTGAAAACTTGCGCGCCGTGTTCTCGGTACACCCCGAGCCGTTCACCGTTGTGGCCCGTGCCGATTCCGGCATTACCAACTTCGAGGATCTGAAAGGCAAGCGCGTCAATATCGGTAACCCCGGTTCCGGTCAGCGCGGTACCATGGAGGTCCTGCTGGGCGAGATGGGCTGGTCCACCGACGATTTCGAACTGGCGACCGAACTAAAAGCGGCTGAACAGTCTGCTGCTCTGTGCGACAACCAGATCGATGCGATGGTGTACACCGTAGGTCACCCCTCGGGCTCGATCCAGGAAGCCACCACCGCATGCGACTCGGTTCTGGTGAACGTAAGTGGCGACGCGGTTGACAAGCTGGTCAACGACAACTCGTTCTACCGTACAGCAACCATCCCCGGTGGCATGTACCGTGGTTCGGACGGTGACACCGCAACCTTCGGTGTTGGCGCGACATTCGTGACCTCGGCAGACGTATCGGAAGACGCGGTTTACGCGGTTGTAAGCTCGGTCTTCGAGAACTTCGACGACTTCAAAAAGCTGCACCCGGCATTTGCCAACCTCAAGCCCGAAGAAATGATCGCGGACGGCCTGTCGGCTCCCCTGCATCCGGGCGCCGAGAAATACTACAAAGAAAAAGGCTGGATTCAGTAATCCGGACCTGACGCAGGGTGCCTAACGGCGCCCTGCAACAAACCCGTATCAAACGGGTGCTTCAGAAGGCCGGAAAAGGCCACGACGGGGAGACATTTTATGAGTTCCGACACACAATCCAATCGTCCGCTATCCGAAGAAGAGCTACAGGAGCTTGTCGCCTCGTCTGATGCGGGCGGGCGTAATCCGGTCGGTAATGTCGGGATTTTTCTGGCCGTTGTGGCTGCAATCTGGTCAATTTTTCAGGTCGTGCTGGCCTCACCACTGGCGAACTATGTGCTGCCCGGCAGCGTGGTGAACAACGCGCGGCAGTTTCACTTGGCTTTTGCGATGTTTCTGGCCTTTGCGGCCTATCCGGCGCTGAAATCCAGCCCGCGGGATTACATTCCCGTACAAGACTGGATCATGGGTGCGCTCGGCGCGTTTGTGGCGCTTTATGGGTATTTCTTCTACGACAAGATCGTGAACGCGGGCGGTCTGGCGGACGACACTGATAAATGGGTCGCGCTGGGTGGTCTGCTGTTGCTGTTCGAGGCCGCGCGCCGTGCGCTTGGCCCGGCAATGGCAATCATCGCGACGATCTTTTTAGCCTACGTGTTTTTCGGTTCCTCGGAATGGGTGCCGGAAGTCATTCGCTGGAAGGGTGCCAGCCTGAAAAAGGCGATGAGCCATATGTGGATCACGTCCGAGGGCGTATTCGGTATCGCCTTGGGTGTTTCCACGAAATTCGTCTTCCTGTTCGTTTTGTTTGGGGCTTTGCTCGATAAAGCCGGAGCAGGGAACTACTTTATCAAAATGGCCTTTGGCGCTCTGGGCCATCTGCGCGGTGGCCCCGCCAAGGCAGCTGTTGTGGGTTCGGCGGCGACTGGCCTGATCTCGGGTTCGTCCATCGCCAACGTGGTGACCACCGGCACGTTCACTATCCCTTTGATGAAGCGCGTTGGGTTCAGCAGCGAGCAGGCCGGTTCTGTTGAGGTTGCTTCGTCCGTAAATGGTCAGATCATGCCGCCGGTGATGGGGGCTGCGGCCTTCTTGATGGTTGAATATGTCGGCATCTCTTACGTCGAAGTGATCACCCATGCCTTCCTGCCTGCCGCAATTTCTTACATCGCGCTGGTCTATATTGTGCATCTCGAAGCGGTGAAGCGGAACATGCCGACGCTTGGCAACCGCGAGGTACATCTGGCGCGCACCGTTGTAGGAATGTTGTCCTTCTTCCTAGTGTTTGCGGGCCTTTGCTATGGCTCACAATTCCCGGTCGAAGCCGTCACCAGCTGGGCTCCTTCGTCCGCGGGCTTGATCCTTAGCCTGATTGTTTGTGCCGTCTATGTGGTCCTACTGTACCTGGCCGCACAGGTGCCAGATCTGGAGCCCGATGATCCGAACGCCAAGGAAGTGGAACTGCCGGTTATCGCGGAGATCTACAAAGCCGGGCTGCACTATCTTCTTCCGATCATTGTTCTGGTCTACTTCCTGATGATCGAGCAGAAGTCACCGGGCCTGTCGGCTTTCTGGGCGACCGCGCTGCTGTTCGTAATCTTGCTGACACAAAAACCGCTGAAGGCACTGTTCCGCGGGCAGAGCAATCTGAAAGATAACTTCATCGACGGTATCGCCGATCTTTGGCAGGGCCTGATTGACGGTGCGCGAAACATGATCGGGATCGCTCTGGCCACGGCCACCGCGGGCGTGATCGTGGGCACCGTGACCCTGACTGGCGTTGGGCAGGTGATGGCCGATCTGGTCGAGTTCCTGTCTGGCGGCAACCTGATCCTGATGCTCGTTATGGTCGGTATCCTCAGCCTGATACTTGGGATGGGTCTGCCGACTACGGCGAACTATATCGTGGTAAGCTCACTGATGGCGGGTGTGGTTGTTGAACTCGGCGCGCAGAGCGGCCTGATCGTGCCGCTGATCGCCGTGCACCTGTTCGTCTTCTACTTTGGCATCATGGCGGACGTGACGCCGCCTGTGGGTCTGGCAAGTTTCGCTGCGGCGGCCGTATCAGGCGGCGACGCGATCAAGACTGGTTTCACCGCCTTCTTCTACAGCCTGCGGACAGTTGCACTGCCGTTTGTGTTTATCTTCAACACCGACCTGTTGTTGATCGACGTGACATGGGTTGAAGGGATAATCGTTGCGATATTCGCAACAATAGCAATTCTTGTCTTCACGGCGGGGACAATGGGATATTTCCTGACCCATAGCCGTATCTATGAAAGCATCGCGCTGATCTTTGTAGCCTTTGCGCTGTTCAGGCCCGACTATTTTATGGACCGGGTTGCTCCGCCTTTTTCATCCGTGGAACCTTCGGCCTTTGTTGAGACAATGGGTCAAACACCTCCAGGAACGGAAGTGCGCTTGGTTGTAAGCGGGCCAGATTTCGACACTCTGGCAATGACCGATACAACTGTAGTTGTGGCTGTCGGCAACGAAGAAGGCGGAGAGGCGCGGGTCGATGCCATGGGCCTGATGCTGTTTGAGGAAGACGGTTTGGTCAAACTGGAGGAACCGCTCTTCGGCTCACCTGTGGCCGATAAGCTGGGGAATTTTGACTACTATGGGGATGAGGCTGTTCGTTTGACTTCGGTCAGTCTGCCGTCCAGTCAGCCGCCCAAGCAACTGATCTATATCCCGGCACTGATCCTGTTGGGTCTGATCGCCTTCCTCCAACGCGGCCGTGCCGCAAGACAAGAGGTGCCTGCATGACAAACTCAGTTCTTTGTGCCGTCGATATCAGCAACGGCGATCTGGACATGAATGTGTTGAAAACAGCGGCAGCGTTGGCAGATCAAGACAATGCGCAGCTGGATGTGGTGACGGTTCTGCCGGATTTCGGGGAAAGCTGGGTCTCTGGTTTTTTCCAACCGGATTTTCACGACAAGGCGTTGGAAGAGGCGCAGTCCAAATTGTCTGAACTCTGTGTGTCGGTGCTAGGGGCGGAGCGGAACGAGAAAATCCGTCACGTCGTGGCCACTGGCACCGCGTATCAGGAAATTCTGAAAACTGCGGAGAGCGCCAGTAGTGACCTGATTGTGATCGGAGCGCATAAACCCGATCTCAAAGATTACCTGCTTGGCCCGAATGCCGCGCGGGTCGTCCGCCACTCATCGGTCTCGGTCTACGTGGTACGCTAGAATTAGTAACCCGTCATTTCAAGGTATCCGCGGCCTGTGTGGCTGCCGGTTACCTTTACCGGACCTTCCCAGTATTCGAAGCGAGTGGCCATCCACGCGTTGGGAGTAATGGCTGACACCTCAACATCCAAATCTCGGTCGGGTAGTGTTACACGCCAATGCACCGGAACATCTCGTCCGGCGACCCGTTCGGTATCCAGTGGAATGAAGGTTGCAGACCCATCAGGCAGGGGGCTGGCGGTTCCGTCCGGGGTGATCCATGTCGCTGCGGTAAAATCTCCACGCCCACCGCGTAGACGAAAGGCCATCAATTTATCGCCGTCGTCAAAACTGAGCGAGAACCAGTCCCACCCACTTTGATCTTCCGCCAAGGGTTGCGAGGACCACTCGCGGTCCAGCCAACCCTGACCGGTCACTTTGACATCGCCATCGGGCAGTTGAAGCACGCCTTCGACTGTATAAAACGGTTGAGAGTAGTAGTAGCTGGCTTGGCCATCTGCGGATTTGACCGAGTACCCGGCGTCGCCGTGAAACACGATCGGGCCTTGGGCGTTGAGCGACAGATTGTAGGCAAACTCAGGTCCGCTGGCCGTCAATGTCAATGCGCTGGGATCAGGCCCTCGCATGGACCACTCGTCAATCCAGGCCTCGAACGGCTCGGCTGAGACCCCCGCCTGACCGATCCCGCCGCGTGAGAGACGCTCGGCAAAGTAGTGTGTTTCAGGAGTGGTCACTGCAGCGTGTCCCAACCACAGTTGAGGACTTTGCCACCCCTCGGTCTCGGTCGGTTTCAGGGCGGACCGGAATAGCGTCCATTGTATGCCGTAATCGCGCCGATCTTCGCCAGTCAGGTTGGCGGTCAGATACCACCATTCGATCCGAAACTCTGGGTGAGGCCCATGATCTCTGGGAAATTCGAACTGGTAACCCGATTGCGGGATTGCATAGCCTTCGGCCGGCCCACCAAGATCAGCGTAACCCTGCGCGCGAAGGGCAGGTGGCAGCAAAATGAGCAGAACACAGAGACAGGCTTTAACGTTCATTGGCAAACACCCTTAACAGGTCGGCAGGCGGCAGGCGCAACAAGCGCAGCGCGGGCAAGGCGGCTGCTACAAAGGCGGCCAGCAAGGTCAGCAGGAATAAATAGGCCCAGTCCGCAGGGAACAGGAACATAGGCAACCGCCAGCCAAAGGCCTGAACGTTGATTACTGCTAGAAGCGCCCAGGCCAGAACCATACCGAGAGGCAGGGCCAGAGTCGCGGTTAGTGCGGCCAACAGCACACTGCGCAACAGCTCCAGCCTTGCAAGTTGTGCCCGCGTCAGCCCGAGCGCCCAGACCGGAGCTATCTGGGGCAGGCGCTGGGTCCAGAGGGTCAGTAAGCTGGTCAAGATTGCGAAGCCGGCGACTCCCAACGTTAAAACGTTCAGCGCCGAGGTGACGACAAAGGTCTTGTCGAATATAGCCAGAGACTGCGCCTTCATTGCAGCCTGTTGCACGACGGACTGGCGGGGCAGGCCAAACTGATCGCGCAGAGCTTGTGCCATTTCGGTCGCACGCTCTGGTGCGATACGGATACCAAATCTGCGTGTGTCGGCTCCCGGAGCAATTTGGTCCAGCTGTGACATCGATACAATGGCCTGACCGGTCGGATTGCCGTAGTCGGAATAAACGCCTGCGATAGGCAGTATGTGTCCTGGACTCAGAGTTACATTGTCGCCCGGCCATAAGGTAGACCGCCGGGCCAGCTGTTCATTGATCAGAACGGCCTCACCTGCCAGCACCTGGTCCCAGACCCCGTTCGAGGAGGTGATAAGTGGCCAATGATCGCGGTAGGTCTGATGGTCCACAATCCCGTACAGAAACAAAGGACCGGTCTCGTGCGACAGCTCAACACTGCGGATTGGCAATACAGCGTCCACTTGAGGTTTCAGCCATTGGGCGACCTGCAGTCCCTGCTGGTTGTCGGTTGCGGTGACATAAAGTTCGGATGTCAGGCGTTGATCCAACCAGCCAACAAAGGTGAGGCGGAAGCTAGAAACCATTGTGCCTACACCGATGTTTGCAGCCAGTGCGAGCAGCAGTGCCATTAGGGCCAAGGACAACCCAGGTAATTGCGCGCGCATATCGGCCCATATCCATTGAGCAACCGGCCCTTGAGATCGGCTTTGGAAGACAGATAAGGCGAGGGACAACAGATAGGGCAGTACCAGTGCCGCTCCGGTCAGTATCCCACCGACCATGGCAAATCCGGCGACAAGCCCCTCAAATACGAAGCCGATGACTAAGCCGCCTGCGATCAAGGCAGTCCCGACAAAACCAGATGAGCGTTGTCCTTTGCCTGACCCGCGCCACGCTTGCAATCCCGCCCCGCTCAGCAGGGGCATACGTGACAGTCGAACCAGAGCGTGACCGCTGGCGAGAAGTGTACCGCCCAATGCCATCGCCAATCCGGCCAGAATCCACTGTGGCTGTAGCGATAGCTGGCCATCGACGGGGGCGCCGTACAGGCCACGCAATGTGGCTGCGACGTCGGGCAAAAGGACACCGGCCAGCAAAAATCCAAGAACCAATCCAAGAACCCCACCGATCAAGGCCAGAACAGCCAGTTCAATGGTGACAATCCAGACCAGACGCCGCATCGAAACGCCCAACGCCCGCAATGTCCGGATCATGGCCCGCCTTTGTGCAAAGGCCAGACCCACTGTGCCATGAACGATGAACAAGCCGACCGCAAACGACAACAAACCAAAGGCTGTCAGGTTCAGGTGAAAACTGTCAGTTAACTGCGAGGTATCCAGTTGATCTGTGGCTTTGACCAACTCCAGCTCGGGCGCGATATCGGACAGCAGTGGCACGCCGCGAGGCTGCGTTGGCAACACAATCAGGCGAGAGATTTGGCCGGGCTTGTCCAATAGGGTTTCGGCCACTCCGATATCCGTCAGAATCAAATCGGGGGGAAGAGCATTGGATGAAAGAACTGGGGGCAGGCCGTCTTGCCCCTGCAATATAGGTACCAACTCGGGGGCGGCTATAAGGCGACCGGGGGCGGTCAGCATGGCGGCCGGATCAGGGGGTGTTTCGCTTTGCTCGATCTGGGTCACGGCAGGCAGAGGCGGGTAGGCGACCATGTCGACGCCCATGACCTGTACCGTGTTTCCCACGACCCGCATTGGCCCATCTAAAACAGCTGCCACCTGCCACCCGGCGCGGCGCAGAACAACATAGCGCTCAATCGAGATCGGGCCGGAAGAGTCTCGCAATTCGTCAAACAGACCCAGCGCAAGTTGATCACTAGCCCGTTGATAGCTGGCACGGGCCTCGGCGTTGATAGCTTGCACGGCGGACCACAAACCTGTTGCCAAGGCGATACCGATCAACAGAGTGACCAACTGCAGCCTATGTCGTAGCCAGTGTGACAGAAGGGCCTGTATGATCGCCCTGTTCATGTGATGTGGCCACCGGCCAAATGCGCCTGTCTATCAAGCCGTGCCGCAATATCCTGTGAATGAGTTACCAACAGCAGGGCGGCTCCGGTGTCCGACACCAGCGACAGCATCAGGTCCAGAACCGTGGCGCTGGCAGTCTCATCCAGATTCCCTGTCGGCTCATCCGCGAGCAGGAGTTTGGGTCGTGGTGCAATGGCACGTCCTATGGCAACACGCTGTTGTTGCCCGCCGGACAGGTTCTCAGGGTAGCGTGTCAGAAGATCGGACAGACCGAGTCTTTCGGCCAATTGGGTGGTCCACTCGGTTTCTTCACGATTTGCAAGCCGGGCGTGAAACGAAAGATTTTGGGCGACGGTCAGGGAGGGGATCAGATTGAACTGCTGAAACACCAGCGACACGCTCTGCCGACGCAAGGCCGCGCGACCGCGATCATCCAGACCAGACAAAGCTGTGCCGTCCAGCGTTATTTCACCTCCGTCAAAACCGTCCAGCGCGGCGGCAAGGTTCAGAAGCGTGCTTTTTCCGCTGCCGCTCTCACCGGTCAGCGCAAGTGTTTGCCCCTGATCAAGCGTCAGCGATACGTCCCGTAAAACCGGCCGCCCGCCCGGATAGGATTTCTGGACCCTTTCGATATTCAGCAGCATGCAAAACCCCTTGGACAGTGCCAGCAACAATGTGCAACGCCATCCCGCAGAGTCCAGCGCCGAGGCGCAATCTTTTCCATTCGTCGCAGCCTTGTCCTTTGCTAGCTAAGCCGCCATTGTGTCAGGACTTCTCCGGGCAGAACACGAGATATGGCTTGATGACTTTAGCGCAGCAGATCCTTTGGGGCAGTATCTATCTGGGCATGTGCTTTCTCATCGAGATCATTCTACTCACGTGGTGCACGCAAGTTGTCCGGGTCATGGCGTTGCGTCTGGAAAACAGCAAAAAGTTCTTCTCGATCGCTGCGCCAATCTGCATCGCCCTTGTGTTTATCGTCGCCATTCACACGTTTCAGGTTTGGCTCTGGGCGATCGTCTGGGTTCTTGGGGATGTGCTGCCTGACTGGAACTCGGCGCTATATTTTTCGTTGGTGACATTCACGACGCTTGGTTATGGCGACATTGTGCTGGGCGAGCCGCTACGGATTTTCGGGGCGTTTGCTTCGGTCACAGGGCTGCTGGCCTTTGGCCTGTCTACCGCTTTCATGGTTGCCTTGATGACCCAGGTCTTCAAAGAAGAGTTGATGTCCTAAAGGATCGGCGCAAACAGCCGTGCCAGAGGCGACCCGAACCGGATGTAAGCCGGTTGCTCGGATAGGTTGCGGGTCAGCTCATAGCTGTTTTCGAAATCGGCTTTCAGCATTTTGTCCAACGCCTCAGCCGCACGTGAGTCAAAAAACAGAGCCATAGCTTCAAAATTCAGTCGGAATGAGCGGTTGTCCAAGTTCGTCGTGCCGACAGCAGCCAGAGTGTCATCGACCACAAAAACCTTCTGGTGCATGAAGCCCTCTGTATAACGAAAAATCCGCGCACCGCAGTCCCGAATTTCGTCGAAATAGGCAAAACCAGCTAGCCAGGGCAAGCGATGGTCGATCACCTCCGGCACAAGAATACGGACGTCGACCCCCCGCAGGGCGGCGTGTTGCAGGGCCGTAATGATGTCGATGTCCGGCACAAAATATGGAGATGCGATCCAAACCCTTTCTTTCGCTTCGGTGATGGCAGCGAAAAACATCATTGCGCCAGTTTCCGTATCGTCCCCCGGACCTGTCGCCACAAGCAAGGCGTTCATATCCTGGTCGGATACCGATCCGGCCCAGTCTAGCTTGTCGATCAGGTCATCTTCATGCGCCCAGTTCCAGTCCTCGACGAAAATCAACTGCAATTGCCGCACCACGTGGCCGGTCATTTCGATATGTGTGTCCCGCCAGTGGCCGAAATATTCGTTTTGTCCCAGATACTCGACGCCTACGTTATGCCCGCCGATGAAACCGATCTCTCCGTCGATGATAACGGTCTTGCGGTGGTTGCGATAATTGAGCTGAAAGCGATACTGTGGACCCCTGCGATCACGAGGGTTTGCAATCTCGATCCCAGCGGCGCGCAAGTCGTCCAAATAAGAAGTAGGAAGACCATAACTACCTACGGCATCCGTCATGAAGCGGACCGAAACACCACGCTTGGCAGCTGCAATCAATTTGTCTTTCAATTGCTTTCCCAGCGTGTCGTCGCGCACGATGTAAAACTGGATCAAGATGTAATTTTGCGCAGAATCGATGGCGCGGAAAATAGCGTCAAATGTGGCTTGCCCATCTATTAGCAATTTGGCTCCGTTGCCGCGTGAGACCGGTAAATGAGCCAGAATTTCGAAGGGCCTAGGGTTGAATGGCATCGAACCGGGTTCGGGCATCGAAAAGTCCGCAAAGCTCTTGATGCCTTCAACCACGCGTTCGCTGTGCTTTCGCGCAATGCGATAGCCGCGAAAACGGTGGTGCCCCAGAAACAAGTACATTGGCACGCCGAACACCGGAGCCGAGATAAGGAACACCACCCATCCAACCGCACCTTGAGGGGTGCGCGCGGTTTGTGCTGCGCGTATCGCAAAGACAATGGCCGTCACATAAAGAGAGAAGACGAGCGCGGAAACTAGCAATGTCCACATGGGGTTATCGGTCTCTGTGTGCCTCAGTTCGCCCCAGTGTAGATGCGATCCCAGTCTTGTGCCATATCAACAATGACCCATCCCAAATCGGGACCTTTGTCCAGTCCATCAACCAGTTTTCCGATCGGGCTTTCGCGGTCATAGGCCCATTCGCGTTCGGCATCAGTGTGGTGAACTAGAATTGCCAGTCTGGGTCCGTGCCCGGCGGTTGTCCATTCAAGCATGGCGAAATCGCCGTCCGAGTTCCCTCCGGCGAGAATGGGACGTCGGCCGATCGTACGCTCAATGTTGATGGGTTTGCCTTCCTTGTCGTCCACAAAGGCGATGCCGGGGGCCTTGAGGATCGTGGGTTTACCATCCGCTGTCTCATAGGTCGTGCCGGTATAGGTTCCAAGGACCTGCTCGGGTGGGATGCCATAGGCGTCTTCGGCAAATACCCGCATGAAATGAAGCCCGCCGCCCGAGACGATGTAGGTTCGGAAACCTTCATCCCTTAGATAGCGGAGCAATTCGACCATCGGCTGATAGGTCATCTGGTCATAAGGCAGACCGGTGTCGGGGTGTCGTGCCGTGCCCAGCCACTTGGCAACCGAGGCTTGAAACTCCTCTACGCTTAGCCCGGAATGTGAAGCGTTCAGAACCTCGACCAAGGCGTTATGTCCGCCTTCGACGATGGCATTCAAGTCGCCTTGCGCAGCCGCCTTCAGTGTGGGGGTGGATAGGGTCGAGGGGTCAGCCTCTGCCATCTCGGCAAGGCGATCCATCGCGAAAGTCAGCTGAAAGTAGACAGGCTGTTCGGCCCAGAGCGTACCGTCATTGTCGAATACTGCGATCCGTTCTGCCGGTGTCACGTATTCAGTGCTGTGCGGGTCGGTAACAGCGTCAACGAAGGCAATAATCTGGTCTTTTGAATCCGATGTCGCCCAACTGGGCAATGGATCTGCGGATACAATAAGCGGAGCCATGAACACGGCGGCGGCCAGAACAGCTCTCTTCATAAGACACTCCCTCTTCTTCAATCTGCAAAGGACCGCCGTCTAACCGGCGATCCTTCGTTTTCTTGGCGATCAGTTGTTTGTAGGTGTCGCCAGTTTCTCCATCACCTGATCCAGGTTGAAGCTTGCCGCTTTCTGCCGCGGCGGGAATTCCTGGAAGGTTGCAAGGAAGTTACCCACGTATTGCTGCGCCGGAACCAGGAAATAAGCCCGATCCAGAAGCCAGTCATAGTAGGTGTTGGACGTGCGATACGCTCGCTCATACGGGTCGCGACGCAGGTTTACGATCAACGGAATTCGCAGTTCGGTCCAGGGCTCGATCCATGCCCGCAGCGTTGCCCATGCCTTCTGCTCTAGGAAGATCAGCTTCCAGTCGTCATAGCGCAACGCCGTCAGGTCACCGTCATCCGAGAAATAGAAGATCTCGGAACGTGGACTTTCGGTGGTCTCACCGGTCAGCAGCGGCAGGATGTTATAGCCGTCCAAATGGACCTTGTAGTCGCGGCCCATGCCCGACGAGTTGTAACCGGCCTTCAGCTTGTCCTTGATATCGGGGTCACCGGCAGCTGCAAGGAAGGTCGGCAGCCAGTCCATATGGTGCACGATCTCATTGGTGACCGAGCCCGCTTCGATCTGACCGGGCCAACGAACCATTGACGGCACGCGCCATCCGCCTTCCCAGTTGGTGTTCTTTTCACCCCAGAACGGTGTCGCTGCGGCGTCCGGCCAAGTGTTCATATGCGGCCCATTGTCGGTCGAATAGTGCACGATGGTGTTGTCAGCGATGCCGAGTTCATCCAACAGATCCAGCAGTTGCCCGACATGCATATCGTGTTCGATCATACCAGCGGTGTACTCGTCCGCGACGCCGCCGACGATTTCATTCGCCTTCGCGCGCATCTCTTCTTTGACGTGAGTGCGGAAGTGCATACGTGTACCGTTCCACCACACGTAGAAGGGCTGACCCTGCTCGTGCGCACGTTTGATGAAGTCGATCGCTGCGGCGACCGTTTCCTCGTCTACAGTTTCCATGCGTTTGCGGGTCAGGGGGCCGGTATCTTCGATGGTGCCGTCGGCCTTGGATTTGATCACACCGCGCGGACCATAGGCTTCGCGGAATGTGCGGCCATCGGCAAGAACAGCGTCTCCGGGATAATCTTCGTTTTCGGGTTCTTCCTCGGCATTCAGGTGGTATAGATTGCCGAAAAATTCATCAAATCCGTGGTTTGTCGGAAGATGCTCATCCTTGTCACCCAGATGGTTCTTACCAAATTGACCGGTGACATAGCCATGGTCTTTCAACAGGCCAGCAATAGTCGGATCTTCAACCTGCATACCCAAATCGGCTCCGGGAAGCCCCACTTTCGACAGGCCCGTCCGGAAAACAGACTGCCCCATGATGTAGGATGATCGGCCAGCGGTGCAGGATTGCTCACCATAGTAGTCGGTGAAAATCATGCCTTCGTTTGCGACGCGGTCGATGTTGGGCGTCTGATAGCCCATCAACCCCATCGTGTAGGCTGAGATATTGGACTGCCCGACATCATCACCCCAGATGACCAGGATATTGGGTTTTTGTTCTTGCGCCCAAGCGGGAACTGCCAGTGCAACGGCGACAGTTGCCACAGCAACGCGGCGCAACGTGGTGCGCCAACCGTTTGCGATCGAACGAGGTGGTGACATGATGTGCTCCTGATCTGAAAAGGGTCTGCAAAACCCGGAAGTGTGTATTTGTTTGGTGGCTGGCAAATCAGCCATAAAGCTTCCTAAAAAAAGTCGAATTCTGAACGGCGAAGCTTCAACTTTCCGGGAATCGAACACGCTTAGCTTATGGTATCAGCGGGATTGAAAACTCATCATATGATGATATTGAAAAATAGTAATGTTTGACAAAGCGAATAATATGAAGCTCTTGCAAGAGAGCGGGTGGTTCAGCAAACGATCTGAAGTTTTTCGACGTGAATTGCTGGAATGCGCAGTCGCAAAAACTTTTGACGCGTGGGAAACCCTGTATCACCACGGAGATCCTGCGAATGGAATATTTGCTGTACTAAGCGGTGGCATTCAGATCACTGCTCCGGCGGATGATGGTCAAGAGTTTGTGCTACATCGCGAAGGGGCGGGTTTCTGGATCGGTGATTTGGCTCTTTTTGCCGACGCCCCACGACTTGTCAGTGTCGTCACGACGCAAGTGACGCAAGCGTTGTTTTTCCCGAACACACGAATTGCCAAATTGGTAAAGGTGAACCCTCTGTATGTCCGAGATTTTTACGCCCTGACCCAAGAGAACATGCAAACAGCCCTGCGCATTATGGCAAATCTGGCTGTAACCGGCAGCGAAAAGAGGCTTGTTTTGCGGCTGCTCCATCTGGACGAAGGTACGTCAAAACGCGACGGCTGGATCGTGGTAAGCCAAGAGGAACTGTCTGAAATGATTGCTGTGTCTCAACCCACGCTGCATCGCAGTCTGCACCGTCTCGCGAACTTAGGTCTGATTGAACTCGGGTATGGACGTGTGCGGTTGATGGACAGGCAGGCATTGATTGCCAACTGCCAGACCTGACAGTCAGGGGTTCAATTGAGGAAGCGAATGTGCTGGTTTTGCCGGTGAACTTTCCAGTTCGTCCAGAGCTGAAATCGCTCGGGACCAGTCGGGTGATTTCTGAGCTGAAACAGCCGCGTATCGTGCAGAGCCAATCTCAGCCAAACGCGCCTCGAACTCGGTGTAACCCCGGGGGGCACTGCTCCGTTGCTTCCACATCTCGAGCGCAGAATAAGCACCGGAAAGATCTTGTGCCTTAAGCGCGCGGTGCAACTGCGCAAGGACATAGTCAGATGACGCTTGATAGGCTTTTTGCCGGGCGTCGTTCCAGGCTTGATAGCGTGGCAAGGCCCTTCGCACAAAAGCCCAACCGACCAATACCAATAGGCCGCCCCACAGAACGTAACCAACCAGCTTCTCCGTTGACGGAGGTCCAGACTTGGGCGCGGCGAGGGTCAAGTCCACGGCGTTAACCTCAACGGTTTCTACCGAGTTGGTCGACAGGTTGTACCAACGGAAGGAAACCGCCGGCAACTGCGTTTGACCTCCATCCTGCGCAAGATAAACAGTTTCGTCCACACGCTGCCCAGATAGGACACCTCTGTCCTCTGTCTCGGTCAACCTGGGTTCCTTGGGATAAGGTCGCAACATAGGATCTTCATTTTCGGCGATTAGTGGCGGTATTAGAATTGAGCTTGTACCGGAAATTCGGGCCGTCATCCGCCGCGTGATGGCGTCGCCAGCCTGCATGTCGGTCGAACCCTCAATTTCCTGTTCTATCTCAAAGCCTGTGCCGATGATGAGCGGGTCTAGATCAGCTGCAGCGTCAGGTATTACCGCGTTGATCGTGATTGGAGGAAGTGGGACCGATGCTTGTATCGGGGCATTCGTGTCGGGGTCAGCAAACGTAACCGTCATCTCTGTGGTGCCGAGGTCGAGTGGTCCGGCGACTAGCGGGTAGATGCGATAGCGACGCTGAACCCCTGACCAAGTTTCGCCGTTTACGCTCTCACTCACAGGACCGGAGGCGCGTTCGGGAAGGCGTACCAGTAGATTTTCCTGTTCCAAAGACGGAAAGCCGGGTGGCGACGGCATGAAAGTTGGAACCAGAACCTTGATCAGCACCGTAGTCGGTTGCCCGACGATCACGTCCTCGGACGGCGCTTCCACTGTGACTTGTGGTTGGATTGTATTGCTAGTCTGCGAAAACACTTCACCGGGCAGCAATAAGAGCAGGAGAAGCAGAGTGTACCTCATTGCTCTTTCTCCTGATTTTCCAGCAAGAACCGGTTGCGCAGAAAATCCTGCATGTCGGTGTCGATGGCGCTGATCCACTGATCGGCGGGCAGGGGCTTGGTGCCTTCGGTTTGAGCCTGAATAGTGGTGTTTTCACCTCGTCCTGCTTCATTGTCGAAAACCGTGTCATCCGCCCCGATCCCGGCCTCTTCGCCGGTGTCTGACTGTTCGCGTGTGGTTTCAACGTAGTCCAGGATGGCGATAGCTACCTCTAGATTGTGTTGTGCTTCCGGCCAGTTAGGGTGACGTTCTAAAGCAGTTTCAAACGCCTTGATGGCGGGTCGATACTCTCGGTTACGGACGCGCGCCATACCTTCGGCAAAAGCCGCTTCAGGAGTATTAAGTTCAGCAAAGATCGCCGCTGCCTCTGGGTATTGGCCGGCCATAAGCCGGGCGTAACCTTCGTGGTACGGGTCTTCGAACAGTTCAGCAGCATCGGAAAATCGTTTTTGGTTCATGGCAATCTGACCCTGTTGATCTGGAGTCAGAAACCAATCCTGCCACCCCTCCGCCTTGGCCGGGCTAGCGGGTTGTATGAGGAACAGTCCCAGAAAAGCCCACCGAATGACCCAACCCCGTCTGAACCAAAGCAGGGATAGAAGTGCCGCAGGCCAAGCCAGAACCCAACCTCGGTCCTGCCAATCGAGCCGGTCATCGTCGTCCAGTGCGTCTACATAATTCGTCTGGATTTGCCGCAAAAGCCGGGTGATGTCTTGGTCGTCATTGGAAAATGCAACGACACTTGCGTTCCTCAGGGAGTTCAACTGAACAATTTCCTGCTTGTTCGGAAGCATTGTCAGAAAAAAAACCTTCGAGGAGGCGTTCTCGAATTCCTGGATCTGTGAGGGATCGAGGTCGTCCAGCAGAAACAAAACGGCCCCAGGTGTCTCGCTGTCATCCAATATGTTTTGTGCCAGTGTCAGCGCACCCGCTGCGGAATCGCCGGGTGAGGGCATTACGGCGGGGTTCAGGCCTTCCAGCAGGGGCCGTAGGATATTCGCATCTTCAGTGAGTGGTGCAACGCGGTGGGGAGAACCCGCATACGCCACCAATGCTGTTCGTGCCCCGGCTCTGGCGTTGATAATGTCCGTGATCTTGTACTTTGCCCGCTCCAACCGAGACGGGGCCAGATCAGCATCCTCCATGCTGTCTGTGACCTTCAGTGCGATCACAAGGGGCGCTGTATCGGCGAGCAAAGGGTTGGGATTCCGCGACCACGTAGGCCCGGCAGCGGCTATTGCAATCAAAGCTGCCGCCAACATAGCGACATCAATTGGGTAGTACCGTCGCTTGTCATCCGCGCCGAGCATGAGAGCTTTCGCCAGATGTGGTGCAATACCAAGAGGTACGTTGGTTTTTCCCGAGCGTTCGGGACGGAGCAACCACAACAAACCCGCGATGGGTATTAAGAACAGCAAATAAGCCGGTCTAATGAAATGAAACTCTGCCAGCGCCTCGATCATACTGATCTCCTGCGGTGCTGTGCGAAATGAAAACCCAGTGAACTGCCTAAAATCAATAGTAACGCGATCAGAAGTGGATAGTGAGTTAAACTCTCGCGCGGTCTGTAGCTTTGAGTTTCGACAATTCTAGGGTTTTGCTCGTCGATACGCTGGTAGGTCTCGGTTAGCGCTGCCTCGTCATTGGCAAAGTAGTATTGGCCACCGGTACGATCCGCGATGGCCTTCAGTGCATCCAGATCTACCCGGTCTTCGCCGGAAGCATCGGGATCACCAACACCGATGGTATAAATGACGACACCTTTGTCGGCGGCGATCGCTGCAGCATTGGTCGGGGTCATTCGGCTAGACGTATCCGCACCGTCGCTAAGCAGGATCATGAGGCGTTGATCGACTTCGCTGGACTCGAAAGTGCGAATACCAAGTCCGATCGCATCGCCCAAAGCAGTGTTGGGGCCTGCCATTCCCACTTCAGTTTGATCCAAGAACCCGTTCAAACTGTTTAGATCTTCGGTAAACGGCGCCTGAACGAAAGCTCGTGTGCCAAAAATGATCAACGCCATGCGATCGCCCTGACGTTCGGCAATGAAGGTGCGCAAGACATCTTTGACCGCAGCCAACCGTTGCTTGGGCGTTCCATCTGTCGATTGGAAGTCGCGTTGATCCATCGAGCCCGAGATATCAAGCGCCAGTACAACGTCCCGGGCGGATTTTTCTACTATGATTGGGTCCGCTAGTTTCTCCGGACGGGCCAGGGCGGTCGTCAGTAGCAGCCAGATCAGAATGACGACAAGGGTCTGCAGCATCGACCTTTGAGAAATGACCGATCCGGACTTCGGTTCAGTTCTCGCCGCTTTTGCAACATGGCGGAAGAAAGGGATGCGGATGGAACTTGTTTTTTCTCGATGTGGAGGTGCGAGCCAGTAGACCAGAAGCGGTAAAGGGAAAAGTAGAAAAGCCCAAGGGAAGGCGAATGAGATCATCATAGCCTCCCATAAGGTTTATGGGTGTTGATCCAAACCCGAGCCATTTGGGCAATTTCGGGACTTGGCGGGGTGTTTTTGTACGGTGCTTCCGATAGAAGTTGAGACATGTGATCAGAAATCATCATATTATCAGATGATTGCCGTAGAAATCTGATCCACTCTTGCCCGTGAAGACTGGCAACTTGCGCGCGCGGGTACGCAGCAAGTGCAGTGCGCCGCAGAATCTTGGAAACTTTGGCCGTATCGTTGCCCGCGGCGTCAAGTTCGGCCAGCGCGGCACGTCGATACGCATTAGAGCGCCGGCGCCTAAGATACAGATAAACTCCGCAAACGATTGCCGCAGCGAGAACTGCCGCCAGCACCAGCCAACCCCAAGTCTGTGGCGTCATGGCTATGGGCTGCGGTTCAGGCGCTGGCACAAGCATGTCCAGCAGTTCAACTAGGGATTTGCCCTCGGTCTCGACGCTCATGTTCGTCCTCCGAGGTGGCCGAACTGCTTTAGCAGTTGATCCAAAGCCGGTTCCGAAGTTGTCATCGGGACGATTGGAAAGCCATAGCGTTTTGACCACTGTTGTAACTGCACCAGCCGATTATCCATTGCTGCCTTGATGCGGTCGGACAAACTCGCTTCAGAGCTGTCCAATTCGATTTGTTGTTCTCCATCCGAGACAGTCATTTTCAAGCCTGGAGTGAGCTGTCTCGAGCTAGGGTCAAAAATGTTGAACAAAATTAGATCATTAGATTGGGCCAAACGACTCAGGATACGTTCAGAATCTTCATCGACGCCGTCGAAATCCGAAAACACACAAACCAGAGCGTTGGTGTGCGCGATGCGAGTTGCCTGTTTCAGGATGTCGTTCAACGCAACTGATGGCTCTGGGCGAAGCGAAGCATTTAGACTGCAGTTCAAGGCTGCAACGGAAGACAGAAACCGGGTTAAGGCGGCAGGGCGGCGCTGGGGGCGGTGTTCGGCCAAATCCGTGTCACCAAAAACGATGCCGCCGACACGGTCGCCTTGAGCTAAAATTTGATGTGCCGCAATTGCGGCGGCTTCGGCTGCGATGACGGATTTCATATAAACTTCGGTTCCGAAGAACATCGATACCCGCTGGTCGACCAATAACAGGGCAGGGCGATCGCGTTCCTCGGTATAGACCCTAACATGGGGTTCACCGGTGCGTGCGGTTACTTTCCAGTCGATAGTTCGGATGTCGTCGCCCGGTAGATAACTACGTAGTTCTTCAAAGTTTAGACCGCGCCCGCGCAATCGCGAGGCATGGCGACCGTTCAGGATCGAGCGTGCAGGTTGTCTGGGCAAAAGGCTGATAGCGCGCGATTTAGCACCAAGCCGAAGGAGGTGTTCTGCATCAACGTGAATGCGTGGGTCATCGGTGTATGTGGCGGTTTGGGCCACGAAGCTCTCTCTCCGAATAGTCAGGGCAGCGCAACGAGGCGCAGGATTTCTGCGATCACATCGTCGGGCGTCTTGGCGCTTCCTTGCGCCTCGAAACTGAGGGTGATGCGGTGGCGAAAGACGTCATGAGCGATTGCGCGGATGTCGGCTGGATCAACGTAGTCTCGCTCATTCATCCAGGCATGCGTGCGTCCGCATTTGTCCAATGCCAAAGATGCGCGTGGACTGGCGCCGATTTCGATCCAACCGGCCAATTCATCGCTGTATTTCTCGGGTGTTCGAGTGGCCTGCACCAGATCGGCCATGTACCGGTCCATTGCATCGGACACGTGGATCTGTCCGATCTCGGACCGCGCTTGAAACACAGCGTCTTGCGGGATAGGCACCGGAGTATCACTTGTCGATCCAGACCCGGCCGCGATCTCTTCGCCGCGGACCAGACGAATAACCTCAACCTCGTCCTCTACCGGAGGATAGGTGATCTGAACATGCATCAAAAACCGGTCCATCTGCGCTTCGGGCAGGGGATAGGTCCCCTCTTGCTCGATCGGGTTCTGAGTGGCCATCACAATGAACAGCGGATCCATCTTGTGTGTGGTGCCCGAGACGGTGACCTGCCGTTCCTCCATCGCCTCCAACAATGCGGCCTGTACCTTGGCAGGTGCCCGGTTGATCTCGTCAGCCAAAACTATGTTTGCAAAGATCGGGCCGGGTTCGAAACGGAAGGTGTTGCCGGCCTCGCTTTGCTGAAACACTTCGGTACCAGTTACGTCTGAGGGCAGAAGATCGGGCGTGAATTGAATTCGGCTGAAACTGGCGTCAAGGTTGCGTGCCATGGCTTTGACGGCACGGGTTTTCGCCAATCCGGGCAGGCCCTCGATCAGCAGATTGCCATTTGCCAGCAATCCGATGATCAGTCTGTCAATCACCTCGGTTTGTCCGATGATCGCCTGACCCATGCGCGCCCTAAGTTCATTCATCTGATTAAGTGCATTCATTTATTGAGTCCAATCATGGGCAGATGTCAGGAAATGACGCGCTGCGCCAAAGTAGAGTGGTCGAGAATGTGTATTAATGATGCGAAGTTAGCAGCGTTGCTGCGCCCGATCCACTACGAAATCTGAGCCGCAAGATAGCGCAAGTCAGCCCGCAATTCCGGTCGAATGTCGCCGTGGTTTGGCTGATCTCGTAGTGTTTGGAACCAATGCCGGGGCGGTTGCTTTCCAGCCGCACGGCTCCAAGTCAGTTTACCCAGAACCGATTGCGCTTCGGCATTTAAAAAACCGGGTGGGTCGATCCGATTAAGAACGGCCCAAACGCCGCTCCATAGCCGTGCAACAGACCAGGGGTTGTACCCACCGCCACCCAGAACCAGCAACCTTGGCGCCATATTGCGCAGGCTGGCGGTCGCACGCCAATGCGCGTTGTTCGACAATGTCAGTCGAGACAACGGGTCTTCGGCCACTGCATCTGCTCCGCATTGCAACACGATCGCCTGGGGTTTGAACGCCGAGGTTGCAGGCAGGATCAACTCGTCAAGGATGACGTGGAATTCGTCGTCGTTGAGGTTGCGGTCGACGGGAAGATTGAACGCGGCACCACCCGCATTGTTATCCAGTGTACCGCTGAACGGCCATCGGCGAGACTCGTGAACTGAAATCATTCGGACCTTGGATGAGCCGTGAAAGGCCGCTTCGACTCCATCACAGTGATGCGCATCGATGTCGACGTATACGATCCGATCGAGACCTGCACTCAGCAAGGTCAGGATCGCCAGAACTGGATCGTTCAGATAGCAAAACCCATTGGCCCGGTCCGCCAGTCCATGATGGGTGCCACCAGCCGGGTTAAAGACGATACCGCCGTTGCGGATCAACTCGGCCCCCAACATCGAGCCTCCGGCGGCAGTGGCGGGGCGTCGGTACATCTCGGGGAAAACGGGGTTGGACAGAGTGCCCAGCGCGTACTTGTTTCGCGTTTCGTCTGACACCGACTGATCATGTTCAGCTTTTTGCAAGGCCGCGATGTAATCCAGTGTATGAAACGCCTCAAGGGCGGAGGGTTTCGCGCATGGGCTGACGCGATAGTTTTCGGTCGTCAGCCACCCTTGCGCCCGACACAGGTCAATTACGGTTGAAACGCGCGGGATCGCCAGAGGGTGCTTGGAGCCATAGGTCGAGTTTCGATAGATCTCTGAGCCAATGAACAGTGGGTTTTTCATCTTTTAGCTAGCAGAGTTGGGGCTGATTTCTTCGCCCAGTCTTCCATCCAGCGACATCAGGATGGCAACTGGGCGCAGAGCTGGAATATGGCTGAAAACGATCAGAATGCAGACCGTCAGGGGCACACTCAAGAAAGCGCCGATCAATCCCCAGATCGTGGTCCAGAACATCAGTGCCAGGATAACGAGGAAGGTGGACATATTCAGAGATCGGCCAAGAAAGGCGGGGTCCAGGAAGTTGCCGATCAGGAACTGAATTGTACCGCAGCCAAATACAATGATCAGGAATGGTCCAATGCTTTCGAATTGAACCAGAGCAATCATGGACGGAAAAATCACCGCGATGATCGAGCCGATTGACGGTATGAAATTCAGGGCGAAGGTCAGGACAGCCCAAGTTTCCGCAAATTCCAGACCTAGAATTTTGAAAACCGAATAGCTGATGCCCGCAGTTATCAGACTGATCAGTGTCTTGACCCCGACATAACGTTGCAGGCTGAAGGATATCGCATCCACAATGGCCGCAAATTCGCTGCCGGTTTTCGGGTCTCCTGCAGCCAGCTGTATCTTTTTCCGAAAGGCCAGCCGCTCGGCCATGAGGAAGGCGACGTAAAGACTGATCAGAAAGAATTGGTTCAGCAATGAAGTTGCGCTGCCAAGAAGAACTCTCGCAACATAGGACATGTCAATGTTGATCAGGTTGTCGCGAATAAACTTGGTCACGTCGTTGCCCACTAGACCGGTGACACGATTGACGGCTTCGTCGAACTGATTTTCGTAAGTGCCAATTGTTCTGGCAAACTGGGTTGCCTGGCTTCCCAGAATATACATGATCACAAACAAACCGGCCAAAACAACCGTGACGCCTGCGACGTTTGCCAGCCAGACGGGCATTCGAGTCAAGGCGATGATCCGGTCGCTTAGAGCTATAATCAAGACATTGATGAGCAAGGCCATGGTCAGCGGGATCAGAAACGCGGATCCGGCATATAATCCCAGCACCACAAGCGTCGCAACAATGGACACGTCCCGTACAACGGAAAGCTTGAGCCTTGTAGGAGACGCTATGGTGTCATTGTCCAGTGTCATATTTCGGCCTGTTTCGGGAGCTGCGCAGAGGGCTTAAAGCTGATCCTGCACAGCGGGGGCGGATTATGCAATGCGCCCAGACATTTGTCGGAGATTATTTGCGCAGCTTTTTGATTTGCCGGTTCAGTGAACGGAGCGGTCGGGTTAGGCTTTCGTCATGATCGCGCGTGTGATTCCCTATTTAGGCCGACCGGTTCAGGCGCTTATTCTGGCCTTGAATAGGTTCGGCTCCAAGAATGGCTTTGTCATGAGCAGCCACGTCGCCATGTCGATGATGATGGCGTTGTTTCCCTTCGTTCTGTTCACCGTTGCTCTCGCTGGCTCTCTGTCGCAGGACTATGTGACGAACGAACTGATCGAGTTGATATTTGGCGCTTGGCCACAGGATGTTGCCGCGCCGATCGTGGCAGAGTTACGCTCGGTTTTGGACGAGTCAGGCTCGGGCGTGATCACGCTGGGTGGTTTACTGGCCGTGTTTTTTGCCTCAAATGGGGTCATGGCGGTGCGTGCTGCGATGAACCAAGCTTATCACGACCACGATAGCTGGCCTTTTTGGAAAACCCGATTGCTATGTCTGGGGCTGGTCGTCATTGGCGGTATTGGCATTCTGGTAATTGCCGCAGTCGAAGTTGTTTTGCCCGTCTACACTCAGCTCGTTTCCGAAAAAACGGATGTGAACGTGTCCGACTGGTTGTCGGTGGATCGCTTGCGTTGGACGTTCACGGTCGGTGTTCCTATTGGCGTCGTGGTATTAGCGCATCTGATATTGCCAACAGGGCGTCACAAGTTAAGGCAAATTCTGCCGGGTGTATTGCTGACACTGGCGCTATTGGCGGCAGGCGGGTGGGGATTTTCTGTCTATATCGCACAGTTCGCCTCCTATAGTGCTACCTACGCAGGTCTTGCTGGGGCGATGGCCGCGCTGATTTTTCTGTATTTGTGTGCAGCCATTCTCATCCTCGGAGCGGAATACAACGGCGCTTTGATGGACTTGCAGAATGAGAGTGACGGGCAAGCGACGTGAGACGGTGGGCGTTCTTTCTTATTCTGTGGGTACCGTTCGATGCATTGGCTCAAACGCCTGACTACGTGGGATCAGAGCAGTGTGTTGAGTGTCACACGGATGAGGCCGAGGCGTGGGCCGAGTCCCATCACGCTCTGGCCTGGACGCGGGCAGACGACGGGCATGTTAAAGCGAATTTCAATGAGACGCGGTTCGATCACGACGGAATGTCGGTGGACTTTAAGCGCAACGAAGGCGTTCTGCAGGCCCACGTGACAGAGAAGGACGGGGCGAAAACGCTCTACGAGGTGCATTCGGTGGTCGGCATTGAGCCATTGCAGCAATATCTGTTCGAAACGGAACCCGGCAGATTTCAGAGTTTTGACGTCGTCTGGGACACAGAGGAAAAGCGTTGGTTTCATCTATATCCTGACCAAGACCTGCCGCCGGATGACGGGTTGCACTGGACCGGGCCGTATAAGAACTGGAACGCCCGCTGCGCTGAATGCCACGCCACTGGGTTTGACAAAAACTACGATGCGCAGACCCGCAGTTATGCATCGGTGCAGGCAGAGATCGGAGTTGGGTGCGAGGCCTGCCACGGCCCGGGTTCGACGCACATCGATTGGACACAAGGTCAAAGTGTCGATGCAGATCTGAGCGAATTTGGCTTTACAATGGATTGGGGCAAGGGCCGGACCGAGACAGAAATTCAGCAATGCGCCGGGTGCCATTCTCGGCGCGAAGCGCATGGTGACGGTAACCCGATCCCGGGAACACCTTACCACGATGCCTACAACCTGGCGGTGCTACGCCCCGGTCTCTATCATCCGGACGGCCAGATTTCGGACGAAGTCTATGTCTACGGCTCGTTCCTGCAATCCAAGATGTACGCGCAGGGCGTCAGTTGCATGAATTGCCATGAACCGCACAGCGCGGAACTGAAAGCGGACGGCAATGGGGTTTGTACCCAATGTCACTCACCGGCGGGCAACCCTGATTTTCCGACCCTGAAGGCAAAGGACTACGATACGCCCGCGCATCACCGCCACGCAGAAGGTACCGAAGGCGCACAATGCACGTCCTGTCATATGATCGAACGCGTCTATATGGGCGTTGATGGACGGCGAGATCATAGTTTCCGTATCCCGCGCCCAGATTTGGGGTTGGGGCAGGATGCCTGCACCGATTGCCATCAAGCCGAAGATCAGGCTTGGGCTGCACAACAAGTCGAGGCGTGGTTTCCAGACTCCATTCACCGGCGCGCGCATTACGGGACGGCGTTTCAATCGGCCTTAACCGGGCAGGCGGAAGGGCCGGATGAATTGCTGGCAATCGCGACCGACCCGGAAATGGCCGGCATCGTACGGGCCACGGCGGCTTATCTGCTTCAATCTTTCGGGTCCGAGGAGGTTGCGGTAAAAACGGCATCACTCCTATCGGATCCGGATCCCTTGGTGCGAGCCAATGCGGCGCCTTTACAACGTCAAGCGACGCTGCCCGATCAGGTCCAGCGGCTTGAACCTCTGCTCTCGGACCCCTTGCGAAACGTTCGCATATCTGCCGCTAAAGAGTTCCTGAACATTCCGAGCCAATCCTTGAAACCGGAGCAACAGGCTCTGGTCGGGCAGGGCATGGCTGAATGGCAAGGGGCAATATCCAACCGCCTCGATTTCCCTGAAACTCACCTTGTTTTGGGTGGCATGGCAGTGACCTTCCGCAACGCTCCTGCCGCTGAACGCGCCTTCCGAGAGGTTGTCACCCTCGACCCGCAGCGCGCCGAAGCTTGGCCGATGTTGGTGCAATTGGCACAGATAAATCGAGGCCCAGAGGCCGGGCGCGCGGCTCTGGAAGAAGGGCTGACGATACTGCCGGAAGATCCGGGTTTGTTGCAACTTAAGTCGCAACTGTCCCCATAGATCGGCATTACGCGGCCCGGTTTGTGCCACGATACCGGCAAATTTCCCGGCTAAGTGTGGGTCAAAGTAGAAACTCTGCTAGACCTCAAGGTGACTCATGTCCGACAAACCGGTCCACACATCTCAGTTGCAAAACCCATTGTCGTTGAACCAGAGAATTGCTGATCTTCAGGCCAGAAAACCGGAATACATCAATCATGGTGAAGCGTTGTTGCTTCAACGCGCGGCAGCGGCGTCCTTGCGTGAGCAGTTTCTAGCCGGTGATCGGAGCTGGTTGGACGACTAGGTCAGCCGCGAAAACCGGTCGCGACCACAAACTTCTCAGAACTGTCCGAACGGGATGCGGGCGGCTTCACATTCGCCACCTTTTCGAACTTCTGCTTCAATAATTTCTGCAGATCGCCCTCGGCACCCCCAGCAAGAACCTTGGCGACGAATGTGCCACCTTCTTCCAGAACGTCGAAGGCGAAATAGGCCGCTGTTTCGCACAAGGCCATGATCCGCAGGTGGTCGGTTTGCTTATGTCCGGACGATGCCGCCGCCATATCGGACATGACCACATCCGCCTTGCCGCCTAGCCATGTTTTGACCTTCTCGTCGGCATCATCTTCCATGAAGTCCAGAACATGCGCTTCGGCACCTGCGACGGGTTCGACCTCTTGCAGGTCAACGCCCAACACCGTGCCGATACGCTTTCCCGATCGTTCGCCCAGCGCGTTCACCCGCTTGACCGCGACCTGAAGCCAGCCCCCGGGGGCACAACCCAGATCAACGACCCGCGCGCCGGGGACGAGAAAGCGGAACTTATCGTCCAGTTCGAGGATTTTGTAAGCTGCGCGACCGCGATAGCCTTCGGCCTGCGCGCGTTTCACGTAAGGATCGTTCAACTGCCGCTCAAGCCAGCGGGTCGAGCTGAGCTTGCGCCCGCGCGCTGTTTTCACCTTCACCTTCAGGTCGCGCTGTCCACGGCCTGAGTTGTTTTTGCCACTTGGTGTCTTCGCCATCAGAACGGTCCGTCTTCCAATACACCGTCCGCACTCATTTGTGCATAAAGCAAACCTTCGCGCAGCCCACGATCCGCCACGGAAAGGCGGTCAGTGGGCCAGCATCGAAGCAATGCCTGCAGAATGGCAGAGCCGGACATGATCAGGGCCTGCCGGTCATCGCCGATACGCGGATCTCGCCGCCGCCCCAGTGGGCCGAGTTCTAAGTATCCCCGTATGACTTTGTCAATCTGATCGCTGGTCATACGCAGACCGTCCACCTTGGTTCGGTCGTAACGTTTCAACCCCAGATGCGAGGCCGCCACCGTTGTCACCGTGCCGCTGGTGCCGACAATCTGGAACCCTTCGCGGGCTTGCTCGTCCTTATAAGGTGCAAAATCGGCCAAATTCTCTTCGAAGAACCAGCTCATCAGTGCAAAGCGCGCCGAGTCATCTTCCACGTCGTGGAACTGATCTCGAAGCGTCGCAACGCCTAGCGGTACGCTGATCCAATCCACCACTTTTGCTGCTGGAAAAGGGCTATCGGCTGTGTGGAACCCATTGTGCAAGCGCATGATCGCTGCCGGACGGTCCCGGCGGGGTACGGATGAGATGTCAATCCACACCAACTCGGTCGAGCCTCCACCGATATCCACAACCAGCAACTGTTCGGTCTTGGTCGATACCAGCGGCGCGCAAGAGATCACGGCCAAACGGGCCTCTTCCTCGGGCTGAATGATTTCCAGGGGCAGGCCGGTCTCGCGTTTCACCTGCCGGATGAAGTCACGCGAGTTCTTTGCGCGGCGACACGCCTCGGTCGCGACCAGTCGCATCCGCTTGACTTTATTTCGCTTAAGCTTTTGCTGACAGATGCGCAGCGCCTGAATGGTGCGCGCCATCGATGACCGAGACAGCCGTCCGGTCCGTTCCAAGCCCGCGCCCAATTGCACGGATTTGGAGAAGCTGTCTACCACATGGAACCCGCTGCCCTTGGGCTGGGCTACCAACATGCGGCAGCTATTTGTTCCCAAATCCAGCGCTGCATATAATGCATCTGGATCGGGTCTTGCCGGCGCGGGGCTTTCGACCGCCTTCGGGAACGCGCCCGCACCTTTGGGACGCTTGGGCGCCATCTTTAACGCCCTCCGATTTTCGAGTTACCCCGACCATAGGTCGGCCCAATCCATCGTGCAAGACGCTCATTAAAGTGATGAGTATTTTGATATGCGCGTTTGCGTGCGTTTCCGATACAAGCCCTGTATCCCGTCTTAAGCAAAAGGTCGTTTGAAATACGTCGTGTGTCGAAAATCGACCGACTTTGACCCATATAGAAGTTTAGAAACTCCCCATCTGGTTAGGAGGAATCAGCAACAATGCCTGACGTCACCATCGTTTACTGGCGCGATATTCCCGCTCAAGTCATCGTCGGCAAAGGTCGCCGTGGCGCCAAGCGGCAGTTGGAGGAACGGTTCGAGCAAGCCATCGACCGGGCTGCCATGAAGGTGAATGCCAAGGACAGCGATGCCTACCTGGCCGAGTGGCGCAAAGCCGAGCCTTTTGCAGTTGAGGGCGATCCGTCCGAGATTGCCGAGGCTGAGGCCGTGCGTCTGGAAACGGAATACGATCAGGATCGCATCAAGGCCCTGATCGCCAATGACGGTTGGGCATGAGCCCCAGATCTATATGGGAGGCCGCAATGGCTTTGCTGAACTTTAAGAAACGTGATGCGGTCGAAAACGGCCCAGTCAATCCGACCGTCGAAGCCTTTTTGCAGGGCTATTCGATCGAGGTGATGCCGCGCACCGCCGAAAAGGTCGAGGATTTCCGCGCATTGCTGCCCGAGGGTACGCGCGTTTACATCGCCCATATCGAAGGCACGCCGATTGAGGACATGGTCAAAACGGCCAAGCGCATCGCGGCTGAAGGTTACCCGGTGATGCCGCACTTTCCGGCGCGGATCATCAAAGACGCGGCGACGCTGGAAAACTGGATTTCCATGTATCAGGGTGAGGCAGGCATTGATCAGGCGCTGCTGCTGGCTGGCGGTGTTGCGAACCCGCTTGGCGATTTCGATAGCTCGATGCAGCTGCTGGAAACCGGTCTGTTCGACAAGGCAGGCTTCAAGCGTCTGCACGTGGCAGGCCACCCCGAGGGCAACAAGGACATCGACCCGGACGGTTCGACCAAAAACGTCGACGACGCTCTGCGCTGGAAGCAAAAGTTTAACGAAACCACCGATGCCGAGATGGCATTGGCGACTCAGTTTGCATTTGACGCCAAACCGATCATCGCATGGGCTGACAGCCTGAAAGAGGCGGGTATTGATCTGCCGATCCATATCGGTATCGCCGGTCCGGCTAAGCTGCAGACCCTGATCAAATTCGCTATTGCGTGCGGTGTTGGCCCGTCGCTAAAGGTTCTGCAAAAACGCGCGATGGATGTTTCCAAGCTGCTGCTACCCTATGAGCCAACCGATGTTGTCACCGAACTGGCTAACCACAAAGCAGCCAACCCGGACTTCAACATCACCAACGTGCATTTCTTCCCGCTGGGCGGGATCAAGACCAACGCCAACTGGGCGATCAATAACGGCGGCGCTTCGGCAAAGCCTGTAAACTCCTAAGGAACGGACATGACCCGTACAGTCGTAGAATCAAAAACAAAAACCGCCGTCCTGGGCTTTGACGAACCGTTCTGCGTGATCGGTGAGCGGATCAACCCGACCGGCCGTAAAAAGCTGGCTGCCGAACTTGAAGCGGGCGATTTCTCGACCGTCGAGAAAGACGCGCTGGCGCAGGTTATGGCAGGCGCAACGGTCCTGGATATCAATGCGGGCGTTGTTTACAACTCGAACCCCAATCCGAACGAGACCGAGCCGCCGCTGATGCGCAAGATCGTTGATCTGGTACAGGGGCTTGTCGACGTGCCGCTGTGCATCGACTCGTCGGTTCCGGGTGCTCTGGAAGCTGGCCTTGAGGCGGCAGAAGGTCGTCCGCTGCTGAACTCGGTGACTGGCGAAGAAGAGCGTCTGGAACTGGTTTTGCCGCTGGTCAAAAAATACAACGTGCCGGTTGTGGCGATCTCGAACGACGACACCGGCATCTCGGAAGACCCCGATGTCCGTTTTGACGTGGCCAAGAAGATCGTTGAGCGCGCCGCCGATTTCGGCATCCCTGCGCATGACATCGTCGTTGACCCGCTGGTCATGCCCATCGGTGCAATGGCAACCGCTGGTCAGCAGGTGTTTGCTCTGGTCCGTCGTCTGCGCGAGGAACTGGGCGTGAACACCACCTGTGGTGCGTCCAACATCTCGTTCGGTCTGCCGAACCGTCACGGCATCAACAACGCGTTCCTGCCGATGGCCATGGGTGCTGGAATGACGTCGGCGATCATGAACCCGGTGGCGCTGCCCACTACGCAGAAAAAGATTGCCGAGAAGAAAGAACAGGTTGTTGCCGCTGGCATCATTCTGCCCGAAGGCATGGATGACGAGGCATTTGTTCAGATGTTCGGTCTGGGCTCGACCAAGCCGCGCGCAGGTAAGGAAATGGAGGCCATCCGCGCCGCCAACTTGTTGACCAACAATGACCCGCATGGTGGGGCATGGATCAAGTTCAACAAATCGCCGGACGAGGCAGGCGCTGCTGGCGCCGCCGGTGGACGTCGTGGCGGTGGACGCCGTCGCCGCGCCTGATCCGCAAAGCTCAAAATTGACGAGGCCGGGCAGTTTGTCCGGCCTTTTTCATTCTTGACACCGATCAAGGCCTGAATTTGCGCAGAAAGTCAGACTGTTTGGAGCAGATGACGAAGGACCAGCGCAGATATGACACGGCATCATCCTCCGAAGCTAGCGGACGCAGACCTCAGCCAGAAACTGGGCAAGCAGGCGTATTTCGAAAAACTTGCTGAATTGCAGGCGCAATTGGCGCTGATACAGCAGGCCTTTCTGTTTCACGGAGTTAAGGGCGTACTTGTCTTTGAAGGCTGGGACGCGGCGGGCAAGGGCGGCACGATACGGCGTATCAGCCAAGCGCTGGACCCGCGCAGTTTCAAAGTGTGGCCCATTGGCGCCCCTCGGAACTACTACCTCAACCGCCATTACCTGTTACGCTTTTGGGAAAGGTTGCCGCCCCAGGGTGCGATCTCGGCCTTTGACCGCAGTTGGTACGGGCGGGTTCTGGTCGAACGGATCGAGAAGTTCACTCCGGAAGAGCGTTGGCGGGCTGCCTATCAAGAAATAAACGATTTTGAACGCATGCTGGTGGATGACGGCACCCGCATCGTAAAGCTGTTCTTCCACATTTCTCAGGAAGAACAGATGGAGCGGTTTACAGAACGTCTGCGCAACCCGATGAAACGCTGGAAGCTGACCTATGAAGACTTCCGCAACCGCGAACGGTGGGACGAAGCGGAGGTTGCTGTAGATGAGATGCTGGCCCGCACCTCAACTGAGATTGCGCCGTGGCATGTGATCCCGGCAAACAACAAGAAATATGCAAGAATCAAAGCGATGCAGGCGATTGCCGATGCGTTTTCAAAAGACATGGACCTCAATCCGCAGCATCTGGACAAGAAGACGTTGGATGCGGCCTGCGAAGCCTTGGATGTGGACCAGTCGCTGATCGACAGCCTGCGAGCGCGGACCGAGTAATTCCTGCTCCCGGCTGAAAGGCGCTTGCAGTCAATCGACGCGCGGTGCTATCCAGCGCAACGCGGCGGGTATGATGTAATGGTAGCCTGTCAGCTTCCCAAGCTGAACGCGCGGGTTCGATTCCCGCTACCCGCTCCACGGATTTTCTAAATATCGCAAAAGGTTGATTGTTGAATTGGCGGGCTTAGGTGCCTTGAATGGGCCTTCAATCTAGGCGTGCTTTTTTTCTCTAATGCAGTCTGAGCGAATAAATTTCGACCAACTCCTCTCTGCCACGAAGTTTATGTGCGCCAATGCGTTCGAACTCGAGTGGTTTAACCAAAGCGCTGCGGACTGAACTGGATGTCAGAACATTCACTTCGTCTTCAATGTTGCCCAGAGTTCGACCAGCTTCCTCTAGCCGTTGGGCGACATTCACGGCGTCTCCGACAACGGTATAGCTTAATCTGCCTTCGCTTCCGATATTTCCAACGACCACGCGACCAATGTGTATCCCGATACGCAGTCTAACCGAATACGATAGCCCCGCATCCAGTCGCCTGTGCTGGTTGTAATCCTCGATCCACCGCGCGATCTCGATTGCTGCATGACAGGCCAGGTCAGCCGCGTCGTCCTGATGCTCCAGTGCCCCCCAAATCGCCATCACCGAGTCTCCGATGAACTTGTCGATGGTACCGCCATTGCGTTGAATGCACTCGGCAAGACCAGCAAAGTGCTCGTTCAAGAATAATGCTGTTTGAGGCGCGGTTAGGTGTTCGGACAGAGCAGTAAATTCGACGATATCCGTAAACATTATGACGACATCGCGATGTGCGGAATTGATCTGTTTGCCGGTATGATGGCGCATCAATTGGCGCACCAGTCGCTTGGGAACATAGAGTTCAAACCAACGAAGGCCATCAAGCATGAAGTTGTACGAACGCGCGGCTTCGTCCAGTTCGCGAAAGAAAGAGCCTTCGATTTCGGCGATGTTGGATATGTCCAGATCATGAACCCGCTTGGCGCTGTCCGACAATCGACGAACTGGTTGCGCAATTTTTTGTCCGATCAGTGCAGCCATCCCCGCCGAGAGAACTGCCATGATGAGGCAGAATACTATGGCCCATTTCAGTCGAGCTGCCTCGGCGATAATGTCGTGGGCTTCGAAATATGTCGCAACGGTAAGGGGGTGAGGGCCGTAACTAGATAGCTCATCAAAGAAAACGACATACTCCCAATCGGCATACGCAACAAAGCGGGTGTTTGCTCCGGTCAGAAAATACTTGGCGACACTGAAACGATCATTGGGCAGCCACATCGCCGCTACGATAGGATCGGAAAACCGATTTTGCTCTGGCAGAGGGGCGGCGCGATTCAACCCAGCGTAACCGAACGCCATAAGTGGGTGCGCCAAAACAGACTTCTTTCCATAAAGCATGAAGACATTTGCGCCGAACTCCACTTCCTGTTCGGCCAAGAACTCGGACAGTTTTACGATAGAAACCCAGGCGGACAGGACGCCGATTATTTTGCCCTGCCGAATGACGGGTTTCTGATAATTCAACACTGCTTGCGCATATTCTTCACGCCAGAGAATGCGCCCCCAGTGGGACTCTCCGGTTTCAATCGCGTCGCTTATGAGGTGTAGCAAGTCCACATCATCGCCGATCTTCAAAAATATAGGTAAGGTTTCGTCCTGAACACGCTCGACGCCAGTCAGGATTTGTTCTCCATCTATGAACTGAATGCGCAGAATTTGAGGGGTCGCCGAAACGGCGCCCAACAGAAGGCTGACGAATTCTTCGGACCCGTCCGGCTCTACTTCATCTGTGGAAATCCGCGTTGCAATGAAATCGATTTGGTCTGAGGCCGCGGTCAAATAGCGTTCAACCTGTTGACGTTGCGCGCCAATGATCAATTGCGCCTTTTGTGTTAACAACTCGGAAGTGTTTCGGTAGCCAACGACCAAGCCCACGCCCAATACGCCAGCAACGGAAGTCAATACAAAGAAGCCCAGCCCAAGCGCCAACGCGACCGACATGGAGGCATGCCATTCGCTTCCATTCGATTGGACAGATTTTGCCTTTTGGCCCCCCATGACACGTCCCGCGAACGAGTCCGCTTTAAAGCTTCTATTAACAAATTATATACAAATTCATGAATTTTTTAAAGTTTGGCGTACAAGAGCCAAGCGTTTTCAAAAGCTATGTACCCCAATATTCAGAACTTCCGGGGAGAGGGGATTGGTAGGGCTGTTGCAGTATCACCGGAGTGAGCTTGTTCCGATCCTTTTATCCGGGCCTGCGTGCCTGAAACAGATTGATAACAGCCGGGATGCGTAGATCTGTTCCAGATTGGAAGCGCCGGAAATCCTCGGTGACACTGTTTTGAATGGCCTCAACATCCTGAGCATTGCCATCAAAATGTGCTATCACGCGGGCCGCAGGGCCAACGCGCGTACACAGGGCCGCGGAACCTTCGGCGCCACCAAAACCGGGTAACGCCATTGGCACTGCTTCGCCGCTCACATCGGTCAGACCGGCTTGCGCCATCAGGCCGGCGACATGATCTAGATCGTGATATGCCAGCGGTCCGGGTGCATAGCGGTCGACGCGCGGCGGCTGGCCCAACCGCTTGACCGCTGCCAAATGAGGCACTTTGAACCAAGGGTTGTCGCCTAGGGGCCCCCAAGCCGCGAAGGTCATCTTTCCACCGGGTTTCAAGGCACGCGCGATGTTGGCAAAGGCAGCCACCGAGTCCTCGAAGAACATGACGCCAAAGCGCGAGATTGCGGCATCCATCTGATCTTGCGGAAAGGTATATGTCTGCGCATCCGCATATTGAAACTGGATGTTGGTCAAACCTTTTTCGGAGGCACGAATTTGCGCGCGATCCAGGAAGGGCTGCGAGATATCGGCTGCCAGAACATGCCCCGCCGGCCCAACACGCTCAGCTGCAGCCAAGGCACTGACGCCCGTGCCGCAGCCGATGTCGAGTACATTCGTACCTTCCGATAGTCCGGCGCGGTTTAGAACCAACTCAAGAACCGAGGCGAAATTCTGATCTAGCTGATCTTCGTAGGTCAGCCACTTGGTACCGGAGTCCGAGTTACCCCAGTATTCCGCCTGTTCTTCGTTTGCCAGATCCATCAATGCCTCCCAACAATGAGGCGACTATGACCTCCTGCGGCGACGGCGGCCAGACTTTTCCTCATCCCCGCCAGTATTGAACGAAGGCGCGGGCAGGGTAACGACCTGAGCCAGTTCCGGGAAAGGATCGGTTTTGTGCGGGATCGCGTTGGCGGCGACGAAGTGATCTTGGAATTTGGGCTCGATGGCAGTTTCGACCTTGGTGATCTCGCGCACGACACGTTCTATCTCAGTTCGGGCGGCGATGTTGCACAGGGCGATCCGTGCACCGGTTCCGGCGGCGTTGCCCGCGCTTGAGACATTGTCCAAAGGTGCATCGGGGATCATGCCCAAAACCATCGCGTGTTTGGTCGAGATGTGGGCCCCGAACGCGCCGGCCAGAACAACCCGGTCGACCTTGTCGACCTCCATTTCATCCATCAAGAGGCGCGCACCGGCGTAGAGCGCCGATTTGGCCAGTTGAATGGCGCGGATATCACCCTGGGTCACGGTGATGCGCGGGCCGCCCTCTGCGCTGGCATCGTGGATCAGATAGGCGTGCGTACGTCCTTCGGGGACACAACGGGCGGTACCGGTTTGTTCGGCCGATCCGATCAAGCCACTTTCATCCAGCAGGCCAGCAATACGCATTTCGGCGACGGCTTCAATGATACCCGAGCCGCAGATGCCGGTGATACCAGTTGTGGCGACGTCCTGATCGAACCCTTCCTCGTCGGACCATTTGTCTGAACCGATAATACGGAAGCGTGGCTCTTTGGTTGCGGGGTCAATCTCGATTCTCTCGATGGCCCCGGGAGCCGCGCGCTGACCGGAACTGATCTGTGCACCCTCAAACGCCGGACCTGTCGGCGACGAGCAAGCCAGAACACGCGTGGTGTTGCCAAGCAGGATTTCGGCATTGGTACCCACGTCCACGATCAACACGAGATCCTCGGACTTACCGGGTTCTTCGGACAGAGCCACCGCAGCACAGTCTGCACCCACGTGGCCTGCGATACATGGCAGGATATAGACCTGCGCCCGCGGGTTCATTTTATTCAGGTCCATTTCACGTGCGGGCAGAGAGACGCTTTCTGACGTTGCCAGAGCAAATGGTGCCTGCCCCAATTCGACCGGGTCCAGTCCCAGCAGCAAATGGTGCATGACCGGATTACATACGAATACCGTTTCCACGATCAGGTCGGCGTCAATTCCGGCCTCATCCGCAATCGAAACCGTTAGGTCGTTGATCGCCTCGCGCACGGCTTTCGTCATCTCTTGGTCCCCGCCGGGGTTCATCATCGAGTACGAAACGCGGCTCATCAGGTCTTCGCCGAAACGGATCTGAGGGTTCATCAGGCCCGAGGACGCTTTTACTTCTCCGGTCTCAAGATCGGTAAGGTGTGCCGCGATAGTGGTCGAGCCGAGGTCAATGGCCAGCCCGTACAACCCGCTTTCATGCAG
The DNA here is from genome assembly GCA_013032095.1 of Ruegeria atlantica. Classification (GTDB taxonomy): domain Bacteria; phylum Pseudomonadota; class Alphaproteobacteria; order Rhodobacterales; family Rhodobacteraceae; genus Ruegeria; species Ruegeria atlantica_E. The sequence goes on along the minus strand of WQBJ01000012.1, from coordinate 12,518 downwards.
CCCGGGCCAGATTTCGACGATACGGGCAATGGTGTCCTTGTGGCCCTTGTGAACGGCAACTGTGACCTCCCATTTGCCCTTGCGCAGCACCGGCTGCAGTTTGGACATCAGCGAAAGGTCGGCGGTGACGGCCTCGATGTTCCACTGCTGACGCAGAGCGCGTTCAAGACGCTCCAGATCGCCGGTGGGCGAATGCATGTCGGGCTCTTCCACAACCACGAAGTACAGACGGGTGGCCGGGTCCATTGTGATGGCGCGAGCTGCGGCGGCTTTGCGGACGACCTGGCGGTGCACTTGGCTTTCAGGCGGCACGTCGATCACGATGTCGCCCTGAACTGTCGCCTGACAGCCCAGACGTCGACCCGGCTTCAACCCTCGTTTGTCGTCATAGCGCTGCTCGACCGCGTTCCACTCGCTTAGCGCATCCTCAGAGACTGAAACGCCATGTTTGGGGAATTCGCCATAGCTCGGCGTGATCTGACATTTTGAGCAGATCCCGCGCCCACCGCAGACCGAATCCAAATCCACGCCCAATTGCCGGGCAGCGGTCAGGACAGGGGTGCCAACGGGGAAATGCCCGCGTTTGCCCGAGGGGGTAAAGACAACAAGAGGGTCGGTGGTCATAACAGGCCTGCCTTTTTGTATTCGCGCGTATGCCGGGCAAGATATGAGTTTGCGCGCAAAGGGAAAGGCCATTCAGCGGCACCTTTGATACGGGGAACGTCGTTTTTTGCAGGGGTATCGCCTTTCAGGGTGAAACTAGTTTTGGTCAGGGGCTTTTCCTTGGCCTGAATCCATGTAATAGGGTCACCGCCAAACGGGCTTTTGCATGAGGTTAGCAGATGCAGATTCGTGAGGCACTCACCTTTGACGACGTACTCTTGGTTCCGGGGGCATCGACGGTGCTGCCTGCGACGGCGGACACGACCACGCGCGTGACCCGTCAGATCACCATGAACATCCCGCTTCTCAGCTCGGCGATGGACACGGTGACCGAGGCCCGCATGGCCATTGCAATGGCGCAAGCTGGCGGGATCGGCGTTATTCACAAGAACCTCTCGGTTGAGGAGCAGGCCCGCGAAGTGCGCCGGGTTAAGCGATTTGAATCGGGGATCGTTTACAATCCGGTCACGCTGCGTGCCGATCAAACGTTGGCCGACGCGCAAGCACTGGTTCAGCGCTATAACTTCACAGGTTTTCCCGTCGTGGATGAGCAAGGCCGTGTTGTCGGCATCGTCACCAATCGCGACATGCGCTTTGCCACCTCGGACGATACGCCGATCAAGGCGATGATGACCTCGGACAATCTGGCGATGTTGCAAGAGCCCGCAGATCTGGAAGAGGCCAAGAGCCTGATGAGAGCGCGCCGCATCGAAAAGCTGCTGGTAGTTGATGGAGCTGGCAAACTGACCGGGTTGCTGACGCTGAAGGATACCGAGCAAGCCGTTCTGAACCCCACTGCCTGCAAGGACCCTCTGGGTCGTTTGCGTGTAGCCGCGGCGACCTCGGTCGGGGATGCCGGGTTTGAACGGTCCGAGCAACTGGTGGATTCGGGCGTCGATATCATCGTTGTCGATACGGCGCACGGCCACTCTCAAGGGGTTCTGGATGCGGTGAAGCGGGCTAAGACCCTGTCGAATGAGGTCCAGATTATCGCCGGTAACGTTGCCACAGGTGAAGCGACTAAGGCGCTGATCGACGCAGGGGCGGATGCGATAAAGGTCGGCATTGGGCCGGGTTCCATTTGCACTACACGTATGGTTGCTGGGGTCGGTGTGCCTCAGCTGACGGCAATCATGGACTGTGCATCGGCAGCAGGCGATGTTCCGGTAATTGCTGATGGGGGTATCAAGTTCTCGGGTGATTTCGCGAAGGCGATTGCGGCGGGCGCGTCTTGCGCGATGGTCGGTTCGATGATTGCCGGTACCGACGAAAGTCCGGGCGAGGTGATCCTGTATCAGGGACGTTCGTTCAAATCCTATCGCGGCATGGGCAGCCTCGGCGCGATGGCGCGCGGTTCGGCAGATCGTTATTTCCAGAAGGACGCAGCAAACGACAAGCTGGTTCCCGAAGGGATCGAAGGGCAGGTGCCCTACAAAGGGTCGGCCAGCGCAGTGGTTCACCAACTGGTCGGTGGTCTGCGCGCGGCGATGGGCTATACCGGCTGTGCCACGGTGGAAGAGATGCGCAAGAACTGCAATTTCGTCAAAATCACCGGTGCGGGCTTGAAAGAGAGCCACGTGCATGACGTGCAGATTACACGCGAAAGCCCGAACTACCGGGTGATGTGATCCCGGTTTCGTCAAACGCGGCGCCCTGACCCGGGCGCCGTTTTGCTTTCGAGGCACTTGGACCCGAAGCCACCTCAGCAGTATCGGAAAAGACCATGACACCGGCCGCACGCATTCAGGCTTCGATAGAAATTCTTGACGAGATTCTCTTGGGAACACCTGTCGAGAAGTCCCTGACCAACTGGGCCCGTCGAAGCCGCTTCGCCGGTTCCAAGGATCGAGCGGCGGTCCGTGATCATGTGTTTGCTGCGTTGCGTTGCAAGCGCTCATTTTCGGCGCTCGGAGGTTCTGAGACCGGGCGCGGTTTGATGATTGGCGCGGTGCGAGCCTCGGGGGAGGCGCTGGACGGCTTGTTTACTGGGGCTCGCCACGCGCCGGCGGTTCTTTCCTCAGATGAAGTCGCGCGGGATTTCGCGACCGAGGCTGAACGATATGACATCCCAGAATGGCTTTGGCCTCGTTTTCATTCGTCGTTGGGGGATCAGGTCGTTGCGGTCGCAGAGGCACTGCAACACCGCGCGCCGGTCCATCTGCGGGTTAACCTGATCAAGACTGACTTGGTCGGAGCCGTTGCTGCTTTGGACGCTGAGGGAATTCAAACGGTTGCGCACCCAACCTGCAACACTGCACTGGAAGTCATTGAAGGTTCGCGAAAAATTTCAAACAGCAAAGCCTATTCGGAAGGTCTGGTCGAACTTCAGGATGCCGCCAGTCAGGCCGTTGTCGGGTCCTTAGATCTTCTCCCCGGTGCACGGGTGCTGGATTACTGTGCGGGAGGAGGGGGGAAATCTTTGGCACTGGCCGCGCATCCAGGAATTCAGGTGTTCGCCCATGACGTGAATTCCGGCAGGATGCGAGACCTTCCGAAGAGAGCTGAACGGGCGGGTGCGCAAGTTACGATCCTGTCAACCGAAGACCTCGCGCGACAGGCCCCGTTTGACCTGATCCTCGCGGATGCGCCATGTTCCGGCAGTGGGTCTTGGAGGCGGGCTCCTGCGGGCAAGTGGGCATTGACCGAAGCTCGCTTGCAGGAATTGAGCGAGATTCAGTTGGCCATTCTATGCGGGTTGACCTCAAAGATCGCCTCGGGCGGCGTATTGGCGTATGCTACATGTTCCGTACTTGGCGATGAGAATGGGGTCGTCGTTGATAAGTTTCTAAAAAACAACACCGAATGGTGTGAATCCTTTCGGAAAACGTGGCTCGTTTCCCACCGTACAGACGGCTTCTTTACAGCACACTTGACGCGATAGGGCGTCAAACATAACAACTTTAAGGAGATTCCTCGAATTTTGTTAATCGGGGATTAACTTAATTTGGGCTGAGTACGCATAAGCCCAACGACTTGAGTTGTTTATGACTGAAACCACGGAAGTTTCCTCTTATCCGTCTTTGCAAAAGACCCCGTCCAGCATACGACTTTTTTCCTTAATCGTAATCGGATCACTTTTGTGTCTGCCGTCCGTCGTGGGCATTCTTCCTCTGATCTGGCATACAGGGCTTATGGTGGCAGGCGCTTCGTTTTTGGCTACCGCGTTTCTAGTGGTTCTTCGTGGTAAGATCTCTGACTATTTTGGGCAGCAAGCGATTAAGACGATGGCTGTGTTTGCGGAACAGGACTTGTTTCCATGCGTGATCGCGAATGCCCATGGAGATATCCTTTACGCCAATGCTGAGTCTCGGGGGCAGTTTCAGGCATTTTCGGGAGGGCGACTGGAGCGGTGTCTGAGGACGATGTTCGCAAATCCTTCGGCAACATTGTTGCGTCTGCAATCCAAGGCTGAAATTTACGGCAGGACGAGGGAAGACATCGTAACTGTGGCGTCAACAATTCCGGTTTCTGTATTTGACGTGGGCAATGGGCGCTTCTGTTGGCGCTTTCACCTCGATTCGCCGGGTCAATGGGATGAGGTTAGTGTTCCAGTTGTAACTGAAGGGCGAAATGGCACTCTGCTTCGAATGAACGCTGCTGCGGTGCAGCTTTTGGGTCGAGAAATACCGCACCTGATGTTTCAAAATGAGGAAAAAGCTGAGGGTGATATTCTACAGGTTCAAACCGAAAGTGGAACTGTTTCAGCAGCCATTAAAGAGCTTAGTCGCTCTGGCACCGCTCGCGATCTGATTGTTTTACCTCTTGCGGAAAACGAGCAAACCAGTAGTGGGGCTTCCTTCGCCGAGTTGCCGGTGCCAATTATGTGCCTATCTCCTGATGGTAGTATTTTGGAAGCTAACCGTCTTGCCGTGAAGCTGATTGGCGAGATTGAACCGGGTAAGATCAATGTCGACCAGATTATGCAAGGGCTCGGTCACCCGCTTCTTGAATGGTTGGGACGTACTGCCGCGCAGGAACCGGCAATGCGTTCTGAGTTTCTGCGCTTAACACGCAAGGATAAGGAAATCTTTGTTCAGGTCACGCTGAGCCGTGTTGTGAGCAATGACCAGGTCCACCTGATCGCAGTGTTGAACGACGCCACTGAACTCAAAACGCTGGAGGCTCAGTTTGTGCAAGGCCAAAAGATGCAGGCGGTTGGGCAACTGGCCGGTGGAGTTGCCCACGATTTCAACAATCTGCTGACGGCTATTTCGGGCCATTGCGACTTGTTGTTGCTGAGGCACGATCAAAGTGACCCAGACTATGGCGATCTTGTGCAAATCAATCAGAATGCTAACCGTGCGGCCGCTCTGGTTGGCCAGCTATTGGCCTTTTCACGCAAGCAGACTCTGCAGCCCGAAGTTTTGGACCTGCGGGATACGATCTCGGACCTGATTCATTTGCTGAATCGTTTGGTCGGCGAGAAAGTGCGCCTCATCCTGAGCCACGATCCGGTGCTGAAACCGGTGCGCGCGGATAAACGGCAACTGGAGCAAGTTCTAATGAATCTGGTGGTCAACGCCCGCGATGCCATGCCGGATGGCGGTGAGGTGAGGATCGAGACCGAGGTAGTGGTGCTGAGCGAGCCGCTTAGCCGTGATCGTGCGACGGTCCAGCCGGGAGAATATGTAACTGTCAAAGTGATTGATAGCGGTACGGGAATTCCAGCAGACAAGCTGCAAAAAGTGTTCGAGCCCTTCTATACTACCAAGCGCACTGGAGAAGGCACGGGGCTCGGCCTCTCCACCGTTTACGGGATCGTCAAGCAAACCGGAGGTTTCATTTTCGTGGACAGCCTTCAGGGACACGGGACCGAGTTCATTGTCTACCTCCCAGTATCTTCCTTGTCTCAGCAGGCGTTGCCAGAGGCGGGGCCCGCTACTCACCCCCAAAATGCCCGTCAAGGCGAAGGGGTTATCCTGCTGGTTGAGGATGAAGCGCCAGTGCGTGCATTTGCAACACGAGCACTTCGGTTAAAGGGATATACCGTGCTAGAGGCCGGGTCAGCCGAAGAGGCGTTGCGCCTTCTTGAGGACAGGGCGCTGAATGTCGATGCATTTGTCACTGACGTGGTTATGCCGGGTATGGATGGACCCACCTGGGTGCGCAAAGCAATGGAAACCCGTCCAGATGTCCGAGTGATTTTCATGTCGGGTTACACGGAAGGCGCATTTGGCGATTCCGGGCCGGAGATCGCGAACTCAGCCTTCCTACCCAAGCCGTTCTCGCTAAATCAACTGACCGAGGTGGTGTTTCAGCAACTCAACTAAATTGCTGAAGCATGGCAGGAGAATTCGGCTACGTGACGTTTGCGGAATTCTTGCTCGGTTTCGGGTGTCAGAAATAGGTCTCGCTTGGGTGAGACATTTTTCCGTTGCAGCTCAATTTTCATATTCAGCCGATCTTCCAGGAAACCCAGTATTGTATCTTGGTTTTCGTATTTGAATATATGACTTGCGCCATGACCGTTGCTTCGCGTGCGAAAAAACTGGCTCTGACTGCCTATATCAGCGAACTCGGGGCGAGGGGATTGCATATAGGCCCGGACGAATTCATCAAAGCTCATGTCTCGGGTAGAATGCGGATGCCCGATGCGGTCGTCGCGGCCACGAAACCGATACCAACTTCCCAGCCAGTCAATCGGTTCGCGCACTACGGCCATGATCTCCATCTCGGTCCCGTACATCTTTCGAAAAATGTTCTGAAAAAAGCGGTCATAGCGCCGGACAGGAGCGTGTTTCAGGTCTGGGGGACCCGTCACAACAAAATCGGCCCGGTCGCGTAAGGCGGTGTGGTACGCCGTGCTGCCTGTTTTGGGAACGGCTAGAAACGCGAGGCGTTCCTTATAGAAAACAAGCATTTAATCGCCCTTGGTTCGTATTTGTTACTTTCGTAGATTGGCGTAAACGACTCTTTAACACAATTGCCCAACAGTAAGTTCTGTAAGTTTTAGTTGAAATGTTCTCTTTTTGGTCCCATAAGGAACAAGAGGCGAACAAAGCAGCGATTGCCGCCCGTTCAAGGGTGTGACAAAAGGGAAGGCGACAGGACAATGGCGGATCTTCTGACAATGAGCGACAAGAAAAACGCAGATAAGCAAAAGGCGCTCGACAGCGCATTGGCACAGATCGAACGGCAGTTCGGCAAAGGCTCGATCATGAAGCTGGGCGAGGGTGCCAAACAGGATATCGAAGCAAGCTCAACAGGCTCGCTCGGACTGGATATCGCGCTGGGGATCGGTGGTCTGCCGATGGGGCGGATTGTTGAGATTTATGGGCCTGAGAGTTCGGGTAAGACTACACTGACACTGCATTGTATTGCCGAACAGCAGAAACGCGGCGGTGTATGTGCGTTCGTTGACGCGGAACATGCTCTGGATCCGCAATATGCCCGCAAGCTGGGCGTTGATCTGGATGAGTTGCTGATCTCTCAGCCTGACACTGGTGAACAAGCATTGGAAATCACCGACACGTTGGTTCGTTCGGGCGCAGTGAACATGGTCGTCGTCGACTCGGTGGCGGCGCTGACACCAAAATCCGAGCTTGAGGGCGACATGGGCGACAGCAATGTTGGCGTTCAGGCTCGCCTGATGAGCCAGGCGATGCGCAAACTGACCGGTTCGATCAGCCGCTCGAACTGCATGGTGATCTTCATCAACCAGATTCGGATGAAAATCGGCGTGATGTTCGGCAGCCCGGAAACCACCACTGGTGGTAACGCGCTTAAATTCTATAGCTCGGTCCGGCTGGACATCCGCCGCATCGGTGCGATCAAGGACCGCGACGAAGTGGTCGGCAACCAGACCCGCGTTAAAGTCGTTAAGAATAAGGTAGCTCCGCCGTTCAAGCAGGTGGAATTCGATATCATGTATGGCGAAGGTATCTCAAAAATGGGTGAGCTGTTAGACCTTGGCGTGAAGGCCGGCGTGGTCGAGAAATCGGGTTCATGGTTCAGCTACGGTGATGAGCGGATCGGGCAGGGGCGTGAGAATGCCAAGCAATACCTGCGTGATAACAGCCGCGCCGCGCTGGAGATAGAAGACAAGATTCGCGCGGCCCACGGTCTGGATTTCGACATGCCGCCCGGTGCTGCTGAGGATGACGATATCCTCGAAGCCTAATTGCTCCAAAATTATCACGTGCGAGGCGGTCTTTAGGGGCCGCCTTGTTTCGTTCTGCACACCCTATGCTGTGGACTATCCGGGGGGACAGGGATAAACCCGTTTCGACACAATATGATTGCGCGCTGAGAGAACCTTATGCCCACGCTGAACGATATCCGATCGACCTTTCTGAACTACTTTGCCAAACAGGGGCATGAAGTGGTGCCGTCCAGCCCTCTGGTCCCGCGCAATGACCCGACGCTGATGTTTGTTAACTCGGGCATGGTACAGTTCAAGAACCTGTTTACCGGCGTGGAAACCCGCGATTACCAGCGCGCCACCACAGCTCAAAAATGTGTGCGGGCAGGTGGTAAACACAACGACCTGGATAACGTGGGCTACACCGCGCGGCACCATACATTCTTTGAGATGCTGGGGAATTTTTCGTTCGGAAACTACTTTAAGGCCGAAGCGATACCCTTTGCGTGGGAGTTGATCACCAAGGAATTCGGCATCGACAAGAACCGCCTGTTGACCACGGTGTATCACACCGATGACGAGGCGTTTGAGATTTGGAAGAAGGTTGGCGTTCCCGAAGACAGGATCATCCGCATCGCCACAAATGATAACTTCTGGCAGATGGGCCCGACGGGCCCTTGCGGCCCGTGTACCGAGATTTTCTATGATCACGGCGATCATATCTGGGGTGGCCCTCCGGGTTCTGCCGAGGAAGATGGTGACCGTTTCATCGAAATCTGGAACATCGTTTTCATGCAGAACGAGCAGTTCGAAGACGGCTCGATGGTCGAACTCGATATGCAGTCGATCGATACCGGCATGGGGCTGGAGCGGATTGGTGCGCTGTTGCAGGGAAGCCATGACAACTACGACACGGACCTGTTTAAGACTCTGATCGAAGCATCTGCTGATGCGACTGGTGTCGATCCGTATGGCGATCAGAACGTTCACCATCGTGTGATTGCGGACCACCTGAGGTCGACTTCCTTTCTGATTGCCGATGGCGTGATGCCGTCGAATGACGGGCGTGGTTATGTTCTGCGCCGGATCATGCGCCGTGCGATGCGTCACGCGCATCTTTTGGGGGCGAAAGACCCGGTTATGCACCGCTTGGTGCCGTCGCTGGTGCAACTGATGGGAGCGCAATACTCCGAGTTGGGGCAGGCACAGGCCTTGATCGAAGAGACACTGCTGCTGGAGGAAACCCGCTTTAAGCAGACTTTGGATCGCGGCCTGAAACTGCTGGATGATGAGGTGGCTGGTCTTTCCGAGGGGGCTGCCCTGCCAGGTGATGCGGCGTTCAAGTTGTATGACACGTACGGGTTCCCATTGGACCTGACGCAGGATGCGCTGCGTGAAAAGGGCCTAACCGTGGATACCGATGGATTCGATGCGGCAATGGCCGAGCAAAAGGCCAAAGCTCGTGCCGCTTGGGCCGGGTCGGGAGAGGCCGCGGACCAAGCGGTTTGGTTTGATGTCTTGGATAATCCCGGGGCCACGGATTTTCTGGGCTACGATACCGAGAAAGCCGAAGGCCAAGTGGCCGCGTTGGTCGTCGATGGAGCCTTGGTCGACAAGATCGAAAAGGGTGGTTCGGGTTGGGTCGTTGTAAACCAGACACCTTTCTACGGTGAAGCCGGTGGTCAGGTTGGCGACACAGGGGAAATCCGTCGTCTCGAAAACATGCAAGATGTGGCTAAGGTTGAGGACACGCGTAAGTTTGCTGAAGGCAAGGTCTATGCACATCGGGTGACCGTTAGCCAGGGTACGTTGTCGAAAGGTGACGCGGTTGAGCTTGAAGTCGATCACGCGCGCCGCAGTGCTATTCGGGCAAACCACTCGGCCACGCATTTGCTACACGAAGCGCTGCGTGAAACGCTGGGAGACCACGTCGCTCAGCGCGGGTCCTTGAATGCCTCGGACCGGTTGCGGTTCGATTTCAGCCATTCCAAGGCGCTGAGCCCTGAGGAAATTCAAAAGGTTGAGCGAGAGGTGAATGAGTTTATCCGCCAAAATTCGAGCGTCGAAACTAGGATAATGACGCCGGACGATGCCCGCGAATTGGGTGCTCAGGCGCTGTTTGGCGAGAAATACGGCGACGAGGTTCGTGTGGTCTCGATGGGCAAAGCGCCGACAGGCAAGGGTCATGACGGTGAGACCTGGTCGATCGAACTGTGTGGCGGCACACACGTGCGCCAGACCGGAGACATCGGTACCTTCGTCGTGCTGGGAGACAGTGCCAGCAGCGCTGGCGTACGCCGGATCGAAGCGTTGACCGGGGATGAGGCGTTCCGCCACCTATCAGCACAAGACCAGCGCTTAGGTCAGATTGCGGCTGAGTTGAAAGCGCAGCCCGATGATGTGGTCAGTCGGGTCAAGACACTACTGGACGAACGCAAGGCTTTGCAGAACGAAGTAGCCCAACTTCGCCGGGACTTGGCGATGGCTGGTGGATCGGGCCAGGGTGGTGCCGATGCGCGTGACGTAAACGGTGTTCCGTTCCTTGCACAGTCTCTTTCCGGTGTGTCGGGCAAGGATCTTCCCGCGCTGATTGACGAACATAAAGCTCGGTTGGGTTCCGGCGCCGTTCTTTTGATCGCGGATGCTGGCGGCAAAGCAGCCGTCGCGGCTGGCGTGACTTCGGATCTGACTGACAAAGTCTCGGCCGTTGATTTGGTTCGGGCGGCAGTTTCCGAACTGGGCGGCAAAGGCGGCGGTGGGCGTCCCGACATGGCACAGGGCGGCGGCCGCGATGCATCGAATTCAGATGCGGCAATCAAGGCCGCAGAACAAGTATTGGGAGGTTAAGATGCCTGCACTCTGGATTGCTCATGTTACTGTGACCGACACTGAAGCTTATAGCAAATACGCTGAATTGGCCGGACCCGCTCTTGCCAAGCACGGTGGGGAGTTTATAGCCCGTGCCGCGCGCTACGTTCAACTTGAAGGGAAGGAACGCCCGCGGAATGTGGTGGCTCGGTTTCCTTCCGTTGAAGCTGCGGTGGATTGTTATAATTCTTCCGAATATCAAAAGGCGCTGGACCACGCACGAGGTGCCAGCGAGCGCGAATTGGTGGTTGTCGAGATAAACGAATAGCGCTTTCGCGACTGTCACCGACGCGACCTTTGCAAGGTAAGCGGAATTTAGCCGATCTAAAAACCGGGCAACTTAGTTAGTTGCCCGGTTTTTGACTTATTTTGAGTCCTCTTTATTTTCAGCGTGTTGCGCCAAAATTCCAATGTTCTTTCGCGCGGTTTCGCCCTTGGATTGTGTCTCGGTCTTCTCATTTTTTGCCTGAAATGGCCTTAAAGACTGACGGATTTCCGCCTCTTTTGATTTGCAATTTCGCCTCAGATTGCGCAATGGGCTTTGTCTGTCGATAGTTATCGGAAACGTACTACGGTCTGATTTACCCAAAAGCGTTCGAGGAGAATTGGATCGAGGAACTGACATGATACCTTTGAACAGTGATCAAAGAGCCGGTTTTGGACGTTTGACCTCAACTATGGGGCGAATGGTAGTCGTCTCCGCATTGGCGCTGGGTTTGATAGGCATTGTTTCGGCTGCTGATGCAAGCGAAGGTCGGTTTATCAAAAGTGTCGCCGTGTCACCGCCGCCGTCGGGTGCGAAGCAATTGTGCCGCCAATATAGCTGGGCCTGTTCTACCAAGGCGTCAGTATCCATGTCCTATCAACAGGAAATGCGAATAATCCAGCGCGTAAACCGTAAAGTGAACGCAACAACCCGGTCGGTAACGGATCGCTCGCAATACCGGACTGCTGAAAGATGGGCGTTGCCAACGTCACGGGGCGGCGATTGTGAGGATTTCGCCCTGCTGAAGAAAAGAGACCTGATCCGCGCAGGTGTTGACCCAAGTAAACTGCTTATTGCAACTGTCTTGGATACCAAGCGTAATTCGCATGCAGTTCTGGTTTACCGGTCAGCAGCAGGAGATTTGATTCTCGACAACCTGACCAATCAGATCAAGCCATGGTCTGCCACACGGTATTTGTTTTTACGTATGCAAAATCCAAGTCGGCCTAGTAGCTGGGTTGGTGTTTACGCAAGTAGTTAGCTAACGGCTACCAGTTCTACATGAGAGCTGTTTTCAACGAATAAAGGGCGACCAGCAGTCGCCCTTTTGCTTTTTCGGATGGTTGGAGCCATTATCAGGCGCTGGCTTATGTCAATGCTTGTCAACTTAGTTGATCGTGCCGCCTTGTCCGCCTTGTCCGCCCGAAGCACCACCGGTGCTACCGCCGTTTCCGGAGCCACCACCACCGTTACCATTTCCATTGTTGCTGCCGCCATTACCTGAGCCGGTACCAGAGCCTCCGTTATTGCCGCCGCCGTTCCCGGAGTTCCCAGCATTTCCGTTACCGTTCCCCGGGCCACCGTTGTTGCCGCCGTTGCCGTTGCCGCCGCTATTGCCACCGCCGCCATTGTTGCCGCCGTTGCCGTTGCCGCCGCTATTGCCACCGCCGCCATTGTTGCCGCCGTTGCCGTTGCCGCCGTTGTTGCCGCCGTTGCCGTTATTGCCGCCGCCGTTTCCGGTACCTGGGCCAGAGCCTCCGGTGTTGCCGCCTCCGTTGCCGGGGTTGCCGTTGTTCCCGTTGCCATTTCCGGGACCACCATTGCTTCCGCCGCCGCCGTTATTGCCGCCGCCGCCGTTGTTTCCGCCGCCGCCGCCGTTATTGCCGCCGCCGCCGTTGTTTCCGCCGCCGCCGCCGTTAT
>WQBJ01000119.1 GCA_013032095.1 Ruegeria atlantica | reverse complement strand
TGCCAGGGCGCAATAGCCCGGCAACTTGATAGGGATCCAGCTTGCGGACTTCATCAGGGCCAGCGGTCAAACGCGCCGCGCTAACAGGCCGGACAAATGACCGCTACGCAAAATGGTCAAAATCACAAAGAAAACCCTTGCAAAACAGGAGCTGTCCACAAATGGCAATGCCAATTGGAGACCGAGATGAGCAAACGTATCATGCTGATGTCAATCGACACGCTACGTTCTGACGCGATTGCTACAAACCCATATCGCGATTCCATTTCCCGCTTCGATGCGAAAACACAAACCAAAACACCAACCCTGGACCGCTTATGCGCGAAGGGAACGTTCTTCCCCAATTGCCAAGCCCAGGCCCCTTACACGACGTCCTCTCATGGCTCTATGCTGACAGGGTGCTGGCCTCACAATCACGGCATTCGGGAGTACTTTTTCACGCCGCTTCACGAAAACATCGACACGCTGTTCAATTATTTCAAGCGGGCCGGGTTCGTCACCATTCTTGCAACAGATTTTCCAACATTGATCGGGCCTATCCTGGGGTTCACCGAAGATGTAGATCATTTCATCGATGAAGATGACGCTGCCTTATGTGCGTTGCTTGCAGACCTTTCGGATCAGAATGTCTTCTGTTTTTGGCATTTTGCCGATCCCCATATGCCTTACGGCCTGTCAAGCTTGGAGCGTGATGGCCATGGCTTCGCCGAACAGACCGGACATGTCATGCAACTGGCTGGTTTGGAAGCCACAAAACCGGCAAGCGAAGACTGGCTTCTGGAAAGCAACAGGACCGATGAAGAACGTAGGTTGCGACTGGGGTATTACGATGCAGCAGAGCATCTCTATACCACGGGTCAATACGACACGCTGATGGATCTTTATCTGCGCGGGGTGGAGCGGTTTGACCAGGGCCGCCTTGCCGCTGCCATCGAAGCCATGCGCGACATTGGCTGGTATGACACAGCATTGATCGCCATCACCGGCGATCACGGCGAAGAGCACAGCTCGCGCGGCTATGAACATTTCGATTCCATCTGGAACGGGGTGGTAAATGTCCCCCTCATTCTGTTCGGCCTTGACATCCCTTCAGGGCGTATCGACGATCAGCTGGTCCGCTCCATCGACATCGCACCGACACTGCTCAATCTGGCCGGTCTGGAAACCGATACGGACATGGATGGTGTAAGTCTGAACACCAGATTGAAAACGAATATGCCTTTGGGGTTGCTGTCCTTGTGCGAGGCCTGGTTCGGGGATTATCTCAAAGCCCGGGATCACCTGAACGCCTGTCACGCGGCAGGCCGATTGCTCGACACGCCTTCGATGGCTGAACGGCACTTGATGTCAGCACGTGATGCGCGTTGGCGTTACATCCTGTTAAGAGATCTGAAGGCCGAAACCGAAGAGGCCTATCTCTTTGATCTGAAGACCGATCCCAACGAGACAGCTGACGTCAAAGATAAGTTTCCCCATGCAGCCAGCAGCCTCCGGCGAGAGCTTGAGCCGATGCTAGCAGCCGTGACGCAAGGCGGAAAGCGCAAGGGGGGCACGATCACTAAAGATATCGCCACGGGATTGATCGACATGGGCTACCTGCGACGATAGCGGCACCTTGACCCTGCACTCGGATTTTACAGCATATGTCAGGTCGCAAGCCGCTTTGGTTGCACCAGCGTCACGCCTAGAAGCGCGATGATCAATGCTGCCCAGATCCAGACCGAATGGCTTTCCCCAAACAGCACCATACCCCAGCCCACACCCGCCAGGGTGACGACATAGGCCGCCTGACTTGTAAATACCGGGCCTGCCCTGGCCATCAGGAACATGAACAAAAAATAGTCGAGCACCGTCACCAACGCGACACCCAGAAGCGCCAGATCGGCCTTATTCGGAGGAAAGTCCGGTACATGGAACGTCGATGTCGCAAGGGTTATGGGCAGCAGCGTCACCGCGGCCCCGATAAACATGACATGCAGCAATCCTTCGGACGGCGCATGCGCCGGAGCTTTGAGCGCATAATACAGATGCTCGCCCGCATAGCAGAGCACCACTCCAAACGGCAGTAACATCCAAACCACATCGCTGCGTTCGGGCAGGCTGGTTTCCGGAAGCACCACCAGCAAGACAGCAACCGCCCCCATTCCCAGGCCCACGCAACGCTTGAAGGAGAGGTGATCATGCTTCAGCCAAATGGCACCCGCAAATGTCGCCATCGGAACAAGCGCGATCGCCAGCGCCATGATCCCGGCGGGCAATTCCCGCGCGGCATAGAAAAAGAAAACCGAAGGCAAGGTCGTGCTGAACAATCCCCAGACAAGGCAGAACATCAGGGTCGACCGGGTGACCCAACGCCATCCGCCTCCGGTTCTCTGGGAAAGCGGAACCAGCAAAAGCGCCGAAAGCGCCGCGTACCAGAATGCCAGACTCAGCGGATCATGCCCGCCTCCGGTCGCGATTTTGAACAACGAAAAGGACGCCCCGAACGTGACGCCGGACAAGAGGAGCACCGCCCAATAAAGCGGGTGGGCCTTTGGCTGTGTCTTTGCCATCAACTGTCTTCAGAAGACGCGGCCAGGTTGGTTCGCTCCAAGGGATCCCGTTCCAGATCGTAGACCTCCATCGCGTCATCTCCGACATGCATGATGATCTTGTACTTGTTGTCGATCCGGATCGACTTCTTGTCGCGGGTCCATTCGAACTTCCCCTCCGAGGCTTTATTCTGCTCTCGGGGATAAAAGGTCTCGGAATACGCAGGCACCGATGTCAGGCTTGCCCCGTACTGGACCGCCGCCGCCAGTGACCGGCCATCGCTCCGGTCAAGCGCAGGCATGCCCAGCATTTCAAGAATGGTCGGTGCGACATCCACCAACCTCACCTGCGTCTCGATTTCTCGTTTCTGCATGTCGGACGACCAGAACACCAGCACAACCATCTGTGTCTGATCGTACAACAGGCATCCATGGCCGGCCTCTTCGGGATGGCCATTCGCTTCCCCTCCGCGATCGTTCGGATACCACCCTTCCAGATCTTCACCATGATCGCTGATCAGCACGATCAGCGTGTCCTCCAGATAGCCATGCTCTGATGCATGTTGAAACCATTCCGCGAAATAATGATCCATGAAGGCGACTTCGCCTTCATAGGCATTGGCAACTTCCACGTCATAGGGTTCGCTGGGTGGCTCATAGGGCCAATGGGCATCGAAGAAATGCATGAAATGGCAAAATCTGTCGGATTGCGACAGGGTTTCAAGTTGAGCTAGCGATCTTTCAATCACCAGATCGGCGCGTTTCAGAGCCTGGCCGCGCAGCTTTACATCCACCGTCTCCAGCGGATCCGTCCCATCCGGCAATCGCGGGATTTCATCGTCCCATTGATCGAACCCGCGCCCAATATCATACCAGGCATTCAGGCCGGGACAGGACACCACGCCCGATGTTGCAAAACCTCCCTCGCGTTTCAGAAGCGCGGCCATCGTATCGCACGAGCGATCCAGTTGCTCTTTGAACAAATGCCGGACGCCGTGGTTGTACGGTTGCAGCCCGGTCATCAATGTCGAATGGCTGATCGGGGTGACCGGCGCTGAGGAAACGCAGTTGCGAAACGTGACGCCATTTTCACGCAACCGCTCAATACCCGGAAATTTCCCGGAATAGGCGACATCGCTTCTCACGGAATCGTAAGATACCAGAATAACGTTCTTCCAAGTCATTGATCAGAGTCCCTTTGTTACATTCGAATGAACGGTATCTGCGATACCGGTCAGATCTCCGTGCGACGCTGCGGATGGCTCAAGCACCCTACACTTATTCTCGGTCGGCCCCAAAATCAGCAGATCGGCATCTGCCAGATTTTTCAAAGTCTCCTGGTGATGCGTCGCCATGATCACCAGAACCTGCATTTCCCGGATAACCTCGGAAAGCGTGTCCAGAATCCGCTGGCGTGTGTCAGCATCAAGCGCACTCAGCGGTTCATCCATCAACAGGCAGCGAGGTTGCACCGCCAGCGCCCTTGCGATCCCCACACGTTGCTGCATTCCCCCTGAAAGCTCGTTCGGAAACTGTTCCGCCGCGTCCGCAACCCCCATATCAGCCAACAGTTTCAGTGCCCGCTCCCGGCGTTTCGTCTTGGGAAGGCCGGCACATTTCAATCCGAATTCAACGTTCCTAATCGTGCTGAGCCAGGGAAACAGATTGTGCTGCTGAAACACCACAGACCGTTCAGCCGACGCATTACGCACCGACCGACCCGAAAGTTTTAGCTGCCCCTGATCCGGAAAGATATGCCCGGCCAGAAGACCCAGAAGGGTTGACTTGCCGACACCGCTGCGACCGCGCAACGTAACAAACCTCCCGGTTTGGATCGTCGCCGAAAACCCGTCAAAAACAACTGTGCCATTTGGCTGTGTATAGCTGAGATCAGAAATCACCAGGCTGGGCGCGACCGGTTCAGCCATAGGTCCGCCCGGGGGCATCAATCGACACCGCAAGCGCACGCAGACCGAAATTCAAAGCGGCACCAATGGCTCCGATCACAATCAGATACGCAAAGACGGCGTCCATTTGAATGTTCAGGCTCAGCAACTGAACCCTGTGACCAAGACCAGACGAAGCCCCCATCATCTCTGCAGCAACTACGCAAAACCATCCCAAACCGCCACCCAACCTGAGCCCGTGTAACGCATAAGGGCGCATCGTGGGCAGCAGGACCATCGTGATTTCCTGCAATCTGCTGGCTCCGAGGCTTCGAGCCGCGCGTACATGTTCCAGTCGAATGGCATCAATGCCCTGCAGACAACCCAGCCAGATCGGAAAGAAGGCCCCCAGCGTGACAATGGCAATTGCAGGCCTGTTGCCGATGCCAAACAACACAATCACGATGGGCACCCAGGCAATGGGCGGGATCGGACGCAACAGCTCGGTCACGGCAAGCAGGGCATACCGAAATCTTGGAACCGTTGCTGCAACTGTAGCAAGAACCAGAGCTGTGACAAATGCCAGGCTAACACCAGCTAGAACCCGCAGCAGGCTGGCCAACATGTCCTGCCCCAACTGACCGCTGCTGATCAGTTTTGGAAACTCCGCCAGAACCGCTCCAAGCGATGGAATGGCGACCGACCCGGGCCAGATGGCCCAAGTGCCGAGAAACAGTCCAATCCCAACACAGGACCAAACAGCGCTCTGTACCGCCGGGTTGGGCTTCACTGAATTTGCCCTGCCAGTCCGATAAATTCCGCCTTGTCCAGAACCGAAGTCAATGCATCGGTTTCAATATAACTACGAACATCAAAATCGGTCGGAACAATCCCTCGGTCCGACAGAAAAGTCTGCGCTTCTTCGATCACGAGGATGTCCTCTTTGCTCAGAGTAAGAGACAGAGCTTCAATTGAGGATGCAAAATAATTAGGCTCAATCGAAGCGACATCATCCAGCACGCTCAACGGGGCATCCATTGATGCTTCGTCCAGAAACAACTGTCCGAAGCGTGCATGATCCTGTCTGAATTGATCCCATGCCAGCACGAAACCCGTCAGGAAATCTTCCAGTTCATCTCTGCGAGTGGTCAACATCTCTTCGGATGCGACCACAACCGATACGACCTTGCCGCAGGATACGATCCTGACCAGCCCCTCCGCCTGCCAGATGGCCGGAAGCGGGTCAAACCCGAAAAAGCCGTTTGTGTTGGACCAGACCGCCGCTTCTGGGTCGGATGTGCGCACAAGCGAGTTTTGTTGCGCCATGTCCAATTGCCCCAGGGTCAGGTCGTCAGCCGTGGCACCGGCTTTGGCCAGCGTGCTCATCGCAACTCGTTCTGCGGCTGCGCCGATCGGCCCCATCACAACCCCACCAGACAGGTCTTTGAGCTCACTCACTCCAGATGAGGGTGGTACGTACAGACACACGCGATTGTACATCATGCGGCTGACGATCTTAAACCCTTTACCCTTAGACAACAGCACTGTGGCCGGTTGGTCGGCCGTGAGCAGAATATCAACTTCATCGGCAAGGGCTGCGCGATTCAGCGGTCCGCCGTAGGAAAACCCGATGAATTCCGCAGTCAGGTTCACCTCGTCCAGGATATTCGTGTGTTTTAAAGCCTGAACGATTTGACCCTGCGTTGCCCAGGGTATCTGCCAACCAATTCGAATTTTGCGCTCTTCAGCCTGCATCTGAACGGAAAACGTGAGCAGGGAAAATACAGATAACCACACCCGGGTGATCCACGAAGCTCGAAAAACAATCATGAAATTCAATCTCCCATTCATTTTCCAACGGGTTGCAGCCTTGAATGATTTTCCGCCTTTCCATTCAAGCTCACAGCAGCGGTACCACCAAACTTATGATTTAATAAACCCAATTATCCACGAAACAAAGCGCCTCTGATTTCATGGTGTTTAAAACCACATAGAAAACACATTTCTCCCCTAATTCGCGCGTTTTTGTGATGTGTCTCTTCAGAAATCACGGAAGCCGCCAATATTGCCAGTCCCCGGAGATGGAGACGAGCATGATCACAGAATTGAAATCGGTGCGGGACGTTTGGAAGAAGATGCCAAGTGAACGCCACGCTCGTATCTTCTTGGAAGAGATGATCTGGCCGTCTGGTCGTCATTGCCCGCATTGTGGCAGCCTTAGCTCAACACCCATTCGCGGGCGGTCTGCCCGCCCGGACTTACAGCCCTTGCACCCGTTCTTCCCCCTGCCGTGCGTCAGATGCTCGAATGCGCAACGCCTGGTTCCACGCGCGTGAAATCATGTTCTCCATCACTCATAAGGAGTGCTACTCGGGAAATGGCAACTGACATGACAGGGAGACGCGCCATGAAT
>WQBJ01000118.1 GCA_013032095.1 Ruegeria atlantica | reverse complement strand
GCCAGCAGGGATACCTTCAAGCTGACACGCACCGCCGCTCTCGCCGAGTGGCGCGAACTTGGCGGGGCATAAAGGACAGCTCTACTGGCCTAACTGAGACTGGTTCGAATTTGTCTGACAGCACCGTTCATTGCGTTATCCTGAACAGCCAGTTTGCGCGAAAAATTGAATTTGCATAGGGGCGCACAATGATAAAGAGAATGACTGTTTAAAAACCTGTCAGGCGTTTGGGCTGATCACGGCTGAAACCTTGTGATAACAGCGGTTCCTGGGGAAGTCTGTCCATTCATTGCACGAAGTTCATTGCTAGCCTCTTCCAAACGGATTTCTCTGGCAACCATTGGCTGGATATCCACTTCGCCACGTTCGATCATTCCCAGAAGGCGGGGGTATTTCCATGAAGGCATACCACGAGTGCCGAAAAACGAGAGTTGTTTGGAATAGATTGCCCGCATGTTCACCTGCATCTGGCCGTCGCCCGACGGCATACCAATTTGCACGTGTCGACCAAGGATGGCGAGACACTCTAAGGATGCGTTCGTCGTTGTTTCGATCCCCAGCGCTTCTATGGAAACCTGTGCTCCTCCATCCGTGATATCTCGGATCGCTGCTGCGGCGTCTTCTTTGCTGGCATTTACTGTGGCGTCCGCGCCGTTGAGCTTTGCATGCTTAAGTTTCTCTTCAACCACATCCACTACGACAACTCGGCATCCAAGCATTTTTGCCAATAGAAGAACGGACAAGCCAATCCCTCCTGTTCCGTGGACAGCCACCCATTCGCCAGCTGCGACATCTGCACGGTCTGTCAAAGCATGCCAAGCAGTGGTTACGCGACACCCAAGCCCTGCCGCCAAGGCAGGAGACAGCGTTTCTGGCAAGTGAACCAAGTTGTGGTCAAAAGGCACGGCAACGTATTCTGCGTAAGCACCTGGCGTTCCAAATCCAGGAACGATTTGGTTAGCACAAGTGTTTGATACGCCTGTTTGACATGCGTTGCAGCTGCCGCACCCCAAGATGAATGGAGCTATGAGGCGGTCACCGACATTGTGCTTCGCTTGAGGTCCTGCCTCTACCACAGTTCCACAATATTCGTGCCCTAAGATGGAGCCATTTTGAACTTTGGGGTGTGCACCAGACCATCCATGGTAATCCGAGCGGCATACGCCACAGGCAGCGACCTCCAGGACCACTCCATTGTCTGGGCAGGTTGGATCCGGGACCGTCTCAATCGAAAGGTCTTCACAAAACTCTCTTACGACTGCAGCTCGCACTTAGCGCTCCTAAAGATTTGGTTTCTTTGATCGAGCAATTCGGTTCGGTCGAGACTAAACAGGTCTATCGCCTTTCACGGTCACACGTCGCCCTTTACGCTCTGCGGGCCAATAGTCCCAGATTGCACGATGCATACAGCACCGATTGTCCCAAAAGGCCATGTCGTTAAGCGACCACCTGAACCGGATTTGATAGTTGATTTGCTCCGCATGCTCGAAAAGCATGTCGAGGATCGCATCGCTTTCCTTATCCGACAAGCCCACAATTTTTGTAGTAAATGTTCGGTTCACAAACAGCGATTTCCGGCCCGTTTCCGGATGAGTTCTAACAATCGGATGAACTGCTTCGGGACAATCAATATCGCTGTCTTTTTGGCCCCGGTCGCTATATCGGCCTTTATAGATATGCTCTGAACTATGAAGTGCAGATAACTCGTTGATCATATCTTTTATCGGCTCAGAAAGATCGTCGTAGGCCGCATACATATCACTGAACATAGTGTCCCCACCACAGGGAGGGGCGATATGGATTTGTAGCATAGTTCCAAGGGGCGGCGTCTCATCGCAAGAAACGTCAGAGTGCCAGAACTCACCGTTTGCTACCTTGGAATTCTTGGTTGCATGGATTTCGAAAATCTCCGGATACCCGTCCATCGTTGGGGCTGCAGGGTGCGCATGAAGCGGCCCAAAGCGTTTCCCAAATTCGATGTGCTGCGCAGGTGGAATTTCCTTCTGCTCTTTGAAGAACAGCACTTGGTAGGTGTGAAAGGCGTCGCAGATCTCCGCAAACTGATCGTCAGGCACAGGCCGGCTTAGATCGACTCCATAGATCTCGGCCCCAAGGTTTGGAGCGAACGGTTTGGCAACGATGGAATTATAGGCGTTGGACTTGGGAGCAACCATAAGCACCTCTGGGATTGGTTTCGTGGGCATGGTATGCGCAAGGTACACATCAACAAAAATGAACAAAAACGAAATATCTTTGACTAATCAGTGAAAAACTTTCACATATCGATCACGGTTTAGGCGGTAGCGAGATTATCGAAATGAGCATTCGGTTACTGCGAACTCTGATCGCAGTTCATCGACATGGTAGCTTCCGTGCCGCGTCAGAGGCGGAGCATCTAACTCCGTCGGCGGTCAGTCACCAGATGCGGAATCTGGAGGTCACGTTGGGGCTCGTTTTATTTGACCGATCGGCCAAATCACCCAAACTGACCCATGCCGGGCTAACGTTCGTCGGAGAGGCCGCTGCGGTGGTGGCCGCATACGACGGTTTGGCGGAAAGGGTGAGGTCGAACAACGAACTCTCTGGTGAAATAACTTTGGGTGCCGTTCCGACGACCCTAACTGGGCTGGTGCCGATTGCGCTAGCGAGGCTAAAATCCGTGCATCCGGATGTCCGTGTAAGAATTGTTCCAGGTTTGACCAATCAGCTTTTGCTGCAGTTAGACCGCGGGCAGGTTCAAGCGGCGATCATTTCCCGACCAGATATTCTGCCAGACACGTTGGAATTTTCTGAAATTGTATCCGAGAAATTGGTCCTGCTTGTCTCCGAAAACACCCCAGATTTACCTCCGAAAGAACTGCTTGGCGCGTCACCGTTTATTCGTTTTACGCGGGATGCGGTTGTGGGAAGGCAAATCGAGACTTGGTTGCAAAAAAAGGGCATTGAAGTCAAGGACGCCATGGAACTAGAGAGCCTTGAAGCAATCTCAAGTATGGTGGCCGCTGAACTTGGCGTATCAATTATACCAGACAGCCGCTTAGCTGCATATGACCACTTGCGGCTCAAAAGGATCCCCCTTGAACAGAATGGACCCAAGCGCATTGTTGGCCTGGCAAGTATGTCAGCCTCACCTCGCACCAAAATGATCGACGCAGTTACGACGGCACTATTGGAAGCAGTAGATAACCAGCTGGTATATTTGTGAATTGGCACTCCAGCAGGTATCCACAAGAAATTATTTACCACTTAAATAACTAAGACTGGAAATCAGTTTTGCGCCGGTCTCTGACGCCAAACCTGATTGCCGCGATAGGCTGTGTCGTCTACAGAGCAGCCTCCTGTTACTTTTTGGTGGAAGAGCGCCAGGCGTCCAAGTTGCAAAACTCTGCAGTGTCTACCAAAGTTCGCTTCGAAACAGAGTTGGGGCTCTTAAAATGACTGGTACACTTTGTTCCATTCTCGGAGCGATTGGAAACACACCATTGGTGTGTCTTGATCGGCTGGTAAAGCATTATGGTTGCGAGGGAAAAATTTTAGCCAAGCTCGATTACTTGAACCCCGGATTCTCCAAAAAAGACCGCGCGGCGCTCGGTGTCATTGAAGCAGCTGAGGCCAATGGCACGTTGGAGCAAGGGCAGACAATCGTTGAGCTGACAAGTGGCAATATGGGAACCGGCCTTGCCATCATCTGCAGTATCAAAGGCTACCCATTCGTTGCTGTCATGTCCAAAGGCAACTCGCCTGAGCGCGCACAAATGATGCGGGCTTTTGGTGCTGAAGTCGTGTTGGTAGATCAAATGCCGGGAAGTCGCCCTGGGGAAGTATCAGGCGCTGATCTCGCTGAGGTTGATCGCGTGGCTACAAAGCTGACGATTGAACGCAACGCATTTCGAGCTGATCAATTCCAACGAGAAGGTAATCCGAGTGCTCATGAACATACGACTGGCCCAGAACTCTGGGAACAGTCCGGCGGCAACATCGATGCATTCTGTGATTTTGTCGGATCGGGTGGCACTTTGGCTGGGACGTCCAAGTACCTGCGATCGCGAAATTCAGAGATCAAATGCTATCCCATTGAGCCTGAAGGCGCTGCTGTGATCGCGGGTCAGGAAGTGACAAGCCCCGAACATCCCATTCAGGGAGGAGGGTATGTTATCGGTGATCTCGATTTCCTTCGAGGGTTCGTGTGGGATGGGTTTCTTCAAATTGATGGCCACACAGCACGTCAGACCTGTCGCGATTTGGCGCGCTTCGAAGGCATTTTCGCTGGGTTTTCTGCCGGCGCTAACGTGGCGGGTGCTGTCGAGCTACTAAAAGGCCCTCACAAAGGCCAGACCGTTTCCGTGATCATTTGCGACTCCGGACTGAAGTACCTTTCTACTGATCTTTTCACGTAGAACTGCCCTTTGACTTAGGGTGCTAAACGTCTGCTTTGTCCGCAAAGGGGACGTTCGTCATGATTGAGCGAATGACTGCACCGAGCCCAATTCAGTCATTAGAAGAGCCGATTCAAAAGGGTAAATTCAAGTGCCTGAGTTTGGCCCGTTTTCGCGAATCTTGAATATGTGCCATTCTCAGTTCTGGGCGATATCAGACAAAACTTGATTTAGATCTGGCGTCCGCGGCCTGGGAGGAGCCAGCTATGAACCTGAGACCTGACCCGACTTTTCACGCAACTCCAAAACTTGCTATGGAGGCACCTGCGGAAACGCTCGCTTTCACATTGATGCTGAGTCCCGACGGCTCACAGCCGGATGGCCTGGCCATTGTGGATGTTGACCCGAAATCGAAGACCTACAGCCAGATCGTCCATCAGCTCATCATGCCCAACAAGGGTGACGAGTTTCACCACTTTGGATGGAACGCGTGCTCATCTGCACTTTCGCCGCTGACAGGGCATGCCTTTCTGGAACGCAGGTATCTGATCGTACCGGGTATCCGGTCCTCGCGCATCTACGTGATCGACGTGAAGGAACCCTTGAAGGCAAAGATCCACAAGATTATCGAACCTGAAGAGGTGTTCGCCAAAACCGGCTATTCCCGCCCGCACACTATCCACTGCGGTCCCGAAGGGATTTATGTTTCGACGCTGGGGGGTGGTGGTGCCGATGGCACAGATGGTCCTCCGGGCATTTTCATCATGGACTGCGAGACCTTTGATATCCTTGGCCGCTACGAGATGGACCGCGGTGAACAGGACAAGCACTATGATTTCTGGTGGAACCTTCCGCGCGACTACATGGTGAGTTCTGAATGGGGGCTGCCGCCACAGTTTGAAAACGGGATCGTGGCCGAGGATCTGCTGTCCAACAAATACGGTCACAAGATCCATTTCTGGAACCTGCGCGAACGCCGCAACGTCCAGACCATAGACTTGGGTGAAAACCACCAGATGGCTCTGGAAATCCGGCCCGCTCATGATCCGGCAAAGGATTATGGATTCTGCGGCGTCGTCGTGGACACCACAAACCTGCAGGGCGCAATTTTCACGTGGTGGCAGAAGGATGACGGAACCTTCGAGGCGAAAAAGACGATCACGATTGATCCGCGACCAGAGAAGGCCGAGAACCTTCCGCCTCTGTTGCAGGGCTTTGAGGCCGTACCCCCATTGGTCACCGACATCGACCTGAGCCTGGACGACAAGTACCTCTACGTCGCCTGTTGGGGGCAGGGTGAAATGCATCAGTATGATGTCTCTGACCCGATGAACCCCAAGCTGACCGGCAAGGTTGAGCTTGGTGGGATCGCGCGGGGGGCGAAACACCCGAACGGCAAGGATTTTGTTTACGGTCCCCAGATGGTTGAGATCAGCCGGGACGGCAAACGGGTCTACTGGACCAACTCGCTGTATTCGACGTGGGATGATCAGTTTTACCCAGACGATGAGGGCGGGCAAATGGTCATGGCTAATGTCGGGGAAAACGGTGGCCTGGAGCTAGACAAGGATTTCTATGTCGAGTTCCCTAAAGGCTATCGTAGCCACCAGATCCGCTTGGAAGGCGGAGACTGCTCAACCGATAGCTTCTGCTACCCGTCTGTCTGACGCGTGGAAGGATTAAACACGGCGACAGCCCTGTGGTGGGCTGTTGTCGCATCGGGCATTTATCACGGGGTCAATCCGGGTATGGGTTGGCCTCTGGCAGTGTCTGCGGCGCTGATGGACAAAAAACGCGACAGCCTGTTCAGGGCGTTAATCGCGCTGGCAGCCGGGCATCTGGTGGCAATGGGTGCCATTCTGTTTCCTTTTACCGCCCTCCTGTTTCTGGCCGAATGGCAGCGTGAGATTCAGATCTTCGCGGCCTCTCTCGTGATCGGACTGGGCGTCTATCTGTTGTTTAACCGGCGTCACCCGCGGATCCTTGCGCGGGTCCCTCCGTCGCGGCTGGCGCTCTGGTCGTTTTTGGCAGCGATGGCACATGGTGCGGGGCTGATGTTGGTCCCAATCTATCTTGGTATCTGTCGCACGATAGCCACTGACGCTGGCCATGCAGCGGCTGCTGATCTGATGACCGGAAACGCCAAAATCGCTGTTTGTGTCGCCTTGGCCCACACCCTGGCCATGACAATCTCAGGCGGCTTGCTTGCGTTCGGAGTGTATCATTGGCTAGGGCTGCGATTTCTCTCCAAAGGGTGGTTCAACCTGGACGTAGTTTGGGCGCTTAGCTTGATTTTTGTGGGGTCGATTTCGCTGCTGTTTGTTCATTCTGCTGGCTAACATGAATGCCGGGCCGAATAGGCCGCGGAGCCGTAATTTGGTTCGTACAGCAGCGAAAGGTTGCTTTGTCCGCAATGTAGACGGTCTTGTCAGAGGAACTCGGGTTGAGGCGGGCAGGGTGCTCTCGTAGCCTTCGCGTATGATTACACAATCGCC
>WQBJ01000117.1 GCA_013032095.1 Ruegeria atlantica | reverse complement strand
GCTGAACGGGGTGAATGCCGCGACAGGCGGCGGTTCCCTGAGCGCGGAGACGGTGACGCTTACCAACTCTAGCCTGGCCGGGGCAGAGATCACCACGGACAGCCTGCAGATGACTGACAGTGAACTGGTTTTCACCGGAGGGCGAATTGGCGGTTTCACGGCCAGTGATGGGAATGAAGTTCTGACCATCGCCGGCGGTACCTTCATTTCCGAGATCGCCATGCTGGGCGGTGATGACAGCCTGACAATAGACAGCACTTATTCGGCGAGCAGCATCGATCTGGGAACGGGCGCAAATTCCTTCACCAATAACGGGGATTTCAGTCTCGTCAGCGGCAATGGAAATGCAACTGTGACCGTCGGTGCAGGAAATATGTTCCAAAACAACGGTCGGTTCTCTCCCGGCGGGGATGGTGCGATTGCCAATGTGGTGATTGACGGTGATTTCTCCCAGAGCGCGGATGGCGTGTTGGCAATTGATGCTGATCTATCGGAAGGCAATGTAAGTGCAGACCATGTGCAGGTAACCGGAACGGCTGAGCTGGCGGGAACCGTTGATGTGGTGGTTCAGAATGCTTCAAACAAACAAAATGACATTGTCATTCTGACAGCCGATGGAGGGGTGACGGATAACGGCTTGGCACTTGGCACCGTCAGTGCTGTCATGACAGGTTTCGAGTGGGTGAGAGAGCCTATGTTGGGCACATCCAATGCTGAAAACGTGGTGCTGCGCTTCGGGATTGACTTCACAACTCCGGACGGGATGAACGGCAATCAGGAAGAAACTGCAGAAGCAATACAAGACGCTTTTGAAGACGATAGCAATGAAGACATGGACGACGTTTTCAACGGCCTGGAGGGAATAACCGACGATGAGGAATACGCGGATGCTCTGGATCAATTCAACCCGGCGGTTTACGGCCATACGGAGACCGCGGTAACGTTTTCTTCACAAGCGTTTGCAGGTGATCTGGTGAGCTGTGAGGAAAAGGAATATGCGATTGCTGCATTTGAAGAGGGGCAATGCGTGTGGCTGAAGCCGCAGTACAGCCGTTCAAGCCGCGACACATCGGACTTTGATTTCAAGGAAACTGCAACCGGCCTCTCTTTCGGAGCGCAGTTCGAGGTTTCCCCGAACTGGTTTTTGGGAACAGGCTTCAGCTACGAAAGTGGTGACGCGTCAGTTACAAACGGGGCGCGCAGCGACTTTAGCCAGTATCAGGCCGGTGTTGCGGTGAAATATGTGGACGGCCCTCTCCTGCTGGCGGCCAGCCTCAGCACGGGTATCCGGGATGACGAGATTTCACGGGAGCTTGGTTTTGGCAGTTTTTTGGGAACAGCGCGCTCGGATGCCAAGGTGCGGTTTTCCACAGGGATGCTGCGTGCAGCATATCTGAATGAGTTTGATACTTCTTACGTCAAGCCGGTGTTGGATTTGACCTGGGCGTTTGTTGACCGGGAGGCGGTGAAAGAAAGCGGCGCAGGAGGCGCAAACCTGCAAGTGAATGGGGGACGCAACTCCTATTTTTCCATTTCGCCTGCTTTAGAGTTCGGCCAGGATTATCAACTGGCAGAGGGCCGAACGCTTCGCGCTTTTGCGAAGATGGGCGCGACTTACTTCACCGAAGATGAGGTGGCCGTGACAGCGCAGCTTGTCAATGGCAGCGCCTTCACAACAGCCACAGAGATCGATCGCTTCTATGGCGATGTGGAGGTTGGCGGGGTGCTGCTTGTCTCTGAGAATTTCGGCGTCTCAGCCGGGTATAAGGGGCGGTTTTCTTCCAACACCAAGAGCAGGGAATTTAATTTGAAAGCGGAAGTTCGGTTTTGATGAAATCGCATCTTTTCATGCTGCAGGACTGCCAAAGAGCGATACCGTTTAGCTGATACGGCTTCTGGGTGCCCACCCAGAAATCAGTTGTTCAGATGGGGCAATACCGCGACCGGTCACGGCTGACAGTCGAAAGTGTTC
Source organism: Ruegeria atlantica (assembly GCA_013032095.1). Lineage (GTDB taxonomy): Bacteria > Pseudomonadota > Alphaproteobacteria > Rhodobacterales > Rhodobacteraceae > Ruegeria > Ruegeria atlantica_E. Next base: position 5,015 of record WQBJ01000117.1, on the reverse strand, counting down.
CAAGAGGGCCATATCCTGCCTGAGCGTTTTGCAGAACACGAACCGAGTTGTGTTGAGGCACGAAAGAAAGGTCGCGAAAATAACGGAACCCCTGGTCCGGGGTTGGTGCCGCAGGCACTCGATGCATATCCTGGATATCAACCAAACTCGTTGTCGAAAAGCAGAGGCCGGGTCTTCTCGGATGTCTTGAACACAAACAGGAAAGATGCTCAAGAAACACCGGATTGTACTAGCTCCCTCAAAGAGACGAATGCCCGAATCCCGCTGCGGCACTTATGGTGGTGCCCATGTTTCAGTCGTGGCATTTATGAGCGATACCTGAATCGCATCTCCTGTTGGCGTTTGAGGTAGACGCGCTGGTCTGTGAGTGCTTATTTCTTCAGCGATATTAGGGGTTTACGATTCGGTTGCGTGACATTTAATACCAAAATGGAGTGGCTGCGTATCAATCAACAGGATGAACCCCGCGCCGCTATAGACCTGATTGGCGCGCTGCTTATTCTGTCCACATCTGCACTGATTATTCAACGCAGACAACTGTTGATTGGTCGCATGGGACAAGCATTCTGGCTACCAGTCACTTAGGGGCGAAGCTTTTAGCCCCCCCTCCGGCTTCGCCCCTTTTATTATTGGGTCGCCAACCACAGGAAACGCCCCAATGAGTGTCAAAACTCTGACTCGGACCGACATCGTTGCCAAATTGATGCAGAAACATCAGTTGAGCGCATCAGAGAGCCAGAAGATTATCGATGGTATTCTACGCTGCATCTCGGATGCTCTTGTCGCTGGCGAGTGTTCCAAATTCGACAATTTTGGAACCTTTGAACCCCGTGAAAAAGCGGAACGCCCTGGGCGGAACCCAAAAACAGGCGAACGCGCGACCGTTTCAGCTCGTCGTGTCGTGAGGTTCCGAGCGTCCAAGGCGCTGAAGAAAAGGGTCCATGAAGGCAACTTGCGGTCCAAAAAAAATCGTTAAGAACAGCGTGAGCCGGTTCCGTCATAAACATCGTGCCGAGACTCTATGCAGAAAAGTTCTGCGGCGGGAACGCTGATTTCGGGTGGCGCTATATTGAACTCAGAAAAGGTTGTGTGCGGGCCAGGTCAGTCCTGTCGTGAGCGTTTTGCAGCGACGCTGTCGCTGATGGTGTTGCCGACAAATTGGTTGGCGCTCGCCGAAATGTCTTTGCAATTCTAATATGAGCCTTCATACGCGGCGCAGCGCGCAGTTGCGTCCATCTCCGCCACATATGCAATTTCGCTTTCCTTGTGCGCGCGGTAAACCTCTGCGAAGGGTTCGGGGAACCAGCCGGTAACTGTCTTGTTCTGCATGAACCGATCCAGCGCATTCTCCAGTGTTTCGGGCAGGCGGACGAACCCGCGCGCGCGCAGATCATCCGGGGTGAGAAGCGACAGGTCCTCTTGCGTGGGCACGGGGGCTGCAAGCGCGTCCTCGATGCCCTGGCATCCCGCATGTATGACAGCCGCCAGCGCCAGATGCGGGCAGGCCGCCGCATCGGCCGCGCGGTACTCGATGTTGAACTGGCGCGCGATGCTGGCGGGATCTTTCGAGGTGACGGGGCAGACCCGTAGCGCGGCTTCGCGGTCACGGAAACCGAGGTTGTTAAAGGCCGCTGACCAGCGGTGCGGCGTCAGCCGCAGATAGGACACGGCCGACGGTGCCGTCAGCGCCAGGATCGCGTCCAGATATTTCAGCACCCCGGCCGCAAAGGCGCCGGTCAGCTTTGACATCCCGCAGGGGCCGTCCGGGTCATGGGTGGCCGGACTGCCATCGGGGTGCAGAAAGCTCATGTGAATATGGACGCCATTGCCGACGCTGTCCGGGTTGCGGATCGGGGTGAACGTCGCCGCCTCGCCATGGGCGCGCGCCACAGAGCGGGTCAGCTCGCGCAGAATGACGGCGGCGTCGGCGGCGCGGCCCCCCTTTTCGGGGCCGATCACCACCTCGAACTGATTGGCGCCATATTCCTTCATGATACTGTCAGGGAAAAACCCGGCAGCCTCGATCTGTGCCATCAACGCCTCACACAGCCCGCGCTGTTCTTCGAAACCCCCGCGGCCATAGCCTTCGCCGATCAGGGCGCTGGTGCCTTTCAACTGGAACTCGTGTTCGAACGCAGCCAGAAGCTGCAGGCCACCCGAGGCTTCCAGCCGCGACAGGGCCGAATTCAGCAGCGCACGGGTGCAGAACTCCCACGGGGCGCCTTCAAGGGTGACGATGTCGCCCAGCATGAACCGCTCGGTACGGGTGCCGAAATCGGCGGTCACGCTTGCGGCCTGGTCCGGGATCAACAACAGATCGCCAAGCGCGCCAAAGGGGCTGTCCGCGATACAGTCAAAACAGTTGATCTGCACATTGGTCGGGGTCCAGCCCACACCGCGCTGCAGGCGTTTGTCCAGTTGTGCCGCAGGAAAGGCCTTGCCGCGGACCTTACCCGCCAGATCGCATGTCGCCGCGAAGATCAGATCGCTCATCCCTCATTCTCCCATGTTTTAGCACGCACCGCATCCCAGGCTTCGATCCAAGTGCGCGTCTTGTCCCAAGTCCGCTCGGCTACGCGTGTCACCAATGCTTCGGTCACGTCATATACGCGCAGGTGCGAGTTTGGATTGCCGGTGCGGTGGGCGTGCTGGTTGGGGTGTTCAACCAACCAGCCCAGCCACTGCCCCTGTCATGAAACAAGCAATTGTTCCTGCAGCCAGGCTTTTAGGACCCAATGCAACGATCTCGCTCCGCCGCTCAGGTATCATTGTCGCGAGACCTCCAAGCATGATCCCCAGGCTGCCAAGATTGGCGAAGCCGCACAGGGCATATGTCAGGATTAGTTCAGACCGTGGTGACAAAGTGTCGGACGGCAATGCCGACATTTCCAGATAGGCAACCAATTCGTTGAGGACGATTTTGGTGCCCATCAACTCGCCAGCACGCCCTGCGTCTTCCCAGGAAATGCCGATGAGCCAGGCGAAGGGCGTAAGGAGCCATCCAAGAATACGTTGCAGGCTCAACTCTGCTCCGCCAACATCGGGAAGTATGCCGATCACCTGGTTTGCCAAATCCACCAATGCAATCGCGACAATAAGTGTTGCGGCAACCCCGACCACCAACTGAACACCGGAAAGCGTGCCTTGGACAATTGCTTCTGCCGCACTATCGGCGGAGCCGGATGCATCAACTGACACGGCCGCTTCGCCGGTCAGATCTCCGGGCACCATCAGCGCCGCGATGACGACTGCCGCCGGGGCGCTCAATACCGAAGCGGTCATCAGTGTACCTGCGGCATCAAGCAAAACCGGTGACAAGATCGCGGCGTAAAGCACAAACATGTTGCCAGCGATAGTCGCCATGCCAGCCGTCATTACCAGAAACAAACCTGCGCGGGACATCTCGCGTAAATATGGCCGGATCAATAGCGGCGCTTCAATCATTCCGACGAAGATATTCCCCGCTGCAGCCACACCAACGGCACCTCCGATCCCAGTTGTCTTTTCCAACAGCCACGCAAACCCCTGAACGACCCGCGGAAGAATCCTCCAATAGAACAGGAGTGAACTCAGCGCGCTGACAATAAGGATTAGTGGTAATCCCTGCGTTGCAAGGATGAACCCGTATTGCGGAGCCGTAGTTTCAAACGGTGCCGCACCACCACCAAGATAGCCAAACACAAAGGATGTCCCGCTTTGCGTGGCCTGTTGTAGCGCCTCGATGAATTTATTGAGAAAGGTGAGAGCCTCCACCACCGGTGGAAACCGCAAAAACAAAAGGGCCAAAGCGAATTGGAGCACCAATCCGCTGACGACGATACGAACAGGAATTGCTGTGCGTTTCTCGCTCAATGCCCAAGCAACGCCAAGAAGTACCAAAATTCCTATCGCGCCTTGCCACATTTACGTATCTCCCTATTGTCAAGGATTGCTATCTCAATCCGTATTGGCCAGTTGTGTTTTTGATTGCTTTGCACCTGCGGGCTTGAGCCCTGCTTACCGGAAGTTGTCATTTAATCTTCCCAGGGTTGATTGCTGAATCGTCCCGAATTTCCCCGAAATAAAGCGATGGCAATTTGGCTTTCCTCGAACCCTGGTCTGCGATCCTGCAAGTGGATTGAGCGTGTTCCCATTTTCGGCTGATATATTCCCAGCAGGACACACATGATATTGAATATTGATCTAGCGTGCGCAGGTGACCTAAGGTCAATCCCTTGGGTCTAGCCGTTTCGACATTGAGACTCATGCGCACCGCGCGGCTTGCATTCATCCGGTGGACAGGGCCGGAGGCGGCGAGATTTCGAGGCAGACGGTTTGAAAACCGATGTCAGTGACACCAGGCTACAGCAATACGTTCCAGTTGAAAGCGGGCAGTTGCTTGTGCAGAGAACCACCAAACCATGACGTCTGCACCCGGGGGCATGCCTCCGATGCGCAGTTGGGTGCAAACAGCCAATTGAGTATATCGCTGCAGGTTCCCGTCATTTCTGAGTGTGAACAGCCACAGAGCGCCGCTTTCAGCCCAGATAGCGCTTTCGACGTCTTTCAGCGAACGCACTTCGATGAGTGCCGTGTCCTGCCAAAGACTCTCGGCGACTTGCGGCGTACGCAATTCGATGATTGAACTCTCCTGTCTCTGCTCTTCAGCGAAAGCCGCTGTGGGGAGAAGGAACAATGCCGAGGCGGTGAAAAACGCCTTCATCATACACCTTGAGTTTAAATACTGTTACAAGGCTACAAGCTACAGGGAGGGGAGCAAAGAAAGCGCCCGCGCCCGATTTCCCCATTCTTGTCGCCATGCTTGCCAACCTGATCGCCGTATCCCCTGCAATGCCCCTTACTTCTGCAAGTTGTGTCTGAGCATCTGAAAGTAGTGACCAGTAATATGCGTGACATCTTCCATCAGATCTGGCGAATCCAGCTTCGGCGCTATCGCCCGCGAAAACGTGTAAGTTCTTTTGCACATTTGAGAGCGCTAGGCTAACTGGCGCATATGCAGTTGGGTGCAAGTCCCG
>WQBJ01000116.1 GCA_013032095.1 Ruegeria atlantica | reverse complement strand
GCCAAGTTCGCGCCACTCGGCGAGAGCGGCGGTGCGTGTCAGCTTGAAGGTATCCTTGCTGGCTAGCGATCTTTCCTGGTTGAAGTGGTTGTAAACGGAGGAATGGACGGAGGCGAATTTCTGTAAACTGCGCATGTGCCTGAAACGTTGCATTACGCGTTCGCGTCGTCGAAACGGCAGGTGCGAATTCTCAACCCGGTTATTGAGCCACCTGCCCGTCCTTTGTTTTTCGAGTGCACCCAGTTCTTTGAGCATCACGACAAGGCGGATGATCTCGGGGCTGGTTTTGAAATACTTGAAAGAAGCAGGATTGGTCATGGGCAATAGCTACGCAACACCCCTGCGTGCCTCAAGACAAGTTCTTCTGACAAGACCTTGCTGGCTGTGTTCAAGCCAGCGGTCTTTTGCTCAACCCCAACGAGCGAGCGAAGTAACGGCTTTCAGAAGACTTCTGGTCTCGGCCCATTCCGGACCTTGGCCGCCATATTCGTTCGCTGCGGTGCAGTTCGGCAAAGCCGCCATTCGTTGCCTGAACAATCTCACTGGATGCAAGAACGACCCAACAAATTTGACGGAGGCTTAGGTGTTTGGATTCTGCGTTTTTAAAACGGATGAAATAGTCGACCAACTTATCAAAACTCAATCTGGAAAACCCGGGCCGCGTTGGCAATCAAAGAAATACTCTGCAAAACTGCTACACGGCACCCGGCCTGAGGAATGGCCGGGTGGAGTGTCAATTGTGCTTCAAGCTATGGACATTCCCAATGCTTCAAGTTGGCTCAACAGCGCGCTGTTGGCCTCGTCGATAGAGTTCCAGTCATTTGCAGTGAGGTTACCGAGGTTGAGGTCCTCTGCCTGAATGTCCTGTAGCGTCACTGTATGACCGCCGTTTCCGACAACTTCAAACACCAGATCATCGCCGATCTCGCTGACTGCAACGTCTCCTTCACCGAGCGCGTTGAAATCCAGAACATCTTCGCTTGCATCGAAACCCGTGATCTCTGTCTTCACACCCCAGTTCCAGGTCAGCTCGGCGACATCGGCACCTGCACCGAATGAAACAGCACTTGCCGATTGGTCGATGTCTGTGTCAGTGGGTCCGCCATCTGTGACACCACCATTGTCTGTACCAGATGAGCTTCCGGAAAGATCACCGGTTCTGGTCTGATGGCCGTCTGTAGTGGCTCCGGCAGGTGCTTCTGGTGTCAGTAACGCGGCGCGATCGACCAGGGTCACATCGTTTTGGTCAAACCAAAACGGGACCTCCAGATTGTCTTCCATCACCTGATCATGGTGAAACTCAACCAATCCGGGGATCAAATCCGCCTTGGAGACGCCCGTCAGAGTCACGCTTTGTCCTGTCGGCAGCGATGAAATGACCAATCCTTCGCTGCTGTCCTCGACACTCAGACGCTCTCGCGTGCCGAAATACAAGAAGCTGATCTTCATCGTGGCCGGGTCGAAACCGTCGATCACCTCATGCACACCATATTCATGACTGCGCACATAGATCGTATCGGCGTCACGCGGACCGATACCTTGTTCCCAGCTGACAACGGCTCCCATGTCCTGCCGGAAGTGCTCGTTACCAACCACACCGAAATCGTCGATGGTCACGTCCTGATAGGTCACGCCCTGAACAATCTGGGCCGCATCAGACCAGGGGCTGTCGATTACGATCTCTCCGGCAGGTGACTTGGTGACAATCATGCCGTGTACAGACGTGCCGCCGAAATCCAGTTGATCTGTACCGGGGCGGAACCCGGTTATGTCGTCGGCGTTGCTGTCTGCCCGGAATTTAACGCCGCCCGTATCCGTTGTACCGGTTGTGGCGGGCGGGTTTGACCCATCGGCGTCGTAGCTCAGCTCATAGCCTGCACCGACACCCGGAGTGACAATGATTTGACCCAAGGCAGAGGATACTTCGTTCAACACGGCCTGGTCCGTGATCGAGAAATTGCCTAAATCCAGATCAGCCAGTCCAAAGCCGGTGAATATGATTTGTTTCGTCACTCCGCTTTCGGTCAGCTCAATACGGACAGTCTGACCAAGAGCGTCGCCGCTTTCTTCAAAAATCGCAAATCTATCGGCCGAGATGTCCGGGCCGATTTCAATGACGTCACCCATCGCTGGCATGAACCCGTTTATCACCTGCGCGTCTGATGAGAGGATTAGCGTGACATGCATATGCTGATGGTTATGACCACCGCCACCACCGCCGGGGTTCGTCCCGTGCGACCCCACCATACTGAGAACCTCAGTCGCCGCCGAGCTGTCCAGGATTGTGAAGTTGGCGGGGCTCAGATCGGCCAGTTTCACACCGCTCAACGTTGTGGATTGGTTGTTGGATGGGATCCCAAACACAACGGATCCATCAATCTCACGAACGTCCAGCGCATCTGCGCCCACCCATGAGATGAAGATCGTATCGGTCTCCGGATCAAAATCCGGGATCGTCACATCCGTGCCCCAAGTCCAAGTTATGACCACATCCGCTGTACTTTCCGTGGCGTCGGCGGTTCCATTACCGGTCGGAACGGTTGGCGCCAGTGGCTCGAGAGGTGGAGAGACGCTTCCAGTACCGCTCCCGCCTCCGGTATCCGTTGGTAAGATGCCATCGGTATAGACCTTGATGACGTCTTCTACCGAAGGCGCGTCGTAGCCGCCAAATTGATCGATATAGCGCAGAATGGATGTGCCATATTCATCAGTTGATACATTGCCGCCCTGCAAAAGAGACAGAGTTCCCCAAGCTCCGCGCAAATGTGCCGCCGCCATGATGCCCGTCATAGTGAGGGTAACGGTCACTTCTTGTCCGGTATCAATATAAGTCCGGGTCGTGCCGAGATAGTCGCTCAGGTTTTCTCCTTGATAGCCCAAACCGGTTTCGATTACCTGCAGGTTATAGCCAAACGCTTCCTGTATCGCCCGCTCTTGCGCGGCTTCGGTGGTAAAATCGTCAAGCGAATTGACGCCGTTCTTACCGGTCCAGTTTCCATCCCACGTGTTCGAAGCCGCCCCGTTTCCGTAATAGACATCGTCCGTGTAATACCCCAGATCGATCAATAGGGCTTCGCCGAACTGATAGCCGACAAACCCCAACGAATTCATAGAGCGATAGGACATGGCGTCCCACTCGTCGCTGCTCAGATCTGACCAGCTGGAATAGTTTGGATAGAAATCTGCAACCGTCCCACCAGCCCATTGGTTTAGCTGCCAATCCTGTATGACACCTGCATCATAGCGTTCTCGATCCCAACCAGATTCAAACGCACGCAAAGCGTCGCGAAATTCTTCATACGTACCATTACTCATTTGAAACAAACTCCCATCTTGTCTTTGTTTCGGCCCAAATATTGCGGCTTTCTAAGCCCGATCACGTCGGCCCCAACATGCGTAGCAAGTTAGAATTTCAGGACATGTTAAGAGTTCATTAACAAATTTATCTGCGCGGATACGGGCCCAGATCGCTCCTTCTGATGCGCTAAAAAACGCCGTAGGTCAGTAGGTTAACTGGGGTTTTGAGCAAAAGATCGGTGCCATTACGCGGGTTTTGGCCAAATTTGGAATGGCGCAAAAATTAACTTTGCATCATTGCCAGATCGAAAATGTTAAGAAAGCCTCAGCCGATCCACACCGGCTGAGGCGCTTTGTTAATCTTTAAGTGATCAGAGGCCCCAGTCCTGCGATTGCTGGACCGTCAGTTCACTGATGGACTGCATGACGTCGTAATGCTCATCAACACCCTGAACGCTGATCACCTTTTGGCCGTTGGCCTTGATCCAGTGCGTGTTTGCACTCCATTCGATCTGCAGTTGATCCAGAGACGAGACCCCGAACCCTTCCAGGTCGATGACAATCGAGTCATCCGCTTCGAAGTCCCGGATCACCTGACCGCCAGACTGGCTGCCCGGACCTGTGATGACAAAGGTATCGCTGCCTTCACCGCCGAATAGGCCGGCAAACCCTGCCTCGGTCGATTGGTCCGCATCGAGGATGATCACGTCATCGCCATCCCCGCCATAGGCATTGGTGATCCACGCCCCTTTGCGGATCAGGAGGATGTCGTTCCCCTCACCCCCATCAAGAGTGGCGAATGAAGCACCACCACCGATGAGGTAGTCGTCTCCGGCACCACCATAGAGGCTGGTCAGATCGTTACCGTCGCCACCGACCATATAGTCCCAGCTGTCGGTCCCATGGCCGGTCTCACCGATTTCGACGTTGATCTGATTGCCATACTTCTCGAACCACTCGAGCGTGTTCGAACCAAAGGCGGGTTCGTACACAATTTCATTGCCCTGAAGGCTGCGCAGGTCGATGTAGGACGGGTCGAAACCGTTTCCGTCATCGTCATAACGCACGATGACCTCGCCGGTTGTTTTGCTGAACAGCACGATCTTCCCGTTCTCGATGCGGTGGTCCAGATCGAACCATCCGGTCATACCGTAAGCGTCGAGGTCGATCTCAATCCGGTCGCCTTCGTTGGCGTCGAAATCGGTGATCGTGTTCTCTCCACCGTTCAGAACGAAAGTGTCTTTCCCGAGGCCACCGGTCAAAGTATCGTTGCCTTCACCCGAAACCAGTGTGTCGTCGCCAGCTCCGCCATCCAGGATGTCGTTTCCATCCATACCGTTCAGGATGTTGTCGTCATTATCGCCGGTCAGATGGTCGTTGAACTGGGTGCCAATGACATTTTCCATCTCGTAGACATAGTCACGCCATTGAGCGTTTGTTTGACCGTCATACTCAACGCCGTTCACCTCAAAGTAGCTTTTGCCGTCTTCTTTGCGCATGTCCACAGTCACGCCATTGCTGGCATCCAGATACGCGATGGTATCGTTGTCGGCACCGCCGTAGATGTGGTTAAAACCAGACCCGGCGATGAAAAGATCGTCGCCGCCAAAGCCCCAAAAGCTGTCATCGCCAGCCTTACTTTCCTCACCGTCTTGGCCGAACCGGTTATATCCCATAAGGATATCGCCGTAATCCGTACCAAAGAGGTAATCAGCATTGGCTTTGCCATAGATCTCGGTGCCACCATAGGCACCCAACATCAGGAACTTGCTGCTACCCAATGCGTCAAGCGAACCGTTCGGCAAATCGAAGGATTGGCCCGATTGCATGTCAACACCGTCTTTGTCGATGAAAAGCGCGCTTTCGACGATCTGCTTTGCCCAAGCCTGGCGGATGCTTAGATCATCCCAATTCAAGCTTGAAGGGAAAGAGCTTTTCAGGTCTTCCCAGAAGATGACAGAGATCAGTTTGGGCGTGTCAGTCGATTCATCATAGATCCGGAACGCCTGCTCCTTTGGCAGCCCTTCATGCTGGAAGGTGATGTCGTCGAAGTTGTGCGCAGTCAATGGAACGATGATCGTATCTTGTGTCGGGTCGAAATCACGCACATGCGTGGCATTGCCATCTTGGAACTCGCCGCCGACTTGGCCGCCCATATTTGAGAGCGCTTCTCCCATTCCGAAGAACAGTTTCACCAAGCCGCCCATCGGGCCGGGCAAGATGGCCTTGGCGGCCGCGCCCATGCCTGTCCACAAGCCATCGGCCATGTAGTCCATAAAGCCTTTGCCATCGTTTGTGGGCGCATTTGCATCGCCAAGCACGAATGTGTCAAAGCCAGAGCCGCCCCACAACTGGTCATTGCCGATCTGGCCATTCTTGTTACCGGAATAAAGCCAGTCATTGTCGGCACCGCCATAAAGCGTATCGACGCCGGTTCCGCCCAACAGGATATCGTTACCGATGCCGCCATAGATGATGTCGTCATCAGCACCGCCATCGATATAGTCATGGCCTGACCCACCGCTCAGTATGTCGTTGCCAGCGAGACCAAAGATCATGTCATCTCCACCCATGCCAAAGATCTTGTCGTCGTGCTTGTATGAACCGTTGCGATGCGTGTCCGCGCCATAGATGACATTGGCCTTGTCATTCCCGATCACGCCTGCTTCGACCCTATAAACGATGTCTTTATTACCGCCTTTCTTGTGGTCAAAGTGATGGAAAATGTTATTGGTGAAATTGGTCTCGTTCTCACCCATGACTTTGACGAAGCCGGCTATGACCTTTTCGGTCACATTGGTTATGCTATTATAAGTGGTATATTCCTTCCAATTCCTGGACCAATACTCATGATCATAGCTGTCGAAGTGCATTTGATCGGGCGTCATGCCAATTTCATTATCAACTTCATTGGCTGTGCCTGACGGCTGAACCTCATGGGACGTGTCTGCGATGATTTCTGGCAAGACTGTTGCCTCGGGGTCAGCAAGCGAAACCTGCCCGGAAGACTCCAGCGGTTCACCGCTCGTCTTCACGGAAAGCAACTCTTCGTTCTGTTCTTCGATAACCTCATCTGTTTTAACCGAACCCTTCGCAAAAGGCTGGTCGTTGGATTTGTTTACATGTTTCATCTTCTTTCTCCTCACTATTCTGGATGCTTGGCACACAGAAATCGGGCCAATTCTCATCGCAGATCATAAAGAAGATGTGGTCTTTCTCGGCGCTCATCTCAACGGACATGATTGTTATAAGCTGTTACAAAGTATGACAAAAATAGAAATCAAAGCATGAAAAAACGGATAACCCGGCTGGTGCCGTTTCTGGCTCCAACCGGTGAGTTCTGTCTTTCCTTTTGGTTGCCCGAGCGCCTGTTTCGATCGAAACTAAAGCGCTCGGAGTTTGGTTATGCAGCGATAGACTACCGCTATGATTTCTCTCCACTTAGGCGACCAGATCAACGAAGAAGCTGTCGGTCGGAACGATTTCGCACAGCGGCGGAGGTGTCGTTGCCGACAGTTCCATTTCATCCTGCGGAACCTCGGTGCCGCATCTTGGATCGGGTAGGATCGGAGTGACCGCAATAACGTCATCGCCTTCGCCAGCGGGAACTGCGCCATACGGCAGAGGGGCTACTGCGATCAGGTCATCGCCTTCACCAGCAGGAACTGCGCCATACGGCAGCGGAGCGACTGCAACCAGGTCCTCACCATCC
>WQBJ01000115.1 GCA_013032095.1 Ruegeria atlantica | reverse complement strand
GCGACTTCCGAGAACGTGCAAAAGCTCACTTGCGAACAGCAGCCGGTACATACATAAGGGCTCGGAGCAGCCAATTCTGCAGCACGCATCAACGGATTGAAAGAGCCCAAAGCTGACTCGTTGTCCAACACATGATATTCAAACTCTTGAGCTGACGTACGTGCCGGTGGGTAATTCCCATGTCTGACAGCGAGAACGGTCTCATAAGGATGGTTTGAAAAAAGAAGCTAGCGCCGTTGCCATCCGGGGAAAAGCAATAGGAAGGATGATAACGTGAGCGAGACTACTCAAAGAATCGCCCCTCCAGCGGGGCCGCCGTGGATTCAGCCCGAGATTCAGCAAAAAATCGAATGGCGGGATGGCGATGTTGTCATTTCCGTTCCCATCAAAAGCGGCACGACTTGGACAATGAATATTGTTTATCAATTGTTGGTGGGCGGGAACGCTGATTTCCGTGATGTTTATGAGGAAGTACCTTGGATTGAATTTTTAGGTTATCCTGGCCAGCCGCATCAGGACGTCGTAGACCGTGTGGCAGCCATGCCCATGGACAATCGCCGAGCATTCAAGACGCACTCACCGCCTCCCGTTGTGCCCTTCCAGTCCGTTGGATCGGGCAAAGACGTGAAATATGTCGTGGTTTTCCGTAATCCCGAGGAAAGCGTCGTTTCCTTCAAAACATTCCTTGAAAAGCATACGGACGACTGGTTTGACCTTTGGGGTGTTCCAAGAGAAGCGCTATGCCGCCCAGACTTTTCCTCGTTCTACTCCGAGGTCATTGACGGTAATCAAATGCAGGGGGCCTTTTTTGGTTTTCTCGCGGCGTGGTGGCCATTTCGCAACGAGCCAAACGTACAATTCATACATTTTGCAGACATGAAGCAGGATCACGAAGCATCCATTCGAAAGATTGCGAAGTTCTTGGGCGAGGAGCCGAGCGAAGATCAATGGGTCAAAATTCTGGAATACACATCTTTCGCCTGGATGAAGGAACATGAGAACAAATTTGAAGCCGGTACTGCAGGTAAGGTTCCGATTCTCGCCTCCGGCGCTATGATCCGTAAGGGGGAAGTGGGCAAAGCAAGAACCGACGGTATGACGAGCGAAATATCACGGCACCTGCGCGAAGTAGGCGATCAGATTTTCCCCGATGCCGCTGCCGTTGAATGGCTCTACCACGGGGGCCAACTTCCGCGATGAAACCTGTGATTTGGCACCAGGCAGAGGCGCAATGACGACTACTCAATTGTCGTGACCTTCACATGAAGTCCACAAAGACAACTCAGCCCGCATAGCAGAAGTTAACACAGGGTAGGATACGCGAGTGCTTAGAGCCCGGAGGAGACATTGATAACCTTCTGGTTGATTGGTGAAATGCAGCCTTTCTGCTAAAATGCAGCCGTGGAAAATGTGGGATGGGAGGAGAAATCATGTCTTGGAAGGTTTCAGGTGAACTCGTCGAAACCTGCAACTGCAACATGCTTTGCCCATGCTGGTTCGGACAAGCAGACCTTATGCTCTTGGACCAAGGGTTTTGCGCGACATCCCTGTTGATACGCATTCGCGAGGGCTCTCATGAAGGCGTGGACCTTTCCGGTCAGAACGCGATTGTCTCGTTTCATTTCCCCGGGCCGACATTGTTCGACGCCAACGGCACCGGGCGAGTGTACATTGATGAAAACGCCAGCGATGCGCAGGCAGCGGCATTGGAGACCATCTTGCAGGGTGCGTCCGGCGGCGGCATGGAAGTACCAGCAAGCCTGTTGTCGACTTGGCTTCCGACCAAACGCGCCGCGATCAGCGTGACCGATGCCGAAGGCGAACTAACGGCGAGTGTGGCTGGTGTGGGTGAGATGAAATCCCGCCGTCTGGTCAATGATCTCGGCAACAAGATGAAACTGCAGAACGCCGCGTTCAGCCTCGCCTTCGGGCATGAGGGGCATGAAGGTGATCTGGCCCCCAGTGACGGCACCACCTGGAACGACTCGGATATGCCCATGAGTTGGAAAGGCCGGTCGGGTGTGGTCGGACAAGTCGCCTGGGCCGGCTGAGGCCGGGCCGGGTCGTCAGGCCATCACAATGAATGCTTTAGGAGTTGCACAACGGGATCGGGCGCTGGTTCTGGCTGCGCTAACCGCCCTCACGGCGCTGGCGTGGGCCTACACAATTTACCTTGGGCGAGGTTCGTCCCCGATGACGATGGTCGACGACGTGGCCATGCCGATGATGATGCAGTGGTCAGTCGCGGATTTTGTCTTCATGCTTATCATGTGGGCGGTGATGATGTTCGCGATGATGCTGCCTTCGGTTACTCCCGCCGTAATGATCTACGAAAGGGTGCGCGCGAAGCGGGAGGAGGCAGGGCGGCCCTTCGTGCCAACGGGCAGCTTCGTGGCCGGGTATCTGCTGGTCTGGCTGGGGTTCTCGCTGGCGGCGACGGTATTGAATTGGTGGCTGCACACGGGTGGCGCGCTTTCCTCCATGATGGGTAGGGTTGCCCCGACCTTTGGCGGCGTGATGCTTATATTCGCCGGGTTGTTTCAATGGACGCCACTCAAAAACGCTTGCCTGGAGCATTGCCGGTCGCCCATGAGTTTTCTGACGGCTCATTGGCAGGAGGGGCCCCTGGGTGCCGCGAAGATGGGACTTCACCATGGGGCCTACTGTCTTGGCTGCTGCTGGATGCTGATGGTGCTGTTGTTTGTGTTGGGCGTCATGAACCTGCCATGGGTTGCCGTACTTACAGTCGTGGTGTTGGCGGAAAAGACATTGCCATTCGGGCAGTTTCTGAGTCGAGGATTTGGCGTGGTTTTGATTTTCTGGGGCGGCTGGCTGGTCACGCTCGCCTGAGTAAGTGTTGTTGCGTTCTTGAGCAGGATGAATGCCACCTAAGAGCGATATCCAAAACGTCACCGGCAGCTAATTTTTGAAGGAGGAAAAGGACTGCTCCGAGCCCAAAGCGGACGTTCCGATGCCGCGAAAAGCCAAGTACTGCTGAGTGCAAATCAATGAATGTGACATCAACTGAAAACACCAATAGCACCGTGTTGTTGAGACCATTACAATCGTCAATTAGCCTGAAAATTAGACGTTTCCTCTGAAGGTACCAACAATCCGAGCTCGAATAACTTGAAAACTCTGAATTGATCGTCAAACTTCTCGCATGAGTGAATACTTTGATGAAATGTTCAACGGCGATGGATCACTCAGAGGTCCATATGAAGAGATCGGCCGTTGGTTCAATGCAGAAGACGCATCACGTTTGAGAGCCAAACAGCGCGAAGCCGAAGAAGTTTTTAGGCTGACAGGCATCACTTTTAACGTTTACGGCAAAGCCGAAGCAGAGGAACGGTTGATACCGTTTGATATCGTGCCGCGCGTCATTTCTGCGCGAGAGTGGCAGCGGTTGGAACGCGGTATCGAACAGAGGGTGCGGGCAATCAACGCATTTCTCCATGACATATACCACCGTCAGGAAATTGTCCGTGCCGGACGTGTGCCGGCTGAGATGATCGCCGGAAACGAAGCGTTCCTGCCGCAGATGCTTGGCGTGTCACCACCTGGTCAGGTTTATACGCATATTGTTGGTGTCGATTTGGTGCGAACCGGACCAGACGAGTTTTTCGTACTGGAAGACAATGCGCGTACTCCGTCCGGGGTAAGCTACATGCTCGAGAATCGGGAAACGATGCTGAAGATGTTTCCAGAACTGTTCAGCGCCACAAATGTTCGGAATGTTTCCGATTACCCGCGCAGTTTAAGGCGTTCTCTTGCTGCCTGCGCACCAGCCTGCGCAGAGGGAGAGCCCACGGTCGCTGTATTGACACCCGGTATATATAACTCGGCCTACTACGAGCATGCGTTTCTTGCGGATCAGATGGCAGTGGAACTGGTCGAAGGACACGATCTGAGGGTTGTCGACGGCCGCGTTTGTATGCGTACCACCCGGGGCTATAAGCCTATCGACGTTCTGTATCGCAGGGTTGATGATGACTTCTTAGATCCGCTGAATTTCAACCCTGATAGCGCCTTGGGGGTGCCGGGTATTCTGGACGTCTACCGCGCAGGAGGCATCACGATCGCTAACGCGCCGGGAACGGGCATTGCTGATGACAAGGCAATCTACTCCTACATGCCGGAAATCGTTGAATTCTATACTGGCGAAAAGCCACTACTTCAGAACGTTCCTACCTGGCGTTGCAGCGATCCCGTATCTCTGTCCTACGTGCTGGATAACCTATCCGACCTTGTGGTTAAGGAAGTGCATGGATCCGGCGGTTACGGGATGTTGATCGGCCCGACAGCAAGCAAGAAAGAGATTTCGGCTTTCCGCGCCAAACTCAAATCACGGCCTGCGAACTATATCGCTCAGCCGACATTGTCACTTTCGACGGTTCCGATTTTCGCGCGCTCGGGACTTGCCCCTAGACATGTTGATCTGCGGCCATTTGTTTTAGTGTCTCCCGAAGGCATCAATATCACACCCGGTGGTTTGACGCGGGTGGCGCTGAAGAAAGGGTCGTTGGTTGTAAACTCAAGCCAGGGCGGCGGAACCAAAGACACTTGGGTTCTGGAGGACTAACCATGCTGGGAAAGACTGCTGGTGGGTTGTTCTGGATGTCCCGGTATTTGGAGCGAGCGGAAAATACTGCGAGGCTACTGGAAACGGGTCAGAGAATGGCGCTGACCCGGACAAACAATTCGGCGGAGGAATGGGGGTCTGTTCTGAAAACGGCCGGCGTTCTGGACGGATACCTCGCCAAATACGATGAGGTTGCAAAGGACAACGCGATAGACTGGATGCTACGTGATGCCGATAACCCGTCCTCAATCAGGTCAGTCATCAAGCAGGCAAGAGACAACGCGCGCCTTGTCCGAACCGCACTGACCCACGATGTCTGGAGCGCGGTAAACTCCACGTGGATGCAGATCGACGAGGGCATGAAACGAAGGGTAAACGAGCGGGATTTGCCGGGTACGCTGGAACTCATTCGCCAGCAGGCTGCCTTGGTTCGAGGTGCCACTTTGGGTACCATGCTTCGCAATGACATTTTCGATTTCACGCGTATTGGCACTTTTGTTGAGCGAGCCGACAACACCGGGCGCATTCTGGACGTGAAGTATTACGTCCTTCTGCCCACCGCATTCTCGGTCGGTTCGTCGCTGGACAATATCCAATGGGAGAGCATCCTGCGATCGGTTGGTGCGGGTGGCGGGTATCGGATGACACATGGTCAAAAGACAAGACCATCTGACATCGCGCAGTTTTTGATCCTCGATCAACGCATGCCGCGCAGCCTGCATTTTTGCTGCAGAAAGATTCAGGAAAACCTTTCTTACTTGAAGAAAGACTATGGCTTTGCCGGGCCTTCATGTGAGGCGTCCAATGCCCTTTTCGCGAAATATCTGGATCAGAGGATTTCCGATATCTTTGAAGCCGGACTCCATGAATACATTCAGGAGTTTCTTACAGATCTCGGTAATTTAAGTCGCCAGATCGAAATTGATTACCGGTTTTATGAGTAGCTAATGAAACTGCATATTCGACATGAAACACGATATGATTTTGACGCGCCGGTTCCCTTCGGGCTGCAGCAACTGAGGAAGACGCCAAAGTCATTTCGCAATCAGAACATTGTTAGGTGGAGCACCGAAATCACTGGCGGGCGCAAAGAGTTGAGCTTTGAAGACTACCACCGCAACACTGTGGAATTGATCAGTTTCGAAGCAAATACCCAAAGCATCTCTTTGATTTCCGAAGGCGTTGTTGAGGTGGATAACACACATGGCATCCTAGGGCCTCACGAAGGGTCGACACCATTGTGGCTGTTCAAAAGGAGCACACCACAGACGATGCCGGGGAATGGGGTTGCCGATGTGATAGGCGCGTTGCCCAAAGGCGAACCGCTTGAGCAGATGCATGCCCTGTCCGAAAAAATTCGAGCTCAGGTCGCGTACCAGGTTGGAAGTTCGCACCCGGGCTGGAGCGCGGAAGACGCCCTCAAAGCCGGGTGCGGTGTGTGTCAAGACCACGCGCATATTTTCATTACCTGCGCACGACAGATCGGAGTGCCGGCACGCTATGTATCGGGTTACCTGATGATGAACGAAACGGAACTACAGGACGCGACCCATGCCTGGGCTGAAGTTCATTTGGATGGGCTTGGGTGGGTCGGGTTTGACGTTTCAAACGGGATTTCACCTGACGATCGCTACGTACGCGTCGCAACTGGTCTGGACTATACACAAGCTGCCCCGGTAATAGGAAATAGAATAGGGACAGCGGGCGAGCAATTGACAGTGCAGTTGCAGGTCGCACAGCAGTAACGGAGAATTTGATGACCTATGCTGTGGGCATGCGGCTAAACCGCGGACTGGTTTTCATGTCCGATACACGCACGAATGCAGGCGTGGACAATGTTTCAACCTTCAACAAAATGTTCAACTGGACAGTCGAAGGTGACCGGTCGATTACTATCCTAACGGCCGGAAACCTGGCGACTACTCAGGCCACAATAAGCCTTCTGGAAGAGCGTACAAAAGTGCCGGAAGAACGCTCGCCGTCCATACTGGAAGCGCCGACAATGTTTCAGGTTGCGCAATTGGTTGCGGCTACTCTGAACGACGTCATCGAGGAGCATGCCCGGTCCGGTCAGCAAGCCGACAGCGCCTTTCACGCAACACTCATTTTAGGTGGGCAGATAAAGGGCGGCCCGTCACGCCTGTTTCTGATTTACCCCGAAGGCAACTTTATCGAGGCCGGCGACGACACCCCGTTCTTTCAGATTGGAGAGACAAAATACGGTCGCCCAATTCTGGTGCGCGCCTATGATCCGGAAATGAGTTTTCCGGAAACCGTAAAACTCTTGCTTGTAAGTTTCGACTCCACAATTAAGGCCAATCTATCTGTCGGAGCTCCGCTTGACCTGCTTCTGTACGATGAAGACAGCCTTGAAGGTGGTACGCGGTCCAGGTTCGAAACCGACGATCAGTACTTTCGCACTATTTCCGAAGGGTGGGGCGACGCATTGAAATCTGCCTTGTCCAAACTTCCGGAATATAACTCTTAGGGAATACTAAACGGTTGAATATCAGCTTGGTCCGCATAGCTGACGCTCCTCATTGTGAACGCCGAATGTCCCGTTTCGAGCCCAAACCACCCAATTTCTGAACGGTCTTGTCAGAAGAACTTTGCTTGAGCGGGGCAGGGCGGTTGCGTAGCTTTTGCACATGACCAGACCTGCCTCTTTCAAGTACTTCAAAACCAGTCCCGAGATCATCCGCCTTGCAGTGATGCTGTACATCC
>WQBJ01000114.1 GCA_013032095.1 Ruegeria atlantica | reverse complement strand
TCAGCTTGACCATAAGCGCGTTGGCGATGGTGGATTTGCCCGAGCCGGAGAAACCGGTGAAGAAGACGGTAAAGCCTTGCTGGCTACGCGGCGGCTTGGTCTTACGCAACTCAGCCACAACCTCGGGGAAGCTGAACCAATCGGGGATTTCCAGACCTTCGGCCAGACGGCGGCGCAGTTCCGTTCCGGAAATGTTAAGGATTGTCACCTTATCCTTGTCGGCAATCTCATCGGCGGGTTCATATTGGGCGCGTTCCTGCACATAGACCATGTGTTTGAAGTCGACCATCTCGACGCCGATTTCATCCTGGAATTGGCGGAACAGGTCCTGCGCGTCGTAAGGGCCGTAAAAATCTTCTCCCTGGCTGTTCTTGCCGGGGCCGGCGTGGTCGCGACCAACGATGAAGTGTGTGCAGCCATGGTTGGCCCGGATCAGCCCGTGCCAGACCGCCTCGCGCGGACCAGCCATACGCATGGCCAGGTTCAGCAGGCTCATTGAGGTGGTCGAGGCCGGGTATTTGTCCAGAACGGCTTCGTAGCAGCGGACGCGGGTGAAGTGGTCGACGTCGCCTGGCTTGGTCATACCCACGATTGGATGGATCAGCAGGTTGGCCTGCGCTTCTTTCGCGGCGCGGAAGGTCAGTTCCTGGTGCGCGCGGTGCAGCGGGTTTCGGGTTTGGAAGGCGACGATGCGGCGCCAGCCCAGTTTGCGGAAATAGGCGCGCAATTCGTTCGGAGTATCCCGCCGCGCTTTGAAATCGTAGTGCACCGGCGGCTGAATGCCGGTCACCGGTCCCCCCAGATAGACCTTGCCCGCAACGTTGTGCAGGTAGTTTACAGCGGGGTGCGCGTCATCGTCGGCACCGAACACCTTCTCTGCCTCGCGCGCTTTGTCCGGAGTCCAGTGGTCGGTCACGGTCATGGTGCCCAGAATGACACCTTCCTGATCGCGCAAGGCGATATCCTGGCCCAGTTTGATGGAGTCGGCAAAGTCTTCGCTGACATCCAGCGTGATCGGCATCGGCCACAAAGTACCGTCGGCCAGGCGCATGTTTTCAACGACGTTGTCGTAATCGGCTTCGCTCAGGAAGCCTTTCAGCGGATTGAAGCCGCCGTTCATCAGCAGTTCCAGATCGCAGATCTGCCGCGGGCTCAGGTCCCAGCTGGTCAAATCGGCGGCTTCCACTTTCAGTTTCCGCGCCGACTCGTACGAAACGTACAATTCGGGGATCGGTCCATAAGGCAGATGCTTGATGCGGCGACCTGCGACGTTTGGATCGGTTGGTTTGTTCATGACTATTCCCGGACTCAAACGGTTTCGGACGCACGCAGACGGTGCCGGTAAAGGTGCTGGTAATGCGGCAGCATCCGGCGATACACGCGACGTACACGTTCGGGCGTGTTTTCCAGATCGACATATCTGCGCATCTGCGCTTGCAGCCCGGTGGATTTTGCAAGATTGGCGTGGAACGATCCGCCATCCCACCAGCTATGCGCTGATGGATCGCCGCCAGCTTCCCAACTCAGCGCTTCGGGCAGGAACGGGATACCTACCGCTTCGCAGAAGACGCGGGTCATGTCATGTGGGGTTTCCAGCAGGTCGTCGCTGTCGATCACCGGTGGCGGGGCACCGTTCAGCGCTGTTACCAGGTCGAACAGAGCGCGCTGTTCCGGGAAGCCCACTTCAAGCTCGTCGAAATCCGGCCACTTGTCATACATTGAGGTGATCGTCTTGGCCGGATCGCGGATCAGGAAGGCGTGGGTGAAATGTGACAGGAATTCCTCATCCCACATGTGGTTAATATAGTTCGGGAAATCCTTCATAAAGACCGGCCCCTTGCGGGCGCGTGCCTGGATGTCGTCCCACACGCTTTCCAGCGTCAAGTCGGGCGTTGTCTTGTCGCCTTCGGAAAACCGCGGCCATAGCGGGTTTTCTCCCTGATACCAGGCTTCGCCGAAGGGTTCATGCAGGCAATCCAAGTCACCGCGTTGGCGCATCATCCATTCAAATGCGGTGGAGGTGGACCGGGGCACGGCCCAAAGGGCAATAATCTTGTGCATCTGTCAGGTCTCCAGCGTGGCCAACAACCGGCCGTGATAGGATGTCGGACCGAGACCCAACGTTTTGAACATCCGCCAATAGAGCGCGGTGTCATGACCAATCACCGGAGTGCCCAAACGTTTTTCCAACTCAGCGGTATGATGCACCGGGCGGCGCGCGACCCCGTCCGAAGGGCGCCGGTAATTGGACATACCGTTAATCAGATAGGCATCTACATTTGGGGCCCGCTCTGCGGTGTAGTTGAAAGACTTCCAGATCAGGTCTTCATCGAAACACCAGACACATTCATCCACTTGCTGTTGCGTTTCAAACCAGCCCTGATCGAAGAAATTCCCGGCCCAGACTACATCAAACCCGGCTTCGCACAGAAATTCCACCGTGCCCTGATACCAGGAATAGGTGTGATAACAGGCATTCAGCGCCACCTTTTCCGCTCCGATCTCGCGCAGTGCTTCGACCATCGCATAACCCGCCATGTGAAAAGGGGTCTGATATGTCTCGCTAAGCATATCGCAATGCTGGCGAATACCTTCGACGCCCAAACCACTGGCATGCACCCAGTTCGACCCGACCTGGCCGCAGACATCCACGTTGTTGGCGGCCATGCATTCGACGAACTCCTCCAGCAGGCCGAAATTTTTCTTTCGCTGGTCCAGCCCGTGCTGATACCATGGAACATGCAGCATCCGCCCATGCACACCGACCGTCTCGGGTGCCATGCGAATGAAATCCGAGGGGGCCGCGCAATAGTCAAAGGGCGGGCAGGTAAAACCCACCTGATACGGAAAGAGTTTGAGCATGGGATCAGCCCATCGCGCCGGTTTTACGAAACTGTTCATCCTTCATCTTCCTGTGCAAACGGGTGCGCTTCGCGAAATCCTGAGATAGAGCGGCACCCTAAATCCATTGCCTTTTTGTGCATGAGTCCTTGCCATTTCTGACAAGAGTTGATGGTCAGACCCTGTTGGACCGTCATGCAGTCACCGGCTGCGCCTCGTCCGCACGCAGGCGATGCGGGTAAAGATGTTGGTAATGCGGCAACGCCTGCGCATAGATTTTTTTGACATGGTCCGGCTGGCTGTCGATGCTGCCACAGGCTCGAGGCATCGGCTTCAGCCCATCCGAGGCGCTTAGGGCGTCATGCCAGGCACCGGTCTCATACCAATCCACCTCAGGGCGCGCGCCGGGCTCCCATGAAAGAGCCGCGGGGATGAACTCGATGCCGACGGCACGGCACCAGGCCGAGACAATACCTGCGGGATTTTCCAACAGGTCGTCACTGTCGATCACCGGAGGGGGTTTCCCGTCCCGTTCGGTAATCCGGTCAAACAACCGTCGGTGCTCTTCGAAGCCGTATTCCGCCGCCACCCAATCGGGACCGCGCTCGAAGATCGAGGGGATGGAGTTTGCTGGATTCCGGATCAGGAAGCTGTGGATGAAAGGCGCAAGAAAAGTGTCATCCACATCCGGTACCAGATAATGCGGCATGTCTTTTAAGAAAACCGGCTTGTGCCGTGCAGCCGCTAACAGTCTGTCATGGACGCTCTGCCTCGACAGACCGGGCACACGCTCGCTGTCGGGGGTCAGGCGCGGCCAGGCAGCATCATCGCCCTTGTACCAAGCTTCGCCAAACGGTTCGTGAAAACAGATCATGTCCCCGCGCATCCGCATCATCCATTCGAACGCGGTCGAGGTTGTTCGCGGCGTTGACCACAAGATCAGAACTTTATGCATTTTTTCCCCTTGTTTCGGTTTGGGCGGCGAACCGCCAGGTAAGGAATGAGACCGCTATTCAGCTGCACAAAAGGTGACCTGCGCAAACCCGCCAATCCATTGCTTTGTGATGCGTAACTGTTATCAATTCAGTTATGAGTAAGATGCGCCGCGTCCCCTCCATGAGCCCGCTGATCGCCTTTGAGGCGGTCGCACGGCTGAACAGTGTGACGCTGGCGGCCAAAGACCTGAATACCTCGCAATCCGCCGTCAGCCGGCATATTCGCAACCTTGAGGATCGGCTGGTTGTGCAACTGTTTCAGCGTGAAGGCCGGGGGATTACCCTGACCGAGGCAGGCCAGATTTATTACGACGCCGTGACCGCAGCGCTCAGCGGACTTCAACAGGCTGAACATCGCCTGACACGGGTCAACAGATCATTGACCATCGCCTGCTCATATTCGGTCAGCCATCTGCTGATCATGCCGCATTACAACCGGTTGCGCAGCCTGCTGGGTGAAGACGTCACAATCAACGTGCTGACCTCGAATTACGAGGCACAAAGCGTCCCGGACGAGCCGAATGCAGATATTGTCATCGGGTATGAGTGCAACAGGCCTGGCAACCAGTCTCGGAGAATCCTTGCTGAAGATGTGATCCCGATCGCCTCGCCCGGCTATATCGCGCAACATAAGGATACCCTGAATGGGCCCGTCGAGGGGTGGACCCGTTTGCGGTTCCTCGAATTCCCGCAAGGTCGCGTCGGTTGGGCAACCTGGGAGGATTGGTTCAGCCATCACAATATCCGGCCGCAAAACGTATCCCTGGAGCGTTTCACAAATTATGTCTACCTGCTCGAAGCCGCCTCGGCCGGGGCGGGCATTGCGCTTGGCTGGCGCGGGTATTTCGAACGCCAGCACAAGATTGGTGTTCTCGAAACGATTGGCGACAACTGGTATTCTACCAGCAACTGCCTGTGGGCCTGGTGTACGCAGCAGGGTCAGAACAAGAGATCGGCACAGATCTGTATGCAGTTTCTAGCGGAGCTGCAGGACCACCCATCCTGACCCGGTTCAGACGTCAAACAGATCCGGCACAGGATCCAGCCTGGCTCCTGGCGCGGGTCTGATCCGACCAGGTGCAGGACGCACAATCATTTCATTAAAGCGTTGATCAGGTCGGCCAGATCAACCCTGGCCAACATCTAAGGCTCGGGCGCGCCCAATGCCCGACGCAACGTGGCGCACCCGGTGACATTTTTAGAGCGTTGACGGTGGGTCCAGAGTTTTCAATGGAGCCTAACTCTTTCATATATTGAGCTATATAGCTCCTAAAGAGTCAATTTTGGAACGAATAGCTTCGGACTTGAAATGGCAATTATGCTGCCATCTGAAATAATTTCCACATCACAAACCGATGTATGTGAATTGGATATTTCACAATGGCAAGCGCTACAGGAACCGTCATTATCAATAGTCTGACCAAGGTCGACCACCCCCCCCTGCAGACACTTCAGCAATTGGTGACTTCAAAGGGGGTGAACAAATCCCCAACCACCTACCAGTGGCAGTATTCCGATGATGATGACGCGATCTGGCAGGGTATTGCTGGTGCCGCGGGCCAGTCGTTCCAATCTTTGGAACGGACCAGCGAGGAATATGCAGAGCTGGTGCTGGTCGAAGTCAACCCTGAAGACACCACCGACAATCCTGAAAGCCTTGCCTGAACACCTGCTTTGGCTATCGGAGATCGTATCGGTACTTCGTAGCGCTTCAGGAGCCCTTTTCTCGCCACTTAGCAGCAGAAAGGTGAAATAAATGAAGATCAAAATCCTGGCGCTGTGCACCTGTTTTTCGGTTCACGTGGCATCCGCAGAACCCGTTAAGTCGAGCTTCTTCACAAATGATTTTCTCGGAGACGGAAGGGATCGGTGGCGGTCAGCCAGTTATACAATTTTCCTTGGATTTGAGGGTGAGAAGGCAGGTGGAATTGCACATGAAATCCGTGCAAGGGGAGAAATAATTTCCCCCTGGGGCGCGAAAAATCAGCCGACAAATGATGATCGCCCATATGTGGGCATGTTGGGGTTTGGCGTTTTTGCCAATGATAGATTTAAGCACCTGGAATATAATATTGGTGCAGAAATTTTGTTTACAGGTGACCAAACCGGTGCCGCCGATTTTCAACAAAATTTTCATGAGGCAACCGGAATTCCTGGGTATTTGCCTGAAGATATGCCTCACGACCACGTCGATGACGATGTGACAGGTATGGTTTCGGTTGAAATAGCGAGGAGCTACAGCCTTACGGACGAGGTAAGTTTTCGACCGTTTTTCGGGGCGCAGGCTGGATACGAGACCTTTGGTCGTATCGGCTTTGACTTTATCACAGGCGGATATGGCGGAGCCGCGCGGTACGTAAGGGATCCGATTTCTGGTTTCATACAACCGTCTTCTCCGGATCGCGCGTTAAGAATGGGCGATTTGTCCCTCCTCGTGGGCGCAGACTATACATACGTTTCTGGTAGCGACTTCTTCCCGAATTGGTCCGTTGCTGAGTTAGAGAACGCCCGAATTCGAGTGCGTACCGGGCTCCAAGCCCGAATAGCTAATGCATCTGCATTTTTTGGCATCACCTATTTGAGCAAAGAGTTCACTTCGCAAGTTGAGAGTCAGACAATTGGCGTGCTCTCCTTCGAGTTTCCCTTTGACAGAGGCCGTTAAGAATGCCGCAGAATTTTTTTGACCCCCTTTTACTAAGGCGCAGGCCCCTGCCCGTCCGTTGGGCAGTCAAAAAAAGTGGCGCATCACCCGAAGAAGGAAAATAAAATGAATGGACTTCATAAGCCGTTGCTCAAAGCCAAACATCCGTCAAAACCCAAAAAGCCTTTGTCGCGATTCCGGTTGTTACCTGGCTTTTTTCCGATTGTAGTTTCCTTAGTAGTTTCTGCATGTGCCAACGAAAAACCCAACAAGCTGCTTTCCAAGATGTTTTCTCCAGAAGCGTGCATTGGGCAAATAGACTGGTACAGTGTTGGCATGTCTGATGGTCAACTTGGAGTGGAGCCCGGCTATTTCGGGATTTATGAGAAATCCTGTGCCCGCAAATCTCGCGTTCCAGACCGAGACGCGTATTTCGAAGCTTACAAAATAGGGCTGAGATCCTATTGCGACCCTGAAAACATCTACAAGTTGGCTCGACGAGGAGCAGTTTCTATAGGTGCATGTGAAGAAACCCCGGCCATTAAAAATGCCGTGCAGAAGGGGTTTGCGAACCTACTTGAACAAAGTAATTGAGCTACAACCCCTGGTGTCATGCCCGACTCTGGCGCGTTCTGCGACGGGTTTGCCGATTTTGAGCATGGCATGCATTGTAGCGGCCAGCTTGCGCGCGACAACAACGACAGCGCGTTTGAAACCACTCTTTTCAGGGAGTTTGGCCTTCCAGAACCGCAGGTTACAATCGGTTGAACTGCGTACGGTGCCAGAATAACGGCAGCAGCCGCACATCGAAATCGTCACATGACCCGGAGTTCGACAGTTCGGGCGCTGATTTGAGGTGGCTTCATCACCCGGGTTATGTATTTTCAGTGGGTTAGAGGTTGCCGGAGCGTTGAATTCCGCA
>WQBJ01000113.1 GCA_013032095.1 Ruegeria atlantica | reverse complement strand
CCCGGTGATTGTATAGGGCAGGTCTTTGAAAAACGAGACCAGCGCTTCCGGCTCGTTTATGAACCGGTGATCCTGCTCGATCATGCTATCCAAGAACTTGGACCTGATTGTCTGTACTTTGGCTGGGCATCCAAATCGTTTCAGGATTCTGTTCACTTGCCGAATTCCCGCTGCGTTGGCGCCGCTCTTATCGACCACGATTTTGTTGGGGACCCCATTGGACGACAGAGCTTTTGCAAAGAACCTGGTCGCCGCCGGATCGTTCCGTCGCTCCGACAGCATGAATTCAAGCGTGTTTCCTGCTTTATCGAGGGCTTGGTAGAGATACATCCACTTGCTGCGAACACGAATACAGGTTTTGTCCTTGCGCCAAGATCTAAGCGTGGAACGTGTCTTGGTTTGTGCCCGTGCTGCGACCATCGGTGAGTATTTCATAACCCATCTGTTTAAGGTGGCATGGTCGACCTGCACACCGCGTTCGGCCATGATCTCTTCCAAGTCACGATAGGACACCGTGTATCGCAGGTAGAAATACGCGGCGAACAAAACCACATCCTTGGGAAAGCGGTCGCCGTTCAAAGAGCCATACCAAGACCTGTCTGAGAGCTATTATAGCGAAACACATGCCACAACGAACTGCCCCGTCAATCTGAACCAAAAGTTTGCGACACATCCCTGGGGCGGATTAATACGCCTTGATCATCGATCATAGACCAAATCGCCGATTAGCTGCCGAACTGCGAGGGTCACCAGTTGGTTGTTGTTAGGCAGACTGCAATGACGGATTGTCATGTCTACCAACAATTCTGTTTCCCCTTCCCCAAGCTCTCGTTTGAAAAAAAGTGGGCCCAGTATACGGCGCATATGTATTGTAAGCGGTCACGAAGCCAGCAATCCATTCGTAAAGGTAATATCTAAAACCGGGACGATCTGCATTTTCGGCTATGAAGCTGCAAGAACGACCACCCAAGCCTTCAATCCAATCTAGCGCGTAGACCTTTGACGTAGTTAGTGTAGCAATGACTGCCAATACCAGCGCGATACGTACCTGCATTTTCCCGGTCCTTATGTATCTGATGCGATTTGCAAATCCGGAATTTCTCGTTGCTCACTCACCGGCAAAGTTGCGTATTATTTTATGGCTGATGTGCCATTGCTGCCCTTAATTGCCCAGCCGTACTCTTTCGACCCCAGCCGTAACAGATTGCAGGTTTTGATCCGTCTGGTGCAGAGCGTCGTAATTTTTGCGGGATCGACGATCTGAAATGTCGTCTGGCGCGTTGTTTGACCACCGTTGAGGTGTTCCGTTTTCCTCAGAACGTCGGTTATGTTAGACGAGGCAGCACCGCCGACCTTTGTTAACGAGGGCTTTTACTGTATTGGCCTTTGACATCCGGTCGAGTTGCTGCGACACACACCTGACCAACTCCGTGGTGAGTTCATGTGTTCCTTTAAGGTCACGGAGTGTCTCGCGCTCAGGCAGATCCAAAAGTTCGGCCAGGCATAGCAAGTTCTGAATTGTCAGATCCCTTTCGGTTTCAAGAGCGATCAGAAGATCTTTGGATTTCCCGGTTACCAATGCCAGATCGCGGCGCGCTTTACTGGTCTTCGCTATATGTTCGGCACAATTTCGACATGGGCCATCTTCCAGACGCAAGCGTCCTGATAATGCGGTGGCATCGGAGCCTTTTGTCTCATTCACGGCTCAACACCCCTTTGCGGCTTTCGCACGAGCGAATGTCAGGATAGGTTTTTTGCATTTGAATACTACTCCGTGTCTCAAGAAGTCGCCTGAGCCGTTTTGGTCAGGAAGGACTTTCTGGTTGTGAAACGTGGTGCGGATGCGATCAGAGCATTTCACTGAAACTGATTTCTCATCCAACCGGTCCCTGGAGTAGAATGCTATTCTCGAGCGTGGCTAAAAAATATTCGAAGTTGTCACTTAGAGTGCCAAAGCTGCGTTGATTCGTTTCATTTCGTCCTCGTCCCACGCGCAAGGCACATAATCGGCTACCTCACGCGAGGCGAATTTGTTCCAGATGTTTCAGTGTGAAGCTACATGACGCGTTAGCGACATGAAATTGTAGTGGTTACGGTCCAGGATGTCGGCGGGGTATCCCGTCCGATCCCAGGTCGGTCTGCGCAGAACGGGTGAGATGTTGCTTCCGCCCGTTTCAGTGGATTTGCTCAGTGAATTTCTGACAGCAGATCGGGGTTTACCACTAAGTTCCGAACGCCGTGCGCATGGTCTTCGTCAAACGCGTTATCACCAAGCCAGGCAGCAACTGAATGAATATCAAGTTTCACGACCTCAGGGCGTACGCTCCAGGTGACTTGGAAAGGCGATCCTTCCTCGTTATATCCCGGCCCGGTCGTTGAACCTTCATATACTACCGGCATACCCAAGTTGTTCGGCAGATTGGGAACCTGGTTCAGACCATTGATGTTTTCAATATGGGTCATCCGGGAAAAGCTGGAGGCGTTTGGATCATTGACGAGAACAGCGACTACGGACTCCACGCGTAACTGTGGGTTTCCGATGGCACCGCTTAGACATGTCCCGAGACCGTTCCCGAGCGTGGCTTGAGCCGTAGAATACACGAAGTGAATTTCGATGGTGTCGCCCGGGATCAGATCGCCATGTTCACTATTCCCGATTTTGTGATCTACAGGTGCCAGTTCCGTCTCGGTTAATTCGCCATCATATTTGAACCCGGTGCCATAACCATGACCGTCGCCATTTCCGGCAAAGGTCGTGAACATACCACCCTTGTGTTCAGCATTTTTGTGAAAATGTATGTCGCACAGCGTCATCTCGCCTACAGCTGGGGCTTCCCCGAAAACGCGGAGGTTATATCCTTCGCGTGCATCGATATCTCGCGGTGATTGCGGGCCGAAACCCTTCCCCTCGGTAGCGGCGGCAAGAGCTGCGCGCTGTTCAGTAATTACGTCATCCGATACTGGTTTGTCGGACCCCGCAGCAATGGGTGCAGATGCGATGATGGCAACACTGCTACTAAACAGCAGGTTCTGGATCATGTTTTTCTTCATATTTTACCCTTGTTGCTTGATCCGGCTGTTTCCAATCAAGATGTGGTGTCGGAGACAATAATGGGACTGAAACGGCGTTCTTCGATGCTCAGTTGCGAATGTACGGCGCCATGCCATGATCTCCTCACTCGATAGCCCATGGTTTTCTAACGGGAGGCCTGTTTGAAAGTGGCGCGCGCCTGTCTACGCAGGTTTTTCGAGTGTAATCCGTTCGGCGTTAAAGAGACAGAAACCCTGACCTAATGGGTAGGCAATAACACCGCCCTGTAACTTCACGTCTCCGATTGAACATCCACCAGTGCGACTGGCAGGATTGGTTTTTGTATTGAAGTACTCCTCCGGATCTCGAGAGGTCATCTGAGCCGTTTGGTCAGGAATACTTCCAGGTGACTTGGGTCAGATCGTAGCGTGGACCGGGTTCGGCTGCGGATCAATGTCCGAGGGTCTCAGATTTGAAACCATCTCTGCCAATGGTTTTGCTGGCGGGTTGCGCTGCCCGGTGACTTCTTCCTGCGCAGTCACTCTGTGCCATGCTGCAAGATTACTTTTTCATTGGCAGGGGGGTGGTCAGCGGGGATCAGGTCAACCACGCCCGTGCGGTCCCCCGTCGGCTGTTTTTCTGTCGGACCTGTTTTAAGATCAATTCCGCTGTCGGGACCATCTTCCTTGCCCCGGCTCTGCGGCAGATGTTCGGATATGAAACATTTGGTTTCACGCGATGGAACGGGCGTGAGCAACATGTTCAACATCTCTCAACTGGAGCGCTACTTGGGAAATGTCGCGTTAATGTCCCAGCAGGACGAAATCGAACGTGCGGTCGCTCGACGAGAGTCATTGTCCGACGTTTCTACGGGTTTCTTCGATTTCCCGGGCAAGAAAGATTATCGGCTTATCTGGAATACGATCCGCGACACGGGGCGGATGTTCAAGGGCACTAAATTCGATAACCGTGCGGTACGCGAAGACTTCTGGGAGTGTTTCCAGGCCGTTGTCGAGCACATGAAACAGGAGCACGAAGAGTACAGCAGGGCAATGGACCGGAAGATGGATCGATCTGCCAGCCATCTCGCTCACATTCAGCGAATTCTGCCCTCGCCGGGCGAAGATGGGGCAGGCGATCTTGCACTTCTGTTGGCAACAAACGGATTGAGCATGAGCGTCAAGGCCGCGGTTGATATGTTGCCCGGTGAATTTGATGAGGAACGCGACCGGCTGCAGAGAGCACGTGCCGCAGTCAAGGAGGCTGGTCAGAACCTGTCTGCGAACAAGGCGGAGATGTTGCGAAAGCACAAGGATGCCGCGTTCGAAAAGATCAAATCAACGCGCGAGCAGCTTGATCGAGAGTGGGACGCCTACAAGGGTCGCCGCCAGCAAGCCAGGTCTGCGCAACAGGAGGCGCACGCGTCCAGGCAGCGCGAATGAGAACAATGCCAGAGCGAGCGACGCGCAAAACATGCCGGGTGGCGCGCCAAGACCGAAGCTTTCGTCGATCGGCTAGCGCGCTTGGGTCAGCAAGATGGAGGGAGTGATCGCGGCGAAGGAGCGCAACATCTCGAAGCTCGAAGGGCAGATATATGATTCCAATTCAGACAGTTTCATTGACCGGGCGCGGGGGTGGATTGACGAGGACCGCTCGGCGATCGCGGATATTGAGGCAAAGATAGCCGACGCACGTGAGCGTGTCCGGGATGTCGAAGACCGGCTCCGGGATCCGTGGGCAGAGGCAAGAACAGGATGCTGCAGTGGACACGGCGAAGTTCCAGGCTGGCGTGCACATTGTCTCCATCGAGATAGCCCCTTTGCCGGAGGCACCCAGCATCTGCCAACCGTCGGCGAATACGGATGGTTCACAAGGCAGGCATCGACGTGTCAGGCGTCAGGACCCGCCCAGAAGCATCTTTAACTTGGACGTGCTGGTTTCCTTTCTTTCTCCTGTGAAAACGGTCGTGATTGTTTCCTCCGATGTGTGACCCGGGGGAATGAACGTCGTGGTGACGACAACCTCGCGGCCTTTGCAGAACTCCAGCCTGTCGGCCAGATCAATTTCCAGTTTGGCGCTCTCTGCGTGGTCGAGCCATGGGTTGAAAACCACACGGGCCGGCCAATCCAGCAGACCCAGCGGAGCGCCACCGTCTAAGCTCATCGTGACATCGAGCACCTGAAGGGTTCCAGATGTATCGCCGTAGTATCCGGCCACGACCGTGAGCGTGTAGGGGGCAGAGACCTTGCTGTGTGTGTCGGTAAACACCGATAACAACGGGCTGCCTGAGGCAGTGCGGGTTCCGTGGATGACCTGGTGAATATGGGTGGCCCCGACGTCCTTCTCAAACTCGGAGTGTTCATTTTTGATGTCCCGAACATACCGCTCGGAGATGTGATGTGTTTCACCGCAGGCGTTTAGCAGAAAAGAGGTACTTGCCAGGAGAAATGCAGGTTTCATGGGGCTGTCCTTCAATCTAACAGGATCGACCTCAGTTCGTGCCTCCACCATTGACGAAGCCGGATGCCGCGCCCGTTATGTGTTTTGGTTCCTGGGTATTCAGTGAGTAGAGCTCTACGTCGATCCAGTAGTATGCGTCCTCAAGGGGGACATGGCCGTGAAGGCGCATTACGTCTTCAAGGCGATTGTACGCATCGGAATTTTCAGGTTCATAGGCTGAGATTTGGAGCGCCAATTTGTCACCGAGAGACATCGGCCATTTGCTGTATCGGAGAAAAACCGAAAGAGCGATCAGGGCCAAGGCGACAATCATACCATACAACAATGCGCCGAGAATGCCGGGGAGAGCCGGGATGGTCCAAATAAGAACCGCAGCCAGCCCGAAGAAAAGGAACAGGCCGACGACAAAACGAGGCTCGGGACCATATTCCAACTGCAATAGTGTTGCGCGTATTCTGGCGAGATCACGGCACTTGTTGGCTCGATGTTCAGACGTTGTTACAATCATTTAGAAGTTCTCGCGTTTTCAGGTGTAAGAGAAATCATGTTAAATGATGCCATCATTGCTGACCTGGTGAGGCAGTAAGTCAGAGTGCCTTTCTGTAACTTCGCGCTCCCGGTCGTATGTCCGCCAGTACGACTGTCAGAATTGGTTTCTGCATTGAAATACGTCTCCGAGTCTCAAGAAGTCACTGGTGTCGTTTGGTCAGGACGGACGATCTGGGTGTGAAACCTGATGCGGATGCGATCAGCGGTGTTCCGGAACTGATTTCTCATCCAGTTGATCCATTAAGCAGAATTCTATTCTCGGGCGCGGCTGAAAAATACTCAAAGTTGTATCTCGGAGCGTCAAAGTTGTATCTCGGAGTTTCAAAATTGTGTTGGCGCGTTTCAATACATCCCTGTGCCGGGTACGAGGCAGGCCGCTTTAGGTTCTTGAAAAAAGAACAAGTCATAATCCTAGGGTATCCAGTGTCTCAATCCACAAACAACCTCGCTTCCTACATATGGTCGCTGGCGGACCTTCTCCGCAGTGACTTCAAACAGAGCCAATATGGTCGAATAATCCTCCCATTCACTCTTTTGAGAAGGCTGGAATGTGTTCTGAACGCGAACAAAGACGCGGTCTTGGCCGAAGCAAAAAAGCTGGAGAACTCGCCCCTTCCAGAAGAAGCGAAAGAAAAATATTGCTTCGGGCATCGAAGCTTTCGTTTTACAACACCTCAAAGATGGATTTGGCATCTCTCGGGGCCAGCGGCATCAAAGACAACCTCGAAAGCTACATCCAGAGCTTTTCGACCGATGCCCGCGAGATATTTGAGCATTTCAAGTTTGGCGAATTCATAACCCAACTGAATGACGCCAATTTGCTCTACAAGGCCGTTCAGCAAGTCAAAGGCGCCGACCTGCGGCCGGAAGTCATTTCGAACCATGATATGGGGCTAGTCTTCGAAGAGCTGATCCGTCGCTTTGCTGAAGGTTCGAATGAAACCGCCGGTGAACACTTTACTCCCCGCGATATCGTCGATCTGACGACGTCCCTTGTATTTATGGAAGATGACGAAGCTCTCACCAAAGAAGGCATCATACGCGTGATTTATGATCCTACTGCTGGCACCGGAGGCTTTCTGTCCGCCGGTATGGAGTACGTCTTGAAACTGATTCCCGCGGCCGTCATGCGGGCCTTTGGGCAAGAGCTAAACCCCGAAAGTTACGCCATCTGTAAAGCGGATACCTCACGCGGGATCAGCTTGACGGCTGGAAGTTTCAGGGGAGATGTTCGTCGATCTGACTAGCGGGTGACCGGCAGCAATGGCCTCAAGGGTGGCCGTGAGGTACCCTTGGAACTCATCAAGTCTTCAACGCGTATGCAGGTTCACGAAGTCGCGAAGCCTAGATCACCAATTCAGTGATGCCAGCAATGAGACCTGTTTGCATACTTCGTTTGACCGCTTGTTTCGTATCCGTCCGACAAAGGCGCTGGCTTTGATTTTTATTGAACGAAGGTGGCGATC
>WQBJ01000112.1 GCA_013032095.1 Ruegeria atlantica | reverse complement strand
GGTTCAGTTTCGTGGGTGAGCCTTGTCTTCGGCTGAAAATGTGCCTTGATGCGCGCAAATCAGCAAAGGGACAAGTGATATGACCGCACCCCAGGATATTTTGGGCCGAAAACCCGTGTTCAAACCTGCCGATGACAACACAGATCTGCATGTCAATCAAAGCGACGACTGGAAGGGCGTGAAATTGATCAAAGCCACGCGGCGATCCCCGAATGACAGCGATATCATTCTGAAAAGCTTCAGGAAGTACGGCTGAGAATGGTAGGCAAGAGCCCAAAGCCGCCATAAATCACGCTTAGGTCCTTTGCTCGCGCGGCACGTCGCGAACGGTGAGAACCGGACATTCGATGACAGATCATGAAAGTCTGTTTAAACCCGCCAAATGTCAACAACTCGAAAAATGCCAAAAATAGCCAGGCAGATTGCGCCGATAACGAACCAGGGCCCTGCGACAAATGCGATAACATAGCCGGAAATGACTAGACTGTTCATCCAGTCACTGACGTCATACCCATGAACAATGCAACTTACCGGCCCGCGCGCTCGGGTGGCAGTGTCACCGATTTTCGCCACGTAAAAACCAAACGTTGTTGAAAGCAAGATACCGACTGGTACACACAGCCAGATTGTCACAATCAACACCCACTTCTTTGCCTTTACGGCAAACGCTATAACGGTGCCTGCGACGCCCACAGCCAAACAAAATGCGATATCCATAAATTCTCATCCGTTGTTTGGCCAAGGGTGTCAAATAAAAGCGTCGGCCATACCATCGCGCACGTCAACGGCAACAACGCCCCGGTTGCGAAGCGCCAGAATGCGAGGGTAGTCCTGCCTGCTTCGGGCATGACAAAACGGGTAGCGATAACCGGCACGCTAAAAAGTTGTTTCCATCACCGCAGCTATCTACGCCCCGTGTGTAGCCTCGAAGGCGGTCTCATTCACAAAGGTAAATCCAACTGGAAGTAGAGGGTTTGCTCCAGGGTGTGGATGCCAGGGGGCGCTTAATTGAAGTGCATAGTGCCATCGGCTCAATTGTAAATTCCATTCAGTTTCGTGAGGAATCGAAAACGTTTGGAACAGGTAGACCGCGCCAAAGGAAGAAAATGCTGCGAAAGATTCTGCACTTGATTTTTGGTAGAGGAAAAGAACTTTCTTCGCGCCCAGCACCCAACTCTTCCAGTCGCGACTTGACTATGACGCCGGGTCAGCGAGTGCATCGAGCCATTAGGCAAATGCCGCAGCCTCCCTCGCCTCGGTATACAGAGGAAGAATTGCGGGAAATCATAGCCGAGACAGAAGCGCCTGCAATTGGTCTGGCGCGGGTCTATCCTCCGACGCCCACCTGTTCCGCTACCGCGACGTCCTTTATGGGTGGATTGCCTCGGTTACCCGATGACGTAGATTGGCCGGTTTCTCCGAGTTCAAACCGGCCACGTACTTTTTTGGCTCAACTTGATTGCTCCGCCCTGCCGCGTTGCCAGAGTCATCCTTGGCTACCTGAGAGTGGGACAATCTGGATCTTCGCAGGCCCCGATATCAGCACATATTTCGCCCAGAGGATCGTCGACAGTGAGGGGAGTCACGTCATCTATCGTGATATTGACGCCAGCACGCTTGCAGAACGCCAGCCACCTGATGGACCGCCATGGTGGGACGGCGCGTGGGGGGAGACCAAGTCCTATCCCCATTTCGGCGCGAAAAAACTGGATGAATCGAAGGGTTTCTGTCCCACGGTCCTAACTCCATGGGCTTTGGAGTTCGCCTTGTTGAAAAGTTATCAGGATGACTGGAACCATGAAGTGTCAATTTCCGAGAATGACGACACGGCAAAACCCGATCTGTCTGCACTGTCCGATCTGCCCCGGTTGAAGCGTATCACCTTTACAGGTGGGGAATGGGAACCTTTGCGACGTAGCCATGCAAAGTTGCTGCAAAAATCTTTGCTTGATGCTTTTGGTCTCAACGAGACAAGATACAATCTCTGGCATCGTTCTCGCCCCTGGCACGGTCGCGCGGAGGGGCCGCTCACCTGGCTTGCTCTTCGAAGATTCTGTTTCATGATGCGCCGGACACTCCGGCAGCAACTCGACCGCGCGGAAACAACACCCGAGATGGCCAAAGGCGCACGGCGGGCGATCACCATCTTTGCGGTCTGGCTTGCTAAAGCTGACAAGTATCCAGCTATGAGCGTAATGCCGACGGACCGCCGCGATGCGTTCCTGCAGGAGATTCAATCTCTCGAAAACGCCGACGGCAAATTGGGAGACCTGAGCCAGGTTATTTTGGGTAAGCGATTGAATGATTCAATTCATGATGTCCTGAAATATCAGATTTGGCATCCTGACTGTGGTTCCGCCGGTTTTGATCCTGAGGTCATTGCATGTGAAAGCTGGCGCCACAGGCCCTTCACACGTATCCACGAATTCGGCCGAGACAATTTGGATGGACCACCCGACGGTTTCACGTATCTCACGATCTTCCACCGTCTCCTGGGAGCACAAACAACCGAATATTACGGCGGACCAGGACCCGAGGGTCATATCGTACTGGCCGAGTTCAACGGCGATCTCGGTCTCGACTTAACAATCGGGGATGGCAGTGGCCTGATCTTCTGGATTCGCCCGCAGGATCTCGCAGCACGTGATTTTTCGAAAGTTCTGGTGACCCCTGGTGCAGGAACGGTCGATTTCGATCAGGATCGGTTCAGGATTGACGAGGAAGGGACTTGAAAACCACGTGATTCAGCCAGGCTCAGGACAACACCCTTCTGCCTGCACTACTTGAATGAATTCAGCACATATGACTTTCTCTGTCAGGTGAGCCCGTTGCAGCCGTTGCCGAGCTATTTGATCGTTGCATCTGCATTCGTCAGGCTAAGGGGCATCGCAGACATTCAACGCCGGATTGATGAACCAATGCTATGCGCAACATTGTTGTCGTTCGTCGAGCTACTTCCAACGTCAGCACTGGAGATCGTT
Organism: Ruegeria atlantica; assembly: GCA_013032095.1. Taxonomy (GTDB): domain Bacteria; phylum Pseudomonadota; class Alphaproteobacteria; order Rhodobacterales; family Rhodobacteraceae; genus Ruegeria; species Ruegeria atlantica_E. Next base: position 4,782 of record WQBJ01000112.1, on the reverse strand, counting down.
ATGGTCATACTGATCCGATCGGAGGCTGGCAGTAGCCGTACCAAGCTCGATCCAACATCTCGTTCTTGGCTTGCGCGTTGAGCACATACATTTGGTTTCCAAAATCAAAGTGCCAATACTCTGAAGGATAGTTTTCGAACCCGGTTTCCGTCATGATCCAATATAACAAACGTCGGTTTATCAGTGCGGGATCATCACTCGTAATATCGCCACGGTGAAGCACATGCTCTAGGTAGTCTGTGCGCGCAAGAGGACTAAGATCGTCGAATGCGGTCCCCATATCCAGCTCTACTCCGGTATCAAGCGAGCGAAGCATGACGTCGATAGAGGCACCGGACGAATGTGTTGGCCAGGTCGTTGCATCCGCCGGATCGAACCGTCGCGGGTCCGAACTATACTGGCTAGTCAATGCTTCCAACTCGGCACCGGAAAGATTTGGGTGGTCTTTCTTGATCTTTTCCAAGGCCCACTCCCATAGGCCTCGTTGCGTAGCTATCGGGCGATAAGCGTCATAGACGACAAGTTCACAGCCATACGCTGCTAGTTCCTTATTTGCGGTTCGAAGCATCGGCAGCAAACTCTCACGGCACCACATGCGAGGAAGACTGCCTTCAATCCTCTGGCAATATGGTGCGTTAGAACCATCTGAAATGTGGTAGTATGGCAAAACAGCAATGCCATGTTCGCCAATGTCAATCAGCGTTTCTGAACCACGCGGATCTGTGGCGTCTATTTCGATAAAATGATAGTTGCGGGCGTCTAGATCGCCATCCATCAATGGGATTGGTGGAAACTCGTTTCTGATCACGAACAGCTCCTAATGTCGGGCTTTGATTCCTAACTAGGAAACGAATGAAAATCATGCAAACGACCTTTGACCAAAGGGGGTGAGCCGGTCATTGGCATATGTCGCAATATTGGGAATGTCTGGGTTCGCTGCCGTCCTTCCCTGCGGCGCGGCGCGATTGAAGGTATGAGCCCAATCCGGACCTTGACCGGTGGCCTGAGTATCGCACGTGCAACAAGTCGCGAACGACGCAGTCCGGACCTTCACTTCCACTAAATGAAGGGGGAAGATGCGGACAGAGCCGCCTTTTGTAGTACGAATGTGAATGCTTGCTTTGTCTGTCATAGTTCACCCTAATACACCGGAGAATTGCAGCTATCGAAGAAGGCGATTGGTTGTGATGTGTCATTAGTGTCGCTGTCATTGGTTTGAAATGACACCTAGTCCCAATGGATCGAAAGGCGCGAGCTATGTCGAGACTTCAATCTTACCGAGAATTACAATCCTCTGTCCCCGGACTAGAAGAAATGTACGAAGCTATCGGCTTTTCCCTAGAACAACAGTGCACGGATCAAAGCAATTTGCTCATTGTTGGCGGCGGCGGCGGGCGAGAAATCGAACTTCTGGCCCGAACTGGTTTCCATTTGAATGTGACTGTTGTTGACCCATCAAATGCCAACCTCGCTGAGGCGCGCCATATTGCGGACGGCTCTTCTCTTGAAGGTAGAATAGAGTTTATTGAAGGTTCCGTTGGCAACCTTGCGAAAGATCGAAAGTTTGATGTCATCTCAGTGCTTATGGTTCTGCACATGATTCAAGATCGATCGATTGAACGAGACTTACTAACTGAGATCCGCTCTCGCATGAGTTCTAGCGCTAAAATCATATTGGCTGATTTGTGTTTTGATGAGCAGGCTTCCATAGATGCGCTCATTTCTGAATATCGACGTAACGCTGAACAACTCGGTACATCAACGAGCCTGATGTCACTGGAAGCTCAATTTGCTTCAGGGTGTAGTATGCGAAATCTGGGACGCTTGAAGGCAATACTATCGGAAGCTGGATTATGCATCTCCCGTACAATATCCACGGCGCATTGGTATCGCTGTTATGTCGTTGAACCCGCAACTTAGGTTTCCGACTTGGTTCAAAGCGGCCAATTAGTCGATGCGCAACATCGTGCAAAACGGGCTCTCTCCTGCCGTTCTCTGCGATGTGTCCCGACAGGAAGTAAGAGCCCTTTGCCGACTTTGGTTGCCTGACAGCCCTTCGTGTGTGCAGCACATCGCGAACCGCCAAGTGCGGACATTCACGGCATGGTGCGCGAAAGAGCGGGGAGCGGACAATCCAGACCTTGGTTTTCGCGTATCTCCTAGTAAAAAGCGAGCCGATATACGTTATTCAGGTAGCCTTTGTCATCGATGCAAAAGTTGGTCTCACCAACGTGTTCGAAGCCCTGCGCAAGATAGAAGTCAATCGCCGGATCATTTTCTGCGTTCGTCGTTAGCCAGACGGATTTCACATACGTTTCACGGCAGTGCTTGAGCGCAGCAGACAAGAGGCGTTTGCCTATGCCTTTCCCTTGGTGCCGCGGTTGGACATAAAACGTGGAAATTTCCATATCCGAGCAACCATTTACAGGGGCCGGACTCTTGGCTGATACTCGAATGAAGCCATCAATACCTTCCTCATTCTGGGAAACTAGAATCAACTGAGTGGGGTCATTTATAAGGCTTCGAATTTTCTGAACCGTGAACTCTTCCAGAGCATAATCCGCAAAGAAAGCGGTGACGCCTTGTTTGAGGTATGTACCCACCCATACCTCAATGGAAATCGCCGCGATGCTTGATGCATCGGAGTAGTTTGCCATGCGAAGTGTCATGACCGACAGATGACAGTTTTTCTGTGGTGGTAAAAGCGATTTCATATTGTAGGATTGGGCTCTTCGCCGTCATTCTCTGCGGCGATCCTGAACAGGTCATTTGAGCCCGGAGCCAACCTCGACTTGGCTTCCGTCCTTTGCGTGTGCGGCACGCCGCGAACCGCACAAACCAGACTTTGGCTCACCTGAGCTCAAAGGCGGCTCTGGCGTCTTTTATTCGGGCAGCGGACTTGCAAAGCCTACGCGATGACGGCCTATTACCGGAATGGATCGTCGTCTATTTCTTGAATTGTTGCCCGGGATTGCTTTTTTGATTGGCAACTTCTTAAGTGGACTGCTGGCTGCGGCGGGGGCGGCAGTTGTCGCAACCACTGTAGCTGTCGCAGTTCGCTGGCGTTGGGACGGTTGCGTTTCTTGGCTAGCAGTCTCAACCCTCGTTTTAGCACTTGTTCTAACGGGGTTTGGTATCTTTTTGAATGACACGACCTTCGTCCTCATTCGCCCAACCGTCGGAGCGCTGGCCTTTGCCGCTATCCTGGCAGTTGGCGCACTTGCTCGCCCGAGCGTTTTGGAAAGGACACTAGGCTACAAGCTTACCATTGAAGCGAGAGGCTGGCCTCTACTGCACATCGCGTGGATCGCACTGGCAATTTGCTCGGCCCTATCAAATGAAGTAGCACGATGGGTTCTGTCGACCGATCAATGGGCCATCTACAACTTCTTTTCAGACCCTGCTTTGTTCGCCCTCGTTTGGCTGGCGACGCGGCTCATCGCCGAGAGATACTGGATTGCCGAAAGCAGCTATTGATAATATACGTAGCATCACTCGCAATGAGCTCGTCACTGCCTGGTGATGGCGCAATGAAAGCAATACTTCAGCCTTTGCCCACAAGCCATGATCGGTCAGAGGGTACAGTTTCGAAAACTTGGGCATCTTCTGGAAATACAAACCACTGTTGCGCGCTTCGCGCATAAACGTGATGCGTAGGCTGCAACCAACTCGTGTCATCAAGTGTGCCAGGCTTGAGGCTAAGGTGTTCTGGTGCCTTACTCGCGTGGTGGTGAATGCGAGTGCCACAATCAGGGCAAAACGAATTTGTGAATATCTGACCGCTATCTGCTTGTCGCCGAAAGCTTTTTAGTTCCCCAGCGACGATCAGAAAATCACTCGAATGAACACGCATGGCCAGCCCGAAGGCACTACCTGACTGAGATTGGCATATGGTGCAATGACATGCGTAGATAACGATTGGTTCGCCAGATAATACATACCGAACCGAGCCGCATTCACAGCCGCCGTGATAGGATTGTGGCATCAAACTTCACCTTCAAAATGAACACTTCTGGTATTGCTAGCCAAAATCTCAGCGTGAAACAAATTGGGCTAAAACGGTGGATGTGCGGGACTAACCGGACCACCATCGAAGGTCTTCTATCCCTTTGCTTGGCTCTTTTGGTAGAGTTCGTCCAAGAACGGAGCCTTGGCATCCAGATATTCCGCAATGCCCGTTCTATTTTCTCTTTCAAGGCACAATTTGAGCTCTGCGTAGGCCCGACAGTCAGGCAGGTTTCCTCGCAAGTAGTCACGTATTCCAAGCATTCTGCCCACCTGTGAGTGGCCTAATGGGCAGATGTGAAGCTTGTGGGTTCTCACCTCACCGTTATCACGTTTGAAAAAGTGATGACCTTCCATCAAGTCTCCACCTCGCCTGTACTTCAAGCGAAGCAGTTCGACCTGCCAATGAAACAAACGACTGGAATCGGAAACAACCACAAGAATGTCAATTTCAGGTTTCGCAGCCAGACCTTCGACTGCTGTGCTTCCGACGTGATGTACTTCGACACATGCATCGCCGAATATGGGCCGCAGCCGTTTGGCCTCGGCTTCATAGTGACTTGGCCAAGTATCGTCGTAGTCGGTGATTGAACTTGTCAGCGGCATTTTACCACCATAACGCTGGCTTGTTTTTTGTGAAAGCGGCCCTTCGCAGCTGTGCCAAATGTAGGAAGCACGGGCTCACGGCGGTCATTAACTGCGGTGGGCATCAATTGAAGTAAGAGCCCAGAGCCGCCGTTGATCGCACTTCGGCCGTTTGCATGTGCGGCGCGTCGC
>WQBJ01000111.1 GCA_013032095.1 Ruegeria atlantica | reverse complement strand
CAATCAGAGCATTCTCCACAGGGCTTTCTTTTGCATTTGCGCTCAGAATGCGCACACCGGCAATCGATCCGTCCGGCGCAACCTCGTAGACACCCAGCACGTTCTCATAAGCCGCGAAGTACGTCGCATCGGTGATGGAATCGACACGAAAAGACCTGGCGCCATCTCCCGTCAGATAAAGCTGGTTGTTGACACCGTTGATATCCGCATCCGCAACAGCGTCCCGATCCTTCAGGGTCAGCAGAAACGTCTCGAAGGTGACGAGGGCAGCGTCGCCATCCTGAACGCTCATGAACGTGCCGTCGGAAAAATCCCCATTCAGGGTAACGGTGCTTTCACCGGAGATCGACAAGGCGCCGGTATCGCTGTCAAAGGAGAGGTCGTCGCGATCAAAATCGCCGCCTTCAAAGACCAGGGCATCCTCTGACGAAAAATCCGTAACCGTATCGCCGTCAAACTCTTCCATTGTTCCAACGACCTGGTCGGCGCCGTCCCCGGTGGTGATCACATCGCCTCCCAGGCCACCATCGATCACATTGTCCCCGGCATCTCCTTCGAGCACGTCACCATTATCCGTGCCAAAAACCTCGCTGTCCTCAATGTCATTGACGGAAAGCTGGATGACCCCCTGGTGCGTGACGGTCCCTTCGGAATCCAAGACCTCCACGGGTATGTCGTAGCTGTCCTGGGACTCGAAATCCAACGCAGCCCCATCAGCAAGACGTAAAGTCGTGCCTTCGATCACGAACAACGCACCAAGGGCACTGTTCAGCCCCACCCGCAGTGTGAAACTGTCGTCAAGCTCGGGATCAGAGACAGAGATCACTCCAATAACGGCCCCGCCAGCGGCGTTCTCGTCAATCGTGTCTTCCGAAAGCGTGAAGATCGTGGATGCATTTGCAGTGGACATGTGGCCCTTCTCTTTGATCTAAACCGATGTTGATACCGATCTGCCGCAGCCCACAGGCAACGGGGGCTTGAAATCGGTGGGAGCTTGAAATCGGCATCGCTGGCTAAAGTGACGGAAGGGTGAAGGCACGATCAGACGCCGCCGCGCCGCAAAACTCAGCAGGCAGCCGGGTGGAACGTACTTGTCCTGATCGTGAGGAAGATGGGGTTCGCCGTAGCGTCGCCTCTTTGCGGCAAGCAAATGTCGATGGTCTTGCAGCCTCTGCACCGATCCTCCACTCTATATGAACCCATTGCTGCTCCCCTGACCGGCAACCCAAAGCAACTGTATTGGATCAACACTGCTCGGAACCAAGCCACTGTTCCTGAACGCGGGACTGAACTGATCAATACTGACGCCAAGGCAAAAACAGGTTCGCTGCGCAAAGTTCAGTCTGGCAATAGGTGATCAGGATTTAGAAACGTGGCATTTCATAACTGAGGCTGCCGATTGCAAAAGGCAGCGTCACGGTTGCGAACAAACATAAACAATCCGATTGCAACGACATGGAAAGATACCTGTGTGAGTTCAAGTCACTTGCATCTGCGTCTGCTACCCTGGATGACATCAAAGTGGCCAACATGATCCGTAAACAGCAATTCCCTGGCGCACCAGTATCCAGCTTCCGCACGCTTCTTCAATTGGCGGGATAAGTTTGCCCCGTGAAATGGCAGCTCTGGTTGTTGGACAAAGTTAGCGACACATCCGGCCGGTTTCCGGGTCAACCCGGTTTCGGACGCCCCCTCCTGACTTGCGCTGTGCGCTGGATGCTCAATTACGAAACACTTGGTTCCACGCGTTCAAATGGAGATGGTCAGAACATGAATTCCCTGTCCAATATCTTCCAAACAAGGGTCTACTTGGGAAATATCGGCTGAGTGATATCGAGCACCACCGCCCGGTTCAAGCGCATTCACGCCACTTCATTGCGTGACCGTCAGGATACATTAAGGGAGGAACTATATGAAAAAGGCGGTTCTACAGGCGTGGGCTTTGAGCGTTGGCGCAACCAGTGGCTACGCCGGCGGACTGGACCGCAGCGGTCAGGGCGTTAACATTCTGTTCGAAGAAGGCTCTGTCGTTCAAGCTCGTATCGGGTATGCAATGCCTGATGTGTCCGGCGAATTGGCAGGTTTCGACTCGGGCGATATCACCGAGAATTTCACCACCCCGGCTCTGGCTTACAAACGTGCTCTTAACGACAAGCTCGACTTCGCGATCATTTACGACCAGCCCTTCGGTGCCGACGTTAGTTATGCGGCGGCCTACCCGCTGTCTTCTAACCTTGTGCCCGGCGGACGCACCGATGTATTGCGCGCTGACGCAAACATAGACGCGATTACCGCGCTGCTGCGTTACAAGATCGGCAATGGCTTCAGCGCAATTGGTGGCATTGGCGGTCAACGTCTCGAATCCGAAGTGGCCGTACCTGCGGCGCTCGGTTACCAAATTGAACAAAGCGCGGAAACCGACTTTGGTTACGTAGTGGGCGTAGCTTGGGAACGTCCAGAGATCGCGGCACGCGTTGCTCTGACTTACAATTCGAAAATCACGCATGATGTTTCCCAAACGGAATCGTTCAACCCGATTGCTGGCGCAGGAACCGGCGCGGTTGCCACCGTAGAGACGAACTCGGAAATCGAAACACCTCAGTCGATAGACTTGGATTTCCAGACAGGTGTCGCACCTCGTACGCTGGTATTCGGTTCTGCACGTTGGGTGGACTGGCCGCAGACAGTTTACGCCCCGCCAACATACGTTGGAATCACGGGCAAAAACCTCGTCGACTATGACTCGCCAAACTGGACATTCACTCTGGGCGTCGGTCGTCAGTTTACTGATCAATTCGCTGGTGCGTTCACCGTTGGTTATGAACCTTCCACCGACGATACATTCTCGGATCTGGGCCCGACAGATGGCTTCTGGAGCGTGGGCGTAGGTGGCACTTACACCATCGACAAAGCCGAAATTTCGGGCGGTATTCGCTACACAGATATCGGCGATGCCACCAGCAACAATGGCGCAGAGTTCTCGGGCAACAGCGCTTGGGCGATTGGTCTTCAGGTGACTTACGCTCTGAACTAAATCACTACTTTGTGGTGATGCAGGCCCCGCTAATCTGGCGGGGCCCTTTTCGCATGATCCGGGTCGTTTTTTCATCGCCGTGATGCAGCACATCACTATGGATAGGAGAGATACCGTAGTGGATCCGGCGCGTATCTCAGCTGTTTTGCTTGATTACGATGTAGTAGACAGGGTGCCGTTGGCCTTTGACATGCACGAAGCGTGTTTGCGGGGTCTTGCCGTAAGGTGCACCTCGTTTTTACGATCGAAGAGGACAACGACATGGAAATCTTTATCGGGCTGGACGTTTCTCTGGCAAGCACCGCTGTTTGCATTCTAGGTGAACGCGGCAAGATATTGAAAGAAGCAGACGTAATCAGCGAGCCGGAAGCGCTGGTCTCGTTTTTCAAAGACCTGCCCGGCCTTTGCCACCCAAAAGACAGACTATTCTTTTCCCTCACATTGCTTTTCTTGCGCGTCATACCGTTGATCCCGGAAAAACAGTGTGAGGCAACTTCGCGGCTGGATCAGTGACCCTGCATGAGGCGGAAGTTTTGCTTCTGTGATAGGGCTACCCCCTGTCAATACCACCCGGCACCACCGAAGGTTCCAGCAAAATTTCTTTTCTCGGCAGTGTGTTTACAATGCTGTTTATGGGGGGGTCTCGTTTTCGCCGCATTAATCGCTGTTGCGCTGCAACAAGGGAATCCTTTTGCCAGGCTTCGCTCTTCTGATAGCATTGCCATTTCAAGCGGGTTGGAAGAACGAAACTTGCAGGCGTGCGATTAAATACTATTATTTGAGGTATGAAAAATGTCAGCATATCCCTAACCGATCAACACGCTGCCGAAATCGACGCGTGTATCGCATCGGGTGACTTTGCCTCGGTTTCAGAGGTTGTACGAACAGCTCTTCGGGAGTTTTTGTCGCGCAACCCGAAACCAGAGAGCAGCCAAATTGATCTCGACATCGCGGAATTTCTTGAAGCTTCAATCCGTAAGGAGCCTTTGATCGACGGACACATCGCTCATCAAAACATCCTGAGCTCATTGAAATCGTGACACCCAATAAACTGGTTTTGACGTCCCGAGCACAAACCGATATCGGACGGCGGGCGCGTGTGCTGAAAGCTGAACGAGGTTTGGTCTTTGCTGAAACCTGGGTTGATACCTTATTCGATTGGCTCACACGGCTTGCTGATAGCGGAGCGCAATATGGGACCGAACACCCTGATCATCCAAGCTTTCGAACCTTTGGCTACAAACAACAAGCAACTATCCTTGCAGAATTCGCGCATAATGAAATGCGCGTAGTCAGGATTTACTTCGCCGGTCAGGATTGGATGGGATAAAATGCAACCTTTAAAAACAACTTCGGTAAACAAGCCGCCCGCAGACTGAACGGCTTGCTCTTTTGCGCTTTATGCGGCGGCGATTGCCATATCCTCGGCAGTCTCGCTCGGATCTTCCGCTTCCGGCGCGTGCGCCATCAATTCCGGTACCCAACTGGTAACAGCCGCTTGTTGGCTGGGTTAGCGTTGCGAACGGCTCGATAAAGAGCTTGCCCATGTAATCCACCAGCTTCGACTTCTTGTCATCCGCACAGACCTAGGCCTTGGACTTGAGACCTACGTCGCGCAGGATCTTCATCAGGTCAGGCGGCCCAGGAAGGTTCATCCGGGGTCCAGACGTCGCAGATGCCAATCGGCATCCAATTCTGCCCCTCCCATCGGTATCCAATATTCCCCCTTTGTCTGAACTGCTCCGGGGCTGCGCAGCCCTCATTTAACGCAGCGGCGCCGGGCCAGCGTGGTCGTGGCTTGGCGTTACGCTCAGTTATTGAAGCGCCGGCTTTCATTGCATGTCTCGACGACTTCGCAATAAGGTCAGCCGGTGGAGCAATGCGGTGGTCATCTTTGCACCATCGAAAACGCTGGACCATTCCCCGAAGGGGAGAACAGAAGCTGGCCGCCGGTCTGGGTGAAGGGTAGATATACGAGTTCGTCCAGGATCAGAAAGTCGAGCCAGGTGATCAGGTCAGCGGTTCGACCCCGGCGCTCGGCGTGGGCTTCGGCATTGAGCTTATTGACCGGATCGACGACGTTGAAGAACCGGCCTTGCCGCCCAGCCCGGATGCAGGCCCGTGCGATGCTGGCGGCGACATGGATTGTAGAAACCGTGCTGCCCACCCTGTTCTCTTCTTGATCTAGATAAACTGAAAGTCATCGGCGGACAGATCGGAGACCACGACATTCTTCAGGACAATGGTGTTATCGGCATCAAACGTGATGGTCGTATCGGTGCCATCGTCGCCCGCCTTCGCCAATACCTCGGCATAGGAGGCAAGGCCGGTGATCGTGTTGAACTCGATTATGTCACCAGCCGCAAAATCAATGATCTCGTCGTGCCCGAAGCCTTCGGCGAAGACAAACGTATCACTGCCACTGCCACCCACCAGGCGATCATTGCCACCCAGGCCCTCAAGTCGGTCATTGCCGTCAAAACCAACCAGGGTTTGATCGTCTGCATTCGCGGTGAGCGTATCGTCATCGGATGATCCGCTGAAAATTTCTGTGCCAGCATAGGTCATATCAATGGTGAAGTCTTCGCTGCCGTCAGCGGCATCGAACGCGGCAAGATCACGGGCCAGCACAAGGTAGCTCTCGCCCGCGTTATTCTCAGCGCCGTTCACGCCGTCAGCCTGATATGCACTGATGAGCAGGTCGGCCTGGCCGTCTCTGTCGACATCCCCCGCAGAAGAAACTGAATAGCCGAGATTGTCTATGGCATCGGCCCCAACAAAACGATAGGAGCCGGTGCCACTACCGATATACGTCATATCGATGGTGTAGTCAGTGCTGCCGTCAGCGGCATCAAGCGCGGCAAAGTCTTTGGCCAGGACGAGGTAGATCTCGCCCGCAGTATTCTCGGCGTTGCTCACGCCGTCAGCAAAATATGCACTGATGAGCAGGTCGGCCTGGTCATCGCCGTCAACATCGCCTGCCGAAGAAATCGAATGACCGAGCCGGTCACCGGCATCAGCACCGACAAAACGATAGGAACCGGTGCCACTACCAATATACGTCATATCAATTGTGTAGTCAGTGCTGCCGTCAGCAGCATCAAGCGCGGCAAGGTCTTTGGCCAGGATGAGATAGGCCTCGCCTGCAGCAATCTCGGCATTGTTCATACCGGCGGCAGAAGCTGTACTCAGAAGCAAGTCGGACTGGTCATCGTCGTCAACGTACCCTGCAGAAGAAACCGACACACCGAGATTGTCATTGCCATCAGCTCCGACAAAACGGTAGGAGTCGGTTCCACTACTACCGATATACGTCATATTGATTGTGAAGTCGGTAACGCCGTCAGCGGCATCAAGCGCGGCAAGATCTTTGGCCAGAACAAGGTAGCTCGCACCCGCATAATTGGTATCGTTCACGCCGGCGGCGATCTTGGCACCGATGAGCAGATCGGCCTGATCATCGTCGTCAACATACCCCGCAGAAGCAACCGACCAGCCGAGATAGTTATAGCTATCAGCACCGACAAAACGGTAGGAGCCGGTGCCACTACTACCGATATACGCCATGTCGATCGTGAAGTCGGTAATGCCGTCAGCGGCATCAAGCGTGGCAAGATCCTTGGTCAGAACAAGGTAGCTCTCGCCCGCACTCTTCTCAGCATTGTTCACGCCGGACGCGTAAAAAGCCCCGATGAGCAGATCGGCCTGGTCATCGTCGTCAACATACCCCGCAGAAGAAACCGACCAGCCGAATTGGTCAGAGCTATCAACGCCGACAAAACGATAGGAGTCGGTGTCGTTGACACGACCGATCTGCGCCATGTCGATTGTGAAGTCGGCACTACCATCAGCAGCATCAAGCGCGGCAAGATCCTTGGCCAGAACAAGGTAGCTCTCGCCCGAAGCCCTCTCGGCATTGTTCATACCGGCGGCATAAAAAGCCCCGATGAGCAGGTCGGCCTGATCATCGTCGTCAACATACCCCGCAGAAGAAATCGAACGACCGAGCCGGTCACCCCCATCAGCACCGACAAAACGATAGGAACCAGTGCCACTACCAATATACGTCATATCGATTATATGGTCAGTGCTGCCGTCAGCGGCATCAAGCGCGGCAAGGTCTTTGGCCAGGACAAGGTAGCTCTCGCCCGCAGCATTCTCGGCATTGTTCACGCCGGCGGCCCAATATGCCCCGATGAGCAGGTCGGCCTGGTCATCGTCGTCAACGTCCCCCGCAGAAGAAACCGAATAGCCGAGATAGTCACCGCCATCAGCACCGACAAAACGGTAGGAGCCGGACCAGCCATCGTCATTGGTGATCGTGCCTGTCGCCGCAACACCGCTCACCGTCAGCGTGAAGGTTTCATCACCTTCGAAAACCGTATCCTGCGCCCCCGCAACCGTCACATCGAACGAGGCCACGCCTGCCGGCACCGTGATCGTGCCCGCGCTCGCATCGTAGGTCACACCATCACTGAAGCTCGGCGTGCCGTTGAAGTCACTGCCCGGGGTTGCGCTGTTACCTGCCAGGCTACCCGCAAACGTGATATCAAAAGTTTCCGCAGTCACACTCGTGCCGGTCAAACTCACGGTGTGCACAAGGTCATCGCCTTCGGTTTCCGTTGCATCGCTGACACTCGCGATACCCACCGCGTCGTCATTGGTGATTGTGCCGGTCGCCTGAATACCGCCCACCGTCAGGTCGTAGCCCTCATCGCTTTCTTCATCACTGTCGTCGATGCTCGATACCGTCACATCGAACGAGATCACGCCCGCCGGTACCGTAATCGTGCCCGCGTTCGCATCGTAGGTCACACCATCGCTGAAGCTCGGCGTGCCGTTGAAGTCGTCCCCCAGGGTCGCGCTGTCACCTGTCAGCGTGAAGTCGAAGG
>WQBJ01000110.1 GCA_013032095.1 Ruegeria atlantica | reverse complement strand
TTTGTTCGCATGAGAACAAGACAAGAACAAATGTTGCGTTCGTTGCGGAAAATCAGGGCAGTTGAGATTGTGCGCGGCGATGTTCTGGTTCGCATGAGGTGGGCGACACCCCGGCCAACCGAATCGCCGAAACTGCGCGGGCGTTGTCGGTGTGATCACGCCGTCGCAAAAGGTTCGGATTTTTGTGGCCAATGATCCGGGCACTGCTTACGCTGCTCATGAACTCTTACAACTCGCATTCTAGCTGCCCATAAACCTCGCCGTTGTAGTAAGGGTGCCTTGTGCGGAGGGCGTTGCATACCTGTCGGTCCTCCGAAAAATCCACTCCAGCAAATGTGTCCTGAAATGCGGCCAGAGAGTGCTCTTCGTGTAACTGAACAGTTCCGTCTCTATACAAATCGGTTTTGGCTCCAACGACCCGCAGCGTCACTTTTGCAGGGCAGAAGGATCGAAAAATAAATTCAGCTCTGTCAACGTGATAGTCTGATGTTACAACAACCAGATCCCTAATATTCATTGGGATAACTGCATTCTTCCGCAGAAAGTAGGCATCCCCGACGGTATCGCGCGCATTTATGTCCGCAATGATCAGACTGTCATCTATATGGTGGGCCTTCTTTAACACTTCTGCCATAACTTCACCGATCATTCGGGGACAGTCTTGGCGATAATTCCACCCGGTTGTCAGGAACAGCTCAAATGGCTCTTCTTTGTGCAGTCTTATAGCAGCTTCTAGCCGGGCAAGTGATTCGGGGCCCAGATTTGCGTCTGCATCCATAAGATGTGCCAGAATTGCGACTGCTCTCATGTTGGAGATCCATCCAGAGTTTCAGGTTTCTGCCAACACATCACGAGTCACACGATCACCTCTTTTGACGGCTTTAGACAACTTCATACCGATCACCTGATCATAATATTTAGGGGACATACCGAATCCCGGTCTGATGCGCCTTACATGTTCGCTCGAAATAGTCTCACCTTCTGCAAGATCTTCAACAAAATACAGGGACCGCCTGAAAATTTTGTTAGATTCTTCTGCAGGCTGTCTGGAGAATTTACCATCGCCTAGCGCGGTGAAAGCCGCTCGTGTGTCACGGACCAACGACTGCATCTCGTCAGGTTCGAGAGAAAAAGCACTGTCCACTCCGCCATCATCCCGCGACAGGGTGAAGTGCTTTTCAATCAATGTCGCACCAACCCCGGTCGCAACGATGCTTGCGAAATTACCAATGGTGTGATCAGACAGGCCAACTTCTACATCGAACTCGCGCTTCAGCAGGTCGATGGCGTTAATATTGGCTTGATCAATCGGAGTCGGGTAGCTGCTGATGCAATGGAACAATGCGATTTCATCGCAACCATTTTGTTTGGCAGTCTCAATCGCATCACCTACTTCTTGAAGGGATGCCATACCGGTTGACATCAGCATCGGCTTCTTTTGCTTCGCGATATAAGCGATGAGAGGTAAGTCAACCAACTCGAACGATGCGACCTTGTACGCAGGCGCGCCCAACGACGCGAGCAAGTCTACAGCCGTTTCGTCAAATGGTGATGAAAACAGAGTGAGACCAAGAGATTCCGCATACTCGAAAATACGCCCGGTCCACTCAAATGGGGTGTGCGCCTCTGCATACAGGTCATAGAGTGTTCGCCCCTTCCACAAACCATCTTCGATCATAAAATCACTGGTCGTCGCGTCGATTGTCATGGTGTCAGGCGTATAGGTTTGGATCTTGACCGCATCCACCCCAGCGTCGCTCGCCGCCTTGATGATCTCTAGCGCCCTATCTATCGACCCGTTATGGTTTGCCGAGACTTCAGCAATCACATACGGTGGATACTTAGAACTGATCTGTCGGTTTTTGATTGAGATATTGTTAGGCATTGTTGCTTCCGCTTATCTGACGCAAACGCTTTATCTCATCTACGATAACAGAGTTCCAGCCAGCGAAATCCGCGGGCAGGTCTTTTAGGCTGTGTTGCGTTCCGTCCCCGATCTGTTCCTTTGCCGTCCATCGGCCTACGAGAATTTCGGGCAGTTTGCGGATAAAGAGGGCCTCGATCTCATTGATGAGTCGCTCGTAGGTTTGTGCAAAGGTAGTCTCGGTCTCTGTGAATGTAACGCGTTCCTGAAACAGGATTGGTCCGGTATCAATGCCTGCGTCAATCAAGTGGATTGTGACGCCAGCCGGCGTAGCGTCAAAGAAAGACCAGAAGTTGGGATGTGCGCCCCTATTAAAGGGCAGGTATGAAATGTGCAGGTTAACGATCGGGCATCCTATGTTGTCAATTGTCGGCTGGCGGATCAGGTGCCGGTACCCGAAGCTTACTACGAGGTCGTATTTCGTGTCTGGAATCGTATCTTGAGAATGGTGTACTTCGCAACATGAGCTAAGCAGAGCATCGATAAGTGTAGTACGATCCCTACCATATCCCAGAAAAAGAACCTTCTTCTGACTGATGCTGTTGGGTTTAAAGACTTCTAGATTCGGTATTGGCTTCATTTAATAGTGCCTCGTTAATAGTCAGTCCCGCCGTGTGTCGACATAGCCCCGGTGCTGTTAGTCTGCAAATTCTTGCGTGTCCGGAATGCGGCGGGCGAAGAAGTTGGTGTACAATAATCTGGCATGTCCCCTCTTAGCCACTGGACCAGTCACAGTAGCTAACAATATGTGACCTTCTTTTGCCAAGAAATCGGGTGGTTTACACCTTCCAGATCAGAGCAGATCAAGATAAGAAAAATCGCGGGATCGGGGTCAGTGGTTTCGGCCGGCAATTTCCCTTACGTTGGATTTGATAAGGTAAAGTGATGCGAAATGCTAAAGGAAAATCTCGATGAAAAGCCAGCTTGACGGCAGCACAATACTCGTCACCGGAGGTACAGGTTCCTTTGGCAACGCATTCGTGCCGATGACACTGGCGAACACGGATGTTGCGAAAATCATCATCTTCTCAAGGGATGAGATGAAGCAATGGGAGATGGCTCGCAAGTTTCAGGGCGACCCTCGGGTACGATTCTTTATTGGTGACGTCCGTGATCGAGAGCGCCTGTACCGTGCATTTGACTCTGTTGACTATGTGGTGCATGCCGCAGCTACTAAAATTGTCCCAACGGCAGAATATAACCCGTTCGAGTGTATTAAGACGAATGTCAATGGCGCCATGAACGTCATCGACGCCGCAATCGACAAACGGGTTAAGGGGGTCGTTGCACTTTCAACGGATAAGGCCTCAAGCCCGATAAACCTATATGGCGCATCAAAACTGGCCTCGGACAAGTTGTTTGTTGCAGGAAACTCTTATTCCGGCAGCCATGTTACCCGATTTTCTGTCGTGCGATATGGCAATGTCATGGGGTCGCGCGGGTCGGTCATCCCCTTCTTCATGAAATTGCGTGGTGAGAAATCTCTGCCTATTACAGACACTAGGATGACTCGGTTCATGATCACTCTGGATCAGGGTGTGGAACTGGTCTGGTACGCGTTCAAAGATATGGTGGGCGGAGAAATCTACGTCAAAAAAATCCCGTCTATGAAGGTTACTGACATCGCCAATGTGATCGCTCCGCAAGCCGAGACTGAAATAGTCGGCATTCGACCTGGAGAAAAAATCCACGAACAAATGGTTGGTGCGGAAGATGCCCCATTCACCTTTGAATACGATGAGTATTTCAAGATTTTGCCATCGTTGCACAATTGGTCGCAAAGTTCCGATCGCATCAAGGATGGCGTTCCAGTCGCGGAAGATTTTGTCTATTCTAGTGATATGAACACAGACTGGATGGAAAAGTCAGAACTAGCGGCTTGGATTGAAAACAACCGCGCCGAGCTTGAGAAACCCTTATGATCCCTTACGGTCGGCAGAACATAAACCAAAGCGATATAGACGCCGTCCTCGAAGTCCTAAAGTCGGATTACTTGACGCAGGGTCCAGCTATTCCTGCCTTTGAGGCCGCCGTCGCCGCAAAGATCGATGCCAGTTATGTGACAGCGGTGAACTCGGCGACCTCAGCCCTGCATATATCTGTCACCGCATTGGGTCTAGGGCCTGGCGATATCCTGTGGACCTCGCCGATAACATTTGTCGCCTCTGCCAACTGTGCTCGCTATTGCGGGGCAGATGTGGATTTTGTGGATATCGATCCTGATACTTTCAACATGTGTCCGCAGGCGTTGGAATCTAAACTTAAGCTAGCTGAACAAGTAGGAAAGCTCCCGAAGGTTATCGTACCGGTTCATATGTGTGGTCAGTCGCCGAATATGCGGCGTATCAGCGTGCTCGCCCGGACCTATGGGGTGAAGATTGTCGAAGACGCAAGTCATGCAATCGGCGCTTTGTATGACGGCTCTCCGGTAGGCTCGTCGCGGTACTCGGATATCACCGTGTTCAGCTTCCATCCGGTAAAAATTGTAACCTCGGGTGAAGGCGGGGCCGCCGCAACCAATGACCCTGAAATAGCTGCCCGCCTTTCACTATTGCGAAGCCACGGTATCACGCGAGATTCCGACCAAATGACAGGTCCATCCGATGGCCCATGGTACTACCAGCAGATCGAACTGGGTTGGAATTATCGTATTACAGATATTCAGGCGGCGCTTGGGCACAGTCAGCTGAACCGGCTGGAACAGTTTGTTGAACAGCGCAACGCGCTGGCTGTTACCTACGACCAGCTGCTGGAGAAATCTGATGTCGTCCTGCCGGGCCGTAATCCACTCGCAAGATCGTCGTTTCACCTATACGTAATCAGGCTGCCTGAAGCAGATGCAACGCGCCACCGTAAGGTGTTCGAAGCCCTGCAGGCATCGGGCGTCGGAGCGAACGTCCACTATATCCCCGTTCATCTTCAGCCCTATTATCAACGTCTTGGATTCGGTCCTGGAGATTTTCCGACATCGGAAGATTATTACAAACGCGCAATCAGTATCCCGCTTTATCCTGACCTGACGGAACAGCAGCAGGAACATGTCGCGAAGTCATTGGATAACGCTTTGGCATTCTGATAAGAAATGCCACACAAAATGGAGATCAGCATGCCCGCAGTCAAGCTTGGAAACCGCCTTATCGGAGAGGGTCAACCAATCTATCTTATGGCTGATCTGGGACTGACCAACGGCGGCGACATGGGGCGTGCGAAAGAGCTGATCCATATCGCCGCCGAAAGTGGTGTGGACGCAGTAAAGTTTCAGATGCTCGAAGCAGAGAAACTGCTTGGTGATCATAGCATTGAGTACACCTATCCGACAATGAAGGACGGCCCGCGAACTGAAAACATGCTCGAAATGTTCAAAGGTCTTGAGTATTCCGACGATGAATGGGCCGAACTTAAGCAAACCGCTGTGGGCCGGGGTCTCGATATGATTGTGACCTGCCACTACGAGGGTGGAGTAGAACGGACCAACCGGCTGGAACTGATTACAAATAAAATATGCACTTGGAGCCTTAGCCACCGCCGAATGATTGAGCAATTGGCCGCAAACGGTAAACCTCTCATATTCGACACCGGAACTATCACGCGGGCTGATCTAATCGCGCTTGAAGACGTGTATAAAAAAGCTGGTGGCGGAGATTTGATTGTCTTGCACGACTTCCATACTGACGTCGAATCCGAGATGAACTTTCGCGCGCTGGAAGTGTATCACCAGCTAGGGTTGGTGGCTGGCTATACACCGCAGGGACGCAGCGATTGGCTTGATTTTATGAGTGTTGGTATGGGCGCCGCGATTTTGGAGAAACGGCTTACGACGTCGCGGGATATCCCTGCTAATGGCCATTGGAAAGCGCATGAGCCTGACGAATTTTCCAATTGGGTAGAATGCATCAGACGGTGCGAGCGGGCAAAAGGCAATCCGGTTGTCGAACCTACATGCCGAGATCAGCAAGATGCCAAAAAGTACTACAAATCCGCGTATCTCATTCGTGATGTAAAACATGGGGAGCCGATCAAGCAAAGCGACTTTGAGTTTAAAAGACCGGGAACGGGCGTAAGTTCGTGGTTGCTCAGCGAACAATATATTGGCCGACCTTATTCCCGTGACTACGGATCTGGTGAAATGCTTGAATTGTACTAGGCTCCAATCAGATGCGGAAGGAACTCCCACCGATAGCCATCATCCCCGCCCGGGGCGGTTCTAAAAGAATACCTCGGAAGAACATAGCCGATGTGAATGGGAAACCGCTTCTTGCCTATCCTGTCGAGACATGTCTTGCATCGGGTTTGTTTTCTGAAGTGGTAGTTTCGACAGAGGACAGAGATATCGCCGATGTCGCACGCCAGTTTGGCGCAAAAGTTGAGATACGCCCCAGCGAGTTGGCGAAGGACACTGCACCCGCGTCTCTAGCGTGCAGGGACCTTTTGTTGCGACGATATAATGATGACATCCGGCCTGAGAGTTTCTGCATGGTTTATCCGATGGCCATTTTCATTCAACCAACTGACCTGATCGAAAGCATGGCCAAGTTGGACAACTGCGATGGCGTGATGGGCGTTTCGGATTTTTCAATCCATCCGTACAAGGCCCTGGTCGAGAGGAATGGCTATCTGACCGCCCTATGGCCCGAACTGAACCTCAAGCAATCTCAGCATTATCCACGCACGCTGGGGTCCAACGGGACATTTTATTGGGGTGTAACCGATGCCTTTATCGCTTCTCCGGGCTTCTATCCCAAACGCCTGAAACCTTACATTATTCCGCCATGGAGAGCGGTGGACATCGACACCAACGATGATCTGGAGCATGCGCGCAGAATAAAACTGAGTGCTTCTGATCCGTGCTGATGACTTAGATCAGGTGATCGGAACGCCGAACTGCGCGATCAAAGGATCGGAATGGAATTTCCAACCAAAAAATGTGATACGCCTTGCAAGACAAGAAAGCTCACGACAGATGTCCGCAACCGGTGCGTCAACGCGCTAAAATTATGATAAATGGCCAGTCAGTATGAAGTTAGTCCTACACATCGGGCAGGCAAAAGCCGGCTCGACCGCAATTCAAGACAGCTTATACGCGGCAAAAGACGAGCTTTTGTCCCACGGGTGTCTTTACCCAGAAAATATGTTCATTAAAGGCCGTCATCATTGGATTTCGCCGTTGATCTTTGAGAACCCAATGCGCTTCCCCTCCGTTGTGCAGCGCATGGGATTTGATGAAGAGGAGGCCAAAAGAAGAGCACTTGATGAATGGCATCATCTTAAAAGCCAAATAGGCTAACACAAACCGTCTCACTTGGTCCTGAGCAGTGAAACAATCTTCGGTGCAATGTCAAAGGGAGAGGCTGCAAGAGCTCGTCAGCATTTTTCTGGATTTTCCGACGATATTAGGACCTTAGCCTATGTTAGGAGTCCGGTTTCACGTTACCTTTCTTCAGTTCAACAGAAACTAAAAGCTACAGCAACCATTGTTCAACCTGGACCGACTCGTGTTTCATCGGTCCTTCGTTCATATGAGAAGGTTTTTGATACGCCAGTTGAGACTCGTGTCTTTGAACGCTCTCACCTGCTAGATAAAGATGCGGTGGTTGATTTTTTAGATTGGGCGAAATTGCCGGTTGGATCCGGAAAGGTCAAATCAATCCAAAACAATGAGAGCGTCTCTTCGGAGGCAATGGCTGTAATGCTTGAGTTGAGCCCTAATCGTTTGGCGATCAACCAGGAAGAACTGGCTTTGAAGAAAATGCGGTTAAGGGCCGTTTTGCTCGCTGACAAAGATCTAGAAATGCCAACCAAGCCGAAGCTGAAACCAGAGATTGCGGACTATATTGTTCGGGTGAGTCCAGACTTACTGGAACTGCGCGATGCCTACGGGTTGGAGTTCTCTGATGTTGACTACTCGTTGATTGGTACCGCCTCCCCTCAGAAACGCCCCGTTATAACACACATACATCAAACCCGGATTTCCCAAGTAGCGTAGCGGTTTTGCTTAGGCTGGCTAAGATCTAGTTGTAGCTGCCGGATGTAATTTCCCCAAAAGGTGGAGTGCGTCCCTGCGGGCGGACAGTTTATGCTGCTGATTTTGTCCAGTCCCGGGCGTATTTTTCTTCATAGCGGTTTGGGCTGATGTAGCCCAGTGCAGAGTGTAGCCTCCTTTCATTGTAGATGACCTCGATGAAGCGCGGCACCGCCGAACGACATATCAAGGAAGGCAAATACGCGATCAACTGGAC
>WQBJ01000011.1 GCA_013032095.1 Ruegeria atlantica | reverse complement strand
CAGACGCGCCGTAATAGCCATCGCATTTAGGTAGACAAGGATCCGAGAAGAAGTTGCGTTTTCGAAGGTAGCAGGCCCACCGCACTGAGCTTCGGCGTTGGTTTGTTCGGCATCGGTCGGTGTAGATGTATTTAGCCCTTTGATAGTTGCTGTTTCGCCACCTGAATCTATGGCGGTGCCTTATATGTCAGTTGGGGTATCGCATGCTGCCAATGCAGCAATAAATGAAATTACCGCGATACGTTTCATCTTTCTCTCCAAGCAAAGAAAGCGAATCCAGTAAAGCAATTTGCCGCGTCAAACCAAACAAAATGCCACGAGCCAGTTGTGCTCAACATGCTCCAGGTTGTTTCTTTGTCATTGCCTTTCGTTTCATTAGAGCCCTACGGCCAAACACAAGCACCAGCACCAAAGCTACAGGAACCAACACGGCACCTATCAGCAAAATATGATGCACGGCATCGGGTAGTAGCGAGACGCTGTGTCCGAACTGGTATGCAATAGTTGTCCAGAACAATACCCAAAGCACGGAGCCCGCAACATTTGCCAAAAAGAACTTTACCCAAGGCATATTAGCTGAACCGGCGACCAAGCCGTTTAACTGCCGCAGCAATACAAAAAAGCGCGCGCAGACCACTACATAGGCGCCATATTTGTTTGTCGCGCGTTCTGCAGCCTCGTACTTCGTCTCGGTAATGCCGAAACGCGATCCATACGCCAGGATGATAGCGCGGCCATACCTTCGCCCAATCAGGTATGCAACATTGTCGCCAGCTATGGCTGCAAGACTGGCAACCGCTGCAACCGCTGCAACCGCGAAAATGTTCAGGGTTCCTTTTGCTGCAAGCGCCGATGTAGCCACTAAAGCGCTTTCTCCAGGGAGAGGCAGTCCAAAGGTCTCAAAAAAAATCGTGGGGAAAAGTACGAATAGTCCGTAGTTCTGAACAAAATTTTCGAAGTGGTCTGCGAAGTAATGCATCTTAAAACCCGGCCCTACCGAAACGATCCAAAAGCGGTTTGTTCGATGTACTTTTCTTAATGATTTGGAAGAGAACTACCAACTTAAAGGCACCAGTTAAAAGTCATGGATTCACTGCAGACCGCGGGAGGAACTAAAATGGCTTTTACAGACAAAGAAATTCGCAAAAACTTTTGGGGCGTCCTCTTCGCCTCGCCAGAAAAAAGGCTTGCGAGACGTAAAAGAAAAGAACTGGCGCGAAAGAAGCAAAGGGAGACCGATGCTCAAGTCGCAAAAGACCTTCGAGAAACTGGCCATTACACTGACCACATGCAGGACCCCTTTTTCTACCGACACTACTACTTTTGACATATTGGTCAGGTTCTGACGCTCCCTACGCCGTGACACGCCCTTTAGGTCCTGTGGGGCGTTTATTCTGTAGCAGTTTCTGGTTCCGTTGCTGAGGCTGGGGCGGCTTTTTCACTTCCCTCACCCTCCTCAACTGACGTCATCATTGTGAGGCCCAAGAGTAAAACAACCAGCACCGCAGCGATTACTATGAAGTTTCTGTTCATTTCCGTTCTCCCAACGCGGTAAGCAGCCTCCTCGGATACGCAACGCCAAAGAATCAAACAATTGTCAGTGTCTCAGGCGCTACATTTGATAGCTGCTCGTATTGATCGACTGCCGACAGATATTCTTCCAGTTTCCGACCCTCTTCCGTATTCGGCTCAGATCCCCATAGGTACTCAATCTCGCGGAGCGCAGCACGGTACTCGGTCAGGGTGCGAACAATGGTCATGATAATACCTCAAAAAGAAATCAACATGAGACTCCATACCTGAAAATCCGCGATTCTGATAGTTTGGTCTGGGCTGGCATGCCCGGAGCTACTCGGTCTTTAGAAGTTCTGTTAGGTATAGCCCATGCCCGAATTTCGCCCTTTCTCCCAAGATACCCTCCGGCCTCTGGTCGGACTAAAGGTGCGCGACAGTCAGACCACGTTCGTTGCGTCAAACCTGATGACCATGGCACAGTCCATCTTTGAATCAGGGTCGGAAATCTACGGTGTTTGGGAGCAAGATACACCGGTCGGGCTGCTGGCGGTTGTCGATATGTCCCACCCGGATGCGGATCTTGACGAAGGCGATGACCCGGACGGGATTTATATCTGGCGCTTAATGGTCGACCAGGCTCATCAGGGTCGTGGACATGGTAGAGCAGCATTGGCATTCGCAAAGTCGTTAGCGCGAGAAAGAGGGCGCTCAAACCTGATAATCAGCGTTGTTGATGAACCGGGTGGCGCTATGCCGCTCTATGAGGAGTTTGGCTTTCGTCCAACGGGTCGAATTGTTGATGGGGAAGTGGAATTGGTCATGCGGTTATTTTAAGAAATTTAGTTTTGAGGAAACACCCTACTTCCCTTTTTTACCTCTTATGACCGATATCAGCGCGCTTGCAGCTTCCGCAAACCCGGCTACGGCCACTGCGCCTGCCAGAAGTATGCAACAGATTTCCAATGCACTGAGTTTCGGTTAGACCCCCATTAAAACGTTCCGCACGGCGTAGAGTAATTCTGTTGCCTCGCATAGTGAGAGCGAATTTACATTGTGGAAACCCACTATCCGGGTGGCGTGTATTTGCTCAGACTCACGGCTAAGGCGGCACGATAGACCTTTGTGAAAGCACTCGAAGCTTGACTTGTTGCACTGCTGCATCACGCGACGCGCTTTCTCCGCCGGCAAGCTCAGGAAGGAGCGACCCCTACGTCCCTTTGCCCTCCACTAAGCCTAACGTTCGCTAGGGTGCCAGCTAACCGTCACTTTCGGCCCGTAGCCGACCTTAAACCCGCTCTTCAATTGCTGCAATCGCTGCCATTCACTGCGACCGCAAAGGTATCCTAAACGCACGCAATTCCGTTTGCGTTTGACACAAAAGTTGCCGATCACGCTGCCTCGTAGTGATTGAACACTTTTGTTGCGCCATCCTTGCGGATCAGGAAGACCGAATAGGCCTCCCGTTCGCTCTCCGGCCCCATACCAGGCGAGCCATAGGGCATGGCGGGCACGGACAGCCCCACCGCATCGGGGCGCTCGGCCAGAAGGCGCCGGATATCGGTTGGCGGCACATGGCCTTCGATGACGTATCCCTCGACCAGGCCGGTGTGGCAGGACACCATCTCCTCTGGGATACCCTTGGTGGTTTTATACTGCGACAAGGTCTCCCAGGAGGCGTTCTGCACCTCCATCTCGAACCCCTCGCGTTGCATGATGTCAATCCAGGCGCTGCAGCACCCGCAGTTTGGGTCCTTTAGGACCTGCACCAGCGGTTTGGCGGATGCAAGGGCTGGCGAGGCCAGAGCGATGCCGGAGGCACCGAGGCCAGCCAGGAAGAGGCGGCGGTCGAGTGTCGGGGTGGTCATGTCATTTCCTTTCCGTTGTCGCGCCTGCGGTGTGACGATGGTTCTTGTGACCGAAACCGCGGGCAAGTGTCATGATATGTGTCAAGCGGGCGGTCAGGAGCCGCCCTGCATCTGTTCGGTTTCGGTGCGCACCGCCTGCATGTTGCGGATACGCTCGGGCCAGGTGGATTTGATATAGGCCAGGATGTCCCAGATCTGCTGGTCGCTCAGGCTGTCGCCAAATCCCGGCATACCACTGGCAAAGTCAGACACGCCACGGGCTTCCAGCGCTGCTTCACCACCCTGTTTGGTGTAGTCAAACAGCAGCGCATCTCCGTGGTGCCAGGTATGGCCGGTCTCGTCATGCGGCGGCGCAGGCATTGTGCCGTCATCATTCGGGGCACGCCAGTTGGGCTGCCCTTCCAGATCGGCACCATGGCAGGACGCGCAGAACTCGACATAAAGCACTGAACCTTCCGCAACATCGGCCTCTTTCGGTTGCTCTGGCGGTCCCGCCTGTGTGCCTGAAGGCGCGAGCCAGGCGACCGCAGCAGCGATGACGACAAACCCGACCAAGGCAAATGCAAAGATTGTTCCGGTTTTCATTGCCTCATCTCCCTTCATGTTCGTCCATCAGATAGGTCGCGATAGCCGTCCATACGAGGCGTAGCATCGATATAGAAGGGCTCAAAGACGACCCCAGAGCGGGCGCAGCATATTATATATGGGGTGAAACGAGGCTGGAGGTGATGGCCCAAAGCGGTCACCGGGCGCTGTGCCGTCATTCTGCGGTTGCGATCCGCATTTCTGCCATTCGCTGCGCCCTGCACGAAAGGGTAGCGCGCGCTACTTTGTTACCCAACACCTATCCTTCGCAGCGGTTTCGATTGTCCTTTAAATGCTCTTGTATTTTTTGAGGCCGTTCATCTGAGACATTGTAACCAAACCCGCCCATTCCGGGCCTTCAAAACACACCCACCGTCGCCCGAAAATTTAGTCACGTATGACCAGAAATACAGCGCTCAGACACGTCCAAATCCAAATCTGAACAACCGAACGAAGGTCGATTAAACCACGTACCGAGACAGATATGTGTAGATGTGGTAATGCTTTAGCATCGTCCTAATACCCTCGAAATCGAATTGATTGGTCGGCAAGCAATTATGGCGCATTTGTTCAAAGTTATTCTTGGAATTGTCATCTGCGCAGTGGCATTGATCATTCTATTCTTCTGGCTGTGGGCCGTACCCAGTGTCGAGAACCACCCGATCGCGACCGATGCTGAAACCATCTCGCGGGGGGAATATTTGACCGCTGCCGGCGATTGCACGTCTTGCCACACCACCGAGGGCGGAGCTGCGTTCGCGGGCGGGCTTAAGATTGATACCCCATTTGGTGGCATTTATTCCGCCAACATTACCCCGTCTGATGAGGGCATCAAAGGCATGAGCTCGACCGAGTTCTACCAAGTCCTCGCTTATGGCTCTTACAAGACCTTTCAGCCGCTCTATCCTGCAATGCCCTATCCATCATACCACTTGGTGACGCGCCAAGATTCCGACGCGATGCTTGCCTATCTGATGACCCAGAAGCCGGTCGACAAAAGCATTCCCAAAAATGAATTGCGCTTTCCCTTCAATATTCGACAGCTTGTGCTTTTTTGGAATGTACTCTTTGCGAAGCGAGGGACCTACGAACCAGACACGTCCCGAGATGCGGTTTGGAACCGCGGCGCCTATCTGATCGAAGGTTTGGGCCATTGCGGTGCCTGCCATACGCCGCATAACACCTTTGGCGCCGCTGAGCATAGCCGGGCGTTGGCCGGAGCACCGCTTGCAGACTATGAAGCACCCGATATTCGGCCTGAGGCTCTGAAACAACGCGGCTGGACCGCTGAATATCTGACCGAATTCTTCAAAACAGGTAAAGGACCCAAAGGAACTGCATTCAAGGAAATGTATCTGGTGGTGAAGAATTCATTATCGCAGTTGACTGATGAAGATCGGATCGCCATGGCGACCTATCTTCTGGATCTACCATCCGCCCCAAGGGTTAATGACAACGTCACTTTGGCCGCCGTGGATGGCGAGACTGCAGCTTCATTTCCCGAGGGGCGGGCATTGTATTTGAACAATTGTTCGATGTGCCATGGCCCGCGCGGCAAGGGCGTGAAAGATGGAGCGCCACCGCTGGCGGGCAATTCCACGATTGCACAGGTTGGTGGGCGCAACATGCTTTATGCAATCGTTAACGGTTTTCCTGATCCCAAATCCGTACCCAATTCCAGTCCGATGCCTGCTTTCAAGGACCGTATGACACCGACGCAGATTGCAGAGTTGGCCAATTTCCTGCGATACGCCTTCGCGGCTGAAACACCAGACCTGCCCAAATTTACCGAGACCGACATTGAGGCAATGCTGAAATAGGTTGCGCCGGGCCAGAACGGAAAAAGTGGAATTTGACATGTGTGATGATCAAGACAAGCAGGCCAAAAGCTATACCAACGTCACACGGCGCAGCGTGCTGACGGGCGGTGTCGGTGTGGCCACTGGCACGACGGCCACATTGGTTGCTGGTCTTGGAGCCGAGGGCGCAGCGGCTGGTCCTTTGCAACGCCCCTGGGCGACCGAACTAGGCGATCCGGTAGGTACTAACCCCTATGGCCACCCGTCCTCTTTCGAAAGGACGGTGATCCGTCGCCCCACACCAACCGAGTATGCACCAAAGAGTTACGTTCCACCCATGAACGAGTCCTCTTGGACTGGGACGCCCTTACAGGATTTGCGCGGGATCATCACCCCCAACGGGCTATTCTATGAACGATCCCACGGCGGCTATGCGGATATGGACCCAGCAAAGCACAAGGTGGTCATTCACGGGCTTGTCGACCGCAACCTTGAACTCAGCATGGAGGATCTGCGCCGCTTTCCCACTGTCACCGCGTTCAGATTTCTTGAATGTTCAGGCAATAGCGATCTGATCTGGGGCAAAGCAACTTATGGCGGACAGGAAACGTCACCTTATTTGACCGCACAAGATATTCACGGTCTCCTCAGCTGCGCAGAATGGACCGGCGTTCGGCTATCCGACCTTTTGCGTGAGGCAGGATCTGATACAGCAAGGGCCAAGTGGCTGATCGTTGAAGGCGCAGATTCCGGAGCGTTGGCGCGCAGCTTGCCGATGGCTCGGGCACTGGACGATTGCATCCTGGCATTTGCGCAAAATGGTGAAATGTTGCGCCCGGAACAGGGGTATCCGGTACGGCTGCTGGTTCCGGGTTGCGAAGGCAATCTAAACATCAAATGGGTGCAGCGGATAGAGGTGACTGACCAACCCCTGTTTGCCACGTTTGAAACCGCTCAGTACACCGATCTGCAAAAGTCCGGCAAGGCGTGGATATCCTCGCTGGTGATGGAGGCCAAATCGATCATCACTTTCCCGTCGGGCGGTCAGTCCCTGCCGGAAAAAGGGTTCTACCAGATCCGGGGCATCGCTTGGTCTGGGCGCGGGAAGATCTCTCATGTGGATGTGTCACTGGATGGTGGGCGCAACTGGACCCCGGCGCAACTGACTGAGCCGGTAATGTCAAAGTGCCTGACCGAGTTCACACTTCCCTGGAGATGGGACGGGCGCGAAACGCTGTTAATGAGCCGTGCCACCGACGAAACCGGCTATACGCAGCCTTTCGTTCAACAACTGGTCGAAGCGCGCGGCAAGTTCTCATCCTACCACAACAACGGCATTCAGACGTGGCGCGTCGAAAGTAATGGCGAGGTGTATAATGCGACGGGTTAACCTGGTTTTCTGCGCCATTCTGCCACTGTTGGCCTCTGGGCCGGCCGTTGCACAGACTGCCGACTGCAGTGATCGCCCCTTGTGTCTTGGCCAGACAATCTCCGAGGCAGATCTGACGGTTTGGTCTCTCAACGTTTTCCCCGACGGAACCGGGCTTCCCGATGGAATGGGCAATGCAGAAGAGGGTCGAAAAATTTATAGGGAGAAATGCTCGGCCTGCCACGGCGAAGAGGGGGTAGGAGTGAAAGTTCTGCTGGATCGCGGTGCATTTCCCACCCTTGTCGGTTCGACGCCGCCTTTGACCGACACAGAACAACAGCCTGCGCAAACTGTGGGCAGCTATTGGCCGTATGCTACAACTTTCTTTGATTACGTCCGCCGTGCCATGCCCTTTGCAACGGCCCATTCACTAAGCAATGACGAAGTCTATGCCGTCACCGCGCATATCCTGGTGTTGAACGATATTCTACCTGCAGGAGCCGACCTGGACCGAGACAGTCTGATGCAGGTGACAATGCCTAACGTCGATGGTTTCATTTGTGATGCCCGTCCAGACGTGTTCGCGCCGCGTTGCATGTTGAATTGTTCGCTACCCGGCGACGCTGGTATTTTGGTCGGATCGGGAGAGACTTATGGCAAACCAGTGCCTCTAACGGATTGCATGGTTCGATAGTGAATGCTGGTGGTGTTTTCGCAGGCGCGCAATACACGAAGTATTTGGCCGGGATGGCGTTGCTTTGGGGTCATTAGAGCTTGGTACACTTAAATTTGAGCGTGTAGACTCGCAAATTCACTGGTGAAAAATTTTGCGCCCCCGAGAAACCCAGGCTCACAAATAGCATTAATTTAACAGGTCCCAAACTTTAGTTTTGAAGACCATATCCAACCGCGACCCGGCAACAACTGTCTGAACATTTCTTTCTTTCAGCCGAACGTTCCAATGGCCCATTTCGGACCTTCGCGCCGCCGTCAAGATGCTGCAGTCGCAGCCCGCTTTCCGACATTCGCCGCAGGCGCGAAGTTTGGAGAAGAATGACAACACGGATGCAGGGCGAAGCGAACCGGCGGTCTAAAGCGTTCCGCACTTAATCAGAATGATTTCAACCCGTGTTTGAACGGATACCTTTGGCCTCTCTGTTTTTAAGTAGCCAAACAGCCTTGTTTTGATTCCGCATTTCAATTCAACTGAAAATAGGTTGGGACACTGAAAACAGTGTTTTACTGAATTTCTGGTCTCGCCAGATGGGGAGCGCAAAATGAACCAATCCGACAATCACCCTGTGCCAAAACCGGTTGGAACGAACCAAGCGCTGGACCGGATCGTCGATGCCATAAACACAATCCCGGAAGGCTTTGCCCTTTACGATTCTGATGACCGTTTGGTGTTGGCGAACGAGACGTATCGAAAAATGCTGTATCCCGGGCATGAAGATCTGGTCAAACCGGGGATGACATTCGAACAGGTCGTTCGAAAGGCCCTGTCACTCAACGTGATCTCGGACGCGATCGGTAAGGAAGAGGAATGGCTGGCACAACGGCTGAAACGTCACGAAAGTCCCGAAGGCACCCAGATGCAAAGCCGGACGTCCGGGGGCTGGATTAAGATCAGCGAGCGCAAGACCCGCGATAACGGAACGGTTGCCATCTACAGCGATGTCACCGAACTGAAGAAGGTCGAAGCCCGCAATGCCGAGCTTGCCCAGATCCCGGAGGAAAACCCCAACCCGGTAATGTGCATCAGCAGCGACGGAAAGCTGCTCTTTGCCAACAAAGCCAGCGATCCAATGTTGGAAGCACTGGGCCTCGAAGTCGGGGCAGATGTCATCAATGAATGGCTGACTCGCGTCAAACAAGGTCTACAGGAAAACAAACGGCAGGACTTTGAGTGCCATGCGGGTGGTATGGTCTACTCGTTACTGCTCTGGCCGGTGCCAGACGCCAAGCACGTCAACCTGTACGGGCGGGATGTCACGCAACTGAAGCAGGCAGAGAAGCGGATGCGAGAATTAGCGCGCATTCCTGAGGAGAACCCCAACCCGGTCTTGCGCATCACTGATCAGGGCAACTTGATTTATGCGAATAAGGCAAGCACTCCGTTGATCGAAGCGCTGCAATTGAAGGTTGGTGACCGAGTAGGAACGGGTTGGCGCAGACGTGTCACCAGGGGTTTGCAAGAGGATCAACGGCAAGATTTCGAGTATGAGGCCGGCGGTCTGATCTATGCCCTCTTGCTATGGCCGGTTCGGGAAGGGGGTTATGCGAACATTTACGGCCGGGATATTACCACCCAGAAGCAAGTGGAACGCGAATTGCGCGTGGCGAAGGATGTCGCCGAAACGGCCAACAAAACCAAAAGTACGTTCCTTGCCAATATGAGCCACGAACTCCGCACGCCGTTGAATGCGATTATCGGATACAGTGAACTGATGCTCGAGGAAGCTATCGACCAAAATGACGGAGAAAATCTGAGCGACCTGCGGAAAATTCAATCTGCAGGGAAACACTTGCTTGCGTTGATTAACGACATTCTAGACCTGTCCAAAATCGAAGCTGGCAAGATGGAATTCAATCTGGAGCCTTTTGACGTTTACCGGATGATAAACGATGTCAGCACCACGGTTCAGCCGCTGACCGAAAAGAACGGCAATACTCTAGAAGTTATGTGCCCCAAGGGTATTGGCGATATGGTTTGCGATCTGACCAAGGTGCGACAAGCTCTGCTCAACCTGTTGTCAAATGCCTGTAAATTCACTGAAAACGCAACAATCACGTTGTCAGTTCATCGGTCGAATGAACCGGATTTGATGGAATTCTCGGTCGTAGATCATGGTATCGGCATGTCACCCGAACAAGTTGATAAAGTCTTTGATGCATTCACTCAGGCGGATTCGTCCACTACGCGCAATTATGGTGGTACCGGCTTGGGATTGTCGATCACCAAGGTCTTCTGCGAACAATTGGGCGGTAGCATTCAATGCTCAAGCACGCTTGGCGCAGGGTCGATCTTCACCATTTGTCTTCCGGGTATCTGCCGTGATCCGTCCACGGATCTGCTGTTGGACACCGGATCTTCCGCACATGTTTCAAAAAGCGATCCAAAAGCTCCATTGGTTTTGATGGTCGATGATGAACCTACAGTGCATGACCTTTTAGGACGGCGCCTGCGCAGGGAAGGATACCGTACACTTGCCACGACCAAAGGCGAGGAAGCATTGCAACTGGCCCGGAAAACCAAACCTGACGCCATTACGTTGGACGTTTTCATGCCCGGTGTTGATGGCTGGGCCGTGTTGTCCAAACTGAAAGACGATCCAGAACTGGCTGACATACCGGTCATCATGCTGACCTTCGCGGAAGACCGCTCACGCGGATTGTCGCTGGGCGCCAGTGAATATTTAGGCAAACCAATCGACACGGTCGAACTCCTGAACGCACTGAAAGAGCATTGCCCGGCCCTGCCGAGTCCGCGGGTACTTGTCGTGGAAGATGAGGCTGCAACGCGCGAAATGATCTGCCGCGTTCTTGGCAAGGGAGGGTGGCAGGTTGAGCAAGCAGTTAATGGGTTGGACGCCCTTCAACAACTCTCTGTATCAGCGCCGGACGTCATTTTGCTGGATCTCATGATGCCTGAGATGGACGGGTTTGAATTTTTGGCGGGGATGAAGAAGAACCCGGACTGGAAAAACATACCTGTCATCGTTGTCACAGCGAAGACCCTGTCAAGCGATGACCGCGCCCGGCTGAGCGGCTCTGTAGAGACGCTGATCAGCAAGGACGGGGATGAGATTGAAACCATCCTCAACCGGTTGAACGATGTTCTGACTAAACCCGGGCTTGCCTCCGCAGGGAAACATTAGTTGTGAATGACGGCCCCGAAAACGAAACACAACACGCACGGGCGGTGTGGTTGGCGAATTTGCGTCAAAATCTCATCTCTCCGGTCAGCGCTATCGTCGGGTTATGCGAATTGCTTCAAAGCGAAGTCGAACATCTGAAGCTGGATGAAGTTGCCTCGGATCTGGATCGAATTTCCCGAGCAACAACCGAGCTGAATGCCTTGGTAAATCAGCTTCTGCACCCTGACGTGGCAACACGGCTGACGGCCAACGACGATGAGGGCGTGGCACGGCTGCGTCACGATCTGCGTACACCGATGAACGCGATCAAAGGCTACAGCGAGATGTTGCTTGAGGATTTGGAAGACCTGCAGGCAAAACATTTGGAGCCAGATCTTCTTGGACTTTTGGAACATACGGACACCTTACTGCAATATATCGACAAGCTTGCAGGTTTGTCCGACGATGACCCCAAGGTCTCTGACACATCGCAGGATTCCTTTGAGATGTTTGCAAATCTGGTCCAGAGTTTGCAGCCACTCGCCCCAATAGCTGATACCGCTGCACTTACCGGTGATGTCCTTGTTGTCGATGATAATTTAGCCAACCGGAACTTGCTCGCCCGTCGACTAACGCGAGACGGACACAAAGTTTGGACTGCCGATGGTGGTTATTCCGCTCTGGAAATGATGTCTCGCCATTCGTTTGATCTGGTTCTGCTTGATCTGATGATGCCGGATTTAAATGGTTTTGAAGTCTTGGCCCGATTAAAAGAGGATGACGTCCTTCATGATATCCCAGTCATAATGATTTCAGCCTTGGATGAGATCGAAAGCGTAGCACGCTGCATTGAGGCCGGTGCCGATGATTACTTACCTAAGCCTTTCAACCCGATCCTGTTACAAGCCCGGATAAGCGCGGCGCTAGAGAAAAATAACTGGAGGGAGCGCGAGCGCCGTTACCTTGAGATGATGGAAGCGGAGAAGCAAAAGTACAAACAACTCTTACTTAGCATTCTGCCGCAACAGATAGTGACGCGACTGAACGACGGCGAGGCCACGATCGCCGATCGACACAACGACGCCACGGTTCTTTTTTCCGATATTGTTGGCTTTACCGAAATGTCGGCGAGGCTGCCACCGGCGCATGTAGTAGATTACCTCAATCGGATCTTTACGGGATTTGATAAGGCTGCGACGGAACTTGGCGTCGAAAAGATTAAGACGATCGGCGACGCGTACATGGTCGCCGCCGGTGTGCCAGACGACCGTGAAGATCATGCTGAGGTAATCGTGGAAATGGCCCTTAGAATGCTCGAACAAGTCGAAGCGCTGAACCATGAAACACACCACCCGATGCACATCAGGGTCGGCGTGCATAGCGGGCCGGTGGTTGCCGGAATAATCGGGTCGCAGCGCTTTCTGTATGATGTCTGGGGAGATACGGTTAACCTTGCCAGCCGACTTGAATCAACAGGTGCGCCCGGCAGAGTACAAGTATCCGAGGCCACCGCCAGACTGATCGAGCATCGCTTTGACCTCTCTGAACCTGCCGATACAAGGGTAAAAGGCAAAGGTCAGGTCAGGACCTACTATGTTACCCAACGCAAACCTGCTGTGGACTGAGCAGTTCTAATCTAAGACGCCGGCAGCAATTTCTCCATCTTTTCCAACAAACGGTCAAGCTCGACAGGTTTGGTATCGAAGTCATCACAACCTGCTTCCAGCGCCTTTTCCCGATCACTGGCCATCGCGTGCGCGGTCAATGCCACCACTGGGATCGAGGCTGTCTCGGGCGCTGCCTTGATACGCCGCGTAGCCTCCCACCCATCAATTTCCGGCAAGCTCATGTCCATTAATATTATGTCCGGAGTTTCCCTGTTCGCCATCGAAACACCTTCCATCCCGTCCTTCGCGACAAGGACATTAAACCCTTTGCGCGCCAATCTGCGCGAAAGCATATCGCGATTCATTTCGTTATCTTCTACCAACAGAACTTTAGTCAAAGTCCCCCCTTGCGTATTCGCGCTTGCTGATTGCCTGATGGCTCAGCGCGCATCGAGGTTCTTTCTCGAAGCGCTCGCTGCATCCGAGGCGAGCAATCCTTGCCGGTCGATGCATTCTTTCATCAATTTGACACCACGCAAAGAAAATCTGACAAACTAAGGTCCCCGCATGTTCCCATTATCGAAGGATGGAGATGAACCGCGATGATAGGTTGAGCGCCGCTTTGCCATAAGAACGGCAGGTTGAGGAGTTTCTTATATGGTTGGCAGCGCGTTTTTCAGGACGTTGGAAGAGGTTAAGATTAACGAGGCCGTTACTGTGCGCATCTCGCTGGCGAGGACGGCCCAAAGCCACCATTGAGCGCTGTCTTGAAATGCTGCGGTTGCGCCCGCATTGCTGCCGTTCGCACCATGCGTGCGTTTGAGGTCTCGCGGGACTCACAGTGGCCACATTCCGGACTTTCAGCAAATGGCGACAAATGGCAGGTGAGCGCAACGAAGTCGACTTTTTCGCAATGCAACCCAACGGCCGGTGTGCCGCTAGTGCACAAAACACAGCTTGTTGAAAGTTTGTCTCCAGCTAGACACCTCTCCCGCTAACCCAGTTTCTTCCAGGCCGCGTTTTATCAAATGCGCCAATTGATGAGCGTCATCTACGGTCATGCCCCAACGAACCAATTCAGGCGTCCCAATTCTCAAACCATTCAAGTCACCTGCAACAGCCGCGACGGGTAGTCCGATGCCGCACGCCAGGAACCCGTTTTCTCTCAAGGTCTTGGACGCAGCTTGACCGCCTCCAAATGCAGAAGCTTCGACGGCGAACTGATGAGAATTTGTAAATCCTTCGCCACCACCAAAGACCGGCACGCCAATTTCGTTTAATTTCGATGCCAGAGCCTGAGACATGGCAATCATCTCTTTTGCGTAAGCCTCACCAAATTCTTTCCAATCCAGCATGGTCACCACCAACGCCGCTGTTTTCGCCGCATCAAAGTTGGCCGTCATGCCGGGAAATGCGATAGCGTCGAGCGCCTTAGCAATGTCGGACTCGTTGGTGACGATCAAACCGCCTGCGGGACCGCCAAGGCTTTTGTAGGTGCTCATCGTCATGAAATGGGCACCCTCAGTGAGTGGATTGGACCAGGCCTTGCCCGCGATGATCCCACATTGGTGAGCGGCATCGAACATGACTTTTGCGCCGATCTCGTCAGCGATTGCGCGCACCTCGGCCACAGGGTGCTCAAACAGATTCAAACTGCCACCAACGGTGATGAGTTTTGGGCGTTCGGCCAAGGCTAATGCGTGAAGCTGATCGAGATCGACCGTATAGCCAGCGGCGTCCACCGGTGCCTCGATCGTGCGCAAACCAAACAGTCCGGCGCATCCCGCAAGATGATGTGTGACATGCCCGCCAATCGACGCAGGCGGCGCGATGATCGTGTCACCTGCTTTGCAGGTTGCCATAAAGCCATAAAGGTTGGCCAGAGCACCCGAGGGGACGCGAACCTCTGCAAACTTAGCCTCAAATACCTCGGCACAAAGCTGCGCCGCAATCACTTCGATTTCTTCAATGGCCTCCAGACCCATTTCGTATTTGTCGCCCGGATACCCCAAAGAGGGCCGTGAGCCGATGCCAGAGGACAAAAGCGCTTCGGCCTTGGGGTTCATCACATTAGTGGCCGGGTTGAGGTTGAAACACTCTTCTTCGTGGATCACACGGTTCTTTTCGGCAAGACCTTCAATTCGGGTCAGAAGATCGGCAGATGCCATACCTGCCGACTTGTTCGCAATGTCCTGAACCCGTGTTTCGCAGGTCGCAGGCACCCAATCTCGTTCCACAAGCGTCATTGTATATCCTCCGTTTGGGATAGTGTGCCCTTGAACGCGGTGACAGCGCAAAGCAGAAATGCTATTTCTCGGCGTAGAAAAACTAAGGCTAAAGTCGTGAGTGTTGCACCCAAACGCCCCAAAGGTCCTCCATTGAACGCCATGCGTGCATTTGAGGCGGCTGCAAGGCACATCAGTTTTGTCGCTGCCGCGGAGGAATTGAACGTCACGCCAGGTGCGATTTCGCAGCACATAAAAACGCTCGAAGGTTGGGCAGGCACGGCCTTGTTTCGCCGCAACGCCCAAGGAGTATCGCTTACGGCTGCTGGATCCGATCTACTGCCAAAATTCACTACCGCTTTTGACGGATTGGCGGACGCCACACACGCGCTGCGCAATCTGAGACCAGATACCGATTTTCACATTGCGGCCCTTCCGTCCCTCGCCCAACTTTGGCTGCCCAGGCGCCTTGCTAGGATCAGAGAGCTGTTCCCCGAGATCAATTTCTCTGTCACAGCGATGGAAACCCCACCCAGCTTAACGCGCGAGCTATTCGATTTGTCCATTTTCATTGGCGTGCCAGACCCCGATCAAAATCAGATCCGGATTTGCTCCGACGAGATCGTCCCTGTATGCGCACCCTCAGTTTTAAAGCGATTTGAGGGTTTCGATCATATTGCATTGTTACACGATCAAACTTGGATCGACGATTGGCGACTTTGGTCAGAAACCGTGGGAGCGCCGGTGCAACACCCTCAAAGAGGTGCACAATTTTCATTGTATAGTCTGGCGGTGGAAGAGACGAAGGCTGGCGCAGGCATGTTAATGGGACATTTGCCGTTGATCGAAGAGGCCTTGCAGTCCGGCTCGCTTGTGAAGGCGGACGAGCGGTCATGCACAACTGGTCGATTCATTCTTGTGAACCTTCCAGACGCCTCTCGTCAACGCCCTGAAACGCAACAGATCGCGTTGGCGCTTTCTGAAGAAACCAATCCAAGCTGACATTCGCGCAAAGCGCAGCATCTGTCACTCTGGGCTCGGAGCACCCATTTCCTGCAGATCGCTCAGCTGGTGGAATGAGCCCATTGCGGTAATTTATCTCCTGTTACTGACTCGCATGCGCCGCGCGTAGCGAAAGCTGAAAAGCAGCCGAACAGCCATCGCAGTCTACGTCAAGCAAGGCAACTAAGGGGCGTGATCACCTGCCGCTCGACTAGTGATCACGTGCACTCGTAAGTTATTTCTTTCCGGCCACAATCCGATCCAGAATGAGTGCGCAGAACAGGATCGCGAGACCGGCCAGGATACCCTGCCCCGCCGCCGCGTATTGCAGCGCCTCCAACACATCCTCTCCCAGTCCTTTGGCTCCGATCAGTGACGCGACAACGACCATGGCCAGCGACATCAGGATGGTCTGGTTTACCCCCGCCATGATGGTCTTGTGTGCCAACGGCAGGTCGACCCGCCACAGCAGATACCGAGGTGTTGCACCGAACGCCAAGGCGGCCTCGCGCACTGTTTCGGGCACCTGCTGCAAACCAAGAACAGTGAAACGGATCACCGGAGGGCTGCCAAAGATCATGGTCGCCACAACGCCGGCTGGTTTGCCCGATCCGATGAAGGCCACAACCGGGATCAGGTAAACGAAGGATGGCATCGACTGCATGAAATCAAGTATGGGCCGCACGATCGCAAAAGCGCGGGGCCGACGGGCACAATAGATACCCAGCGGAATACCCAATGTGATGGAAATCAGCGCTGCGGCCCCCAACAGGGCAATCGTGGTCATTGCCTTTTCCCAGAAATCCAACAAGCCCAGATAGGCCAGTGCGGCACCGGTAAAGATCGCCACACGCGGACCGGCCGACAGGTAGGCCAGCATGATGATCACCAGTGCAACCACCGGCCAGGGGGTGTCGACTAGAACAACTTCGATCCAGTCCAGAAGGGTGCGCATCCCGTAGGTCAGTCCATCGAAGAATCCTCGCCCGGCGGTTTTGGTCCATTCGAACACCGCCTGCACCCCGTCGCCTACATTCAGTCGCCAGTCCCGGTTAGTCGGGAAGGTTTTTAGTACTGCCACTGCGTCAGGTTGAGCGAACTTAATCATGGAAAGGATAACGACCACGCCAGTCAGCGCCGTAGCGACAATCAACCGAGGGATGGACCACCCATGCGCTACATTGGAATCTGATCGCCAACGCGCGAATTGCCCTTCCAGCGTCCAATTGGCCAGAGAGGCAGCCAGAAGCTTGACCGCCAGCAACAGGACGATCCCGATGACCAGATAAGTGATCCCGGTCGAATCCGCAGTGCGGGCTGCCTCTTGTGCAGCCGCCAGAGCACCCTCAAGCGATTCCGCAGCGCGTTTGAGTGAATCAAGCGTCGCCGACCCGGATTGTTCCGCTGCTGCAATCTGTTGCCGACGCAACTCCAACGTCTGCTCGATCTGCTCCGCCCGCTCCCGAAATTCACGTCCCAGATCGCCAAAAAAGCCCAAGCCAATCTGGATATAGGCAAGTGTTTCCAGAACCAGGAATCCCAGAAACCACGACCATAGTCCTCGCGCCCCAAACCAGATCGGTCCGAGGATCGCCGCGGCTTTGTTCACCGTAAAGCGATAGCCTGGTGCCTGCATCATGTAGGCGAAGGCCTTTTGATAATAGGACTGCCCCTGCCCTACGAAATCTCCGATCAGATCATTCAGGCGGTCGGCAGTTTCCGGTTGGATCTGTTGCATATCAACATGTTTCATAGCGGTCCCCTTATGCCTGGCTGTCCTGAATCGCGCGGATAAGGCCCGCGCGGTTGATCACGCCCACGGTCTTGCCATCCTGCGTTACAGCCACAACGCCGTGGCCCTCGACGCAGAGATTCATCAGGTCGGACAGGTCCATATCCGGATGGGCCTCTTTCGCATCGTCAGGTACTTCGCCGTGATGCGCCTCGAACTCGTCGACCGGTTTCATCACCGCGTGGGCGAAGATCATGTTGAGTTTAGAAATCCCAGCCACGAAGTCGGCAACATAGTCATCGGCAGGGTTAAGGATGATTTCTTCCGGTGTGCCGATCTGCACGATCCGGCCGTCCTTCATGATTGCAATGCGATGGCCAATGCGGATTGCCTCGTCGAGGTCATGGGTGATGAACATCGTGGTCTTGCTCAGCTTGTGACTCAGCTCCATGAACTGATCCTGCAACTGCTTGCGGATCAGCGGGTCGAGGGCCGAGAACGGCTCATCCATCAGCAGGATTTCGGGATCGGCGGCGATGGCGCGGGCAAGACCGACCCGTTGCTGCATACCGCCCGAAAGCTCATGGGCGTATTTGTCCTCCCAACCGTTCAATTCGACCAATTCCAGAACCCGATCCGCTTCTTCCCAGCGGCGGGCCTTTCCGGTGCCGCGTATTTCCAGCGGCATCGCCACGTTGTCGCGCACGGTTCGGTGGGGCATCAGACCGAAGTTCTGAAACACCATGGCCACGCGTCGGTTACGCAGATCACGCAGGCCATCATCATTCAGGCCCATCACGTCCTCGCCATCCAAGTAGATATGGCCATCAGTGGGTTCCAGCAGGCGGTTCACATGACGCACGAGGGTCGATTTGCCCGAGCCTGAAAGGCCCATAACGCAGAACAGTTCGCCCCGTTCGATCTCGAAGCTTGCATCGGCCACGCCGACAACACAGTTGAAGCGTTCCAGCACTTCGGCCTTGCTCAGCCCCTCGCTGTGGATGGCGTTCAAAGCCTCCTGCGACCGTGCACCGAACACTTTC
This sequence comes from Ruegeria atlantica, assembly GCA_013032095.1. Lineage (GTDB taxonomy): Bacteria > Pseudomonadota > Alphaproteobacteria > Rhodobacterales > Rhodobacteraceae > Ruegeria > Ruegeria atlantica_E. The sequence continues at coordinate 115,657 of WQBJ01000011.1, read as the reverse complement.
CATACACCCTTTGCGTCGATTGCGATATCCGCTGTCATACTGGCCCCGCTGCTATTGTGTGTGTTGAAGGGTGCCCCCGGATTTCGAGGGCACACTGGATTCAATTGGTGGTCAGACCAAGCCAGCTGTCGACTGTGTCGCCATTAGCGGCGATCCATTCGGCGACCACCTCATCGGTGTCACGCCCTTTGACCACCACCTCATAGGTCAGCCCGCTTAGCTCACCCGCATCCATGTCGATATTGGCCAAGAAGGATGCCGCTGCCGGGTTGCGCTGCTCCAGCGATTTCGAATGCGCAACCGTGACGGTTTTGACCGGCTCACCCGTGCTGACGTGGGATTTGTTGTACCAATCGGCATCCTGATCCGGCTGCACCATCTTGTAGGTGGTCGCGTCATGTTCCGGCTCTTCCAAAATGGTCACGTCATAGAGCGCGTGTACGTAGTGCGGCGCGTAGCAGTAGAACGCTGCACCCTTTTGCTGGTCGATCTGATCCTTCAGTCGCGAATAAAACACGGTTTCATCCTCGGTTGTAGGTGTCAGGAAGGTTTCAATCCCATAATCCCGCACACGCACCTTGAACGTGTTGGTTGAAGCCCAACCGGAGGCGCCTACCCAGACCTCACCCAGCCCGTCACCATCGGAGTCGAACAATTCCTGAGCCATAGGTGTCGCCAGATCGTAAATGGATTTGATGTTGTGATCCTCGACCATATAGTTCGGCACGCAAATCCCGGCACGGCCTTCATAGCTGCCTGACGACAGCGCCACTGTACCCTTCTGATCGACATATTCGTCAGTGAAGGACGACTGGTTTGGCAGCCAGACATCCGGGTGCACATCGATATCGCCGCGCCCGCCATCCATGGCGGCAAAAATCACCGCATTGGCGCCGGGGGCATAGCCCACCTCGCCGCCCAGACGGGTTTCGATTACCTGCCCGATCACACGGCTCATTATTTTGGCACCGGGCCAGCTGGGTTCACCCACCATGACCTTGTCCTGCGCCAATGCCGTTGTCGCGCCCAAAGTCAGGGCTAAGGTTGCCGTAAGTGCGAGTTTTCTCATATGTCTTCTCCCGTTGCGTTGAGTTGCTTGCGCGTTCAGGCGCGCGCCCGCTTGCGTTGCGGGTCTATGAATGGAATGTCCGAGACGGTTGCGCCGAGGCGCTTCATGTGCCCGTCGAGTTGGCCGATCTCCAAGTGGGTGTCGTTGTCCGCATACTCGAGGGATAGCCGAGCCATGGCGATGGCGTGCTCCAGCATGGGTGAACGTGTCGCCGACGTGACGATACCCACCTGCCGTTCGCCAGAAAAAACAGGGGCACCGTGGGCCGGTACGTCGTCACAACAGATCAGCAGCCCTTTGAGCACCCGGCGCGGGTCGCGGGCGTTGCGTTCCAATGCAGCTTTGCCAGTGAATTCGGATTTGGTGAGATCAACGGCGAAGCCTAAACCAGCCTCAAACGCATCGACACCCGGCGCGAATTCGGCATTTGCAGCAGCCAGACCAGCTTCGACCCTGATGATGTCCAGCGCGGCCGAGCCCATCGGAGTGATCCCGAATTCCTCGCCTGCCTCCATCACTGCATCCCAGATTGCAATGGCGTCGGATTTGGAACAGAAGACCTCATACCCCAATTCCCCGGTATAGCCTGAGCGCGACAGCATGAACGGCGCGCCCTCACGGTTGTTCAAACGCGCGATAGTGACGCCGAACCATCTCAGGTGGTCCAGAGCCGGAACATGCGGCTGGGTAAAGGCGATTTTTCGTAACAAGTCGCGGGATTTCGGCCCTTGAATGGCGAGGTTCGGCATCGCCCCACGGAGCGCATGGACGCGCACTTGTAGACCGCGCGCGTCCGCCAATTCTTGCAACACGCGCCCGCTCTCTTCGGACCCACAGCACCAGCGGAAGATCTCAGGCGCGAGACGAAACAGAGTGCCATCGTCGATAACCGAACCACTTTCGTCGCACATTAGCGTATAAGACCCGCGCCAGACCGGGAGCTTTGCCACATTGCGTGTGGTCGCCAACTGCATCAATGCCTCGGCATCCGGGCCAACGATATCGAATTTGCGAAGGCCGCTCATGTCCTGGACGGTCACCGCCTGGCGGCAGGCCCAATATTCACCCAAAGTACCGTGGGCAGGATAACTTACTGGCGCCCACAAGTCGCGCGCAGGTGCAAAATGCTGGGTCAGTGGGGCCAGACGGTCATGAAAGGCGGACTCCTGACTGATCGACATTGGGGCGTCTTCCTTTTCACGATAGGCAACCGCTCGGCGGATCGGCGTTTCGGGGCGATAGATGCGCACATGCACATCGGTCGGGTTCCAGCCATTGATCGGATCGATGTCGTCCGGACAGGCTGTCGAAACACAGACAAGATCATCGAGCGCGCGCATGGCGACGTAGTCTCCGGGGCGCGAATGGGATTCTTCGGTGAGAATGTGATGCGTCGCCGGGTCGATCCACGTGTTCCAGAAAAAGTTGATCGCGGGCCACGCCAGTCGACGTGCCACTCCATAGGGCGCCAAGGCGTGGGACATGTTGTCAGAGCAATTCAGATGGCCGGGAAAGCCCCGATCCTCATACCCGCGCGCTGTGCATGCTAGCCCAAATGTGTCATGACGACCGCATGTGTCCTGTACAACATTCAGTAGCGGTCGCATCTCACGGTCAAAAAATTTGTCCAGCAATCCGGGGCCGGGATAAGCGCGTCGTACCATCGATCGGGTGGCCGTCGAGTCGATCATCCACTCTTCGCCTCGGTCCAAACCATCCGCCTGCAGCGCCATGAAGTCAGAACACTGCTGGCCCTCGACATCAATGATCTGAACGAATTCTCCGGCCTTCAGCTCGTAAGCCACTGCGCTTCCTCGTTGTACGGTGAATTCATCCCGCGTATCACCCAGCAACGGCGGCAGCTGCGCCCCCTTTGAAGCCGCTGACTTATGCAAGACTGTAACGCATCCGGCTTCCCTGCCCTCGATTAGTTCTGCAACCCCAGCGGTGCAGATTACCCATACCGTCGCCGCTTGGTTCGCTCGTAGAATCAGGGTCTCCGGAACCTGCTCCAACCTGTGACAGGGAACCCGCCGATCACCGCCCTGCGCCGTGACCCAACCCAAGAGGCGGTCGCTGTCAAAACCACCCCATTCAAGCAGTCCAGTTGCCGTCAAACCCAGCGCTGCCAAAACCGGCTGCCCATCGTCGGCGAAAGCCACAAGGTCCAATAGCCGACCAGAGCCAACCCCTTCTATTGAAATGATATCTCCGGGTTTCATGCTTAGCCGGGTAGCTTCACGCGGAGCCAGGATATGCGTGCTGATACCAGAAGTTTTCGGAAAGCCCGGAAACCGGCGACCAAGGCCGGAAAACCCTGTATTCGTGAACGCATGTAAGACAGATGATCCCTGCATGGCAGCACAGATTCCCAAAATGTAACTAGTTACAGAGGTTGATGAAACTAGTTACATATGTCAACACTTTCCTCAAGAACCCGCAAAATGGACGCCTAAAACCCACGATGCAAAAAGCTCCAGAGCCTAAAAAACGTGCGAATCTCAGAGATGTTGCAAAGGCTGCAGGTGTATCCGTCGCAACAGTGTCACGGGTACTGAACGAACCGACTGTGGTGAAAAAAGACACGCTGGAAAAAGTTCAGACCGCCATTGCTGAACTAAAATTCGTCCCTAGCGCCGCCGCCCGCGCAATCAATTCTGGCCGTACTCGGTTTGTCGGGGCACTGGTTCCAACTCTGGACAACGCAATCTTTGCTCGCTTTCTCGCTGCTTTGGAACGCAAGTTGTCGGACCATCAATTGTCTCTAATCGTCGCGACAACCGAGGCACGCTTGGACATCGAAGCTGAGAAAGCCAAAAGCCTCATAGATATCGGAGCAGAGGGCCTCATCATTACCGGAGCCACGCACAGCCCCGCCTTTCACGATCTGATCGAGCGCACAATGGTGCCAACGATCATCACATCTTTCTTTGACCCTGAAAACCCTCTGCCAACCATCGGATACGACAACGCGACTGCGGCGCAACTTGCCTTGCAGCATCTTGCCGACCTCGGCCATCGTGACATTGCAGTTGTACACGGCCCTGTTCACGACAATGACCGCACGCGAGAACGTCTTGCTGGCCTCAAAGCCCTTTCGTTCGCAGGCAATCTTGCGACCTTTGAAACAGAAATCAGTCATCAAGGAGGAGCGGACGTCGCGAAACAGCTTGGCAATTTACGCCATAGGCCAGACGCTATTTTGTGCCTGTCCGACGTCGTTGCCCTGGGGGTATTGTTGGGTCTTCAGGCACAAAAGATTGTCGTCCCGGACCAGATTTCCATGGTGGGCATTGATGATCTTCCAACTTCGGCCGTAACCGTCCCACCATTGACAAGCGTACATTTACCCGTTTCCCGAATGGGTGAGTGTGCTGCGGACGCACTGGCACATTGGATCACGACCCAGCAAGAACCCAAACCTGAAAAGCTCGGCGCAAGGCTCATCGTCAGAGGATCAACCAAAGAAGTGTAGTTCAAAAGATCAGACCCGATCACTTTAACGCTCGACACTAAGATCTCTTCGTTTTCCCACAAAACGCTGTTCTTCGACACTAGCCGGAGCTCATGCCTGCAATCATCACCCCCAGAGCCACGAGATGCACGAGCATCAAGGCTTTATCATTCCACAGTGCGCCAACCGCAAACCATCCCGCAACTCCCACCAGGAAGAAGTAAAGGTTCCATGGCGTCCAGCCAAATCCCGTTGCCGTATACCCCACGATCTGAATCGTAGAAGCGCCCCATTTGACCGCAAACACAAGACGCTCGAACGTCGGTGCTTTCAGTAAGGTATCAGACCGCACGTGTGAGCCCTCCATCAACGCGCAAATTCTGACCCGTCATATAGCCGCCGCCCGGTGACGCGAGAAAAGAGACGAGCGATGAAACTTCGTCCGCGCGTCCATACCGCCCCATGGGGATGCGCGCCTTGCGATCATCGGCTTCCGGCAAGCTATCGATAAAACCCGGCAGGATATTGTTCATGCGGATGTTTTGGGCTGCATAGCTGTCCGCAAACAGCTTGGTGAACGCAGCCAAACCAGCGCGGAACACACCGGAAGTTGGGAACAAAGGATCGGGCTCAAATGCCGCGAAGGTCGAGATGTTGATAATCACTCCACCCCCCTGCTGTTGCATGACCGGTGTTACCAGTCGCGTCGGCCGGATAACATTCAGCAAATAGACTTCCATGCCCTGATGCCAGTCATCATCGCTGATTTCTAGAACCGGGCCTTTGGGCCCGTGACCTGCCGAGTTTACCAATACATCAACACGCCCCCAACGGTCCCGCGCACCATGAACAAGGGCCGACACATCATCCAGGTTCAGGTTGGAGCCCGTCACCCCAAATCCTCCCAACTCGGCACCAAGCGCTTCGCCTTTCCCAGACGAGGAAAGGACACCGACCTTGAACCCGTCTGCGGCAAGCCGACGTGCAGCATCTGCTCCCATCCCACTTCCACCTGCTGTAATTAGGGCTACTTTTTCTATTGCCATTGCTGCCTCCTTAATCAGTGAGCTTGAAAATATTGCAATCTTTTTGAAAGTTCGCGCGAGAATTGAAGTTTCATGCCAATAGAAATACTATTGCCAAATGACAGACCTCCCTCCCCTCAACGGGCTTCGCGCTTTCGACGTCGCAGGACGCCGCCTGAACTTTCGGGCTGCTGCCGATGAGATGGGCGTGACGCAAGGGGCCGTCGCACAACAAGTCCGTCAGCTTGAGGCACAACTGGGCGTAAAGCTGTTCGAACGGTTGCCAAAAGGGTTGGCCCTGACGAGCACCGGCCGCAGTTATCACACGAGGGTTGCGCAGGCTTTTGCCGAGTTGCGCAGTGCGACGGCGCATCTGAAACCTGAACCCAACAAGGTGCTGATCAGTGTTACGCCAACATTTGCCGCAAAGTGGCTCATCCCGAACCTGCCGGATTTTTCAGGCACGTACCCCGACATAGACCTGCGTATTCTGGCAACAGAGAAGGTATCGAGTTTTCACAGCGATGGTATTGATCTGGCCATTCGCCAGGGTGCGCCGCCCTTTGGGGCGTCGATCAAGGCAACGCTGTTGTTCAGGCAGGATGTAATTGCCGTCGCCGCGCCGAAGCTGTTGGCAAATGTGGACCTTCCGATCAGACCGGAGACGCTTTCAAACCTTCCAAAGATACATGATGCGCATGATCTCTGGCCCGACCTGTTGGCTGCAGCCGGTCTTGTGGATCAACACAAGCGTGGCCTCAGGCTAAGTCAGACCGCATTGGCCGTAGACGCAGCAATCTCTGGGCAGGGTGTTGCACTCGTTAGCAGATTTCTTGTTTCCGACGAAATTGCGGCGGGTAAGCTGCTGGACCTTGGATATTCGATCGGTACCGGCCCACAAGACTTTTATCTTCTTGCACTGCGCAGGTCTGATCCCTCCCGCGCAATCGACACAGTGGTGTCATGGTTTACGGCACAAGCACAGCACCAAGATTGAAGGTATTTGCGGTGGCGTCGTTAAGTTATTGACCCTGCCCACCAACCGCTTGTCGAGGCCCTGCATTGGCTAACGCTGGACCTCGGTCACCGCGCACATGTGGTCGCCTAATCGTGTCGAAGGACGCCACAGGCCAGCGCGGAAGCGAGAGAAATTTCAAGGCCGGTTCAAGTCCGCCGGGTAGTCGCAGCTTTTCCTGCACGTGCATGATCAAATTTCCAACCTGTTCTGCCTTCACCATCACAAGCTCACAGCCGCTTCCTACCACCAAACAAGAGTAGCCGCATTCGAATGGTGTGACCTAGCATAAGTCGGTTCTTGCCAATCAACGCAAGCAAGAGCGTAACCAAGCAGTCATCAGAGTGTGCATGGCGTCGGCAATAAAAGGCGCACGCGATATAACCCCAATAGAACTGTCGCAATTCGCAAGCTGGTTGCACCGGTGGGCTTTCGCGACTTCGCGGTCAATCGCAACGCTACTCCGCTGAAGACAGGTTCCGTTCCACTATCAACAACCAAGTGAACCAGCCTACTACATGGCTCCTAGGAATTTGCGCTCACAATGAAGGCGAGCAAGTTGAAGAGGCGGTCAATCGCAACATGATCGAGCTAAGATATCGCTTCATAGAGCGACGTGTTCGGCAAACGTGCGAACTCATGCCCCTCTGATCCGCTCTGGCCACACTAAACTGCATAGCGAATTCGAACATGACTCGAGAAAGGTTAATGCACGCCCGGTTTCTGCCCAATTTGTCGGCTCTCAGAACCGACATCGTAAACCATTGGACAGTACGTTGTTGCTTGGCGCAGCTTAAACTGTTCAACAGAATTCATCCGAACTCACATTCATTGCAATTTTGCTTCCATAAGCGGCTTTAATGAGGGGGCAATTCCCACGATCCTGCAGTCACCCCAGTTTCTGAAAGCAAGCCTTTCAAACAAATCTATTGACGTAGCTTTCCAGGATTTCCTGACGCCCCGATCGTGGAGCTGGATTGACAGCTTTTGCCAAGACTTGAGCGGCAATGTCATCCAGATTGCTGTTCAACATGGCTTGGGCTTCGGGCGTATTCCAGCCGGAATACCTGTCGGAAAGCGCCGCTTGAAGGCCACCATCGTCAATCATCGCTGCCGCCGCCTTGAGACCTCGCGCACAGATATCCATGCCACCGACATGGGCCGCCACCAGGTCTTTGGCATCAATCGACTGACGGCGTATCTTGGCGTCAAAATTAGTACCCCCGGTCGCGAATCCTCCGGCGTTCAGTATGCAGTAATAGGCCAAGGCAACTTCTGGTGTGTTGTTCGGGAATTGATCTGTGTCCCACCCAGATTGGTAATCATTGCGGTTCATATCAATCGAACCCAGCATTCCCTCTGCAGCAGCAACCGCAATTTCATGTTCGAAGCTATGCCCGGCAAGTATCGCGTGCCCCTGCTCGAGGTTCAATTTTACCTCGTTCTCCAACCCGTATTTCCTAAGAAACCCGATGCAGGTTGCCGCGTCGTAGTCGTATTGGTGCTTCGAGGGTTCCTGAGGTTTGGGTTCTACAAGAATAGTGCCTTTGAACCCAATCTTGTGTTTGTATTCCACAACCATATTCAGAAACCGGCCCATGTGATCCAGTTCGGTTTTCATATCCGTGTTCAGCAGCGTCTCGTAACCTTCACGCCCCCCCCAGAGAACATAATTCTCACCACCCAATTTGTGGGTTGCGTCCAGGCATGATTTGACCGTTGCCGCCGCGAACGCAAAAACCTCTGGATCAGGGTTGGTGCTGGCCCCCGCCATCCAGCGACGGTGGCTGAACATGTTGGCCGTACCCCAAAGCAATTTAGTGCCAGACACCTGCATCTTTTCGCCGATATAGTCGGTGATTTCTTCTAGTGTTCTCAGATTGTCAGCAAAATTGCCTTGCTCAGGCCGGATGTCCGCATCGTGCCAACAAAAGTAGGGCTGGCCCAAAATCTCAAACATTTCGAACGCGATATCCGCTTTCATGCGGGCTCGCCCCATGTCGTCTTGCGGATGCCATGGACGTTCGAAAGTTGGACCACCAAAGGGGTCGCCCCCCTCCCACGCGAAAGAGTGCCACCAGGCCACTGCAAACCGCAGATGGTCTTCCATACGCTTACCCAGTATGATCTCATTCGGGTTGTAGTGGCGGAAGGCCAGAGGGTTCCTGCTGTCCGCGCCTTCAAACCGGATCGGCTCGATCCCTTCAAAAAATCCGCTTGGCATGGCTGCCCCCTACTCTGCTTTTTGTGCTGGTTGCTTGCCGAGTATGATCATCGACAAAAGATCATCGTCTGTGACGTCTGCGATATCTACTGTCCCAACCAGTTTCCCGTTCTTCATGACCGAGGCACGATCGCAAAGTTCCATAACGGCATGCACGTCGTGATCGATCAGGAATATCCCGATGCCTTGCGCTTTTAACTGGTGGATCAGTTCTGCCACCATCTGCGTTTCATGCGGACCAAGCGCCGCGGTGGGTTCATCCATGATCAGAATGCGGGCGTTGAAATAGACTGCCCGAGCAATCGCCACAGACTGTCTTTGGCCACCCGACAACGCGGACACAGGATCATTGAACTTCTGAAAGTTGGGATTGAGCTGCGCCATGATCTTGCGACACTCGGCCTCCATGGCCGCGTCGTTGACCAACCCGAATGGTGTTGTCATCTCGCGTCCAAGGAAGAGGTTCGACGTCGCGTCGAGATTATCGGCCAAGGCGAGTGTTTGGTAGATCGTCTCGATATTGTTCGCCCGCGCGTCACGAGGATTACCGATCTCGACTGGCTTACCGTCGATCAAAATCTCGCCGTCATCCTTTTGGTAGGCGCCCGAAAGCACCTTGATCAACGTGGACTTTCCAGCCCCATTATGCCCCAGCAGACCAACGACTTCACCGGGGTAGAGATCGACAGACACATGATCGACAGCTTTGATCCCGCCGAACGAAATCGAAATGTCACGCATCTCGACAAGTGGCGGCGCGCCCGAGCCACGTCCGGAGTTGAGGGAGGTTTTCTGCGTATCCTGAGCTTGCATCATTTTGCTCCCAGTCGCTTGCGATAGACGATGTCGATGTAGACGGCCAGCACAAGGACGCTGCCAACCACTATGTTCTGAAACGGCGCGTCGACCCCAACCATGGCCATACCTGATTGAAGTGCTTGCATGATCAACGCGCCAAGTATTGCTCCGTAGATAGTACCGATGCCCCCGGATAGGGCCGTTCCACCGATAACTGCGGCGGCGATGACCCTCAGCTCATCCAGCGTGCCAATATCGTTCGAATGGTTTGCCAAACGCGCCGAAGCGACCACAGCAGAAACGGCGCACAGGAAGCCCATAAGCGCAAAGATCTTCACAGTTAGCAGCCGTGTATTGATACCGGAAAGCTCTGCCGCGTCCGGGTTACCACCAGTGGCAAAGATGTAGCGACCGAACCGGGTTTTCCGCGCCACGACCGTAAGGGTGACGGCCACAATAATCAGGATGAGGACCGAAATCGGTATGCCGTAGCCAACGACCAGCCCCTCGGGCATCGTCTCTCCGCGCGCCTCGAACATGCGTTGTAGTCGGCGCGTTGGAATGGCGTAGCTGTTTACGATGTAAACGTATCCAAGTATGGCAATCGCAATTACTCCGGCCAAGGTGGTCTCAGCCCAAACAGGTTTGACAGGGAAACCATGCGCGGCCTTTGCTCGCCGCCCGCTCCACAAGGCCCAGATGGCGATTGCGGTAGCGAAAAGCCCGAACAGCCAGCTTGTCGTTGTCCCCAATGTTCCGTTTGTACCGCCGAACATCAGAAATGTGCTGTCCAGAGGTCCAATGGTCTGACCACTGGTCAAATACCATGCCACGTTTCTCCAGACTAAGAATCCGCCGAGTGTGACGATGAAGGCCGGAATCGTCAGATAGCCAACCATCCATCCGTGGAATGCACCAATCAGTGTACCAACTAGCAACCCGACAACTATAGTAATCGCCCAGGTTGCCGGGTTGTTCAAACCCATCCCCAACACATGAGGCAACAGTTCGGTTTGCGTCATCGCCATCACGGCCGAGGTGGTCGCCAGAAGCGCTCCGACTGATAAGTCGATGTGCCGCGTAACGATAATGAACACCATCCCACACGCCATGATAGCCACTGAAACCGTCTGAATGGACAGGTTGAACAGGTTGCGAGGGGTGAGGAACCGCCCATCCGTGACGATATTGAACCCGATGCAAAGGATGACAAACGCGCCGATCATTCCCAAAAGCCGCATATCCAGTTCCAATTGCTGGAACAGGTTGGGCCTTGCTTTTTCAGGTACCGGCTGAGACGAAGTTTCGGTCATTTCCGATCTTTCATTGTCAGCGATAGTCCCCGGCCCTAACGATAGGGTCAGGGATTTTTAAGTTTAGTTACAGGGCGCGGGACCGCTTTCGACGCCCTGGCACAAGTCTTCCAGCGGAATCCAACCGGCGTCTACAACCACTGAAAGGTTGTCCTTGGTGATTGGCACAGGCGCAAGGAAGACAGAATTCATCGCCGTTCCACCAGGTGAGGTCCAGCTGACGGCACCTTCAACATCTGCTGGGCTTGTGCCCCCGCTCAATGCGACCGCGATTTCGCCAGCTGCCTTACCCAGCTCACGAGCATCCTTCCAAACCGAAACAGTTTGAGTTCCCAACGCAACCCGGTTCAATGCTGCATGGTCACCGTCCTGACCGGAGACCGGAATGCCTTCCATGCCCTGTGCGGTCAGAGCTGCAACAACGCCGCCGGCTGTTCCATCATTCGAAGCAACGACCGCGTCCACGTTGTTTTCATTTGCGGTCAGAATCTGCTCCATGTTCCGCTGTGCGTTCGCTGGCAGCCAGCCATCCGTATAGGCCTCGCCAACAATTACGATATCACCGCTATCTACCGCTGCTCCGATAATCTCTTGCTGACCACCGCGCAGGAAATCCGCATTCGGATCGGTCGGGGAACCCTTGATCATCACGTAATTGCCCTTGGGCATTGCTTCAAAGACTGCACGGGCCTGCATTCTACCTACCTCAACGTTGTCGAAGGTCAGGTAAAACGCTCGATCGTCTTCAATCAGGCGGTCATAAGCAATGACAGGAATACCTTCATCAGCGGCCGCCTGAACAGCCGGTCCAATCGCCTGCGCGTCTTGCGCCAGAATGATTAACGCGTCCACGCCCTGAGCGATCAAGCTTTCGATGTCCGAAAGCTGTTTTGCCGAAGACGATTGGGCATCTGCCGAAATGTATTCGGCTCCACCTGCTTCAAGCGCCGATTTGATGGCTGCTTCGTCCGTTTTCCAACGTTCTTCCTGAAAATTGGACCAGCTCACACCGACCACAGGCTCTGCGAACGCAGTCGAGGCCAACAAGGTGGCCACAGCTGAGAAGCTGAGAATTCTCTTCATGATTTCCTCCCTTTTGCCGAGCCACCGCATCTCGATTCGCGGGTCTCACAATTTTGAATACCATATTTATTTCAGTCGGTAAAATATTTACTCTATTAGACGAGATCAAATTCAAATAAGTTGAGCCAACAGTGAGATTCGCGAGGACAAAATGCTGAAAAGCAAAGCCTCTCCGATTTCTTTGGAACAAAGAAATGCAACCCGACTGCGGGTGTTGGAGCACATCAGAACAAAAGGAGCGGTCCCGCGGATCGAAATCGCATCTGCCTTGCAGACTAGCCCTGCGACGGTCACCGCAGCGACTGCCGATCTCATCTCGGCCGGGCTAATCAAAGAGATTGAAAGTGAAGCGCAGTCCAAATCCGGGAAAAGAGGCAGGCCAAAGGTCTTACTTCAATTGGACGGTCAATCTTTCCTCGTGGCTGGACTTAAGATTGCACGGCAGATGATCTCGATTATTCTAGTCGATTTTGAGGGCAACGAAGTCACTTCACACAAATTTCCCTTGGACAACGCCAGAATGTCGCCAACAGATTTTGTGTCGACGATCCAAAAAGCACTAGAGGAAACCTGCGCAAAAATCGGTGGCTCCGTTGGACAACTGGCTGGCGTCTCAATCGGGGTGGCAGGTCAGGTAGATGCAAGCAGGAACTTTGTCCACTGGTCATCTTCGATAACCGAAAGAAATTTTGATTTCAGGAGTTTACTCTCAAATCAACTGCCCTGCCCCGCTTTCATTGAGAACGACGCCAACCTTGTCGCCAAAGCCGAACAACTATTTGGGTTGGGCAAAGGTCTCAAAAATTTCCTTGTCGTAACAATCGAACATGGAGTTGGTCTTGGGATCGTTCTCGATGGCAAACTATATCGTGGAGAAAGAGGCTGCGGAGCTGAGTTTGGACACACCAAAGTGCAACTTGACGGAGCACTGTGCCAGTGTGGTCAACGTGGATGTCTGGAAGCCTATGTCGGCGACTACGCTCTACTCCGTGAAATGACAGTCACGGGTCAAAACAACGAGCTAAAGACCGCTTCCGATATACATGATCGCGCTTTTTCCGGAGATGAGAGAGCGGCTTCCGTGCTTGCCCGCGCGGGTCAAATGTTCGGGCTTGGGGTTTCCAATCTGATCAACCTGTTTGATCCTGAGTGCATTATTGTTTCAGGCACACAGAAGAGCTTCGAACACCTTTGTACGGATGAGGTCATGGCACGCATCCGAAATGGCGTCATCAGCGTCGACGCGGCCTTGCCTGATATAAGAGTGCACCATTGGGGCGACCTGATGTGGGCCAAGGGCGCAGCTGCATATGGGATTGAACAAATCTCGATCCTCAAAGTTAAGGAGCTTGCGGCAAATGCGTCCTGAGATTGCAGCATTTGTGGCTATCGCCACTGCTGCAAACGCCGGGACGAATGTCCCCGCGTTCGAAAACATCGATGTGCCAGAACATGTCTATGACGGCGGTTGGGAGCATTTTGTTGGTGGCGGAGTAGCCGTTTTCGATTGCAACGGGGACGAACTGCCCGAATTGTTCGTGGCAGGCGGCTCAAATCCATCTCAACTCTTCAACAACACGTCGCAGGAAGAGATTTCTTTTCAGGTTCAAACACCCGATCAACTGTCATTAACCGGAGTAACCGGTGCATATCCACTGGACGTTGATAGCGACGGCATAATGGATCTGGCGATTTTGCGTGTGGGCGCAGATCTTCTGCTTCAAGGCCAGTCAGATTGCCAGTTCAGCCCCTTCAGCAAACTCGGATTCCGTTCAGATGACCACTGGACGACAGGTTTCTCGGCAACTTGGGAAAACGACGAAACCTTACCGACGTTGGCGTTTGGAACATATGTTGATCGGTTCGACCCAGATGGCCCGTTTGGAACTTGCGGACCAACCCTTCTTTATCGGCCTGACGGAGGCGAGTATCGAAAGGCCGAGCATCTTGAACCCGGCTTTTGCTCATTGTCCATCCTATTCTCTGATTGGGCCCGTACCGGGCGCGCAGACCTTCGAATTAGCAACGACCGTCACTACTATGTGCGCGGCGGTCAGGAGCAACTTTGGGCCATGGAGCGTGAACCGCGGTTATATAGGTCCGATGAAGGATGGCTATCCTATTCGATCTGGGGAATGGGAATTGCATCACGCGATCTGACCGGAGACGGTTTTCCGGAAGTTTATTTGACGTCCATGGGTGACCAAAAGCTACAAATCTTTGATCCAAGATCAAAGGGCCCAACATGGCGCGACGCTACCTATGAAAAAGGCACAACGGCCCATAGACCTCATATCGGCGGTGACGGACGGCCTTCCACCGGGTGGCACGCACAGTTCGGTGACGTCAACAATGACGGTTGGGACGATGTATTCGTGGCCAAGGGAAACGTAGAGCAAATGCCAGACGCCGCCCTGAACGACCCCAACAATCTACTTCTGCAGACCTCCGAAGGCCAGTTCTTCGAAGCCTCAGCGGATGCCGGCGTTGCATCGATAGCAAAGTCTCGCGGGGCGGCCCTCGCAGATTTGAATAACGATGGGAGGTTGGATTTGGTGGTTCTCAACCGTAGTTCGAGACTAGAAGTCAGCCAGAACACTTCCCAAGGTGGCAATTGGCTACTGCTTGATGTCGCTCAGGATCGGCCCAATTCCACGGCAGTGGGTGGATTTATTGAAGCTAAAACTTCACACGGCGTCCAGACCCGCGAAATAACAGTGGGCGGCGGCCATGCTGGTGGAATCTCAGGGTTTCATCATTTTGGCCTGGGAAGTGAGGACCATGTCAAAGTTCGTGTAATCTGGCCAGATGGCGCACCCGACGCGTGGCAGGACTATAGCGCCAACCAAATCATCAGAATTCAACGGTAATTATCGATCTACGGGCAGACCGCTCGGAACTTGATCGGGCACGCCGAGCCGCTCAGCCGGGTCTTCTAGGCTTGTCAGAAAACTGAGAAGCCGTTCGATCTCCTGATCCGTCAGCGCGACCTTCGACAAGCTGTTACTTTGAGCAATTGCGCCGAGGTGTCGCTGATCCAACAGTGGGCTCTTATCCTCAGCGCCGGGGAAGTCTGGCAACAGGGCCATTTCAATAGAATAGTTTTGCAAAGACGCCACCGGATCCAAATGATGGCGCACAATGTCCTCTAGGTCGGCATATGCCCCGTTGTGCCCGTATGGCGCTGTCAGTGTCACATTGCGCAGCGATGGGGTGCGAAAAGCAAACGCGTCTTCGCTGCTTCCTGTCACGCGAAGACGACCGTCGTCTCGAACGTGGTTCTCAAATCGCGCGGCTTTCCCGGGTCCAATCTGAGGCATCGCGATCGAATGAAATTTGTGATCCGTTTGGAACCAGCCCGAATGGCAGTTGCTGCACCCAGCCTTGCCATAGAACAAGCTCATGCCGAGCTCGGTCTCTTCCGACAATTCGCTTTCGCCTCGCATCGCGCGATCAAATGGACTGTTGTCCGCACGCCATTCGAACGCGATGAAATCCGCAATCACATTGGCAATGGCCGTAAAAGAGATCTCGTCATCCGGTGCGATTTCGTCGAATCTTTGCGCGTACTCAGGGATCTCAGCCACTCGTGCTGAGATCTTGTCCCACGCGCCGCCCTGCTGCGTCAAAAACCCAATCCGAACCGCTTTGCTCACATCATTCTCGGAATAGTGACCTGCCATTTCATCCGCTGAAAGCACCGGGAACATGGCTTGTGCCGCCAACGCAGACTTAAAACCGGACCTCATATGAGTACCAAGCGGCGTCCTGATACCGTCAGGCTGTGATGGGTCTGCCTCTAGTCGACCGTCATGAAAAAACGTCGTGAATTCTGTTGCTCCGAGGTTCCACAGCCCCGGTGAATTACGGGGTATACGTTGTTCAGGAGTATTCACTGGATCCAGCGTGCGCTGTGATCCTAGTCCAATCCCTCCTTCTCCAATACCAAGAGATAGGCCGTCAGACGTGCCAAGTCTGGGATGATGACAGGTCGCGCAACTGATATTTTTGTTGCCGGACAATATCGGATCGTAAAAAAGCAATCGCCCCAATTCAACACTCTCGAAGTCTGGCTCGATAAATTCCGGCGGAGGACCAAGCGACTGAGCACTCACGCTACCAGTACAAGCAGTCAAGATAACAACGAATAGAAGTAGTTTTCTAACTCCCATGCTGACCCTCGGATATCGCTAATGTAAGTACCTGTCGGTATGGGTTTTCCGGCGTATATATTATCGAAGGAAACGACGAAACATTCGTTGCGTTGGGGTATCCTGATGGTTCGATGCAAAGGCCAGCCAAACTGAAAAAGGGTTTTGTAAGCTTGGCTGCCGAATAGACCTGTGCTCCGGGCTGATCTGAGTAAAAATTTAGAGAAAGACCAGAGGGCGCGGTGAGTTCGGCTACCGAAACCGGAGAGTTATGATCATTGCCGAAGCAGTAGTAGTGATCGACACCATCTGGGACATTTCTAATCTCTTTTGGTTCTGTGAAGTCTAATTGGCTTTCTTGGACCGCCTGCACGCGGCCGGTAGGGATTCCCTGATTGTCGATTTCCAAATAACGGTTTGAAGCGAGTTTCAGCTTGTGCGAACCAATTCCTTCCGAGCTACCCAGCGTATAGTAGTTGTGTTGCGCGACGCTTATCGGTGTTGGCCGATCGGGCCGAGCAAAGATTGAATAGATAAATCGGGGAAACTTTAGACAAACGCGAACCTCAAACTTAACCTCCCCCGGAAAGCCGCTTTCCCCTTCAGGTGAAACGTAGCTCAGCACGGCCTCATTTGGAGCAACCCGTTCAAGGTCCCAGAATTGCTGAGACAGTCCATCCTTTCCACCGTGCAGAGTGTTACAACCCTCGTTGGCGTCCAGCTCAAAACTGGAGCTTCCAACGTCAAACCGCGCGCCGCCAATCCGGTTCGCAACGCGCCCGACAATAGCGCCCAGATAGTTCGTATCGGTGAGGTAGGCACTGGGGTCATCAAACCCAAGAATTAACGGTACGTCCTTGTACCAAATTCCCTGGGTGACTGCGCCATAGTTCAGAACCGTTGCACGAATATTCCCATCTGTCAGCGCAGCCGTTTCAATCCGAGAGAGCTTATCTGTTTCAGGCGTCATCTTACTGCCAGCGGCGCAAGCGCCTTGTAGAACTGCCGGTATCGCCCGTACTCACTTTCATAAGCGGCAATTAGGTCGCTGCGCGGCTCGACGCTTTCCTCTATATCCGGCGATGTCATAACTTCGGTTGGCTCCGCGTTATTTGCGGCGCAGATGGCAAGGCGCGCAGCCCCCATGGCTGCTCCGAGCTCGCTGCCCTTGGGCACGTCCAGTGGAACTTGTAGTACTGTGGCCAATGTTTCCAACCAAAACCTGGATCGCGCTCCTCCTCCGACTGCCATCAGGCTGGTCGGTGCGGTTCCGGTGCTTTTTAAGGCTTCCAGACAATCCCTCATCGCAAACGCAACGCCTTCCATGACGGATTGGGTCAAATCAACGGGTTCTGATGCGACGTCCACGCCTAGAAAGGCACCGCGGATCAGACTGTCGTTATGTGGGGTTCGCTCTCCTGACAAATACGGCAGGAACGTAATCGCAGAAGGACCCGTCACGCTATCAGGCAACATCTTAGCCAGCTTTTCAACGGATTGGCCGAGGTTTCGCGAAAGCCAATTCATGCTGTTTGTTGCTGAGAGTATGACCCCCATTTGTATCCACCGATCAGGTACAGCGTGGCAAAAGCAGTGCACCGCAGTTTCCGGGGCAGGAGCATATGCATTTCTTGCAACCAGAAGAACGCCCGACGTTCCCAAAGAAACAAAACCCGCGCCGTCATTTACACTCCCGATGCCGCAGGCTGCCGCTGCATTGTCACCCGCGCCACCTGCCACGACAACAGTTCCTGCGAGCCCCCACTCCTGTCTTAGTTCAGCCTTTAGCTCACCACCCGGCTCACTCCCTTCGACCAAGCGAGGCATTTGTTCTGCGCGCATGTGGCCCAAAGCCAGCGCAGGTTCTGACCACTGTCGTTTGTTTACGTCCAACCAGGATGTGCCAGCGCTGTCCGACATGTCCGAGATGTAATCGCCAGTCAGCCAGAATCTCAAAAAATCCTTCGGCAACAGAACTTTTGCGGTTTTCGAGAAAACCTCCGGTTCATGCGAGCGCACCCATTCCAGTTTTGGCGCTGTGAACCCGGGAAAGACGATGTTTCCCGATATGGAGCGCATTTGTGGCGTCTGATCCAGTATCTTCGCCTCATTGGCTGACCGCGTATCGTTCCAAAGAATACAGGGCCTCAACACCTTACCGTCAGCATTCAGAAGCGTTGCGCCGTGCATATGTCCACTCAGTCCAATGCCGAGCAGTTTTGTGAAAGCTTTTTCGTCATTTTCGCGGATTTGGCTGACAACTTCCTTGCAGGCTTTGATCCAATCCGAAGGTCTCTGCTCAGACCAGCCAGGTTTTGGCGTCGAAGTTGGAATGCTGAACTCAGCGCTGCTTACAACGATACCGGCTTCATCTACCAGTATTCCTCTAAGACCCGATGTTCCTAAATCCAATCCAAGATACATTCGGCGGCGTCCTTCGATATATTATTTTAGTTGATAAAATTAATTGATGCAGAAACCTTGTCAAGTTGCTGATCGTGTAATTCAACCTGCCCTAAGCTGGGCGGCACATTTTGCCCCATCACCTCGCCATAGGTGGCTGTCAGACAATTTCCACCCAAAGTGTCGCCAGATTAACTGCAATAGGTGTCTCTGCGGCGAATGAAGAGCAACTTCATAGTCGCTCGTCACCCGCCCAATTCTTAGTACAGCAGCCGGATAGCAACGGGCCACATCAACTAAGGCCCATCCAATGCAAAACAGACAAAACTAGCCGTGTGTCCGTGACTTTTCAGGATCATATACAGGACCACGGACGATTTCCGCAGTCGTCTCCAAACCATCCCCGAATACCTTTAGTTCAGTACCGGCGACCAGACCCGGCCGAACGTGCGCAAGTGCAAGAGATCTGCCCAAACGGTGCGAGTAGCAGGGGCTGTTGACGACGCCCACCTCTTCTCCGTTCAACGACAAGGTTTCACCTCCCTCGACCATGTCCGGGTGTTTGATATCAAGGCAGATGTTGTTCACCTTCTCGCTTCCATTTGCCTCCATCAGCGCCGCCTTGCCGCGAAAGTCTCCTTTTGTTCGGCTGACCGTGAAGCCTAGACCGACTTCCCAAGGCGTGTTTTCTTCAGTCATGTCGTAACCGTAGAATAGAAGCCCCGCCTCAATCCGCACTTTGTCCAGTGCGGTGAAAGAGCACGGCATGACACCGACCTCGACAAGCTTGTCCCAAATGTCGGTGATCACCGCTCCGTCAGCAAAAACTTCGTAGCCGCGTTCACCGGAATAGCCGGTGCGCGAGATACGGCAGGCATGGCCGAATAGCGTTGCAGGCGCGTGTTCGAAATAGGCAAGGGTACCGAGGTCGATATCCGTATGTGCATTCAGGATGTCCAGTGCGGAAGGCCCCTGCACGGACAAATCATGCAGGTCGTCCGTGAACTGAACCACAACATCGCGGCCCTCGGCAGAAGCTTCCAGAAGCGCCATTGTGTCGCCGGAACCGTGTACGATCATCCATTCGTCACCACCATTGTTCGAGACGATAGCGTCATCCGCGATCCCGCCCTCATCGGTCAGCACACAAAGGTAAGCCGCTTTGCCCGGCGTGACCTTCGACAAGTCACGGGTTGTCAGGTGGTCCAGCACCGCCTGTGCATCCGGGCCGCGAACGAAGACCTTCTTCAGGGGTGACATGTCAAACATACCAGCCCGTTCGCGCACCGCATCATGCTCGTCATTAGGGTCGGTATCGTAAGTCCAGGCGGTGCCCATTCCGTTCCAATCCTCTAGCCCAGAGCCAAGAGCTGAATGGCGCGAGGCAAGTGCGGAGGTGCGGCTAAGTTCTTCGGTCATATGTGGTCCTTTCTAGTGCCATTCGTCCGGCATTGCGGCCTTACGTTCGGAAACGAACTCCTCAAGTGAAGCCAAGGTGCCGGAGTTCAATTCGGGTTGCTGATAGTCGTCCAGCATCTGCTTCCAACGGGCAGAGGCGCGCTGATCAGAAGTAGGCGCGCCGTTCTCAGTCCAGGACTCATATGGCCCGGCATCCTGGATTTGTGGTTCGAAATTGGCCGAGGTGTAATGGCGCAGCGTGTGGCTGGTAGACAGGAAGTTTTCTCCCGGTCCGGTTTCCAGATACGCATCGCGACCAAAGGCTTCATCTTCGGTGCCGAAGCCTTGCAAAAATTTCAGCATCGCCCCGCAATGATCGAGATCCATAACGAATTTTTCGTAGGACATCACTAACCCGCCTTCGAGCCAGCCCGCCGCATGCCAGACCTGATGCGCGCCGGATAGTAGCGTGGCCCACATCGCGCCTGTGCTCTCCTGCATGGCCTGGCCGTCCGGTGCATTGGATGAGGTGATCTGCCCGCCGCCGGAGCGGACAGGCACACCTAATCTACGACCGAGCTGCGTGAGCGCCATCGTCGTCATGTTGGCCTCGGGCGATCCGAAGGTTAGACCCCCGGTACGCAGGTTCATCGTGGAGTGGAAGCTGCCGAACACCACTGGGCAACCGGGGCGCACGAGTTGTGCCAGTGCGATGCCGACCATCGCCTCGGCCAGGGTCTGTGCCGTCACAGCGGCAGGCGCAAGCGGCCCCATGGCCCCGGCGAATATTGCCGGCGAAACGCAGACGCATTGGTTGGCCTCAGCATAGACCCGCAGGGCGCCCGACATGGTATCATCATAGATCAGTGGAGAGTTGACGTTGATATTGGCCTGCATCACCGTGTGGCGTCCCATGACGTCGCGCCCGAAGACCAGCCTTGCCATGTCAATGCTGTCTCGCGCCCGTTCGGGCGCCGTGACGGAGCCCATGAAAGGCTTGGTTGATAAGGTCAGGTGCGCCAGCATCATATCCAGATGCCGCTTGTTCACGGGTACGTCTGTCGGTTCGACAACTGTCCCACCGGAATGATGTAAGGCGTGTGTGCTGTAGGTAAGTTTCACGAAATTTCGGAAATCATCCAGGGTGGCATATCGTCGACCCAGCGCCAAATCGCTTACGAATGGTGAGCCGTAGCCGGGCATCAGCACGACGTTGTCACCGCCAAGCGTCACAGTGCTCCTCGGATCGCGCCCATGCAGTTTGAAGGTATTGGGGGCGGTGGCGCAGAGTTCCCGCACATGCCCCGGCTCAAAGCGTACCCGTTCCCCGTCAACCCGTGCGCCTGCCTGGATGAACAAATCCAGCGCCTCTCGATCCCCTCGGAACTCGATGCCGATTTCGTTCAGTATCCAGTCCGCCTGCTCCTCGATCCGGATCAGCGCAGCCTCACCCAAAAGTTCATAGGCGGGGATCCTACGCCCAGTAAAGGGTAAGGTTTCGAGCTGCACGTTGTGTCGTGACAAGCGACCGCGGCGGGTTCTTCCCCGTTCCGCCACCCGCGAGGCGGATTTCGGCGCTGCGTTCAATCTGGCCAACGTCATTCCTCCGCTGCGTACACTCAGGAACCAATGAACACGGGAGTAACGATTGGGAAATCGAAATTTTCTTTCCTTGGCGTTCAAACTTTTTATACTCTGAAAATATGCGCACGCACTTTCACCACCACGATTTGCTCAGGCTTTTCGCAGAGATCGCCCGCCATCCCAGCTTCTCGATGGCAGCTGAGGCGCTGAACATGACCAAAGGCGCGATCAGCTATCAAATAAAGACGCTTGAAACCGATCTGGGCATACCGCTGTTCCAACGCACCACTCGCGGCGTCACATTGACCGCTGAGGGAAGAAAGGTGCTGACGGCCTGTCAGACCCGATATGAGGAGATCGAAGCGGATCTTCATTCACTCAAGGAGAAGTCATCCCAAACCCTGACGGTTGGAGTTTCGACCTATTTCGCCGCCCGTTGGCTGTCACCACGACTGATGACCTTCATGCAACAGCACCAAGACGTGCAACTACGCATCCAACCGATGATCCAGTTTTCCAATCTTGAAATGCAGGACATCGATTTAGCGATCAGATGGGGAAACGGGGATTGGGACGATGGTGTTGTGACACCTTTCATGCCCATACGATCCTTTCCTGTCGGCAACGCGGACGCCGCACTTCGTGTTAAGACGCTGGGGATGAAAAAGGCAATTTCGGACTTTACGCTGCTTCGGGATCGCGATGACAGCAACGCTTGGTCAGATTGGCTGGACGTCGCGGTGCTTCCCCCTCAGACACGACGAGACGTGCTGATCATTCCCGACCCGAATGTTCGTGTACAAGCCGTGATCAACGGTCAGGGAATCGCCTTGTTGGACGATCTTGTAAAAGATGAACTGGAAGATACTAAGCTGCACCAATTGTCAGATATTGAACTCCCGGAGTATGGCTATTTCCTTTTCCATTCGCATCGGGCGGTTGAAACAAAGCCCGCCCGTGTGTTTTCTGATTGGCTGCAAGAACAATCTAAACAGTCGTCCGCTTAACCTTGGCGAGCGAAAACCTTGGTTGCGCAACTATGGCTTTGCAGAGCTTACTTGCGGATTTCCGGTATGGGCTGCGAACGGCAGAATTTCACGGGAATAAGTCCGGAGTGGGCTTTTAAACGACACTCCGGCGCCGCCATTCAGTACGCTACTAGGTAGAGACAAGGCTAAAGGCCAGCCTTACGGCTAACCCCTCACTTTGGCGGTCTATGTCTTTTCGTCAGTTACAAGCCGATTGGCCTGCATACATTCCAAGTCCAGCACCAGCCGCCGTTGCAAGGGTCTTGCCCGTGCCTCCACCAACCTGGTTGCCTAAGACGCCACCAAGAGCAGCGCCCCCCAGAATACCAGCAGCACACCGAGCGTCGCTTTGGGCTTGCGCCTGAGTTGGCGTTGTCGGGGCTCCACATGCAGCCAAGAGCAATGTGCCACCAAGCAAGCAAGCTATTGTTGTCTTCTTCATGTCCGTTTCCTTACGTTAGCTGGCACATCATGGCCTCTTATTTCCCAGACATGTAATATCTGCCGAAGCTCTCTCCAACCCGCCGACGGTCCAGAAGCAAAAACCCGCCCAATGGCTGGGTAACTTGTCGGATGTGCGCCTATGTTGTCCGGTTGAAGGCTTTAAGAAAACCTGCTTCGTGCGTGGGTTTCAAATGAATTGGATTCTCGCCTCTTCCAACGGTAATCTAGTGGCGATAGGAGAGTTGCTTTGGAACGCCGGCTTGCCGCTATTCTTGTTGCCGATTTAGTTGGTTACACGCGCCTTATGGGGCAAGACGAAGCAGGCACACTTGAACGTTTAAAAGCTGTTCGTAGGGAAGTAATTGAACCACTTGTTTCTCAACACAACGGTAGAATTTTTAAGCTCGTGGGCGATGGGGTGTTGGTTGAGTTCGCCAGCGTCGTCGATGCGGTCACATGTGCAATCGAATGGCAACAGGCCATTATTCAGGCAAGGAAGGCCGGCACAGGACCAACACATCTTAGTTTTCGTATCGGGCTTAACCTTGGTGACGTTATTGTTGATGGCGAAGACCTTTTGGGCGATGGTGTCAATATTGCGGCCCGACTTGAAGCCCAAGCCAAAACAGACGGGATATGCCTTTCTGAGGACGCCTATCGACAAGCTACCGGAAAAGTAAACGCCGAGTTCGAAGACCTCGGCAAACTCGAACTAAAGAATGTAGATCAACCTGTTCGTGCTTATAGCATCGCGCTGAGCGGTACCGTTCCGCCAATGGATGTTTCGCCAACACTGATTTCGAGTTCGAAGAAACCTTCCATTGCCGTCCTCCCATTCCACAACTTAAGCGGTGAAATCGATCAGGAGTATTTCGCGGACGGTGTTTCAGAGGACATCATTTCTGCTCTGTCCCGAAACCGATGGCTGATGGTCATCGCCCGCAACTCCAGTTTTGCCTATAAGGGTGAAGCGATAGACCTGAAGGAAATCGGCGGACAGCTTGGTGTACGTTATGTGCTTGATGGAAGTATTCGCAAAGGGGGAAATCGCATCCGGATTGCCGCTCAGTTAATCGATGCGGCGTCCGAAAAGCAAATCTGGTCCGAGCGGTATGATCGTGTTCTGGAAGATATCTTTGCGGTCCAGGATGAAGTAACCGAAGCTATCGTGGGGGCAATTGCACCTGAGCTGGACAAGGCAGAGCAACAGCGAGCGACATCCAAGAAATCCGGCAACCTGAATGCGTGGGAAATCTATCAACGCGGCATGTGGCATCTCTACAAGCGGACTAAAGAAGATCTGATGCAAGCGCGTAAGCGGTTTGAGGCTGCCCTTTCGCAAGATCCCAATCTCTCGCTGGCTTATTCCGGTTTGGTAGACGCACTTTATTACGAAGTGGTGCTTGGTCTTGCGGAATCCCCGGAAGAGAATTGTGGATGTGCCCTTCGATCCGCTCGGATGGCGGTAGAATTGGACCCCGACGACGCGGCTGCCCACTGCGCCATGGGAAAAGCCCGGATCGTCAGTCGTGAGCACGAAAATGCAATTCCGGACCTCAAACTGGCCATTGAGCTCAATCCCAGCCTTGCTTGGGCTCATTACGGTCTCGGCGCCGCTGCAGTGTTTTTGGGGAATGCCGATCAGGCCATCCCACACCTGGAAGACGCCATTCGTCTAAGCCCCCGCGACCAGCATATGGGGTCCTATATGGTGAGGCTGGCCGAGGCGCACTTGTTGAAGCGCGACTACAGGCTAGCGATTGAATGGGGAAGGAAAGCGCTCCAACAGCAAGGATTTCAATGGTCGCGCTACTCCGTTGTTCTCGCTGGCCTCGGCTACTCGGGCAAAACTGAGGAAGCCGAGCGCCTATTCGCCGAGTGTTTAGTCCACCGGCCTGACTTTTCCGTTTCAATGGTCCGGCGATGCCATCTCTATACACATGCCCCAGCGCTCGAACATTACCTTCAAGGCCTAAGAAAAGCCGGTCTTCCGGAAGGGTGAATTTATGCTCAATACTGGACTTTGAAAACCTAATTTTGATCGACACTGCGCTTCGTACCTATGTCTTCTCTCAGGGCAAATAGCGTCCTCATCGCACAACGGACTAAGACCAAAAACACGAAGCACCCAAGTGGTTCACAAACCACGGCTGCACAAACCGGAGAGCGGACTATTCGCTTCCCCTGCCCGCGAGTGACTTCCTCATAAATAGCTGATCGAGTCCCTTCCCAAAGCCTTCTGGTTTCACGGCCATTGTTTCAAAACCGAAGCGATTTAAAAATTTCCCATCAACTGAGTAGTCTCAATCTGGATCTCAAAAAACTTGCCTTCTGACAGGATGCGGGTTTCGATCTCATGATAAAATTTGTCTGCGATGAGCAAGAGGTTCATGCGGCCCAAGGAACCGCTTTTGTACATGACCCTTGCGACACCATGGCGTTCCTGTTTCGTGTAATGCCCACCGCAACCGATAGTGGTTCCCGCGCGCTCAACCACAACAAAGTTTTTATCCACATAAGTGTCTAGAAAGAAAACAAAATCAGCCTTGTCTTCTTGGACAAAATACTTGGGGCAGTTCGACAAGAGGATATTGACTAGTATTTCCTTGTCGTCGGGCTCGTATGGGCGAAAGGTGATATTCATGGCGTCCGGCTAACAGATCATCGCGGAACGAGCACGAATTTTCATCACCTTTTTGGTGCAAGCGGCATTGGTGCGTAAGCACTATAGATACCAAGCCACCCAAACCTGAACGTCGCAACCGCAGCGAATGACAAGATATGCGCTTCCCCGGCACAAGTCGCCGACGCTCCCAATGCCCGGTTTGTTTTGCTCGCCACATACCGCACGAGCAAAGTTCAAAGCAACGGTGAAGACCCGGCAAAGACTCAAACGGATTGCCCTGATTTCCGCAATAAAAAAACCGGTCACGCCACCGCACTGTGGAAGGCCAGTGTGATACACACTTAAACCGACAGGCAAACTAGAGGGCTTCATGCGGTCTTTCGTAGCCATATCACTCACCGACGAGGCAAAACCTGCGATAATACCGTTGCAACGCGCATTGCCAGTAGGTCGATTGGTACCACCGGAAAACATGCACTTAACGCTAGCTTTTCTAGACGATCAGCCTGAGGAAGCGTTGGAGGAATTGCACAATGAACTACTGCTTCTTTCGGCTCCAAGTTTCAACGTAGCGTTTTTAGGGATTGAGTGTTTTGGGCAAGCACTGGCCGTAAGGGTGGCAGATTGTCCCGCACTCACTGCGTTGTACCGAAAAGTTCAGACTGCCGCGCGGCGAGCTGGGATCATCCTACCTCGCCGGCGCTTTCGCCCTCATGTAACTATTGCCCGCATAAAATTGGAACAACGCGGTGCAGTTCAGCACTTTCTGCATTCCCACACAAAGAGCGCGTTGCCGGATATGCTGGTCACCGGCTTTACCCTTTACCAATCCACCTTACGCCCCAAAGGCGCCCAGCATGATGCCCTGGCGCATTATGCCCTAAAATTGGTGGAGAGTTGAGCTGCAGTCGTCCCTGACAACACTGCCCTGACCGTGTCAGTCTAGGTCGTACGGCACTGGGTTTCCGAGGTCGCAACAATCGACTTAGCAAAACCAATCCAGAGATTATGCGTGCGCTCGTCATTCAGATCGCAAACGACCGTTTGTCTTCGTAAGCGATTGGCCATCCAGCTTTGGCGCATCGACCCTTTGAAGACAAACCGGAGTACCATCCACAACAATCGCATCAGTTTTCTGGGGCATATACCGACAGAGCGAAGCTAGGGTCAGGACTCGTTTTTTGTAGCCAAAATATGACAGTGGCGGCGAGAGCGATAGCTGACAGGAATACATTCGTTACCTGTCACAGCGGGTTGCCACACGCTGACATAAAAAATTAGCCCTGACGCTATCAAACTGCTTAACAATCGGGGTCAAAAACCAACGTGCTTGGCTAAATTATATCCTTCTTGTGGCGACTAATTACCAATATTGAGCAAGTTTTAAGCCAAAATCCCCGACACAAACACTCTGATCTGACAAACATCCTACCAAAGGGGAACAACACGTGAGCGAGCGCAAATCAGGCCGCCTTGCGGTGGATATCGGCGGCACATTCACCGATGTGGCGCTGGATCATCACGGCCAGTTGGTCACCACCAAAACTCTGACCACCCCTGCCCGCCCGATCAACGGCGTACTGAACGGAATCCGCGCTGTGATCGACATGGCGGAAATCTCTCCCGACCGGATCGGTACGATCATTCACGGCACCACGCTGGCCTCGAATGCGCTGATCGAACGCAAGGGGGCCAAAACCGGATTCATCACCACGGAGGGGTTTCGAGATATCTTGGAAATCGCGTATGAGCGCCGCTATGACCAATATGATCTGATGATCGACAAGCCTGAAATGTTGGTCAGGCGCGATCATTGCTGGACCGTGACAGAGCGGATGGACGCTGATGGCAATGTTGTCACCCTGCTGCTTGAGGACACCGTTCACGCGGTCGTTAAAGAGATCCAAACGCATGGCATTGAAAGCGTCGCAGTCTGCTTGTTGCATTCCTATCTGAACGCCACACATGAACGCCGCGTGCGCGAATTGCTGCAAGAGGCCTGCCCTGAGGTTTCGGTCACGCTGTCCTCCGATGTCTGCCCAGAGGTCCGGGAATATGACCGCGCCTGCACCACCATCGGCAACGCTTTTATTAAGCCGCTGATGGCATCTTATCTCAGCGAACTTTCTGGCGCGATTGAATCAGAGGGGCTGGATGCGTCGTTGTTCATCATGACCTCTGGCGGTGGTATGACGACGCTGAAGACAGCCATTCAGGCTCCAATCCGTATGGTGGAATCTGGGCCATCGGGGGGCGCGATCCTGGCTTGCCAAGTCGCGGAACAATGCGGAGCGAAAAAGGTTGTCGCCTTTGACATGGGCGGCACCACGGCCAAGCTGTGTCTGATCGAAGAGTATAAACCCCACCGCTCGCGCCAGTTCGAGATTGCCCGCGCGGCGCGGTTTATCAAGGGATCGGGCCTGCCAGTGCGCATCCCCGTCATCGAAATGATCGAAATCGGCGCAGGTGGCGGCTCCATCGCGCGGATCGATTCACTCGGTCGCATCGCTGTCGGGCCCGACAGCGCCAGTTCGGACCCAGGTCCGGTGTGTTATGCCAAGGGCGGTGACAAACCCACCGTAACCGACAGCGATCTGGTGCTGGGATATCTGGATCCCGACCATTTCGCCGAAGGCCGTTTCCGGCTGGACCGTGACAGCGCGCAAGCGGCTGTGGCAGAACAGATCGGGGCACCGCTGGGATTTGACGCGACGGTGGCGGCGTACGGCATTTCGCAACTGGTCGATGAAAGCATGGCCAACGCCGCCCGTGTCCACGCCGCCGAATGGGGGCAAGAGGTGGCTGGTAGCACCCTGATCGCCACCGGCGGCAACGGCCCGCTACACGCCAGCCGTATCGCCGACAAGACGGATATCGATCGCATCATCATCCCACGCGCGCCTGGGGTCGGCTCGGCCATCGGATTCCTCAGCGCGCCGGTATCGTACGAGATCATTCGCTCGCTCTATTGCCGCCTCAGTCAGTTCGATGCCAAGGCGGTGTCAAACCTGTTCACTGAGATGGAGAATGAGGCGCGCGGCATCGTCCACGCTGGCGCTCAGGGCGGAGAGTTGAGCGAAAAGCGGGTTGCCTTCATGCGCTATGACGGTCAGGGGCATGAGCTTGAGGTGTGCGTGCCTGAAGGCCCGGTGACCAGTGAGACCGGCGACATCCTGCGCCGGAATTTCGAAGCGATGTATCTGGAGATGTTCGGCCGTCTGGTGCCGGGCGTAGATATCGAGATCATCAACTGGGCTTTTGTCGCCGCAACCAAAACGACCCCTCCCGAAAAGGCTGAAGTGCCCAAGGACACGCGTCATGCACTGCCCACTGGTATCGCGCGTGTCTATTCGCGCCCGAACGAAAAGATGATCGACATCAGCACCTTCAACCGTGCCGATCTGAGTACAGGCGACCGTGTACTAGGCCCGGCCCTTGTCGCGGAGTCGCAAACAACAACGCTGGTGGATCGCGGTTTTCAGGCGGTAATCGACACTGCGGGAAACATCGTGATGACACGCACCGGGTTAGGGGTATTGCAATGACCGACACACAAAACTCCGCTGCATCGGAGATTGAGCTGCAAGTGATGTGGAACCGCCTGCAATCGGTGGTGGATGAACAGGCCCAGGCGCTGATGCATACGGCTTTCAGCCCCATCGTACGCGAAAGCGGCGACATTTCAGCCGGCGTCTTTGACGTGCAAGGCCGGATGCTGGCGCAGGCGGTGACCGGTACGCCCGGCCATATCAACACTATGGCGGAATCGGTGAAATACTTTACCGAATACTTCCCGCCCGACACCATGCGCGAGGGAGATACCTATCTGACCAATGACCCCTGGCTGGGGTCGGGGCACCTGAACGACTTCGTGCTGGTGCAGCCCTCGTTTCTGGAGGGCAAGCTGGTGGGAATGGTGTCCTGCACCTCGCATTTGGTCGATCTGGGCGGTCTGGGCATGGGGCCGGACGGATCGGACGTCTATGACGAGGGGCTGCTGATCCCGCCGATGAAACTGATCGATGCAGGTAAGATGAACCACACCCTGTTGACGCTGATCAAGTCAAACTCGCGCGCGCCTTTCCAGAACGAGGGCGATGTCTATGCCCTGATCGCGTGTTGCGATGTAGCCTCGGATCGGCTGGCGTCGATGATGCGAGAGTTGAAGATCACCTCGCTGGACCGCGTCGGGCAGTACATCTTCGACACCTCGCGCCGCATTACCGAAGCCGCCATCGCCGAGGTGCCGGACGGCACCTACACCCACACGATGCGGGTGGACGGTTATGATTTCGAAATCGACATGGTCGCGACGATGACAGTCGAGGAGCGCAAGCTGAGCGTCGATTTCGCGGGTTCGTCCCCCTGCTCGCGCTATGGCATCAACGTGCCTCTGAACTACGCCACCGCCTACAGTGTCTTTGGTTTGCGCTGCATTTTCGCACCCGAGGTACCCAACAATGCCGGGTCGCTAGGATGTTTCGAAATCACCGCGCCCGAGGAAGGCTGCATCCTGAACGCGCCCCGCCCCGCGCCAGTGGCGCAGCGGCATATCCTTGGCCAGATCATGCCCGACCTGATGTATGGCTGCCTGCATCAGGCCATTCCCGACCGGATATCCGCCGAGGGGTCGTCCTGCATGTATGACCTGCCGCTGCGCGGAGGGTTCGAGATGAACAAAGGGCAGGACGCAACACAATACGCCGTCGAGATCACCCATAACGGCGGCACCGGCGCGCGCCCAGGAAAAGATGGGCTGTCGGTCGCCGCGTTCCCCAGCGGCGTCTATGGCGCACAGGTGGAAATCACCGAAAGCGTGGCGCCTTTGCTGTTCCGCCGCCGCGAATTGCGGGCGGATTCCGGCGGTGCCGGTTTCTATCGCGGCGGTCTGGGACAGAATATCGAACTGGGAAGCCGCGAAAACCAACCCATCACTTGGTTCGCCACCGTGGACCGGGTAAAATACCCCGCCCTTGGTCGCAATGGCGGCCTGAACGGTGCGCCCGGGGTGCTGAGGCTGAAGCACTCGGGCGTTACGCTGAACGGCAAGGGCAAACAGGAAATCCCGGCGGGTGAGGTCTTTGATTTCCGCACCCCCGGCGGCGGCGGGCTGGGCAATCCCAAACACCGCCCCGAGGCGCTGGTTGCCGAGGATGTCCGTCTGGGCCTTGTCACCCGCGAAGCGGCCGAGCGGGACTATGGCGTTGTGCTGACACCAGATGGCCAGGTTGATGTCGAAGCGACCCAAAACTTGCGAGGCTGATCGCTTCGACCTTAATGTGTTCGGGTGGCGCCGGGTAACCGGCTCTGATCCTATCAGACATGGCGGGAAAGGTCGTAAATGATCCCTACCGACGGTGGAAAGACGGAAAGATACGGGTTTCTGCTGTGCCCCGGACACCCGATGTTGTCGGTTTCCGCCGCAATCGACACGCTGGCACTGGCAAATTACGTAGGACAGAAACAGCTTTATTCCTGGTGCACTATCAGCCAAGACGCAGAACCGGCCCAATCCATGAATGGGCTGAGCGTACAGGCCGATTACACCTTTCGGGACACGCCGCCGTTGACCTCGGTCGTGGTGTGCTGCGGTGTTGACGGGCACTTGCAGGCCAAGCCTGAAGTGATGTCGTGGCTGCGCCGCCTTCGGGCCTCGGGTACCGGCGTCGGCGCGGTTTCGACCGGCACCTGGGTTCTTGCGCGTGCCGGTCTACTAAAGGGGCGTCGCTGCACCATACATTGGGAGGATCGAGCGCCATTTCGCGAGACATTCCCCGACCTTAATCTGACGGACGCGTTGTTTGAAACGGACGGGCCGGTCTTCACCTGTTCGGGTGGCACGGCGGTGGTGGACCTGGCCCTAACCTTCGTCGCCGCCGCGCATGGAATCGATTTGGCCAACAAGGTAGCCGAACAATTGCTGCACGACGCCATCCGCTCACCCGCCGCAGCCAGCGCTCTGAACCACCAGCGGCGGCTGGGGATCACCAACCCGCATGTCCGCAAAGCCGTAAAGATCATGGAGCGTAATCTGGAAGACCCCATCACCCTACCCGAGATCGCCAGCCGTGTCGGCCTGTCCCAACGGCATCTGGACCGGCTGTTCCATTCGCATCTGGGCCGCAGCCCAAAGCGGTATTACCTTGAATGCCGCCTACGGATGGCGCGTTCTTTAGTGCGGCAAACCGATCTGTCGATCATTGAAACTGCGATGGCCTGCGGGTTTTCATCCTCGTCTTATCTTGCAAAATGGTATGCCCGGCAATTCGGCACCACCCCGCGCGAAGAACGCCGCGCGTTCGCTTTGGAGCATCTTGAGGAGGAGGGGAGAAGCTGATCATGCCAATTTCGGTCAACATAACACCTGATGCGCCATCCGGGGCAGGCCCGTATTCGCAGGCCGTGCGCGCCGGGGATTTCCTGTTTCTGTCCGGCATCGGTTCGCTGGACGTTGAAACCCATGAAATTCAGGGCACAACCGCAGCCGAGCAGCTGCGCGTCACGATGGAGCATATAAAGATAATTCTGGCCGCCCATGGCGCGACGCTGGAAAACGTGGTCAAGATGGGCCTCTACCTGCAGAATCCCGAAGATTACGAAGAGGCGAACGCAGTCTATGCCGAATATTTCACCGCGCCCTACCCCGCCCGCCTGTCCGTTGGCGCGGGTCAGGTCTGGGAGATGAAGGTGAAGCTGGACTGCATCGCCTATCTGGGGGACTAAACTGGGTTTGTTGCAAACTTTTATCAATTGGCCTTCGTAGCGTTGACGCCCCGCAGGCGAACGGCATTGTCAAACTAAGGTTGATCTATCAATTCATTCAAAGATGCACATCAACGGGTATTCGTTATCCAATCTTGAAATTGTGCAGCCCCCGGCTTCACAGATCCAGTTGTTGTGATTGTGCAAAAATATCCGCGCTGCGTTTCGCACTCATGGGCGCAGGCACGCATTAGCGTTCCATTTCCAAGATACTCCGCCAACAAGGGTTGCCAGCCGATGCCGATCCCAAGCCCGTTTTGGATTGCCCGCAAGTATACCATGTAGCTGACAAACAGGTCATGCGCGGGCGGTTGCGTAATGACATGTCCACTTGCCGCGAAAAAACGGTTCCAATCGCCACTGTGGTCCGGACTCGTCAGATGCAGCAGCTTCTCCCTGGCCAACGTCTGTAGGTCGAAGGACTTGCCCGAAGGCAACAGGTCGGGATGGCACACGGCCACCATAGTTTCTCTGAAAATCAATTTGCTCTCTGTATTGATAGGCCCGTCCTCACCAAACAGGATCACAACATCGCAGGCCTTCGGGTCATAGTCGTCGTTCTGGTCCCGTGTTATCACTTGCAGCTTGATTTCAGGGAATGCGGCCTGAAACTCGGCAAGGCGAGGCAGAAGAAAAAGGCTGGTGAAACCTATACTTGCACTGACCAAAATTGTGTCGCGGCTTTGATGGGCTTTTGCCGTGTGGAGACCGTGGCGAATGGCGTCAAAACCTGAGGCGATCGATTTCGCCAGCAGTTTACCCTCTTCGGTCAATGTGAGGCGAGGCTTTGAACGAAGGAACAAAGTGACTCCCAGATCCTCTTCAAGAGCCGCGATGTGGCGACTGATTGCGGGTTGCTGGACGTTCAACTCCTTTGCAGCCTGAGAAAAGCTAAGATGTCTCGCCGCGGCCTCAAATGCGTTGATCTGGTGAAACGGGATAGGATCGGCCATCATCATTCCTATGACGAATGTTTTCTATTCACCATTTCCGCCTTTTTTCAATTTTTCAACTGCGCAATGCTGGTTGCACATCGAAAGAAGGAATGATCTGTGCGAAAGCAGATTCTGGCTCTTGGAGGTGATGGTATTGGCCCTGAAATTCTAGGGCACGGGCTACGCATTGCTCAGTTCTTGGCGGATCGGTCCGGGATCGAGTTGGACGTCCTCCATGGCCTGTTGCATGGTGCATCATGGGATGCGCACGGCATTTTCTGCACCGATGAGGTGCTGGAGAACGCACGTGCATCAGATGCCATTCTTGTGGGGGCTGTTGGAGGTCCCAAGTGGGATGACATCCGCGTTCCGGGTGGGGCTGAACGTCAGGATGGGCTGATGTACCTGCGTCACCACCTCCAAACTTACTTGGGCCTGCGGCCTGCACGCGCGTGGAAACCACTTTTGAACAAGACGCCGTTTCGGGCAGGTACAGCAGATAGCGCGGATGTGCTGATTTTACGCGAGATGTGCGGCGGTGCGATGTTTGCCACAATGCGAGGGCAACGAGAGGTAAACGGCTTGCGGCAGGGATACGACTTGACTGCTTATGACGAAGCCGAGGTCGCACGCTTTGCACATGGTGGGTTCCAGCTTGCACGCCAACGCCGAAAGAAGCTGGTCAGTTGCGACAAATCCAACGTGATGGAAAGCTACAAACTCTGGCGAGAGGTCATCACGGAGGTGTCGCGCGCCTACCCGGATGTCACATTTGAAAACATGTTTGCCGACAATTGCGCCTATCAGTTGATGATGCGTCCGCATGATTTTGACGTTGTAATCGGCTGCAACCAACTGGGCGATATTCTGAGCGATATGACCGCCGTCTATGCAGGATCGCTTGGCATGTTGCCTTCGGCCTGTCTGTCGGCCAATCCGGACAAAGGCCCGGTATTCGGCATGTACGAAAGCACCTCGGGTTCCGCGCCTGACATTGCGGGCCAAGGGATCGCCAATCCTGTTGGCACGATCCTGTCGGTCGGCATGATGTTCACCTACAGCTTTGGCTTACCGCTTTTTGAGGCGCAGATTGAAAGCGCCGTGGAAGATGTTCTGCAAAGCGGCCTTGTGCCTCCCGATTTGGGCGGCACAGCGACCAGTGAAGCTATGACCGACGCCATTCTCGAAAGGCTCGCGGAATGACGAGCTTTGATTATGTCATCGCGGGCGGCGGCTCTGCCGGATGTGCGCTGGCTGCGCGTTTGGCAGAGGATCCATCTGTGTCCGTCTGTCTTGTTGAAGCAGGTGGCAAGGGGCGTGATCTCTTCATTCGTATGCCTGCAGGCAATGGATTTGTCTTCGGCAATCCTCGGCTGGATTGGGGATACACCTCTGCGCCTCAACCGGGATTGAATGGTCGGTCGATTTATTTTCCACGTGGCAAAGCCCTGGGCGGGTCGTCCATTGTCAATGGAATGATCTACATGCGTGGGGTGCCGGCAGATTATGACGGTTGGCAGATGCCTGGGTGGTCCTTTGCGGATGTGCTGCCCTATTTTCGTCGCTCTGAGGGATCGCGGAACAGACGGGACGCATGGCACGGGGCGGACGGGCCGCTCAAGACAGAACCGGCGCGGAATTTCGGAGAGATGGAACGAGCCTTTCTGGAGGCGGCTGTAAGCGCCGGGCACAAGCAGATCGACGACTTTAACGGCCCATATCGGACAGGTGTCGCCCGCAATGACAGCACCGTATCAAAGGGCGTTCGCCAATCAGCAGCGATTTCGTATCTTTCCAACCCGCCCCGCAACCTAACGCTGCGCACCCACACCCACATCGCGCGGATCGTGGTCGAAAATGGCAAAGCCGTAGGGTTAGAAACAATGGGCGGAGACGTTATCCACGCCGCGCGCGAGGTGATTATCTGCCAAGGGGCGTTTGGTACGCCGCAATTACTTATGCTCTCAGGGATTGGACCTGCAGATCATCTGACCAAACACGGTATAAAAGTGGTCGCCAACTTGCCCTCGGTTGGGGCGCATCTGTCAGATCATCCGGATGTGTCTATGCAATGGGGCTCCGAGCGGCTGGACTTGAGCCCCGCCAAGTATCAGCGATTTGATCACGCGGCCAAGCTGATGGGGCATTGGCTCCTCAATGGCGGAGGTCACGGCGGCGGGGCATTCTTCTCAACCGTTCTATTTCACGCACTTGAAGATCCGGCCCTGCCGGAGCTGGAGGTCTACATGACCCCGATGGTGGTTGAGGAAAACCTCAGCAATGGCGCCGCCGAGACCATCCCCCTAATGCAGCGACTTGGCCGCAAGCTCTTGGTTCGGGGGCGTAAGATGGCCCGACCTGGTGTTCAGATCGACATCAACCTTGAACGCCCTCGCTCGGAAGGCACCGTGTACTTGGCCAGCGCCGATCCGCGCGCGCATCCGGTAATTGACCCAAACTACTTTGCCGATCCCCTTGATCTGAACGTGCTGAAATCCGGCGTAGCAGCTATGCGCGAGGTCATGGCGCAAGAGCCGATTGCCTCGCTCACGACAAGCGAGATCGGCGCCTGGAAAGACGCACACTCCGATACCGAGATCGAGAGGGCTATACGTGACACCGCCTATACGGGTCACCACCCTGCCTGCACCGCACGCATGGGCGACGTGCTCGACGGCGAATTGCGGGTACATGGGATCGACGGGCTGCGTGTCTGCGACGCCTCAGCCATGCCGAAGCAAATTACCGGAAATCTCTATGCGACCGTAGTCATGATGGCGGAAAAAGCGGCCGACATGATCCTTGGCCGAGCACCTCTTCCTGCCGAATTTCCAATGGAGCAAACTCAATGAGTGACGTTCGAACCCTTCACTACTTCGTTGGCAACGAATGGCATGAGCCGATTGAAGGTCACTATATTGACAGCGAAAACCCCGCCAACGGGCAGGTCTGGGCACGTATCCCAGACTGCAGGCAAGCCGACGTAGACCGTGCTGTGGCTGCGGCGAAATCGGCTTTCTACGACGGGCCTTGGGCGCGCATGCAACCGGCCGAGCGTGGGCGATACCTGCGCCGGATCGGAGACGTGATCTCCAAACACGCCGATCGGTTGGGCGAAGTTGAGACGAGAGACAACGGCAAGCTCCCTTCGATGATCACCCCTGGCTTGCGCGAAGGAGCGTGGCTTGTGGACAGCTGGCACTACTATGCGGGGTTATGCGACAAATTCGAAGGTCGCCTGATCCCGGCTGAGGCGCCGGATATCCATAACTATGTCAAATGGGAGCCCTATGGTGTGGTGGCTCAGGTGCTGCCGTGGAACTCCCCGCTGGGCACATTGTTTGTGAAGCTCGCGCCTTGTCTGGCGGCGGGGAATACGGTGGTGATGAAACCTTCTGAACAGTCCAGTTGCTCGACGCTGGAGCTGATGGAGGTGCTGCTGGAAGCGGAGCTCCCTCCCGGCGTTTTGAATGTGGTTACGGGCTACGGCCCTACCACCGCCGCCCCGATGATTGAACACGCTGACGTGCGCATGGTCAGCTTTACCGGCGGCACAGGCGGGGGGCGCGCAGCAGCGATCGCCGCCGCGCGGGGCGTGAAACCGGTAGTGATGGAATTGGGAGGCAAGTCGCCTCAGATTGTTCTTCCCGACGCGGATTTAGACCTCGCCGTGAACGGCGTAGCAGCAGGTATATTTCCGCCGGGTGGGCAAAGCTGCATCTCCGGATCTCGCATTTTAGTGCATCGCGACATCATCGACGCGTTTACAGACCGCTTGGTCAAGGTGGCGAAAAAGGCCCGAGTAGGAGACCCGCTGGACCCGCAAACCCAGATCGGGCCTATCGCAAACCGCCCGCACTACGAAAGCGTGCTGGGCAAAATCGAAGCGGCAGAAGCGGCGGGTCATAAAATGCTGCTAGACGGCCGCAAGGAATGTCGTGATGAGGGTTACTACATCGGCCCCACCATATTTGCCGACGTCCCCAACACCGCCGATCTGGCGCAGAACGAAGTCTTCGGCCCCGTTGCCAGTACTGAAGCGTGGGATGATGAAGACGATGTTATCCGCATTGCCAATAACACGGCCTACGGGCTCGCCGCAGGTATATGGACCCGCGATGTGGCCAAGGCCATGCGTATGGCTGACCGGATCGAGGCAGGCACTGTCTATATCAACAACTATTTCAACGCTGCCACCCAGTCTCCGGTCGGTGGCTATAAGCAGTCCGGCTTTGGTCGTGAAAACGGCTGGGAGGGGATGCGGTGCTTTTTGCAGACCAAATCCGTGTGGCTGAGCACAAACCCTCACCAGTCTGATCCTTTTGAGTAAGGAAGATACACGTGAGCGCGCGAAACAATCACTGGAACCGTCACTCGGAACTGCCGATCCCTGCTTCACCCAATTTGTCTTGGCCTCGGCTTCCGATCACTTGGCTCAAATGGATTGCAAGCTGTCGGTTGGCGGTCTCAACCATCGTTATAAAGTTCTTCCTCTCTTGGGCTGAGTACGCTTGGGTAATGCCCAACGGAGAAACCACTAAGACCCTCTTGGCGGGTTGGATCGGCCGGATCAGGCTGCGCAATTTTCGCAATAGTCTGATCGCAGCGAGCGGGCTGCATCTGTGGTTCTACAACATGCGCCTTAACCCATGCTTTTCGCATTCCGGATTCGAAGCTGCCACAGCAGCCGACAAAAACCGCCTGAAGGCGGGCAAGTTCCTTAAAGAGTTGGACAAGCTGTCATGACTGCCATCGCCCGAATTGCGCGTTTTGCGACCTCCGCTCAAATGAACAGAGAGCTTACAGATGTGATCGCGCCCGCCGTGGCTGATTGCTTTGGTTGCATTCTTGCCGGAGCAAACAGCGAAGTCGCCAAACGGGCCGCTACCGCCCTTGCGGACCAAGGGGCTGGATCTGCCCAGCTCTATGGGTGCACCCGAACCGTCAGCCCGCTTCTGGCAGCACAGATGAACGCAGTGGCAGGTCATGCGTGGGATCTCGATGATTGGGAAGAGCCAGGCAACACACACCCCACGGTGGTTTTGCTGCCAGCTCTCCTGGCCGCGAGCCACATCCATCCTTCCAGCGGGGCTGATCTGTTGGCGGCCTATGCAGTGGGCACCGAAATCATCATGCGCCTCGGTGAAGCGGTCTCGCTCGACCATTACGCTCGTGGCTTTCATTCCACTGCCACGCTTGGAGCCATCGGCACCGCCGGGGCTTGTGCGCGGCTACTGAGATTGACCGAGAGCCAAACTGCCCACGCCTTGGCGTTGTCAGTTTCTCAGGCAACCGGCTACTCATTGCAATTTAGTTCGAATGCCAAGCCCCTACAGGCCGGATGGGCCGCACGGGGTGGTTTGGAGGCTGCCCTGCTGGCTGCACAAGGCCTCACAGGACAGGCCCATGTGCTGGATCACGCCCGCGGCTTTGCGGGTTTGATGGGAAACTACGACGCGAACCGGTTCGAACATGGCTTGGATCGGCTTGGCACTCCATGGGCGTTGGAAGAGTACGGGCTTATCATCAAGCCATGGCCGTCCTGCGGCTACACCCATCGTTTGATGACGGCAGCGCTGGATCTACGAGACGCATTGGCGGACCTGTTGTCTGAAATCACTTCTATCCATGCACAAATTCCGGATTTCCATGCAGAGATTCTACCCTTCAAGAACCCGGCAACGCGGAATGAGGCACTGTTTTCCGCACCGGCTTGCATCGCGCAAATCCTGAGCAGCGGGAACCTGACGCTGGAAGATAGCGAAAATGAATTCTGGCGGCGCCGAGACGTATCACGTTTGATTGCCCTGACCTCGGTCACTGCGGAACCGGCGCGGCGACCCGAGATGAACTATGACCCAGCCCAGCCCGATGTGCTGACGGTCACCTTATCGACGGGCGAGGTGCTGCAAGCCTCCTGCGCTACTCCGCTTGGTGCCGCACAGTCTCCAATGGCGCTGGAACAGCTTGGTGCGAAATTCGCCGCATTAACCGGAAAACCCGAAAGCGCCTTTGGCAGCGTACTTTCATGGCCGGATGCCCCAGACATTGCCACCTTTTTTCGAGGAGAAAGCCTATGACTACCCGAACCCGATCAGGTGGACGCGCCGCGCGTCGTCAGGCACGCAGTGACGGGGCTGGGTCCGGACCGACAAATGCGATCTGGCCGGGGATCGAAGGCGGTCAATACGCCCCACTGACCCAAACTGAAATCGGGAAGATCGACCAAACTGCGATGCGCATTCTCGAAGAAATCGGCATCAAGGGTGCTTCACAGAGATGTATTGGCACGATCACCGCTGCAGGGGGACGCCTGACCGAGGACAGCCGCCTGTTGATGCCCGAGTCTCTGGTGCGTGACGTTTTGAATACCGCAGGGCGTGGCTTCAAGCTCCATGGGCTCAACCCCGCCCATGACATCGACCCTTCGGGCAGCCGCACCTATTTTGGCACATCTGGCGCGGCGGTACATATAGTTGACAGCGCCACTGGCGAGATCCGCGACACGACCCTTCGCGATCTCTACGACATGGCACGGCTGGCCAACCAACTCCCTAATATTCACATGTTTCAGCGCACGGTGGTCGCCCGTGACATCTCGGACCCGCGCGAAATGGACCTGAATACCGCCTATGCCTGCATGAAGGGTACAGCCAAACCCACGGGCACCTCTTTCGGATCGGCGATCGTGATGGCAGAGGCGGTGCAGATGATGGCTATGATTGCAGGCGGCTATGACGCCTTGCGCGCACGGCCTCCAATGTGTGTGTCTACCTGCTTCATTGTGCCCCCTCTGACCTTTGCCGAAGATGCGCTTGAAGTTATAGAATGCGCCGCCAAATACGGGATCCCGCTCAAGTTGGTGTCCGCAGGACAAGCAGGCGCGACCAGCCCTGCCCCGTTGGCCGGAGCCGTAGCTCAGCAAACTGCCGAAGTGCTGGCGGGCATTGTCTATGTCAACCTTTTGAACCCCGGCCACCCTGCCACTTTTGGCGCGCTTCCCTTTGTCAGCGACCTGCGAACCGGAGCAATGTCGGGCGGATCAGCTGAACAAGGTCTGCTCATGGCCGCCTGCGCTCAAATGGCCCAATTCTACGATATTCCCTGTGCCGTGAGCGCAGGGATGACTGACAGCAAATTGCCGGATTTTCAGGCAGGATATGAAAAGGGTTATACGGAACTCTTGGCCTCGTTAGCAGGTGCCAATCTGGTCTATGAGGCTGCGGGTATGTACGGATCCCTGCTGGGCTGCTCGCTGGAGAGCTTTGTCCTCGACAACGACCTGATCGGCTCTGTAATGCGGGCGACACGTGGATTTGAGGTGACTGAGAACACTCTGTCTTTGGAGACCATCCGTGATGTCTGCGTAGATGGGCCTGGGCATTTTCTTGGGCATAATCAGACGATCCGTCGCATGGAGAGCGATTATTTCTATCCGGCGATGGCCGACAGGCGCACACCGCAGGAATGGGTTGAAGCTCCGGACAAAGACCTGCTGGAACGCGCCCGTCTACGCACAGAGGAGATGCTGGCGCACCCAGCCCCAACGCATATACCCCATGAGATTGACCGGGATATCCGTCAACGCTTTCCCATTCGAGCCCTGGAAAACGACATACCTTGAGGCATTCTGCTTAGGGGTACTGCAGAGTAACCGAGCGGCCCGATATTTTGGGCCGTGTTTAATGTTCATATTGCGCCACGTGTACATGGCAGCAGCAGATCGGCATTGCCAACTTGTTGCTATGACAAGGAAGTTGTAGCGCTACGACGTGACCCAATCGACTGACCTACCACGTCTAAAAGGCGTCCGTTTCACTCGAAAAATCATTGCTTATGCAGTTTGGGTCTATCACCGCTGTGCCCTGAGCACTGCGGATTTTGAGGACCCTCTTTCTGCAGCCGGATCACCTAATGCAACAGTGCCCTCAAGACACACTTAGAATAGACTATAGTGCGGGTTCGTGCGTATCGAGCGCGTGGTTAGAGTAAGTCAAAACCAACATGGAAAAGATGCCGGCCACCCAAAACACAGCCGCAAAAGATGAGGTCACCGCCAATATTGTGCTGCACACAGCCATACCGAGAGTGCCCCCTATCAATTGGCTCGACAACACAATCCCGCCGGCCTGACCCTGCATGTGTTGGGCAACTGACATCGTCACAGCGCGCTGAGACGGAACGAACATGAGCGAGACGGCCGTGCCAAATGAGGCGAAGCCGACAAAAATGGCGGCCGTGATCTGGAACATCATGCCCGCCGCCATCAGGCTAAGGCCGCAGGTGATTAGCACCAAACCCAATAAGGCCGGCCAACGAGTTCCACGCTCATCTGACAATTTGCCAGCAACCGGAGCAGCAAGTGTGGTTGGCAAAACGGCAGGGAGCAAGGCTATCCCGGCCCATAGTGGCCCCCAACCTTCAACCGTTTGGAGGTACATTGATCCAAATACGAAGGTTGCGATTTTGGCATATTGGGCCGTTCCGACAATCAGGTTAGAAGCGGTGAATGTCGGATTTCGAAAAAGAGCGACCGCAACCAAAGGATCATTGCGCTGTTTTTCTACCAATACGAATACGACAAGCGCGGAAATCCCAATGACTAGAGCAGCAATAACGTAGCCTCGTTGCCATCCGACTTCTGGCCCCTGCATAATGCCGTAGACCGATAGCGAAAGTCCGCAGAGCAACAGCACCAAACCGATCAGATCAAAGCGCTCTTTGATCCGTCTCGGTGGATCGCGCCAAAGTCTCCAGACGACGTAGCCGACGCAAATGACGACAATTGGATTAATCCAGAAAATCCATCGCCACGATAAACCGGCAGTAAGCACCCCACCAACCAATGGACCGGCCGCCAGAAAACATGTGCCTATCGCGCCGTAGATGCCTAAAGCCTTGCCGCGCTCTTTTTCCTCAAAAGACAAGGCTATAAGCGTCAGGGAAAGCGGGAAGATTGCAGCAGCTCCGATGCCCTGAACACCGCGAGCCAAAAGCAAGGTTAATCCATTTGGTGCGAAACCTGCAAAGATCGACGCCGCTCCGAAGATCGTGAGACCTGCCGTCAGAAGCACCCGTATTCCGACTATGTCGCCCGTGCGTCCTGCCGCACCCGCCAGGCAGGCCAACGTCAACAAATATATATTGACCACCCAATGGGATGAGATTTCTGAAAGCCCCAACTCCCTGCGAATTGACGGAAGGGCAACACCAACCGCAGTCTCATCCAACAATATGACTCCGAGGATTGCCCCCATAGCGCCCAGAAGCCACCAGCGATCATTGTTGTCAGTGTTCAAAGTACATCGCTCCCTTAAACAAGTTTGCACCACACATCGTGCGTTTCAAAGAAATTAAAAAAAACATGACCAGTCATTTCCGCCGCACTCAAACGTCTGAAATCCGGATGCGTCGAGCACTTTTCTGAATTGACGAACCCGAGGCGTCCGACGTTGGTCTTCAGGGTTCTGTTGCGTGCAAACGGCTCTCGTACGATATTCCCCTATTTGGTAAATCATTGTTTTGTAGGGGAGTTGCAGTACACTTAGCGCGCGCCTTTGGCTGTCAGCGGATGTTACAAGGTCGTCACTGGCAACCCGGAAGCTGTGCAAAACGGTGACCTTGCAATCAGAACGAGTTATGATCGCCAAGGCATGATCGGGGTTGTTGTTCAGGGCAGGTCGGTGGCGTCGCAGGTAACAACCTTACCCCGTAAGAAGCCCTCCGCGACAGTGGAAAAGATCCGGTTTTTTGACCCGCCATCGGCACAAGGAAAGTCGATCGTGACAAGAATATCGATGGTGAAATATTCGAAGGTAGTATGTCAGGGCAAGGTGGCCCCCTGCGTCGGCGAGAAGGTCACCCGGAATCACAGAGGTCGATAAGAAAATCTCGATTGGGGTGAATTCCAAGTTTATTTTGCCAGAAACTTGCTTCATTTTTGCGCTTGCGCCGGTTCCTTCCGCATATACTCGGCAAAGAGTTTTGAAAACTGCTGGGTCGCGCTCGATCTATACTGCGTCGGCGGAAAAACGGAGAAGATTCCTCCGGATGGAAGCGTCCAGTCCGGGACAAGCTGGATCAGAGATTTATCCGCCAGTTCTTTCCTAACATAAAAATCCGGAAGGATTGAGATACCCGCTCCATCAAGTGTCATCGCTTTGATTGCTGGCGTTACGTCCGCCGACAGGGCCCGCGTCATTTCTACGTCTATCTTATCGCCAGAATGCCCCAAGAAACGCCAGCGGAGTGGAGTTGATAATGCCTGGTGCTCGATAAAAGGAATATTCGCCAAGTCATTCGGCGTTTTAGGTTTGCCAAACTCTTCGACTACCTTCTCAGAGGCCACTACAATCTGCCTGAATTCCCCAAGTTTGCGCGCGATGTTTGCGG
Source organism: Ruegeria atlantica (assembly GCA_013032095.1). GTDB lineage: Bacteria > Pseudomonadota > Alphaproteobacteria > Rhodobacterales > Rhodobacteraceae > Ruegeria > Ruegeria atlantica_E. Next base: position 71,953 of record WQBJ01000011.1, on the reverse strand, counting down.
AATCGGTTAACCAGCCGACACGATACGCGATGTCGAACCGCGCCTCGACCGGATCAATTCGTACATCACTCAGCGTCAGCTCAAGGGTGACTGCGGGATACATTCTGCGAAACTCCGCCGCGACCGGAGCGACGTAATCAGCGCCCAAATCAAGTGGTGCGGTGATGCGCAAAGTCCCGGAAGGTTCGGTGCTGCCGCGTCGCACCATCGCATAGGCTTCTTCTGCCTGTGCAACGGACGCCTGCGCCGCCGCGTAAAATGTTTGTCCGGTTTCCGTCAGGTTCAAATGGCGGGAATTTCGAACAACCAAAGTTGCGCCCAGCTCTTCCTCAAGAAGCTGCAATTGTTTACTAACCACTGCCTTGCTGACACGCATGCGATCCGCCGCCGCCGTAATGGTTCCAGCTTCGGCTATCGCTACAAAGTACTCCAAACGGTTCAGGTTTGACTTGGCCACTTATTGTCATCTTTTCGCTGACGCTAAGTCCATATAATGCGTATTTAGTTGACGACGTCGACTCCCTATTTGTCACGCACAAGGCAACTGCAACTGCCATGCAAGGTTGCCCACTGACAAAGGAGATGACGATGAATGCAATCCTGACAGCTACAGCAGCTATGATGATCACGACGGCTGCATTGGCTGCTGATCTTAAGATCACCCATTTCACACCGGGTGAAGGCAGCCTGTTTCCGGTGTCTTCAAATCTGATCGAAGGGCCGAATGAAGTGCTGCTGATCGACGCGCAGTTTGAAAAGGACGATGCTGAACAACTGGTCGGCATGATCAAAGCCACCGGCAAACCGCTCACGACTGTTTTCATCAGCCACAAAGACCCCGATTTCTATTTCGGGCTGGATACGATCCGCGCGGCCTATCCCGATGTTAAAATCGTCGCCACACCAGAAACCGTGAAGGGGATCGAGAAGACAATTCAACTCAAGTATGATTTCTGGGGACCGATCCTCGATGAAAATGCGCCTACCGAATTAATCATCCCAGACGTTCTAGAAGGCGACAGTCTGACCGTAGACGGGGAAACCCTTCAGGTTGTCGGACTGGAAGGCCACGATCCTGCCCACACGTTCCTCTGGGCTCCCACCGAAAAAACCGTTCTGGGCGGTGTGGTTCTGTATGAAAACGTCCATGTCTGGCTTGCGGACAATCAAACACCCGAAAGCCGCGACAACTGGCGTGCGACATTGGACCAGATTACCGCACTCAACGCTGAGCGGATAATTCCGGGGCACCTCATCGGCAAGAGCGCTGAGGATGAAAGCATCGTTGACTTTACAAGAGAATACGTCGCTGCGTTTGAAGCTGCGTCGGAGAAGGCAGAAAACTCTACCGCGTTGGTCGCGGCGATGCAGAAAGCGTATCCAGACTTCGAAAACGTGGGCGACCTTGAGCTAAGCGCGCAAGTCATCGAAGGTGAACGTTCCTGGCCTTAGGGACAAAAAGTTAGGGAAACGAACCTGTCTGGCTGTGCAATGCCAAAATACAGAATGCCGGTTCTTTCGAATCGGCACTCTGCCTTAGAATTGTAAGGTTTTAGCTACCCAATCCCGATTGGCTGATAAATTCACAGTTGTCTGTCGCTGTGGAGCCGAACAAACGACGATATTTCATGAGGGGGCTAGATTTTCTCACCCTCCGCCGTCATGAGCCGGGGCCTTCCTCCGCTAAACCAGGTACGCGCTTTTGAAGCAACTGCTCGGTACCTGAGTTTCAAATTGGAGGCCGAAGAACTTTCTATCACTCAGGTGGCAATTTCTCATCAGATCCGCGCGCTAGAAAAAACGTTAGGAATACATCTGTTGGTGCGATCAACACTAGGGGCCTCACTTACCGAAACGGCGCAGGCGTTGGCGGCAAAGTTGACGCAGTCGTTGGATGCAGTAGACAATGTTCTTCGGCGGTTCAATTCTTCTGAAATGGTTAGCACACTGCGGATTTCAGTGATTCCGTGGTACGGAAACCGCGAATTTCTTCCGGCATTGAACAGCTTCCATTCGATGCATCCTGATCTGACGCTAGAACTTTCATTCTCATACGAAACGGACGAATTGCACAGTTCCGATTTTCATGCCCCCGTCCAGTACGGGTTTGCAGATTGGCCAGGTCTTTCAAAACAAAAGCTTCATTCTGATAGAGTTGCCCTTACGTGCTCTCCCAACCTTGTCGCCGGGATACATCTTCCCCTTTTCATAGAGGAAATCGCCGAAATGGATTTGGCAATCGACCGCGGAAATGAGGCGAACTGTAACAACTGGTTTGCAGAGGCTGGTTGAATCCTCGACCGCTATAGCGTTCAAGAGGTATTGTGCGAGACGGTAATTCGTTGACTTGACCCTCCTACAAATGCCCATTCCGTTCCGAACGGAGGTCGAAGCAATTACCCAAAACCAATAGCCCGATCAGCAGTTTGGACAGTGCTGCCAGCCCCCTGCACTCTTTCAATCGGCGAGCAAGAACCCGGCTATACCGGCCTACGTTGATGGACTTGCAGTCGCGCAAAATGTAAGATGACATCACAGAACCGTGACCGGAGGAAACCGGTAGTATGACGGAAAATAAAGTTCAAAGAAGGCTTTCTACTATCCTTGCGGCTGACGCGGTTGGATACAGCCGTCTCATGGATGCGGACGAGGAAGCAACCTTGCAAACGCTTAAAGCCCATCGCGAGGTCATTGACGATTTGGTCGCCGGCCATAACGGGCGTGTTTTCGGATCTGCTGGCGACAGCGTGATAGCCGAATTCCCAAGCCCGGTGGAAGCCGTGCGCTGCGCAATTGAAATCCAGCGAAACCTCGAGAAGAGCAATGCCGACCTCCGGGAAGACCGCGTCATGTCATTTCGTATTGGCATCAATCTGGGCGACGTAATGGTCGAGGGTGATGACCTGTTTGGCGACGCTGTAAACGTCGCCGCCCGGCTCGAGACGTTGGCCGATGCCGGGAGCATCTGGATCAGCGGGGCGATCTACGATCAAGTTGTGGGCAAAATCACTCAAGCGCTGGAGTTTATGGGTGAGAAAACACTCAAAAATATTGAAGGTCAGGTGCGCGCCTACCGTGTGCCTATCGAAGAGGTGACGCGAGAGGCATCCATGCAAACTGCATCAGCGCTTGAATTTGACCCTCCGGAACGGCCTTGCGTCGCGATTGTCCCCTTCAAGTGTCTGGGTTCCGAACCCGACAAAGACTATCTCGCGGATGGCCTCAGGTTCGGTATCTCGGCGGCGCTGACACAGCTTTCCGGACTATTTCTGGTCCATGCGCCGGCCTTAAATTCCTATCGTGGGAAAGACGTCTCTGCGCCAACAGTGGGCGCCGAATTCGGTGCTCGTTATATCCTCGAAGGCGCCGTTCAGCAGGCCGGCAATCGTGTTCGGGTCACAGTTCAACTCACTGATGTGGACATGGGGCAAACCATATACGCGCAACGCTATGATCACGTTCTTGATGACATCTTTCAGGTTCAGGATGACATCACGCGCGAGATCATCTCAGCGCTGAACATAGAACTGGCCACGAACGAACGGAATCGCATTTGGTTCGCGAAACTCAACAGCCCGGAAGCAGCGGAGCACTACTACCGTGGTGCCAGCTACTTCTACGAACTGAATCCGGAGGACAATGCAACTGCTCGCGGATTGTTCGAAGAACTTTACCGCGTCCAGCCCGACTCGGTAGTGGGTCCGAGCTACGTGGCGGTCACACATTGGATGGACGGATTCTTTAAGTGGACCGACTCTGCGGCCACGTCCATGGAACTGGCGGCCACTTGGGCGCGGAGGGCCATGGAGTACGAGGATAACAACGGCATTGGCCATGCCGTCCTTGGACATCTTCTGCTTCTCGAGGGGAAGTATGATGAAGCGTTGTCATTGTGTACAGCTGGAGCAGTGCTTCGGTCGAGTTGCCCATTGGCACATGCCCTGCTCGGCCTCGTGTCGAATTATTGCGGCGATGCAGAGTCAGCCGTCGAGAGCGCGAAAGAAGCCCTTCAACTTGAGAAAGTGTATCCGGTCTGGTTGATTGATATACTTGCGGTCGCCTACCGGGATTGTGGGAACGTCGCGCTTTCGATCCCGGCAGCGAAGGAGTCGTTGCGGCTTAATCCGAAGAACAATGATGCGCGCATCATTCTTTGCAGCGACTACGGGATTGCGTCGGCTCCTGACGAGGCGCGCCGTTTTGCAGATGAAGTCATTAAAAGTGATCCGACGTTTCGTCTGTCCGAATATGCCAGGACCCAGCCGTATAGGGATCAGGCTGCGCTCGACCGCCTGATGCACGTCTTACGCGAAGCTGGCCTGCCTGAATAAGCACCACCCGTGGTTTTCAGGGGCTTTGACAACTAGTTGCTATGACACGGAAGTTGTTGTGCTGCGATAGGATCAAAATGACTGGGCGAGGGAAGCACAACCAATCATGAACCGCGCTGCGCAATTGAAGGTGCAAGGTCAATAACTTGACGACACCCAATGTCAGCGACAGGCACCGGCACTCTTGCCAATCCGAGCCCGAAGTTTGCATCACAGTCGTTGCTAGTTTTCGAACGCCGCGTCGAAACCCCAGATTTGCCGTAGATGGCCCAAGGTCGCTTCACAGGCTTTTTTATCCAGCGGCACGCCATTGCGAACAGAATGATTCAGCCTGAGGTGGCGATCCCCCATTAAGTCCACATCGACGATCTGAATATCGGGGTCGTGTTCCGCAACGTCGAAGCTGCGCGCCAAGGTGTCACGCACTTGGTGATAGCCGCGTTCGTCATGAATCGCGTCGACTGTGTAGAAGGGTTTTCCATCGTCATCTGTTAGCGAAAACATGCGGAACCGACGCATGACATTGGGGCTGAGGAACTGCTGAACGAAACTCTCATCGCGATAGTTGGCCCAAGCGTCCTTTAAAATTTCGCGCCAAGCGCGGCTGCCCGCTATGTCTGGGAACCATTCCCGGTCTTCCTCGGTCGGGTCGGTGCAGATGCGTTGGATATCCTGCATCATCGCGAACCCCAATGCATAAGGGTTGATCCCCATCGCGTTCGGGGCGTCAAAGTCTGGCTGCGTCAGCACATTGGTATGGCTGTGCAATATCTCGAGCATGGCACCATCCGTCAACAAACCGGCGCGGTGAAGCTCGTTGGTGATGTAATAGTGGACGAAGCAGGCGCATCCTTCGTTCATCACTTTGGTCTGGCGCTGCGGGTAGAAATACTGTGCTATGTTGCGAACGATGCGCAAAACTTCACGTTGCCAAGACTTCAGAACCGGGCTGTGACGTTCGACGAAATAGAGCAGGTTTTCTTCCGGCAACCCCATTTCGCGCTTGCGTTTCCGTGCCTCTTCATCGGTTTTCGAGGACTGCGTTGGATGATCGAAAGCGTCCCACAGGTAATGTACCGCCCGTTCTTCTTCGATGCGCCGCTCACGCTGCCGTGTTCTTTCATCTGCGAGCGATGAGTGGGGAGGACGCCTGTGCCGGAAAACGCTCGACGGCATGAGCGCGTGGGCCGCGTCGAGTAAATGCTCAACCTCGCGTTCCCCGTGCTGTTCTTCGCATTGGGCAATAAAACCGCGTGCATAGTCGAGGTAGTCAAGAATACCCTGCGCATCGCTCCATTGGCGAAACAGGTGATTGTTCTTGAAGAAGTGATTGTGCCCGAAGGCCGCGTGGGCAATCACAAGGACCTGAAGTGCCATCGTGTTGTCTTCGAGGCAGTACGAAATGCAGGGATCGGAATTGATTACGATCTCATAGGCAAGACCGTTTGCGCCCTTGCGGTAGGCTTTCTCTTCGTGAACGAAACGCTTCCCAAAAGACCAATGCCGATACATGAGTGGCATCCCGGTCGATGAATAGGCGTCCAGCATTTGCTGATACGATATTATTTCGATTTGGTTTGGGTAGACGTCAAGTTCCAGTTCGTCAATTGCCACACGCTGGATCGCGTCATAGCTGCGCTGGATGGTATCGAAATCCCACTCGGCACTTTCAAACAACGGTTGACTTGCTTCGGCCTTATCAGCCATTGGAAACTCCGTTCGTCTTGCGCGCAAACAACTCGTGCAGAACCGGGTAGATGTCACTGGCGCGCGCGATCCGTTTCATGGCGAAGTTTGGCCAGGCCTCTGCGACCTGTCGGTACGAGCGCCACAGTTCCATACCGTTATCTTCGCTGTTCATCAGATTGGCTTCGGTCTCGTCGACGATTTCCGTGTAGGCGAAGTATTGGCAACACTTCATCAGTTCACTGTTCAACAGGTCGGCGCACAGTTGGGAATCTCCACTGAAATTCTCACCATCGGATGCTTGCGCGGCATAAATGTTCCACAACGAGGGCGGATAGCGCGCTTCGATTATCTTTTTCATCTCGTTGAGTGCGCTGCTCACGACCGTGCCGCCGGTTTGGCGGGAATGAAAGAAGGTGTCTTCATCGACTTCCGTCGCGACCTGGGTGTGACGGATGAATACAAGATCTATTTTATCGTAGCGTTGTTTGAGGAAAAGATGCAGCAGAACGAAGAACTGCTTGGCAAGATTCTTCTCCCGCTCTCCCATCGAGGCAGAAACATCCATCAGGCAGAACATCACCGCATTTGCCGCCGGCTCGGGGCGCATCTCAAAATACTTGTAACGCACATCCAACGGGTCAATGTACGGAACGATCTGGCGCCGCCGTAGCATCTTGTCGAGCTCCTCGCGCAGCAACTGCCTTTCCGCTTTTCTCGCCGCATCTGGTTTTTTTAGCGCCTCTAGTTCTTCAACCTGTTGTGTGAGAGCCTGTATCTCGGCGTCCGTCGGACGCCGCATTGCAAGACGTCGACCGAAAGCGTTGCGCATCGTTCGAGAAACGCTGAGGTTGGCGGGAGTCCCGGCGGCAGTATAGCCCATGCGATGCGGTTTGGAGACGGTAACCTCTTTCAGGCTGTGCTTGACCATGTCAGGCAGTTCGAGGTCTTCGAAGAACAGGGAAAGAAATTCATCCCGCGACAGAACGAACATGAACTCGTCCTCGCCCTCCCCATCGGGGGCCCCCTCACGTCCACCCTGCCCGCCTTGGCCAGATGGAGGTTTCTTGAGCCGGTCACCCGCTTTGAACTTCTTGTTTCCGGTCAGAACCCGGTGTCTGGAACCGCCTTTGCTGTCATGCTGAAAATGCGGTTCCCCGATCCCTTCTGACGGTACCGAGATGTTTTCTTGTTGGCCTACATCGGCGATTTTTCGGCGCCGGACGCTTTCGTCAACCGCCTCTTTGACGGCAGAGCGAACCCGGCGCAGAAATCGCCTGCGGTTCCCAAGATTTTTATCCTTGGGGTTTAGCCTTCGGTCGATGAAATGGGCCATTTGAGCATAGACTCCTCATCCTGCCTTGTTGACCCGCATGTACCATTCAACCAGGCGCCTGACCTGACGGCGCGTGTAGCCGCGGCCGATCATGCGATCAATGAACTCGTTATGCTTGGCTTCGGTTTCCTTGTCCCGCTTGGCACCAAAGCTGATAACCGGCAGCAAGTCCTGAATCTGACCGAACATGCGCTTTTCGATCACGCGTCTCAGCTTCTCATATTTGCGCCAGTCAGGGTTGCGACCGCGATTGTTGGCCCGCGCGCGCAGCACGAATTTGACCACTTCGTTCCGGAAATCCTTGGGGTTGGAAATCCCGGCCGGTTTTTCGATCTTTTCAAGTTCCTGTTCCAGAACGCTGCGATTAAGGATTTGGCCGGTATCCGGATCCTTAAAGTCCTGATCTTCGATCCAGGCATCAGCAAAGGCGATGTATCGGTCGAAAAGGTTCTGACCAAAGTCAGAATACGATTCCAGATAGGCTTTTTGGATCTCGTTGCCGATGAATTCCGCGTAGCGCGGTGCCAGATCGTCTTTCATGAAAGACAGGTACCGGCTTTCAACCTCGTCGGGGAATTGTTCGCGCTTTACCGCCTGTTCAAGAACATAGAGTAGATGAACCGGATCGGCGCCGACTTCCTCGGTGTCGTGATTGAAGGTCTCGGACAGCACCTTGAACGCAAAGCGGGTGGATGTGCCCGTCATACCTTCGTCCACTCCGGCCGCATCCCGATATTCCTGCACGGATCGCGCCTTGGGATCGGTATCCTTCAATGTTTCGCCGTCATAGACGCGGAGCTTGGAAAATGTCGGCGAGTTTTCATGTTCTTTCAACCGTGTCAGAACGCTGAACTGGCTCAGAATGGACAGTGTTTCCGGCGCACAGGGGGATTCGCCCAGACTGCTTTCCTCAAGCAACTTCTCGTAAATACGGATTTCATCCGAGGCACGTAAGCAGTAGGGAACCTTGACCAGACTGATCCGGTCCAAGAAAGCCTCGTTGTTCTTGTTGTTTTTGAATTGCTGCCATTCCGCTTCGTTCGAATGCGCAACGATAACACCCTGGAATGGGAAAGCGCCGATGTTCTCTGTGCCTGCGTAGGACCCCTCCTGCGTGGCTGTCAGCAGGGGATGCAAAACCTTGATCGGCGCCTTAAACATCTCCACGAATTCCATCAAACCCTGCGTGGTGCGGTTCAGAGCACCGGAATAGGAATAAGCGTCCGGGTCGTTCTGGCTGAATTCCTCCAGCTTGCGTATGTCGAGCTTCCCGACAAGCGAAGAAATGTCCTGGTTGTTTTCATCGCCGGGTTCCGTCTTCGCAACGCAAATCTGGCGCAGTTTCGACGGATAGAGTTTGACAACCGAAAATTTGGAAATATCGCCGTCGAATTCCTGTAGGCGCTTGACAGCCCAGGGTGAAATTAATCCGTTCAACAGCCGTTTGGGGATGTTGTACTTGTTCTCCAGCAGATCCCCCATCTGCGCTCGATCGAATAGACCAAGTGGAGATTCAAAGATTGGGCTGATCTGGTCACCCGCCTTCAGCACATAGATCGGCTGCCGCTCCATCAGGTTTTTGAGGCTCTCGGCGAGCGTTGACTTGCCTCCGCCGACTGGCCCCAACAGATAGAGGATTTGCTTGCGCTCCTCGAGGCCCTGGCTGGCATGGCGGAAAAAGCCAACGATGCGTTCGATGGTTTCCTCGACGCCATATATGTCCTGGAAGGGTTTGTATCGCTTGATAGTCCGGTTAAGGAATATCCGACTGAGCCGAGCCTCTTGACTGGTGTCGACAAGCTCTGGTTCGTCAATTGCGGCAACCATCCGCTCGGCGGCGGTAGCTCGCATTGTAGGGTCTTCACGACATTCCAGCAAATAGTCCTGCAATGTCATTTCGATGAGCTTGGTCCGCCCATATTCTTCTGCAAACTGCTCGAAAATCTCCATCTTTAACGTTCCTCTAGGTTTCGTACTCCTTCGTCCCAGCGCGCTAAGTTCAACCTAGTCTACCACAAAACTGGAGCGTAATTGTTTAATTTCTAATCACAATTTGTTTCCCGCCTGCCGCACTGTTGAAATTTATGTTCATTGAAGCCCTCCAAGCACGCCACCACGCGACCTTTTTTCCGTCGGGGCAATCGCATTCACAACCCCGAATGCGTGGTTGAGCCGAGGCTGCTGTTAGGCGGTTTTGTCACATAAATACAGAAGCGCAGATAGGAGATCCCCCTGCTGCATGAAATGCACGAGTGGGCTGTGCAGAACGCTGACAAATTACAGATCCCCAAGACCCCTCCGAGCTAGCTTGGTCGGTTAGCGTTGGCTCAATGGTAAAACAATTTGCCGCGCCTGAGACGATTCTGTGGGTGCTGGCGTTTGTGACCGCTCTCTAGGTCTTTACAACGGGCCTGTTCCGCTCTAACGCGGTTTTATGCAGGGGAGTCCCACCTAAGGGACTGAGAGGCTGATAAGGTGAATACCCGGTGACGCGACCCTTTGAACCTGACCCAGTTGATACTGGCGTAGGAAGCTAAGGTCGCATTGCCGCATTTGGCTCGTGCGATCTGAACATAAGGCGTATTCCGCCTTTGCCTCCTCTCCATGCTCATCTGGTGTTTTTTTGAGTCCAGTGCTTGAGGAGCGCCAAAAAATGAACGTACCGAATCCAAAGATTACAACCGGCGAACTGCCCGCTTCGCGCAAGATTTACGTTGCGGGTGAGGTCCATGCCGATATCCGCGTGCCAATGCGCGAGATATCTACTCATCCCACAGCCGGCGAGGCACCGCTGCCGGTCTATGACAGTTCGGGTCCCTATACCGACCCGAATGTGGTGACCGATATAAAGAAGGGTCTGGCACCACTACGAGCCAAGTGGATTAAAGCGCGCGGTGATGTCGAAGCTTATGAAGGCCGCGCGATCACCGCCGCCGATAATGGCTTTGTTGAAGGGGATAAGCTGACCCCGGAATTTCCAGTCAAACCGAAACCATTGCGTGGCAAGGATGGCGCGGCCCCAACTCAATTGGCATATGCACGCGCCGGGATCATTACTCCGGAAATGGAGTTTGTAGCGATCCGCGAGAACCAGTTGCGTGAAACCTCGCCCTGTCATCGTGATGGCAACGATTTTGGTGCCAATATTCCCGACTACGTAACCCCGGAATTTGTAAGGTCAGAAATTGCCGCGGGACGCGCAATTCTTCCCAACAACATCAACCACCCTGAATCCGAGCCGATGATCATCGGGCGCAACTTCCTTGTAAAAATCAACGCCAATATGGGCACCTCTGCCGTGACGTCCTCTATGGAGGAAGAAGTCGACAAACTGGTCTGGGCGATCCGCTGGGGGGCGGACACGGTGATGGACCTTTCCACGGGTCGCAATATCCATAACACGCGCGAATGGATCATTCGAAACAGCCCGGTGCCAATTGGTACGGTTCCAATGTATCAGGCGCTGGAGAAGGTGAACGGCATTGCCGAGAACCTCACCTGGGAGGTCTTCCGCGACACGCTGATCGAGCAAGCAGAACAGGGTGTGGATTACTTCACCATCCATGCAGGTGTGCGGCTGCATATGGTGCCAATGACTGTAAACCGAGTAACTGGGATCGTCTCGCGTGGTGGCTCAATCATGGCCAAATGGTGCCTCCATCATCACCAAGAGAGTTTTCTTTACGAGCATTTCGAAGAGATCTGCGATATCTGCCGCCAATACGATGTGGCGTTCAGCCTTGGGGACGGATTGCGCCCGGGCTCGATTGCTGACGCCAATGACGAGGCGCAGTTTGCCGAGCTGGAAACACTGGGTGAGTTGACAAAGATCGCTTGGGCCAAGGACTGCCAGGTCATGATCGAGGGGCCGGGCCATGTAGCCATGCACAAGATCAAGGAGAATATGGACAAGCAACTGGAATGTTGCCACGAGGCGCCGTTTTACACGCTTGGGCCGCTGACTACCGATATCGCTCCAGGATATGACCACATCACCAGCGGCATCGGTGCAGCCATGATCGGTTGGTTCGGCTGTGCGATGCTTTGTTATGTAACGCCTAAGGAGCATCTTGGCCTACCTGACCGGGACGATGTGAAAACTGGAGTGATCACCTACAAGATCGCTGCCCACGCCGCAGATCTAGCCAAAGGCTTGCCCGGCGCACAACGTCGCGACGATGCTCTGTCCCGCGCACGGTTCGAATTCCGCTGGGAGGACCAATTCAACCTATCGCTCGATCCGGACACTGCGCGTGAGTTCCACGACCAGACGCTGCCGAAAGAGGCGCATAAAGTCGCCCATTTTTGCTCCATGTGCGGACCCAAATTCTGTTCCATGAGGATCAGTCACGACATTCGATCTGAAGCGCAGAAAGAAGGGATGGAAATCATGGCCGCGAAGTTCCGCAAAGGAGGGGACTTGTACATGCCCATTGAGGAAACGGGCGCCTAATCATGACTACCGAGGCCGGCCTTGCTGGCCTCGGTTCGGCTTTGGAACTCGCACAGTCCGAGACAAGGTATGAGTCTAAAAAGCCAAACCGAAAATCCGAACTTGCTGTATCGCCTGTTCTCGCGGGAGCTGCACTCCGAGCGAGTGTTTCTAGAACTGGTGACTGAGCCACTCTTCAAACTCTTTGACATGCGTCTGGTTGGCGTCACGGCGTTCTTTTCGAACGAGAAAATGGGCTTGTCCGAGTTTCTTCGGCTCTCCAACAACACGAATTTTCTGACCGGACTGGATAGCCTGTCGGGCAAATCTTTCTATGACAACCGCACATCCCAGCCCGGCAGCAACCATTTCGATTGCGGCGGTTGAAGTATCAGTGATCAGACGTCCGGTTGAGCCATCAAACTCCAGCCCGTAGGCAGAGAAGTACCGTGCCCAGTGATCGTCGAACCCCATGATGTGAATCGGCGATTGCCGCAACAGATCATCCGGCACATGTATCACTTGGTCGGACCCGATGCTGCAGATCGGAACAATCATCTCTGCCGACAGCAATTCCAAGTCTGGTCTTGCAGACTCCCGCGAGGCAAGAATGATGTCAACGTCGACAGGCTGTTGATCCGAGGGGCTTTTCCAGATCGATGTCAACATTTTGACGCCAGTATCAGGATGCCTGAGCAAGAAATCATCAAGCCTAGCCGACAGCCACATGATGAATGCCATGGAGGCGCGTACCGTGATGGTACGCGCTTGACGCGGCCCAAAGAGACCTGTGGTCGACATTTCCAACATGTCCAGCGCCTGGCGCACGGTCACCAGATAGGCCTTGCCTGCATCAGTCAAATGCAGGCTTTTGGGGCGACGTAGAAACAGCTTGGCATCCAGTTGCGCCTCAAGCGCTTTGATATGCTGGCTGACGGCGGCTTGGGTCAATCCAATTTCACGGCTGGCTGCGGTGAAGCTCAGCAGTCGCGCTGCCGCTTCAAAGCTGCGCAACCAGTTCAGATTCAGATTGTGACGCATCAAACTTCCATAAATTATTTTTGTTCATGAGCGGTTATTATTTCATTTTATTGGAGCAACCCGCTTGCGGATAGTGTCTTAGACGATCCCTTTTCCAAACATCTGCGCTTAATCGCAGGGAGTTCTCGATGACGGACACACTTCTGGCGCAACACGATGTCGCCCTGGATCTCATTGATCTTGATCGCTATCCAATTGCGGATTTGGACAGCGGAGCTGGGGCGGAATTTTTGACCGAATGTCAGCGCCTCATGGATGAGCAAGGCTGGTGCAATCTGGCTGGTTTTATTCACACTGAGGCGCTTGAACAGTTGAATGGCGAGGCCAACGATCTTTTGCCAACCGCCGAGGTCCTGCATGTAAAACGCAACATCTATCAGGGTGCTATCGATCCCTCACTGCCCGAAGACGACCTGAGACGGAAAGAGTTCACGCACATCGCGGTCCAGCTTGCGGATGATCAAATCCCAGCGGAAACCGGGCTTAAACAGCTTTACCATTCCGAGGTATTGACGGAATTTGTGCGCCGGGTTCAGAAAAAGGATCGCCTCTACCGCTGCGCTGATGAATTTCAGGCGCTCAATGTCGTCGCGCTGCACCCAGAAAGCTGGCACGCGTGGCATTACGACACGACGGAATGCACCGTGACGCTGTTGCTCCAAGCTGCTGAGAAAGGCGGTGAATTCACGTTTCTTCCGAATTCACGAGATGATGTCGGCGAAGATCGCGAGGCCGTAGATCGGCTGTTGGCTGGCGATATGTCTCAGGCGCAGACATTTTCCCGCAGCGCAGGAGCGTTCACCCTGTTCCGTGGCGGTTATTCGCTGCATGGGGTGACTAAGGTTGAAGGCACACTGCCGCGCATTTCTGCGATTATGACCTATGATGAACAACCAAACCGCGTCCTTGACGACGAGATCAACGTCCGAATTTACGGTGAACGTGTGAGAAAGATATTGGACAGCCGCAATGCCGCGGCGACCGTGCAAGGGTAATTTATGATGGAAACGGCGTTGCTGGTGATTGATGTACAGATGGCATTGGCGAACGAGGATGCCTCTGGAACGGAACGATCTTGCCCCGAGGCGGAGAGCAACATCGCGCTGCTTTTGGAAAAGTTTCGCAGCGCAGGGGATATAGTAGTGCATATCCATCACCACGGAACAGACCCGGATGACCCGTTTCATCCTGATGCCCTTGGATCAGTTGTTCAGCCCGTTGCGGCCCCGGAGCCGGGTGAGCCCGTGGTCATCAAAACCGGTAGCAGCGGATTTGTGGGGACTACATTGCAAGATATATTGTGCAAGGCAGGCATAGAACGCGTTGTCATGTGTGGTGCGACCGCCAACCATTGCGTTGAATCGACGACCCGCAGCGCTGCGGACTTAGGATACCAGCCTATCTATGCCGCCGACGCGGTCTGGACATATGGCTTAACCGGACCGGATGGCGTGTTTCATAGCGCGGACCAGATACATTCGGTTTCGATGGCGACACTTGAAGGAGAAATAGCGTTGGTGAAGAAAACGCAAGACATTTTGAAGATGTAGAAATCGCCAGACGAGTACCTCGTTTGGTTGTGTCGCAGATTTTTAGTTTAGATTGACGGGGCAACCTGTTCAGGTATTTGCTTGGCGCAAATAGTTCTCGGACAGTCTCAGTATGGTCTCTTTGAAAGGCTGTCGCTTTCCCAAGGATGTGGTTTGTACGCCGTATACTTTTCTCCCGCAAGAAGTTTGCCACACATCCGTTGACTGCACACCTGTTTCACCTGCCTGGCCACGAGACAACGCCCGTAGAATTTCCTGAGCTCCGTACTGCCGCCATGGACACGTGACGCAATAACGCTCGACTGAGAGCAACGTGTACATGGAATACAGGCCCAGGATTCAGGCCGCTCGGTTAACTTCATAGTGTCACGCAACCGTGCAAATTGAAGTGGTCGGGCGAGACCAGCTCAGGGATGTAGACAAACATCCCCGTCTAGCCCCGCATGTTCGCTCCATTGGCGTCATAAAGAGGGCCGCCCAAAACCTCGGCGTCGTAGAACTCACCCAGAATTTCCACCTGTAGTTTTGTTCCCGGCGCGGCGCTTTCGGTGGTGACATAGCCCATCGCCATCGACTTGCCGACGCGGTGACCGTATCCACCGGACGAGACATAGCCGACCGCTTCGCCGTCTTTCAGGATCGCTTCGTCGTTGGAAACGTCTATGCCGTCCACGTCGATGGTCATGGTGACCAGCTTGCGGGCGACACCTTCTTCCTTGAATTTCAACGTGGCTTCCTTGCCCACAAAGTCCTTCTTCCAGTTTATGAAGACATCCATCCCGGATTCGACTGCATTGAAGTCCGGGCGGAAATCGGTGGTCCAGACACCCCAGCCTTTTTCGAGGCGCAGCGACATCAGTGCGCGCGCGCCGTACCAGCGATAGCCCAGATCGGCCCCGGCCTCTTCGATCGCTTCGGCCAGACGCAGCAAGTATTGCGGGCGGCAGTAAATCTCAAAGCCCAACTCGCCTGAGAAAGAGATGCGGTTCAGGATCACCGGCACGCCGCCGACGAAGGTCTGGCGCAGATCGCGGAACTTCAGCGCATCAGCGCTGACATCGTCGCGGGTGATGCGGGCCAGCAGCTCGCGCGATTTCGGCCCCGAAAGGGCGATGCCATGCCAGTCGTCTGAGACGTTGGCATAAATCACATCCACAGGCAGGTCCTTTTCGAACCAGCGGCGGTGCGCATCCTGCATCGCGCCCGAGCCGAACAGCATGAAGTGGTCATCGCCCAGGCACGCAACGGTCAGGTCACCATAGAGGCGACCCTTTTCGGTCAGCATCGGCGTCAGCGCCAGACGGCCGGGTTTCGGGACGTATCCGGCCAGCGTCTTGTTGAGGTATTCACGCGCGCCCGCGCCCTTGAACTCGTGCTTGGCGAAGTTGGCGATCTCGATGCCACCGACGGCCTCTTGCACGGCTTTCACCTCGCGCGCGACATAGTCGTGCGAGCGGTTCCGCTCGAAGGTGGGCGTTTCATACGCGTCTTCCTGATTGTCCGCAAACCACAGGGCGTTTTCCAGCCCAAAACCCTGCCCCATCAGCGCGCCCTTGGCGACCAGACGGTCATAGAGTGAAGTGGTTTTCTGCATCCGGCCCTTGGGCAGCGTTTCGTTCGGGAAGGTCATCACGAAGCGGCGCTCATAGTTTTCCGAGGACTTGATGGTGCCCCAGTCCGGTGTTGCAAACTCGCCAAAGCGGGCCACGTCCATCGCCCAAACGTCGATCGAGGGCTCTCCGTCGATCATCCACTCGGCCATTGTCAAGCCTACGCCGCCGCCTTGGCAGAAGCCTGCCATAACGCCAACCGCGACCCAGTAGTTCTTCATGCCCGGAACCGGACCGATCATCGGGTTGCCATCGGGGCCGAAGGTAAACGGCCCATTGATCATATCCTTGATTCCAGCCTCACCAATGGTCGGGATACGCTCGAACGACATTTCCAGACGATCGGCGATGCGGTCGAGATCGGGTTGCAGCAGCTCATGCCCGAAATCCCAAGGCGTGCCGCCCACTTTCCACGGGGTCGACTTGGGCTCATAGGTGCCCAGCAACATGCCCTGACGCTCCTGACGGAAGTAAATGTTGGCCTCATAGTCGATACCGGCAGGCAGACGGCCCGCTTCGCCCATACTCTCCATACGTTCAGCGATCAGCGGGATTTTTTCGGTGATCAGATAGTGGTGCTCCATCGGTTGCACGGGCAGGTGGATGCCGGACATGTGGCCAACTTCCCGTGCCCACAGGCCACCGCAGTTCACGACCTGCTCGGCGTTGATCACGCCTTTCGGGGTGGTCAGATCCCAGCTGCCATCGGGCCTCTGTGTCATGTCGGTCACGCCGCAATGGGTGAAATATTGCGCGCCATGCACGCGGGCCGACTTGGCAAACGCATAGGTCGCGCCAGACGGATCAAGATCGCCGTCCTGCTCATCCCAGAGGGCTGCATAATAGTGTTTTGGGTCGATCAGCGGGTGACGTTCGGCCAGTTCCTTGGGGCTGATGAACTCTTGATGCAGACCCATGTAGCGGGCTTTCGAGCGTTCACGCTTGAGGTAATCGTACCATTCCTTGGTCGAGGCCGCGTAGAAACCGCCGGTGATGTGCAGGCCGACCGAATGGCCCGAGGTCTCTTCGATCTCTTTGTATAGGTCGATGGTATAACTCTGCAGGCGCGAGATGTTGGGGTCCGAGCTGATCGTGTGGATCTGACCGGCGGCGTGCCAACTGGACCCCGACGTCAGTTCATCACGCTCCAGCAGCACAACGTCTTTCCAGCCAAACTTGGCCAGATGGAACAGGATAGAACAGCCCACAACGCCGCCGCCGATGACGACGACGTTGGCGTGGGACGGGAGCTTTTTGCCAGACGTGCTTTCGTCTTTTTGAAACTCAGGCATGGTTAGTCCTTCTTAGTTCAGAGGCAACCGGCGGAAGCGGCCGGGCATAGCGGGGTCATGGAAATGGTCCAGTGGTCCGTTCTGGACCAGATGGTTGTGCCAATAAGCAAGGGCGTCGCGATCCAGCGTCACGCCGAGGCCGGTGCTTTCGGGAACCGGGATCACGTTGTTTTTCTGACGGAAGGGTCCGCCTTCGATTACGTCACCGATCTGCCAGCGGAACAGCGATTGCGACGGCTCGGAAATCCACGGCATGGCTGCAGACATGTGCAAATACCCGGCGGTGGCGATCCCGGTATCACCGGAATAGCACCAGAAGCCCACGCCCATCGCCTCACACGCGCCAATAAAGCGCACGGCGCGGGAAATCCCGCCCAGCACGGCAAAGTTCGTCACGATGTAATCCGGCGCACCCAAGGCGGCGGCCTTGCGAATATCGGGCACATGGGTCGAGATCGGGATGGTGAAGTGGCGGCGCAACTCCGCCATCTCCTCGAACGTGGCAACCGGGTCTTCATAGTTGCGGATGTTGTAAGGCTCGATCTCGCGGAAGACGCGCATGGCGGTGGGCAGGCTCCACTGCATGTTGCTGTCCAGACGGATCATCGCCTCGCGCCCCAGCCCTTCGCGAAGGGCTTTGACAGTATCGATCTCAAGCTCGGGGTTGCCGAGGATCAGCTTGCCCTCGAACATAGTGCTGCCATGTTCCTCGCGCATGCGAATGCAGTAGTCAGCCACGGCCTCGGAGCTCATCTCGGCGCCTTCGCGGTATCCGAAATACTCGGTGAAGGGGATTTCCTTGCGCACTGCACCGCCCAGCAGACGGTACAGAGGCTCATTCGCAACCTTGCCGCGCAGGTCCCACAGGGCAATCTCGATCGCACCAAAGGCTTTGACCACCGAGCTGTCATCGGTGTTCTGCACGATCTGCCACGGCGGCACGCACAGGCTCTCACAGCCCGCAATATCCAGCGGATCAGCACCAATCAAACGCTCACCCATCGCGCGAATCGAGTCGACCACATCAACCGACGGCGCCTCACCCAGCCCGACAAGTCCTTGATCGGTCTCGACCTCGATAATGGTTTTCGAGGTGCCCGGGTAATGCCCACCGGTCCACCACATCGGCTTTTCCAGCGGGATATTTATAGGTGTCGCACGAAGGCCGGTGATCTTAATACCAGGCATCCGGGATCTCCTCTTTGCGGCGGGCGACATAGGCGGCCAGCTCTTCTTTCTTGGCCTCATCCATTGCGGGCGGCTGATATTCGTTCAGCATCTGGTTCCAGCGCTCAAAGGCACGGCGGCGCATGTCCTTGGACCCACCCTCTTCCCAGCTTTCAACATTTTCACTGTCGCTGAGTTTCGGCTCATAGAACGCAGTCTGGTAGTTGCGCATGGTATGCGCACAGCCCAGAAAGTGACCACCGGCCTCAACCTCTCCGTAGGCGTCTCGGGCAAAGGCCTCTTCGCTGGTGTCCAGACCCTGGCTCAGCACTTTCTGGTAGGATCCCAGACGATCGGCATCCATGATCAACTTTTCGAAGCCGGTGCAAAGGCCGCCTTCGAGCCAACCGGCTGAATGCAGAACAAAATTCGCACCCGCGAGCATAGTTGAATGCATTGAATCCGCAGATTCATAAGCCGCCTGCGCGTCTTCGATCTTGGACGCGGTCAGCGAACCACCGCAACGCAAGGGCAAACCGGCCCGGCGGGCAAGCTGACCGATGGCATAGTTCGACATGACAGGTTCGGGCATACCAAAGGTCGGCGCACCGGATTTAAGCGACATTGACGACAGGAAGTTGCCCAGAACAAACGATGCGCCGGGACGCAGCAGTTGCACATAGGCACAGACCATCATCGCCTCGGCCATGGCTTGGGCGACACTGGCTGCGGTGCTGACCGGACCCATGGCACCGGACAGGATGAATGGCACCACGATCAGGCCCTGCCCGCGTGCCGAATAGACGCGTGCCGACTCGGTGACCACCCGGTCCACCAGCAGTGGCGAGTTCGTGTTCACGTTGCCCATGATCACGCAATTGTCTTCCATGAAATCCGCACCAAATACGATCTCGGCCATCTCTACGCTGTCCTGCGCACGGCTCATCTCGGTAATCGCGCCCAGATGCGGTTTATCGCTCAGCGTCATATGGGCGAACATCATGTCCAGATGGCGTTTGCTGACCGGAACGTCACAGGGTTCGCAGGTGACAAAGCCGCCATGATGCAGGTTCGGATGCATATAAGTCAGCTTGACCAGTTTCTCGAATGACTCGATGTCGCCATAGCGCCGCCCGCCTTCCAGGTCGCGCACAAAAGGCGCGCCGTAGACCGGAGCAAAGACCTGATTGCCGTCCCCGACCACCACCGAACGATCAGGGTTGCGCGCGACCTGTTTGAAGCTTTTGGGTGCCTTCGAACACAAATCGCGTATCCAATTAGCATCAGCGCGAACAATGTCGCCTTCAACGCGAGCGCCTTCACGGCGCCACAAGTCCAGTGCTTCGGGGTCGTCACGGAAGGCGATCCCTACATCCTCGAAAATCCAGTCGACCTGCGCCTCGAGGCGGGTCAAATCCTCTTCGTTCAGAACATCAAAATAGGCCAAGCTGCGCTGGATATAAGGGGATGCCGGAACCGAACCCGCTTCGGGACTGCGGGAACGGGATTGACGTGTGCGCCGAGCCATTTTGAGTCTCTCCAATATTTCGCGTGATACTAGCCCTATGAAAAAGCGTTGTGACGCTTGAAAAATTGAATGCTTAGCATAAACACAAATTATGCAAGATCTTTGGAAACAACTGGGCTCACCCCGTCATCTGGTCGTCTTCGAAGCCGCGGCGCGCCTACAGTCCTTTACGCGAGCGGCACAGGAGCTCAACGTACAGCAACCGGCGGTTAGTGCTTCGATCAAGCAACTGGAAACATCGCTTGGCGTGGTTCTCTTTCGGCGCAGCCATCGCCGGATCACGTTAACAAATGCTGGAAACCGTCTGTTTGCCGACGTTACCCGCGCCTTCGAAATGCTGTCGCATTCCGCCTCCTCGATCCGGCAGTTTGCCAGCAATGATCACGTCACACTCAGCGCCTCTTCGGCGTTCAACAATTACTGGCTGATGCCCCGCATCGCGTCTTTTCAGCAAAATCACCCTGATATTGACCTGCGCCTGCAGTCCAGCGACCGCGAACCGGACCTGACTGTTGAAACCATCAGTCTTGCAGTACGGCTCGGCGATGGAAACTGGCCCGATTGTGAGGCACAGTTGATTTCTGACGAGGTGATTTATCCCGTCGCCGCACCCCGCGTCATGGCCGCGGCGGTAACCCTGCGCAGTGTTCCGGGCCTGCTGAACCAACGTCTTATTCATCTGGAAGAACCCATCCGCGAACGCCCCTCGTGGGATCAATGGTTCCGCGAGTTCGGCATCACCGAAGTCACGCCCCGCAGTGGTCTGCGCCTAAACGATTATGCCTTGGTTCTGCAGGCTGCAATGGCGGGTGAAGGATTTGCCTTCGGCTGGCACCACATTGTCGATCCGTTGATTCAGCAGGGTTTGCTGGCCGCGCGGCCGGAATGGACGTGGAGAACCGGGAAGGGGTTTTACCTAGTCTGGTCCAAGTCCCGCCCCCTGACTCCAGAGGCCGAGATTGTGCGAGATTGGATTCTGTCCGCTCGGACGGTCGATTGAAAACGCTGTCCGGCATCCGCAAGGCATTCATCCGCAAATGGCTGCGCAACCGCGGGCCAGAACGGTAGTTTTCGTTTGTTCAGTGCGAGGTCGTCAAACGCCGGCTGGGTTCCGCCGGGGCTGGCAATCTGAAGAATGTGATCCGAGATTTGGCTGAACGGGCCATAGAAATGGTACAGGGACTTCACCGCCACCACCGATTTTTCGGCCAGCCGGATACCGATCTGCTCGAAGGCTTCAGGGTGGTAAACCTGAACGCGCAGGTCGTTGACCAAGAGGTCGACCTCACCCTCCAGACGCAACCAGACCACGGTGCCCATAGGTTCAAGACCGGTGCCGAGATGCTGACCTAAACCCTTTTCGATATTCATGACCCGTGCGGTCAAGTCGATTGGGTCCCCTGAGACCACACCCGTTTTTCCACCAAGCCGAAGCGTCAACTCGCTGCCGATGCCCGCATCCTGACAAATGCGCACAACACCAGGGTCCCAGAACAGTCCGCTGGCAAAGTTCGTCAATCCGTGCGCCCGCATGGCTTGCAGTAAGTAGGTGGCATCGCCCGGGGCACCACCGCCGGAATTGTCGCCCATATCAGCAAGGACACACAGCCCAGACCGCGTTCCAACATGATCAAGCGCTTCGGGGATCGGCAAATAGTGGGTGGTTACCTCATCACGCAACGCAAAGAACCGCCGACCCAATTCCTCAGCCAGTTGCGCGGCCAGTTGGGGTTGGTCATTCGTAATAACCAGCATTCGCGCGCCAACATCTTCGACATCTGCCCAAGGAAAACCGTGACTCAATGAGACCGATAACACACCGGGTCTGGTCTGAGCCGCAGCCATCTCGGTCACAAATTCCTTCATCGCTCCGGCTTTGGTCAGATAGAGGTTCACCATACGGGTATCAAATAACGCCATCATAGGCGCGATCTCACCCGCATGTGCGCGCCGGGCCAGATCGAACAGTTCGACCGCACAGGCCGTTGCATCGTCATGCGGGTATTCCCTGAAATGAACGATCAGATCACTGGCTTCCAGCATCTTCTCCGTCAGGTGAGAATGCAGGTCCAGCGAAACGCCGATCGTTGCGTCCGGGCACAGGGCGCGCGCGCGGGCCAGAATGTCGCCCTCGCAATCCTCGATATGCTCGGCCACCATCGCGCCGTGAAGTTGCAGCAGAATGATATCCGCACCGCCACATTCTGCCAGATCAGAAAGAATCTCGCCGCTCAGCGCATCGTAACAACTGCGCGTGGTTGGCCCTGCGGGTTCGGCAATAGCGGTCAGGCTTTCGATGACCTGCCAACCCAATGCGTTGGCTTTTTCGCGCCATACGTGCAGCGCCTCGGTCATAAGGTTCGGCGGATCTTGGGTCGCTGTGCCATGGCGCAGGTAGTATTCCTCAAAACCCGACATTGCGGTCGGCATGGTGCAAAACGTATTCGTCTCAGTCGACAAAGTTGCAATGAAGAGTTTCATAGAAGTCCCATCCCCGACACGTTAGAGGATGACTGCAAGAGCCATCCTCCTTTCTTCTGCGATGCTAACATATCCAAGCAGCTATTCCGCTTTCCACCAACGTTCCATAAGGCTGCTTCCATCCAGATCGAGATTCGAGCCGAATTTCTCGGGCGTGCCGACACTTGGCCGTGTGGCGAAAACATAAGACGCAAACATCGGGATCGCGACACCGCCCTGATTGGCCACGATATCCTGCATCTCGCCATACATCTGTCGACGCTTGTCGGTATCCAACTCGGCCCGGGCCTCAACCAGAATCTTGTCGAACTTCTCGTGCGACCAGAGAGATTCGTTCCAGGCGACACCGGATTGAAACGCCAAAGAGAACATCAGATCCTCGACCGGTCGTCCGGCCCAATAGCTGGCGCACCAGGGCTTTTTCGTCCAGACCTCGGACCAATAGCCATCATTGGGCTCACGTTTGACAGAAACGTTGATCCCGCATTTCGCAGCCGAGTTCGAAATCAGCGTCGCCGCGTCCACCGCGCCGGGGAAGGCCGCGTCAGATGACGAGAGTTCGACATCCAGCGAGTCCAACCCAGCCTGTTTCAGGAAGTACCTGGCCTTGTCCGGATCGAATGTCTTTTGTTCCAACTCGGCATTGAAATACTTCTGACCGGACCCGATTGGATGGTCATTTCCGACCTCGCCGTAGCCCAGCAGAATCTTGTCGACCAACTCCTGTCGATCGATACCCCATTTAATTGCCTGACGAATATTGTTGTCGTCAAACGGCGCGACATTGGTCAGCATCGGGAAGGAATAATGCTGAGTACCTGTAACCGAATGCAGCGTTACGTTGGGGTCACGCGAGACAAATTTGGCCGTCTTGGGATCGACCTTGTCTGCAATGTCGACCGAACCCGCCGACAGCGCTGCCATACGTGCCGTTGTATCCAGAAGCACCAGAAGCTTCCACTCGTCGACATGCGCGACATCAGGGTTCCAATGGTTCATGTGGCGGACTAGGTCCGCCGAGATGCCCGGCTGGAAATCCTTTAACTGATAAGCACCGCAGCCAATGCCGGATTGCCAGTCAATGCTGTCACCCTCTGCCGGGAGAATGGCAAAACGGTAATCGCTGAGAATTGCCGGGAAATCCGCATTGCCGCCCTCAAGCTCAAAAATGACGGTTTGTGGCCCGTCTGCACACAGTTCTTTTACACCGGCCAGCAAAGGCGCTCCGGTCGAGGTTGACCCTTCACCGCGGTGAAAATTGATCGAGGCAATCACGTCCTCGGCCGTCACTGTGCGGCCATTGTGAAACTCGACCCCGTCGCGCAGAACGAAGGTCCAGACCGATGCGTCCGGCGACGCTTCCCAAGACTTCGCAAGCGATGGCTGCACGTTGCTGTCCGCGTCAATCGCGGTCAGGAAACCGTTCATGCCCAGGCTCAGCGGAATCAGGAAGCCCGCCGAAATCTGCCCCGGATTGAGTTGCTCGGTCGTTCCGCCATGACCGATTCCCGCAATCATGCTACCGCCTTTTTTGGGCGTCGCCGCGATCGCCCGATCCGCCAAAAGCGTCGCTGCACCGACGGTCATGCCGGTGGCCAAAACACCACGCATGAACTGGCGGCGATCCACCTGACGCAATTGCAGGCGTTGTTCCATCTGCCGCACGTATTGAAACTTATCCATTGCTTGACCTCCCCTGGGTGTCCTTCTGTTGGCCACAGGATCACGCACCAATTCAGGCTTAACAATAACGCCACATTATGCTTTCTTTAGCGAGTTTACGCGACCAAGGGCTCAACCGCTTATGCGCAAAGACTTAGCTGAAAACCTGCGCCACCTTTGTGCCGATTACCCGTCGGTGGCCGCTGTTTGCAGAGAGATTGGCATCAATCACCAGCAATTCGCCAAATACCTCAACGGCCGAAGTATGCCCTCACCCAACAACTTGCGCCGCATCAGCCGGTTCTTCGATGTGGGCGAGCATATCTTGCTGGGAGACCCCGCAGAGCTGCGTCGCCACACCACTCAGTTGGCGAAAACCGAGGCGGACCGACGGCGAGACCCCCTGATCGATGTGTTCCCGGGGGATCTGCAACGGCTGCGGCCTTTTTTGGGGTCTTATCAGGTGTTCTTTCGCGCCCCGAACGATCCGACCAAAGCCATCATCAACGTCGCCTTTTTGGATGAGCGGAACGGGACGGTCTACAGCAGGGTCGTCGAAGCGCTCAGCGAAGGGAAGTCATCGACACGCCGTTGGACAAGATGTGACGGCAAAGCCGCATTCCGCGCAGGGCAGGTCTTTGTCGTCGATTCCGAGCGCGGACCGGACGCACCTCTCAGCCTGTACATTCTGAACAAGCCCCATCGCGACAAGTCCAAGCTATTGTTCGGCACCATGTCTTATTTGGCTTCGTTGTCTGGGCGAGCACCAACCTCTTCTCCTGTCGTTTGGAAAAGAGCTGAGAATTACAGCTCTGTTCGAGAGCTATTCTCGAAAAGCGGGATCGTCGATCTGCAAGGTACCAGAGTAGATCAGAAGATCCGCCAGCACCTCCTACGAGCGTTCGAATGAGCGCGTTTAACTTCGGGTAGAATGCAAAATCGCACCAAAAATGGCTCTGTCGCCCCGATGTGGCCTTTTCGGATCATCTGTGCAACTTCAAGCCCGTCCTATGTTGCGGACGCGGATGCAAAAGATGTGCAACCCAGCATCAATCGGATTCTCCGTTTGATTAATCGATGGTCTTGTACAAGGAAACTTTCTAGGAATTTTCGCCTGACGAAATCTATGGGAATAGGGCAGCCGAAACCTTTAAGCATCTTGTTAATTGCCTTTATACCTGCTGTGTTCACTCAACTTTTGTCGATACGACTTTGCGTGGCAGCCGGTTTGACTCAAATGCACGCGCAAAGAACTTGATCGCAGTTTCACTTCAGGCAATGCGCCTTGTCGGCAACCAGCGATGCACTCCCGTGTTTGGCAGTGTCAAAGTTTGTCGCTGTTGATTTTCATTACGGCAATAATATGAGGAAGTCACTTCAGGCAGAGGTGTCGAAAATCTGCGACCGAGCCGTAAGCCCATGTATCGCTCCGCACGAATACTGAATTCGACATCAGGTGCAAAATCCCATGTGATGCTTCGACTGTTTGGTAGGCCGTCAGGCCGACAACACGCTTTCGAACTATTGCAGGCAGACGAGTAACCATTGGCCACGCCGAAACGACCGCCTAAACTCCGAGTTGGCACGTTCTTTTCGAAGCTTTTCGGCGGAATTCAGTTCGAGTTCGGCATGAATCGGCGCATACCCTTCAGCATTTGCGTCGTTGATTGACGACCCAATACATTTCTTTAATCCACCAGTTCTCGCTTTTTTTGGCATTGCGGCATAGACTGAGAACGATCGCCCGGAAAGAGCACAGTAGCCTCACTATCAACAGTTATCAAAGGCCCTGCTCGTGAACACTGTAAACCGCATGATGCCGCCCCGCCATGAACTGCGTAAGGTGCGCAATCAAGGAATGACATTTCTGGCCCTTGCGTTCCTGTTCAGTGTCTTCGTCAACTTGTTGATGCTGACCGGGCCATTATTCATGCTGCAAGTCTATGACCGAGTGCTGAGTTCGCGGGCAGTTGAAACCCTGACCGCCCTGTTTTTGCTGGTCACGCTACTTTACGCATTGATGGCGATGCTGGACTATGCCCGTGGGCGCATCGTGGCTCGGTTTGGTGCCCGTTTCCAGTCGCAATTGGACGAGCGCGTGTTTGACGCAACACTGCGGCGATCCCTATTCCCGCAGGCACGGTCCGCACCAGCAACTGGATTGCGCGATTTGGAAGCAATTCAAAATCTGTGTTCCTCACCGGTCTTGCTGGCCGTCATGGACATTCCGTGGACACCGGTGTTTCTGGCAGCGATTTTTCTGTTCCACCCCCTGCTTGGCTGGCTGGCAGTCGCGGGTGGAGCCCTGCTGATCCTGATCGCTCTGCTGAACCAAAGCTTGACGCATCGAAAGGTCGCATCAGCACAACGGGCATCAGCCCAAGCCAATGCTTTTTCTGAACACGCCAGACAAGCTGCAGAAGTTGTGCGTTCCCAAGGGATGCAAGAAGACATCACCCATCGCTGGCAAAAGCAACGGACCAATGCTCTGAGCGAGACAATTGCCGCCAGTGATTGGACCGGCAGCTTTACTTCATTGACCAAGTCGCTGCGATTGTTCCTGCAATCGGCGATGCTGGCTCTCGGCGCATGGCTGGTGCTTCGCAACGAGTTGACCCCTGGGGCGATGATTGCCGGGTCAATCTTGCTGGGCCGGGCGCTTGCGCCGGTTGAACAGGCTGTTGGCCAATGGGGAATGGTCCAACGCGCCCGAACGGCGTGGACATCGCTGAACCAATTTCTGGACGCTACGCCACCCGAAAACCCGCGCACCAAACTGCCTGTGCCCAAAGCGCAGCTGACAGCCAAGGGGCTGACCGTTATTCCGCCGGGCGCAGACAAACCAACGCTGCGCAATGTGACGTTGCGCCTTGAGCCGGGCAAGGCCCTTGGTGTCATCGGTAAGAGTGGATCAGGAAAATCGACACTGGCCAAAGCGCTGTTGGGTTTGTGGCAACCAGCAGCCGGAGAAATCCGGCTGGCCGGCGCAACACTGGATCAATATGATCCGACTGACTTGGGCCAACATATCGGCTACCTGCCGCAAGAGGTAACCCTGTTTAATGGGACAGTGGCTGAAAACATTGCCCGTATGTCAGAACATCCCGACCCCGCGGCCGTTGTAGCGGCGGCTAAAAAAGCCAACGCGCATGAGTTGATCCTGTCACTGAGCAAAGGTTACGACACGTTTCTGGAAGGCAATGAAAGCCAGCTGTCTGGCGGCCAAAAACAACGTATTGCCCTGGCGCGCGCGCTTTATGGCGATCCCGTTCTGCTGATTCTTGATGAGCCAAACTCGGCCCTGGATGCCGAGGGGACCGAAGCGCTGAACGCGGCTGTTCGCGGGCTGAAGATGGCTGGCAAGGCGGCCATCATCATGACGCATCGCCCGCAAGCGATCTCGGAATGTGACGATCTGGCCGTGGTCGAAAAAGGACAGGTGGTGAAAACCGGAAGCCGAGATGAGGTGTTGGGCGCAATGGTTCAGAACGCCAGTGCAATCAAACGTGGCCTCAGTCAGGTGAAAAAAGATGCAGGATAAAGCGGATAAAAACACACGCCCGGTATGGCACATCACGATACCGGCATTCGTAGGCTTTCTGGCGCTGGCGATACTGGTCGGCGGGCTAGGTGTTTGGGCAGTTCAGACGCGATTGGCCGGAGCCATAATCTCGCAAGGTAACATCGAGGTCCAAAGCAATCGGCAAGTGATCGAACACCCCGATGGTGGTGTCGTTGGTGAGATTTTCGTCCGCGACGGCGATGCCGTATCTGATGGGGATTTGCTGGTGCGTCTAGACGATACCTTCCTGTCGTCGGAAAAGACCATCGTTGAATCTCAGCTTTTTGAATTGATGGCCCGCAAGATCCGACTTGAGGCCGAGCGTGACGGCGCTGGCATGGAAACGTTGGCACCCCAGTTGGCCGCGCTTCAAGAACAGGAAAACGTCGACCCCGAGCTGATCGCAGGCCAACAACGCCTGTTTGAGGCACGCTTGGAGACCTTGAACCAGAAAATCGAACAGTTAGGAAAACAACGCAATCAGATTGAGAGCGAAATTAAAGGCACCGATGCCCAGCTGGTATCTTATCGCCGTCAGGTCGAACTGATTCAGGATGAGTTGAAAGATCAGCAAAGCCTGTTTGACCGAGGCCTCGCCGCGGCCAGCCGCGTTTCTGCCCTGCAACGGGAAGAGGCCGACCTGACCGGCCAGATTGGACAGTTAGAGTCCACTGTTGCGCGCCTAACCGGCCAAATTGCCGCCACTGAAATCGAAATTGTCGAGCTTGCCGCTACGCGGCGCGAGCAGGCAATCACCGAATTGCGGGATGTGCAGACACAAATTTCAGAACTGGCCGAACGTCGCTTGTCGCTGGACGTACGGCTGTCGCGACTGGATATTCGCGCGCCCGTAGCCGGAACGATTTACGGCAGTCAAGTCTTCGCACTTCAGTCGGTGATCCAACCAGCTGAACCGATGATGTATATCGTGCCTCAGGACACCCCCCTATTGGTAGCGGCTCGCGTGGATGCGATCCACGTGGATCAGTTGCATATCGGACAGCCCGTTTCCTTGCGCTTCCCCGCTTTCAACCAACGGGAAACGCCCGAAATTGAAGGCCGGGTCATCACTGTCTCGGCGGATACTTTCACTGACGAGGCTAGCGGGCAAACATTCTATCGTGCCGAGGTTATACCTGAAGAAAACCAGATCGAACGACTGAACGGACAGCCCCTTTTGCCGGGCATGCCAGTGGAAACCATGATAAAGACTGACGAAAGAACTCCGTTGTCCTATCTGGTGAAGCCGTTGACCGATTACTTCAACAGGGCCTTCCGAGAATAGCCAGAGCGCCCGTCCTAGTCCGGCTCCAAATTGCCAAGCAGGATCGACGTCATGTCAGTGGTGATGACATTATCCAGCGCTGTGATGTCAACGCCGGTCTCATAGTTGACGTTTGCACTGGTGATGCCTGACAGGTCGGCGTCATCGTCCAGGAAAACCCATTCCGCGCCATGCGCCGAGGGCAACCCAACAGCCACCTGCAAAATCACCAACGCATCATACGCAGTGACGGTTCCATCCTGTGTAATATCTGCCGCAATCAGATTTTCGGGTGCCGCTGGTCCCCAGGTTGGGTCCAATCCGACCGAGATACGAAGAACCTGCAACGCATCCAGCGCAGTGATTTCCGAACTGGCCGTGGAATACGTTTTGACGATGTCCAATTCGCCCGTGAACGATCCCGACGGCAAGTTCAGATCGAACCGCCCTTCATCATCTGCGCGCGCACTGCGACCGGTGTTACCAGCACTGCGCGACCGGGCGGAACGAGCGCAGGTGCGATCCCCGGTTCGGGGTATCGTGAATCGATTACATCGCAGTACGATCGGGGGGCTAGCACGCAGCGGTGAGGAACTGATTGAGATCGTGCCATTGAACGACACACTGCTTGTCGAAGCCTATGTGCGTCCGGAGGACATCGCGTTCTTACATGCTGGTCAACCTGTAAAGGTCAAAATCACAGCTTGTGATTTCTCCCGCTACGGATCGTTGAGCGGTCAGATTACGCGGATTGGCGCAGACACGATCACACGGTCCGAACGCAATGACGAAGAGGTATTCGTTGTTGAAATCGAAACCAGCAATTCAATGTTGGACGCTGACGGCATCGCCGTCGAAATCATTCCCGGAATGATAGCTGAAGTCGACATTCTATCCGGGCAAAAGACGGACTAGAATACCTCTTGCAGCCGGTTGTGAAAATCAAAGAAAGGGCACTGCGCGAGTAGGCTTGTGCTTATTGGCTCCACGCTTGGGAAGAGTCTTGTAAAATAGGGTGTTTGAGCTGTTTGACAAACAACCGTCGGAAGACACATCCTTGTTAACCAAGGTTTCACGTATGCATGCCTAGATGACTTCGCCTTATCGGTTCATAGGCCATCAGCAGAGCAGAAATTGAAGACACCAGCTATCCTGCCGAAACCAGCACTCAACCGGCGACCCCCATTGTGTTGATCAACAAATTGCACGAAAGGACCAGACCGGCCAGGCAATCTATCTGAGGACTAGTAATCAACTCAATTAGGAGATCGAGTTTACGCGTCTCTCAACGGATTTGATCGTACAGTTCATGCAACATTCAAAAGCACAAACTTTAATGCTCTGATGCCGCCAGACCTTTCCTGCAGACACTTGAAAATTTCGGACTTTGATTTCAACTCAGGCCTCATGTTCGATTATGAGTGCTTTAAGAAAAAACGTATGTTTTTCAACGCAATCAACCCGATAACGAGGAACAGGATAGTAACAAACGGCTCCTGATTAATCACATCATGTGAAAGACTGATCAGTGCCGACAGATCGCAAACGAAGCTGGTGACGACTACACTGACCACCTGTCTGGCACTCTGCGTCACACGCATCACCAGGTGGAATGCTGTTAGTTT
Source organism: Ruegeria atlantica (assembly GCA_013032095.1). Taxonomy (GTDB): domain Bacteria; phylum Pseudomonadota; class Alphaproteobacteria; order Rhodobacterales; family Rhodobacteraceae; genus Ruegeria; species Ruegeria atlantica_E. Next base: position 41,386 of record WQBJ01000011.1, on the reverse strand, counting down.
CGCGCGGCTTCACCAAGAATCCACAGGCTGACTGCCGATATTGGAAACCATGTGCCCCAGCCGCTATTAAAATCAAAAAATCACATCAATTTCAATTATAACATACTGTAATATATGACTGTTTTTCAGATCCGGCAGAGTTCAGTTTCCTCTTTTCCGATATTGACCTGCGTTTACTGCCACTCAACATCCCCGAGAAAAATGTATCCGGCGCCATAAATGGTTTTAATCAGGCGCGGGTTTTTAGGATCTTCCCCCAATTTCGTCCGCAAGCGCGAGATACGCACGTCCATGGCACGATCGAAACTATCTCCAGCTGCACCGCCCAGGGTTTCTTGCATTTGGGCGCGGCTGATCAGGCGCTTGGGGCTTTCGAGAAACAGACGCAGAACCTCACCTTCCGCGTGACTGAACGGGAGTTCCGCACCGCTGTCGTCCACTAGAACATAGCGGTCAAAATATGCCGTCCAACCGTTGAACCGTGCCACTTCCGACTGTGCGATCTGCGCACGTGGCGGCCGTAGCCTGGCTCGAATGCGGGCCACCACTTCGGCCGGATCAAACGGTTTTGTGATATAATCATCCGCCCCCAGCTCTAGTCCCGTAACGCGATCCTGCACCTGAGCGCGACCGGAAATGATGATCACCGCTGCGCCCTGTTCCAACGCCAACCGATGGACGAGCGCCAACCCGTCAGTGTCCGGCAATGACAAGTCGACCAGACACACATCCGGAGTAACTCTTTTCAGCGCGGCTTCAAATTCCCGAGCTCGCGCAAAACTTTGGGTGCGGAACCCAGCTTCTTCAAGCGCATCGGTCAAAACACGTCGGATTTCGGGCTCGTCGTCGACAATTGTGACCAACGGTTGAGTCATCAGGTGGCCTCGTTTCGGATTAAGGCAGACAGTTGCGCCCTCGTAAACGGTTTGCTTAGCACAGGTGCAAGGGTCAGCGCTTGCCGGTGCAAAGGGTCTGAATAGGGAAGAGAGGTCATTAACGCACAAGGCAACCCCAGCTTGAGTTTTGCCAGAAGGTCAAGCCCCGTGCCCTGCCCTTCGAGACGAATATCCGACAAAACAAAAGCGATTTCGTCAATTTCCTCAGTCAGGGCCAAGGCCTCATCGACCGAAGTCGCCTCGATCACCGAACACCCGAGTTCCACAAGCATGTCACGAAACTGTCCGCGCAGGTCGTCATTGTCTTCGACCAGCAGCACCAACCCTTCCTGTACGGGTGGCGCTGGTCGGTAAGGCAACCGCATGGCTACCGTCGCACCCGAAGGAGTGTTGCGCAAATTCAGATCCCCGCCAGCAAGCTTTACGGTGTCATAGACCATTGGCAGCCCCAACCCCGATCCTTTGCTGCCCTTGGTGGTAAAGAATGGGTTCAATGCATTCTCCAACCCTTCCTTGGAAAAACCTGGACCAGTGTCAGAAACTGCTATCTCAATCCAAATGTCACCGATTTTGTGTGCGCTGATCGTGATCTGTCCGAACCCACCACTGGCGTCGCGCGCGTTCAGAACCAGGTTCAACAAGGCATCTTGAATCATACCCGGATCCAACATCAGCGCGTCGTCCGGCAGCGTATTCACGACGGATAGTCCGACGCCGCGTGGCAGAGATGGCGAAGCCAGTACGCGCAAGTCCTCCAACAGACCACGCATATCGGTTGCTTTAGGCTGAAGCGTCCGGTTACCCGTCATATCCGCGATCCGGTTCAGCAATTGCCCACCCCGGCGCGCGGTTTGCTGGGTCGCTGCCACAAGCTCACGTGCGTCCTCGGGCAAGTCCATTTTTTCCAACCGGGACTGCATACCCAAAATAATCGTCAGCAGGTTCGAGAAATCATGTGCCATCCCACTAGTCATCTGCGCTGCCATCTCGCGGCGTCGCGTTTGTTGCAACGCAACACGCGCCTGAGTTTCCTCAGTGATATCCACCGACATCACGTAAACGCCTCCTTCTCCATCCGGTGAAAACGAGACGCGAATACGGCGAGAATCCTGATCCTCAGTGAACTCGAATACCGAGGTTTCGCCGTCATAGGCTTTCTGCAAGTGAGGCTCGACGCGTGTGAATGCCGCGGCGCCCAGTGCTTCGGAAATATGCATTCCCAGAATTTCGGATGGGCGGCCGGGCATGACAGAACTAAGTCTGTGGTTCGAATAATCGTACCTCTTATCACGATCCAGATGGGCGATATGAGCCGGCATCATCTCGGTGGTCATGCGCGTGCGGGCTTCTATCTCGGTCAACTGACGTTTGGCCTCTTCCAAGGCAGTGTTGGTGGCGGCAAGTTTGCGATTGGCTCCGGACAGTTCCTCGGCCCGGTCCAGCAATTGGCCGGACAGTTCCTTGGACCGGGCGCGCAGCAAAGCTTCGGCCTGTTTGGTATTGGTGATATCGGTATAGACCGAGACCCAGCCCCCTTTTGGCAGGGGAGCACCTTCGACCGAAATCACACTCCCGTCGGCGCGAACGCGCTCAATGTAGTGGGGTTCAAATGTCAGCGCCTGCTGAACCCGCTGGTTGACGGCATCCTCAACATCGATGTCAGTGCCATATTCGCCATGGCTGGCAAGATAGCGGATCGTATCGCTAAACAATGCTCCGGGCTGTACCAATTCTTCAGGCAGATCGAACATATCCTGAAAGCGGCGATTGCTGACGACCAGCCGCAACTGACTGTCATAGATTGACAGAGCCTGACCTATCAGGTTCAGACCCGCTGTTGTCATCGCCTTTATCTGCTGTTCAGTGATGTCCAATTTCACCCTCCCCGTAATCCATGCGTAACACCGGATACCTCACAGGTGTAGGGGGCATGAACGCGACAGATTGGGCTTAGTAGCGCGGTTTGGATTTGGCACCCTCGGGCGTAAGCGAATACAGGGATAAAGTGTGATCTGAGTTGCGCATCCGATGTCGTAACATCTGTCGCCCCAAACGCGCCAAGTCAGCCGCATATTTGGGATTTTTAGCGACGTTTTCCAACTCTCCTCTACCGTGATGGTCGAACAGCATCGGTGGCAAGTCGGCAGCAAACTCTACCAGAGTAAATCGTTCCTCCCGCAGAATACACAGGCACGAGTCACTATTGCCAGTGCCCAGTTGCCGTTGCCATGGCGTCGGGTTCTCGGGCTCAGAGAAATCCAGTTCGCTGGACGAATAGCAGCGCCAATCCTCTGGCTCCTGCCCCTGCAACAAGGGCATCAGGGACCGCCCGTCCATCGCGTTCGGAACCGCTTGCCCGGCCCATTCCAAGATCGTCGGAGTGATGTCGATGGACTCGGTCGGTGCAGATACCACCTTTCCAGCCCGAGCCTGATTGCCCGGCAACCGGATCATCAGCGGCGTGTGATACGCGGCATCATAGACTGTCATCTTGCCCCAGCTGTGACGATCACCCAGCATTTCTCCGTGATCGGCTGTAATCACCAGAAGGGTATCTTCATACTGATTACTATCCTTGAGGAACTGGATGACTCGGCCAATGTGGTGATCCACTTCGGTGGCCAACCCCAGATAAACTGCGCGCAGGGCCTGAATGTTCTCAGGTGTTGGCTCGACAGTGCCAAAACCCTCGACAAAATCCGCGACTGACTGATTGTCCAATGTAGGGCCAAAGAACGGATGCAGCGCCCGCTCTGCCGATGCCTCGTCAAATCCAGCTGGCAGGGGCAGCGCGGCCGGGTCGTACATGTCGTTGTATGGCACCGGGGCCACCAACGGCGGATGCGGTCGGATATAGGTCAGGTGGGCGAACCAGTTCTGGCCCTTGAAAGGCGCAATATTGGACAGGAACGCATCTGTCAGAAATGCGGTGTCGCTGTGCTCGGCACGGTACAGCGCCGGATCGTTGAGGCACGGTTCATCACCGGTTTCGGAAACCGGTCTGTACAAATCCCAATACTCGTCGAACTCATACCCTTTCTGCATCAGATGCGCGCGCCAGGGATAGGATTCTTCAAGCCGCATCTCGATGACTTCGTGAAACCCGACCATTGGGTTCTCATAGGATTTCAGAAGCGGGTCGCCTGGATCGTGTACACGAGGATCGGCGGCAGTGTCGGTATATCCAAACAGCATGGGTAGATAACCGGCCTTACGCATCTCGGTCGCTATATTCGGAACGTCATGCCGCAGCGGTGTGCCGTTACGCACCGACCTGTGGTTCATCGCGTATTGCCCTGTCAGGATCGAAGCGCGCGATGGGCCACATGGATTGGTGACCGAGAAATGCCGATCAAAACTGACTGCATCATCCCTGAAAGCCCGCAAGTTCGGTAGATCGACATGGGCAGCAAGTGCGCCACTCAGACAATCCGCTCGCAATTGGTCAATGATGATGAACAGAATATTTCCGGCACGCTTCATTTTACTTACCCTGATTCCACCGAGGCGTATCAAACGCGAACTCTGTAGCGGTTCCCTGTTCCCGGCAAGCGCTACCTCGCACGGATGCTTGCTCAGGCTTAATGGTTAAATCCAAACAATAAATGATCTTGTTAACCAATTATGGGCACAGCGACTGTCCACCACCCTGAAATTGTCACACGCTTGCTATGGTGCAGCGGCAATTGTCTTGCGCGCGCAAAATTCCGTTGCAGGTCAATACGGTTTCACATCACATACGGCCATGACGCAGCCCATGATACATTCGGACCATGACGCCGACGGCGTCTGCCTACGGATATCGGGCGAAATGCTGACCCAATCTCTGGACTCCGTGGAACAGGCCTTTGGCGCGATCAAGCCGCAAGGTGACAATATCACCTTTGATCTCTCCGGGATCGAAGCTTTGGATACCGGCGGAGCCTGGATGATCGCTGATATGGCACGGCGAGCCCGCGCCGTAGGAGCTCAGGTCACGTATGAAGGGCTAAGCCCGGCCCATTCTGCGTTGCTCAACACAGTGGCGCAAAACATACCGGACGAGCCGGGCACGGCAACCGAACAGCGCAGTTTTGTCGATTGGGTCGCAAAGGTCGGCGCACGCACTGTCGGAGCTTGGAAAGACACGCTTTCGATGCTGGGATTTCTGGGATTAACGCTGCATCGCCTCGCCCGTACCATCGTGATGCCGTGGCGATTGCGCAAGGCGGCCCTGGTGTCCCAAATGGAGGAAGTGGGTTTTAAGGCCATCCCAATCGTTGCTTTGATGGGTTTTCTGATCGGCGTTGTGTTGGCCTTCCAAGGCGCCACGCAGCTGAAACAGTTCGGGGCAGAGATTTTCGTGGTCGAGCTGATCTCGATCTCGGTTCTGCGCGAGTTGGGGATTTTGCTGACGGCTATCATTGTTGCAGGCCGATCCGGTTCGGCCTTCACCGCGTCAATCGGGTCAATGAAAGTGCAGGAAGAGATCGACGCCATGCGCACGCTGGGTCTGGACCCAACCGAGGTGCTGGTGATCCCGCGCGTTGTGGCCTTGCTGATCATGCTGCCGATTCTTGGCTTCATCGCCGATATGGCCGCCCTATTCGGCGGCGGGTTGATGAGCTGGATCGACCTTGACATCAGCCCCGGCATGTTCGTGACCCGTTTGAAGGAAGGCACGGGAATTTGGCACTTTGTCATTGGTATGATCAAAGCGCCGTTCTTCGCTGTCGTCATCGGGGTAATCGCATGTTGGCAGGCGATGCAGGTCAAAGGCTCGGCTCAGAGCGTCGGCCAAAGGACAACGGCTTCGGTAGTACAGTCGATCTTTATGGTGATCGCATTGGACGCTCTGTTCTCGATCTTCTTCTCGGTGTTGGAGATCTGACATGGACGGGACCGTGCTTGAACAGACAGCAGACACCGGCGCGCAGCGCGAAGCGGTAATCTGTGTGCGCAACCTGACCAACCAGTTCGGGCCGCAGGTGGTCCATCAGAATCTTAACCTTGATGTCTGGCGTGGTGAGGTGCTGGGCATAGTGGGCGGTTCGGGTACAGGTAAGTCTGTGCTTTTGCGCACGATTGTCGGACTAAACAAACCCGCTTCGGGCAGTATCGAGGTTTTGGGCGTCGACGTATTGAACGGCCCCGAACAGGAACGCAGACGCATCGAAAAGCGCTGGGGAGTTGCGTTTCAGGACGGCGCACTATTCTCCTCTCTGACCGTTTTGCAGAACGTGATGGCTCCACTGCGCGAACACACGGGGATCAGTGAAAAACTGATGCAGGCGCTCGGCAGCTTGAAAATCAGTCTCGTTGGTCTGCCACAATTGAGCTGCGGTAAATTTCCGGCCGAACTTTCCGGAGGTATGCGGAAAAGGGCCGCGCTGGCCCGCGCCCTGGCGCTGGACCCCGAAATCGTGTTTCTGGACGAACCGACTGCTGGTTTGGACCCTATCGGTGCAGCCGCCTATGACGAATTGATCGGTGAGTTGCAGCATGCCCTTGGATTGACCGTTTTCATGGTCACGCATGATCTGGACAGCCTCTATGCCATTTGCGACCGCGTCGCTGTGCTTGCAGAAAAACGCGTGCTGGTTGAAGGACCGATTGAAGAAATGACCAAAGTCGATCATCCTTGGGTGCAGGAATACTTCACCGGCCCCCGGGCGCGCGCGGCGCAAGAGAAGGGGCAGGACAGGTAGAGGCCATGGAAACCCGAGCGAACTATATCCTGATCGGCGCGTTCACCCTTGCGGGTATTCTTGGCGCGTTCGGCTTTTTCCTGTGGCTGGCGAAATTCGAGGTGTCCCGGCAGTACGCGTATTATGACGTATTGTTCGACAATGTTTCGGGTCTGTCGGCAGCTGGAGGTGTCAGCTTTAACGGCCTGCCGGTCGGGCAAGTGATTTCGCTGAAGCTGGATGACGACGATCCGTCGAAGGTGCGCGTTAAGCTAGAGGTCGATGCAGAGATTCCCGTAACTGAGGATACGATTGCGCAGCTGCAGTCCCTTGGCGTGACGGGCGTGAGCTACGTTGAACTCACGGGCGGATCAGCCAGCGGCAGAAGGCTACCACAAAACAGCGTGATCAAAAGCAAGCGCAGTGCGATCCAATCGCTATTTGAAGGTGCCCCAAAAGTGCTGGATGAGGCGGTCACTCTTCTGGAAAACCTCAACGCAGTGGTCGACGATAAAAACCGCGAATACGTCAGTGACATTCTCGACAACCTTGCATCCGCATCGGGCAAACTTGAGAAGACACTATCGGATTTCGAAACCCTGTCCTCTGATCTGGGCGGTGCGGCCAAGAAAATCGCCGATTTCACTGATGATCTGGACACGCTGGTCGATACGGCCGAAACAACTCTGACGACCGGAACAGATACGTTGAAGAGCGTGAAGACGGCTTCGGAGTCCGCAACCGCCACGCTGGACAGTGCAAAAACTGCCATTGAAAACGCGGACCGCGTAATTCAGGACGATGTGAAACCGTTCATCGACCGCGCCTCCACCCTGGCCGAGAATCTGAACGGGCTGACGGATGAAGCCGAAATCTCTCTGGCGACGATTTCGGAAACGTTTGTGAACGCAAATGAAACGCTTGGGTCGATCACCGGAACGATGGAAACGGCAAAAGGCGCTCTGACTTCAGCAGAGCGTGCCTTTGATTCCGCAAATGAGGTCATAAACAATGACGTCGGCGCAGTGATGGAAGACATCAGCACCGCCGCGAACGAGGTCGCGTCCACGGTGAAGAACGTCACTGAACGGTTGGACAAAATCTCGGCCGATATCCTCAGCGCGTCGCAATCCGCCTCGGAACTGTTGGGTACGATCGACGGTATCGTACAGCAAAACCGGCGCCAGCTGTCGGATTTCCTGCGGGTCGGCCTGCCTCAATTCACACGCTTTGTCGAAGAATCTCAACGGTTGGTCGTCAGTCTTGACCGATTGGTAGACAAGGTCGAACGTGACCCCGCACGCTTCCTACTTGGAACCCAAGCATCGGAGTTTCGCCAATGATCCGGTTTTTTCTTTTGGCGCTTACACTCGTGTCGCTTGGTGGCTGCACGGGCTTGGGAACACTGCGGCAGGCATCTAAGCCGAATGACCTGTATCTGCTGACCCCGAAAAGCACGTTTTCGGCATCACTTCCACGCGTACAAAAACAGATCGTGGTGCAGGAACCCACAGCTACGGCGGCGGTCAACACCGATCAGATCGCGATCCAACCCACACCATTGCAGGTCCAGTATCTGCCTCGCGCACGTTGGGTGGATCGCGCACCTCTGATCGTACAGGCGCTGCTGGTTGAAAGCTATGAAAACAGCGGCAAAGTTGCAGCCGTTGGGCGATCAACGGTAGGTTTACGGGCGGACTATGTCATAGTGCCCGATTTGCGTGAATTTCAAGGACTGGCGATCACCAATCCGGATGGGTCGCAGACCATCCGAGTTGAAGTACGCATGAACATCAAGATCATCGATGAGTTCGAAGACAAAATCATCGCCTCGGATTCCTTCCGCGAATACGTGGTCGCGGCCAGCGACGCGACACCGGATCTGGTAAAGGCATTCGACGACGCATTGGGGAAAACTATGCGGGATGCGGTGGAATGGAGTGTTCGAAAGATCAACACCCACGCCGCCAACAATCCCAGACAGTATTGAGCTCAAGAAACGGGCGCTGTCGCGCGACAGCGCCCCACCTCACTGAGCCAGTGTTTCAGCCAATCGCATCAGAGTGACGGCTTCTGCACGATACCCGAACGTGTCCTGCCCTTTCGCTGAATTAGCCAGCGCAATAGCGTCATCATAGGACCATGACCCCAGGTAGCCCCCGCCACGCAACAGCTGCCCAAACCCGGCAATCGCGTATGAGAACTGAACATCCTCGGACGGCTGCCCCTGACCGGGCAGGATCGGCTCCTCGATCAGCTGGCTCTCGGTCGCGCCGGGTAGTTTGTAGCGCAGTTTGAAAAACCCGATCTCTTCCGCGTCTTCTGCCTCTACCTGTTCGGCGTAGCGCAGCGGGCCATTGCGGATGGCGTCCGAACCGACCGGAGTGACTTCGTAGATCGCCGTCACCGTGTGACCAACACCGATATCTCCTGCATCCACCTTGTCATTTGCGAAATCCTCTCGCCTCAGAGACCGGGTTTCATACCCGATCAGGCGGTATTCAGCGATCTGGGCCGGGTTGAATTCAACTTGTATTTTGACGTCGTTGGCAATCGGGAACAGTGCCCCGGTCAGCTGATCGACCAGAACCTTGCGCGCTTCGCTCAGTGTGTCGATATAGGCCGCCTGCCCGTTTCCATTCTGCGCCAGCGCCTGCATTGCGGCATCATCCAGATTGCCCCGGCCAAAGCCCAGAACGCTGAGGAACGTGCCACTGTCGCGTTTCTTGGCGATGAAATCCTTCAGGGCGTCAGGATCTGACAGGCCAACATTGAAATCGCCGTCAGTGGCAAGGATCACGCGGGTGACTTCGCCCTCCGAAGCCATGCTTTCTGCAACCTGGTAGGCCTGCTGCAACCCGGCCTGCCCAGCGGTGGAGCCACCAGCCTCCAACTGATCCAACGCGGCCAGGATTTTGGTCCGCTCTGACGTAGCGGTCGGTTCCAGCACCTGCCCGGCGCTGCCGGCGTAAGTGACGATTGAAACCTGATCCTCGGGCCGCAGTTCCGACAATAACAAGCGGAAGGATTGCTTTAGCAGCGGCAGCTTATTCGCATCTTGCATCGACCCCGATGTGTCGATCAGAAAGACAAGGTTCAGCGGAGGACGGTTTCCGATCTCAGGCAGAGCGCCCTGAACACCGATATGGACCAGTTGTGTGCCTTCGTTCCACGGCGACGGAGTCACTGTTATCGTAGGGCGGAATGGTGCCTCTCCCTCGGGTGCCGGATAGCTGTAAGGGAAGTAATTTACCATCTCTTCGACCCGCACCGCGTCTTTCGGCGGCAATTGCCCACGCATCAGTGAGGACCGGACAATCGAATAGGAGGCCGTATCGACGTCCATCGAGAAGGTCGACACCGGGTCTTCGGTCGTGACCTTCAAAGGATTGGTATCAGCGTTGGCAAAAGCTTCGGTATCTGTTTCTGGCGCAATGCCTAGGTCCGATTGAACCGGGGCTGGGGCAATTGACGGTGCCGTGCCAAGTAACGCACCTGCGGCTATTCCTAACCCAGTGCTGCTATCTGTCTCCGAACTAAAAGAACGCATTTTCGGCTGCGACACCACTGACGACTCAGCGGCGAGTTCTTCGACGATCACCGGCGCTTCAATAACAGGTTCAGGCAAAGAGTCCTGGAGAACCCCGTGAGCAATTTCGTCTTTCTGATCAACTTCAGCCGTTTGGACCTGTGGTTCGACACGTTTATTGGTCGGCAGAGTAGTCGGGCTTTTCGCAAAATCCCAAGTCTGCGGCAGGATCATCACCATGGCCACGGCAGCGATTGCGGTTGTCGCGGTCAGTACGCCGCGATGAGAGAGGACGTTCAACATTGATTTCGCTCCTTTTGTCAGGCGGGGCATCAGGCCTCGCTTGACAGTCGGACGCGTGGCACCGAGCGATCCTTGGGCGCGAAGAAAATTTTTCTGAGCCTGTTCCAGATTATCGGCCCGACGCCGCGCATCCGGAGCGGGGGTTGCGGCATCCATCAGCGTTTTGAGGTCTTCAAGATCGTCTGTCATTCTGCCAACTCCTCTTGCCGCAGAGCACGCAGGCGCTTGCGAATGTCCGACATGCGCCAAGACACGGTGCCCTCGGACACGCCCAGAACCTCGGCCGCCTGGGCATGAGTCATCTCATCTTCCAACGTCAGGGCCAGTGTGTCCTGCAACTCTTGCGGCAAAGACCGCATGGCCCGCTGCAGCCAATCAACCGCTTCAGCGGTTTCCGCCGCTTCGGCACGACGCATCTGTTCCACGTCTCCCCATCCTGCGGCGGCGCGGCTGTGGCTGGCCTGACGGCGGCGTGCATCTTCGGCTGCGTTGACGACAACCCGGTAAAGCCACGTCGTGAACTTCGCCTCAGCCCGGAATCCAGCAATTTTAGCCGGCAACGCCGTGCAGATATCCTGCGCTAGGTCTTCGGCCTGATCCGCCCGCCCCGTCAGGCGGAAAGCCAGACGAAATATCCGATCGTAGTGCCGTGCTAAAAGGGTCGCGAACGCGTCTGCGTCCCCTTTCGCGGCAGCCTTGGCCAGATTCTCATCCGATGTTGTCATGCGCATCACGATGGGTATGACGGATCAGAAAGGTCAATCCTTGGTGGGTGTTGAAAAAAATTAGAAGTTTTCCGCAGTGGCCAATTTCCAGTCCGCTGCGAATTCGTCCGGTACCGCATCGGTCAGCAAAACACCCTCATCGAGAAAGGTATAGAGCTCCGCATATGACCTTTCCCGCTCATCCGCCAGACGCCGGCGAATATCGCTCGGGCGCAGATCCGAGACCTTTTCCTTGCCCATTGCCCCCAAAAGCTCGCGGAAACTCTCTAATGTAGCATCATGAAAGCGATGCACCCGCTTGCGTTTTCGAGGCACGTGCACTGCTTGCCCTCGGATCGGATCCTGAGTTGCCACTCCCGAAGGACAACGGTTCGTATTGCAATGCAGCGCCTGAATACAACCGACAGCAAACATCATGGCCCTCGCGGCGTTGCACATATCGGCGCCAAGCGCGAATTTCTCGACCATATCATAACCCGTGGCCACCTTACCCGAGCAAATGATCCGGATCTTGTCACGCAACCCCACCCCGCGCAGACAGTTGTTGACGAAGATCAGCGCCTCGTTCAGCGGCATGCCCAACCGGTTGGTGAATTCCACCGGAGCTGCTCCGGTGCCCCCTTCTGCACCATCAATGGTGATAAAGTCCGGCAGAATTCCGGTTTCAAGCATCGCTTTGCAGATCGCCATGAACTCGGACGGTCGCCCAATACACAGCTTGAAGCCGATGGGCTTGCCATCCGACATTTCGCGCAAGTGCTGTACAAAGTGCATCAACCCCGTGGGACCTTCGAAAGCCGAATGGATGGGAGGAGAAATTACATCCTGATGCTCTGGCACGCCCCGAATTTCGGCGATTTCCTTATCAACCTTTGCCGCAGGCAACACCCCACCGTGGGAGGGTTTTGCTCCCTGTGACAACTTGATTTCGATCGCTTTGACTACGTCCTTCTTAGCCTTTTCAGCGAACAAATCCTTGTCGAACCCGCCGTCCGGCGTACGGCAGCCAAAATACCCGGTACCGATCTGCCAAATGATATCTCCGCCCTCGGCCAAATGGTGAGGAGAGAGACCGCCTTCACCCGTGTTATGGGCAAAACCACCATCTTTGGCCCCACCGTTCAACGCCCGGATCGCGTTGGCACTGAGGGCACCGAAACTCATGGCTGAAACGTTTAAGCGTGAGGCGAGGTACGGCTTGGTGCATTGCGGCCCTCCCAACATCACCCGCTCTTCGCTTTCCTCCACGTGCTTGGGTGCAAGTGAGTGATTGGCCCTGTGATACCCCACGGTCTGAATGTCGAATTGGGTGCCAAAAGCTTGCGTATCCACCTGCCCCTTGGCGCGCGAATAGACCAGACTACGAATAATCCGGTTGTACGGGCGGCCGCTTTCGTTGGTTTCCACGAAATACTGCCGGATTTCCGGACTGACGAACTCCAGCATGTATCGGAAATGCCCCAGAACCGGGTAATTGTTCAGCACGTTATGCTTGGTGGTCAGTAGGTCATACAGCCCGATGACCGCATAAGGAATTAGGATGACCAGCAACCAATGGGCCGGAGGCCAGAAAAAACCCCATAGCAGAGTCAAAGGCAGGCACACATAGCTCAGGAAGTAATAGAGTCTGCGGACAATCATTTGGTGCTCTCCCAACGTGGTGCCTAATCAATTCTGTTCGCGCGCGGCAGTCGTGAAAAACACCGTGGATCAAACCGGCTTTTGGTTGCAAGCGTTTATACCAGCCTTCACGGGACAATTACGGCTTGTGAAACGAACCTGCGTAAGGTGCATAGTTGATACTTGGGACAGCAATATGTATGCCAAAACAAAGGTGAAATTGGGCAGAAAGATTGGCCGTGACACGAACCCGACCCGCAGCCCTGATGTTCATCGCCGTTTTTGTGGGTGGTGCTGCCGGGTCGCTGCTGCGAGAGGTGCTCGCAGTCCAAATCCCCGGCGCTCCTATCTTGACGGCAACGTTTGGTATTAACGTTTTCGCCTGTTTCATACTCGGCTGGCTCTATGCGGTGAGGCACCGTGTGCACGCGCATGTTCTACACCTTGGCGCAGTTGGGTTCTGCGGCGGGTTATCGACCTTCTCGTCGTTTGTTGCTGAGCTAGAACGCATGGCCACATTGAATATATGGGGTGCAATCTCAGGTGCGGGGCTGGAAATCGCTGTCGGCATTGCGGCCGCCATTTTGGGTGAGGCAATCGGACGGCGATTTCACAGGCCAGGGTCGGCGGGATGAGCGATCTCTACCTGCACGCCATGTTCGGACTTGGTGGTGGTCTGGGGGCAGTGTTGCGCCATTGGATCGCACTGCGGGTCCAGCACGACCTTCCCTTTGCAACCCTGATTGTGAACGTTCTGGGTAGCTTGCTGCTGGGCCTATGGATCGGTTATCTGGGTGGTCCTGTCGAAATGGGCGAAGAAGAAAGAAGGCTGGTCTTCGGGTTTTGTGGCGGCTTCACCACCTTTTCCAGCTTTGCCTATCAGTCGCTGGAGTTGCGACGCGAACAAACGATTGCTCTGGCTGCAGGGAATATCCTGCTGAGCCTGGCCTTGTGCTGGTTCGCCCTGTGGCTGGGCCTTTTCCTGATACGTTAATGGGCTGGTGCAGCCACCTGTGTGCCAGGACGCGGCGCTTTACAGAAAAACAGCAATGGGATCGTCGCCAAGGCTAGCAAGCCTAGGTTGTTGAAAACGGTCAGGTAGGAAATCAACTCGGCTTGGCTGTAGATTTCCTGCCCCAGAATAGCGGCGCCTTCGGCACTGTCTGGCGTCAGCCCAAGTGGTTCCAGATAAGCCTGTGCCGCCGGGTTATAGGGCGTCACGTTCTGGCTGAGCACCGCCGTATTCGTCTGCAAACCGCGCACCACCCAGGTGCCCACAAGCGAGATTCCCACCGATGAACCCAACTGTCGGGTCACGTTGAACAGACCCGAGGCTTCATCCTGTCGATCCTTCGAGATGCTTTCGAACGCCAAAATCGACATCGGTACAAAGACCAGCCCCATGCCTAACCCACTGACAGCTCCCGGCCAGGCCAATTCCCAGAACCCCGCATTCATGTTCAGCGCGCCCATCATGAAATTACTCACGGCGGTCAGCATCATCCCGATGCCGGCCAGCAACCGTGGATCGAAACGTGACACCAGAACTGCGCCCGTCACAACCATGGACAAGCCCGCCGTGATACCGCGCGGAATGAAGAGGTGACCTGAGGCAATTACCGGGTAGTCCAGCAAGTTCTGCACAAAGGTGGGCAGGATCGCGATACCTCCGAACAAAGAAATCGCAAAACCGGCAATAACTAGATTGCACAGGGCAAAATTGCGATCCGCAAACAGGCGCAGATCGACGACCGGGCGCTTGGTGGTAAGCGCGTGAATAATGAACCCTAGCGCACCAAAGACCGAGGCGATCACCGCCACCTGAATAACGCGGGACGACAGCCAATCCTTGCTCTCGCCCTGGTCCAGAATGAACTGCAGACAGCCGATGCCGATGGCCAGCATTGCTAGGCCGGTCCAGTCGATCCGAACCTCTTCGGTCTTGTCTTCGGGCAATTCTCCCGTCAGCAGCAACAATGCCATGGCGGCAACCGGCAAATTAACGAAGAACACCATCCGCCACGAGAAATATTCCGTCAGGATCGCTCCAACTGTCGGCCCGAGGACCGGGGCCACCACGACGCCCAACCCAAATAGCGCCATCGCCTGTCCGCGTTTTTCGCGAGGAAAAGCATCAAACAGGATAGATTGTGACAGTGGAATCAAAAACGCGCCGAACATCCCCTGCGCCAAGCGAAAAAAGACAATGGTCTCAAGGCTCCAAGACAGGCCACACATGACGGACATGGTGGTAAAGCCAGCAATGGCGGTCAGGATCAGCCTGCGCCGTCCAACCCGGCGCGCGACAAAACCGGTTAGCGGCATCACCACCACCGCAGAAACGATATAGCTGGTTAGAATCCATGTCGCTTGATCAGTTGTTGCGCCAAACGCCGCCTGAATGTGAGGAAGTGCGACATTAACGATCGTGCTGTCCAACACCTCGAGAATGGCGCTGAGTACAACGGCGATGACGATTACCGGATTGACGCGGCCGGCCGCCGAACCCGTCATTTTTCGGCCTGATCCACTGTGGTATCTACGATCACTTTACTGCTGCCACCGACGCGCAGCGGCGCATCAGTCGGATTTAATTCGACACGTACTGGAAACCGCCGGGTGACCTTAACCCAATTGCCGCTGGAATTCTCAGACGGCAACAACGAGAACGTGTCCCCTGATCCCCGCCCAATTGAGGCAACTTTGCCCTTCAAAGTTACGCCCGGCAGCATGTCGACCTTTACCGTAACTGGCTGGCCCGGACGTATGCGCGGCAGTGAAGTTTCCTTGAAATTCGCGTCGACCCACCAATCCGACGATTCAACAATCGAAAACTGCGGCGCATTGGCTGACACCGCCGAACCTGGTCGCAGGGTCAGGTTGGCAATCCACCCATCCGACGTTGCGTAGACCCTGGTCCAGTTCAAGTTGGCCTGCGTGATCTCAAGCTGCGCACGCGACGACAGAACATCGTCCTGCTTTGCAGACAGTCCACTTTGGAGTGCCAATAGGGTGGACTGGCTCGCGGTCAACCTGGCCGAGGCCTCGGCAAAGGTTGTTGTCGCTTGATCCAGTGAGACCTGCGCCAGATCGCCGTCCGAGAACAGAGCCTTGGCGCGTTCGAAATTGTTCTTGGCTGTGTCATAAGCTGATTGCGTGGACTCGACAGCCGCCTCAGCCGCCGTGATCTGGGTAGAGTACGATTGCGCCTGCTGCATGGCGCTATCCAGATTGGCCTGAGCCTGGTCGACAGACGCTTTGAACTGCGTCTCATCAATCGTGAACAGAAGATCGCCTGCCTTTACCGGCTGATTGTCCGTGATCGGTACCTCTGCAACTTGACCGGTTACTCTTGCAGCAACATTGATAATATTTGCACCAACGTACGCATCCTTGGTCGAGGGGTAACGTTCTTCATGGCGCCAATAGAGAAACAGGCCAGCGGCAATTGCGATCAGCATGACTGCTGCGGCTACGGCTTTAAAAATCTTCATAAATCCGTTCTCTTACAAGGTGTTACATTGGATACGTGTGCATTCGCACCGCCAGATTGCCCATAATCCAGACAGTTCCGAGGATGATAATCAGCAAAACAAGTGTTGAAAAAAGAACTAAGTCCAGATCTTCACGGCTGCTGCGACGGCGGTCGATATGGAGGAAATAAATTAGCTGCACGATCAACTGCGCCAACCCTAGCAACTCAATCGACAAGTAAACCCCCTTAGTTTCAATGCCGTATGTGTAGGCGATTGTGAACACGGCGAATGTCAGCAACAACGAACCGCCATAGCCAATCACATACCTACGGCGCTCGCGCCGGTGCATTTCGCTGCGCTTATCCATAGGCCAGCCCTCCGAAATAGACGATGGTGATGATGCCGATCCAAATCAGGTCGAGGAAGTGCCAGAACAACGCCAACCGAACCACGCGCGACATAAGTAGATCGGTCAGGCCAAACATCCGAAGCTGGATGCCAAGTACGACCAACCACAGACACCCCGCCGCCACATGCAACCCGTGCAGCGGAACCAACCCATAAAACGCCGACAAGAACCCGCTGCGTTGGGGAATGCCGCCCTTCTCTGCCATCGACATGAAATCGCGGATCTCCAGAACCAAAAAGCAGAGCCCCAAAACAAGTGTCACACAAAACCAGAAAACGATCCGCCATCGGGGCAGATTGTACTTCAGAGCCAGCATCGCCAGCCCGACGGTCAGGCTGCTGGTGAGCAGGATCATGGTTTGGGCAAATATGCTTGTCAGGTCAAAAAGCTCATGTGGACCTGGTCCTCCGGCCTGTGCATCAATCATTGTGATGTAAATGGCGAACATCAGGCCGAAATAGACCAGATCGCTCATCAGGAAGACCCAAAAGCCAAAGGTGACGACCTCGCTGGCCTTGTCGGCGCTAGCATGCCTTCGCCCGAGATTTAGACCTGGATAGCTGTGGGTCGGCGCGCGCTTCATGTCACCGCCTCCAGATCAGGGCGAGCAAGACCACGGTTTTCCGAAGCGGTTTCATGGTCACGGTCCACGGCCGTTGAACTATGGACCAGATCCAGCCAAGCCTCATGTTGTTTGCGCACTTCTTCGGCGGGGATGACCTCTTCAATATTCAGTCTGAAGGTCCAGAGAATGAAGGACAACAACATCAAGCCCGTCATCAATGCAGCTAGCCACCAGATCCACCAGACCAATGCAAACATCCAGACACCACTGAGCACGCAAAGCATAAATCCGATGGCAGTATTGCGTGGCATCGTGATGTCTTCGTATGCATCCGGCGTCGGATAGGCATCACCCCGCTCTTTTGCGGCCGCGAAATTATCCCTGTCCATAACCTGCGGAATGATTGCAAAGTTGTAGGGTGGTGGAGGCGCCGGGATCGACCATTCCAAAGTGCGGGCGTCCCAAGGATCACCAACCGGTACACGGGTTTTATCACGGTCGCGGATGCTGACCCAAAGTTGAACCACCACCGACAACAGGGCCATCAGAATCACAAGCGCGCCAACGACAGCAATGATCATATAAGGGTGAAAGCTGGGGTCCTCCCAGCTGAATGAGCGGCGTGGCATTCCCATAAGGCCAACAAAATACAGCGGCAGGAACGTCAGCATGAACCCGACCGTCCACAATAAAACTGTGATCCGGCCCCAATACTCGTTTAACCGGAAGCCAAAGGCTTTGGGGAACCAGTAATTGTAACCGGCCAGCAGGCCGAACAACACGCCCGGCAACAGCACGTTGTGGAAATGCGCAACCAGAAACAGGGTGTTGTGAACCTGATAGTCGACCGTGGGATTGGCCAGGACCACGCCCGATAGCCCACCGATCACAAACAACATCAGAAATGCCAAGCCGTAGAGCATCGGCACAGAAAAACGAATTCGGCCGCGATACAGGGTTGCCATCCAGTCATAGACTTTCACACCGGTCGGGATCGCGATCAGCATAGTGGCAATCCCGAACACAGCGTTGATCAAGGCACTCTGGCCCATGGTGAAGAAATGGTGCAGCCAAACGGTGAAAGACAGCACCGCGATACACATCGTGGCGATCACCAGCGAATTGTATCCGTACAGCCGTTTGGCCGAGAAGGTGGCGAACACCTCGGAATAGATGCCATAGGCGGGAAGGACGAGCAGATAGACCTCGGGGTGGCCGAACAGCCAGAACAGGTTGGCATAGTTCATCATGTTGCCGCCGAGGTCATTGGTGAAAAAGTGGAAGTCCAGGTAGCGGTCAGCTGCCAACATCAGCGCCGCCACCCCGAGTGGCGGCATAGCAAAGATAATCAGGATTGAGCTGCTGATGATGGTCCAGCAATACATCGGTAGCCGCATGAACTTCATTCCCGGCGCCCGCAGCTTGTAGATTGTCACCGCAAAGTTGATGCCCGTCAGTGTGGTACCGATGCCCGAAACGACGATGGCCCATATCCAGTAATCTGGTCCTACGCCGGGGTTGAAGGCGGCCCCCGTATACGGCGGATAGGCCGTCCAACCGCCGGTAGAGAAGTTGCCGACAACCAGTGACACCATCAACATCATGCCGGCCGAAACGGTCAGACCCAGGCTGATCTGGTTCATCACCGGAAAGGCCACATCCCGCGCGCCGATCATCAGTGGGATCAAAAAGTTTGCCAATCCGAACACAAATGGCACAGCGACAAAGAACACCATGATTGTGCCATGGGTGCTGAACAGCTCGGCGAAATGTTCGGCTTCTAGAAAGCCATCGCCCGGCCCAGCCGCCTGCTGGGCGCGCATGACCACGCCCTCCAACACGCCTCTTGCCAACATGACGATGGCAAAGACGATATACATGATACCGATCTTTTTATGATCGGCGCTGGTCAGCCAGTCGCGCCACAGCGGCCCCCAAAGCCGGAACCACGTGAGCAAACCGACCACAGCGATCACGCCGACGATTACAACAGCCGCTGCAGCATTGGCCACGATTTCATTCGCGTTGGGTGTCTGGATCAGACCGGCAATCGGGAAGGAGTCCCAGCTTAGACGGCCAAGAAAACCGGTGTCAGTCATTGCGTGCCCTCCTGCCCGTACTCAACGGTTCCCGGCTGTTGATCCACCGGCAGCGGTTGCCCACCGTGATAGCGATGCAGAATAGACTGGAACAAATCACCCTCTACCAGCGTGAAATACAGTGCGTCATCGGGCATCTGGGAGGTTCCTAGCGCGGCCTGAACCTCATCCCGGTCAGTGCGCATGGCCAAAGTGCGGTAGGTCTGAGGGTCCAGTGGAATGCCATTGGTGCGAACAGCCTCGACCCAAGCACTGAAATCCTCTGATTGCATCGCCAGTGTTTTGAATTTCTGCTTGGTAAAGCCGCGGCCATTATATTGCGTGTTCTCGCCCTGCATCGTCTCGGGCGTATCGGCCACCAAATGCAGTTGCGTCGTCATTCCGGGCATGGCGTAAATCTGCCCCGCCAAAGCCGGGATCATGAAAGACTGCATGACCGTGTCAGTGGTCAGCGTCATCGCAACTTGTTGCTTAACCGGGATGCCCAGCTCTCCGACACTGGCGATACCCAGATCGGGGTAGATGAACAGCCATTTCCAATCCAGCCCAACGACCTGAACATTCAGTGCGGGGGTTTCACCGAACCTCGCTGCGTAAGGGTCAAGCCGGTGCGTTGCTTTCCACAGGTAAAAGGACAACAGAGCAACAATGACAACAGGTACGCCCCACATGGCGAATTCCAGCGGCGGGGAGAAATCCCATTTAGGCCGGTACGTGGCAGCGCTGCCCTTACGACGCCGGTATCGCAATGCAATCAGCGGTACCAGAACCAGAACAGGAACCACGGCAATGAGGATCAGAACCGTTGCCCGCAGCAGATGAACCTTCTGGACCGCTGCAATCGGGCCCTGAGGGTCCATGAAACTGTCGCTCGCCCCTGCCATCTGCGCTGTCGCGGCCACTACAATTACCGCCAACGACATTGCCCGTGACATAGGTAAGGGTCTAGGAAAGGCCACGCCTAATCTTCCTCTTACGTCGTCGCGTTCGGCCAACTATCGGCAGAGTCAGGAATTTTCTCAAGGAATTTTCCATAATCATCGATTACCCTGCACACCGCCTGAACAACCGAAGCATTAGGATTGCGCAAATCACCGCCAATGCCGCGGTTGACTTAACATCGGAGGCGCGCGAGACATTTTGGTGATGCGTCGAATTATTCTCGCCCTTTGCCTTTGGTGTCTTGCAACCTGCGCATACGCGCAGGATCGCGCGTCGGTTGAACGTCTGTTTCAAGCATGGCTGCAAGATACGGTATGGCCTCAGGCCAAAGCCAACGGCGTCTCGCACCACACAATGCGCAAGGCTTTCGAAGGAGTCACACTCAACTGGAAGCTGCCGGATTTGGTTCCTCCGGGCAGCCAGGCACAGGTGCCCAAACAACAAAAACAGGCCGAATTCGGATCACCAGGACGCTACTTTAACAAGGGCTCTGTTCAGGGGGCCACAGCCACGGGGCGACAGATGGCGCGTCGCCATTCAGCAACTTTGGCTCGCGTTGAGGCAGAAACAGGCGTGCCCGGACGCATCATCCTGGCCATTTGGGGCCGCGAGAGTGGGTATGGCCAAGTGCCAATCCGACACAACGCCTTTCAGGTTCTGAGTACGAAAGGCTTCATGAGCACCCGTTCTGACTATTTCACCAAGGAGCTGATTGCCGCGCTGCAGATAGCAGAAACCGGTCACGCGCCACCGGGCACCTTGAAAAGCAGCTGGGCCGGGGCGTTGGGTCAACCACAATTCATGCCGTCAAACTTTCTAACCTACGCGGCCGATGGCAACGGTGACGGTCGATCAGATATCTGGGGTTCACCAGAAGATACAATCGCATCAATCGGGAATTTTCTGTCCCAACACGGTTGGATCACCGGACG
Organism: Ruegeria atlantica; assembly: GCA_013032095.1. Taxonomy (GTDB): domain Bacteria; phylum Pseudomonadota; class Alphaproteobacteria; order Rhodobacterales; family Rhodobacteraceae; genus Ruegeria; species Ruegeria atlantica_E. The sequence continues at coordinate 20,224 of WQBJ01000011.1, read as the reverse complement.
TGATTGGGGGTTTGAAGTGAACGTTCCCCCCTCAGTTTCCTGTGCTTTAGAAGGCCCGGATCAGGGCAAGCCCATTCAGGACTGGGTTGCAATGGGCATCACCCGGGTGTCGAATAGACCGTTCCCGGAACGTGAGTTGCTAGGTGAAGGCTTTCTGATGATGCCAGCCGGGCGCAATGGGCCTGCTTTTCTCGTCACGCCCAATTTCTATGTTTTGAAGGACTACAACAAAAGCGACCTCTACGCCCTGTTCGTGGGCCATGTGGGGGATCGCATTCAATACAGCGTAGGCGACTTTAAGGGGCGCTGGGGCAAAGTAGGAAAGCTCTACCGATCAGATGTCGCGGCCATGCAACGGGCATTGGAACAGCAAGGTCACGATGTGGGTGGCTCGGACGGATTGCCCGGTTTTAAAACGCGCCGCTCGATCGGGCGCTGGCAAAAAGCGACGGGCAGGACGCCCACCTGCTTCCCAGAAATCGGCATGAAAGCCGCTCTGGCGCGGTAGCGATTCGCGCGTGGAACCTCGCCAATTGGCACTTAGCCGTGTTGTCCATGGGTCAAGCGCGGGAGGCGCCCTTCACAAAAATGTCAAGAACGGATGAGGTTTCATTATTTAATTTCCGAGCCTACGCCTGTTTCATTCACGATCCACCTCCAGTTGCTTATTTTTAAGGCAGCATCTTTATCCTTTTTTGAAATAGTGTCACCTTCAGCGCCAGTGAAAGGCGACTTTTGCAAACACGTTCCCGACTGCAAACCGAAAGACTGCGACGCGGTGTTCATTGCGATCTGAAAAAGCAAAAATTGAACCAGTCCCGGTCTCTCAGGGTCGGACAAACATGATGGTTGGCAGCCATCCTGAAGGGATGCGGTTGCCATGCCCCTAAAAAATGGGAGTAGAACAACATGAACAAGTACATTCGAACATCTCTGGCGGGGCTATTGACCTCGACCATGATCGCCGGTGCAGCCTTCGCTGCTGGCACCCATCCGACAACCGGCGAAGCGCTAGCTGACGACCAGACCTTTATCTATCGCCTCGGGGATGAACACAGCTCGGTCGACCCGCAGGTTGTCGAAGATACCTATGGCGCCGAAATCACCCGCGACCTGTTCGAAGGGCTGATGAACCAAGACGAAGACGGTAATCTGGTTCCGGGTGTCGCCACTGACTACACCACCAACGAAACCAAGGACGTCTACACTTTTACTCTGCGCGACAACGCCAAGTGGTCGAACGGCGACCCAGTGACCGCAGGTGACTTTGTCTACGCATGGAAACGTGCTGTCGATCCCGCTCTGTCCTCGCCCTACGCCTGGTTCATGGAGCTGATGTCGATCGAGAACGCCGCCGAGATTATTGCCGGCGAAAAGCCGATTGATGAACTGGGCGTCAAAGCCATCGACGATCACACTCTGGAAGTCACGCTCAGCGCACCTCTGCCGTATTTCCCGCAGATGACCACGCATTCGACCACATTCCCGGCACCGCAAAAGGTAATCGAGGAACATGGCGACGCTTGGACACGCCCCGAAAACATCGTTTCGAACGGCGCCTATATCCTGACCGAGCACGTGCCGCAGGAACGTTCGGTTCGTGAACGCAACGAAATGTATTGGGACAACGAGAACACTATTCTCGACAAGGTGGTCGCGCTAATCATCAATGACGAGAACGTTGCCCTGACCCGCTATCTGGCTGGTGAGCTGGACCGCACCGAAGTGCCCGCAGGCCAGTTCCCCCGCCTCAGCCAGGAACACCCGGAAGAAGCGATCAGCTTCCCGCGCCTGTGCAACTATTACTACACCTTCAACCTGACCGAAGACGGCCCCGAAGCGTTCAAGGACCCCAACGTGCGTCAGGCGCTGTCGCTGGCAGTGGATCGGGCAATTATCACTGAAAAGGTCATGGCCGGTGGACAGCCGCAGGCCTACACCTTCGCGCCCGAAGCCACTGCAGGCTTCACCGTCCCCGAGGTTGAAATGGCCTCGATGACCCAGCCCGAACGCGACGAGCTGGCCAAGGAACTGCTGGCCGGCGCCGGATATGGCGCTGACAATCCGCTGAGCTTTGAGATGGTCTACAACACCAACGAGGACCACAAGAAGGTCGCCGTGGCGCTGAGCCAGATGTGGAAGCAGAAGCTGGGTGTGAATGTCGAGCTGGCCAATATGGAATGGAAAGTCTTCCTGGAAGAGCGTGGCAACCAGAACTTCGACCTTGCTCGCGGCGCATGGTGTGGTGACTACAACGAAGCCTCGACCTTCCTCGACCTGTTGCAATCGCAGTCCGGCTACAATGACGGCAAATACGCCAACGCTCGCGTTGACGAGCTGTTGGCCGAGGCCAAAACTGCCGATGACCCTGCCCCTCTGTACACCGAGGTTGAACGGATCATCGCACAGGAAACCCCTGTGATCCCGATCTATCACTATGCAGGTGTCTACATGATGGACACTGATGTCGGGAACTGGCCGATCAATAACGTCGAGCAGAACTGGTATTCGAAAAACCTCTACAAACGCGCCGAATAATCGTCTTTGAACCACGCCCTGTCCCGGGACCGACCGGGGCAGGGCCAATAAACATGGGGGCATGAAATGCTTGCCTATAGTCTTCGGCGCCTGCTGGTCGCCATTCCGACGATTCTGCTGTTGATCGTCGCCTGTTTCTTTCTGATGCACTTCGCACCCGGTGGGCCTTTCACCTCCGAGCGGCCTTTGCCGCCAGCAGTTCTGGCCAACATCGAGGCGCGGTACGGGTTGGACCAGCCGCTGTGGAAACAGCTTTGGGACTATCTCTACAACATCGTTGTGCATTTTGATTTCGGACCGTCCTTCAAGTTCAAAGACCGGGACGTGAATGACATCATCGCACAGGGCTTCCCGATCTCGCTGACCTATGGCTCGCTGTCGTTCCTGGTCGCGACCACCATCGGTGTCGGCCTGGGGATTGCCGCGGCGATCAAGCATAACAGCTGGATCGACTATTTCGCCGTGGGTCTGGGTATCGCGGCGCAGGCGTTACCGAACTTTATCATGGGTCCGATCCTGATCCTGACCTTCACCCTGTGGCTCGGATGGCTGCCTGGCGGTGGCTGGAACGGCGGGCAATGGCAATATCTGGTCATGCCGGTAATTGCGCTTGCGACTTCGTACATGGGATCAATCGCGCGGATAACCCGGTCGTCAATGCTGGAGGTTCTGAACTCGAACTTCATCCGCACCGCACGCGCCAAAGGCCTGCCGACCAGAACCGTGATCTGGCGTCATGCGCTGAAGCCGACGCTTTTGCCTGTCGTCTCGTATTTGGGACCGGTCTTTGTCTACGTGCTGACCGGTTCGGTTTTTGTGGACATCTATTTCTCGACCGGCGGTCTGGGGCAGGCCTATGTGGGTTCAGCCCTGTCGCGGGACTATGCCGTGCTGTTGGGGGTCACGATCCTCTATGGCGCGCTGACCGTTGTCGTGAATCTGCTGACCGACCTGGCCTATGCCTGGTTCGATCCGAAAATCCGTTACTGAGGGGCTGGCAATGCTTGGTAAATCTCAAAAAGCCGCCCAGCTGGCCGAAGACGTCACCGACTACACGGTCATTCAGGGGCGGTCGCTCTGGCAAGATGCGCGAATGCGGTTCGTCCGCAATAAGGCTGCTATGGCCAGCGTGTTCATTCTGGGCCTCATCGTTCTGTTCACAATCATCGGTCCATATTTCGCCGTCTGGAACAACGAAGAAATCGACTGGAACGTCATGGGTGACGTGCGCGGTATGGGGATGCCCTCGATCGAAACAGGGCACTTTTTCGGCGTCGACGATCTCGGGCGTGACCTTTACAGCCGCGTCATTCAGGCAACGACAACCTCGCTGCTGGTGGGGCTGATCGGTGCGGCAACTGCGCTGATCGTTGGTACTTGCTACGGTATCGCCGCCGGATATATCGGCGGGCGCACCGACAGCGTCATGATGCGTTTCGTCGACATCTTGCTGGCGATCCCGGCAACGTTGATCGTCATCTTGCTGCTGGTCGTCGCAGGGCGGTCGTTCTTCATGTTGTTCATCGCGCTTGGCGCGGTGGGCTGGCTGACTATGGCGCGGATCGTGCGTGGGCAAACCCTGACCTTAAAGAACCGCGAGTTCATCGAAGCCGCACGGGCCGCCGGTGTCAGCGAGTTCACCATTATGTATCGCCATATTCTGCCCAACCTGCTGGGTGTGGTGATTGTCTATGCCTCGCTGTTGGTGCCAGAAATGATCCTGATGGAAAGCTTCATTTCGTTCCTTGGGCTGGGCATTTCAGAGCCCTACACGTCCCTGGGTCGTTTGATTGCCGAAGGCGCAGGAACGATGGCTTACGGCACGCTGTGGCAGTTGATGTTCCCTCTGACAATCTATGTCGCCATCATCATCTCGATGTTCTTCATCGGCGATGGTTTGCGCGACGCTCTGGACCCAAAGGATCGCTGATATGAGCCTGTTTTCCATAAAAGACCTGAGCGTCCAGTTCGACACTCCTGATGGCGTTGTCGAAGCCGTCAAAGGAATCAGTTTTGATATAAACCCGGGCGAGTGCCTTGGCATCGTCGGCGAGAGCGGATCAGGCAAAAGTCAGACCTTCATGGCCGCGATGGGGCTGCTGCCGCCGGCCGGACGGGCCTTGGGGTCTGCCACGCTGAATGGCAAGGAAATCCTGAACCTGCCCATCAACAAGCTGAACAAGATCCGTGGCGACGATGTCGGCATGATTTTTCAGGACCCGCTGACCGCGCTGACCCCGCATCTGCGGATCGGCCAGCAGATGCGCGAAGTTCTACAGGTGCATGAAGGGCTGCAAGGCTCAGCGGCACGGGCCCGATGCCTGGAATGGCTGGACCGTGTGCGTATCCCCGAGGCAAAGCGACGGCTGGATCAATACCCGCACGAGTTGTCGGGCGGAATGCGCCAGCGCGTGATGATCGCCATGTCTATGCTGTGCAACCCCAAACTGCTGATTGCAGACGAGCCGACCACGGCCCTGGACGTCACCGTTCAGGCGGACATTCTGGACCTGATGGTGCGCTTGCAAAGGGACGAAGGGACCGCGATCGCTCTGATCACTCATGATATGGGCGTTGTCGCCCGCATGTGCGACCGCGTCCAGGTCATGCGTCTGGGTCAATTCGTCGAAGCCGGAGACACGCGCGAGATATTCCGCGCGCCGAAGCACGAATACACCCGCTCTTTGCTGGAGGCGATGCCACGTATTGATGCCGGGGACGCGCCCAAAGCGCTGGACAAGGTCGACGAGCCGCTACTCAAGGTTGACGACGTCAAGGTGCATTTCCCAATCCATGTTTCAGGTGGGTTGTTCGGACGCAAAGTGCCTCTGAAAGCAGTCGACGGTGTCAGCTTTGACATCCGCAAGGGTGAAACACTGGGTGTTGTGGGTGAATCGGGCTGCGGCAAGTCCACGTTGGCCCGCGCTGTTCTTCAACTCATCGAACCCAGCGGTGGCAGTGTCAGTTGGCTGGGTCACCCGATTGTCGGTCTCAGACGGGCGGAGTTGAACAAGTACCGCAAGGACCTTCAGATCGTATTCCAGGACCCGTTGGCGAGCCTTGATCCACGGATGACGATTTCGGCCTCGATCGCCGAACCGCTGAAGACCTATCGCCCGGATCTCACCGAACGCGAGCGCAAGGTGATGGTCTCTGAGATGATGGAGCGCGTTGGCTTGAACGCCAACATGATCAACCGCTATCCGCATGAATTGTCCGGCGGACAAAACCAGCGAGTCGGCATTGCGCGGGCAATGATCAATAAACCAAAGCTGATCATCTGCGATGAGGCCGTTTCTGCTCTTGACGTGTCCATTCAGGCTCAAATCGTCGAATTGTTGCGGGAACTGCAACAAGAGTTTGGCCTTTCAATGATCTTCATCAGCCACGACTTGTCGGTCGTGCGGGCGGTCTCGAACCGGATCATGGTCCTGTATCTGGGCCGGATTGTAGAACTGGGGGATGGCGAGGTGGTCTGCTCGGATCCAATCCATCCCTACACCAAATCCCTGATTTCTGCCGTACCGATCCCGGACCCGGATGTCGAACGCAGCCGTCAGAGATTGAAGCTACCCGGTGAACTGCCTTCGCCGATGGACCCAAAGGCCGCATTGCGGTTTCTACCCAGCCGGTTAGCCGCAGGCCAGGCTGACTATGTACCGCAACTGAGTGAGGTGAAGCCTAACCACTTTGTGGCCGAACATGACCCACTGGATGCCATCATGAATGGGACCTAACCTGCCTGCCCCGAAGTCGGAAGTCGGCTTCGGGGCCTGTTCGCGTTTACCGGCGCGTTTCTGTTGCCTGTACTATGGCAAAATCATTGCCCGATATTGTCGCACATCAGAGCAATGAACCACTGTGACTAAGCAAAATTAAGCTGATCGTTTTGACTTATTAACCCTCAGATGGCACCATCTTTGGAAAAGACATACAGACTGTTTGTTGGCGTTGATTGTTAGAGCCACAGGGCCTAATAGGTCCTCGTCGTTCAAATCTAACAGTCATTGTTTTAGTAACTTGAGAGGTTATATGGCACGCAAGGTCACGAAGGCGATCTTCCCCGTTGCAGGGCTCGGCACCCGGTTTTTGCCAGCCACAAAGTCAGTACCAAAAGAGATCATGACACTGGTTGATCGCCCGTTGGTGCAGTACGCTATCGACGAAGCCCGGGCCGCCGGAATTACTGAATTCATTTTTGTCACGTCGCGCGGTAAGTCTGCACTTGAAGATTATTTCGACCACAACTTGGTTCTTGAGCAGGAGCTCAAAGCCAAGGGCAAGGAGCAGCTTCTGGAAACGCTGAACGCAACCAACATGGAAAGCGGAGCGATCGCCTATATCCGCCAGCATAAAGCGCTAGGCCTGGGACACGCGGTCTGGTGCGCCCGCCGCCTGATTGGGGATGAGCCGTTCGCGGTCATGTTGCCCGATGACGTGATTGCTGCCGAAAAACCCTGTCTGCAGCAGATGGTTGAAGCCTACGAAGAAACCGGCGGGAACATGGTTGCTGCTATGGAAGTACCTGCTCACAAAACGAGCTCCTACGGTGTGCTGGATGTAGGCGACAATATCGGCACGGTCGTGCGCGCACGCGGCATGGTGGAGAAACCAAAACCCGAAGAGGCACCTTCCAATCTGGCTGTAATCGGACGTTATGTGCTGGGTCCGTCAGTGCTGTACAATCTGAACCAAAAGAAAAAAGGCAGCGGCGGTGAGATTCAGCTAACCGATGCTATCGCCGAGGATATTGGCAATGGCGTGCCGGTATTTGGCTACAAGTTCGATGGTCAGCGGTTTGACTGCGGCTCTAAGTCTGGTTTCTTGCAGGCCACTGTGGCGTTCGCGTTGGCTCGGGACGACCTGCGTGAGGACCTAAACCAGTACCTGCACGACATCGTGGCAACAGGCCAAGCGGCGCAGTAACGCACTGTTTAAGCCTTTGGCGATTTGACAACCTTTTCTGGGCCGAGGCGTACTGTGCCTCGGCCCAGTTTTATTTCGGGCGCTTAATAGTTAGCAAAGTATTTTCCCGGCGTTCGCCCCGGTCAGCAGGGATTCATCCACGGGACAGCAATGTGGCGCGCAAATCAAGTGTCGAACCGACAGCCTCAGGAGGACACCCGTGTCACAAAATTCACCCCGTTTGAACCTGCCTTTTTTGCAACCATCACAGGCTCAGAAACACGTAACCCACAATGAAGCATTGCGGCAGCTTGACATAGTTACTCAACTCACAGTGGTTTCGACCAATGCCACGATCCCGCCCGCCGCGTCGGATCAGGGAGAAATTCATGCATTGGGCAATGCCCCGACAGGGGAATGGTCGGGGCAGGCTGGTTCGCTTGCCGTCTGGCTGGATAACGCTTGGCACTTTGTATCTCCCCTGCGGGATGGCGCGCATGGGACGAAAGCGCCGGGCAAATGCAGGTCTGGGACGGCAACGCCTGGGTTGACCCTCCGATAGCGACGAAAGACCTGGACGGTGTGGGTATTGCCACGGGCTATGACAGCACCAACCGCCTGTCGGTGCGATCCCAGGCAACACTGCTCAGCCATGATGGCACCGGACATCAGTTGAAAATTAACAAAGCCAGCGCCAGCGACACCGCGTCATTGCTGTTTCAGTCCAACTGGACAGGGCACGCTGAGATGGGTCTGTCAGGAAATAACGGGTTTGCTATCAAACTATCTCCAGACGGCGGCAGTTGGACTGACGCCCTGAGCTTTGACCCATCGACAGGCGCAGCCAGTGGCGCGGCGGTTCAGGCCTGCGCTGACGATACGACCACCGGCCGGCTGATGCGGGCGGATTTCGGCTATGGCCCAGGCAACTTGCTGGGGACTGTTTCGGAAAGTGGCGGTACGCCGACAGGGGCTGTGATCGAACGTGGCTCCACTTCCAATGGCGAATTCGTGCGCAATGCTGACGGTGCTTTGTTCGCAAGCAATGCGGCGATCTGGGATTTCCCGGCGGCCTTTGCCACCGGTGCACCAGTCGCCATTAGCGGCAGCAGAGGTGCAAGCAATCGGTTCGTCGCATTCGACGGGCCGACAGAAACTGAAGTGGAGTTCAAGGTGCTGGCCACGGCAAACGATGCAACGACTTTGATCCCATCGGCCATTGCGGTTGGCCGCTGGTTCTAAGTCGTCAGGTTGCCCGAGCTTCGGCTCGGGCGATCTGTGGCTGCTTGCTGGGCTAAAGCGCTGCAGTCCAGACCCGGTAACGCCCCTGCCCTGTCACTTCGCGGATCAGCCCACGTCTTGTAAAACGGTCGATGTTACGCTGCACTGCCGCCCGTGATGCCTTTGTTATCTCTTCGGCCAACGGCGCCGAGACCATCGGCCAAGCAGTCAGTACGTCTATCAACAAAGGCGGTGTCCGTCCGCTCAGCCCGCTGGTTGCCTCTCGGGCGCGCTGTTCCCACGCGCTGACCCGGTCCAGATGCATCAGCGCCGCCAGTGCCGCCTGCCCTGCCCCGTTGACCCAGGCTGAAAGCTTGTCGTCCACGCCCCCAGCCCCGCGCAACGCCCCAGGTCCGGACAGAGCCAAGGGCATGAACATCGCCCCACCCCGTCCCATCGTGGCCGCGTGGCGAGCTGCAATGATCGCGGCTTCGGTATCCTGCCCGATCCCCGGCGACAAGGCACGCCAGGCGTGAAACCCAATTGCGGCCTGCGTCACCGGATGCAGGCCTTCGGAATTTCGCATAACCTCAGCCAAGTCGGCCACGGCCTCTGGGATCTCATCAAACCCTTGTGCCATTCGGTCCAGAAATGCGGTTAGACCAGTCTCCCACCCCCCTTCGGACGGGCCTGGACCTGAGGTCAATCGCCGCACAGCCCAACCAGCCCGGAACAGAGCTTGCACGTCGTCTCCGGTCGCACCGATCCGCAGTCCGGTCCACAGGGCGAGTCGGTCGACACTGATCCGATCTCCTGTCCACCAACCCAGATCAGACACGTCCATCAGGGCCAGCCGATGGGTCCAGCCTTTTGGCCCGGCACGAAGGCGTTCGTCCAAAGCGCCGAAGATGGCAGCCAAATCGGCCAACTCATAAGAAAGTTCAGCTTGAGCCGCGCGCCAGTCCCGCGGATCGAAAAGCAACCGCCGATCAGCTTTTGGCCCTGGGACCAGGAAGTCATCTACTGACTCTTCATCCTCGGGAGGCAGGAACCACAAGTCATCATCTTCGGGCGGGTCCACGTCATAGATACTGGAAGGACCAACCGCGTCGGCGTCCTCATCCGGATCAGGCATGACGGGTTTTCTTGTCATGCCCGTTATACTTCGAGGATTCTCCCCAGTTCACAAGACGTTTTTTTGCGCATTACGCGCTTAACTGGCGAAATTTTCAGTTAGAAAATCCAACTGCCCGCTCAGATCACTCTGCCCGCTGCTACCGATCAGCATGTACCCATAGCCGTCCTGCGCCCAGGTCGCGGTAGCAAGCCCACTGAGAACGGCCTCTTTCACGTCTTTGTTCGGAGCCCCCTCGCCCTGCCGTATCACACAAAAGGCAAAGGGTTGGCCCTGCGCGTCGGCGAACACGACCTGAATCAGCGGCTTGCCCTTGAAGGACAGCACCTGCGCACGTTTCAACTCCATCCCCGGCAGCGCCTCTAGCGCCTCTCGGTTGAGCGAACGACCCAACTGTTCCTCAGCCAGCGTAAATTGTGCGGCCAAAGCCTCGGACGAAGTGTCCAGCGCCGCAATCGTATCCGGCACGTAAAGTGACTGGTAAATAGCGGCCTGCTCGGCCCAGCCCATCGGCTGAGGGCGTGTAGCCCAGAAAGTTGCCGACACAGCCACAACCGCGACTGAGGCCGCAACGGCCAGCAATCGAAGTCCCCCAACAGCGGGTTGGGTATGGGGCTCGGGTTCTGGCAGATCAATTTTCGGATCTTGAGCTGGTAAACGCTCAAACACAGCCTGAACCAAAGGTGCAAATGAATCCAGCGCCATCAGGCGTTGCTCAAGTTCGGGATTGTCCTCCACCGCACTTTCGACCGCACGGGCTTCGGCTTCATCCAGATTGCCTTCCAGATACGCCAGCAGCGTCTCATCGGAAAACTTCATTTGCCACTCCGTCGAACGGCGTCTGCCGCCTCATGCTGCATCACGGTTTTCAGTTTCTGCCGGGCGTTTGATAACCGGCTCATGATAGTCCCTATCGGCACCTCCAGCAACGCGGCGGCTTCGCGGTAGCTGTACCCCTCTACGAACACAAGCGTTACCGTTTCCCGCTGCGCTTCTGGCAGCTGCATCACTTGTGTAAACACTTCAGCAGCGAAAATATTCGTTTCTGAGTCCGTCTCATGCGAAATTAATTCCGCTTCGGGCGTGACGGATAGTGCCTGAGCCTTACGCACCGAGCGCGCGCGCACTTCATTCAACCAGATCGAACGGCAGATCGTCATCAACCAACTGTCCAGCCTGTCATACGAGGTGACCTGATGGTGACGCTCTAACGCGCGCAAACATGTGGATTGCAGCAGATCGTCGGCCACGTCCGAAGCGCCGGATAACGCCAGCCCGAACCGCCAAACCCGTTTCGAATGGGTCTGGATCGCACCGCGTACGGCCTGTTCTGAACTAATCTCACCACCCATCGAATAAATCGCGACCTGTGTGTGTTTGCTTTCCACGGACCGGGCCCGCGGGGTCAGGACTGACACAATCCGAGGAGGAATGAAATGAAACTTCTGTTGAAGGCAGTCACGATTGCGTCGGCAATTGTTGCAACCCCAGCTCTGGCGGAAAGCTGGACCTTGGCTCCCGCAGGCTCGCATCTGGCCTACGGTTCAATCAAGAAAGACACTTTGGGCGAGGTAAATTCCTTCACCGGCCTCAGCGGCCATGTCACCCCAGGCGGCAAGGCAGAGGTTGAGATCGACCTGTCCTCAATTGAGACCAATATTGACATTCGCAACGAACGGATGATCGAACATGTGTTTCGCAAGGCCGGGACCGCATCTCTGACGGCCGAGTTTGATATGGCTGAGGTTTCAGGCCTGAGCGTCGGCGAAACTACCACTGTCGATGCCCAAGCCGTATTGTCTCTGTCGGGGACGGATGTAGCGTTCGACGCCGAGATGTTTGTGGCGCGTCTGACCGAGACCCAAGTCATGGTGTCGACCAATGACATGGTATTCATAAGTACCGAAGATGCAGGCGTGAACGCGGGCGTCGACAAGCTGATGGAGATCGCCAGCCTGCCGGGCATAACCCGGACTGTGCCGGTGACCGCGCGACTGATCTTCAACAGGGATGAAGAACAGGCCGTAGTTGCCCCTGCCCCAGTCGCCGTTACAGGTGACGTCAAAGCGGGTAAGAAAGTGTTCCGCAAATGCAGCGCCTGCCACAAGTTGGACGAAGACCACCACTCCGTCGGCCCATCCCTGCATGGAATTATTGGCGCCACAGCCGGACAGGCCGACGGGTTCCGCTATTCCGCGCCGTTGAAAGAGTCGGGTATCGTCTGGACCACCGAAACCCTGACCACGTTCCTAACCGACCCGCGCGGCACCATCCCCGGCAACAAGATGCAGTTCCCTGGCCTGAAAAAGGACGAGGACATCACCAACCTGATCTCGTACCTGCAAGCCGAAGCGCAGGGCTAATCCAAAACTCGGCGGAAACCGGGTTCCCTTTTCCTGCTCAGCCACGCTATCCCTTGTCTCAGCACAGATGAGGGAGGCGCAGGTCATGAGCGAAACGGTCAGACTGACATTGGATGAGATCCGGAGCCTCAGCCTGTCCATCCTCACCAAATCTGGCTTCGGACCGGATCACGCCGCAGCCATCGCCAACATGCTGACCACTTGCCAGATCGACGATTGCCAGTCCCACGGACTGTTCCGCCTGTTCATGTGCGCCGACACGATAAAGGCTGGGCAAATTGACGGGCATGTGGAGCCGGCACTTGAACCTTCGGACAATGCCGTCGTCCGTGTGGACGCGCAGGGTGGCATGTCTCTGCTAGCATTTGAAAAGGCTTTGCCGGTGCTGATCGAGAAAACCCGCACCCACGGCATTGCCGCAATAGCGATTAACCGTTGCTTCCACTTCTCAGCGCTCTGGCCCGAGGTGGAACGCCTGTCCTCGGTCGGTCTGGCTGCGATGGCTATGGTACCCAGCCATGCCTGGGTTGCCCCGGCGGGTGGCACAAGAGGCAGCCTTGGCACCAACCCGCTGGCCTTTAGCTGGCCACGTCAGGGCAAAGACCCGTTCACCTTTGACTTCGCCACCAGCGCTTTTGCACGAGGTGAAATCGAGCTTTACCGCCGCGCAGGCAAACCCCTGCCCGAGGGTGTCGCCATCGACAAAGACGGCAACCCGACAACTGATCCCCAGGCCGCGATGGATGGCGCGATGCTGACCTTTGGCAGCTACAAAGGCTCGGCCCTCTCGATTATGATCGAATTGCTGGCCGGCCCGTTGATCGACGACCTGACCAGCCTGGAAAGCATGGAATTCGCTGAAGGCGCAGGCGGCGCGCCCTATCACGGAGAAATCCTGCTGGCCTTCGATCCGGCCCAGTTCAGCGGCGGTCGGGTCGCTGAGAATGACGATCGTGCCGAGCGCCTGTTCACCGACATTACCGACCAAGGTGCCCGACTGCCCTCTCAACGGCGCTTCGCTGCTAGGGCGCGGAACACCGAGCGAGGATATGTTGAAGTCGCCAAAACCCTGTATGACGATCTGCAGACATTGGCCGAAGAAGTGCAGGCAACGTAAAGCCCCTTTCCCTTGGTAATGCGGCTGGCTAAGAAGTCCCTCCAGACATATTCAGGAGGCCCCCTTGGACCGCATCGCCCGCACCATCGCCACCGAGATCAACGCCCGCCCCGAACAGGTCGGCGCCGCGGTAAAACTGCTGGACGAAGGAGCCACCGTGCCCTTTGTCGCCCGCTATCGCAAAGAGGTGACGGGTGGGCTGGACGATACTCAGCTACGCACCCTGTCAGACCGCCTGTCCTATCTACGCGAGTTGGAAGCGCGGCGCGAAACGATCCTAGGGTCGATCAAGGATCAGGGCAAACTGACCGACGAATTGGCCAAATCCATCGCGCAGGCAGACACCAAGGCGCAGTTGGAAGATATCTACCTGCCCTACAAACCCAAGCGCCGCACCAAGGCAATGATCGCGCGCGAAAACGGGCTGGAACCGCTGGCGGATGCCATTCTGGCCGACCGCTCGGCCGACCCCGAGATCCTGGCGCACGGCTACGTGACTGAGGCGGTGCCGACCACCAAAGACGCCCTGAACGGTGCGCGAGATATAATCACCGAACGTCTAACCGAAAACGCCGCCCTACTGGGTGAGTTGCGCAGCTTCATGCAGCGCGAGGCCCTGCTGGCCTCAAAAGTGATCGACGGCAAAGAGCAGGAAGGCGCGAAGTTCAGCGACTATTTCAACCATTCGGAGCTGTGGGCCAAAACTCCCTCGCACCGTGCACTTGCGATGCTGCGCGCCTCGAAAGAGGGGATCGTAACCCTGGATGTCGCGCCTGACCCCGATACCGGTGCGGCAAGAGCCGAGGCAATTGTCGCTGCCCATTTGCACACGCGCAGCGACGGTCCCGCCGACAAATGGCTGCGCAAGGTGGCGGGGTGGACCTGGCGGGTGAAACTATCCCTGTCGATGATGGTTGAGCTGATGGCTGATTTGCGCAGTCGCGCACAGGAGGAGGCTATTCAGGTTTTTTCTCGAAACCTGAAAGACCTGCTATTTGCCGCTCCGGCCGGCGCACGGGCAACACTGGGTCTGGACCCGGGGATTCGCACGGGCGTCAAAGCCGCAGTCGTGGATGCGACGGGCAAGGTGGTTGCGACCGATACACTCTATCCTTTTCAGCCAAAAAATGATCTGCGAGGCGCGCAGGCGACCATACTGAACCTGATCGCCTCTCACAAAATCGAACTGATCGCCATCGGCAATGGCACGGCCAGCCGCGAGACTGAGAAGATGGTGGCCGAGACGCTGAAACTTCTGCCCAAGACCGTCACCACCCCGACCAAGGTCGTCGTGTCGGAAGCCGGTGCTTCGGTTTACTCTGCATCGGAACTGGCCGCGCGCGAGTTTCCGTATCTTGATGTATCTCTGCGCGGGGCAGTTTCGATTGCCCGTCGCCTGCAAGATCCTCTGGCTGAGTTGGTGAAGATCGAACCCAAATCCATTGGGGTCGGCCAGTATCAGCATGACGTCGACCAGCACCGGCTATCGCAATCGCTGGCTTCAGTGATCGAAGACGTGGTGAATGCGGTGGGCGTAGACCTGAACACGGCGTCCGCGCCCCTGCTCTCTCACGTATCAGGTTTGGGGCCTGGATTGGCCGAAGCGATCGTGATGCATCGCGACTTGAATGGCGCGTTTACGTCACGCAAGGAACTGCTGAGTGTTTCCCGGCTCGGCCCACGTGCGTATGAACAATGCGCAGGTTTTTTGCGCATCAGAGAAGGCGTAGAACCATTGGACGCGTCTTCGGTCCACCCCGAGGCATACGGCGTGGCGCGCCAGATCGTCTCGGCCTGCGGGCGTGATATCCGTCAGATCATGGGGAGCGACGGGGCACTCAAGGGATTGCGGGCGGAACAGTTTGTCAATGACACGTTTGGACTGCCGACTGTGCGGGATATTTTTACAGAGTTGGAAAAACCCGGCCGCGACCCGCGACCCAGCTTTGTCACTGCGTCCTTCACCGATGGTGTCGAAGACATTACCGATTTGAAACCCGGAATGGTGCTTGAGGGAACAGTGACCAACGTCGCAGCCTTTGGTGCTTTCGTTGACATCGGCGTTCACCAGGACGGCCTGGTTCATGTCAGCCAGTTGGCCGACCGGTTCGTAAAAAACCCGCATGAAGTGGTCAAAGCCGGGCAGGTGGTCAAGGTTACCGTGGTGGAGGTTGATGTGTCACGGAAACGGATCGGTCTGACCATGCGAAAGAATGGCGGAGCCTCAGCCCGCGAAGATCGAGCGAGTCGCGGACCAAGAAAGAACCCAAGCTCCTCTGAACCCAAAGGCCCACAACACGCAAAATCCGGCGATAATGCACAGAACGGCGCTTTTGCAGATGCACTCAAATCTGCTATGAAAAACCGCTGAACCGATAGGGGGCTATTACGACCCCTAACTTGGAGCCTTACGCGAATGCGTCAGGCTCCAGTTCTTCCCAGAAATCGAAGATCGCATTGGCGTTTAATCCGGAACGCCAGCCATGAGCACGGAAGTGCTCTCGGTCCAAATCATTGTCGAGCCCGGCCAAAAACAGACGTTTGTCGGCATCGCGCTGCGTCGGGTTTCGCCGCGAAACCAGGTCTTCAACGATGGACAGCTTTCGAGACCGCTCGGCACGGTCCGCGGCTCGCGCCGCATAGGCCTGATCCTCTTGTGCCTTTTCAGCCTCACGTAACCTCGCGGCCTCGATGGCTTCAGGGCTTGGTTCTTTCGGAGCGGCCGTTTCCAACGGTTGGTAATCGTCCCGTAAAGCCGCGGACAAATACCCTACCGTCGATTTCACATCACCCTGCCCCCTGACATAGTCCAGTTTCTGCTGCACATAGTCTTCACCATGTTCAGCAATCCACTGGCGCGCCAGCCGGTCCGAGACACCCTGATTGCGCAGCGTCTTGTACACCTGCAGATTTCGCACTCCGTCACTGTCATCAATCTCAAACATCGCTTTCTGAGGATTGCCCTTGATCAAAAAGCGGATATCCGTAACGGAACGCCCCTTCTTCTGGAACTCTGGCTCAATCAGAATGTCAGAGCTTTTATTGACCTCAGCAACAGCAGGCTTGATGATCTTCGCATTGAGATGCTTGAAACTGCTGTAATAGTCGCTACCGTCCACCCCCATGAGCTTGCGGAAAACATCCAAGGTCCACCAACCGGTCGAGCCAGTTCGAACAAACCTATAGCAGTTTTCATAGAGCGCGAGACCGTGGCCAGAGCTAAAGTTGCGTTGAATCTGAACATTGATCAAAGCATAGATTTTTGGGTCATACAGTTTCTGTGCCAATGCCGGAGAGTAGGCATATTCGCAAACACCGTTTTTCAGTTTGGCAAAGCTCAACAATGAGGACACACCCCATTCCTGCCGGCCCTGCTCATCCAGCATATCCCACTCTGCAACGGTTTCGGCCAAAGCGCGCAGACTGGTCCGGAGTGTATCGAAATCATTCGAGTTATAGCCAACCATCATCGCCAATGTACGGGCATCGATCGTGTGTGTCTGGGCAGAAGTCAGCGCATCGTATGCATTCAAAAGCAATACATTCGAAAGCTTACGCTGCAACAACGTAAGCTTACCGCTGATGTGGATTGCGGCAACGTTCTTCTTAACCGTTTCCCGGCGCAAAGGTCCGGCAAGCTGGTCCATATCTATTTGTGTATCCGGCATGATTCTGCCTGGCTGCTCGTTTTGATATTTCTGACACGAAAAGTACCTAAGGATCAATTTAATTTGGGTACCCAAATACAGGAGACGCCGCATCCTGTATCCGGGTACCTAGCATTGCGAACCCCTGAGTTATCCACAGAAAAGCTCAATTTGGCAGCCTCTTCGCGAGTCCGCTGTTGAGGCAGACAGGACAAAACTCCGCTAATTAGGGCCTAAACTGTCTGCAAATTCAAAGTCCTGCGAATCGGAACCCTTCTTACTGAAAAACAGAACCTTTCATCCCGTGGACGGGCACCTTTGATCCTGAATGCTGGTACCCTTAGAACCGTATACAGGTACCTAAATAGGTCTTAGTTATTGTTTTATCTACCTATTTCTGTTGCAAAGATTCTAAACAATATATAAATAATAAACTTTTGTTAGCCGTGTGTTCTTCTATTTTATTCGGTTTCGCCACGAAACTACGCTCTCAGCACCAATTCTGTTGAAAACCCGCATTCAAAGGATAGCGTCGTAGGAAAATGTTCGCTATGTTGCGCAATATACGCCGCTAAGGCGAACATTATCTGAGGCATCGACAGTGAATAAACCTAACCAACCTCCCTTGCCGCCATATCTGAATCTTGACCCGGAGCTTGCCGCAAAGAAGCTACCTGATCCTATTGGCACATCGCGATTCGCAAAAGCGGCTACGTTTTGCGCCAAAGGACGTGAAGACCTTGCCCGTCGCGGATATGCTCCCGATGGTGAGAAAAGACTAAGACGCTTTTCTATTTGGGAGATAACAAAGTACCTAATCCCAGTCGCCCCGGCGCATCTAAGGCGAGTCCTTAAGGCCAACCCGGATTTGCCACAAGGCGAAGGAGAGGCAGGATCCAAGTGGTTTACACTCGAGGAAGTACTCATGCTTCGAAAGCATTTTGCTGCCGAAGGTGTGAGCACTAAGGAATACCTGCCTTACCGACCTGATGGGCTTCCTGCAAAAGTCGTCGCCGTTGCTAATTTCAAGGGTGGTGTCGGTAAAACGTCAACAGCTGCGCATCTGGCGATGTCTGCGGCATTAGACGGGTATAAGGTTCTGGTCATCGATCTAGATAGCCAGGGGTCGATGACCTCCATCCTCGGTGGAAACGTTGCAGATGAATGGCAAACTGTTTTTCCGTTGATTGCCAAAGACTACGCGCGTGCGGTGCAGGAAGAAAACCGGGTTCGCGCCGCAGCCGGGCACCCTGATATCCCGTTGGATGAGACCTTGCAGGAGGCGCTCAACACCCTGCCCCGTGACGTGATCCAGAAGACGCACTGGCCCAACATCGATCTGATTGGAGCGCAGCTGAACTTGTACTGGGCGGAATTCCAAATTCCAGTTTGGCGTATGGGGCTGAGGAGTTGGCCGCTTTGGGATGGCTTAACCAACTTCCTGCATGATGAAGGCGTTTTGAATGATTACGACATCGTTTTCTTGGATACGCCTCCTGCACTTGGGTACCTAACGATCAATGCGCTGGCTGCTGCGGATATTCTATTGGTTCCGCTGGGGGCTTCTTTTCTGGAATTTGACTCGACCGGCCGGTTCTTTGACATGCTCTACACCACTTTCGCCAGTATTGAAGATGGAGAAAACGCCGCTCAAAGGGCGGCTGGTTTGCCCGAGCTTAAGTTCGAATGGGATGTGGTGAGGGCAATCATCACCCGATTTGATGCCAGCCAACAGACCGATATGGCAAATGTCATTCAGGCCTATTTTGGCGATTTCATGAACGCTTACCGGCAGGACTACACTGCTTTAGTCGGGCAGGCGGGCGAACAGGTCAACGGTATTTACGAGGCAGACTACAGGGACTTCAACCGAGATACCTATGTTCGCGGGCGAGAAACCTTTGATCGCACCTACGCTGAATTCAAGCAGGTGTTGATTGGTTGCTGGTGGCGCGATGCGCAGATGGGAGAAGAAGCAAATGGCTAAACGCAGAAGATTAAGCGCTCCGGATACAGCAGAGCTTGAGCAGCTTGAGGCTGGTTTCGCGGCGAAACCCTCAATCAGTCCATTCGAGTCGAAGTCGTCAACGCCTCCTATAGCCCAGGTCGCAGCGGAAACGGCTGCGTTGAACAGCCTGACAGCAGTCACGGATCGAGTCGCCTTGGCACAAGACCAGGGTGACGCGACCAAATGGCGAGACGCTCAGGGCGCCGGATTGGTTGCAGAGATGCTGCCGCTGGATCAGATCAACGCTGATTTCATTCGCCGAGACCGTATGGTCGAAGACGAAGAGGCGATGGCCGAACTCTTGGAATCTCTGCGCGTTCACGGATTGCGTACCCCAATTGAAGTGACGCGCGATGGTGATGGCTTTGGACTGATCTCGGGTTTTCGGCGACTGAAAGCCTTTCTACATCTTGCGGAAACTGAACCACGTTTTCGCGAAATCCCCGCGTTCATCCGAGAAGCCGGATCGGGGCAGGGCGCCTATGTGTCCATGGTCGAAGAAAACGAACTCCGGGCCAATCTCAGCCCCTATGAAAGAGGTCGTATCGCGGTATTGGCAGCAGGGCAGGGGGTCTTTCCATCGACCGAAGCTGCTGTTGACGTGCTGTTTGCTGCGTCTTCCAAAGCCAAAAGATCAAAGGTCCGTAGTTTTGCCATGGTCCATGAATCACTTGGAGATCTGTTGCAGCACCCCGTTGCTCTGTCCGAGAAGTCCGGACTGAAGTTGGCGTCTGCTCTAAGAGACGGTGCACAGGTCAAATTGCGTCAGGCATTGGCTGAGGCCGGAGAGTTGGACCCCAAGTCTGAATGGGCACTCCTAGAAGCAGCTCTGAAAGGGGCACCTGCTTCCGCAAAAGACAAAGCGCGGGGTGGGCGCCCGCAGCAGGTACAGCGATTGGCTCCTGTTACACTTTCGGATGGAGGGGAGATCTTGGCCGAGGTGTCCGCAGGAGAATTGCGCATCCGTATACGTGGTCAGAGCGTCACGGACGAAGGCGCGCTGGATATTGTAGAGCAACTCGCCTCTTATCTGGGCGAGCTTCGCGCCAAAAACTGAACTGCAACGATCTATCAGTTGGCTTTGAGGGGCTTGGCTGTTTCAAAGATTGAAATTTGCCCGAGCTTTGTGTGAAAGGTTCCGTAGGTTGTCAAATACTTGTTCTTATCTAGTGCGCAAAAGATTATTATTTTGCGCACTACCATACCCAAGGTATAGAATAAAGAGAATTAGTAAGGGATCTGTCGCAAACTTTTGACCATTGACCTTCGTGGAGTTAGAGCCTGTTTGGC
>WQBJ01000109.1 GCA_013032095.1 Ruegeria atlantica | reverse complement strand
CAAGTGACCCTACGTAACCTTGAGCTTCAATATTGCACCAAATCTGATCAACACTTTCGGGCTGCCTGCCGCAAAAACTCATTCGCGGTAGTGCATTGCCTCACAACTGCGTCACTCATGTATCGACTCTGCTCTGAAACCCGGCATTCGGGTCACTGTGAGCTTGCGCAGGCAGATGCCTGACCATTGCCACCCAAAAGACAGACTATTCTTATTGCGCGCAAAGCAACACAGCGCATTGGCAGATCAAGAGGAGCGCGCCAACAGAGACTATATCCGATACAGCAAGCCAAAACCGGCTTCTTCCGAAAGCATCCAGCCTATCTTATGCTCAACCCCCGACAGCAAACTGTCTATGCAAGTACGGCGATGTTCAACACGCTGAAAGGGCAAAACAACAAAAGATTTCAATTCCTCCAAGGAACTGCGCCAATCGGAAAGCGTTTCCGCCCACGCTGAAGCCATCATTTCCGAGATCTTCAGATACTTGGCAACGAAACAGAAATCAAAACAATCAGCACCTGTAATATTAGACGAATTGAAAATCATCGGCGGACAGATCGGAGACCTCGACATTCTTCAGGACAACCGTGTTGTCCGCATCCAGCGTTATGGTCGTATAGGTGCCATCAAAACCAACCAGGGTTTGATCATCTGCGATCGCGATGAGCGTATCGTCACCAGATGATCCACTGAAAATTGATGTCCCGGCATAGGTCATGTCGATCGTAAAGTCGGTACTGCCATCAGCGGCATCCAGCACGGCAAGATCATTGGCCAGCACAAGGTAGCTCTCACCCGCACCATCCTCGGCATCGTTCACGCCGTCGGCCCGATCAGCACTGATGAGCAGGTCATCCTGGCCGTCCCCGTCAACATCTCCAGCAGTAGAAACCGAGCAGCCGAGATAGTCATCGCTATCGACACCGACAAAACGATACGAGCCGCTGCCTTGATCGATACTCGCCATGTCGATCATGAAGTCTGTACTGCCGTCCGCGGCATCAAGCGCGGCGAAATCACTGGCCAGCACAAGGTAGCTCTCGCCCGCACCATTCTCGGCCCCAATTGCACCGATGAGCAGGTCGCCCTGGCCGTCGCCGTCAACATCCCCCGCCGAAGAAACCGAAAAACCGAACCGGTCACCGCCATCAGCGCCGACAAAACGGTAGGAGCCGGTGCCGTCGACACTACCGATATTAGCCATGTCGATCGTGTAGTCGGTGCTGCCGTCAGCGGCATCGAGATCAGCAAGGTCACTGGCCAGCACCAGATAGCTTTCACCCGCATCATCCTCGGCATTGTTCACGCCGCTGGCATAATAAGCACCAATGAGCAGGTCGTCCTGGCCGTCCCCGTCAACATCTCCCGCAGTAGAAACCGACCGGCCGAGAACGTCACCGCCATCAACACCGACAAAACGGTAGGAGCCTGTATCGGAAACATTACTGAGATTAGCCATGTCGATCGTGTAGTCGGTGCTGCCGTCAGCGGCATCGAGATCAGCAAGGTCACTGGCCAGCACGAGGTAGCTCTCGCCCGCGAAATACTCGGCATCGTCAACGCCGTAGGCCCCCGTTGCACTGATGAGCAGGTCGCCCTGGCCGTCGCCGTCAACATCCCCCGCAGTAGAAACCGACACACCAAGATAGTCACCGCCATCAGCTCCGACAAAACGGTAGGAGCCACTGCCTTGATCGATCTGCGCCATGTCGATCGTAAAGTCCTCGCTGCCGTCCGCGCCATCAAGATCCGCAAGATCACGGGCCAGCACAAGGTAGCTCTCGCCCCTATTATAAGTCCCGACATAAGGAGCACCGATGAGCAGGTCGTCCTTACCGTCGCCGTCAACATCCCCCGCGGAAGACACCGACACACCGAGCCGGTCACCGCCATCAGCTCCGACAAAACGGTAGGAGCCACTGCCCTGCCCGATCTGCGCCATGTTGATCGTGAAGTCGGCACTGCCGTCAGCGTTATCTAGATCATCAAGATCCTTGGCCAGTACAAGGTAGCTCTCGCCCCTATTATAAGTCCCGACATAAGGAGCACCGATGAGCAGATCGTCTTTACCGTCGCCGTCAACATCCCCCGCAGAAGAAACCGAAGACCCGAGCCAGTCATCGCCACCGGCGCCTAAAAAACGATACGAGCCGCTGCCTTGATCGATACTCGCCATGTCGATGGTCAAGTCGGCACTGCCGTCCGCGCCATCGAGATCCGCAAGATCACGGGCCAGCACAAGGTAGCTCTCGCCCCTATTATAAGTCCCGACATAAGGAGCACCGATGAGCAGGTCGTCCCGGCCGTCGCCGTCAACATCCCCCGCGGAAGAGACCGACACACCGAGCCGGTCACCGCCATCAGCACCGACAAACCGGTAGGAGCCGGACCAGCCCACAAATTGAAAATCGTTGGCGGACAGATCGGAAATCACGACATTCTTCAGGACAATCGTATTGTCCGCGTCCAACGTTATGGTCGTGTCGGTGCCATCGTCTGCCGCCTTCGCCAACACGTCGGCAAAGGAGGCAAGGCCAGTGATCGTGTTGAGCTCAATAACATCGTCGGTTGCTGCACCAGCCGTGAAATCAATGATCTCGTCATGTCCGAAACCTTCGGTGAAGACAATTGTATCACTGCCACTGCCACCCACCAGACGATCATTGCCACCCAGGCCCTCAAGCCGGTCGTTGCCGTTAAACCCAACCAGGGTTTGATCATCCGCGGTCGCGGTAAGCGTATCGTCACCGGACGACCCGCTGAAAATTGAGGTGCCGGCATAGGTCATGTCGATGATGAAGTCCTCGCTGCCGTCGGCGGCATCGAGCGCGGCAAGATCACTGGCCAGCACAAGGTAGCTCTCGCCCGAAAAAGGCTCGGCGTCGTTTACGCCGTCGGCCCCATATGCACCGATGAGCAGGTCATTCTTGCCGTCCCCGTCAACATCCCCCGCAGAAGAAACCGACACACCGAGATAGTCACCGCCATCAGCACAGACAAAACGATAGGAGCCGCTGCCACGACCGATATACGCCATGTCGATCATGAAGTCAGTGCTGCCGTCAGCGGCATCAAGCGCGGTAAGGTCACTGGCCAGCACAAGGTAACTCTCGCCCGCCCAATTGTCGGCATTGCTCACACCGTCGGCCCAGGAAGCACCGATAATCAGGTCGTCCTTGCGATCACCGTCAATGTCCCCCGCAGAAGAGAGCGACCAGCTGAGTCGGTCATCGCCATCAGCTCCGACAAAACGGTAGGAGCCGCTGCGTTGATCGATACTCGCCATGTCAATTATGGAGTCGGTGCTGCCGTCAGCGGCATCAAGATCTTCAAGATCTTTGGCCAATACAAGGTAGCTCTCGCCCGCCCAATTGTCAGCATCGCTCACGCCGTCGGCCCCAATTGCACCGATGAGCAGGTCGTCCCTGCCGTCCCCGTCAACGTCCCCGGCAGCAGCAACCGACCAGCCGAGCTGGTCACCGCCATCAGCACCGACAAAACGGTAAGAGCCGCTGCCACTATGGATATACGCCATGTCGATCATGAAGTCAGTACTGCCGTCCGCAGCATCAAGGTCTTCAAGATCTTTGGCCAGCACAAGGTAGCTCTCACCCGCATCATCCTCGGCATTGTTCACGCCGTCGGCCCAATATGCACCAATGAGCAGGTCGTCTTCGCCATCCCCGTCAACATCCCCCGCAGAAGAAACCGACGCGCCGAGCCGATCACCTTCATCAGCACCAACAAAACGGTAGGAACCGTTGCCGCGAGCGATATACGCCATGTCGATCATGAAGTCAGTGCTGCCGTCAGCGGCATCAAGGTCTTCAAGATCCTTGGCCAGCACAAGGTAGCTCTCGCCCGCATCAAGCTCGGCATCGCTCACACCGTCGGCATAATAAGCTCCGATGAACAGGTCATCCTGGCCGTCCCCGTCAACATCCCCCGCAGAAGCAACCGACCAGCCAAGGAGGTCACCGCCATCAGCTCCAACAAAACGGTAGGAGCCGGTGTCAAGACCGATATACGCCATGTCGATCGTGAAGTCGGTGCTGCCGTCAGCGGCATCAAGGTCTTTAAGATCTTTGGCCAGCACAAGGTAGCTCTCACCCGCAAAACCCTCGGCATAATAGGCGCCGATGAGCAGGTCATCCTGGCCGTCGCCGTCAACATCTCCTGCAGAGGCAACCGAGCAGCCAAGCCGGTCATTGCCATCAGCACCGACAAACCGGTAGGAGCCAGTGCCACGACCGATATGCGCCATATCGATCAAAAAATCCTCGCTGCCGTCAGCGGCATCCAGCGCGGTAAGATCACTGGCCAGCACAAGGTAGCTCTCACCCCTATTATAAGTCCCGACATAAGGAGCACCGATGAGCAGGTCGTCCCGGCCGTCGCCGTCAACATCCCCCGCGAAAGAGACCGACACACCGAGATGGTCACCGCCATCAGCACCGACAAACCGGTAGGAACTAGACCAGCGCACAAATTGAAAGTCGTTGGCGGACAGATCAGAGATTACGACATTCTTCAGAACAATCGTGTTGTCGACGTCGAGCGTTATGGTCGTATCGATGCCATCGTCGGTCGCCTTCGCCAACATGTCGGCATGGGCGGCAAGGCCGGTGATCGTGTTGAACTCGATTATGTCACCAGCCGCAAAATCAATGATCTCGTCGTGCCCGAAGCTTTCGGTAAAGACAAAGATATCACTGCCGCCGCCACCCACCAGGCGATCATTGCCACCCAGGCCCTCAAGCCGGTCGTTGCCATCAAACCCAACCAGGGTTTGATCATCTGCGGTCGCGATGAGCGTATCATCACCGGATGTTCCGCTAAAAACTGAAGTGCCGGCATAGGTCATGTCGATGATGAAGTCCTCGCTGCCGTCGGCGGCGTCAAGCGCGGCAAGATCACCGGCCAGCACGAGATAGCTCTCGCCCGCATAGAGCTCGGCATCGTTCATGCCGTCGGCATATCTGGCACCAATGAGCAAGTCGTCCTGACCATCGCCGTCAACATCCCCCGCAGAAGAAACCGACCAGCCGAGCTGGTCATAGCTATCGGCGCCAACAAAACGATACGAGCCGGTACCACTCCCGATAAGCGCCATGTCGATCGCAAAGTCTGTGCTGCCGTCAGCGGCATCGAGCGTGGTAAGATCACGGGCCAGCACGAGGTAGCTCTCGCCAGCCTCACCCTCAGTATTGTTCACGCCGCCGGCCAAATAAGCACCGATGAGCAGGTCGTTACTGCCGTCGCCGTCGACATCCCCCGCAGAAGAAACCGAATAGCCGAGATAGTCATAGCTGTCGACACCGACAAAACGATACGAGCCGCTGCCTTGATCGATACTCGCCATGTCGATCGTGTAGTCTTCGCTGCCGTCAGCCTTATCAAGATCTTCAAGATCTTTGGCCAGTACAAGGTAGCTCTCTCCCGCCCAATATTCGGTATCGTTCGCACCATCGGCCCCAATTGCACCGATGAGTAGGTCGTCCTTGCCGTCCCCGTCAACATCCCCCGCAGAAGAAACCGACCAGCCGAGCTGGTCACCGCCATCAGCACCAACAAAACGGTAAGAGCCGCTGCCTTGATCGATACTCGCCATGTCGATCATGAAGTCTGTACTGCCGTCCGCGGCATCAAGGTCTTCAAGATCTTTGGCCAGCACAAGGTAGCTCTCGCCCGCACCGATCTCAGCATCGTTCACACCGTCGGCCCTATATGCACCGATGAACAGGTCATCCTGGCCGTCCCCGTCGACATCCCCCGCAGAAGAAATCGAAGACCCGAGCCGGTCATAGCTGTCGACACCGACAAAACGATACGAGCCGCTGCGTTGATCGATACTCGCCATGTCAATTATGGAGTCTGTGCTGCCGTCCGCGGCATCAAGGTCTTCAAGATCTTTGGCCAGCACAAGGTAGCTCTCGCCCGCCCAATTGTCGGCATCGTTCACGCCGTCGGCGTATCTGACACCGATGAACAGGTCATCCTGGTCGTCGCCGTCAACATCTCCCGCAGAGGCAACCGACCAGCCGAGTCGGTCACCGCCATCGCCTCCGATAAAACGGTAGGACCCGTTGCCTTGATCGATACTCGCCATGTCGATCGTGAAGTCGGTGCTGCCGTCCGCGGCATCGAGATCAGCAAGGTCACTGGCCAATACAAGGTAGCTCTCGCCCGCATTATCCTTAGCATCGTTTACGCCGGCGGCATAATAAGCACCGATGAACAGATCGTCCTCGCCGTCCCCGTCAACATCCCCCGCAGAAGAAACGGAAGACCCGAGCCGGTCATCGCCATCAGCACCAACAAAACGGTAGGAGCCGGTGCCCTGCCCGATATGCGCCATGTCGATCGTGAAGTCAGTGCTGCCGTCAGCGGCATCCAGCACGGCAAGATCACTGGCCAGCACAAGGTAACTCTCTCCCGCATCATCCTCGCCATTGTTCACACCGTCGGCGAAATAAGCACCGATGAGAAGGTCATCCTTGCCGTCACCGTCAACATCCCCCGCAGACGAAACCGAAGACCCGAGCTGGTCATAACTATCAGCACCGACAAAACGGTAGGAGCCGGACCAGCCATCGTCATTGCTGATCGTGCCTGTCGCCTGAACACCGCCGACCGTCAGGTTGTAGCCCTCATCACTTTCTTCATCGCTATCCTCGGTGCTCGATACCGTCACATCGAACGAGATCACGCCCGCTGGCACCGTGATCGTGCCCGCGTTCGCATCGTAGGTCACACCATCGCTGAAGCTCGGCGTGCCGCTGAAATCATCTCCCAGCGTTGCGCTGTCACCCGCCAGCGTGAAGTCGAAGGTTTCCGCAGTCACACTCGTGCCGGTCATAGTCACCCTATGCACAAGGTCGTCGCCTTCGGTTTCCGTTGCATCGCCGACACTCGCGACACCCACCGCGTCGTCATTGCGGATCGTGCCCCTCGCCTGAACGCCGCCCACCGTCAGGTCATAGCCCTCATCACTTTCTTCATCGCTGTCCTCGATACTCGTCACCGTCACATTGAACGAGGCCAGACCTGCCGGCACCGTGATCGTGCCCGCGCTCGCATCGTAGGTCACACCATCACTGAAGCTCGGCGTGCCGTTGAAATCATCCCCCAGGGTTGCGCTGTCACCCACCAGCGTGAAGTCGAAAGTTTCCTCAGTCACACTCGTGCCGGTCATAGTCACCGTGTGCACAAGGTCGTCGCCTTCGGCTTGCGTGGCACTGGTGACACTCGCGACACCCACCGCGTCGTTGGTGATTATGCCCACCGAGATGATGAAGTCCTCGCTGCCGTCAGCGGCATCAAGCGCGGCAAGATCACGGGCCAGCACAAGGTAGCTCTCACCCGCGTAGAGCTCGGCATCCTTTATGCCATCAGCCCGATATGCTCCGATGAGCAGATCGTCCTGGCCATCGCCGTCAACATCTCCTGCAGAAGCAACCGAATAACCGAGTTCGTCACCGATAGCGCCGACAAATCGGTAGGAGCCGGTACCTTGATCGATACTCGCCATGTCGATCGTGAAGTCGGTACTGCCGTCAGCACCATCCAGGTCTTCAAGATCTTTGGCCAGCACAAGGTAGCTTTCACCTGCATCATCCTCGGCATCGTTCACTCCGTCGGCATAATAAGCACCAATGAACAGGTCGTCTCTGCCGTCCCCGTCAACATCTCCTGCAGAAGCAACCGAATAGCCAAGATAGCCACCGCCATCAGCACCGACAAACCGGTAGGAGCCGGTACCTTGATCGATACTCGCCATGTCGACCGTGAAGTCGGTGCTGCCGTCAGCGGCATCAAGGTCTTCAAGATCTTTGGCCAGCACAAGGTAGCTTTCACCCGCATCATCCTCGGCATCGTTCACACCGTCGGCATAATAAGCACCGATGAGCAGATCGTCCCTGCCGTCGCCGTCAACATCTCCTGCAGAGGCAACCGAATAGCCGAGATAGTCAGCACCATCAGCACCGATAAAACAATAAGAACCGCTGCCCTGCCCGATCTGCGCCATGTCGATCGTGAAGTCGGTGCTGCCGTCAGCACCATCCAGGTCTTCAAGATCACGGGCCAGCACAAGGTAGCTCTCGCCCGCTTCAGCCTCGGCATTGTTCACGCCGTCAGCATAATGAGCACCGATGAGCAGGTCGTCCCTGCCGTCCCCGTCAACATCCCCCGCAGAAGAAACAGACACCCCGAGTTCGTCACCGCCATCAGCTCCGATAAAACGGTAGGACCCGCTGCCAAGACCGATCTGCGCCATGTCGATCGTGAAGTCGGTGCTGCCGTCAGCACCATCCAGGT
>WQBJ01000108.1 GCA_013032095.1 Ruegeria atlantica | reverse complement strand
ATGACACCCTCGAACACCTGATCTCACTGTCGGGTGGCGACACCTACAAGGTCTATCGGGTGATCAGCGACGGAAAACAGGTCGGCATTCTCAACATGAAAGACCTCGTCCGCGCACTCGTACCAGCGCATGTCGAGCAGAGAAGCGTGATGTAATAAAGATGGAGCCGTGGCAAATTTCCGGAACACTGAAGTGGAATTGGTCCAGCAACTGTCAGGCTTTTAGCCAGAGCGCTGCCAGCAAACGAATTACCAAGCAAGATCGTTTTCGAAAAGAGTGGGGTCAACAGGGCTGGTATTCGAGAGATCAACAAGATGGTTGCGTTGCAAAGTCCTTCAAATGTTGGGGGCTGCCGCTTCGACGTGCCTGCCCTTCGGGTGTTTCGGAATGACGATGGCAAACATTTGCCCGAATTGGAGCCCTGCCCGGAGTGGGGCATGAATCGGAGCGCGGATGGCCGGCTGAGAAGTGAGAGTATCGTTTGAACATCATCTGCACATACGACCTGTCCGTCCGGTCAGTTAGCTGTCTGGCGAAGCCTGACGTCCCGCATTGAACGGGCTGGGCGCGTGTGCCTGGAATACCGAGGCTTTCGACCGGCCAGAACACATCACGTGGACCAGATGAATCTCCTCAAGAGCACCCACCAGAACATCGCCGGAGGCGAGTGGCGGGCGTGGCGGAATCAGCCTGTTTCCCCGCGTCCCTTCTTCTCGGAATGTGCCGAATGCCTGGTTAGAAGGCTGTGCTTCTTCAGAAAAATGCAGCCAGAGTTTTTAAATTGGAACGGGTGGTCCCTCCCGCAGCTGCGGATTCGTGAGAGACTTCCAGCGATAAAATACCCGCAGGCGTTGTGAGGTTTCTGGCGAATTTCCAATTCAAGACCGGCCTAGGATTTCAGGGCCAAGCCGGATCACGAAACCAAGCCTGCTCCATTCAGAAGGAGCACTTCATGTCCGGTATTATTCGTAATGGCACCACTGGAAACGATACTCTTCGCGGCATGGACGACACCGATACACTCAATGGTTTTGCAGGTGATGACAGGCTCTACGGTTACGACGGCGATGACCTGCTCAACGGTGATGCGGGCAACGACACGCTTTTCGGCGATGCTGGCAATGACACGCTCAACGGTGGGGCTGATGATGATTGGCTTTACGGTTCCGTCGGCGACGACCTGCTCAATGGCGATGCTGGCAACGACACGCTTTATGGGTGGAGTGGCAATGACACGCTGAACGGCGGTAGTGGCAATGATCTCTTCCATGGTGGCACCGGGAACGACACGCTCGATGGCGGTGCTGGAGATGACTGGCTCAGTGGTGGAAACGGGGATAACACGTTTGTTTTCACCGGAGACAGTTTTGGCCAGGACACCATCTGGGGGTTCTCCGCGGTCTTAAGACAGCGGAAACCTGGAAGACGTGATCGAGTTCAGAGGGGTGACGGGGTTTACGTCTTTTGCCGATGTGATCGCCAACGCATCGGATGACGGAAGGGATACAACCATCACGCTGGACAGCGGCAATTACGTTGTTCTGGAAAACGTGCTTGTCTCTGACCTGGTGGCCTCGGATTTCCGCTGGGAGACAACAAACTCCGCACCGGTGATGTTGCGGCAGGCTGACCTGGGGGGCATGGACAAGGGCGGTAGCCACCTCATCACCGCTGCGGAACTGCTGGCCTTTGCCGGCGATGTCGATAGAGATACTCTGTCGATCACTTCGGTGACGGTGGATCCGGCCCTGGGCCTTATCGAGTCCGTCGATGCCGAGACCTGGCGCTTCACGCCGAGTGCAGACCTTGTTGGGCTCGATGCTGTGGAGATTGCCTTCTCGGTCTCCGATGGCGCAGACGAGACCGATGCCACTGCTGTGCTCGATGTCCTGCCAGTGGATGATGCCTCCAGCGATGACATTTCGATCATCGGGGAGGCGGCGTTTCAGCAAACCCTGCAGGCCGATATCTCCGCGCTTGGAGCCGCGGTCAGCACCTTCACCTACCAGTGGCAGTCCTCCGATGATGACGGGGTAAGCTGGAGCAGTATAGTCGGGGCGGATTTGGAAAGTTTCGATCCGGATGTTGCACAACTCGGCACGCGGGTGCGGGTTGTTGTTGAATACACCGCTGCGGACGGCAGCCGCCCCCTTCTCTTCAGTGCCCCAACACTGACCGTGCCAGATGTCAATATCACCCATCTGGGCACCGCCTGGAATGACTCACTTCGGGCCTCAGGTGATACTGATCATCTGCTTTATGGCGATAACGGCAATGACGCACTCAGTGGCAATAGCGGGAAAGATACGCTCTACGGAGGCACCGGAAATGACAGGCAATGGGGAAGTTATGGCCGTGATCTGCTTTATGGAGGGGGTGGCGATGACTCGCTCTTCGGCGGTTGGGGTGATGACACGCTGGATGGCGGGACTGGGGATGACAGGCTCTCCGGCTATTACCCCTCCGGCTATCACGGAAGTGACACATTTGTGTTCACCGGCGATAGTTTTGGCCGGGATACGATCTCGGATTTTACCGCGGGTCTCACGGATGGGACCCAGGACGATGTGATCGCATTTAGGGGGGTGAGCGGGTTTACGTCCTTTGCCGACGTGATTGCCAATGCATCGGATAACGGATTTCATACAACCATTACGCTGGACAGCGGCAATCACGTTGTTCTGGAAGACGTGCTGGTCTCTGACCTGGCGGCCACCGATTTCCGCTGGGAGATAACAAACACCGCTCCGGTGATGTTGCGCCAAGCGGACCTGGGCGGTATGGACAAGGGTGGCAGCCGCCTCATCACCGCCGCGGAATTGCTGGCTTTTGCCGGGGATGTCGATGAGGATTTACTGTCCGTGACCTCGGTGACGGTGGACCCGGCCCTGGGCCTCATCCAGTCCGTCGATGCCGAGACCTGGCGCGTCACGCCAAATGGGGACATCACGGGCCTGGACCTTGAAGTGAGCTTTACGGTCTCGGACGGCACGGACCAGGTGACATCCACTGCGACGATCGATGTTCTGCCGGTCAATGACCCGCCGAGCGGTGATGTGACGATTACCGGGACGGCGTCGTATCAGCAGACACTGACTGCAGATACCACCGCGCTCATCGCCGCCGGGGCAATGGGTGAGTTCACCTACCAGTGGCAATCCTCCGATGATAACGGGACAAGCTGGAGCAATATTGGGTCGGCAACGTCGGAAAGCCTCGAGGTGGGTCCCCAGCAGCTTGGCACAGAATTGCGGATTGCCGTCGAATACACTGCCGCGGATGGCAGCCGGGAGATCCTCATCAGTGCCGCCACAGCAACGGTCCCGGTCGTCGATGTATCGCTCACTGGGTCCGACGGGGACGACAGCCTCGTTGGTCAGGATGGGAATGACACGCTGGATGGTCATTATGGCGATGACAGCCTCGACGGTGGAGCTGGGAATGACACGCTCGGTGGGACTTATGGCGATGACAGCCTGAACGGCGGCGACGGAGATGACTCGCTTATTGGGATTTCCGGAGACAATGTTCTCGACGGTGGCGACGGGAATGACACACTTTATGGGGGTTTTGGTGACGACAGCCTCAACGGTGGTGACGGGGATGACACACTTTATGGGGATTCTGGTGACGACAGCCTCAACGGCGGCGACGGAGATGACACGATCACCGATTTTGACGAAACCAGTGACGTCATCGCATTCAATGGCGTGACCGGGCTGACGTCTTTTGAGGATGTGTTGGCGCAGGCATCGGATGATGGCTCGGATACAACCATCACGCTGGATGCCGCCAACTCCGTCGTGTTGCAGAATGTTCTTGTTTCGGACCTGGGCGCGTCGAATTTCAGGATAGACGGGAACTTCTCTCCCGAGGTCTCGGGCCCGGTCACCCTCGATCCGATCGCGGAAGACACAACCCTGATCTTCACCCGGACAGAATTGCTGGCAAATGCCTCGGATATGGAGGGGGACGTATTGTCCATAAACTCAGTCGCGATGGATTCATCCGTTGGCACCATCGAAGAGCTTGTTGCGGGTGAGGTATGGCGCTTCACACCGGTTGGCAATTACAACGGCATCTCCATGATTACCTACGTGATCAGTGATGGGAAGGGCGGCACGGTTTCGGCCACCGCGGCGGTGGAGGTCGTCAATGAGCCACCGTTAGTGGATGCGCCGCTGACAGGCGCGGCCGACGAAGACAGTCCGGGTTTCACCATCGATCTGCTGGAGGGGGCCTCCGATGCCGAAAACGATCCGCTGAGCGTTGCCAATGTCACCGGCCTGGTGGACGGCCTGAGCTTGTCCGCTGACAATAAAACGCTCACCGTCGATCCGGGGCATGACGCATTCCAGAGCCTGGCCGAGGGTGAGATCGAAGAGATCACTGTCACCTACGATATTGAGGACGGGCAGGGTGGCAGTGTTGCGCAGAGCCTCACCCTGACAATTGCCGGCACGAATGATGCGCCAGTGATTGCGGACACTCTGATTGACCGGTCCTTTGCCGAGGACAGCGCTGTGATCAGCTTTATCCTTCCTGACAATGCGTTCGTGGATGTGGACGGGGACGCGCTTTCTCTCACGGCGGAGCTGAGCGATGGCTCCGCCCTTCCGTCCTGGCTGGGTTTTGACCCGTCAACGGGGATTTTCTTTGGCTGGCCGGAGGCGGATTTCAACGGGGACCTGCAGATCAGGGTAACGGCGTCGGACGGGACATTAAGCGACACGGACACATTCACGCTGACGATTGATCCGGTGAATGACGATCCCGAAGGGGAATTGCTGGTTTCAGGAACGCCGGAGTATGAGCAGACGCTCACAATGGATCCTTCCTCGATCACCGACGCCGATGGCCTGGGGACCTTCAGTTATCAGTGGCAGCGCTCGGAGGATAACGGCGCCACCTGGCTCGACATCGAGGGCGCCACATCAACGGATCTCTACCTGGACCTGCCGGAGATCGGTTGGCAGATCCGCGCTGTCGTCCGCTACACAGACGGGGACAACACAGACGAGACCGTCTACAGCGACCCAACTGTGATGGTGCCAATTCCCGAAGATTACATCCGGCAAGACGGGCATCGAGACGTTGACGATCTGATGATCGGCTACAAAACCAAAGATTATTTGTGGGGCCTAGGCGGCAACGACACGATCTACGGGTTTGAGAACGACGATTACCTCAACGGCAACATCGGCCACGATCTGGTCTATGGCGGCGAAGGGAATGACCGGCTGTACGGCGGCTATGGCGCCAATCAGCTTTATGGCGAAGAAGGCGACGACATTGTGATCAGTGGTCAGAAGGTGCAGACCCTGGTCAACGGTGCTTATCTCTCAGGCGGCGAGGGTAACGACATCCTGGCCAATCTCTGCGAGGACGCTGTGATTGAGGGCGGCGAAGGCGACGACGTAATCTATAGATTGGACCACGTTGCCACGTTCCTGTTCACCGGCGACAACACCGGCCACGATACCATCCATCTCATTGATTACATCACCTTCATTTCGCCAACGACGGATGTGTTTGAGTTCCGCCAGGTCACCGGGCTTTCGTCCTTTGCGGATCTGCAAGGCAAGATGACGGACGACGGGACAGACACCACCATCACCATCAATGCAAACAGCAGCATCCTGATCAAGAACACGCTTGTGACCGACCTTACGGCCTCTCACTTCCGCTTCAGCGACAACACCGGCCCGATCTTCTACGCCAAAAACCATCTGGGCCAGATTGATGAAGACAGCACCAGGGTGATCACCGCGGCGGAGCTGCTGGCCTTCACGATGGACCCGGACGGCGATCCTCTGGAGGTGGTCTCTGCCTCAGTAGACCCGGAATACGGCACCATCGAACAGATCGCCGGAACCACGGACTGGCTGTTCACCGCAGCAGCTGACTTCTATCGCAACAACATCATTATTGAGTTCACGGCGAGCGATGGAACCAGCACAACGCCAGGATCTGCCCGGCTGAATATCTCGGCGGTGAACGACGCGCCGGAGGGCGAGCTGCTGATCACCGGAACGCCCGGCTACCAGCAGACCCTTGTGGCTGACGCTTCCGGGATTTCGGACGCGGACGGGCTCGGAGTGTTCTCCTACCAATGGCAGGCGTCCCATGACGGCGGCGCCAGCTGGACCGATGTGGCAGGCGCCACAGAGGCGGAACTGCTGCTTGATGATACCGCGCTTCTGGGAACGCAACTGCGGGTCCAGGTGGAGTACTGGGATGGCAGCAACACCTCGGAAACCGTCACCAGTGCCGCCGCCTCTGTGCCGTTTGTGAACGTGGTCTCAAATGGCACCACCGGTGATGACATTGTTGGCGGCACCAGTGCAGCTGATACGCTGGACGGGGGCGCTGGCAACGACACGGTTTATGGCAATGCCGGAGACGACTTCGCTCACGGCGGCACGGGCAGTGACCTGCTCTATGGCGGCAGCGGAGCTGATACGCTGGAAGGCGGCTCGGAAAGTGATGCGCTTTATGGCGGCAGCGAAGATGACGTTCTCCGGGGCGGGTCCGGCAGCGACACGCTCAGCGGGGAGGCTGGCAACGATGTGCTCGCAGGCGGCCTTGAGTCCGATACCTTTGTGTTTGCCAGCAACTGCGGCCAAGACACGGTTACAGACTTTGCTGCGGGCGAGGTGATTGTATTTGATGGAATAGACGGCCTGTTGTCCTTTGCTGATCTCGCGGGGAAGATCACCGACGACGGGACCGATACCACGATTACGATCGACAGCAGCAATTCCATCCTCCTGGAGAACGTACTCGTGGCCAACTTGTCGGCGGATGATTTCTCGTTCATCTGACTGGAGGACCTCGCGGGGGAGTGCGGGCCTGCGCGCACCCATATTTGCATATCCGAAACCATCCGCCTCAACGGGTTGGTTCGGGTAAATGGCTGCGTTCACTGTGTCGCAAACATCATCCTGTTTTGGAGTGCCGGCACCGATGGCTGACCTGAAGTTGAGCGTGGAAGACGCGTTTGAGCGTGCGCAGCTGAAATGTGATCAGGACAATCCCGAGCTCGGCAAGAAGATTTATGCGCAGCTTGCGCAAGCCTTGCCGGACCATCACAAGCTGAAGTCCCTGGCACAGGACAGGTTGTCGGCGCTCGGGTCCCCCCGTCTCTCCAGGCAGCAAAAGCAGGGATTGATGGACCTTCAGGCCGGCGGAAAATTCGAAGAAGCTCTTGTCGAAGCAAAAACACTGGCGGAGGCCTATTCGGAAGACTGGTTCATTCATGACTTCCTGGCATCTATGCTGTGGAAGTCAGGTGAGACAGAAAAGGCCCTTGCGTGTCTTGACCGGGCGATTGAGCTGAACCCTGGCAATGCCGGGTGCCACGCAAACAGAGGGTTACTCCTCCAACAACTTGATCTTATTGACGAAGCGCTGGAGAGTTTCGACCGTGTGCTTGAACGTGACCCCGAGCATGTGAACGCTCTTGCAAACCGGGGGGTCGCGCTAAATAAACTCGCGCGGTTCGACGAGGCGCTGGAGAGTTTCAACCGCGCACTGGAGTGCGATGGACAGCACATAAATGGTCGCTTCAACAGATCCCAACTGTTGCTTTTGAAGGGTCACTTTTCCATTGGCTGGGTGGATTATGAGTGGCGATTGAAGGAAAAAATCAGCCTGACATCCCATTCGTCCGATCGTTGGCGGGGAGAAGACCTGAAGGGCAGACGCATTGTGCTTCTGGCGGAACAGGGTCTGGGGGACCAGATTCAGTTTTGCCGCTACGCGAAGATTCTGAGCGATATGGGGGCAGAAGTGAGCTTGCAATGCGCCCCCGGGCTTGTGCCCTTGATGGAGACATGTGCCGGTGTCGGAACTGTGGTCGCCAAGGGGCAGGACTTGCCTGCGGCGGACTATCACTGCCCGCTCCTGAGTGTCCCTGGGGTGCTCCAGGAAGATCTCTCCAGGCCCTTTGAGAGCCCGTACCTGTTTGCCGACAAACCCCGTGTTGCAAAATGGCAAAAGCGCCTGTCCGACGTGGATGGGCTCAAGGTCGGGGCGTCCTGGCAGGGCAACCCCGGGTTCGAGAACGACAGGCTGCGGTCATTCCCGCTCACACATTTCCGGCCTGTGGGCGATCTTGCGGGGGTTTCGCTTGTCAGCCTGCAGAAAGGGGAGAAGGGCGTTTCCCAGATAGAGGCATTCAGAAAGACCTGCGGGATCATCGACCCGGAAGAGATGCTGCAGGAGGACAGCGACCTGATGGATGCCGCGGCGATCATGATGAACCTCGATCTCGTGATTACAAGCTGTACAGCCATTGCCCATCTGGGCGGGGCGCTGGGTGTGCCCACATGGGTTGTGCTTGGCAAGAGCGCGGATTGGCGCTGGTTCCTGAACCGTGAGG
>WQBJ01000107.1 GCA_013032095.1 Ruegeria atlantica | reverse complement strand
TTTGTTCGCATGAGAACAAGACAAGAACAAATGTTGCGTTCGTTGCGGAAAATCAGGGCAGCGTGTGACGTGACACTGAAGACTTCGAACTACTTGCTTCTTAAGTCAACCGCTGTGGTAAGAACGAACACTTCGTTTATCCCGCAACGACCGCAACAAGCACGTGGTCGCGCAAAGGCGGTGAATCTCCTTATCAGGGCTCTGAGCCAGAGCGAACAAGAATCAAAACCTACAAAGGTTGTTTAATCGAGCGCGACAGGGACGGAACAATTTATGTGGGTGACAGGACTTTCGAAGGCGTTTTGTATACTGAACGGTACATCAGGGATTTATAGGCAAAGAAAAACCCCGCCGGAACGGGGTTTTATTGTTCAGAATCTTAGCGCCGTTTATGCAGCTTCCCAATGGTTGTCAGTTAATCTGAACTCTCTGTGCTGCAGTTCGGTGATTTCGGTGTCAAGCTCAGAGACAGCGTCCATCAGTTCACGGAATTTCTCGTCCGACTTCTTTGCAACATACAGAGCACCAATAGCGAAGCCAGCAGGGCCAGGGACATCTTTGTCACGGGCGGACTCCCAACGCTGAACGTTCTTCTCGGTCGACTTGATACACTGGGCCAGGACCCTCTGTGAAAGATCAAGTTCGATGCGCAAGAAGCGGAATTCCGCCCCGGTCACTGGGCCAAGTGTACCAATAATATCCATAGCAATCTCATGATGGAGATTGTCCAAATTTGCGATTGAGGTTGCTGGTCCATATGGGGTCTCGGTGACTTCCACGCCACCGTCCAGCCATATGTTTGGCAAGCCAGAATCTTCGTAATGATAAAGTTTGGGCATGTTTCTCTCCTAAGCTACCGGACACTCTTGTGAGCTGTAACCACGGTCACAGTCATTGCGCCTTCACGGATAGCGCAAACGACAGAAAACCGGGTCCAGCGACGGTGCCATTCATTTTTCCTTCCCAATTTGCATTCTCTGCGCTCCACTTGGGGTCGGATTGCAGAGTTCCTTTTTTGAGAATCTTAATGACCATTCGGCGAGAGATGTCTCTTTCGAGCATTCTCTCCCGCGCGTGATCGGTGATGTTGACCATGTGATGAAAGCGCGCATAGTCTTTTACATTTTCGACAAATTGAGCCGCGTTCATCAGCGGGATTGGTGTGTTCGGTGCCTTCATACACCCCAATATGGGGGGGGAAATGTGGCAATTGGCAAGTTAATTCACCCCATATTGGGGGGATAAGGTTAAACAATTGCTAGCTGCCTGGTCTGTCCCTCTACTATTGCCGAGTGGAGCCTCGGTCCGACATGAGCCTTACTCTCAGATCCGGATGGGGCAGCCATGATAGGTTCGACTGGAACGCGTTGGCTAGGGGTATCTTCAAAAAATCCAACGTAGAACGATTCGATGCTGTCTCTAATTTTGTTGGCAGATTGTCCAATGAACCCAGTAGTTTTCACTACAAATTGGAGTATCTGCAAAGGCATTCGGCAGTATTTGGCAGTAAGGGTCAAAATCCTTAGACCTGAGACATTTCCGTCGTCACTATTCATTGATACCCTTTGGCTTCGTTTCATGGGGAAGGCTGTCCGCATAGGCGTCTAGGTCGAGAATAGCGCAGAGCCTTTTTGCTCCCAGACCTTTGTCGCGATACCTAGCGTTCAAATCTTCGACTTAGAGACGCCCAGATAGTGGGCTGCGGCCTTCGCATGAGTCAGGCGTGGTGGAAAGAAGAATGATACCTATCGGTCATCCTTCTTGACTAAAATCACACCCGGCCCGTTGGCCGTTTCTCCCTCATCTTGGAACTGGATTCCCTGAGATTCATACCAAGCTTTGAGTGTCGCAATTGTCGCCGCATTTGGTCCGCGTCCGCTTTGAGGTGCTTCCGCTTCAGTTCGTGAAACCGTGTTTGGCGTCACTCCGGTTTGAACCGCAACTTCCCTGAGTTGCTCCCATCATTACAAATGACGAGCTCTACCAGCTAAGCTGCAGCGGCTTACTTCCGTCCCGCTAGTTGCTGCGCGGCTTCCGCGCCACCGCAATATGACACAACTAGAAAACCCGGCCAAAGTATCGCGTGGGTGAATAAAGCTCACACAGTTTGGAGCCTTGGGGGGATAGCCCGGTGCCACAATGTCTAATGAGAGATGGCCTCAAAAACCTGATGAGAGCACGATTTCTCGGTCGACTAGAAGTGGTTTTTCGACGAGCGCAAATAAGGAGAGAATTTTGGTGCCCACAGCAGCACTCAATCACTTCACATAAAAGTTGAAAGAAACCCTTCATAGAAAACAAAGTACCATCGCGCTTGGGCAGGCGGGCGCAAGTACGGGCCTTCTGATCTCTGGGGAGCCGCTTACGTGCCTTGCACTTGGCGCAAGAACGAAGTGAAACACATCAGTACAACTTTGACGCTCTGGGCGACACCTTCAAACATTCTTTAGCCACGCCCGAGAATATCATTCAATTCCATGGACCAACTGAATGAGAAATCAGTTTCGGTAATCACACTGATCGCATCCACACGACGTTGCGGACAACCCCGATGCGACCGAGGCAGTTGCTGCTCTCACCCAAACAGCACACGAAAGCCGCTATTCCGGCTGGCTTTGGGTGACCCATGATCCAATGCCCGATCCACCTCCGGATCGACGGAACTCTCTTGTCCGGATCCGGACAAGAAGACCCGAACAAGGACGCCAGTCAGGACAAAACCGGAATGAGGACTGACCAACCTGATCAGCTTAGCCACGTCACAGATATGGAAAATCACGAAGGCGGAGCCACCGCGCAGCGTGGGGCAGGAAAAGCCCTCCCTGTAGAGCCCAACTCCAGGGAAGGGAGGGCTGCCAGTCCGCAAAGAGAAGCTTCGGTCGAACCAACTGCACCAGCTTATCCGGTTCCATGATCGGAAAAACACAAAAGGAGGAACCACCCATGGCAATTGAGAAGCTTCACATTCCTGTCTTGGGCGTTCTGGCGTTCAGGCTCCGCCTGATCGCCTGATCCGTTTTGGATTGGGCACAAACAGCAGACACAGCCGCGGCACCGACCGCAAAACCTACATTCGGCAACCTGGGCCAGACAGCATAGGCGGCGGGCCAGACCACAGACCCTCACGCGATGGAGTGACTGACTTGGCTATGGCAGCATATATGGCGACAGCAAATATTGGCACCGGGGTCCTGAACCGGGCGCTTATACTCTCCGCCTTTACGACCATTGTCTGCATCGGACTCTTCGCCCTGCACTGGAGCTTTGCCTTTGCGGTGCTGCCCTTTGCCTGTGCGATCTGCTCTGATGACAGGATCAATCGCTTCCTTAAGGTGTTTGGATATTTTGGCTGGATCACGGCGATCCGTGGCTGGGGGCTGTGGAACCTTGGCTATCCGGTCGCCAGCGCGGTCTCGACCTTTGCCGCGACCTGCCGGATCGGAATCTCCGCTGTTCTGTTGCTGTTCCTGCATGCCTTTCCGGGAAACCCCTTGCTCGAGCCTGGAACCCCTTTCCCCGGTGCCGGGCTGAACGGAATCCTGTTTCTTCTTCTGGGCGTTCTGATTGCCGAACGGCCCCGCTGGAGAATGATCGAATTCCTCCTGCTCATGGGTAACCTTGCACTGAGCAATGCCACGCGATCGATGCCTCTGCTTGCACGGCTCGATCTTGCCACTGCTCCGATCGAAGATATCCCGGCGACTGGGGATTACGGCTACAATGCTGCGCTGGCCGGGGTCATGGAGCCGAACCAAACCTGCATAACCGGCGAGAACCTGATCCTGTCCAAAGATGCGGGTGCCATCGCGCAATGGTGCAGGCGGGTGCGCGCCCTGGACCTCACGCTCTATCTCGGTGTCCAGGATGCGGAGACCGGACAGGGGAAGGTCCGGGCGTTCAACCCCCGTACCTGTCCGGACCCGGAGATCGTCTATGCAGCCCGCACCGGCATTCCCGGCCTGACCGGAGACATCCGGCAGGTGAACGGCATCCAGTCCGCGCGCCTCCCTTCGTTTCCTGCCTGTTTCGAGGCCTTCAGCTTCTGGCGCTGGATCGAGATTCTACGCTCGGCCCCGCAGACCATCGTCACCTTTGCCAATGACCACTGGACGGAACCGCTGCCCGTGGGGCGTCTGCGGTGCAAGATCAGCGCGCAATTCGAACAGCTTCTGAGGGTGCCGGTCGCC
Organism: Ruegeria atlantica; assembly: GCA_013032095.1. Taxonomy (GTDB): domain Bacteria; phylum Pseudomonadota; class Alphaproteobacteria; order Rhodobacterales; family Rhodobacteraceae; genus Ruegeria; species Ruegeria atlantica_E. The sequence goes on along the minus strand of WQBJ01000107.1, from coordinate 4,214 downwards.
CATGTCGCCGAGACCCGGGAAACCCTGCTCCTGCAAACCTCCGCAAAGAGGAGCCCACAATGACTTTCAAAATCCGCCCCACACTGGCCTGCCTGCGCGCCACATTGCGCAACCGGGCGGAACGGGTCATGCTCCCGGAGCGTCAACTGGCTTGCGAAAACAACGCCTGGACGGCGCCTGTCTCTCTTCTTCAGAGCCCTCGGGCGTCGGTTGAGGTCACCATCGCACCCGAGCGGATTGTCAGCAGCGATCTTTATGCTCCCGACGCAAACGGGTGCTGGGTGGAATACACGGGTCAGCCGCATCCGTTGGAGGAAGCCAGTTCTTCAGATATTGCAGGCACCGGTTCACCTCTCCTGCGCCCGTTGGTCTTTGATCATCTTTCCTTCCCGCCGAACGGGGCAGACCCGTTTACGAAAGATGGGGCCCATGCGCTTCGCAGGCGTATTGGCCTGTTCGCGGCGTCCGGCCTGATGCTGCGCTATCGGCAGCCTTGTCAGAACAGCAGTGCCGCCCGCGCCTTCCTCGACCTCTACCCGGACATTCCGGGAGCCAACGCCTGGTTTCTGCGCCCTGCGCTTCTGGGCGTGCATTTGCCCTTCAAACACAGCCCCTTCTGCATCTGGGTCGACCGGGTCGGAAAGAAAGCCGCACCGCGCCTGTTCAGCCAGCCCCTGTCGCAGGATGGATACCCGGTTGGCGCAGCACAAAGCCGTCCGCTCAACGCCTGGACCATTCGCGATGCCATGCTCGATCTTCCGATCTACCACGAGGGGGATATGCCATGCTGAAGCTGGTTGCGATGGCCTGCGGTCTGCTCGGCTTGGTGTGGCTGACGGCCTGGACCGATCAGCTGACCGGCAACCTGTCTCCTTCGGCCCCAAAAGGCTTCCATGTGCAGGCCGATCCGGAGACCGCGCGCTACGTAACCTTCTGCCTGCGCCGCGATCAATCCGGCCTGCCCTTCTATCCCCGCTTCTGTTCTCCGGACAATCCCGACGGGCAGCACATCATCAAGCGGATCACCATCCGGCATGAAGATGGCAGCCTGTCGGTCAAGGGACTCGTGCCCCGCTCGATCTTCTCCGCTGTGCTCGGGCGTATCCGTCCGCGCCAGGTCCGTGGCTACTGGAGGCATATACGCTTGTAAGAAAACCAAAGCCTTCCAGCATCGCCGAGTATGAAGCGGAGATTGCCCGGGTTTGCACACATACGGAAAACCGGCTGATCAACGTGGCCTGCAAGGCAGAATATTTCGGGATGAAGGTTACAACTCCTCAACTGCTGGATCAGTTCAAAACCCTGCTCACCGACTGCACCCGTATTTCCCAACTCAGAGGGCTAGAGGAGGCCATGACGATATGAAAACCACCCTCAGCATACAGCAGCGCAAGGACGACACATGCCGCAAGATCCTGCTTGGCTCCTTCCTGATCGCCCGGATGGAACACCGGCCGGAAGAATTCGACTTGATCAAACGCAAGCTCGAAAAGTTCCGTGAAACCCATCCCAAGCCCGACATCACCGCGCGCAACAGAGCTCTGCTAGCCGCGTTTTTGAACTGAACCGGAAAAGGGATCGTCATGGCTTTTGAAGAAAGATACAATGTACCACCGTTCGACCCGAACGACCCCCGTGACGTGATGAGCGACACAGCGCGCAGGATCATGATCCGGGCGTTCCAGGAAGCGATGCACACTGTTGACGCGCAATCAGGCGAAGACCTGCAGGACATCATGGGCGGCCTGCTGCTCGGCCTTGTGTGCGTCATGTCTGCACACATGGAGACAACCGACCAAAGTCACGCGGCGATCCGGTCCAGTCTGATCCGGCTCGCACCCTGGGCCGTCGACATGATGCGCTCATTTGATGATCTACCGCCCTTGGCCGAAGCCTAAAGAAGAAGACAAATGACCAACCCATCCGCCACAGGTCCCGTCCAACGCACGTGATTGGTGGGGGATCCCGAACAAGGATGGTGGATTAATCCGGTCGCTCCTGCGAACGGACATACTCCTTGATTGTCTCAAGAGGGGCTCCGCCGACGCTACTAACAAAGTATCTCGGCGACCAAAGAGCAGGACCAAGTCTCTTCAGTTGAGGAAAGTCGCGGTCCTGGGACGGGGTGATCGAGGAGCAATCTCGGCGGTGCAAAAACCATCACGGATGGGGAAATTCGCGTCAACCGCGATGTGAACGGCGCGCGCGGCTTTACGCTTCGTGCGCTCTACGGCGACTTAGGCCATTCTCAGGCGGAATGACTTATGTTGCGTGCGGTGCGGGATTAACGAAGTGTGAGTAAACCATGATCCATCGCCCGATCTGCCTCCGGTTCGCCGGAGTTCTCTCCCCGAGTCTAGACAAGAAGACCCAGAGAGAGACGCCGGTCAGTATATGAGCGAAATGAGGGCTGACCGGCCCTATCAGCTTAGCCGCTTCACAGATTTGGATAATCACGAAGGCGGAACCATCGATGGCAATTGAGAAACACCTCGCTGCATGGGGCAGGAAAAGCCCTCCCCTTATCCCTGGGCGAATTGCGGAGAGGGCTGCCGGTCTTACAAGAGAGGCTTCTGTCGAACCAGCAGCGCAAATTTATTCGACGTGCATATAAAAAAAACCGGAAAGGAGAAACTCCTGATCGCAGTTATGAAACTTCGTATCCAATTTGGAGCCTGTCTCAGTGTCAGGCGTCGCGCCTCCAAGCGGCTGGTTGCTCAAGAACAGATACCACATCTCTTTTTATGAACGGTGTAGTCGTAGTGCAGACCAACGCAGAAAACCTCCATCTTGCGGCGATCCATCTGCTGCGCGCGCATGGCATCCACGCGAAAAGATCAACGACACTGAAACATGAACAAAAGCGGCTCGGAACATGGACCCAAATGCTTGGCTGTCGGATCGGTTTCCGGGTCAATCCGGTCTCAGGAACCAAATCCCGGCTTGCGCTGTATGCCAACTTCCCGAATGCGGAACTCTCGGCTTCACGCCTTGGAGCGAGGATGGACTGGACGTGAATGCCATGTCTAGCATCATTCAAACGGAGTTCCACTTGGGAAATGTCGGATAAAGAGAATTTTGAGGCGGGCGCTGCTTTCCCCCTGAGTACTGATGGTTTTGGGACCGAGCGTTTTGCCTTTTGCGCGGCTATTTTTATGGCCGTTCTGGTATTGTGCGCCATCTGGGTGTGGCCGATGCAGGCAGCAGCCTTCAATCAAGAGGGTGGCCTGATCGAGACTGGATCAGCAGTGGCGCTATTGATCTCTGGATTGGCTGCGCTCTATCGGTATCCGGGGATCAGCCGGTTGTATATCGGCGTGGTCCTGTTGTTGCTGGCGGAACGAGAGCTTGAGGCCGATATTTATGCCGTGGATAGCGTGACATACGCCGTTTTGGGCGGGCTGGATGATCTGCTCAACATGACAATTGTCCGCGTGGTGCTGGCGGTTGTCGTGCTGGGCGGTGTCGTGTTGCATGGGGTGCCGAACGCCTGGCGCGCTCTGAAAGCACGCGCGCCTTTTTTGTTGGTATTCTTTCTGGCCGGAATGTCGGCTGTTGTGGCCCAGGGGCTGGAAGAGGTCAGCAGCGCGTTTGGCGCGGATATGTCGGATATCATGGTGACCCGTCTGTTCGTGCTGGAAGAAACGCTCGAGTTGTTCTTTTCGATTGGCATTTTGGCCGCCGTTCTGATCGGATGGCCGAAAACCAAGGCTGAAGAGACATCAAATGAGCAAACCGCAAGCCCGGGCATGCGCTGAAATCCGCCTGCCGACGCAGGAACTGTGCGACGACATCCCGAAGCTGGTTTGCGCCACGGCGCATATTGCGGCAGTTTTTTTAGGTAGACGCAAAGGGATCGTGCCATTTCGGCAAACTCTGGACAGGCCTGCATCAATATAGGCACATCAATATCCGATTTGGAACTTTTCGTATGGGTTCTCCATTGGAGTTCAAAGTCACTGCTATCCAACCTATCGACTTGGCCAGACGGTCTGGATTTTTTGCGACGCCAACCGCGTGCACTTCCGTGACCCGAGTCAGAGGTCTGCCAGCGTCTCATATTTGCATATTGGAAACCATCCGTCCCAACGGGTTGTTTCGGGTAAACGGGTGCGTTCACTGTGTCTCAAACACCAACCTGTTTTGGAGTGCCGGCACAGATGGCGGAACTGAAGTTGAGCGTGGAAGACGCGTTTGAGCGTGCGCAGCTGGAA
>WQBJ01000106.1 GCA_013032095.1 Ruegeria atlantica | reverse complement strand
AGCGCGGAAGCTGACAGTGGTCATCTGGCACATGCTCTCCAAGGGCGAAGAATACATCTGGAGCCGCTCCGCTCTTCTGGACTGGAAGATGAGAAAACTGGAATTGGCCGCAGGATACCCTTCTCAACGTGGCGGTCGGTCAAAAGGACCAGCTGCCGACTACAGCCTCAAATCGGTACGAGATCAGGAAAGGGAGGCGCTTGGTCACGCGGAAGAAGTTTACCACCGCTTCGTCGCCAAGTGGAAACAGCGGTCACCAATGGCAAAGCCGGTTTCACCTCGGTAGCTCAATCAGAAATAAGGGCGCGGCATCTCAAAAGCTCTGGTCAAATATATCCGTGAGGTATTTCCTCCTCACCATTTCGATTGAAATTGGGCAGCCAAAGCCCGCTCGCATCGAGGTGATTGGTGATGTCACGTTAACATCAAAGGAGTTTGCGACAGAACCCCGCTAGAAATGCTCGACCAAAGGGACAGATCAACTAACCTGATGCTGCGCCAGAAGAATAGAAGAATGCAATCGCTTGAGTCCTGTTTTTAACCGAGAGCTTCTCATAAATGTTGCTCAGGTGAAACTTGACCGTGTTTGTCGAAATTTGCAGGTCCTTCGAAAGTTCGCGGTTTGATAGCCCCCTGGCCAGCGCTTCAAGGATGACACGTTCTTTGTGGGAAAGACTGTGAATTGGGTCCTGCTGCATCTTTCGAATATCGATGAACGGAAAAACCATCTTGCCCCGAGCAACGTCCGCGCAGGTTTCCAGCAAACCTTCAACCTCACCCGATCGGGATGCGAATCCCGCAGCGCCTGCTTGCATTGCAAGGCGCGGTTCATCTCCGACCTCATCGCCGTAAATGACAAAACAGGGCGCGTTTTCCTGTTCACGCAGAACTTCGATCAATTTGGCAGCGCCCAAGACCGGCAAATTCCAGGCGATCACGCAAACCCTGACCGGAACTCTCATAACCGCGCCAAGGACCCCTTCGGCGGTTGCTGATGTAGCGACGAGAGAGAATCGCGGATCACGCTCGAAAATCTCGGACATGGCCGACAACACAAGCGGATTGTTATCAGCAAGCATAACGTCAATCGGTTGCGATGAAGGCTCTGTCATTGATTTTACGTCCAAATCTCCAGAAAACTACCCTTTCGTATAGGGACAAACTTAGCATACATTAGTATACCTACCTAAACGGGTAGTTATTTTCTATCCTATTAGAAGTCCTAAAGCAGTAGTAAGTTACGTTGCGCAATGACGCAAGCAACGCTTTCCTGATCCACAACGCGATATTTGGGCGTGGTTGACCACCCCGGCGATCAAGGAGGATCGAATGACTTTCCAGATTTATCCCACGCTCGAAATCCCCGAGACCCTTGCTGCAGGTCCGGGGCCGGGCAATACCGACGCCCGCGTTCTACACGCTTTTGCCAATGCGGGTGTTGCGGACCACATGCAGGGTGACGTCCTGCGCGGGATGATCGAATGCAAGCACATGCTGCGCGAGGTCTGGGGAACTTCGAACACATATACATTCGCGGTCGCGGGCACTGGTTGGAGCGCGCTGGATACCATGTTCTCGGCTGTCATGCCCGGCGACAAGGTGGTTGCATTCAACAACGGCACCTTTTCAGGTATCGACACATTGACCCTTCGGATCAAAGCGGCAACTCCAGAAGAACATGCAATCAATCCCCTGGACCCACAGGCCGCCAGTGTCACAGTGATCGACGTCCCGCATGGACAGTCGGTAACCGGTGAAATGGTAGAGGCCGCACTGGCCAAGCACAAACCGAAGTGGGCCTTCATGGCGCATTGGGAGACCGGCTCGGGCCGGATCAACGATCTGCGCGGTTTCTCGGATGCGTGCGAACGTCATGGTGCGATGGGTCTGATTGATGCCGTCTCGTCGCTGGGCGTCGATGATTTCTCGATTGATGACTATCCGGGGATCGCCGGTTGGGCATCCTGTCCGCAGAAGGGCCTGTGCTGTTTGCCGCTGACCTATGCGCCCGTCAGCTTTACCGACACCTATATCGAAACCCTGAAGACAACAGGTGCCTATACTTACGTCCACAACCCGATTTTCGAGGCCCGCCACTGGGGCATCGTTGATGGGCAGGACGTGGAGAAAGGCACCTATCATCGCACTCATTCCGGGTACGCCGTTGCAGCCTTCCACGAATCCCTTCGTCTGACGCTCACGGACGGGTTGGCCAAGCGGTCGGCCTCGTACCGGACGCATGAAAAGGTGCTGCGTGACGCCGTGATCGAGATGGGATGCGAGGTGACTTCGGACATGCCGAGCCTTGTCGTGCTGAACCTGCCGCCGGAACTGGCAGGCCGCGAGATGGAACTTGTTCAGAATTGCCGGGCGCGCGGGTTCGGCATCTGGCCGACGCTTAGCGCGCCCGTGCAGGTCCGGATCGGAATCCTCAATCAACTGAACCGTAAGGCGATCAGCAAGATCCTTCGACTGTTTGGGGAAGCCATGCACGAACTTGGCGGCAACGTCGATTTCGACGAGATCGAGGCCTTGCTGGAAAGCCGCTACGGCACGTCGATCGCTGCTTGAACGCACTGCATGAACGGGAGGAATGCAGATGGATATTCATGAGTATCAGGCGAAGGAAGTTCTTTCGAACTTCGGTGTCGCCATACCATCCGGCGCGCTGGCCTACAGCCCGGAACAGGCGGCCTATCGCGCCCGAGAGCTTGGCGGTGACAAGTGGATCGTCAAAGCACAGGTCCATGCAGGGGGTCGCGGCAAGGCCGGTGGCGTCAAGCTGTGCAACACCGAACACGAGATCCAGGAGGCTTGTGACGAGATGTTCGGGCGCAAGCTGGTCACGCACCAGACCGGCCCCGAAGGCAAGGGAATCTACCGCGTGTACGTGGAATCCGCGGTGCCGATCGATCGCGAGATCTATCTGGGTTTCGTGCTGGACCGCTCCAGCCAGCGGGTCATGATCGTGGCCTCGTCGGAAGGCGGGATGGAGATCGAGGAAATCTCGGCGGAACGCCCTGACAGTATCGTTCGGTCGATCGTTGAACCTGCAGTTGGCTTACAGGAATTCCAGGCGCGCGAAATCGCATTTAACCTGGGCCTTGAACCTCGTCTGGTTCAGCAAATGGTCCGGACGCTGCAGGGTTGCTACGCCGCCTTCAGCGATCTGGACGCCACCATGGTCGAGATCAACCCACTGGTCATCACTGGTGATGACCGCGTATTGGCACTGGATGCCAAGATGAGCTTTGACGACAACGCCTTGTTCCGTCATCCCCAGATTTCCGAACTGCGCGACAAAAGCCAGGAAGACCCGCGCGAAAGCCGTGCGGCGGACAGAGGCCTGTCTTACGTGGGTCTGGACGGCAATATCGGCTGCATCGTCAACGGTGCCGGTCTGGCCATGGCGACGATGGACACGATCAAACTGGCCGGGGGCGAGCCTGCCAACTTCCTCGATATTGGTGGTGGAGCCTCACCGGAACGTGTTGCCAAAGCCTTCCGTTTGGTTCTGTCCGACAAGAACGTTCAGGCCGTCTTGGTCAATATCTTTGCCGGTATCAACCGCTGCGACTGGGTGGCCGAAGGCGTCGTACAGGCGTTGCGCGAATTGGAAATCGACCTCCCTGTCATTGTGCGTCTTGCCGGGACAAATGTCGAAGAAGGTCAGAAGATTCTGGCCAAGTCCGGCCTGCCTATTATCCGCGCCACAACGCTAATGGAAGCCGCTGAACGGGCGGTCGGCGCCTGGCAAAACGATATGACCCAAAACACCAAGGTGAGGGCTGTATAATGAGCATTCTTCTCGACCGCGACACACGCGTTATCGTTCAGGGCATCACCGGACGCATGGCACGCTTTCATACCAAGGATATGTTGGAATACGGCACCAACGTTGTCGGTGGTGTTGTCCCGGGCAAAGGTGGTGAGACCGTCGAAGGCGTGCCCGTTTTCGACACCGTGAAACAGGCCGTCGAAGCCACCGGCGCAGATGCGAGCCTTGTGTTTGTCCCACCCCCGTTTGCGGCGGATTCGATCATGGAGGCCGCAGATGCAGGTATCCGCTACTGCGTGTGTATCACTGATGGCATCCCGGCGCAGGACATGATCCGCGTCAAACGGTACATGTACCGCTACCCCAAGGACAAGCGCATGGTGCTGACCGGCCCGAACTGCGCGGGCACAATCTCGCCCGGTAAGGCTCTGCTGGGGATCATGCCCGGTCATATCTACCTGCCGGGCAACGTCGGCATCATCGGACGCTCGGGCACGCTTGGCTATGAGGCAGCAGCGCAGCTGAAAGAGCGCGGCATCGGAGTATCGACCAGCGTCGGCATCGGCGGAGACCCGATCAACGGTTCCTCGTTCCGTGACATTCTCGAGCGTTTTGAATGGGATGAGGATACTGAGGTTATCGCAATGATCGGTGAGATCGGAGGGCCGCAAGAGGCTGAGGCGGCGGAATACATCCGCGATCACATCTCGAAACCCGTTGTTGCTTATGTTGCGGGTCTGACTGCGCCAAAAGGGCGGACCATGGGCCACGCAGGTGCGATTATATCGGCCTTCGGTGAAAGCGCCTCTGAGAAAGTTGAAATCCTCTCGGCAGCAGGCGTGACCGTGGCTGAAAACCCGGCCGTCATCGGCGAAACAATCGCCCGTGTCATGGGAAAGGCTGCGTGATGGTCAAACCTTCGGTCCTTGTTACCCGTCGCTGGCCTGCCGCCGTCGAGGCGCAACTGGCCGAAACCTACGACGTGGCACTGAATACCGGGGACAAGCCCATGTCCCCGGCCGAATTCCGCCACGCGCTGAAGCACTTTGACGCGGTGCTGCCCACTGTCACCGATACGCTGAATGCCGAGGCACTGGACGTGCCCGGCGCGCAGACAAAAATCCTCGCAAACTATGGCGTCGGTTACAGCCATATCTGCGAAACTGCAGCCCGCGATTTGGGCATGACGGTGACCAACACGCCCGACGTTCTGTCCGAATGCACCGCCGATCTGGCGATGACATTATTGCTGATGGTCGCACGGCGCGCCGGCGAGGGCGAGCGGGAACTGCGCGCAGGTAACTGGTCGGGCTGGCGACCAACGCATTTGGTGGGCACCAAGGTCAGCGGCAAGACGCTGGGTATTATCGGTTTCGGCCGTATCGGACAGGAAATGGCGCGTCGGGCGCATCATGGGTTTGGCATGAAAATCGTCGTCCAAAACCGCAGTTCCGTATCGCCGGACGTGCTGAAGCAGTTCAATGCCTCGCAGGTCGATACCGTTGATGAATTGCTGCCGATCTGTGATTTTGTATCGCTCCACTGTCCCGGAGGTGCCGCAAACCGGCACCTGATCAACGGACGCCGGCTCGATCTGATGAAACCCGATGCTATCCTGATCAACACCGCACGCGGTGAAGTTGTGGACGAGCACGCTTTGGTACAGTCGCTGATGTTCGACACGATTGGCGGCGCTGCGCTGGATGTCTTTGACGGCGAACCCCGGATCAGCCCGGGCCTGTTGCAATGCGACAATCTCGTGATGCTTCCGCATCTGGGCAGCGCCACACGCGAATCCCGCGAAGCGATGGGCTTTCGCGTTCTCGACAACCTCAGCGACTTTTTTGCAGGCCGAGCCCCGCGGGATCAGGTGATCTGATGCAAGCGCTGGCCCCGAATATTCAGTCTACCCCGGACCCTGCGAGCTACGCCGAAGGATTGCGCTCGGAACTGCGGGCTTTGTGGCGGAACATTTTGCTGAAGCGGGCACCACATGTGGCGACATGGACCGAAGTCACGCCGCTGCAACCTATCCCCACCGGACCCGAGGCAACGCCGTATTTGCAGGCCCTGTCGATCTGGTTCCAACTGTTGCGCATCATTGATGAAAACGCCGAAGTCCGGGACCGCCGCCTGACCGAAACCCAAAGCGGGGCCGAAGCGGTAGAAGGCGGATTTGCCGAGGTGTTGTCTGACCTGTCCCTAACGTCCCTGACGGTCAGTCAGACAGAAAAGTTGACCACTGACCTCTGTGTCGGTCCCACCATGACCGCGCATCCAACCGAAGCCAAAAGGGTTACCGTTCTGGAAATTCACCGGCGGATCTACCGCAACCTCGTCAGTCTTGAAACGCAGCGCTGGACCCCGACCGAACGCGCCGGGTTGCTGAATGGCCTGGAAGGTGAGATCGATCTTTTGTGGTTGACAGGTGAACTTCGACTGTCGCGCCCCAGCCTGCACGACGAGATCGAATGGGGACTGCAATTCTTCCGTGATGCAATCTTTGACGCCGTCCCTCAGGTCATGGATCGGTTCGATCAGGCCTGCCTGCATGTGCTGGACCAGACGCTGAGCGAAACACCCGATATCCGCTTTCACAGCTGGATCGGCGGCGACCGGGACGGCAACCCGAATGTCACGACCGATATGACCGCACTGGCCCTGAAACGCGGGCGTGAAACGGTTCTTGATCTTTACCGTCAGGCGCTTGATCAGGCTGCGAGCAGGTTGAGCATAAGTGCGCTCATATTGCCTCTGCCCGAACCAAACAGTTCCCGAGTAAAAGAAATTGTTGACCGGGCTCCGGATAACGGTCGCAATCGGAATGAACCGTTTCGGCAGGCTCTCAATGCCATTCGCCATCAGCTGACAGATGGCGGCTATGATCACATCTCGCAATTCGTGAGCGATCTTGACGCGCTTGATGCCGCTTTATGCGCGGTCAGCGCCGATATTCTTGCGCGACGACATATCCGTCCGCTGCGTCGGGCCGCCTCAGTTTTCGGGTTCCGAACCACAACCCTGGATATTCGCCAGAATTCGACCGTCACAACCAGCGTTCTGGCCGAAATTTGGTCACAGTCCGGACAAGCTCCGGAATATGGCACGCCCGAATGGTCTGCCCGTTTGCGAACCGAACTGGCGGATCAGAACCTGGCCTATCAAAACCGAGACGCGCTAAGCGATCAGGCGCAGGAACTGCTCGCTCTTCTGGCGCTGGTATACAGTGTCCGTTCAGGGTCAGATCCCAAGGCGATCGGTCCATTCATCCTGTCCATGACCCGTTCCGCCGACGATATTCTCGGCGTCTATCTTCTGGCCCGCTACGCCGGGTTCGGGTCCGAGACTCTGGATATTTCAGTGGTCCCACTGTTCGAGACGATTGCCGACCTGCGCAATGCCCCGGCAATCCTGCTGGACGTTCTGGATGTTCCGCTTGCCCGCCGCAGCCTGAAGACCGGCGGCAATGTGATCGAGGTGATGCTGGGGTATTCAGATAGCGGCAAGGATGGCGGCTATTTCTGTTCAACCTGGGAGTTGGAGCGCGCACAACGCAGGATCGTCTCGGCTCTGGCCTCGCAAGGTTTCAAGGCCACGTTTTTCCATGGGCGAGGTGGCTCCGTTAGCCGAGGCGGAGCACCTACCGGGCGCGCTATCGCCGCGCAACCCAGCGGAACAATTGCCGGGCGCTTGCGCGTAACTGAACAGGGCGAGGTTGTTTCGGCCAAATATGCCAACCGCGGCACAGCTGCGGCGCATCTGGAATTGCTGCTGTCAAGCACGCTGCGACATACCGCCAGCCCCGGCGAAACCCCGTCCCGGCCAGAATTTGACGACGCGCTGGACGCCTTATCGGAACTGTCGCAAACGGCCTATGTATCGCTTCTGCAGATGCGGGGTTTTCTGGAATACTTCCAGCAGGCCAGCCCCGTTGAGGAACTTGCCCGTCTGAAAATCGGATCCCGCCCGACCCGCCGGTTCGGCGCAGCCAGTCTGGACGATCTGCGGGCCATTCCATGGGTCTTTGCATGGTCGCAGAACCGCCACCTGATCACAGGCTGGTACGGGTTTGGTGCAGCCATGGCCAGCTTTCGCAAGTTCCGTGGTGCGCGCGGTGATGAAGTATTGCAGGATATGTTTCAGCAATCTCGCCTGTTCCGCCTCGCCGTCGATGAAATGGAGAAATCGCTCTATCAGGCGGATATGGGCATCGCCACACAATACGGCGAATTGGTGCGTGATGAGAATATCCGCCAAAGCATCTCTCAGGCGATCAAAACAGAATTCGATAACGCCTGCAGCGCTGTGCAGTTTCTGACTGGCGGTCAGACCATCGGTCACCGCTTTCCCCGGCTGTGCGAACGGTTTGATCGCAAACGGGCGGAACTGGCCCGTATTCACGCGTTGCAGGTCGAACTGCTGAAACAAGCCCGGAACAAATCGCAGGCAGGATCGGTTCCTGTACCCCTACTGCAATCCATGAACGCTATTTCCGCTGGCCTTGGCTGGACCGGCTAACCAATTTCAGGAGATTTGCCCCGTGAATGCCCCGCACCGTACCGACGGTTTTTTCACCCAGTCCCTTGCCGAGCGTGATCCTGAGCTTTTTGGCTCGATCACGTCCGAGCTGGGCCGTCAGCGCGACGAGATCGAATTGATCG
>WQBJ01000105.1 GCA_013032095.1 Ruegeria atlantica | reverse complement strand
ACAATGGGCCGGATCCCGCAAACGCATATGTTACCTCCTTAATGTCGGTCGGCAGAGGATAAAACGCGCCCAATATCTGCAGGACAGTCCCCTGACCGGGTATATCCTGTTGATGGGGGCCGAGCAGGGTTGCGGGAAATTTCTGAGGGCATTCAGTTCAGCGAGCAAGGCAGGCCGTGAAGCCCTCCCTGCAAAGCCCGCTTCAGTTGAAGGGAGGTCTGCCGGTCCTCAGAGGGAGGCTTGGGTTGAACCGGCAGTGTAAATCTATGCGACCAGCAGGTGAAAAAACGGAAAGGAGAAACCCTCAATGGCAGTTGAGAAGTTTAACATTCCTTTGATTTGCCTGGTGATCTGTTCCTGATCCCGCCGCATCCCGTATTGGTTCAACCCATGGACTCCAATGCCCGCATGGGTCCCATCGTGCCCTCGACGCCCATGACTCCGATATCCCCTCCACCAGCAACGGGACGATCGACCAGTGGAAACTGATCCTGGCCCATACGCGACGGACATTTAAGTCGCAATAAGCGTGTTGTTTTTTGTTTCTGGCGGTTGATTTCGTGATCAAGCTCGAAAAGCTGATGGTTTTGAACCGGTTGCTGATGAGAGTTTCTCGCCGGTTCACGCATTGGTTTCTTGAGAGTATTTATTGGTGGAGGCGCTTTTTTATTTATGTGATTCTAGCCCGTTTCACGTAGTTTTTCGACGCCTCACAAGGCTCTTTAACGAATTCAGACCGATATCTGACTTGTAAATCACTTTTAATTGGCTGCCCATATTTTCAATATAGGAACTTTTAGTTCCAAATGACGCAAGAGGAGAAATAACAACGCGCATGTTGGCACGCGCGGTGCTCTAATTCGGTGACAGCAGAGACCACCAAAGAGCAGCAGTGATGCAAGAAAAATGCGATGAAAACGGCTATTAGTAAACTGTGCGCTTTGGCCGGATGTATGACGACCTCGCTTGCAAACAGTTTCATATTTTCTGTTTTGGCGTTTGGATTGCATTTAGTGGCGATATCATCTGAAGCGGCTGAGATGGGCTTTTTGCCGACAACTACGGCTTCTCCACCACCATCGGGTGCAAAACAATTGTGCCTCAGATATTACTGGGCTTGTATCTCTAAGCAGTCGGTACCTCTTCCAGGTGACGAGGAATTGCAGATCATTAAGCAGATCAATCGGAAGATCAATATTTCGACACGCACAATAAGCGATCAGTCGCAGTATAAAACGACAGAATTTTGGGCTTTGCCAACATCACTTGGCGGAGATTGCGAAGATATAGCCCTTTTAAAAAAGAGGGACATGATCGCGGCTGGGGTTAACCCGGGAAAGCTCTTGCTGGCGACCGTACTTGATTCAAACAGAAATGCCCACGCTGTGCTTATCTACCGCTCAAGTCAAGGAGATCTGGTGCTGGATAATTTGACCAATCGGGTGAAGCATTGGAGTGCAACGCGCTATTTTTTTCTTAGATTACAAGATCCTGAACAACCTCGCAATTGGGTTGCCGTGTATAGTAGAGGTTAAATGCGACTTGGAGAAATTTAAATGAGCGCCAAAATTTCTCCCTGTTCGGTATCGACTGCACGCGCTTTTTCATTGGAGAATAAACGAGACTGCTCAAATTAAACAAGCTTCTTACATCATTTGCTTTATTCGGATGGATTGGATTAAACAGACCCACCATTAAATGGCACTGCCATCGTTAAATTTTTGAACCAATTTGCCGGCATATGAGGCGCTTTCGACAAAGCAGCCAGTGCTGGATCGTTAAAGCGAAGTTCCCGGTGTTCTATGCAATCAAGTCAGCCAGTTGAACTGGCTTTATTTCTCTTGCGTATTTCGCTGGATTACGGCCGACACTGTTCTCGACAATCCATTGTTATTGAGGCGCATGGATTCTCCGATCGGTAATGGAGGCCTATGCACGTAAAAAGCGATTGTGCCACTCGCACGGTATTTGATTTCTGGTCTTGCGGGAGTTTTGTGATCCCTGACGCGGTGTCGGAACCCTGTCAGAATGGTAGCACAACCCAGCGGAACCGGCGTGAAGGATTCGTCATGAACCTTGGATCAATATCCACACCCGATGACCATTCGGCACGTGCCAGCAGGACGCCCAACGATTGAATAGAAATACCCGATGAGCTATTCTAAAAGGGTGGGGGGTCTGGATGTTAACCTGAAAGACCAAAATGAAACCGGCGAAACCCCTCCTGATGGCTTTTGTGCTATCGGCATGTACGCATGGTGTCCCATATGAACTGAAATATAGCAGCCGAGTACATAAGTTGCTCGCGCACTCCAACTTTCTTGCATCGAACGGGAACACCTACTCAACCCGAGGATTTATCGAGCTGTTTGCGCCCAACTATTACGTGTTGGTCGGAAGCCCACAAGACAAAACTCTCGTGGGTGATTTCGAAGGCGCAAGGCTCGCTGCACAAGAGGTTGTAGAGACTTTCGACTGCGAAAAAGGTTCCATTGCCAAAAGCGGAAGCTTGTTTTCATATGCAACCAATGAATGGCTCATCGTCGTAGACTGCAAGGACCGGCCCCGGTCCTTGTCCGGTTGATTGACGGGCATGTTGGCACTTCAAGGTGAGTAGGAACACCAAGTCAGCCAAGCCGTTCTTGACATGGCTCTTCGCGCAGTTCGATGCCCCGCGCGTAGTGATCTCCGACAAGCTGTGCAACTGCACAAAGCCGAATTTTCGCCTGGTCACCGGGCTTGGCCATCGAGCGCCTATGGGAGGAACAACCGGATTGAAGATGGTCACAGGCCGCCCCGTGGGCGTGAGAGAAAATCAAGGACCGCTCGCTGCAAAGCCAGACCCAATGTTTCCCCACCGCCCGTGGCTAGATCAGCGCTCGCTCCCACTCGCGCCGTTACTGTCTTTCCACCAAATACCTGACGTCATGCCTGAACCGATGCCGGTGTTGCAAAGGGCCTATTTCGTCAGATATCTGCGGTAGAACTCGACGAGAGCGTGTCGGGCAATGTTGCGAAACTGACAGTTCAGCCTTTCTGAGTTGCCTGTATGTTGTTCCCAAAACGGGAAGGCCGAAACTCAAAATTGTTGCAGCGTATGTTGGAATTGCCGTTCGATTTCCAAGAGTTTCTGCTTTCTCCAAAGCCCGCCGCCATAGCCGGTCAGCGATCCGTCTGCGCCGATAACGCGATGACAAGGGATGACCAGAGCAATCTTGTTGGCTCCGTTCGCACGCGCAACAGCGCGGACAGCGGAAGGGCGTCCGATGGCCGCCGCAATATCGGAATAGCTTCTTGTTTGCCCGGCTGGAATTTTTCTCAGCGCATCCCAAACGGCCTTGGCGAAGTCCGAACCATGATAGGCCAGCGGCGTCCGGAAATCTGCAGAAGAACCATCAAAAAACGCCTTGAGTTCCGCCTTTATTTGTGCGGATGGTTCTGTTCGGCCAATGCCAATCCGACCCTTCGCGAATTTGTCGAGCTTTGTGAGTTCTGTGCGCAGCGCTTTTCGATCAAAGAATTCCAAAAGGTGGAGTTGGGACGGGCAGGTCACGGCGATCATGTCACCAAGTGGCGTGGGAACCCAATCCGCGAATAGCAGGGGGTCGCTGGACAAGGTTCCCGGCGCTTTCCCAATCAACTTCGAGAACGCAGCCCGGAAGGCACTCGCGGAGTCGAATCCCGCATCTAATTGCCCCTCAATGACAGCGCCGCCACTGGCTAACGTCTCAAACCCGTCCCTCAGCCGTCGTTGACGTGCCATTTCCAGAAACGTCATCCCAAACTGGCGCTTGAAGCTGCGGCGAACTGTGGACAGGTCGAAACCCAATTTTTCAATATCGCTTTCTCGCCAGCGATAATCTGGGCGCTCATCGAGCGCGGCCAGAAGCGCCGCAATCGCGGGATCGGCCATAGCCATCGGCTCGAGGGGATGGCAGCGCTTGCAGGCGCGATAACCCGCCTCGATGCATTCCCCTACCGTGCCGAAGAACGTGCAGTTTTCAGACTTCGGCTTGCGCGCCGGACAAGTTAAGCGACAAAAAACGCCTGTGCTGGAAACACAGACATAAGCCTGCCCATCATAGGTCTCGTCGCGCTCAAGGAGGGCTCGATAGAGAGTGTCATGGTCTGGAAGATCGAACAACATGGTTATTTGATATCACATGTATCAAATCGTTCCGCCTGAGATCGGGCGTCTATTCAATTTTTCCGCTGAAAAACAATAGCTGCCGCCCGTCTGCTTCGCTGCATTCAGCAGAATGGGTTCGTTGCCTCCCTTCTCTGCGGTCCGCCTATACTGGAAGTTAAAGGTCTTGCTGGATGAGGTGTGTAGCTCGTGCTTTGCCGGTATCGCAATGCGCCATACTGCAATTGGAATGGTTTGCAACGAAAGGAGCCAGCCAATGACCGTTAAAAAGTTGGACTGGATCTGACCAGGGACGTGTTTTCAGCTTCATGGGGTTTTTGCCGCATATAGTTTAAAAAAGCGGAGAACCTTAGCAATTGGAGATGATAGATCTTAATCGCAGTTGCCCACATGTTGGGGTGCTTTCTGCCCCGCAACACAATGAAACGGAACCGGCCTGGCACATTTACGCCAGGCCATATACGACGTGAGACGCTCTGAGGCGAATTGCTACAGGTTGGGTTTCACGGGCTACCATTTTCAGGCCACGGCATGTCTTTGGCAGCCATTCCATGTTCAAGGTATTGTTTCAGGCGTGCAACTTGCGCGTCTTTGGTTGCATGCAGAGCCGTTTCAAACGCGACTTCACCACCGGTTTTGTCTGCAGCCCAGGCTGCGGCACCCGAAGCACTGCAAGCCGCCCAAACAATATCCTCTTGAGAGGCAGCCTTTGCGGCAGAAATTGCCGCAGCAGCAGCGCTGGCGGAATGACAAATGGCAGCAGCTTCCTCGGCCGCATCAGCGGCGTTGTACTGTTCGGATTGAGTGGCCTGGGGATTTCGTGCCACTTCGATCGCCCGACGTGGCCCGTCATTTCCAGGCATATCATTTTCGAAGAAGTGCAGCACGTGTTCGGCATAGTCGGCAGAAAGTAATCTGGCGATATCTGGTGAAACACAATTCTCCATAACCCAGAGTGTATCATCGAGACCGCTTGTTTCCAGCAAGAGTTCGACAAGAAACGGCTCCTGATGTGTTCTCGCTTCTGCTACACCAACTCCGATATGGTCGCGGATTTTATATAAACAGCTTGGACTAAAACGCGCCTTATGCAGTTCTTCAAGTGTGGTTGTAATCATACTTGCACTCCTTGGCACGAGACATGTTAGCACTGTCCTTTATCCACAACACACGGAAAATATCAACTCATTCAGATACGTCTATTTGACGGTGGATGGCGATTTTGGACGCCTGTTTCCGTGCACAATCACCGCAGACTCACACCCAGTCCAGATTACCTCAACCCACCAAAACTGAGCGGTCATATATTGTCAGAAATGCAACTATTAGTCTCACACTGTGGATGCCAGATTGAATTCCCAAAGCAAGTCTATAGCGATAAGGGCGCTAACATTTTCTCGGGAACCCTGAGTCGGGTCGCCCACCTAATACAACAGTCATATGCGTAGCTGATTAGTCCTGCGCTCTGACAAATAAGTGGGATGTCTTTTTCCGAGATATGTTAGCAACGACCTGGCACCAGGTTGTTAAGACATGAATTCAAACACCCCTCTTGCCCAGCACGCGTGATCCGCCCTTGAATCAGATGAGCGTTTTACGGCGGATACACCACGCATGATTTTCTCAGCGAACATGGGTTTGTTCGACGCAGGAAGTACGAGTGAACAAAGCGCTTTATGTGGATTTGGATGCCCATAAGAATATGGTCGCGGTCGCAGAAGAGGGTTGTCGTGGTGAAGCTGGCTCTCACGGTACTATCATAAATTCGGCAAATGCTGCTTTGTGGCTGACGAAAACCCTGCAGCAAAAGACTGTTGCCTTTCATGGGGCTATGAAGCTGGTACCTTGTGGG
Organism: Ruegeria atlantica; assembly: GCA_013032095.1. Classification (GTDB taxonomy): domain Bacteria; phylum Pseudomonadota; class Alphaproteobacteria; order Rhodobacterales; family Rhodobacteraceae; genus Ruegeria; species Ruegeria atlantica_E. Next base: position 2,795 of record WQBJ01000105.1, on the reverse strand, counting down.
TACGGCATTGATCGCGGCCTGCTCAGACTTGAGTTCGAATGTGCAGTCGTTTCCTCTGCTCTGACCTAACGCAAAGCTGGCGCTTGAATCTAAACGGGCCGACGGCGTGGCGAGATGCTGGCCTGTCTTGGGCGAGCCGGTGTACTGGCACCGATCTGGCCACTTGGCAGAAATCAGGGGCAATGCGGGATGCAATTTGAACCCGCAGGCAGACCTCGGATGCGGTGAAGGTGGCAAAACAACGGTTGCTGAGCTTTTCCTGCGCTACGGCCCGCGATATGAAAGTTGAAACTACTGGGCAAGGTGCCATCAACATTGGCGCGCGGAACTGCGACGTTTCCGGTTCGCGCACCAGCACTTGGTTTACGGGGTGTTCAAACGTGCTGTTGATGAGGCCGAAGAACGCGTTGGGACATTGGACCAGATCAATTGACGGGCACGGCAAAATTCGCGTGGGCACTTACCTGCCATGCCCCATCAATCTCTCGGAAAACCGTCAGCCGAGGTGCGCGCTTGCTGAGCTTATGATCCCCTTCTGAAACATCAATCACAAGCCAATACGACACCACCATGATATCTCCCGCCTTGGTTACCTTCATGTCTGCCACTTCCCAATTGCCGCCCCCCAATTTTGGTAAACCTTCTGCCACATAAGCAGGCGCATCATATCGTCGACCGCTACCGCGCACGATTTGAAACTCGGGCGCCAGAAGCCGCCGCACGCGGTCGGGATCCGCAGAAATGACTGCTGCAATCCATGCGTTTAATGCGTTCCTTGCAACTCCTTCCGGTTCTGAAGAAACTGTACTGGGTGTGCACAAGAAAAGCGCCACAATTGAAAATACCAGAGCGGTCTTTGAAACAAATTGCATGTTGGTCTCCCTTGAAATTTTTGTCCGTTCTTTGCTTCCGCTAACCAGTGCGCGTGTTCTTCAAGTGGCGAGCACTCGTTACCCGGTGATGTGTTCTTGACATGCTTGCCGTAAACTAAGTTGTTTTCAGACTGCTTTTTTGAAGTCTAGGATGCCTGGCTTCATCTTTTGAGCCAAGTGTTCCGTATCTTACTGCGACAAGTGTTGGATGATCAGGTTTTTGCTTCAATGTAAGTCAATCCGCGCACCGTGCAGAATACGCAAATGTCGAGCTCTGCAGAAAAATGGGAACGAGAACATGTAGCTGGCACATGGTTCACGCCAACTTCGAATGGGATGCCGAGAATGATCAGCCACCTGTCCCAAGGAGCGCGTGCTGGAACTGGTCTGTGAGGTCTACCCAGCTCAGCATAAGCGACGCCGCGTGGCATCGCAGCCGCAAGAACGATTAAGAACCGCTATTTCTACAATATGACATTCGGAGTTGAGAGCGAGATCGCGCTGGTTGCATAAACCCCAACACCTCAGCGACGGGCGCGTCTTAAGCAGATTACCGCAACAATTCCGTTCATGCCATGCGATCCTGGTTTGTTTTCCCATGGCAAATTCGACTTCCCTGAGCTCGTCGTGCGGAAAAACGCTGTTGTCAGGGCCTAAAATCGCGTGAAGCGATCCAATCCATGACGGGGTTTTCCTTCTGCGCCAGGAGCCGGGACATGGTGTAGTGGTTGATACCCGGAAGGATCATCCGTTCGCTATTCGCGCCTGCGTCCAAAAGCTCTTGGTGAAAATTCCTGGATTGGAAGATGAATTCTTCAGTTTCTTTTTTACCGACGGCCACGAGGATATCGGGGTGCTCGAGGATTGTGGTGGTTCGGGGGTTCAATTGCCGAACAATCGCGTCGGTCAGCTTAAGGTCGCGGTTGAGGAATGATTGTTTCATTGGCCCAAGGTCGTAGAGACCGCTCAGCAATGCAGCCTTTCGAATACCACTGCCGTTCGGCCATTTCTGTTCCAGAATCTTGACCGCAAGAAATGAGCCGACTGAATGCCCACACAGCACGACCTGGCTGGGATCTCCATTCCAGTCGAAGATATGCTCCCTAACCCACGTGAAAGAGGCCAGAACTTGCTGCACGATTTCGGACACTGGAACACGAGGGGCGAGATCGTAGTTGACCAGTACTACCGTGTAACCTGATTTCACCATATGGCGGGCAATGTAGCTATATTGGCTTTTGTCCAGGGCCCGAAAATACCCACCATGAATGAAGAATAAGACCGGTGCTCCTTCACAGATTGCGGGAAAAATGTCCAGTTTTTGCCCTTCACTGTTGCCATAGCTGATGTCCAGTTTGCATCTGAGAAGACGCCGCGCGATTTTGCTTTGAACAGTGTTTTTCAGGAGATGGAATCGCGCTAAGCGGTGCCTTTTCCGAAGGTTGAACTGGTCATCGAATTCCGACGGTTTCTGTTGGTAACCAGATTGTGTTTGTTCAATATTTCCCAAATTTTCAACCCAACTAAAATCGTGGAAGATCGTTGAGAGACGACACCGTAACGTTTGAAAAAAATCAAGTCCAGTTCAGCGATCGACCCGAGTTGCCCTAATAATCAAACTCTTCGTAAGGGTCTACCGACATCCCCGCCCATCGTCTTGGCGCTCCCTGTCGGAACATCCCGCGCCTGGGAAATTACGATCACTTCGTTAATCCCGCAACGAACGCAACATAAGTCACGCCACTGCCTGAGACTGGCCTAAGTCGCCATAGAGCGCGCGAAGCAAGAAGCCTCGTGCGCCATTCACATCCCGATCGACGCGAATTTCCCCATCAGTGATGGTCTTTGCGGCGCCGAGATTTTCTTCAATCACCCCATCCCAGGATCTGGTCTTGCTGGTATAGGCCTCGTTGCCGATGACCA
>WQBJ01000104.1 GCA_013032095.1 Ruegeria atlantica | reverse complement strand
CCGGGGCAATTACCGGCACGCTGAGCGCCACCGATGATGATGGCCTGACGGATGGTACGTATTTCACGGTCACTGTCGATCCGACCGATGGCACGGCATCGATCGATGCGGCCACCGGGGCCTGGAGCTACACGCCTGACGCGGATTTTGCCGGAGATGACAGCTTCACGGTGACAGTCACCGATGACCAGGGCTTCGAGACCACGCAGGTGATTGACGTCACCGTGAACGCGGTCGACGATCCGCCGACGATAGACGGAGATGACACAGGCGACGTGACAGAGGCCGAAGGTATTGTGGGTGAAGGAGAAACCCCTACAACCGTCAGCGGCCAGTTGGTGGGGGAAGATCCGGAAGGCAGCGACCTGACCTGGACAGTTGACAGGACACAAGGCAACTACGGCACGTTTGCGGTCGTGGCATCCGGACCCGGCCCTTGGACTTACACCTGGACCTACACGCTTGATGAAAGCCTGGCAGACCAGCTGAATACGGGTGATGCGGAGCAGGAAGTCTTCACGCTTTACGTGACCGAGACCGACGGAAGCAATCTCACGACCTCCCAGGAGATCACTGTGACCGTGAACGGCGCAACGGATACGGAAATTTCCGGCAGCGGCGAAATCTTCGGCGATGACGGGGATAACATAATCAACGGTAGCGATGAAAACGACACCATCATCGGCGGTGGCGGTGATGACACTATTACAACCGGAGACGGCGAGGACATCGTTCAAGGGTCTGCCGAGGAGTTCGACGGGGACGTTATCGAAGACCTGTCGCTGGAAGACGAAATAGTCTTCACCGGCACCGGCGGCACCTTGGACCGGGGCAGCATCCGGTTCGACCGCGATACCGGGAAGCTGTCAGTGGATACTGATGGAGACGATGACTTTGACGACAGCACTGTCACCCTGAACCGTCTTGGTGAAGGTGATTTCATGGTGGTTGCCGATGGCTTCAATACCATCATCACCTATGAAACCTTCCTGCCAACACTTGTGGATAAGCAGCAGGTTGATGCCAGCCAGGTCAACGGCATCAACAACCAGAAATACCTGACCGGGGATGGTGACAGCGATTTCCGGATCACGCTGCACGACATGGGGTATGCGGCTTATGACAACGTGGTGGGTGTCTATCAGGTGGACGGAAACGGCAATATCGTGGCCACGGACATCCTGTTCGCCAATGCCAATGCCGATAAAGAGGCGCAGGCGGACCTCGAGGATGTGGGTGCAGGCAACGAGTTAGGCTTCTTCATCGTTCAGGATGGCGCTGATTGGCTGGCGGGTCTGGCGGCGACCGACACGCTCAGCTTTGTGAACAGCGCGGGCGACGCAGCGGATCTCGATGATGGCAACGACATCTTCATTGCTGTGAATGGTGTGGCGACCGACGAAACCGTCTTCCACAGCTATTCTGCGGGCATGAACTCTGACGAGCTGCAGCACGTGCTGTCCGGCGTCGAGGAAGAAACCGGCGACATGTTTGTCGGCTTCGAAGACCGCACAGACGGTGGCGACAGCGACTATGAAGACGTCGTCTTCCACATCGAGATCGGCGATTGGGCATAGCCCAACGACCAGACCGGAAGGGCGATAGACGTGTTGCGTGCATTCAGAATGCAAGGAGCAAGCGGAGTAGGGGCACATACTAACGAATAAGCTTATTCGAAGGGGATAAGAACATGAAGGTTCCATTCATCGAGACACTCCACCGCACAATCCGCGGCGGTCGAATGACGAAAGTAAACGGCAAAGCGGCCAGTTATGCGCCGCATATTGCCACGGCGCTTGTCATTGCAGCGCCGATTTTGCTGGCGCCCGGTAGTGCACAGGCTTTCTGTCAGCCAAGCGGGACAGACCAGACGTGCAGAGGGCTTCTGGACTTGTCCGGAGGGACCCCTTGGTCGTTTAACATAGACGACGACAACGATATGACCGTGGAAACCATCCTCACAACTGACAACGATGGGAATGAAGTCACCGTCGATTTCAGGTCCGATGACACCGGCATTTTTGAAATCATCTCCGAAACCGGCGAGACCGGAAATTTCACATTCAGGGATAACCTTGACAGTACAAAACTGGCTGCAGGCAGCGATAGCGCAGCCATCGCGGGCGATATTCAAGGTACTGGTGATGTGTCGATCACCACAGCGGCCACCATTACCGGCGGCAACGCCATTGACATCGATGTGGGCGGCGGCAGTGCGGATACCGATATCACCATCCACACTTCAGGAGAAATAACTACTACAGGAGGAATAACCGATACTATCTTTTTTGATCTTCAGTCCCATGACGTCCCCGTTGGCAGCATTAACGTCTCCGGCGCTGGCATCATCGGATTAATTGACATTGATACAGATGGGGCAATTGATGCCACAGCAGGTGATGGCATCAGAGTCTACGCCGACAATGGTGCAGATTTCGATGCGGTGGACATTCTGGTCAACGAAAAAATCGACGCCGATATTCATGGTATTTCCGTTCGTGGTCATACTGATTCTTGGCACGGCGGTGGCGAGAAAGGAACGCCAAAGAGCCATATCGGAGGCATCAAAATCGACACAACTTCTTCGACAGTTGATGCCGGGAGCCACGGAATTTACATCTTCACGGAAAACGGGACCGGGACGGTCGACATTGATGCAGGCGAAATCACAGCTGGCGGCACCGGCATCAACGTAAAAACAGGCTGGACCAACTATCAGAATACCACAGATGCGGAGAGGACGGGTGTTGGGTTTGAGGAACCCGTCTCCGTTACCGCCTCCGGTAACATTACGGCGGGCGGTCACGGTATTTTTGTGGAGCAAAACGGCGGCGCGGCGGTGGACGTCACCATTTCTGAAGGCGCTACGATGACGTCAGGAGACCGGGGCATTTATATAGATGCCCAACAGCCCGCTAGATTGGGGTTGGATGCACCAATCAAAGTCACCGTGGACGGCGAGATTTATTCCGAAACCGCGGGCGTTGCCATAACCAATAATAGCGGCATCGTGGACCGAGATAGCGACATCGTGGAGGAAAATAGCAGCGTAATCGTTGATGTATCCGGGACTGTTGACGGCGATCAGGTCGGAGTGTTTGCCCGCAGCGATGGGACTGGCCATCTCACTATGGATATCAGCGGCGCCGTGAATGTCAGCAGCACTGAAATGCGCAGCAACGGGTATTTTCAGGATGACATAAGCGGCATGATCAATGCGGCGGTGCATACGGGTGCTGAAGAACTTTGGACTGGTACAAATCACGCCACTTTCGACGTTGATATCTCGGGCAGCCTCACCGCCCTTGACGATGACGGCAATGCTGTTGACGGCGCGCACGCGCTGGCGGTGATGAATGAAGTGGGCGCGTCCAGCGGCACCATCGACATTAAAAGCGGAGCGACCCTCATGGGCGGCGCCGGCATTGAAGACGCATCCGAGACTGCTTCGGCCGGTATATTTATTTACAATTACCATGGGGCCGGCGGCACGACTGATATCACCATTGAGGACGGCGCCACGGTTTCATCCGCAGCAGGCGTGGCGGTCACCGCAAAAGCTGGGGTGGAAAATCTCGAAAACAACGGCGATCTGATCGGCGATGTGGATCTGGGCGACGACAATGACCGCTTCGGCGTGGACGTATCCTCCACGGAAACCATTTCCGGCACGTTGACGGGTAATTTGGACATGGGCTCCGGCGATGACACCGTGAACCTGACCGGCGAGACTATCACGGGCGATGTCCACATGGGCCGCGGTGCGGATGTATTCACCCAGTCCGTCGGCACCGTGGGCGGTGATCTGATCCTCGATCTCGGCGATGAAGACGGTGTTAACAACCTTGACAATGATGAAGTGAATATCAGCGGCGGAGAAATTTTCGGCACGATCATTTCCCTCCAAGGTGACGATACCATCAATGTGACCGACACCGGCAAGTTTAACGCTATTGACGCCGCAGGCGGGTCCATTGTCACCATCTCCTCTTCCAATTTCACCGGGGCGGAAACGGTGAGTGCGGGCTCCGGCCAGGGTGGCGGGATCACCCTGGAAGGTGTGGACGCCACAATAGGTGGCGGAACGCTTTCGGCAGATACCGTGACCATTTCGGATCAGTCAACGATCTCAAGCGCCATCATCGTCCAGGATTCCGATACACTGGTACTGGAGGGCGACAGCACTGCGCTGATCCACTTGGCTAGCGTAAGCAATGTAAACCAGACCGGCGGCAGCCTGACCCTCAGCACCGACGAAAACGGCGTCGATTTTATGGGTAGCGCCGAGGGTGAGACCCTGACACTTACGCTTGGCGAGCTCAGCAGCGCGGATTTTGCCGCCGGTGCCGATACCTTTTACTGGAACGGCGGTGAAATCACCGGTGAATTTGATGGCGGCGGCGCTGACAATACCGAAACAGATATTCTCAGCATGTATGGCTTGGAGCAGTCAGTCACCGGAGCATATCTCAAAAACTGGGAGCAGATTCTGGTCGCCGGTGGCAGCGTCGTCACTGTGTCTGATGGAAATCTGGCGGCAGACCTTGTTTCTATCGAAAGTGGCAGCACCCTGAACTGGCGTAACCCGAGCGCAAACACCCCCGGGTCCATAGCGGGCAACCTAACGAACAATGGTCATTTTTCCATGGTGGATGGCTCTGCCGGAGATCAGGTGATCATCGATGGCGATTTTCTCAGCAACAGTCCAGACAGCGTTATCACCTTTGAACTGGATAACACCACGTCAGATCAGATCAAAGCGACCGGCAATGTGACCCTCGGAAACGAGATTAACCTCAAATTCCTCGATACGGCCGGGTTACATGGCAAGACGTTTGCTCTGGTGGCTGCGGATTCTAACGAAGACGGCATCGGCACTTTGGACGAAGGGAATGTCACCGTTTCCACGTCGAATGGCATGATCGCGTTATCGCCAAGTGTTTCTGATGATGTTTATTCGGTGAAAATAACCGTGAATGCAGGTCTGGTCGAAGGTCTGAATGCAGCGCAAAGCGAGCTGGGATCAAGCATCAACCCGAGCGACAATGCGTCTTTAATCAATGCCCTTGCTGGATTGAGTACGTCCAGTGATACGACGGATTATCAGGAGGCTGTGGATCAACTGGCGCCGTCAGCGCATGGTTCTTCTGAAGCTGCGGTGATCAAATCTTCCATGGACTTCGCCAACCGGCTGTTGAGTTGCCGTCAGAAGGACGGGGCCTATGCCGCGATTTCGGAAGAACAGTGTGTCTGGGTTAAACCGCAATACCGCCGGTTTGATCAGGATGAAACGGCCACCAGCGCAGGCTTTGAGGAAAAGGCAACCGGTATCTCTGCAGGCGCTCAGTTTGCCGTTTCACCGAATTGGTTTATCGGCGGCGGCATTGGTTATGAAAGCGGCGATCTGACCGTATCAAACGCTTCCAGTAGCGATTTCACCCAGTACCAATTCGGCGCAGTGGCGAAATATGTTGAAGGGCCGCTACTGTTTGCGGTCAGCGTGAGCGCAGGCAAACGCACCGATGATGTGGAGCGGGAATTCAGTTTTCTTTCGGAAACCGGAACGGCTGAAGCCGACACAAACTTTGTAACCGCTCAACTCCGTGCGGCCTATCTGCAGGAGTTCGAAACCTTCTATATGAAACCGTCGATTGATGTGACCTGGACGTCGACGGATCGAGACGGGGTGGAGTATTCCGGGGCGACTGTGACACAACAGGTCTACGGCGGTAACAACTCATATGTCGCCTTGTCGCCAGCCGTGGAGTTCGGCAGGGACGTTACTCTGACAGACGGCAACTTGCTGCGGGCCTATGCAAAACTTGGCGCCACGTATCTCACTGAAGATGAAGTGACCGTGGCCGCAGCGTTCACCAACAGCAGAATCTTCGAAACATCGACTGAAATCGACCAGTTCTACGGCGATGTTGAGATTGGTGCCGCGCTGTTTGTCGGTGACAACTTCAATGTTTCAGGCAGCTACAAAGGGCGGTTTTCCTCCGACACCAGTGCCGGTGAAGTCACCCTGAAAGCGGAGCGTCTGTTCTGAGAGACTTGGGGCGGCCATTGTGGTCGCCCTTCCTTATCCATTTGACTCTGACAACAAACAAAAACGCATTGACCATGGATAATAGACTGATTGAGGTTTACCGCCATTGTTTGCGTGGCGGCCGAATGACCAAGGTGGCGGGTGTGGCCGCGAGCCACGCCCCGCAAGTGGCCGCGGCAGTAATTCTGATGTCCACAAGCGCCCAGGCGGCTTGTAATGAAAGCAGTCCGGGGTCCGGTGAGTTCACCTGTAGCGGCCCGCAGACCGGACAGGTGAGCCTGACAACCACCGATGTGCCGCTCGACGTGACCACCGCAGACGATTTCAGCGTCAATACGTCTTCCGGAGATGGGATTAATCTCACCAGCGGTGCAGGCATTTCCCTGACGGATGATTTCAGTTCAAAAATTGACGGGCATGAGAACGGCATCCACGCCGCCAACACCACTTCAGGCGACGTTGTGATCGATGTGGACGGAAACATAGACGCGTTTGACGGCCACGGGATTTTTGCGCAGAACATAGCCGACGGCGGCTCCGTTACCATCACCAGTGAAGGCGTGGTGACCGCGGATAAGGTCTTCGGCGCCAACGGCATTACGGTCGAAAGCAGGGTAGACACTACCGACAGCTCTACTGGGCTGAATGTGGATATTGATTTTTTCAATGCCTCTGGTCAGGACGGCGGCTTTGGCGGCCAGCACGGGGTGGGAGTGGCCTGGGATGGCACAGAGGGGTTCACCGAAGTCACCAGCACCGGCAAGGCGACCGGTGGCGACAACGGCATTGACGTGGTGTCCGGTTCCAAAATCATATCGATTGACGTGTCAGATGCGGAAGGCACCGATGAGCACGGGATTGAGGCCAGGATTTTAGGCGCAGGCGAAATCAGGATTGTCACCGACGGCATTGTGTCCGGTGGCGATACCGGGATTTCAGCCAGTTCGTTCAGGAATGGTAACACAGGCCCGGTTGGGGATGTCGATGGGTTCGGAAATGTCATTACCGGAATGACAATAACCTCGACCGGTTCGGTAACCGGCGGCGTCAACGGGGTCTTTGCCAGTGACGATGGGGATGACGGCATTACCATCGATGTCACAAACGTCAGCCAGACAGGTGACACCGTCGCAAATTCAAATCCCGGCACCTATGGAGATGTCAGCGCAGTTTATGCGGCGCATTCCGGTTCCGGGGACATTGTCATCACAACACGCGGCGATGTTTCCAGCGATGATGGCGTTGGCATCGTTTCCAGCGATGATGGCGACGGCATCAATGCGACTCACACCGGCACGGGCAGTATTGAGATCAACGTTGAAAGCGACAGCAAGGTCCAAAGTCTTTCGGACACGGGCGTCGGTGTGACGTTCAACGGAGGGATACTGAATGTTGCAGCAGGTGGAGAAATTTCTGCAATCTCCGGTACCGCAGTTCAGACCAAGGATGATGATGACGACACCATCAATAATTCCGGAGATATCGACGGGGATGTCGATCTCGGCGGTGGTAACGACACTGTCAACAATACCGGGAGTATCGATGGGGATGTCGATCTCGGCGATGGCAACAACACGTTCAGGCAGATTGCAGGATCAGTCACGAGTGTCACAACCGGTTCCGGAACCGACACAGTCGACCTTCACGGAGGTGAGGTCGCCGGAGCAGTAAACACTGGCTTAGGGGGCGATCTAATCACCCTGGAGGGCACTGTGACAATCGGTGAGGTGAACGGCGGTGGCCTGAACGACGGAACGGACGGAAACGATACGATCACTGCGGACGATGCGGCGGTAACCGGCGGGAACCTGATTGCGGAGAACGTGGAGTTGACTAACTCCACTTTGTATGGCGCCTCCATCACCACCAATAATTTGGAGATGACCGGTGGCGCGGCCACGATCATTGGGGGCGATGTCGGAAGTTTCATTGCCAGTGATCAAAGCGAATTCCTGACCATCGGCGGTGACACAACCTTTCAAGAGATCAATACCGGCGCAGGCCAGGACAGAATCATCCTGGAAGGTAATGCCAGTGTGACAGGCGGCATTATTTCGGCGGGCGATGGCGAGAGCGACTATATCGATATCTCTTCAACCGGGTTCAGGGGAAATGAAACTGTTGACGCCGGTGATAGCGTTGGGGACGAAATCTGGATTCACGATGTCACCGGAACTGAAACCGGTGGTGTTCTCAAGGCGGATACTGTCAGCGTTACAAACAGTACATTGAATGGTGTTGGTATTAATGCTGAAACCCTGGAGATGGTCGGCGGGTCCGTGACCGTCACCGGGGGGGAGATCGGCAATGTCAGCGGCTCGGGGGGGGAGGATGAAAGCGAAAACCTCACGATCACGGGCGGAACAGTTGAAAATTCGATCCTCATGTGGTTTGGCAACGACACCGTTTCCATTGGTGGTGATGCAGTCGTCAACGACATCAACATGGGATCGGGGAATGACAGCCTAGAAATTACGGGCGGGACGGTTTCCGGTCCAATTCTCGCGGGTGTCGGGACGGACAGGATCGAGATCAGTTCCAGCAGCTTCACGGGTGCAGAAACCGTTGATGCGGGTGACGACGCTGGTGACAGCATCACGCTGAACGGGGTGAATGCCGCGACAGGCGGCGGTTCCCTGAGCGCGGAGACGGTGGACCTCATCAACAACTCCACGGTGGCGGGTATGGGCATCACCGCCGATACGCTGAACGTGACGGGTGGCAGCGTTACCATGACCGGGGGTGATGTAGACACTGTCACCGGCAGCGATGATGAGGCCGAGACCTTTGTCTGGTCCGGCGGTACGGTGGATAGTATCGATACCGGTGCCGGGGCGGACAGGATCGAGATCAGTTCCAGCGACTTCACGGGTGCAGAAACCGTTGATGCGGGTGACGACGCTGGTGACAGCATCACGCTGAACGGGGTGAATGCCGCGACAGGCGGCGGTTCCCTGAGCGCGGAGACGGTG
>WQBJ01000103.1 GCA_013032095.1 Ruegeria atlantica | reverse complement strand
CTTTTGCTGCCGGGAGAGACGGGGGGACCCGAGCGCCGACAACCTGTCTTGTGCCCGGGACTTCAGCTTGTGATGGTCCGGCAAGGCTTGCGCAAGCTGCGCATAAATCTTCTTGCCGAGCTCGAGATTGCCCTGATCACATTCCAGCTGCGCACGATCAAACGCGTCTTCCACGCTCAACTTCAATTCCGCCATCGGTGCCGGCACTCCAAAACAGGTTGGTGTTTGCGACACAGTGAACGCAGTCATTTACCCGAAGCAACCCGTTGAGACGGATGGTTTCGGATATGCAAATATGGGTGCACGCAGGCATGCACTCCCTTGTGAAAGTCCAGTCAGACGAATGAGAAATCATCCGCCGACAAGTTGGCCACGAGCACGTTCTCCAGGAGGATGGAATTGCCGCTGTCGATCGTGATCGTGGTGTCGGTCCCGTCATCTGTGATTTTTCCGGCGAGATCGGCATAAGACGACAACCCGTCCACCCCGTCGAAAATAATCACTTCACCCGCAGCAAAGTCTGTAACCGTGTCCTGGCCGCAGCCGCTGGTAAACACAAAGGTGTCGGACTCCACGCCGCCCGTGAGCGTATCGTTGCCTTCACCGCCGTTGAGCGTGTCGCTGCCAGTGTCTCCCCGCAGACTGTCGTCCCCTGCCCCACCATGGAGCACGTCGTCTTCTGAACCTCCGCTCATCGAGTCCGCACCTGCGGCGCCATAAAGCGCGTCATTGCCTGAACCGCCCTCCAGCACATCGTTGCCGCCATTGCCGTAAACGGCATCAGCCCCTGCCCCGCCATCGAGCGTATCGGCGCCGGTGGTGCCGCCCACAATGTCATTGCCGGTGGTGCCGCTGGAGACAACGTTGACAACCGGCACTACAGCGCTGGCGGTGCTGTCCACTGTCTCTGTAGTATTGCTGCCATCCCTGTACTGCACCACGGCCCGGAGTTGCGTTCCCAGAAGCGCGGTATCCTCCAGCAGCAGCTCTGCCTCTGTGGCGCCTGCCACATCGGCCCAGGTCACGCCATCAGAGGATGACTGCCATTGATAGCTGAAGGCGCCCAGCCCGTCCGCATCGGCAATGCCGGAAGGGTCGACTGTCAGCGTCTGCTGATATCCCGGGGTGCCGGAAATCAGCAGCGCGCCGGTCGGCGCATCGTTCACCGGCAGCACCTCAAGCGCTGCGGTGGCGTCTGTCTGATAGGTGCCATCGGTTACGGTGAAGGTGATTTCAAGAAAGCCATTGAAGTCCTGGCCGCCCTGAAACAGCCAATCATCTGTGCCGACGATTTCTGAAACCACGCCCGCCGCCGGATCGCAATCCACTGATACAATGCTCATGCTGTCGCCTTCGAGGTCGAAAGCGTACTCTAGGAGCTCGGCGGAGGTGATGGTGCGGGAGCCGTCCTCATGCATCCATCCCAGATAGGTCGGAGCGGTCATGATCGGCCCCGGGTCATGCTGGAAGATGAAGTCGTCCTCTGTGAGCTCGCCAGGAGAGACACCGAACAGAGTAACCGTGTTTCCGGCATCGAGGGTAATCCGCGCGTGGCCGAAGTGATCGCCGATTGCGCTATCAACCTGGGCAAAAGAGGACAGCCCGTCGATCATCCGGAACAGCAGCTTGTCCAAGCCAGGCTTGAAGAAATCGATCTCGTCCTGCCCGAAGTTCGAGCCGTCAAAGATGAAGGTTGTATTGGCCGCGGCGGTAAACATGACGTCGTTTCCGGCGCCGCCGTTCACAGCAGAGGCGCCGTTCTGGTTCATAATAAAATCGTTACCGGCGCCGCCATCAAGATAGCTGCCGGTTGCAAGGCCGTTCATTCCATTGACAAGGAAGTCATTGCCGTCCCCGCCGTAAAGGACGTTTCTGCCGGTGCCGCCGTCCAGCTCATCATTGCCCTCTAGGCCATAGAGCGTGTCATTGCCCTCTAGGCCGTAAAGATCATCCGCGCCCTTGTAGCCGGTGAGATAATCATCGCCGGAGGTGCCCCAGATATTAATTGGCAGCACGTTGACCGGCACCAGTGCGGTCGCGGCGCTGGTTACGGTCTCAAGGGTGCCGCCGCCATCGGTGTGGCTCACCTCCGCCCGAAGCTGCCAGCCGATCAGCTCCGGACCGATGTAAAGCTCCGCAGCCGTCGCACCCGCGATATCGCTCCAGGTTGCGCCGCCGTCCTCGCTGCGTTCCCATTGATAGGAGAAGGCGCCCAGCCCGTCCGCATCGCTGATGCCGGAGGTGTCGGCCGTGATTGTCTGTTCATACTCCAGCGTTCCGGTGATCACCGGCTTGCCTTCTGTGGGGTCATTCACCGGGTTGATTGTCAGCGTGAAAATATCCGAACTCGAGTTCGGAGCTGCATCCTCAGCGGTCACCTCGATATCGAAGGACCCGTTGAGGTTTTCAGGCAGAACCCCGAAGAAGGCGTTTGTGACCGGAGAGAAGTAGAGCCAGGGCGGCAGTCCGGAATCGCCAGCCAGTTCGGCTTTGAAGGTCAGTACCTCGCCGTCCGCGTCAGTCAGCACATCGTCCGGAATCCCGAATGAGAAAAACGGCGTGTCCTCGTCAAAGTCCACATTGGGCAGCTTGTCCGCAATGTCCGGCGCATCATCTACCGGGGTCACGGTCACTTCGCCGGTATCCGTTTCTCCGGCACTGTCTTTCACACTGTAGGTGATCTTGTCGGTGCCGTTGAAGTTGTCGTCCGGCGTATAGTTCAGCGTACCATCCGCATTCACCGTCACCGTGCCATGATTGGCCGTGGGTTTGCCGTCGATTTCCTTGGTGTCGCCCGTGTCCGGATCGGTGTCATTGGCCAGCACATCGATGTTGGACAGGACCGCGTCCTCATTGGTGGTGGCCGCGTCATCAACCGCAACCGGCGCATCGTTGAGCGGATTGACGGTGACCGTGGCAGAGCCCTCTGAGAGGTTGCCCTGATCGTCGTAGATTTCGTAGGTGATCGTGGCCTGCCCGCTGAAATCATCATTCGGAGTGTAGATCAGTTCATTGTTTGCAAAGTCGATTTCAACTGTGCCGTTGTCCACGCTCGCCCGCACAAGAGTCAGATCCTCGTTGGCCGTGTCGTCAGTGCCGGTATCGTTTGCGACAACATCGATCGTCTGGGGACCGCTGTCCTCATTGATGGTAACGGCATCAGCCACAGCTGTTGGGGCAGTTGAGTTTCTGAATTCGAAATTCGCGGCAGTCAGCCCCGTTGCATACACCGTAATCTGGTTGCCGGTGCTGAATTCAATCCTGCTGACGCCGCCGATTTCGGTGATTTGAAGATCATCAAAGGAATTGATCCCGTTCACGCCGTCCAAAGCGATTATGTCATCTGTGCCATCGTTTGCGTAGACCTCAAAGGCAGTGACGATATCAATGCCAGAATTGTTGCCCTGGATAACGATCCTGTCTGAATTGCCGTCCCTGAACGCAAGCTGGTATAAATCATTTCCCGAACCACCATAGAGGGTGTCTGCCCCGTCCACGCCTCTCAGGGTGTCATTGCCGGCGCCTGCAATCAGGCTGTCATTGCCATTTTCTCCGTACAAAACCGAATTGCCGCTGCCCGCATACACAACATCATTGCCGTTGCCTGTGACGTAAGCGCCGTTCGTGTTGTTTCCGAAAAAAACGTCATCCCCGTTGCTACCGTAAAAATGGCCAGCGCCGTCCGGAGTATCGATTAATACTCCGATGGTCGAGGTTGCATTGCTGTTGACGATTTCCCGATTATCCGAACCATCGGTATAGCTGACCTGCACCCGCACCAGATCTCCAAGCTCGCTGTCTGTCAGCTTGTAGCTGTCTGAAGTCGCCCCAACGATATTCTGCCAGGTGGCCCCATCATCATCGGAATATTGCCACTGGCAGGAGAAGGCACCCAAACCGTCTGCATCTGAAATGCTGGACGTGTTTGCCGTTAGGATGCGGCCAGATTGCGGGTCGCCGTCGATCAGTGACCCGGTAACAACCGGCGCATCGTTCACCGGGGTGACCGTCACGGTCACTGCGCCGGTATCCGTTTCGCCCGCGCTGTCTCTCACGGTGTAGGTGATCGTGTCGGTGCCGTTGAAGTTCTCATCGGGCGAATACTTCAGCGTGCCATCCGCATTCACCGTCACCGTGCCATGAATGGCCGTGGGGGTGCCGTCGACTTCCTTTGTGTCGCCCGTGTCCGGATCGGTGTCATTGGTCAGCGCATCGATGTTGAACAGGTCCGTGTCCTCAGCGGTGGTGACCGCGTCATCAACAGCTACCGGGGCATCGTTCGTACCGGTAATTGTCAGGGTCAGGCTCTGTGCAACGCGGCCGCCGTAATCATCCTCGATGTCGTATGTGACGATGAGCTCCCGGTTCGCGCCATTGGCCAAGTCTTGGAACGTATCATGCCCCGGATCGACGGTGAGTATTTGATTGTCAGCGGACAGGGTCAGGCCATCAGGAAGGGTGCTGCTGGTCATGGTCACGCTCAACACGTCTCCCAGATCGACATCGGAGGCCCCCTCGAGCAGGTTGACGGAGAAGGCCGCGCTGTCTTCATCGGCCCTCTTCGACAGGGCCGCATCCACAACCGGATCGTCATTGGTACCGGTGATCTTAAGGATCAGGGTTTGAGCAACGCTGCCGCCCTGCCCGTCCTCGATATCGTAGGTGACGGGGATCACCCGGTTCACGCCCTCGGCCAGATCCTGGAACGCGTCATGAGACGGATCGACCGTGAGCGACGTGCCGGACAGCGTGAGACCGTCCACTAGGCCGGTGACATTCTCAACGCTCAGCATGTCACCGACATCCACATCCAAGGCCCCCTCAAGCAGATCGACGACGAAGCTGGCGCTGTCCTCATCGGCGCTCTTCGACAGGGCCACATCCACAACCGGATCATCATTGGTGCCGGTGATCGTCAGGGTCAGGCTCTGTCCGACGCTGCCGCCGTTATCGTCCTCTATATCGTATGAGACGATGATCTCCCGGTTCTCACCCTTGGCCAGGCTCTGGAACGCGTCATGCCCGGGATCGACGGTGAGAATTTGATTGTCAGCGGACAGGCTCAGGCCATCCACCAGGCCGGTAACACTGCTGGCGCCGACGCTCAGCACGTCTCCCAGGTCAACGTCAGACGCACCTTCAAGCAGGTCAATGGAGAAAGCCGCGCTATCCTCATCGGCCGCCTCCAACAGGGCCGACGTCACAACCGGATCATCATTGGTGCCGGTGATCGCCACGGTCAGGCTCTGCGCAACACTGCCACCGTTATCATCCTCGATATCGTATGTGACGATGATCTCCCGGTTCACGCCCTCGGCCAGACTCTGGAATGTGTCATGAGACGGATCGACGGTGAGCGTTTTCTTGTCAGCAGACAGGCTCAGGCCATCCGTCACGCCGATAACACTGTTGCCGTCGACGCTCAGCACATCGCCGATGTCGACATCAGACGCCCCCTCAAGCAAGTTGACGATGAAGCTGGCACTATCTTCGTCGGCCGCGCGCGACAATGGTGCATCCACCACCGGTGGGTCATTGACGGGCGCGACCTCCACCTCTGCGGTGGCCGTGGCCGTGCCACCCTTCCCATCGCTGATCACATAGGTGATTGTGGCCGTGCCGGTGTAATTGCCAACCGGTGTGAAGCGCCATTCCTCACCCGCAACACGCTCTTCAATGGTGCCAACGGATGGATCCACCGAGATCGAGCTCACGGACAATACGTCCCCCTCCATATCCGAGGCATTTGCCAGCAATTGAGTCAGGGTGAAGATCAGGGTGGTGTCTTCATTGATCGGATCGAGGGCAACCGGACCCGAGACCTCGGGAGAGAAATTCCCGTCTATCCTGAAATTCGATGCGCCCAGGTCCGAAACAAGGACATCCTTCAGGACAACGGAGTTGACAGCATCCAGCGTGATGGTTGTATCCGAGCCATCATCCGATGCCTTCGCCAACACATCCTCAAAAGACGCCAACCCGGTCACGCCATTGAATACGATGACATCACCAGTTTCGTCAAAATCAGTGATTGTATCATTCCCGAAGCTGGTTCCAGTGAAGACAAAGGTGTTATTTCCACCGCTGCCAAAAAGCGAATCAGTGCCGCCAGAAAGCGAGTCACTTCCGTCGCCGCCATCAAGCACATCGTCTCCCAAAGACCCATCGAGCGTGTCATTCCCATCGCCGCCGTTGAGGCTGTCATCACCGTAAGACCCGGAAAGCCTGTCATTCCCCGCTCCACCATCGAGGCTGTCATCGCCCCAATCTCCATCAAGCGTGTCATTTCCGGCACCGCCAATGAATACATTGTTTTCAAGGAAAGACTCCCAGAGCGATAAGCCGATCACAGGGACTGTTGTTGTGGCGGCACTGAAGAGCATGGTGCGGCTGCCATCCGCGGCGGTATATTCGACGGCAACCCGCAATTCCGAGCCAAGTTGCTCGGGACCCACTTCGAGGCTCTCCGACGTTGCCGAGGCGATATTGCTCCAGCTTGTCCCGTTATCGGAGGATTGCCACTGGTAGATGAACTCGCCTATTGCCCCGGCGGAGATGAGCGCGGTGGTATCCGCAGTCAGCACCTGCCGATATCCCGCCGTCCCGGTAATGGTCACGTCACCGCTCGGCGGGTCATTGGAGGGCAGTACATCGATCGTCGCGGTGGATGTCACCTGGTTGGTGCTGTCCGAGACCGTGAAGCTCACTTCCAGGTCCAGACCCATGATGTCCCCATTGGGCGTGAAGCGCCAGGTCTCGGCATCGACAAGCTCGATGATCCCCAAGGCCGGGTCCACCGTCACCGAGGTCACGGACAACACATCCTCATCATCGACATCGCCGGCAAAAACCAGCAGTTCCGCGGCGGTGATGAGGCGGCTGCCGCCCTTGTCCATGCCGCCCAGGTCCGCCTGCCGCAACATCACCGGCGCGGTGTTTGTTGTCTCCCAGCGGAAATCCGTAGCCACCAGGTCGGAGACAAGTATGTCCGCCAGAACAACGTGATTACTGCTGTCCAGCGTAATGGTCGTATCAGTTCCGTCATCCGATGCATGGGCGATCACGTCCGCAAAAGACGCAAACCCGCTCACCCCTCTGAATGCGATCACATCGTCCAGGGTCCCATCCGTCAGGCCCGCAGTGAACCCCCAAATCGTGTCCTGGCCAAAATTGTCGCCGGTGAAAATATACAAGTTACTTCCGTAATCATTGAAATAAGCACCGGAGAGATTGTCATCCCCGACCCCGCCATCAAGCGTGTCATCTCCCCAACCGCCGTTGAGCCTGTCATTGCCAGCGCCGCCACTAAGGAGATTACGGCCAAAGCTTCCCTCTAGCGTATCATTGCCGCTACCCCCGTAGAGTGTATCTCTCCCGAAGCCGCCATTGAGCGTGTCATTGCCGCTATCGCCGTAGAGCAGGTCATTTGTATGGAGTGAGCCTCCAAGGGAGTCATTCCCGGCAGTACCAAGATTAATGATGTTCAGAACGGGTACTACCGAAGTGGCGGCACTGAAGAGCATGGTGCGGCTGCCATCCGCGGCGGTGTATTCAACAACAACCCGCAACCGCATGCCGAGCTGTGCGACATCCGGATCGAAATGCTCCGAATCCGCCCCGGTGATATTGCTCCAGCTTGCCCCGTCATCATCGGAGGACTGCCACTGGTAGGTGAAAGTGCTGACCGTGGCTCCAAGCGCGGAGGTGTCGGCCTGCAGGGTTTGCTGAAACGCCGCCTCCCCGATGACCGAGATGCTATCGCTGGAGGCATCGTCAACCGGCAGGACATCGAGAACGGCAGTGGCGCCGATCTCATCCGTGCCATCAGAAACTGCAAACGCAATCTCCACAGCATCGAGGCCAACCAGGTCTGCGCTCGGTGTGAAGCGCCAGGTCTCGGCATCGACGGACTCGATGAGGCCCAGGGCCGGGTCCACCGTCACCGAAGTGATCGACAGATCATCCCCATCAACATCACCGGCAAAGGCCAGCAGTTCCGCAGCGGTGATGAGACGGTTCCCGCCCCTGGTGATGGATCCGAGATCCGCCGGTGTCAGGATCACCGGGGCGGAGTTTGTCGTCTGCCAGCGGAAATCCGAGGCCACCAGGTCAGAAACCAGCACATTCCTCAGAACAACATGATTGCCACTGTCCAGCGTGATGGTCGTATCTGATCCGTTATCCGATGCGTTGGCGATCACATCGGCAAAGGAGGCAAACCCCGTCACCCCTCTGAACTCGATCACATCGTCCAAGCTTCCGCTGTCCAGGCCAGCGGTGAATCCCTTTATGGTGTCCTGGCCAAAACTGTCTCCGGTGAAAACAAACAGGTCATCCCCGTTGCCACCATTGAGGGTATCATTCCCGCTGCCACCGTTCAGCGTGTCATTGCCATCGTCGCCGTAAAGCGTGTCGTTGCCCGCATCGCCGTTGAGCAGGTCATCGTCGTCGTAACCTCGGAGCCAGTCATCATCACCCCCGCCGTTCAGCGTGTCATTGCCATCGTCGCCGTAAAGCGTGTCGTTGCCCGCATCGCCGTTGAGCAGGTCATCGTCGTCGTAACCTCGGAGCCAGTCATCACCGGCATAACCATTAAGTGTATCGGTGTCGCCGGTGCCGATGAGCTTGTCCTTTCCAATAGTGCCATCAAGAATAATGCCGGACATGACGTGCTTCTCCTGAATGGGGCAGGCGTGCGTCCGTGATCCGGCTTGGCCCTGAAATCCCGGGCCAGTTTAGAATTGAAATTACGCCAGCGACCGCACAATGCCTGCGGAAAATTTATGGCTGGAAGTCTCCCACGAATCCGCAACTGAGAGAGGGACTCCCCGTTCCTATTCGAAAACCCTGCCTGCATTTTTCCGAAGAAACACAGCCCCCTGGCCCGGGTGGGGCAGCACATCCCATGGAAAAGAGACGCGCGGAAACAGGCTGATTCCCCCCCGTCCCTCATTCGCCTCCGGTGATGTTCCGGTGATGCTGTTGAAGACATTCATTCCGGTGCGCGTGATGTGTTTCGGCCGGTTGAAAGCTTCGGTAGTCCAGCCGTGCGCTATTT
>WQBJ01000102.1 GCA_013032095.1 Ruegeria atlantica | reverse complement strand
ATGTGCTGGAACAGCTTCTGGCCACCTGCCGTGGGTCGCGCCGGGATTGCCGGGACCGGGCGATCCTGACGCTGGGCTGGGCCTCGGGCGGGCGGCGGCGGTCGGAAATCACCGGGCTGATGCGCGAGGATGTCTCGTGCAAGGAATTCGGGAAATCCGGCCTCGTCTGGATCTCGCTGCTGGAGACCAAGACCACCATCAAGGGCGACACCCCACGGCTGGTGTTGAAGGGCCGCGCGGCACAGGCGCTGGTGCATTGGATCGAGGTTGCTCAGATTAAGGACGGCCCCCTGTTCCGGCCAATCTCCAAAGCCGACCGAGTACTGAAACGCCGTCTGTCTCCAGATGCGATCTATCAGATCGTCAAGCACCGGCTGACACTTGCGGGATTGCCAGAGGATTTTGCCTCGCCCCACGGGTTGCGTTCGGACTTCCTGACCCAGGCCGCGCTCGACGGTGCCCGATCCAGGCCGCCATGCGCCTGTCGCGGCATCGCTCCCTCGCCCAGGCGCAGAAATACTACGATGACGTCGATATCGCGGAAAATCCCGCAAGCGACCTCTTGGGGTAAACCGTTTTAAAAAAATAAGGCGGTAACCCACGGGTTACCGCCTTCATGAAAACATTGCTAAGCATGCGTAACCCGCGGGTTACTATTCGTCCAGAACCGCTTCGAAAGCTTCGACTGCCCTTTGGAGTTTGGCCCTATCGATCGAAGTAAAGTCCTGGCCAGACAAAATCCTGCACTCGCCTTTTCGAGCAGTGACCTTCGAAGAACCCACGTGGAATTCATACTTCACGCTTTCACTTTTTTCACGCGGCTTATCACTGGCAGGGTCAGCATCAAACCTTGCCACGAAAGCTTCCAGCATCCCGTTTTGCTCAGCGGCTGACGATGCGCGCGCCAACTCATCCTTTAATCCTGGAACTGAACCTGACGATGCCCGTAGTTTTCGAGCCACCTCAACTCCAAGGTTTCTGGATACGGCCTTTGGGAACGGTAAAGCGCCTTCAAGCTCGTTAAGCAGATAGACAAAGCTACGAATATAAGAACGCTTCATCTTGTGCAGAGACGAGTACAGTCTCCCGACTAAAGCGTCCGCGTCCCCTGCCCCCAGGTCCGCCTCATTGGCGGCAAGAATCGCCACCTGTGCCATTTCGGCAAAGGTCAGGTCTTCCCGAACAACGTTCTCCTCAACCATGTCGATATAGAGATCGATGCGATCACTCTGGGACTCGGCGACACGAGCCATAACTCTGGAAAAGCGTTCGTCGCCAGTTTCTTCAAAAAGCTGCTTAAGAGCAGTCAATCGTCGCCAACCTTTTTTGAGTTGGAGACGACCTTCTGAATCTTTGTAGAGTTCTATGGGTTCCTTCTGGCCGCGTTCTTGAATTGATGCCTTGAGTTCGTCCATTTCATCAGAACTCGCGACAGCCGAAAGATCCAAACGATCGCGCGGCAGGTCCGACGTGTGAATTTCATTTGTGCCGACCGCGACTAAGACTCTCCCTTCATCACGGGCCTTGCGATACTCTTTGGCATCTGAAGCATTCTGCCGCCGCTGCTCGACACGATTTTCAGTGCTTTCATTCAAACTATTTGCCGTCTCGCGTACGGCGGCCCCCATCGGACCCACTTCGCGGCGACGGGATTTCTTGAGGTCATTTTCGTCAATCGGAGTGAAGCCAAATTTATTACCGCTCATTCTACACGCTCCTCAACTTTAGTACGCGCTTCCCACGCCTTCAGGACAACGCCCTTGAACTCGCTATACGCATTGTCAAAAGACTGACGGGCTCGTTTCCATGTGTCTCGGGTCATTTGCCTGTAGTCCTGCTCGTAAACAGACATTTGGAAACGACCTGACTGCTCGACTGCTCGCGTCATCTCGATGGGGTTTTGACAGACGTCGGCTCCGAACACATTTTTAAAAGCGTCCATCATCGCTACATGCAGAGAATTGCTGACCTCGAAGCGGGTCATGAGAACGCGTATGTCATCAAACCTCTTTGGAAGAGTGATGCCGGCATCCTGAGCAATACGTTCAAAGCCGTTAGTTATGTCTTCCAACGCATCGCCAAGCTGACCGAGATAACTCGTTGTGCTGTCGTACTCCCAATAACCTGGGCCAGAGGGAATATAGAGAATGTCTGCCGCAAAGGCAGCGTTCAAAGACTGATATCCAATTGCAGGTGGGCAATCAAAAATAATCAGATCATATTGGTCATCGGGAAGCTCATCGAGATATCTGGCAACGCACCCAAAAAAGCTCCATGCCTTGTGAATGGACCTGTACTGGGCGGAAGCAAACTCAACAAAGGCTGCGTTCGCACAGCTAGGGATGATGTCGATTGTCGACCACGAAGTTCTTTGAATGAAGTCTTGCACACGCTGCGAGCCAATCGACTGGACATCCTCGGGCAACTCGTCAGCAGTAGGGTAGGGGCAGTCTGCAGGATCGTCATATTCCTCTGCGATCCGGTTCGCCTCCCGGCAAAGGTCACGACACATTATACCCCAGACTGTATTCCATTCTCTAACTTCGGCCAGGCCCATCGAATGTGTGAGTGTCGCCTGTGGGTCAAAATCCACCACAAGAACGCGGTAACCATCAAGCGCGGCCGCATTCGCCAGGTGCTGCGCAACGACTGTCTTGCCGACACCGCCCTTAAAGTTCGAAACCGCCACTCTCATTGCCCGACCCGCCGGCCTTTTAGGCAGAAGGCTTTTACCTCTAAATCTCAGGCGACGTCTCAACTCGTTAATCTCCGCCAGAGAAAACCATCTTTGCCGCCCGTCATCTTCTGTCGCGCCTTGCGGAAGAGATGGATCATCAGCTAACTTTTTTCTCAAAGTGTCCGCGGGAACATCGAACATAAACTGGCTGATTTCCCAGATAGAGAATGGTCGAAGCACTTTCTCGTCAGCGGGCGAAAAGGTTGCACGGCGAACGGCAGCCTGTTGAGCCAGGCTTCGTTCGTTCATAGCTTGAAGGTCGGTGTGGTCACGCATGGTGCTGCTCTTGTTATATCATGAATGCCTTTTAATAACGCGATTTTGGAAAACTTCAAATCGTAAAGATCAGAATTTCCGCTTTTTGCTTCCGATTCGGCAAAATTCGGGAGATTTTCTGCGGCCCAACCTAAGTTTTGGTGACAGGAAACAAGCAATAACCAGATATATGGTGACACCAGACGCCATATAAGGTGTCACTAGACTGTCACCTATTACCTATTAACCGAAATTTCTTTTGATTTTGAATTTGGAAGCTGTCATCCTGTTTTTCGAAGTTCGTTGACAAACTACGGGATTTCATCACACTGAACTCAATTGATGGAATCGGTCAGTGAAACCGATCCGCTCGAGGCACAGTGGCAGTATCAAAATGGAAATAAAACGATTTACAGGACCTCAGGCAGGGTCTCAGAAGTATGATCTCTTAACCGCAATCTCTGTCGCGGGTTTGAGTGGCACGCCGGGATTTCAATGTTCAATGATGCGGCTCATCGCGTTGATAACCGCCCGGTACAATTGGCGGGTTGATGAACTAACAGTTGGGCAAAAGGAAATGGCCCGTCTCTGGTCCGTGGACGAACGTACCGTCAAGCGAGAAATCAAACGGCTCACGGAGTATAATATACTTCTTCAGCTAAGGCCTGGGGTTAGGGGGCGCGTTGCAGCGTACCGGTTAAACTACGCGGAAATTTTCCGTTTGAGTGAACCCGTTTGGAAAAATGTTGGATCTGATTTTGCATCACGCATGGAAACGCAAACTCCAAAGCCGGCTGAAAAAGTTGTTCATGTTCAGTTTGGCCAAGAAAAACCGGTAGCTGTCGAGCTTGAGGAGCAAGACGCTCAGGATCCGTGGGGCAGGGCTCTTCGACGCTTATTACAGTCTGAACCGCTGCTGTTCAAAAGCTGGTACCGAGATATCCAATACGTGGAAACAAAAGATCAGACGATCATATTACGTGCGCCTAGCAAGTTCATTGCTCAGTACATTCAGTCACACCATTTGAAACCTTTGCTCGGAGCAATCCAGCTTGAGTTTGGGCGAATTCAAAAGGTGTGTTTGATAGGTTAACCGGACCATGCCCTGGCTTTGCTGGTATTCGTTGGATTGGACCCACTAAATATTCAGATCAGAAATACTGTAAAATAGATTGGATGCGCGTAGTAATCTCGTCGTTATGCAGGTTGGGTAATCTGAGTACTGGCCCATTTTCAGTTGGAATCACGAGCGGATAGAGCCGTACCTGACAACATCTTCTCAATTGGTCGGGAAATCACAGGTCTCATTGACGGGCCTCCAGGTACTGACCAGGAGACGCTCCATCTCTCGCAGATCGCCCGGGAAACGCGTTTTCGGCATTCTTAGTTCAAGGATTGCGACACAACCACCCCTGCGGGGCCGGGCTGGACATTTTAGGTGGTGAGTGGGAAATGATCAAAATCTTCCCTTTTTGCGGATTATACTTGGTTGCGCATTGCAATTGTTAGGCTATGCGCCAGTTCGATGGAGTAAAACGTCCCGACACACCGCAGGCGATCGGTATGCGCGGTACGTTCTATGATGTTGAATTTGTCATCATTCGCCCGATCGAATTTACCGAGCGTTGGGCGAGGCGCGAATTCACCTAAATCGGGTCTGTTGCATCAGTGGTTTTTGTCGACGAGTGTCAATTTACATCGAAACATGGAGACCAGGATGGCAGGCGGCACCGGTTCCCGAAAGAAGTCATCCTTCTGGCGGTACGCTGGTACTGCCGGTATCCGGTATCAGACCGGGGCGTCCACGACATGCTGGTTGAGCGAGGCATGGCGGTCGACGCTTCGGCGGCCCTTCGCGTGGTTTGCAAGTTTGACCCGAACTTCGAAAACGTATGCACCAGGCACATCGCAGCTGGCATGGGTTGCAATGGCATTTGGATGAGACCTGCCTCCGCGTAGGCGAGCACCGGTGTTATCTCTGGCGCGCGGCCGACCAATTTGGCCAATTATCAATTTTCGCCAAACCGCACGGCGCGATGCCAATGGCGTAGGGGCATTCCTCCGGCAGGTGCAAGTAACAGCGTGACCGTATCAGCCGCTGACAACGATCATCAACAAAGCGCACCGTTATGCGAAGGTGATTGGTGAACTCAATGAGTGGTTTGGGCCGGATTGTGCAATTCGACACATCACGCGAAAGTACGTGAACAACCGTGTCGAGAGCGATCACGCTGCGCTGAAGCAGCGATTGCCCCCCCATGCGCGGGTTCCGCTCACTTGCCGGAGCAAAGGCGCGTAAGCTGGCGTCGAGACATTCCGAACTATCCGAAGGGGACAGTTTCAAAACTGTGAACCCGGTGTCGTGAACGAAACTCAATTTGTCGAAGCACTCTTTGAAGACGCCGCTAGAGAGAACAAGTCCAGGAGTGTTGAAGCGGGCTCTAGAAGACCAATGTCACAGACCCTCTTAACGGGAGTTTACCTCAATTAACACTTCTGTGCGTATTCGCCTCATAGAACAAAAGGATGCGAAATCCCATTGCCCGATTTTAGCAGGGTGCAAAATCCCACTACATGTATGGATTTTAGGGGGGGTATAAAATCCCATTAGGCAGCAAAGCGCTTGGGCTAAAGTCCCATGGGGACCTTTCTGATCGAATTCGACTGGAAAAGACCGGCATAGTCGCATCTGGTTTATTTGGCTTACTTATGTAAAAAAGGCAGGGAGACGCCCTTAAACTGGTCGTGAACTGATCGTCGACGCGGCGGACATCAAAGGGTTGTGGGTAACCGGAAAGAAGAACCATGCAGAACGGGTATTCCAAGGAGGGTCAGATTGCTGCTGCGAAGGCGCTTGTAGCGCAAGCAGATGCCATTCACTCCGAGTTGTTCGATGCAGCGAATGAGCTGAAGGATGAGTGTCATGAGTTGATCCGCAGGAGCGGCGTGAGACGCCATCGAAAGCCACCATTTGCCCTGGCAGTTAAGAATTTGTCGGGTCAGATCGGGCCGAAAATCGTCTGGATATCGTACTCTAAAAAGAAGGTTGAGAGGGTAGGTGCGGAGCCGGTTCGGTTTACGGAGGAAATCAGGGGGCGTAAGAATGGCAGGTATCCGAAGTCGATTTTTAACCGATTTGAGAAAGACCTTCGTCCGCGCCTGTGTGAGATCGAGGACCGTGCGGCGGCATTGCGACAGCGGGTTTCCTTCTGGCGGGCGGCCATAAAGGAAGCGCGCAAGATCGTGGAGCAGGGGGACGAGTGATGAGATTGCTGTCCAAACTCCTGTCTTTCTCATCGAAGGGCGGGGACATTTCTGACAGTTGCACCAAGGCCGCTCGCAATACAGAAAAGCAGAAGGCCGCTCCTAATGGTTGTCATTCTTTCAGACAGCAGGGTCAAAATGACGGGCCTTCGGCAAACAAGACGAAAGGCCAAACCCCGGAGAGGATATCCACGCTGGACTGGATGCGGGACCGGAGCAATCTGACTGTTCCTGCGGATCTTATTCACCCGGACAAGGAAGGGCTTGAGGTTGTCACGGCACGGGAATTGATGGAAGCCAACAGGCAACTCATCAGCCAGGCGCTGGATGCTTTTACCAACAAGAGGTTCATTCCGGACTTTGACGATCAGGCCCTTGAACTGATCAGACGTGTCGCGCACTGGATGGGACCTCTTCCGGCTTCCAAGGCACATCATCATTCCGGACGCGGAGGATTGTTCACGCACTCAATGGGCGTGGCTGTTGGCGCGCTGCACATGAGCGTGAGCAAGAACGTGGTGATGGAAACGGCCCCGCGTGACCGGGATGCGGGTATTCTTGCATGGCAGTTGATCTGTTTCATTGGCGGTCTGCTGCATGACATCGGCAAGGTGCATACGCTGGGCTATGTCAAGGCGCTGTCGGTCCATACAGACTCCGCTGAGGATGGGCAGTTCCGTTCATCGGCGGCTCCGGTACGTGATCTTCCGTGGGAGCCCATGGTCGAAGGGTTCGAGGGGTGGGTGACGTCCCACAGGGTAAAGAGCTATTTCATCGACTTTGACATTGATGAACCGCTTGCCCATAGGGATTTTACCACAAGACATGTCATGTCGCTTGTACCGCGCCCGTTGCTTGCCTTCATCTATGCCTCCAACCCCCTGGTCCGGCAGTTGTTCGAGGATTTCATTCGCAATCCGGAATCGGGATCACGCGCCCCGGTCTTCCAGGTTGTCCAGGATGCCGATCACCTGAATGTCGGACAATCCATCGATCCGCGCCGCAAGCCAGGGTCTATCGAAATGACAAGCCTTGTGCTCAGGCGGTTCACCGAGTTTGCGGCGGAGGCCACCTGGAACATGCCGATGTCGCCCTTCATCTACGCGCATGTTCAAAAGAATACGCCCGCCGGTATCAAGTTCTTCGGTGTGCCGTTCTTCGTGGCCAGCAAAGCATCGATAGACGCCTTCCTGTCCTTCCTGAAATCCCGCCCGATGCTGGGTGTAAGCTTCGGTGAGCGCATGGCCGAGCTGGTTTTCAACTGCCTGGAAACAGCAAACGTCATGAACCGGACGATCGATGGTATTCTCCCGGTGCAAATCGCGGATGAGGAGCTACAGGACTATATCCCCGCTTCGAAGGCCGAGCTGCGCATCCGGCCCGGATCACACCGGGAATGATCAACCGTTCCCGGAACTGGACCTTGATTTTAGTGGCCGTGGGGAAGAAACCCCGGTCGAGAACAATCCTGACAAAGCGAAGCCAGTGAAAACACAGCCCGAATTCAGGGCGGTTTTCGACTGGTAAACACCGAACAGCCCCTCATGGGGCTGTTCACCTCAATCATCACCCACGCGGGACCAACTCCCGCATGGGGGTGGTCCCCTTTTTCTATGGAGCTACCCCCATGATGACAAAAACTCAAATCGACTATGCCTCGGTTGCAACCAGGCTCTCAGCGCTCCTCGGGCGCAAGTGGGGCGTGAATGTAATTCTCGGTGGCGATCCGGCAACAAACGGCCGGGTAATCACCTTGCCGCATTGGGATTTTCAGGACCCCGCATTGCTACCTGCTTTTTATGGGCTGATTGCCCATGAGGCCGGTGGTCACGTCCGGCAAACTGACTTTTCCCTGCTCAGATCTGAAGTGGGAAAGAGGCATAAGAAGCCCAATTTCCACATCTGGAAGTCGATCGAAAACATACTGGAAGACATTCGCATCGAGGCGAATATCCAGCGCACCTATCCCGGCGCGGTCACCTATCTCAATGCTGCAGTGGACTACATGCTGTGCAGAGAGGCCTCTGATCCGGCCGAGTGTGCGAACTACTGGCATCTTGCACTCAACTGGTGCCTCCTTGTCTTCCGGTGTGAATGCCTTGGGCAATCCCTGCTGACAGCGCAAGCAACGCGCTACGAAGCGGTTTTTGCCCAGGTTGTGCCCGCTGACACGATCACTGAAGCGCGCCGTATTGCGAAGGCGGTTGCAGGTCTTGGATCTAGAAAGAACCTTTACTTTGCCGTTATCGAGTATGCCGACGAACTGTATCGTGTCCTGGAGGCTGCTTTGCCTTCCAACCAAGCCGCCCAGAACGGCGGTGACGAGGCGCAGGGCGACCAAGGCGATCAGAGCGGCCAGAACGGCGGCGATGAGGCGCAGGGCGACCAAAGCGGTCAGAGCGGTCAGAACGGCGGTGACGAGGCGCAGGGCGACCAAAGCGGTCAGAGCGGCCAGAACGGCGGCGACGAGGCGCAGGGCGACCAAAGCGGTCAGAGCAGTCAGAACGGCGGCGACGAGGCGCAGGGCGACCAAAGCGGTCAGAGCAGTCAGAACGGCGGCGATGAAGGCAGTGAGAGCGACTCGGGAGATGCAGCATGTGTTGCAGCGCCTGAACTGGACGAAACGCCTTTGGGTCAGGCTATTGGAAATATCTTTGCAGAGCTGGCGGAAGCCGGTAAATCCGAAGATCCCGTAGTCTCGAAAATGCCCGCCGTCGGTTCGATCAGTCAGATGCCTGGACACTATGCTGGCATTGATATCGTTCGAAGCGAACTGACACAGGCTGTATCCATGCGGCAATCTCTCACGGCCGCGTTGGCTCCAATGCTCTGTGGTGACATGGAGTATTCCGCCAACC
>WQBJ01000101.1 GCA_013032095.1 Ruegeria atlantica | reverse complement strand
TGGTCATCGGCAACGAGGCCTATACCAGCAAGACCAGATCCTGGGATGGGGTGATCGAAGAAAATCTCGGCGGCGCAAAGACCATCACTGATGGGGAAATTCGCGTCGATCGGGATGTGAATGGCGCACGAGGCTTCTTGCTTCGCGCGCTCTATGGCGACTTAGGCCAGTCTCAGGCAGCGGCGTGACTTATGTTGCGTTCGTTGCGGGATTAACGAAGTGATGTGGATGACCCAGACGTAAGTGGAAGCAAAATGCCAAACCATGAAATCGACCGTACCTTGCCGGATTCAGTTTTGTGCAGAGCCTGAAACTACATTGATGAGTTCCATTTGTGGTCAGTCCCGGCTCGAAGCAGCCTCGCCAGGGGACCCTATCGCCAATCCCGAAAAACGCTCCGATGAGATTTTGACAAATCTGACTGGGCAACAGCCGCTCTTGGTGGTCCCCACAGGCACAGCTGGCGACGGCAAGACTTACACTGTGCGTGGTCCATCCGCAGGAGCGCACTCCAACTTTTGGGGCGAATACGACTGCCACCAACACGCGTAAAGTCCTCGACCAACCGAAAAACTCGACGGGTTGATGATCTGCGCGCCCGAATGCCTGATGTGGAACGCATCGGTTTCCATCTTCCGGGCGACCCCGATCTGCCCGTAGGCGGCCCTCTTGCCGTAACCGAGGCGGACCTTAGCGACAAGGATCTGGTGGTTGCCCTTCGTGCGTTGCCCCTGCAAAAACCTCTGAACCGCGATAAACGATCAGAGCGCCTTCCATCTGTCAGCCAATTCCGTTCCCCCGAAAATGCTGGTTGAACTTCTATTCAATTGTGCCGGACGTATCAGAAAACCCACGGGACAGGTCTTTGTAGAGCGCCTCGGCAATGTCATGGACTTTGGGCCACGGGCACTCTTCAACAAACCGCTGTGCCTCTTCCCAGATATTAGGCTATTCCGACCAAGCGTTCGGGTCGAGCCGCACCCGCAGCACCTGGCAAACAGCTTCGCGGAGCGCTTTGAAACCTGCCACCACGTCTTTTGTCATCGCCAGCACCGCAAACCGCAGCCCTTCCGGTGCCTCTTCACGGATGGTGATTTCGGGCGCGAAGCCGCAATAGCCGTACCGGCCTGAAAACGCCCTGCCATCACACTTCACCCCGGGCAAGTCCTGCCAAGTCTTCCGGGCGCAACTTGTAGCGGATCATATTGCCTTCATGAAGACCGCGCACCTGCTCACCGACATAGGCGGTGACAGCATCGCGGTCCTCTTCCGGAACCCCCGCCGCTGCCGCCATTTCCAGCACCGCGCTGGCATCAAACATCTTGATCTCGAGCACACAGGACCGCACGGCTTCACGTACAAATTCGCGGTAGGTGAGAGCGGCTTTTTCAGGGGTTTCAACTTCGGCGCGGAGCACACGGTATTTCTCTGCCGAGGTCAGATAAGCGTCGATATAGACCTCGCGCAGAAGCGCGACATTGTTAAGCTCGTAAATACCAATCAACCCATCAATGTAATCGCCGTCATCCATAGTCAAGAACGACATGGGCGCAAGATCGACCTTGAGAAGCGGTATATTCGAAGCCACCCGTGATGTGCGTTTGTTGATATCAACAAAGGCCTGCAGATACGGAATGTGGACAAGCAGGAAAAATGATTGCTCGAACGGATCGATAATCTCACTGGCCTTTGCCAGAAGAATGTCAAACTCTTCGTCAATCGTCGCCGCATCATCAAGCGGTCTGTAGCTCGAATGTGAGATACCGACTGCGCCCGGGCGCAAGCGCCCGGCCAGGCCCGGATCAACCAGAAGACCATCGGAAAGCAGCGTATGGAGTCCAAAAAGATCAATGCGGCGCAGCGCGATCTCACCAAGGTTATCGACGACATACTGGATGGCCTCTTTGTGGTTGAGGATCATCAGCGCTTCTTTGCGGTCCTTGCCTGCCGCCTCTTCTCCGTAGCGGATTAGCTTTTCGGTCTGCAGGATGTCATAGGTATTGCCCTCCATCCGTGAAGACGCCCAGGACAGATCGACAAGAAGCTGCTCCAGTATCCGGCGCGCATAAGTGCCCGCCACCATCGGACCACCTACAGGCCGCCCGGCCTCAAGCAGGCGCGCCCGATCTGCATGAGGCAGATAGAAGCTCTTGTTCGGCACATAGGCATCCAGAAACTCACGCCGATATCCAACCGGCATGCGCCGGTTATAGGGTGTGGTCAGATGCGCGCGCACGACGGTTGATCCGGCAATGGTGTAGCCGGTGGCCCGCCCCTTGCCTGAAACTTCGAGCTTTCCTTCATCGACAAGGCGGCTCAGCGCGCGCCATATGGTCGTATCGCTGACTTGCTGCGCAGCACCGCGCCGGATTGCCTCCCGACCCGCACCGGGGTTCTCCGCGATAAAATCCAGTATGGCCTGATCCGAGAGCGCCATGAAACGGTATTTTAACCTCACGCAACGATTATATACTTGTAGTATATATATTTTTTGAAGTTCTCAAGTTTTCGCTTCATCGGTTTTGAAACAATTAGAACCCCTGAAGCCCCTGAAATGATATCAAAGCGACATGAAACACGTAAGTTATTGCGATTACACCACTAAATTTAAACAAGACAAAATCATTTCAGTACATTTGAAACGCAAGCGCGATCAAGCATGCAAAGGGTTCAACAACACTGTCGTGAACGCTATCCACCATGTTCGGGTTTTGCTGGAGAATGTCTGCAAACGCCTTGGACACAGCCCCGCGTCCAAAGCAGTGCTTCATCTTCCTGAAGCGGTAAATACGTCCCGCGCGCGACCGGATAACAGGCCAGTTTCAGGAAGATCTTACTTCGCACAGGCGCGGTCGATTTTCTTGGCCGGGGCTCGGTTCACCACTCCAGAAGGCGCACAGCGCGCTCAGAACAGCGCCCATCCATACTGACACTGCTTCACCACCATTCAGGAAAATCTTCAAATTTGGCGTAGAAGTGACCTGTTTCAGCGGAACTCAGAAAATATCACAGCGTCCATAGAGCCACCCCAGGTGATCCCACAGGCACAGCAAACGACGGCAAGACTTACACCGCGCGTATACGCGCCGCAAAGACTGTCAGTCGCGAGCGCGATCCAATTCTGAAAGCCTTCGTGGGCCGGCTCAGCGTCGCCGGAGAGCCGCACAGGCCTATCTTCACCGCCGTCGCCGGAACTCATCTTCTGTCTCACGTAAGATGTGGACAGTATCAAACACGTTGCCTCGACGATTTCGGACAAAAAACAGATTGCCCTTGGATCGCGCGCAATGGCTGCAGATCCATAGTAAGTTGTCCTATTCATAGGCAAGCCAACTGTAAGCGGTCAGCTCCGTGTTTCCCCGCTCATCTTCAGCCAATGCCGGGGGACGGTGGCGTCCGACAAGGCCGACGCCGTCATCCGCATCAAACCGGGCGGGGCTTTCGCAATAGGCGCAACATTTGTGAAACATGTCCGCCATCTCGGATCGGAAACCGAAACTCTCGTCCAACCATTCTGTCGACGGCGCGCGCCGGGTGCTGCCTTTGGACAGGCTCTGCTTGATAAACTCCTCGATGCGGCCGCGCGCTTCGTCAGCACGCTTGTCGAACAGGATCTTCGGCGCCTGCATCTGCGCCCGATCAATAAACCGCATCTAGGCATTCCCCTGCAAAATCTGCAGCGCTTGTCGCAACATGGCTATGTGATGGGGCACATCAGCCGGCACGATCTCCGTTCCCTTGTCCAGCGCCCAGTAATTGTTATGAGAGAAAAACGAACGCTCATGCCCTGGAGCCACCTCTCCATCTGGCATCAGCTTGGGAAGAACCGCAATATCCCGGATACCTGCAACAACCCTGCCATCCTGACCCAACCCAAAAGCGGAGCCCAACGGACCGGAGATCAAATCACCCGTAAGAATGCTTTTTTCGTCGGAATAGAGGTTTGTCCACCGGGTGAACCCAAACAGCGCCGCATGATGCGGGACGCGGCGCCCGATCGGTTTTCGATCATCTTCATTCGAATAGCTCAGGTGATGCAGTTTTGTGGTTCCATCATATTCCAGAGTTGGCGGACAGGTCGGAAGCACCCTGCGCGTTTGCCGGTGCCGAAGCGCCTCGTGGCTTTCGGCCACCAGAAACTCCGCGTGAGTCAGCGGCGACCCCAGGGTGACAAAATCCGTAATATTTCAGCTGGCCCCCTGCCCTATTGCCTCTGCCAGAGCTTTTGTTTGCTGGGCCTGATAAGCGTCGATATCCAGTGTGCCGCCCCGTAATGCCTCGCGGATCATCTGTTCCAGGCAGTCGCGCTCGGGTTGTTCAAACGATCCTTCGTCCAGGATGCTGTTATACTTGGCGTAGAGCATCGACAGAATGTCATAGGCCACGATCGTCCCCAGCGAATGGGCCACCACCACGATGCGGTCATATTCCTTTGACTGAATCAGCCGATCCAGCAAATCCACGCCACCCTGCCTGATCTCGTGGCGCTTGGCCACGTTGGACGGCAAGGCTTTGACATAGCGGGCCACATCGCCAAACCGTTTGATCAATACGTTTGAGACAAAGATCGACGCGGCAACGCCGAGAACAGCCGAAACGATCTTGAACCATTGGCTGTCATCCAGGAAACCCCAGATCATGAAAGCCAGGACCAGCAAGGTTATCATCCAGAGCGCGATCCACGCATGCAGGACCCGGTGGGGGACGCGTGTCCGGGGGTCCCGCAGTAACAGGTCCTGAATCCAGGTCGATACCTGTTCCCAGGTCGTCCCCTCCATCATATGCGCCCAGTAATACTCGAAGAAATCCGTCTTGTTGCCTTCGCGGTCCGTTTCCGTTGTGATCCGCCGAAGCTCGGTCGAGTTGTTCCGATCGTCGGGCTTTGCCCAGGATGCGTTGTGAGTGCGCGGCCCTCCGGTATCCGGGTCAGGCTTACCTTCATCGACCAGGCTGGTATCCGTGGTCCACACCGATTGCACGAACGAATTCAAGGTATCCATGGGAATCTGTTCTCCCATGCCATGCATGATAACAAATGCTTGTTTCATTTAATTTCACTCAATTCATAAAATATGGAGCACAAGGTACCATTGCGGAAGAATTCCTCAAAGATAATTTGAGGATACAGTTTATCGCAATGAAGGAAAAAAGTGCTCATATTCTGCGGCTTTCAGACCAGCAACGACCTTCTCGAGGCGCCGGTTCTCATCCTCTAAGCCGCGCAGCTTTTTCATCCCGGATGGCATCAGGCCATCGTGTTTTTCTTCCAGTTGACGCATGCCGCCTGGCTGATCCCAGCCTTTCGGCACATCTCAGCCACAGATGTCCCGTCCTCGGTTTGTTCGATGATAAACGTCTTCTGCGCATCCGTGAATTTGGATGCTTTCATCGCAGTCGACCCTCTCCAGCCAGGAAAGCCTACGTCGGAAAACTCTGATCACAAATAGCTCGAATCCTGGGTTTCAGAGCAAAATCAATCGGGGTCACTCATCCGACTTGTCTCGCGAGTTAGATTTGGGAGCTCAAAAAAAGGCGTTCCACCGCCCAATCCGCCCGGCCCCGCAAAAGCGTCAACGACCAGGTACGCTTTATTTGGATTTCTTTTCAATTCCTTACCCGCCCGGCATTCTTGGTCGCGCCCTGCAACGCGGTGTCGATCCATGACTCTATGGCGCACCGTTTGAAACGCCAAGAACCACCCACCTTGAAACCCGGGATTTCCCTTCCGCTGCAAGCCGGCACGCTGTCTTCTCAGTGAGTTTTAGGTACTCGGCAACTTCCTTAAGGGTTATTACGTCGGCACTCATGGCGTCCCCATGGTGACAGAACATTTCGAGAAAACAGGGTAAAATTTTCCAGACCTCAATTGCCGTGTGAGCTGTTTATTTGAATGCTCTACTGACCTGCGTTTCCTGCTGCCCTGCTTCGCCGGAGCCATCCGTCACCCCTCACCCTGAGCGGGGGTGACGGCGGCGAGGACGGAGTGGGCACCAGCACAGCCCTGCTTTGCTGGCGGGCTCCAGAGTTTTCCCTCTTAATCTCCACTTCATGAGTACTAAAAGACCCACATGCTTACCTTAGGGGTCATACTTTGCCCATTCATTTGACATTTCGTTGAAGCTATGCTTAAAATGAGCATTTAAAGACCCATATAAGTATATTATGGGCCTTAATTTACCCAATATGGTTGAATGACAATGAAGCGAACACGTAGCTACTCCCGCGTCACTAAGCAGGCACTCTCGATCCTCAGCAAATTGATCAAAGCTGGCCGATTGGAGCGCAAACTCACGGCTGCCGAGCTTTCAGAACGGGCTGGCATCACTCGCAAAACCCTTCGCAGGATCGAATACGGTGAGCCAGGCCCCGAGATTGGCATCGTCTTCGAGGTTGCCGCGCTCGTCGGTGTCCGCTTGTTCGAATTCGACGACCGTACACTGGCTATGCACAACGCCCGCCTCGATGAAAAATTGACACTCCTGCCGAAGAGCGTCCGCCGCCGCAGACAGGAGATTGATGATGACTTCTAAGCGCGCGCAGCGAAATGAAGCTTTTGTGTGGATTTGGCTTCCGGGAGAAACCGAACCTGTTGTTGCCGGTCGCATCAACCGGAACGGCGACACCTACGCCTTTAACTATGGCGCCAGCTATCTGAGCCGCAAAGACGCGATCCCGATCTATGAACCCGAGCTCCCGCTCCGCCGCGGCCTGATCGAACCGGCCGCAGGCCTGTCCATGGCTAGCTGCATTCGCGACGGCTCTCCCGATGCCTGGGGCCGCAGGGTCATTATCAATCGTCTCGTGGACGCCAAGGCGCCCGAGGCCCGCGAAATCACCGAACTGACCTATTTGCTTGAATCGGGTTCCGACAGGATTGGCGCGCTCGATTTTCAGAAATCCGCTAAGGAATACGTTCCGCGCCTTAAGGCCGAGGCCTCGTACGAGGAACTGCTAGAAGCGGCCGAACGCATCGAAAAAGGCGTTCCGCTGACACCGGCCCTCGACCAGGCTCTTACCCACGGCACGTCGGTCGGTGGCGCCCGCCCAAAGGCTTTGATC
Source organism: Ruegeria atlantica (assembly GCA_013032095.1). Classification (GTDB taxonomy): domain Bacteria; phylum Pseudomonadota; class Alphaproteobacteria; order Rhodobacterales; family Rhodobacteraceae; genus Ruegeria; species Ruegeria atlantica_E. The sequence continues at coordinate 2,411 of WQBJ01000101.1, read as the reverse complement.
GATAAAGTTGACCGAAAACTGATCGCGAAATTTTCATCAAGCACGGACCTCTACAGCGTCGTGAAGGCAGAATTCATCGCCATGAAACTGGCCGCTGCGTGCGGACTAAACGTTGCCCCTGTCGCGATAATCGCGGCCGCGGGCAAGGACGTGCTGCTGATAGAACGTTTCGACCGCACAAAGACAAATGGCGGCTGGCAGCGCAACGCCATGGTTTCGGCTCTGACGATGCTCGGGCTCGATGAAATGATGGCGCGCTACGCGTCTTACGAAGAATTGGCCGAGATCATCCGCCACCGTTTTACCAAGCCCAAAGAAACGCTTAGAGAGCTTTACGGCCGGATTTGTTTCAATATTCTTTGCGGCAACACGGACGATCATGCCCGCAACCATGCTGCGTTCTGGGACGGCAAGATGCTCACCCTGACGCCCGCCTATGACATCTGCCCACAAGGCAGAACGGGCAACGAGGCGACACAGGCCATGCTAATCAAGGGAGAGAACCGAATGAGCGCTTTAAAAAGCTGTCTCGATGCGGCGCCTGACTTCTTGCTCAATGAGGAAGACGCCATCACGATTATCGAAGATCAGATAACCACGATCGCCGGCGAGTGGGACGCCATTTGCGAACTGGCCAAGCTGACTGAAACCGACATGAACCTGTTCGCTGGCAGGCAGTTTTTGAACGCCTACTGCACCGAAGGCCTCGGGGAGGAATATGCAGCGCTGATTGAGCGGTTCGAACATGCGCGCGCATTCATTACGACTAAGACACACAACGCACATCCTCAACGAAACCAGTAGTTGTTCATGGGTATTTAGAGGCTCGCCGTGCCTCAGTGCCCGAAAATGCCTACAAATGACACGAAGCTCGTGTCCGTTTCTCCGCTCTGACCGAAAACAAGAAGGCCGTGTTGTTACAAACCCGGAACGGTGCGCCCTACCCCGCCGCTCCCGTCTTCCGTTGGATTTTCCGCGTGGTTATTCTGTTGGGCGTTTTACGCTGGACGAGGTGCCTTTTGCACGCAGAAGAAGTGGCGCAGCCAAACCCGGACCTACTGAAACCTATTCTTTGTCGGCGCATCAAGCGGCACTGCGGACTGAGCGAACAAGTAAACAGGAACCTTGCTCGTCTTGTCTCCATAACCCACCTCCGGCCGACATATGTGACAGTTCCATTGCGCCCGTCATGAAACACAGTGCCCCTTCCCGAAGCTCACCGAGTTGGTCTTCTTCCACCTTCGCGTGCGCGCCCCCCGCATGACCGCATCGGTTAAAACCATGAACCAAAACAGTTCGACGAGCCGTCCGAGCGAAGGTCGATCAGGTAAACTTCCTGATCGGCGCCCTTATTGGAGCAGAATTGAAGCTCAGGATGTACATCTGAGCCTCAATTGCGGAACGGTTGGTTCAAATTGGTCGTTTAAAGTCCAAATGCGCGTGCATTTTTTCTCCATAAAAAGCATTCAACTTTGAAGACAAGGTAACGACCACGGCGTTTGGAGTGATCTGCGCGTGTTTTTTGATCGCTTACGCAAACCGGCCGCGCTGACCCTTGCAATAAGAAAGGTCGGCCTTGGTGGAATTCTGGGAGCGCCAGAATAGTGTCGGCTGGTCGGGCCGTAAATAAGGAAAGGCCGTTCAATGCTTCATGCTCGAAATACAATCGCAGTGATCCTTGCAGCCTTGGTAATCGCCTTTCTGGTCTTTGCCGCTATTAAATTGACGATCCCAGCCTTTTTGGCCGTTTTTTTCGGCCTGGTTACCACGGTTTTTTTGCTGACTAATTCATTTGATTTTGAACACCCTGGAGTGATCATTTGTTCAGCACTTGCTCTTGGAGCTGGTATATTGGCGGCATTGGCAAATTATCCCAGCATCGAGGAGCAGGAAAAGATTGACAGGGTATTTGAGCTGGCTTTGGCCGCAGATCGTGATCTGGTCAAATACCAAATAGGTCCCGATGTCCGCCCATTGGTTCAGGAGGCGGTTTTTGCCTGTGCTTCGGAAGATCATGCCAACATTCTTCAGTTAACCGGTGATCTTGCTCTGGCTCAATATGAGCCCGAGGTCACGAGCTGGTACAGTTGGGCTCTGCGCTCCAAACCCAAAAGAGTTGATTGCCTGACAGCTGCCAAGCGCGTTGAAAACCTCTCGCCTCAGTTTGCAATTGAATTTCGCGCGATCACTACAGACCAAGAATAGGAGCATCGAACGACCTCCGTTCCGGGACATAGCCTACCACCCTCTGCCTTCCTCTTTGCGCTAAGTGTTACGGCGTTTGAGCGGTGTTGAGCAGACGGCCCGGGCAGCAGCGACCTCAGCTTCCATGTGTTGTTTTGGACTGACACTGCCCTGATTTTCCGCAACGAACGCAACATTTGTTCTTGTCTTGTTCTCATGCGAACAAA
>WQBJ01000100.1 GCA_013032095.1 Ruegeria atlantica | reverse complement strand
CCTGAAATATCTGCGGTGAGAGTCTGGCCGACCTTGCCCAAACCGTTGACAATGATGGTTCCCGTAGCGTTTGTCATTTCCAGATATTCCGTTTTCATAAAGCTAAAACATGAGCACACACACATGTCGCCATGACTTTTGAGGTTGTTTTCGTCTATAGCGATAGTGCTACGTGTATCTTTAAAACTTTTGCGCTCTCACTTTGATAGCCTAAGGGGAAGACTTTACGCTCCAATTTTGAAACCTTTGTTCCGAAGTTGGGTCTCTTTACGACGCTGACTGGCTCGAAGGAGTCTTAAAAGGCAAAGACATTTGCGCCTGCATCTCTGGCCGGAAGCCGCGCAAGACGAATGTTTGCTATGACAAGCGTCTATACAATGGTCATCTATTGGTTATGAGATGCTGTAACGGGGCCTGCGTCACACATTGCCGTTTCCATTCGCCAAATCAGCGACGCGCATTTGGAAACGATTGGAGCATACAGGCGCCATGAAGATGCAATGCAAATCGTCTCAGGCCGCCTCGACCGCCCAACGGTGCATTTTGAAGCGTCGCCTTCACAACAGGTTCCGACTGAAATGGACCAGTTCGTAACCTGATTCAACCGGACCGCACCAGATGGTCTCGCACCATTGCGCGCACTGATCAGGGCCGGTTTGAGCCATCTTTATTTTGAGAGCGTTCATCCCTTTGAAGACGGCAATGGCCGGTTGGGCAGGGCGCTGGCTGAAAAGTCCCTGGCACAGAACATTGGTCAGCCAAGCCTGACTGCTCTTGCTTTCACGATCGAGCGAGAGCGGAAGGCTTTCTACGACCAACTCGAACACCACCAAAAGACGCTGGACGTCACACCATGGCTCATTTGGTTTGCCGAAACTGTCCTGAAAGCACAACAGGTGACTCTTGAACGGGTTGGTTTCTTTATTTCCAAGACACATTTCTATGACTGGCATCGTGATCGGTTCAACTCCCGCCAAAGCAAGGTAATCGCCCGTTTGTTCAAGACAGGGCCGGACGGGTTCAAAGGGGGATTGAGCGCCGACAACTATATTGCGATCACAGGTACGTCGCGCGCGACTGCGACGCGGGATCTGCAGGATCTGGTGGAGAAGGGCGATCTGACCCGAACGGGTGAACTCAGGTACACGCGCTATTGGCTAAAGCTGGATCAGGACGGTGTTTGAAAAAACGGCATTAGATTCCTTCGTACGAAGTTGCGCTCGTGTCAGCGATAGAACTGTTCCCTTAGAACACCAGCCACAAGCGCCATTGCCGCGTGAGCGGCTTCGTTCTTTCGCGCAAACCGGCGGCGGCGGCCAAGTCCGCCAAGGTGGTATTGGTTGGCGCATAAGCGGAATAATAGGCTATGGCGGCGGGATCGTGACGGCTCCTGCGCGCCAGAAGCCATTTGCTACACCCCTCTTTGGCTTGTTTGCCCAGAGGCAGGCGCGGCCCCTTTGCACCCTCTCCTGCAGCAAGAGCTTGCCAGGCTTCGGCATCCACGTTTTCGACAAGGGTGGAAGGATCGGTCTGGGTGAAGTGACCGTCCTCGACAAGACGCAGTGTATGCGTGGACCGGACGGCCAGCACATAGGGTTGCCCGCGCTGCTCCAGCATGCGCCGGAACCCGCTATCGGACCCTTATACAGCGTCGGCCAGCACAAAGGCGCAGGGTATGCCCTCGTCGAGGAGCCGGGACACCATGGCGCGTGCCAACTGCGGATTGGTGGCAAACTCCACATCCTTTGAGACATGGGCCTTTGTCCGGCGCTCCGTATCCCCCGTCCACGCTTTCGGCAGATAGAGTTGCCGATCAATCAATGCATGGCCCCAGCGGCGCGCATAAGCGGAAAATACCCCGATCTGACAATTCTCGATCCGCCCGGCCGTGCCCGAATGCTGGCGGGCAACACCGACGGAATGTTCTCCTTTCTTGAGAAATCCGGTCTCATCCACAACGAGCACGCCAGCATGGTCACCAAGCGTGCCTATGGCGTATCTGCGAACACGGGCACACACTTCGTTAATCCCGCAACGCACGCAACATAAGTCATGCCGCCTTACCTCTTTTCTTAGCGCTGTCGACGGTGCGAAGCTGTTGATACGCAGGTAACGAGGGTATGGTTGTTATGCTGGCTGTCCTCGATGGCTTAGGTCGCTGTGCCACCCTCGTTACCGCCCCTGAATGACCGCTGATTACGCGATGCCCATGATGGCTATGTAAGGCGATGCAGGCGCGATGGGGTATGCGCGAGGCATAGAAGCCGTCGCCATAGGAGGTGACCTGGTTCGTCGAGTATGCGGTTGCAAAGCACCGCACACCGGGATCGAGAGCCACAACGGACCCGGCTTGGATGTCGTCTTGTCCGATTGTGGTGATGTGCTTGTGAGCGCAGATGAACCACTGTCCCCGCTCAAAAGTGATCTTGGTCAGTTTGCCAAAGGCGTCCCGCGGAAGCTCCTCGGCGACCGAGAGTTGCCTGGTGACAAACCGCGCTGCCAGCTTCTGCACATAGAAGCGCTGCCGGATGTCTTTCAGGCTCCGGAAGCTGTAATCAGCTGCCGCGCCTTTCATGCGTTCCTTGAGGACGGCATCGCGCGTTTTGAAAGCCTCCATTACGGCTTCGTCGCACCATGCACAGACAAACGTCTCATTGCGCTCGCCACAGTCCGTTGCGACAAAGCCCCGGATGGTGCGGCGCAGCTCGACCTTCCGGAGATCGGGATCCTTGTAATCGATCAGGCCTTTGTCGGCTTCGACAAAACAGGCGATGGCCAGGTTATAGGCCCGGCGCTGTTGCCGGATCAGACCCTGCAGGAATGTCTCATCCTTCGGATAGGCCCGGATCTTTCTTGTGCCTTTGACCCGCGCGCTTTCCGTGCTGGGAGTTGCAGAAGGAAGGGATATGCGCAACGAGATATTTGACGTCAAACTGCTCGGCGTGATCGTCTTCTTCCAAAAGCTCGATACGGCCTCCTGATCGTTCGAAGATGTGCCGGATGAGCGGGACCCCGGACCGCGTGACACGGTCTGATGTGGTCGCCACCACTTTGACTGGCTCTCCTCGCAAAGCCCGTTCCAGTAAGGCCCAGTAAGGCAAAGAGCCCTTGTCGTTTGAAATTGAATCCGGATCCAGTGTCACGAATAACGCGCGCGCCGGGACACTGCTCAAGGAGGCGTCGCTGCTGGGTATCGAGAGAAGATCTTTGCGTTGCACCGGACACTCTGGCGGAGAGAGTGATTTCCGGATCGACCGACACCCAGATGCGGAAAGGCCCGACCCATGCATACCGCTACCAACGCTTCGCCTGCCACCTCACGATGACTGACGCATGGCTCGCGGTGAAAGTTGGTGGTTAACCTTTCCTTCCTGTGGGACTTGCATCCGCTGCACTATCACCAGTTAGACAGGCGCACCCCTCTTCCCAAATAGACCCCTTGTCTGCCCGGCCGGTTTCCGGGTCAATCCGGCTTCTGCAACCAATTCCCGGTATCAGATACTCAAATGCGCAACTGTCGGTTCCGGGAATTGGAACGAGGATAGACTGGGCATGAATACCACGTCCAACATCACTCAAATGGAGCTCTTCTTGGGAAATGGTGGTTAGGGCTTCTAATGAGGGTTTGAAAATTGAACAGTCCACACGGCACTCAGTCATCAGAATCATCCAGTGATCATGGCGAGCTTTTTCCGCTTTTTTCTCAACAGAAGAACATTCTACACGACCTCGACAATCGCCCTGGAACGACTGACTGGGAGGTAGGTTGGGTCATTGACTTCGCTGGCTGTATTGACGCCGAGCGTTTCGAGTACGCACTAACTGTTGTAGTGGCGGAGATAGAGTCTCTCAGAGTTCATCTTTTTGAGACGCCAGATGGCTTTTTGCAGAGAGTTTCCAACGACGTCGAGTTGAATTTTGAAATTGTCGATTTGAGAACGCTACCTGATCCTGAAGTTGCGGCCAAAAAGATGGTCGATGCCGATATGGCCGTTCCCATTGATCTAAAAACGGAGCTTGCTTGGAAGGTCTTGTTGCTTCGACTGGCGGAGGACAGAACACAGATTTTTCTACATGCCCATCAGTTCTGTATGGATCCTGTCGGTATTGTTTTGTTAGCGGAGCGTATATGTGCTCTTTACGCGGGTTCGTCTATTGAGCCATGCCCGACAAATTTGTGGGGTAATCGTCTGATAGCCGAGATGGGTTATGAAGGCTCTGAAGCTGAGGCTGAAGATCTTCTAACTTTAGAACAAATCTTTTCTGTCTTTCCAAACACGGCGCCAAATCTGAATCTGTCTACACCGTTTTGTGAGCATGCCGAAGAGCACGGCGAAATTCCTCGGATGTGTTCAGAAGTCCATGTGGACTATGAAATTGATTCCGTTTTGCTCGCGGCGCAATCATTCTTGATTCACAAACTTAGCGGTGAAAGCGACATCGTTGTTCTTTATCAGCAAAATGGCCGTAGCGACAGCGAAGGTTCTTTTGTTGGTGTGGCTTCGACATTCGTTCCTGTGCAGCTTCAAATTGACGTGCGTCAGACTATCGACGCTTTTTTAAGAAGCGTTTCAGAAGCCTTGGCACGTGCTCAAATTCTTGGAAACTACAATGACCGACGCATGTGCCCGCCGTACAACCTTATCACCGATAACTCTTTGTTCAACGATCTGTTATTAAGGCCGCTGCCGGGTCCGCGAACTGGTCAAATTACTGGAACAGCATTTACTTTTCACGTTTTGCCCGCCTGCTCAACCGCACGGTTCGCTGTGAATTTTCAGCAGAAAGTGGGCAATAACGAAAATGAGGTATTCATCGATGTGCAGAGCGATACTGGGCCGAACAAAGACCTGTGTGATCGATTTTGCCAATTAGTTTCCAGATTCGGGAAAAGCGGTGTCTCTCATTTGTGTGAATTGGACATTCTCTTGCCATCTGAGCGTGGGCAGGTGGTTGAGGTGTTTAATGACACGACGGTGCCTGTGCCGGATGGAACGATCGCGGAATTGATCGAAGCGCAGGTTGCAGCGCACCCGGACGCAACGGCGTTGATTTGCGGTGCCGATCATATGAGTTACGGGGAGATGGACGCGGCCGCGAACCGGCTTGCCTGGCATCTGATTGATATGGGGATTGGCCCGGAGGATATCGTTGGCCTTTGCCTGCCCCGTTCCTTGGATATGGTTGTTTCCATTCTTGCCATTCTCAAGGCCGGTGCGGCTTACCTGCCGCTTGATCCGGATTACCCGGCGGAGCGGTTGGCTTACATGTTGGAGGATGCCGACCCTGGAGTGCTGCTGGTGCATGGCGATGCTTTGGCCGGGAAGGGGTTGGAGGCGGGTGACCGCCGGGTGATTGATCTGTCGTTGTCAGAGGTTCAGGCTGATCTGTCCTCTCATCGGTTCACCGCTCCAACAGATGCGGATCGTGTCACTCCGCTGCGTGCCGCCCACCCGGCCTATGTCATCTACACATCAGGATCCACCGGCAGACCCAAAGGGGTTTCGGGTCGGTATATTGGTGTGTTGAACCGGGTTTTTGCCCAAGGTGATATTGCGGCTTACAGTGGGGAGGAGGTCTGCTGTCTGAAAACCTCTTTGGGGTTTGTGGACGCATTTTTTGAGCTTCTTTGCCCCTTAGCCTGGGGATCCCGTATCCTTATAGTCTCGAATACAATGGTCGCAGATGCTTCGGCTCTTGTTGATGTCCTTATAGAGTCCGGCGTATCGCGGATTGTGACAGTGCCTTCGCTTGCTTTGGCGATGCTGGGGGTTGAAGCAGCGGCTGAAAGGTTAGCGTGTCTCAAAACCTGGACGCTGGGTGGCGAGGCTTGCAGTGCAGAATTGTTGGCGCGTCTTTCCGCGGTTCTGCCTGAGTGCCGTTTCATTAATATTTATGGCTCGACGGAGGTTACCGCGGATGCGACTGTATATGTTGCTCGTGGTAACGAAGATCGTGTTCCACTTGGTTGTCCTGTTTCGAACACCCGTCTTTATGTATTGGACGGTTCTCTTCAGCCATGTCCGGTTGGTGTTGTTGGAGAGCTTTACATAGCGGGGGTTCCGCTAGCGCGTGGTTATCTGAACCGTCCGGGTTTGACGTCTGAGCGTTTTGTTGCGAATCCGTTTGGTGACGGTGACCGTTTGTTCCGGACGGGAGATTTGGCGGCCTGGCGGGCAGATGGCAACCTGTTGTTCCATGGTCGTGCTGATGATCAGGTCAAGATCCGCGGTATCCGGGTTGAGCCTGGTGAGATTGAAGCGGTTTTGTCTGTGCAGCCTGGTGTTGTGCAAGCGGCGGTGGTTTCGAAGGAGATTGCCGGTGAGACGCGGCTGGTTGCGTATCTGGTCCCTGATGTGGATGCATCTGGAGAACTGGATTTGACAGCGCTGCGTGCTGTTCTTGCTGCGCGTTTACCGGATTACATGGTTCCTTCTGCCTTTGTGTCTTTGGACGCTTTGCCGCTGACGCCGAACGGGAAGCTGGACCGTCGGGCATTGCCTGTGCCTGAGGCGAGCGGTCTGGAGGTTGCATATGTTGCTCCGACTTCGCCAGAGGAGGCGCTTCTGTGTGAGCTTGTGGCGGAGTTGCTGGGTCTGGATCGGGTTGGTCTGGGTGATCACTTCTTCCATTTGGGTGGGCATTCGTTGCTAGCGACGCGCCTTGCGGCGCAAGTTCGGGCACGGCTTGGACGGGAGATGCCGATCCGGGCGGTGTTTGACACGCCGGTGCTGAGTGATCTGGCGGCTGTGATTGCAGGATCTGAGCGAGAGAAGGGGTCTGTGCCGCTGGTGTTGCGGCCCGAAGAAGCGTTTGAACCTTTTCCGCTGAGGGATGTGCAAGCGGCCTATTACCTTGGTCGGCAGGGGGCCGGGGCGATTGGAGATATATCGTGTTTTTCCTTGACCGCGCTATCTTTCCCCGATTTGGACCTTGTTCGGCTGGAGGCGGTTCTGGATGAGCTTGTCGGCGCACACCCGATGTTGCGGGCGGTTTTTGCGCCGGATCTGACGCAGCAGGTGTTGTCTGATGTGCCGAGCGTGAAGGTCCCGGTGATTGATTGGTCTGATTGCGCTTCAGAGGAGGCAGAACAGGCTTGGGCTGAGCTTGTGGCTGAACTTTCGCATTTGGTTCTGCCAGCTGATCGTTGGCCGCTTTTTGATGTGCGGGCCGTCAAGATGCCGGCGGGTGAGTGGCGGCTGACTTTTGGGATTGATCTTTTGATTGCGGATGCGGTGAGCATTCCTGCTGTATTTGACCAGTTCTACGGGCGGTATTTTGACGCTATGCCTCCGCTGGCCGGGCCTGAGGTCAGTTTTCGCGATCTGGTTTTACAGCAAATGGCCGAGCGCGAGAGCCCGCGCTATGCGAGAGCCGAGACCTATTGGCGGAACCGGCTGGAAGATCTGCCGGGAGCGCCACAGCTACCCTTGGTGGTGTCGCCGAGCCAGCTTGCCGACAGTCGGTTTGAGAGCCGGTATTTTAACCTTTCGCCTGATCGCTGGGCGAGCATCAAGGCTAAGGCAGGTGCTGCGGGTCTGACACCGACGAGTCTTTTGCTGACGTTGTATGGATCGGTTTTGGCAACCTGGTCGGGATCGGACGATCTATTGGTCAATCTTACCGTAATGGATCGCAAGCCGGTACATCCCGAGATTGACGCCGTGATTGGTGACTTCACCACGGTCAGTCTTTTGGCGATTGAGGCTGCGCGCTCGGGCGCGTTTGCGGCCCGGGCCAAACGGCTGCAGGACCAGTTGATGGCGGACCTTGACCACCTTGACTTTTCGGGCATCGAGGTGCTGCGCGCACTCACAGCGGCGGGCCGGTCTCCCGGAGAGGCGCATGCTGTCTTCACCAGTGTTTTGGGTGCTGACATTTCATCAGCAGGGCAGGAACTGGCTGAGGCACATGGTGTAAAGCTTCTGGCGAGGAGTGGGGTGACGCCACAGGTTCTGCTGGATTGCATCGTGTTTGAAGGACCTGAAGGTTTGTCTGTCACGTGGGAAGCACCGGGAGCGCTGTATCCTCCGGGTCTGCTGGATGAGATGTTTGCAGCCTATGGGGCGGTGATTGAAGCGCTTGCCGAAGAGGACAGCGTCTGGGAGAGCCCGATGTTGCCAATGCTTCCTGCCTCACAGGCTGAACTGATAGCCGGGGTCAATGCTACAGCAGGCCCGATGCCGGTCGGGCGTTTGCAGGACGGTTTTTTTGCGATGGCGGCTGCGTATCCGGATCGGCCATCGCTTCTTGGGATGTCTGGTAAGGCGGCAGATCTGAGTTATACGGAGCTTGCCGGGCGAGCGCTGATCTTAGCTGAGCAGCTTCGCGCGGGTCTCTCTGCGCGGACCGCAAAGCCGGTTGATGGTGTCGAGCCAGACGACCTTTTGCGTGGTACACCACTGGTGGCCATCTTGATGGACAAGGGCTGGGAACAAGTGGTTTCGGCGCTGGCTGTTGCGGAGGCGGGGGCAGCTTTTCTGCCGGTGAGCCTTGAGCAGCCTGCGGCACGGATCGGGTCGATTCTGGCCGATGCGGGCGTAGATTTGATTCTGACTACACCGGGCTGCGAGATGGAGGTGGTCGAAGCGCTGTGGGCTGAAGCTGCCACCGAACCCGTGGGACAGAAGATAGTTCTGGTTTCGGAAGAAAGCCTATCCGGTGTTCCAGTGCCAGTGCGTGATCCATCTGCGGCAAATTTGGCGGCTGCGCTGTCGCCCGAGACCGCCGCGTACGTGATCTATACTTCAGGCTCGACGGGTAAACCGAAAGGCGTGGTCGTCAATCATCGCGCTGCGATGAACACGCTCAGCGATCTTGCTCGCCGCTTCGAGTTCGGGCCGGAAGATCGTGTTCTGTGGGTGTCAGACCTTTCCTTTGATCTGTCGATCTTCGATCTATTTGGGATTCTGGGTCTGGGCGGCGGGCTGGTGTTCCCCGCGGTGGGCTCGCGGGAAGACCCGCATCTTTGGGTCCAGCGGGTGACCGATCATAGGGTGACGATCTGGAACTCGGTGCCGCAACTTGCAGATATGGCAGCAACAGCGGCGGCCGCTGCGGCGGCGACGCCTGAAGCAACGGGTCTTGCAAGCCTGCGGTTGATGATGTTGTCAGGAGATTGGCTGCCAGTGCCTTTGCCCGACCGAGTGCGAGCTCTGGCGCCGAACTGCAAAGTTATCAGCCTCGGCGGTGCGACCGAGGCGGCGATCTGGTCGATCCATTATCCGATTGGCGATGTAGATCCCGCCTGGGCGTCGATCCCGTATGGTCAGCCTCTGGACAACCAGACATTTCATGTCTTGAAGGAGGATTTTTCACCCTGTCCAGTGCATGTGCCGGGACGGCTCTTCATTGGCGGGGTGGGGTTGGCTGATGGCTATCTGGGAGATCCCCAAAAGACAGCCCAGCGTTTTGTGGTTCACCCCGAGACCGGCGCGCGGCTCTATGACACCGGTGATTTGGGTCGGTATCTGCCGTCGGGCGACATAGAGTTTCTGGGGCGCGCTGATTTCCAGCTTAAGATCCGCGGCTACCGGGTTGAGCTTGGCGAGATCGAGGCCGCTTTGCGGACCTACCCCGAGGTTGAGACGGCCGTGGCGGTGGCATTTGGAGGCCGCAACGACAAAAACATCGCCGCCTATATCGTCCCCCGCTCCAAAATCGACACATGGGATCCAACGGGGGTCCGCGATTGGCTGCGCGCGCGTTTACCGGATTACATGGTTCCTTCTGCCTTTGTGTCTTTGGACGCTTTGC
>WQBJ01000010.1 GCA_013032095.1 Ruegeria atlantica | reverse complement strand
TCGGTTTCTTGTTCGCTTCACGAGCGATTTCGATGTCGGATTTGTAGCTCATTGGCCATGGTCCTTGATTGAATACCGTGCAAAACCGACGCAGGGCGCCGGCGCTGGGTCATCCATACCGTTGTACACAAAGTAGATGGCTATAGATTCCGACATATTCATGCCGCGAAACGGCGTTGGAGCATATCCGGTGTTTCTAATTGGAAACGGACTCGGCCTATGGTGCCCAATTCCGTTGATGCGGGACAAACAGTGTCATTGTATCGCCCAGTTTTAATTCTCCAGGACGTTCGACCCAGGCTGTGATCCCGCGTCGCCCATGTGCAGCCGGTTTGAACGCCGCGCCATAACCGGGCAGATCGGTTTCAATCTCGCGCCCGGGAAGTACGCAGGGGCGGTTTTCCATATCAACTGTGATAGTCACACCACTTGCAACCTGCAGCCGCGAGGACGGCGGGATATGGGTGAAATCCGGAATGCCCCGCAGCACAATACTTGCGCCCAGAAAAGACGGGTCCAACTGATTCAACCCCATTTTTTCTGCCGTCGCCGTGATCTCTTCCTCGGACAGCACCGACAATTGCCGGACATTGCGGATTTCTGTGCCCTGCGGGTACAGATTCTTCACCCGCACGCAAGAGCCGCGGTTTACGCCCTCATGCCGGGCGCCGCGATCCCCCGAAAACCCAAGGTCGAGCGCATCTACAGCATTTGCCCGAATGGTTTCACCCGTGGGAACGTGGCCCAACCAGACCACCTTGCCCTTGTATTCGGTCTCACGCAAAACTGGCACTTCTTGTCCCTTTCAGAGCTGCTCGTAGAACCGCAATAGAAGACAGCAAGCCCCAAATGAAAAGGCAAAAAAAGACCCGGAACAATGCCCGGGTCTACTGAATTTATGCCGACGGCTCTGGCTCCATCCCGCCATCGGGCGGTGACTTCTTAACCTTGGTCTTCGGAATTGCCGTCACGCTGGGCGCGCTGCCCTCGTCAGGCTTGTCACCTTCGTCATCGCCTTCGTTCGGCGACTCACCATTCATGACACGCTTGATCTCGTCACCGGTCAGAGTCTCGTATTCCAGCAGGCCTTGCGCCAGGCGTTCCCACTCTTCGTTCTTGTCGGACAGGATTTTGTGAGCACGCTCATAACCCTGCTGGATCAGGCGCTTCACCTCTTCCTCGATCAGCTCTTTGGTATGAGCGGAGACCGAGAATCCGGCGGTGTTGCCCTGATAGCCCTCATGAGCTTCGGCGTAGTCGATGTTGCCAACCTTGTCCGACATACCCCAGCGCATCACCATGGCACGCGCCAGTTGGCTGGCCTGCATGATGTCACCGGCCGGGCCGTTCGAGACATGGTCTTCACCGTATTTGATCACTTCGGCAGCCTTACCCGCCATAGTCATAGCCAGCTTTTGCTCGCACTCATCCCGGTGATAGTTCAGACGGTCCATCTCAGGCAGTGAGACCACCATACCCAACGCACCCCCGCGCGGGATGATGGTCGCCTTGTAAACCGGGTCACACAAAGGCAGCTCCAGGCCGACAACGGCGTGACCGGCTTCGTGATAAGCGGTTTTTTCCTTCTGATCCTGGGTCAGCACCATTGAGCGGCGCTCGGCCCCCATCATCACTTTGTCCTTGGCGTTCTCGAAATCCTCCATGGTGACAAAACGGCGGCCAACACGTGCGGCCATCAGAGCCGCCTCATTCACGAGGTTCGCCAGATCAGCACCCGAAAAGCCCGGAGTACCACGTGCGATGATGCGAAGATCGACATCGGGACCCAATGGGGTCTTGCGCGCGTGCACGCCCAAAATCTTCTCACGACCTTTGATGTCAGGGTTCCCAACAGTCACCTGACGGTCAAACCGGCCCGGACGCAGCAACGCAGGGTCGAGAACGTCCTTACGGTTGGTGGCCGCCAGAATGATCACGCCTTCGTTGGCTTCGAACCCGTCCATCTCAACCAGCAACTGGTTGAGGGTCTGTTCGCGTTCATCGTTACCACCGCCGTAACCGGCGCCGCGATGGCGACCCACGGCGTCGATTTCGTCGATGAAGACGATACAAGGCGCGTTCTTCTTGGCTTGTTCGAACATGTCGCGCACACGGGATGCGCCAACACCGACGAACATCTCAACGAAGTCAGAACCCGAAATAGTGAAAAACGGCACACCCGCCTCACCTGCGATGGCACGGGCCAGCAGCGTTTTACCGGTGCCCGGAGGGCCAACCAGCAGAGCACCTTTCGGAATCTTACCACCAAGGCGGCTGAACTTCTGCGGGTTGCGCAGGAATTCAACGATCTCTTCCAGCTCTTCCTTGGCCTCATCAATCCCCGCCACGTCGTCAAAGGTCACGCGGCCATGCTTTTCAGTCAGCATCTTGGCCTTGGACTTGCCAAAGCCCATCGCGCCGCCTTTGCCGCCACCCTGCATCCGGTTCATGAAATAGATCCAGACACCGATCAGCAGCAAGAAGGGCAGCAGCGTCAGAATGAACGACTGGAAGCCGGATTGCTGCTGCTTGACCGCCTGAACAGGGATGTTCTCATCAATCAGCAGCTTGGTGACTTCGGCATCACCGGGTTTGATGGTGACATAGTTTGCGCCGCTTTGAGTGGAATAGCGAATCTGCTCACCATCTAGCGTCACACTCTTGACCTCGCCGCCCTCAACAGCGCTGACAAAATCGGAATAAGTTCTTTCATTGCTCTGGAGCGTTCCACCCTGACCACTGAAGAAATTGAACAGTGCAAGGATCAGCAGAAACAGAACGACCCAGAAGGCGATGTTACGAGCGTTGCCCAAGGAAAATCTCCCAAAAGATTTCGGCAGGTGGGGGTCTGCCGGGTTGCTCTATAAAATAGAGATGATTCAAGCATGTTCAATGCGATAAAAGCGAAGAGTAAAACTCGGGTCTTCGCGGGGCGAATTCAGCCACCCAACCGTTTGAATAGTCGGCCAGAGGTGCCGCCAGCAGGTTCTCCCCGCTCCAAACTGCGGGCGAGGCCAACAGCGCATGACGGGGTTTGCCCAAGGCGCGCCACTCGGGCACCTGCGGTAAACCGGCCTCTCCCAGTGCGCGGACCTCGGCGCCTGCGGTCTGCGGCCCGGACAAAACCCAGCGTTTGTCCCAAACCTCTTGCGGTGCGGCGGTTGTCGTCGCCACCGCGTTTAGCTCCCTGCAAAACCACGCTTTATCCCGACGCGAGATCAGCAGGCAGCCCGCAAGGGTCAGCGTCTGCCCTTCAGCAACAGCGGTTACGGCTTGATCAACCGCTGCCCCGCGCGGCGGATAACCTTGCCCCGCAATCCAGGCTATGATGCCGACGACCAGCCGCCTTTGGATTTCCAATGGAAGCAGCCTGAACCCGTTGCGGTGGATACAGACATCTCCACCGTCTACCGTCGCGCACTTGCGCGCGGATTCCTGCGTATAGAGCGCCAGCGCCTCACGCGCTTGTGCAAGATTTTCTGCGACCCGGGCCAAAGATTGGGCAGATACTCCAAGCGCCCCAAGCCCCGCGAGCGCCTCTCGCGCCTTGATCCGGTCGAATTTCTGGTCGTGATTCGACGGGTCTTCAATCCAGCCCTGTCCAAGCCCCAACAAGTAATTCCGCAGGCTTTGGCGCGTGATTCCCAGCATCGGACGCAGCAGCGTGACGCCGTTGTGATCCCGCGCGTAAGGCATGCCCGAGAGGCCGCTGACCCCAGCCGCCCGACCAAGCCGCATCAAAATCGTCTCGGCCTGATCATCCGCCGTGTGACCCAAAGCGATTGCAGGAATCCCGTTACGCTTCGCCCAATCGGTCAGCAACCGATACCGCGCCTGTCGCGCCTGATCCTGCAAGTTCCCGGTGCCATCCCAGCCCCGCCAAAGCAGCGTTTCATGGGGGATGCCCATCTTGGCCGCCTGTTCGGCGACAGCTGAAGCCTCAGCCTTGGATTCAGGACGCAGGCCGTGGTCTACAGTTGAGATGAAAAGGTCTACTTGCTCGGTCTGTGCGATGTCATGCAACAGATGCATCAGTGCAACCGAATCTCCACCACCAGACACGGCAACGCCCAAACGAGGCGGCAACTGTGCAGGTAACCGCGCGCGGAGTTCAGATCGAAGAGTTTCAGCCTGGTCGGTCAAGAACAGCCCAGAGACGCCATTTCCTGTGTGGCCGCCGAAACAGTGGCCGAAGAAGGGAAGCGCACGCCAACCTCGGAAAGAGTGATGCAGGCCTGATCTGTTTGCCCCAAACGTCCTAATGCAGCCCCCAGTTCGAACAATGCCTCGGGCGCAAATGTCCCCTCGGAGTCACCCGTAAAGCTGGCCAAGAACGCCCGCGCAGCCTCGCGCGTGTCGCCCAGACCTTCCAGTGCCTGCCCGCGTTTCAGATTGGCCTCGGGGGCCAGAGGGCTGCCGGGGTAAGAAGTTTCAAATTGCGCGAACTGCTCAGCAGCCGCCTGAAAGTTCCCTTCGGCCAACGCTTGCGCGGCGGTGTCAAAATCCGCCTGTTCGCCTATCGCCAGTTCTCCCTGATCGGACACCGACGGGGCTGCCGGCGTCACAGGAGCCGCCGCCGTAATCTGCGTTTCGCCGCCAAGGGTCGAGGTCTCACCCAGCGTACTCAGATCGCCACCTTCCAGTTCAACCAGACGGAATTCGAGGTCTCCAATCCGGTTGGTGCCATCCGTCACAATGTTCTGCACCCGCTGGTTTAACTGCTCGGTCTGGCTCGTCAGACGCTGCAATTCGGACTCGATAGCATCCACACGTTCAAGAATCGAACTGCCGGACAGGTTCGGAGCTGGAGACCCGGTGGTCGAAAACTCACGCTTCAGGCGCTGAATCTCCACATGCAGCACCGTCAGCTCCTGCCGGATATCCGCCAGCGTTTGCTGATCCTGTGCTTGCGCCATACCAGCAGTCGCAACGACTGCGGCCAGAACCCATCCTGCAAATTTCATCTTCTTACCCCAAGGTTGAACCGGTCAGCACCGTCACCGCGCGGCGGTTTTTGGAATAGCAGTCCTCGGTGCTGCAAATCTCGATCGGGCGTTCCTTGCCATAGCTGACAGTCGTTAAGCGGTTGCCCGCAACCCCGCGCGAGATCAGGTAATCCCGAGCCGCATTCGCCCGTTTGGCACCAAGCCCGAGGTTGTATTCGCGCGTGCCCTGTTCGTCCGCATGGCCTTCGATGGTTGCTACATAATCCGGGTTGGCCATCAGCCACTCCGCCTGACCTTGCAGGATCGTTTGCGCCTGCGGTGTCAGGGTCGACTGGTCCACAGCAAACAACACACGGTCGCCAATGGTTTGCTGGAAGTAGGCCGGTGAGCGTGGATCGCTTGGCGAACCTGGCGCGATTGACCCGTTTGCGCCATTGCCAAACCCACCGCCCAATGCCGACGGATCGTTGTTGGTGCAGGCGGCGATGACACTCAGCGCGCCCAACGCTATGATTTTGCCCAATACATTCATTTCAGGTGCCTCGTCGTTTTATCGGTTTATTGCCGTCTCTGTATCACAGTGCAGGATTTTTGTGAACTTTTCCAAGCCCCTGCCCCGATCAATTCTGCAATGGCCCCCAAGACGGATCGCTGCCACCATCCGGAGTTCTGACCGGGCGCAGGTTCCGCCCCGAAATATCCACGGAATACAGCGTCGCCCGACCGCTCGCACCTTGCGTCTCACGCGTGAACATGATGACACGTCCATTGGGAGACCAGGTCGGCCCTTCGTCTAGGAAAGAAGAGGTCAGCAGCCGCTCTTCGCTGCCATCGACACGCATGACGCCGATATGGAAACGGCCCTTATTCTGCTTGGTGAACGCGATCAGGTCGCCGCGTGGGGACCAAACTGGAGTACCGTAACGCCCCTGACCAAAGCTGATGCGGGTCGCTTCACCCCCATTCGCCGGCATTATGTATAGCTGCGGCGTACCCGAGCGGTCGCTTTCAAATACGATTTGTGACCCATCCGGTGAATAGCTGGGCGCGGTTTCAATCGCCGTTGTGTTGGTCAGACGCACACTTTGCCCCGAAGCCAGATCCATTTTCCACAGGTCGGTATTGCCGCCTTGGATCAACGAATACACAATCGATCGGCCATCCGGCGAAAAGCGCGGCGAAAAGCTCATCGTGCCTTCTTGTGTCTTCAGTTCGGTCCTTTGCACGCGGTCAACATCCAAAACGTAGATGCGCGGCTGGCCGGTTTCATAGCTGGTATAGAGCAACCGGTCGCCCGTCGGTGAAAAGCGCGGGGCCAGCACGATGGACGAGCTGTCTGTCAGGTACTGAACATTGGCACCGTCATAATCCATGATCGCTAGGCGTTTCAGGCGTTGATCCTTGGGACCACTTTCAGACACAAACGCCACGCGACTGTCGAAATAAGCCCCCTCACCGGTGATCCGGCTATAGACCTGATCGGCCACCTTATGCGCCATGCGCCGCCAGCCCTCGGTCGTGCCCGCGAACTGCAGACCGTTGCCCAGTTCTTGCCCGGAAAACACGTCCCAGACCCGGAATCGCACTGTCAGGCGGTTGCCGGAGACATTCACCGCTCCGGTTACCAGCGCCTCTGCATTGATGGCCTTCCAGTCCGCAAACTGCACCGGGGCGTCAAAGCTGCTGACCCGGCTGATGAAGGCTTCGGGAGAAATCTCACGGAACAACCCGGTGCCTGTCAGGTCAGCCGCAATGACCCGAGAGATGTCATTCGCATATTGCGTCGCCGCTGGCCCGTCGGGCACGAAATTCGGCACCGCAAAGGGCAAGGGCTCGATGATCCCCTGATCCAGTTCCAGACGCAGCGGTCCGTTCTGGGCATATACCGGCGCTGTCAAAATCGTCAGGCCAAGCAACAGGCTGGTCAGAAATCTCATCATTTTATCCGCATCCTCTCGGGATTGAATGTAATCTCAATATCCTGCCACTGAGCGTATTTGTCAGCAGGCAGGTCATATCCTTTGGCTCCACAGCGCAAAATTGCCCGTCGAGCAGCTTCATATGCTTGTTTTGCAGACGCTGCCGTACCGCCAGAGCTGTCAAGCATGCGCAAACTGCCCCCAACAACCTTGCCATCCGGGGTCAGCGAAAAGCCCACAACAACGACCGTTTGCAGCGCATCTGTGGACAGGGAACCGACGTTCCAGCACTGCGAAACCGCCAGACGCATTGCGTCCTTTTCACCGCTGGTCAGCGGCGGGCCAGAGGGTTCGCTGCCCTGCGCCAAAGCCTCAGCCAGAGCGTCCTCAACCGCGCTTTCGTCGACTTGTGCCGGCGGTGTTGTTTCCTGTTCCTCGGCGACTTCGGTCGGTGCCGGAGGCGCGGGTCGGTTGGGCCGCACTTGGGGCCGCGGAGACGTACGCGGAGCATTCTCTTTGGTCTCTTCCGCCTCGGTCACAATCTCATCCGTAGCCTCTTCCGGGGCGGTCTGATCCTGCTGTTCCTGTTGGGTCTCTGCGCCCTCATCCAATGACACGGCAGGAGTTTCGATGTCATCCGGCTGCGCCTCTGGCGGCGGCGGGGCAATGGGTTCCGGTGCAACCTTATCGGCCGCGCGCGGTTGCGCCTCGGGGCCCGGCGGCACAGGCAATATCTCGGTCACCGGTTCCGGTTGATCCAAAATCGGTGGTTCCTCGACCACTTCCGGCTCGGGTGGGGGCTCGACCGGCTCAGGTACGGGATCGGGTTCGGGTTCCGGCGGCGTTGCGACTTCCGGCGGGGTCAGTTCTTCCTCCACTGTCTCAGGCGGGGCGACCTCTTCCTCGGGCGCTTCGGGCTGTTGCAATGCGGTGGGGGTCGGCACCTCGGGCGCGTCGCGCTGTGCGGTCATTGCGGCGAACTGCTCAGCCGAAACCACCGACACCTCCTGCACTGCCATAGGAAGGGGTTCGGACCGGAATGTACCGCCGAAAAAAGCCCATCCAATCAAAGTGACATGGGCAATCGCCGAGATCTTGGTGCCGGTATCCACCGTGCGGCCTCACTCTCCACCTTCATCCAGAGTTGGCCCGCCGGTGTCGGTCACAAGGCCTACATTGGAAAACCCACCCGCATTCAGCGCGCCCATGACCTGCATCACTTGTGCGTAGGGGATCACCCCATCCGCGCGCAGGAAAACACGGTCACTGGTTCGTTCTGCCGCTATGGCACGCAGCTTGCCAATCAACTCTTCGCGCAGAACATCCGTGGTCTGGATTTGTACCCGGCCATCGGCAGTCAGCGTCACTGTCAGAGGTTCTTCGTTGTCACCGGGCAATGCGCTGGCCGCTGTCTTGGGCAAATCCACCGGCACACCCACAGTCAGCAACGGGGCCGCCACCATGAAAATGATCAGCAACACAAGCATGACATCCACAAACGGCGTCACGTTGATCTCAGCCATCGGCTGAGCACGGCCGCGGCGCCGTCCGCGTCTGCGCCCGTTTCCGTTCGAGGGTTGCTGAACCGCCGCGCCCATGTCAGCTGTCCAACTGCCGCGACAGGATGGTGGCAAATTCGTCTGCAAAAGCCTCATAGCCGCCGACGATCCGGTCACTGTCCGCGCTGAGCTTATTGTAGAAGATCACCGCCGGTATAGCGGCCAGCAGGCCCAATCCGGTGGCCAGCAGAGCCTCGGCAATGCCCGGTGCCACAACGGCGAGGTTGGTGTTCTGTTGCTCGGCGATCTCGATGAAGGCATTCATAATGCCCCAGACGGTACCGAACAGGCCGATAAACGGTGCGGTCGAGCCCACGGTCGCCAAAATCGGCAGGCCTTTCTGCAATGTCTCAGACTCTTTGGCAATCGCCACGTCCATCGACCGGTCAATCCGGGCCGTGGCACCCGCAATCAAGCCGCCATCGGTTCGGTGAGACCGCCGCCATTCGATCATGCCGGCAGCGAAAATCTTCTCTGAACTTCCATCGGGCTGGGTGCCAATCTGCTCGAACAGCTCATCCAAAGGGTTCCCGGACCAGAAGCTTTCATCAAACACCTGCGCCTCACGGCGCGCCGCACGGTAGTTGATCAGTTTCTGAATGATGATCGCCCAGGACCAGACGGATGCGCCGACCAGCATCAACATTACCAGTTTGACGATAAAGGTCGCGCGGGCATACAGCCCCCACATGGAGAAGTCGATCTCCTGCGCCAGCGCCAGCGTTTCAGCTTCCATGAACCTGCTCTTTGTTTTTGCCTGACGGCCGTTCGTTTGGCCTTGTTTTGCCAAACGCTAACTCAGTTGGTCCCGAAAAGCCAACAGAACCACCCCAACGCCGCAATTTGTTACAGCAATGCGCGAATCTCTGCCGGAAGTCGCACCGGTTTGCCCTGCGCATTCATGCAAACAGCGGTGACTGTGGCGCGAAAAATCTCGGTCTCGCCACGTTTTACCAACTGGCCCATCGTAAGCCGGACGCCCGAGCGTGAAATGAAGTGAGTTTCAATGGTCAATTCGTCGTCGAACCGCGCTGGCGCCAGATAATCCGCCTCGATCCGCCGGATCACCCAGACGATGCCGTCATCGCGCATTGCGTTCTGGTCGTTCCCCAAATGGCGCACAAAGTCCGACCGGGCACGTTCGATATATTTCAGGTAGTTTGCGTGATAGACCACACCGCCCATATCGGTGTCTTCGTAGTAAACCCGCACCGAATATACATGCTTTTGCTGTTCAGAACTTTGGTCAGTCATTGGCACCAATCCGGTCGTTCTATTTTTGTAAAAATGATCAGCCATAGGGCAGGATATGCCTCACACAAATGTCGGTAGTGGCGCAATCCCCAAAGGACGACAAATTCGCATCACACGGCATTCGTGTATCGAAATTTAGCCATCTGCCGACTAGTCTGACCAAATAGTGAGTTGAAATTAAAGGGTGATCGAATGGCCGGACCGCAGCGCGCAGAGGGCAAATTCCTGCTTCCCGTCCTGCAGGGCATCCTGCCTATCAACCGCTCTGCCCTGCCGACCGAAGTTCTGGCCGGGTTGACATTCGCCTGTCTCGCGATCCCCGAGGTGATGGGCTACACCAAGATCGCTGGAACCCCGGTGGTGACAGGGCTGTACACGATCCTCATCCCGATGGCCCTGTTCGCCCTGTTCGGATCATCCCGGCACCTTGTGGTAGGGGCGGATTCCGCGACAGCTGCGATTACCGCCTCGGCATTGGCGGGCATGGCAGTATCGGGATCTTCCGAATATCTAGCTTTGGCTTCGCTGCTGGCCCTCATGGCGGCAGTGCTGTTGATAGCAGCGCGCCTTATCGGCCTTGGGTTTCTAGCAGATTTCCTGTCGCGCACCGTTCTGGTCGGTTTTCTAACCGGCGTCGGGATTCAGGTGGCAACAGGAGAAATTCCGGGCATGCTGGGAATTGAAGCATCTGGCCATGGCACACTCGCCATGATTCAGGACCTCATACAGCACTACGGCCAGACAAGCTGGCCAACGATCGCGGTGTCACTAAGCGTTCTGTTGGTTGTCATTGGCTGCAAGCGGGTGTCGCCCAAAGTACCCGGCCCCCTGTTCGCCATATTGGGCGTCATACTATGCAGCTGGGCCTTTCAGTTCAGCGCCTCGGGTATTGCCGTTTTGGGCAAGGTTCCCAGCGGTCTACCCGCCCTGTCGATCCCAAATGTGGACTGGAGCTGGTCCTTGTTCAAACAACTGACCCCCACTGCACTATCCATCTTTGTAGTCATTCTGGCGCAGAGCGCGGCGACCTCTCGCGCCTATGCCGCCCGATACGAAGACAAGTTCAGCGAGAACACCGATCTTGTCGGGCTGGGCCTGGCCAATTTAGGCGCGGCATTCACCGGCACGTTCGTCGTAAACGGCAGCCCCACCAAAACCGAGATGGTCGCCAGTGCCGGAGGCCGTAGCCAGATCGCGCAACTGACAACGGTTGTGATTGTCCTTATGGTCATCCTGTTTCTGACCGGTCCTCTGACTTTCCTACCGAACGCAGCGCTGTCTGCGGTGGTTTTTCTGATCGGCATCAAGCTGATCGACCTGAAAGGATTGACTGCTATCTACCGTCAGGCCCGCTCCGAATTCTGGATTGCTGTCGCCACAGCAGCCGTGGTGATTTTGGTCGGCGTTGAACAAGGGATCATCTTTGCCATGGTCCTTTCGTTGATTGACCATACACGCCGAGGCTACCGCCCCAAAAACGCGGTCATTGTCCGCAGCAGCGACGGTGACTGGCACACTCAAACCGTTACCGCCCCAAAACCGTTCGAACCTGGCCTTGTGATTTATCGCTTTTCGCACAGCCTCTATTACGCCAACACTCAGCGACTGTCAGATGAGGTCACCGAAATCGTCGAGAAGAACGAGCCCGAGTTGCGCTGGTTTTGCATCGAAGCTTCATCGGTAGATGATGTGGATTTCACTGCTGGCTACACGCTGCGCAGTGTCCACGAATTGCTGCAAGCCAAGAACATCCGGCTGGTCTTTCTGCTGGTTGAGCCCGATGTCCGCAGCGAACTGGACCGCTACGGGGTCACCGATCTAGTCGGGCGGGACGCCTACTTTGAAACCGGCAACGATTTGGTTAAGGCGTTCCAGCGCGCAAGTAATCCTACCACTTGAATCCTACTGAGGCGGCTTCAACCGCGCGAACAACCGCAACGCGTGGGAAGCGTCCAGTGCCGCACAGGGAAGGACCGGATCATAGGCTGCCCGGATCAACTCGGCTATATCCGGTCGCAGAACCGTTGTTCCCCCGGCCACAGCAAGAGGAGATTGCGTACGAAACGCGGTATCGGACCACAGCAAAATGGTTTGCACCACTTGGCTCAGCGCCAATGTCTCGGCCGGAACTTTCGACAGCTCCTTGTCCATTCTCAGGAACACAAAGGCCGCGCGGATCGCGCCGTCCTCTTCAAACCGAAAAACCCTGTATTGGTTGGCATCTGCTGCCACCAGACGATCCACCAAAGGCGCGAGATCCGGGATCAGCCGATCCAAATCGGGAACCTCCAACAACTCTTGCCAATCGCAGAAGAAAAAGACCATGCAATTGGCGCCCAACTCGGGGTCGGTCTCGGCCATCTGATGCCCGGCCAAAGTCACCACAGCTTCAAATGCGCCTTTGACGGTGGACAGCGTTTCATCTTCGACGCCAAAGACGATGGGCGCGATGGGTCGCCCCCAACGGGCAAACAGAAACTCACCACTTTCACGCGTAAACAGCGCCTCGATCTGATCGGGTGTCACGCTCTGTCCTCTTGTGTTTCAAATACAGCCGTCGGAGGCATAATTTCTAAAGGCGCGCACTTCAACCGAACAGATCGCTCTGCCCCCGTGGAGCGGCCATGCCTAGATGCGTCCACGCCTTTTGAGCCAGCATCCGCCCGCGCGGGGTGCGTTGAATCAATCCCTGCTGAAGCAAATAAGGCTCGATCACCTCTTCCAGCGAATCCCGGCTTTCAGACAGGGCCGCCGATAAGGTCTCGATCCCCACCGGCCCACCGGCGTAGTTCTCGGCAATCAACTTCAGATACCGCCGGTCCGCGCCGTCCAGACCAAGATTGTCGACCCCCAGGCGAGTGAGCGCGCCATCTGCCAGTTCGCGGGTGATCCGCCCGTCACCTTCTACAATGGCGAAATCAACCACCCGCCGCAGCAACCGCCCGGCGATCCGTGGCGTCCCGCGTGACCGGCGCGCAATCTCGCGCGCGCCGTCATCGTCGGCGGGCGCGCCCAGCTTGCGGGCGTTGCGGGTGACAATCTCGTGCAGTTCATCAACCGTGTAGAATTGCAACCGCGTCGGAATGCCGAACCGGTCACGCAGTGGCGTCGTCAGCAGACCCATCCGCGTGGTCGCCCCGACCAGGGTAAAGGGCTGCAATTCAATTCGAACGGTCCGCGCAGCAGGGCCTTCACCAATCACGAGATCCAGCTCGAAATCTTCCATCGCCGGGTACAGAACCTCTTCCACCGCCGGGTTCAGGCGGTGGATTTCGTCGATGAACAGCACATCCCGCGATTCCAAATTGGTCAGGATCGCCGCCAGATCCCCGGCCTTGGCCAGAACCGGGCCGGAGGTCATGCGAAAGTTCACCCCCAACTCACGCGCCATTATCTGCGCCAGTGTCGTCTTACCCAGCCCCGGAGGGCCATGAAACAGCGTATGATCCATCGCTTCGCCCCGCTGGCGGGCGGATTGGATGAAAACGCGCAGGTTGGCACGCGCCTCGGCCTGACCGATGAACTCGTCCAGCCCCTGCGGGCGCAGGGCGCGGTCGTTGTCCTCGGGCATGGGCTCGGGGCGCAGGGTGGGGTCGGCGTCTACCATTCAATCACCCTTTCGGAGCAAGTAGTTTCAGCGCCGCGCGGATCAGGTCAGCCTCACCCGCATCTGGCAGGCTGGCCGCAGCTTCGGCAACGGCCGAGGCCGCATCAGAGGGTCCATAACCCAGATTGGATAGCGCCGACAACGCCCCGGCTGACGATGCCGCGGAACCCGAGGCCGGTCTGACCGCCCGCTTTGGCGCCGGCGCGGGTTCGGCCAGTTCAACGACTTCCAATTCGGGGCCATCCATTGCCTCAGTCACGGTGCCGCCCATGGCCATCACACCCGGCGCTTTGTCCTTGAGATCCAGCACTATTCGCTGCGCCGTCTTCGGCCCAACACCCTTGGCCGCCTTGACCGCGCCCCAATCACCCAGAGCAATGGCCCGGCTTACACCATCCGGCCCCAACGCGGACAGAATGGCCAGCGAGACCTTGGCCCCGACGCCCTGCACCGAGCACAACAATCGATGCCATTCCTTTTCAACCAGCGACAGGAAGCCATAGAGCTGCATCAGATCCTCGCGCACGACCATGTCGGTGTAAATCGAGACTGCCTCGCCCACACCCGGCAACGCTGCCATCGTTCTGTCCGAGCAATAAACGATGTAGCCAACACCCCGTACGTCGATCAGAACGTGATCTGCCGCGCGATAGTCCAGCCGCCCTGTCAGTTTTCCAATCATGCCCGCACCTCTTTCATCCGCGCCTGAGGCGCTGTGCCGTAATAGGAATGACAGATGGCAATCGCCAGCGCATCTGCCGCGTCCGCCCCTTTAGGCTGGCAACCCGGTAATTGCAGCTTGACCATGTGAAGAACCTGCTCTTTCTCGGCATGACCGACACCTACGACCGTCTTTTTGACCCGGTTGGGTGCATATTCGCCCACTGGCAACCCGGCCTGCGCCAGCGTCAGCAAAGCCACCCCCCGCGCCTGCCCCAGCTTCAGGGTGCCAGCCCCATCCTTGTTGACAAATGTCTGTTCGATGGCAGCCTGATCGGGTTGGTGTTCGGCAATGACCTCGACAATCTGATTGTGCAGTGACAACAATCGCTCGCCCAGATCATCTCCATCCGATTTGCACAAACCGTTTGCAATGTGGCTCAGACGGCTGCCATGTGATTCGATGACGCCCCATCCCAGGGTTCTGAGCCCCGGATCAATGCCCAAAATCCGCATGTTGTGCCTCGGCCTGCTCGGGTTTTTGTGATCTTTCTTACGGATTAGCACGAAGCGTGAACATTTTCCAAGCGAATTGACCCAGAGGTTAAAAACGACACACCTATTCCGGGGGCGACAAATCGGCCTAATTGCGACAGTGGAAAGTCTAATTTCGACACGCACCCTAACGGTTTTAAGGTCAATAAATTAAGGGTTTTTAACGAATATTCTGCCTTGCAGAAATTGCATAGGACACATGCATTTTCTGCACTTGCGCAGCCAAATCGACATCACTAGATGCCGCTCAGATCAGATGATCGAGACATAAACTTTAACCAGAAGGAAACAGGATATGGCTGCACTGGACACCACCCGCATCACCACTGGCTCGTTCGGCCTCGTTGGCCGTATCGGCGCAACTTTCGCATCGGTCGCAAACGCGGCTATCGAATGGAGCGACGCCCGCGCGACCCGCAAAGCACTAAACGGTCTGTCGGATCGCGAGCTGGAAGATATCGGCCTGTGCCGTGGCGATATTGACGCCGTGGCAGAAGGTCGTCGTTAAGACAGAACCACCACTCACGCGCCCCTCTCCCCCTTTTGGGGCGCAACAGAACGCCGCGCGAGTCATGATGCGCGGCGTTTCTTTTTTTTCGGCGGGTCGAATTTAGTGGAAGAAGCCGTTGATCTGAGTCGCCAGATACTCTGATACAGGGTCAATCTGCATAACCCATGCACCGGCTTTTTCAACAGACGTACCCTGCGCCAGGCTTTCAACACGAGACTGATAGGCCGAAGCGCCAAGGCTGCTGAGTAAAAACGTCTTAAATACAAATATTCCAACAAGACAAATCAAAAGCAATTTTGCCGGAACAGCAGATTTGACCCGCTGCGGTTTCATCACCACAAGCCCGTCTTTGCGCATCGTCGCACGATACCCCCGGCTGAGCTTGGCGTGTTTCTTATTCAGGCGATGAACGCGCTGATCGAATTCCAGTTGTTTTCCCGTCATGGCAGCCTCCAAAAAACCGCCCCCGTAACCACGTTATGACGGTAGTTACAGATTGCGACAAAAAAGAGGCAAAATTCCACGAAACTCCTGCAAATAGTCTAATTTAAGCCCTGTTTGCTTAATATTAGCGTCGTCCACTCACCAATTTCATCCCTTTTGGCCAGATTGAACCCGTTCTGTAAATAAACCGAAATCACATCATCGGCTTGTTCGTTAAGGATTCCCGACAAGATCGCATAGCCATCCACCCGCAGATTCGCTGCGATTTCGGGGGACAACGCCACCAGAGGGCCTTTGAGGATATTTGCGAAAATCAGATCATAGGGCGAGTTCGATTTCAGGTCCGGGTGATCGAATCCGGCGGCCTCAACACAGTGGACCTGCCCAGCCATGTCGTTGGCCTTCAGGTTTGCCTCGGCGACGTCCACGGCAACCTGATCGATGTCGCTGGCGATAATATCACCGTTACAGACACGTGCCGCAGCCATCGCCAGAACAGCGGTTCCACAACCGATATCGGCGACTTTGGTCGCTTCGAAGCCGTCATTCAAAAGATGATCCAGTGCCTTGAGACAGCCCAGTGTGGTGCCGTGGTGGCCGGTGCCGAAGGCCATCGCAGCCTCGATCAGCAGCGGTATGCGCCCTTCAGGTAGCTTATCGGCATCGTGGCTGCCGTAGACAAAGAACCGACCAGCCTCGACCGGGGCCAGTTCCCGCCTCACATGCGCGACCCAGTCGGTTTCGGGCAGTTCCGAGACGACAAAGGGCTTTGCCTCGAATGCGACTGCCAAAACGGCCAATGCGGTTTCATCCGGTGCTTCGGTGAAATAGCCGCCGACCTCCCACAGGCCCGAGCCGTCCTCAACCTCGAACACGCCGACGCCGGTGGGTTCCGGGTCCAGACGCTCCATCGCTTCGCCCAGACCTTCGGCGGCTTTCTTGCCGGTCAGAGTGGTAAGCGCGGTGAATGTGGGCATGGGGGCCTCCTGTCTCAGTTGAGACAGCGCCTATGGCGTGGACCCGCCAAGGTCAAGCATTGACACCTATTCCGCAGGCGCCGGGGCGTATTTCGAAAGGATGGTTTCATTGCCCGGTTCGGGGTGACGCGGGATCAGCATCGACAGAGCCAGAGAAACCAAAGCCATCGCTGTGGCCAGACCGAAGACCGCACCGGGCGACACGACCCAAAGCAGACCCAGCAAAGCAGGCAGGAACACCGCTGCGATGTGGTTGATGGTGAAGGCCACCGCGGCTGTGGGGGCTATATCTGCCGGGTCAGCGATCTTTTGAAAATATGTCTTAAGGGCCAAGGCCAGAGCAAACAGCACATGGTCGATCACATAGAGGATCGCGGCCAGCAGAACACCCCAGCCGAACCAGTAGATGCCCCCGTAGGCTGCGAAGACGATGGCCAGACCGGTATATTCAAAGATCAGCGTGCGGCGCTCGCCGAACTTGGCCACGGCTTTGCCCAGCAAGGGAGCAGCGGCCATGTTGATCATCAGGTTGATCAGGTAGAGGCTGGTCAGTTCGTGGACCTCAAAGCCGAATTTCTCGACCATCATAAAGCCCGCGAAGACGACAAATATCTGCCGCCGCGCACCGGCCATGAATTGCAACGCGTAGTACAGCCAATAGCGTTTGCGCAGGACCAATTTCTTAGTCTGCGGCGTGGGCGCATCGAACTGCGGATAGGCGAACAGGCAGAGCAATGCCAGCAGGGCTGTCACCCCACCCGCAGCCATGAAAACGAAGTTGTAGGACAGATCGAACCGGTCCCAGGTCAGCACAATCAGGCCGTATACCACCGCCGTCGCTGCCGACCCCATAGCGACCAGCCACCCCAGAATCTGGGGCGCGCGATCCTTGGGCAGCCATTGCAGTTGCAGCGACTGGTTGACCGTTTCGTAGTAGTGAAAGCCAATCGAACTGAACAACGTCACAAACAGCAACCCACCCAGGCTGGGGAACCATGCCGTCACCGCCGTTGCCACGCCCAGCATCATCAGCGAGATCATCGCCAAGACCTGCTCGCGGATAAAAATGATCACCGCGATCACACCAATGGCTAGAAACCCCGGAATCTCGCGCACTGTATGTAGAAGCCCAATATCTGCGCCGTCGAAATTCGCCACCTCGATGACAAAATTGTTCAGCAGCGCGCTCCACCCGTTGAACGCGATGGGCATGGTCAGCGCCATCATGAACAAGAGCGTGATGGGGCGGCGCCAGAACGGAAGGCTCTGCGCCTCGGAGAGCGGCATGGGTTTCAGCATGGGACTCCCTCTACGCCCATTTTGACGGTTTGGCGAGAGGGTTGGTGCACAGCCGCTCTGCGCTGATGCAGAGTCAGTAAAAGCTCTGCGGATCGATATCGACGGTCAAGCGGGTATCGCCTTTCAGGCGCAGAGGGGCAATCCAACGAGCGATAGCGTCCTGAATGGGCGCGCCTTTGGGAGCCTTCACCAACAGGCGCACCCTGTGTCGGCCCCGAATGCGGGCAATGGGCGCTGGTGCAGGACCGAAAACCTGCGCGCCGATCTCGCGCAAAGGCGCATCGTTTCGCGCCATTGCATTGCCAATGTCAAAAACCGGCCCCACCTCTGGGCCGGACAGTACGATCCCGGCCATGCGGCCGTAGGGAGGCACGCCCGCTGCCTGCCGCCCTGCGGCTTCGGCTTTCCAAAAACCTTCTTCGTCGCCCGAAAGAATGGCGCGGATAACAGGGTGTTCCGGTTGAAAGGTCTGCAACAAAGCTTGCCCCGGCTTGTCCGCCCGTCCAGCGCGGCCTGCGACCTGCCGCATCAACTGGAACGTCCGCTCGGCCGCGCGCAGGTCGGCCCCATGCAAGCTGAGGTCGGCGTCGATAACGCCAACCAAAGTCAGTTTGGGAAAGTTATGCCCCTTGGCAACCAGCTGCGTACCGATGACAATATCCGCATCCCCTTCGGCAATCTCCTCGATCTTGGCTTTCAACGCGCGCGCCGAACCGAACAGATCAGAACTCAGCATCGCGATCTTGGCCTCGGGAAAGGTCGCTTCCGCCTCTTCCGCCAGCCGTTCGATGCCCGGCCCTACCGGAGCCAGCTTGCCCTCAACCCCGCAGGACGGACAGGCCTCGGGCATCGGTTTAGTTTCACCACATTGGTGACACATCAGGCGTTTCAGGAACCGGTGTTCCACCATACGCGCATCGCAATGATCACAGGCGATTTGCTCGCCACACGCCCGGCACAACGTCACCGGCGCGTAACCACGACGATTGATGAACAGCAGCGATTGCTCGCCGCGTTCGATCCGCTGCCGCACCGCCTGCCGCAGAGACGGGGAAATCCACGTCCCCGGCTGCATCTGCTCAGCGCGCATGTCGATGGGCTTCATCTCGGGCAGCACCGCCGCGCCAAAACGCGAGGTCAGGTCGAGCCGTTCATACTTGCCCGCCTCGGCATTCGCCCAGCTCTCCAGCGAAGGCGTGGCGCTGGCCAGAACCACCCGCGCGCCACAGATGGCCGCGCGCAACACAGCCATGTCGCGAGCGCTGTAGTGCACACCATCTTCCTGTTTGTACGAGGTGTCGTGCTCCTCATCGACCACAACCAGCCCCAGATCGCGAAACGGCAGGAACAGAGCCGACCGAGCCCCCACGACCAATTGCGCATCGCCCTGGCCAACCATCCGCCAGACCCGGCGGCGTTCTGTCATGGTGGCACCAGAATGCCACTCCGCTGGGCGCGCACCAAACCGCGCCTCGACCCGCGTCAGGAATTCCGCCGTCAAGGCAATTTCGGGCAACAGAACCAATGCCTGCCGCCCCATTCGCAACGTTTCGGCCACTGCCTCCAGATAGACCTCTGTCTTGCCCGACCCGGTCACGCCCTTCAGCAGCGTCGTGCCGTAATCCCCCGTTCGCTGACCCGCTCGCAGATTCGCAACCGCAGCCGCCTGATCCTCGGTCAACGATTTACCCGGCAGGTCCGGGTCTAGATGCGGATAAGGCAGATCGCGGGGGCTGTCCTCCTCCCGCACCGCCCCCTGTTTCACCAGCCCTTTCACGACCGACGAAGTCACGCCCGCCTGCTCGGCCAGTTCCTTCAACGTAAAGGCCAAACCGCCGTAGTCCCGCAATACCTCCAACACACGCGCCCGCGCATCGGTCATCCGGTCTGGCTCGCCATCCCCAAGGCGGTAGATCTTGCGCATCGACGGTGGGTCGCCCAGCCCCGGCGCGCGCGTTGCCAGCCGCAGCATGGCAGGCATCGGCGTCAGCGTGTAATCGGCCACCTTCCCCAAGAACACCCGCATCTCTTCGCGCATTGGCGCGACCTCAAGCACCCGGATCACAGACCGTGCCTTGCTTAGGTCAAATCCACCCTGCCCCGGCCCCCAAACCACACCCAGCACTTTGCGCGGACCCAATGGCACTTCGACAAACGCCCCCAAAAAACACCCACCTTCGGGCGCCTTGTAGTCCAGCGTCCGGTCCAAAGGCTGTGTGGTCAGCACTGCCACCAGCTCTCCGTGGTCAAAATACTCCTGAGTGCTCACCGCATATCCTTGGGCCGGGGGGTTTCAGCATGGGTCTCTTTGAGGTAAAGGCATCCGCGACCAAGGCCAACCCATCAAAGGACTGCCAGCATGAAATTCTTCGTAGACACCGCCGAGATCGACGCCATCGCAGAACTGAACGATCTGGGCATGGTGGACGGTGTGACCACCAACCCCTCGCTAATCCTGAAATCCGGTCGCGACATTCTGGAAGTGACTAAAGAGATCTGTGATCTGGTTGACGGCCCCGTTTCGGCCGAAGTTGTCGCCACCGAAGCCGACGACATGATCGCCGAAGGCCGCAAGCTGGCAAAGATCGCGCCGAATATCGCGGTCAAAGTACCGCTGACTTGGGCCGGTCTGAAAGCCTGTAAAACCCTGACCGACGAAGGCCAAATGGTCAACGTGACCCTCTGCTTCTCGACCAATCAGGCAATTCTGGCCGCCAAGGCAGGCGCCACTTTCATCTCGCCCTTCATCGGTCGTCTGGACGACATCAATCTCGACGGCATGGACCTTATCGCCGATATCCGTCAGGTCTATGACAATTACGGGTTCGAGACTGAAATCCTCGCTGCCTCGATCCGTTCCGTGAACCACGTGACCGACAGCGCCCGCATCGGCGCCGACGTGATCACCGCCCCTCCGGCCGTGATCAAGAAACTAGCGGATCACCCGCTGACCGACAAAGGCTTGGAAACCTTCTTGGCCGACTGGGCTAAGACAGGTCAGAAAATCCTCTGATAGTTTGTACAACCGCGCGGCGCCGTCAGGCGTCGCGCCCCGCCCAACTGCTAAACCTGATCCACTGATCAGGATATTGCAGGCGGGAGCCTTTCCGACACATCCTTACGTTAAATCCACTTTTACTTGCATTTTTCCCAAGGCAAATCCGGCATGCCGTGTTATAAGCCGCTCAACAAAAAAAGACCGGACGGGACATGAGCAGCAACACCAAACTCAAGGATAATCTCCGCGCCGCGATTCTGGCCGAACCAGACGCCGTGCTGGACGACAAGGATCTGATGCAGGCGCTGGTGACCGCCAACGAACAGGCGCGCGGTGACAACGTCATCGACCTGCGCGGCATCGCCATGCAACGGCTTGAGGAGCGCCTGGATCGCCTCGAGGACACGCACCGCTCCGTCATCGCCGCGGCCTATGAAAACCTCGCAGGTACAAATCAGGTGCACCGCGCTATCCTGCGCCTGCTGGAACCGGTTGAGTTCGAAGACTTTCTACGCACTCTTGGCAATGAAGTGGCTGAGATTCTACGCGTTGATTACATCACTCTGGTTCTCGAAACGACCGTCATACAGGAAGATCACACCATCGAGAAACTGGGCGGTGTGCTGACCGTGGTCGAACCAGGTGCGATTGACGCGTATCTTAGCCAGGACCGCGGCGGACCCGCGCGTGAAGTCGTTTTACGGCCGGTTCGTCATCCTAATCCAACAATATTCGGGCCCATGGCTGGCCAGCTTCGATCAGAAGCCTGTCTGAAGCTGAATCTGGGTGAGGGCCGCCTGCCCGGTATGATCGTTATGGGCGCCAAAGACGCGAACCACTTTACCCCACAACTGGGTACGGATTTGCTCGCTTTCTTTGCAGGCGTGTTCGAACGCTCGATGCGCCACTGGCTGTCGTGAGCTTGATTTCCCCAGCTTGCCGCGATGCGTTGCAGCATTGGCTGGACAGTCTGGGGGCTTTGGCCGGACGATCCGAAAACACACAGACTGCCTATCGCGGCGACGTCACCGATTTTCTTTCTTTCATGACCATACACCACAGCGAACGGCAGGGGCTGGCCGCTCTCGCACGGATCACGGTCTCGGACATGCGTGCGTGGATGGCTGATCAGCGCGCGTCTGGTGTCGGCGCTCGGTCACTGGCCCGTAAACTCTCGGCCGTCAAAAGCTTCTATCGTTGGCTGTCTGAACGTGAAGGGTTCGAGCCCACCGCCGTTCTGTCCACCCGCGCGCCGAAATTCACCAAGAAACTGCCACGTCCGCTGGCTGAAGACGCTGCACGTGCGATGATCGAAACGGTCGAATTGCAATCGACCAGCGATTGGGTCTCGGCCCGCGACGTCGCCGTGGTCACACTGCTCTACGGCTGCGGGCTGCGGATTTCCGAGGCGCTTTCTCTGACCGGCGCAGACGTGCCGCTGCCTGAAACCCTGCGCATCGTCGGCAAAGGCGACAAAGAACGAATCGTTCCCGTCCTGCCCGCCGCCCGCACTGCGGTGGACCGCTACCTACAGCTTTGCCCGCACCCACAGGCCAATGACAAAGCCCTGTTTCGCGGTGTACGCGGTGGCGCGCTGAACCCGCGCGCAATTCAAGAGGTAATGGCCAAGGCGCGCATGCAGCTTGGCCTGCCAGCGACTGCCACACCGCACGCGATGCGACACAGCTTTGCAACCCATCTTCTGTCCGCCGGGGGCGACCTGCGCTCCATTCAGGAACTTCTGGGGCACGCTTCGCTTTCGACCACGCAGACCTACACAGCCGTAGATACAGCGCGATTGATGGAGGTCTACAACCGCGCCCATCCCAAAGCCTGAGGTCGCACCGCATCGTGACGTCAGGCATTCACCGAAGTTTGGCTTTTGGTTTGCATCTGCTGAACGCATCGTCCATGACACCTGCATGACACTCAGATTCAAAGCACTTTCCGTTCATCTTTTCACGGCCACTGGCGCCGTTTTTGCCATGCTGGCCATGCTTGCCGCAGTCGAGGAAAAGTGGAGCCTGATGTACCTGTGGTTGGTGGTTTCGTTCATTGTGGATGGCATCGACGGCCCCTTGGCTAGGCACTACCACGTCAAGAAGAACGCGCCCGAGTTCGACGGGGTGCTTCTGGATCTGATCATCGACTACCTGACCTACGTGTTCATTCCGGCCTTCGCTCTGTTCAAATCCGGTTTGATGGACGGCTGGACAGGATGGTTCGCGATCATCGTCATCACCTTTGCCAGCGCAATGTATTTCGCCGACACACGCATGAAAACAAAAGACAATTCCTTCTCGGGGTTCCCCGGATGCTGGAATATGTTCGTCATCGTCGTCTTCGCGCTAGAGCCCAATTTCTGGTTCATCCTGCTGCTGGTGTCGCTGCTGTCGCTGGCGATGTTCCTGCCGCTGAAATTCATTCATCCAGTGCGGACCGAGCGTTGGCGCTCGGTCTCGTTGCCTATCGCGTTCGCATGGACTTTCTTTGCCGGTTGGGCGGCCTGGGTCGATTTCCATCCGGAAAGCTGGGCGCATTGGGGCTTGGTGGTCACCAGCCTGTACCTGGTGTTCGCAGGGATTGCGCAGCAGATCATTCCGCAGCGCAAAAGCGCGGACTACAAGACTTCCTGAACCTCGAACTCGGTGCCGTTATGGGTGAATACATCGCCCTCTTGCAGGCCCACCATGGCCAGATAGATCGGGCTTTGCGTTGAAATACCCATATAGGTCTTGCCGTCCACGTCAAACCGCGTGGTCGACACGCAAACGACAAAGCGCCGGTTGTTGAACTTGACCACTGCGCCGGGCTGCACGGTATCAGTAACGCTGAAATCCGTATTTTCGATCACGTCGATCTTAGCGTGATGCGCATGAACCGGAGCATCAAAGGCTGCCGCCAGATCCGCATTCTCGCGCGAGGAGGCGATGTCATCCTTGTCGTGCCCTTCGCGATCATCCAACTGAGAATCCTTCAGAAACGCATCGTAATGCGCCTGCGCGGTCGCCAATTCCTGCTCTTCCAGAGACATCAGTCGGTCAATAATGGCCTTTTTGCGGGCGGCCGGGTCTGTTTGGGCGGTCATGCAATGCGATCCTTTGAATTCTCTATCTGATACAAATTGAGCCTCAACTGGCCGGATTGCAACAGAATTCAGACTTCAGATCAGCAGGCCTGCCGCCCGTTCGTGGCGCAGAAGGGCAACCTTGGTCTCAATCCCGCCATCCCCGGAAAACCCGCCCAAACCATTCGCAGATAGCACCCGATGACAGGGGATGATCACCGGAATCGGGTTTGCTCCGCAGGCCTGCCCCACGGGTTGCGGCGGTTGGCCCAGTTCTTTGGCAATGTCGCCATAGGTGCGGGTTTCGCCCAGCGGGATAGCAAACATAAGGTCACAAACCTGGCGTTGAAAATCAGACCCGGCGACGTGATAGGGCAGATCAAACCTATCAAGCCGCCCCTTGTCATAGGCCGCCAATTGGGCCGCGGCCTCTTGCAGCAAAGGCGTCTTTGGCCCCTCGTTCCAGCCATACCACACAAGGCGCGTAATGGCTCCGTCGGTTTCTTCGACCCCAAGGCGCCCAAACTGGGTATCAACAGCAATCATCGGCATGGAAGCAGCGTTTCAGATTGCCTCACCCACTGCAACGAAAAACCCCCGGCGGGTGGGCCGGGGGTTTGATGGTTAGCTCAGCGCCTCGTCGCAGCGTCCGCAGACGCCTTCATGGGCGTGGCGGCCCACATCGGGCAAGATTTTCCAGCAACGTTGGCACTTTTCGCCTTCGGCCTTTTCGAAGACCACAGCAACACCTTCGATTTCCGGTACGCGGAACGCTTCGGCCGGGGCTGGATCGCCGGTGATGGTCAGGCCGGACGTGATACACATATCGTCCACGTCGAATGTGGCCAGCAGATCGCGAGTGTCACCGTCTTCGACAAATACGATCGGTGCCGCTTCGAGGCTGGAGCCAATTACCTTGTCCTGACGCTGCACCTCAAGCGCGGCGGTCACGGCGCGGCGGACGCGGCGGACTTTGGCCATGTTGGCTTCCAATTCACCGTCGCGCCAGTCGGCGGGCGTGTCCGGGAAGTCCATCAGATGGACCGAACTGTCATTACCTGAGAACCGCTCCAGCCAGACCTCTTCCATCGTGAAGACCAGAACCGGGGCCAGCCAGGTGGTCAGGCGGTGGAACAGGATGTCCAGCACGGTACGGGCCGCTCGACGGCGCAGGCTGTCGCCATCGCAATAGAGCGCGTCCTTGCGGACGTCGAAGTAGAAGGACGACAGATCGACCGTGGCAAAGGTGAACACGGCACTGAACACACCTTGGAAGTCGAAAGACGCATAGCCCTTGCGGACCTGCTCATCCAGATCGGCCAGACGGCTGAGGACCCAGCGTTCCAGGCGCGGCATCTCCTCGGGCGCGACGCGATCCGCTTCGGTGAAGTCGGCCAGCGAGCCCAGCATGAACCGCATAGTATTGCGCAGGCGGCGATAGCTGTCGGCGGTGCCTTTCAGGATCTCAGGCCCGATCCGCTGGTCAGCCGTGTAGTCGGTCTGAGCCACCCAAAGGCGCAGAATATCGGCACCGTATTGCTTGACGACCTCTTCCGGCACAATGGTGTTGCCCAGAGATTTGGACATCTTGTTGCCCTTGGCATCCAGCGTGAAGCCATGGGTCACCACGTTGCGGTACGGCGCACGGCCCTTGGTGCCGCAAGCTTGCAGCATTGAGGAATGGAACCACCCGCGGTGCTGGTCGGTGCCTTCCATGTAGACATCGGCGATGCCGTCTTCGGTGCCGTCCTCACGGTCACGCAGAACGAAGGCGTGGGTCGAGCCCGAGTCGAACCACACGTCCAGCACGTCGAACACCTGATCGTAGTCCTCGGGGTTGGCGATGCCGTCGAGAATCTTCTCTTTGAAGCCGTCGGTGTACCAGATGTCCGCGCCGTCTTTCTCAAACGCCGCTTTGATGCGCGCATTCAGGTCTTCGTTGCGCAGCAGATAATCCGCGTCGGTGGGCAGAGCGCCTTTCTTAGTAAAGCAGGTCAGCGGCACGCCCCAGGCGCGCTGGCGGGACAGAACCCAGTCCGGGCGTGCTTCGATCATCGAATACAGGCGGTTGCGACCGGTTTGCGGCGTCCACTTCACCAGTTCGTCGATAGACCGCAGGGCGCGTTCGCGGATGGTGTCGCCCATCTCGCCCATGCCGTCGTCCAGCTTGCGGTCGACCGAGGCAAACCACTGCGGCGTGTTCCGGTAGATGATCGGCGCCTTCGAGCGCCACGAATGCGGATAGCTGTGCTTGATCTTGCCGCGCGCCAACAGGCCGCCGACCTCGACCAGCTTGTCGATGACGGCCTTGTTTGCGTCACCCTCGCCGCCCTTGCGCGACAGGATGTATTTGCCGCCAAAGAACGGCAGATCAGCGCGGAACGAGCCATCATCCATCACGTTATAGGTGATGACCTGCTCAAGCATGCCCAGATCGCGGTAGAGTTCGAATTCCTCCATACCGTGCGAGGGCGCACAGTGGACGAACCCGGTGCCTTCGGTGTCGGTCACAAACTCAGCAGCGCGGAAGTCGCGGATGTCGTCCCATTCGCCATTGCCGCCCTCTGCGCCGGCCAGCGGGTGGGTCAGTTGCACGCCTGCCAGCTCATCGGTGGTCACGTCGCGGACGCGTGTCCACTGGTCGTCGTTCAGACGCGCGCGGCCCAGCACATCGGCAGCCAGATTGTCAGCCAGCAGAAATTTGTCGCCGACACTGGCCCAGCATTCATCCGGGGCGCCAGTGACTTCATAAAGACCATAAGAGATGTCCTTGCCGTACACGACGGCCTTGTTCGACGGCATGGTCCACGGAGTCGTTGTCCAGATCACGACAAACGCGTCATCAAGATCACCCGCGTTCACGACCTTGAACTTCACCCAGATGGTGAAGCTTTCCTTGTCGTGATACTCGACCTCGGCCTCGGCCAGAGCAGTCTTTTCGATGGGCGACCACATCACAGGCTTCGAGCCTTGATAGAGCGTGCCGTTCATCAGGAACTTCATGAACTCATCGGCGATCACAGCCTCGGCGTGATAGTCCATTGTGATGTAGGGATCGGCCCAGTTGCCGGTGATGCCAAGACGCTTGAACTCTTCACGCTGGATGTCGATCCAGCCTTCGGCGAACTTGCGGCATTCCTGACGGAAATCGACGACGTTCACCTCGTCCTTGTTCTTGCCCTTCTTGCGGTACTGTTCCTCGATCTTCCATTCGATCGGCAGACCGTGGCAGTCCCAGCCGGGCACGTAGCGCGCGTCATGACCCATCATCTGGTGCGACCGCACGATCATGTCCTTGATGGTCTTGTTCAGCGCGTGGCCGATATGCAGGTGGCCGTTCGCGTAAGGAGGACCATCGTGCAGGGTAAAGGGCGCACGGCCCTCTTTTTCGCGCAGGCGGTCATAGACGCCGATGGTCTCCCACCGCTCCAGCCATGCGGGTTCGCGTTTCGGCAAACCGGCGCGCATGGGGAAGTCGGTTTTGGGCAGATTCAGCGTGTCTTTGTAATCAAGTGTCTGGATCGTGTCGGCGCACATTGGGGGCGTCCTTTGGATGATCTGGTCTTACTAGGATCGAAGCGGTCGGTGCGAAGTCTCAAACACCTTTGCCCGGCGTCTCAGAGGGTCAGAGCGCCGGGGATATAATTCGAATAATGATGGCCGTCCGGTCATACATGGCCGCGCTTATAGGACGCCCGCGTCTAATGGTCCAGTGGTTCCGCTTCCTGCGGCGAATGGCGCAGCTTGGCCCAACGGTTGAGCCACGCAAGACCAGCCAGCGCCAGCCCCAGAGCAAGTAGCGAGAACACACGGATCAACCCGCCAAGTCCTGCGATGTCAATCAGGAACACCTTGGCGACGGCTAGTCCGATCACCACCAGACCCGCCTTGCGCATAAGGTCGGATCGGCGCGCCAGCGATTGGTAAAACAACGTCGCCCCGATCACCAGCAGAGCCATGGTGTACGTATAAAGTTCGGACTGGGTCACGCCGTTGCCCTCATACATCCCTTCAGCCCCTTGCCAGACATGGCGGATCATCATCCCCAACCATAAAGCTGCCAGCCCGGCGCTCAGCCCATAGCTGACGCGCCGCAGCCAGAGCGGCGTTGCGTGAATCCGCCAGACTGAGAACCCGATGGCCAGAGCTGGCAGCAGATAGGCCACCGCCAGCGTGTTCAACACGGGCGGACCCAGAACCGGCGGCGCAACGGTGCTGAGCAGCGGGTTCGCCTCAGCCAGCGCCTGCGCCAGCCGCAAGAGCCCATGACCTGCAAAGAAGGCAGCCAGCAGGTAGCGCGCGTAGTTCAACTTGCCGCCCAGTTCGAACCGTTGAATCTGCGCGAAGGCCAGCAACAACCAGATAATTGCCAGAAGGCCGAGCCCCCAGTGGCTGTTGGTGGCGTTGCCTTCGCCAAAGCTCTGCAGCCAGCGTTCCAGCAACAGGGACAGCAAAATGCCCCCCGTCGCCCAAGCCGCACTCTCCAGCAGCAGGATCGCCAAGGGACGGTCCAGCGGTTTCAGCAGCACCCATCCGATCAGGAAACCCGCCGTGGCTACACTGTAAACCAGCGCCATTTCAACCAACGGAGCGGTGCTTGCCCAATCTAACCCAGGGTTCAGCACCAATCGCACTGTGATTGTGAAAACGCCCGCCCAGATGAACCAGCTCATCGGCGGCAAGATAAACTTGCGGTCCAACGCCGCCGCGACCACTACCATGACGACCAGAGCGATGGTCAGTGCCGCCGAGCTCAGCACGATGACACAGGCAAATGTCAGGCAGGACAGCGCGGACAGCGTGGCCAGAGCTGGGCGCATCCGGTTGTCGTCATCAATGCGCGCGAACCGTTCTGCAAGGACCACCATCAGCACGCCCAAAGCAATGGCGTGCAGGGCCCATGGATACGCTCCGATGACCCTTGCCGGATGCCAACCGATCTCAAGCGCGATGGCCAGTGCTGGCGCGAAAACGGCGGCCGCTCCGGCCCAGATTGCAGCATAAGCCTGCGCGCGCATCGACCGCCAAGCCGCAATGATCGAAATCAGCGCCCCCAGCGCGGTCAGAATTGTAACCACCCACGGGTAATCCGCCTCGGGTGTTTCGGCATAGGTCTCGGCAAATGCACGCAGCACGGTGCCGTTGTCCCAGCCGTGCATCAGCACGAACCAGACAAGCCCCAGCGCGGGCAACACAATCGCATCCTGCAAGGCTTCGGCCTGCTCACCCCAAACCATTAACCCCAGCGTCAGCCCCGACAGCAGCGCAACGCCCAGCCAGAACTCACCGGAATTGTCCGCCCAATGCACCGACACAATCCCGGTGGTGACGGCCAGCGCGGCGAAGGCCAACCGTGTCGGGAATTCCGGCCAGGCATCCCCCTTTTTGCGCCAGATGACCGATGTAATCATCGGCCCGCCATGATCGGGCCAAATGCGCCGGATTGGAATGGCAATGGCAGCCACGGCCAGCGCCACGACACAAACCAGATACTCAGGCTCGGTGATCGGCGAGGACAGCACCAGCAACAGGCAGGCTGAATACGCACCGAACAAGGTTAGAACCGAAATCCACGCCCAGCGCGGCACCGTGTCGATTCCCAACCCCAATACGGCAACCACGAAGAAATAGGCATAGAGCCAAGCCGGGTTTTCCGAGGTGCCACCTACAACAAACGGGGCCGCAAACGCTCCGATTAACCCGACCGCAGCCAGCAAGGGACCGTGAAACCACCCCAGTACAAGTCCCACCAACGCAACGAGGACCATAGCGGCCAACGCGGCTTCGGGGCCGATCAGGTCATAGAGCTGCCGGGCGGCCAAAATACCGCCGAACAGCGTAACCAGCCCGGCTCCGGAAAACACCGATGGCAGATAGGCCGTGGCAGAGGTTTCGTCGTCGCCGTATTTGCGTCGGATGATCTCGCCGGTGACAATCATGGCTGCGCCGAACAGCAGCGCTGCAATCACCCGCGCGGTCGGAGGCAGCAACCCGTTTTCCACGCCGTACTGCACCAAAAATATCCCCGCCAGAGCGAGTGACAGGGCCGAGACCGCGTAGAACCAGTTCTCGCGCAGCCAGCCCGTCAGAGCCGCAAAGCGTTCTTCACGGAACACCACGGCCGCTGGTGTTGTGTCCTCGGTTGGCGGCTTGGGTGATTGAGCTTTGGCGGCGCTCCAAGGCGCAGGCTTTGGAGCCTTTTCCGGCTTTTTGGTAGGCTTGCGCAACTCAGGTCTCGGTGCCTCTGTGCGCGTTTCGGCAGTCTCCCCTCCAAGTGAGAGGAATTGCTGTTCCAATTGCTCAATACGCCGACGCAGGCGTGTTTGATTGATCAGTAGAACAACGATGGATACCGGAATGGCCAACACGATCAATCCGACAAGAACAAGCAGCGATTCCAAAGGTCTCTCCGAGTGGTTGCGCTGTCAGGCTACCCGAGGTGACCACTAGGTAACAGTAAGAAATCCCAGAGGTTTCGAGGATTAATGACTCATGGGCTAGATCCAAGAAATCACCGGACGCGCGATCGTCAACCGGACTATCTGCAACGCCACTGCGCATTTCAGTACACAATCAATGCGTCAGGGGTGCATCCCAATCCTCGGGCCGCACGCAAGGGCGCAAGTCGCCGCATATTTGCACGACATCCCGGCAACGCCGGAGGCGCAATTTTCTTGCTGCGCGCAAAGGCTGAAACCCGCCCTACTGAGTTAAGTCCAGCCCATGCAGCACTCTGCGACGATCTCGGCCGCTATGGATGGAAAAGAGAGCCCACAAGGTACGCGATAAGAGCCGCAGCGCCGCCAATTACCAGCGTCTCTCCACCGGATCGCCACCACGGAGACAACGACCAGTGACTTTTGAAGGCTCCGATGGCGAAGAAAACTCCCATGGTCATCCAAGCCGAAACCGCAAAAGCCCGATCAAACGAAAGCAGGAACGGCAACAACGGCACCATTCCAGCTACAAGAAAGGCGAGAAAGGTCGCGGTCGCGGCCTTGAGCGGATGGGGATCAACGCTACCCAAACCATATTCCCCCTCGATCATCAGCTTGATCCAGTTGTCGTGGTTGGCTGTGATGGTGTCCGTGGCCTCTTCTAGGACCGGGCCTGAAAGACCCTTCTGAGCCAAAATTTCGCGCACTTCGCGGCGTTCGCCTTCAGGGTATTGAGAGATGTGGCGTTCTTCGATGGCGCGGATGCGGCGGATATTGTCCAGTTCGGCCTTGGTACCCGAATAGTTCCCAGCCGCCATCGAAAATCCATCCGCCAGCACGTTGGCCAGCCCCAGCGCCACGATGATGAAGGGCGACAATCCTGCCCCAGCGACCCCGGCTACAATGGCAAACGTGGTAACCGACCCGTCGATGCCACCGTATACAATATCCCGCAGCACCCCCCGCCCTAGCGGGGCATTGATCCGCGCGGCAATTTCCTGCTGGCTGTGTCCGTGGTCGGTCATGGCTGGCTCCGGCACTGTTATGCAGCCCAGCAGAAAGGAAAGCTTTGCGTTAGGTCAAGTTTTCGAAAACAAGCCGCTGAGCGCGCGTTTGATCATCCCGCGGGTTGAGGGTTTGTGCCGGTCCGAGAACGGCAGCGGCCGGCAGACTTCCATCGCGGCCACGCCGACCCGTGCGCTGAGCGCGCCGTTTACCAAGCCCTCACCAAACCGGCGGGAGAGCTTGCTGAGGACCGACCCGCCCAGAACCGGCTCCAGCAGATCATCTCCAACGGCCACGGCTCCGGTTGCGACGAGATGCACAAAGACGGCGCGGGTCAGTCGCCAACTGCCCAGAAACCCCGCACGACCGCCGTAAATCTCTGCCACTCGGCGGATCATCCGCAGTGAGGACGCCAGCGCAGTGGCCACATCCGCCAGCGCCAACGGAACCAGTGCAGTTACTGTCGCTACCTGCCGGGCGGCGGCCTCGACCTCACGGCTGGCGGCAGCGTCCAGAGGGGCCAGCAACTCATCCTCGGCCAGCGTCATCAATGTTGAGGCATCAAATTGCTCACCCATCCGTTCGGCCAGTCGGTCGCGTCCCCATTGCGTCTCGTCGCGCCCTTTGTAAAACGCGATCAGGCGCTTTGTGACCCTGCGAGCCTGCTCCAGATCACCCTCGGCTAGCGCTGCATCAGCCGCCTGCCGCATACCATCCACGCGGGACAGTCGACCAATGGCTGCCAGTTCCCGCACGGCAATGACCAGCAGGACAAAAACGAATGCAGCCATTAAACCGGTCACGACCCAGCCCAGTATTGGCGCTCGCAGCAACAGCGAATTAACAAAATCCCACGCGGCAACTGAAACCACCGCGCCAATCACTGCCAGCGCCAGCCCCCAGAACCACCGCGACAAGGCCGAGGGTCTCCGCGCCGCCAGTCGCACTGCCGCCTGCATTGCCTGACCCTGCGGCTGCGCAATGTCGGGAACCGGAGGGGCTTCCGCCACGTCCGCGGCAGGCTCCTCATCATCAAGATCAATCAGAACCGGACCTTTAGCCATTTTCAGCCCCCTTGCGCTGCCAGACAAATTTGATGTCTGGCAGGTTTTCATCGTTTTCCGCCCCATCGCTACGGGCAACTTCGGCAAATCCGTTGCGCTCATAAAACCTGCGCGCACCGTGATTGGCCTCAAAAGCGAACAGAGACAGACAAGGGCTGTCGGACTTGGCGTGTTCCAACAGCAGCTGTCCTATCCCCTGCCCCCGCGACCCCTGCTTCAGGTACAGAGAATGAATCTCGGCCCCATTGAGAGCCAGAAACCCGACGACACTTCCCTGAGTTTCGGCCACTGTGACCCAGCCCTGGTCAATCATCCGGCCACAAAAGGCGATCGTTTCAGCTTGGGAATGCAGTTCGGGCATCCAGTCGTTTTCACGAGCGAAACCGTGCAAAATCTCTCCGGTCGCACCGGCATCTGTGCTGCGGGCGGGGCGGAGGATCACGGTCACAGGCGGTCTCCGATCAAGAACTGCGCGGCGCGATCCAGCCTAATGTGGGGAGGGCCGTCGCCGGGGCG
Source organism: Ruegeria atlantica (assembly GCA_013032095.1). Lineage (GTDB taxonomy): Bacteria > Pseudomonadota > Alphaproteobacteria > Rhodobacterales > Rhodobacteraceae > Ruegeria > Ruegeria atlantica_E. The sequence goes on along the minus strand of WQBJ01000010.1, from coordinate 110,251 downwards.
CAGGGTCAGATGGGCGGGCGCGAAGGCCATGAACCCATAATCCGCACCCAGCCAGCTTTCAGCCCCGTTGCGTGCCGGACCCAGCAAGTGAGCCGGATCGTCGGGCAGGTCTCCAGGATAGAAGGCCGCTTGTTTGCCATCCAGTAGGGTGCCACGCACACAGGGCAGTTCGGTCCCGTTGTGGGTGCGGATTTCCTCGGTCGTTGCGCGCAATGCGGCCAGAGACAGTGCTGCCGTTTCCGCCCCGGCAAAGCTGGCACGGTCTCGGGCGTCACGGGTCAGGGCCTCCATGATGTGCGTCAGACGGGGGTGTTGGGTATGGTGAAGATGATCGGCCTTGGTCGCCGCGAACAGAATACGCTCAACCCGTTTGCCCAGCAGCAACTGGCTGAGCCACGCGTTACGCCCGGGTCGAAAGGCCGAAAGGATATCGGCCATCGCACGGCGCATATCCTCAACCGCTTGTGGTCCTTTATGGATCGCGCCCAGTGCGTCGACTAGAACCACCTGCCGGTCGATCCGAGCGAAATGATCCCGAAAGAACGGCTTTACGACCTGAGACTTATAGGCCTCGTACCGCCGCGCCATTTCGCGATGCAAGCTTCGCCGGGGCGCGTGCCCCTCCACGTTCAGTGGCGCGAAGGTTAGCACCGGAGACCCTGCCAAATCGCCCGGTAACAGGAATCTTCCCGGCGTGCAGTCATAGAACCCGGCATCGCGCGCAGCACCGAGATAAGATGCGAATTCCTTGGCTAGGCCCTGCGCCTTGGGTTCGTCATGCGTTTCAGCCGGGTCGCTCTTGTTGGCCAAATGAAGAAACGCGGCGGCCTCAGCGCGTCCAGCGATGCGTTCCAGGGTTTCAGCGGACCAAACCTCATAGGATTTGTCCAATAGGGCCAAATCCAGCAACCATTCGCCGGGGTAGTCCACGATATCCAGATGGACGGTTCGCGGACCCTGCAGCCCTGAAAGCAGTCCGGACGGGCGCGCCTTAAAGGACAGACGCAGTTCCGACACCGCGCGGGTACTGTCGGGCCAATGCGGCTGCGGTCCGGTCAAAGCAGACAGATGGTTCTCATAGTCAAACCTCGGCACTGTGTCGTCGGGCTGTGGCTGCAGGTAGACCGAATTGATCCGTCCTTCCTGCTGCGCGACCAATCCGGGCATACGCCCCCGGTCCAGAAGGTTCGCAACCAACGAGGTGATGAATACCGTTTTACCCGAGCGCGCAAGGCCGGTAACGCCCAAACGTATGACCGGCTCAAACAATGTCTCGGACACGCGGTCGCCCACGGATTCGACACCACGCACAAGACTGTCTGCCAGGGATGAGATGACCAAGCTGTCGCCCCGCTTTTTTCGTTTCGCTCAAGATAGGTAGAGGTCGCCGCACTTGCCAGAGCTTTCACGCTCTTGCCCCCTCTCGCGCGGCACGTTACCAGCAGCCCATGCCTAGATACGCGCTGAAAGTCGAATACCAAGGGGAACCGTTTGCCGGGTGGCAGCGGCAGAAGGAATTGCCGTCCGTACAGGGGGCAATCGAACAGGCGCTGTCGCGTATACAACCCGGAGATCACACCATCGCCGCCGCGGGTCGGACCGATGCTGGGGTTCACGCCTTGGGACAGGTTGCTCATTGCGATCTGGTCAAAGAGTGGGACCCTTTCCGCCTGTCCGAGGCGCTGAATTATCACCTCAAGCCACAGCCTGTGGCCATTGTGAAAGCAGCAAGGGTAGACGATGACTGGCATGCGCGGTTTTCCGCGTTGGAACGGCAGTATCTGTTCCGCATCCTGATGCGCCGAGCACCTGCAACCCATGACGCCGGGCAAGTCTGGCAGATCAATCACCGTCTCGACGTCGATGCCATGCAGGCCGGGGCGGATATGCTGATTGGCCGGCATGACTTTACCACCTTCCGCTCCTCCATTTGTCAGGCAGCCAGCCCGGTCAAAACGCTGGATGAACTGCGCGTCGAACGGATAGAAGGTTTTTCCGGTCCCGAGGTGCATTTCCACGTCCGCGCTCGGTCATTCCTACACAATCAGGTACGCAGCTTCGTCGGAACGCTGGAGCGTGTCGGCGCAGGTGCGTGGACGCCCGAAGATGTGCGAGATGCTTTGGAAGCCACCGACCGTGCCGCCTGCGGGCCGGTTTGCCCTCCGCAGGGACTTTATCTGGCGCGGGTCGGTTACCCCGACCCTGTGTTCGACTAGATCGCGCGCATCAACAAGCCGCTGGCAATCACGACAACTACAAGGCCTGCCACCAGTTCAATCGTCGGAGCCAGCACAGAGGCAAACCGCGTGGCCGAAGTTGAGGCCAGCAACCCTCCGCGTAGCCCGAATGAGGTCCATCCAACCAGAGTTGTCACTGTCGCCGTGCCCAGCGCCATCGTGAACGCTCCGGCAATGCCGACCATAGCTATGCCCATCTGCCAGGTCAGGATCAGAACGAACAGCGCTCCGGTGCAGGGGCGCGCGGCGATGCTCACGATCAGCAGCAGGGCTTCTCGGACGCTGCCAACTTGTGCCACTTCCTCTGCAGTGGGGCCGTGGCGGTGGCCACAATCTGAACAGACACCGTTGTCATTATGATCGTGGTCATGATGATCATGATGGTGGTGATGTTCGGTTTCGCTGCGATGTCGTCTTGCAAAGCTTCGGATGGACCGAAATACCAACCACAACCCAATTGCAGCAATAGCCCCATAGCTGATCGGGGCCATGACCTGTTCAGTAGCCCCTACTAAACTTTCGCGTGACATCTGAAAGACCAGAACGCCGGCATAGACCAATACAATGGCCGTCACCGCCTGCCCCAGACTGGACAGCACACTTATCGCGGACAGTCGCCAGAACGCGACACGACGGCCCAGACCGTAGCCTCCGATCAGCACCTTGCCGTGACCCGGACCAATGGCGTGAAAGAACCCGTAGGCAAAGCAAACCGTTAGCAGGGTCGCGACAGCCTCGGGCTGTTCAGCCCGCGCCGCCCTCAAGGCACGCGCGATCTGATTCTGAAATTCGCGTTGCTCGCCTGCGGCCCAAGCGGCCAGACTATCAAACCCGCCGCTGCCCCAGAACCACAGCAGCAAAGCGATGGCGATAGCGACTGGAACAATCAGGTATTTGGACATGAAATGAAAATCTCGGTCGCAAAGCTCTCCCCGACCAGCGGGATATCGTTTTCCTCAAGGTCGTAATCAGCATCCAGCGTCAGCAGGAATGCCTGCATCTGGGCTAATTGCCCATCAATGTCTGGATCAACCCTGTCGATCTTGCAGGACACAGGCCCTGCAACAGTCACCGGACGGGTCACTTCATAAGCTATGTAGAAGGTTTCGTCATAAGCCTTGGCCGTCAGCGCAGTGGCGGGTATCGAACCACCCTCAACCGCGCGCAGATGAGAGGTGACGATGCGCCCGTCCTCGGTTGTTGCGGTTGGTTCCATCGGACCTGACAAGGTCACTGGCGCGCCGTCCGCAAACACGACCAGATCGCCGTTGTAGCCTTCGATCCATTGCGCATCGAAACCGGACAAGATTTGCTCTTCGCTTTCGGTCAGATTGCCGTCGAAATCCTGATCAAGCTTCAGTTCTTCAAGCGTGTACAATGAGTAAAGCTCGTCATAGGCCCAAGTCACCCGTACATGAGTCAAATGGCCGGACTCGTCCACGATGAACTCCAACCCAGTGTCAATGAAGACATGCGGGTGCGCCAAGGCCGGGATCGGCAGGCTACAGGTCAAAAGGGTCACAATCCAGCGCATGGCCAGAAGATAGGGCCTCGGCCCGCGCGCGGCAATGCGTTTCAAAAGAGGTCCGCAGAATTCGGCCACCAATTTATGAAGGCGGGAACAGAATTAGCGTTTGCAGGGCCGTGGCGACCGGCCCCTCGGTGTCAAAGAGCACGGACTGAGACATCCCGATCCCCGATGGCTGCCAGTGGCAGATCGAATCCGAAGCCAGCCAGTCCGAGACCGGCTCGCGATGAATCTGCACGGTCAAATCTGTGTTCATGAAGCCCATCTCATTGGTTGGCGCGTTCCACGAAATGCCATTGCCGCAATCGGCCAACGGGCACAGCGCCTGTACCGGAGATTGCGTCTCCGCTTCCAACAGCGACGGAGTGCGCACCCAGATTGTTTTGGGTCCTGCTCCCTGATCGCTGCCCTTAGCATAGAGGGTCTCGCAAAAATGGGCGAAGCACGGCAGATCGTGACGCGTCAGCCCAATCGGAAATGCACCGGCAACTGCGCCTTCGAACGGAGGTGGGGTGATTGATACATTCGGAACAGGACCAAGCTCGCGACGCGCCAGATGCATAGTCGTCGCGGTGGCGCAGAGCGTGTCGTCCAGATCGTGAACTGTAACCCGTGTGGTCGCCAAGGTCTTTGTGTGGCGCGTGGTTTCCGCCGCAACGCGAAGCCCGGCCAGCGGCAGTGGTCGCAACAAGTCGACCGTCAAGCGCGTCAGCATCTTCTCGGGGCCTACCTCAGTTTCCGCCGCACGCACGATCAGGCCACTGACCGGACCCGCGTGACAGTGATCGGCGGACCAGGGCCCACGTGCTGGGTCGTTCCCTATAAAGGCGCCGTCTTCGCGCAGATGAAAATAGGCCTGCTGGCTTAGGTCATATGTCCCGTTCATGGGCTGCCTCAAAAAAGTGTTTTCTGGTCGCGCAGCCCGACAATCGGGCTTTACCTTTCGGCGAAGAATGACTTAGCTCTCACTGCGATGTCCAGTCGTGTAACGGGACGTCACGACACAAGACTTCGAAATGAGGGGAGAGACATGGCGTTGTTGATTGAAACCGGGCTGTCCGATTGGATAAGCGACAGCGACATTGCCCGAGATATTCAGCGGCTGCACCCCAACGCGGATGTGCGGACGCCGGAGACACTGGGCGACCCGACGGATATCACGATGCTCGCAGTGGTCGGATTGCAGGATGAACACCCCAAACGCCTACCCAATCTGAAACTGGTGCAGAAGCTGGGCGCCGGGGTCGAAACCATCGTTAGCAACCCCAATCTGCCCGACCATGTACGTATCGCGCGATTGAAACCCGACGCCCCCGCTCAGGGAATCGCTGAATGGTTTGTCGCTTACGTCCTGCGCCACCAGCGCCACATACCCTTTCACGAAGCGGCGCAAGCCAGCGCGGAATGGTCACCCAAAGCTCCGATTTACTCACCCGACACTGTGGTCGGCGTTCTGGGGCTGGGCCATATCGGCGCGCGCAGTGCGAAAATGCTCCGCGCAGTTGGCTTCCAGGTTATGGGTTGGAGCCGCTCTCCCAAAGAGATCGACGGCGTCACCTGCCTGCACGGCGATGCTGCTCTGCCCGAGTTGCTGGGCCAATGCGACCATGTCTGCGCAATCCTGCCCTCTACCCCCCAGACTGTTGGGCTGTTCGACGCCGGTATGCTGTCCGCCATGAAACCCGGCAGCCAGTTGTTGAATGCAGGCCGTGGCGACCTGATCGACGAAGTCGCCCTGATCACGGCTTTGGATAAAGGCACGCCGGGCCACGCGGTGCTGGATGTTACTTCAACCGAGCCGCTGCCCTCCGACAGCCCGCTTTGGGCACATCCCGGCGTCACCATCACCCCGCACGTCTCGGGTTGGCATCTGGGTGAAGCGCTGGCAGATGTGAGCGAAAACTTCAGGCGGCTGACCGCAGGCGAAGCTCTGCTGCATGAGGTTGACCGCGCACGGGGTTACTAGATCAGGGTGTCAGTATCCAGTTGCCGCCAGCATCGCGGCACCGACGGGTCCTGACCTCTCGACTCTGCTCCGCGCCCTCGGGCTGAATAAAGTGCTGCAGATGCACACAATTGTCACGGACGTCACGGACACGGATTGTACCTTTCGATCCGGTTGCATCATTCACCCAGGTACTTTCTTCTCCAACCCGAGGGGTACTACCCGCCAGCATCGCGGCCGAGGTCGCACTCAAAACCTCGAAATCCGCCGGGCTCAGCCCCATTTCCGCGATGATTCGGGAAATAGACTTGGCCTCCACGCCCGCAGCCATACCCAGCAGCGCAACCGTCATCACTGTAGAAGAAATCCAGGCTTTCATGTTCGCCTCGCCTTTCTGAAAAAGATTTGCATTCAAGATTATACCGGCAGCAAACGGGGGCCAAGCCCAGACAGGCATCCTTCTGTTTATCCCGAACAAACCTTACGAGCCTGCGCCGCGATATGCACGTCAACATCGTCAATTTCGAACCCGGCGGCGTCATTTCCTTTGCCGAAACACATGTGATCGCGCATGGACTCTACGTGTTGGAAGGCAAATTTGTATGCCGGCTCAATCAGGACTGCGTCGAGGTCGAGGCCGGGGACCACATTTGGCTGCGCGCTTTCTGTCCGCGGGCCTTCTACGCGGGTGGCCCGGGGCGATTCCGGTATTTGCTTTACACAGATGTGAACCGGCATATGCCCCTGTCTTTAGCCAAACGCTGACGCGAAATTGACCTTTTCAGGTGCAGGGGTTCACAGAAGCGCTTGAATCTGGTGAAATAACACCGGTTTTTAGCACTGGAGATTGTTCAATGGTACTTCGCGGATCCCTGCTGGCACTGGCAGCTGTAGTTGGCCTGACGGCCTTGGAGGCAACCCCTGTTTCCGCCAAAGAGGAAACCAAATCGGTCTTCGTCATGAGCCGCACCTGGGCCGTTACACAGGTCTCGGATGCTCCGGTCGTGTACCGCGCCACCCGTGACAACAACAATCTGAACCCGTTCGGCCCGCCGCCGCGCCTGCGCACCATTCAGGCCATGGCAGCCATTCAGGCGGCCACCGGATGCAAGCCAATCCGGGCCAGCATGTATCAGAACATTTCGGGACAGTTCTTCTCGCAGGTCAGCTGCAACTGATCTAACGGTGAAACGGGCATTGAGGTTCACACAACGCGCTGCCATAGCTTGCGCATGAAACTCGCGATCAACGGATTCGGCCGCATTGGCCGCACGATCTTGCGGCAGCTTCTGGCGTTGCCGTGGGGCAAGGATATGGAGTTGGTGCTGATCAACGATATCGCACCGCTGGAAACTTGTTCCTACCTGTTCAAATATGACAGCACCTTTGGACCCTACCCCGGAGAAGTAGAGACCGGCGACGGGGCGCTTGTGGTTGATGGCCACACAATCCCTGTGACCCATTGCCCGGATCTGTCCCGTGTCGATCTGACTGGCGTTGATGTCCTGATGGATTGCACCGGCGTTGCGCGCACCTCGGACGTGGCCAGCCAAGGGCTGACTGCCGGGGCGAGCAAAGTCTTGATCTCCGGCCCCTCGCCCGCGACCGAGGTCACTATTGTTCTGGGTGCGAACGAGGATCATCTGGGCAACGCAAGAATCGTGTCGAACGCGTCCTGCACCACCAACGGGCTGGCACCTCTGGTCAAGGTTCTGGACAGGATCGGAGGCATCGCCTCGGCCCATATGACGACCATCCACTGCTATACCAACAGCCAGCCGATGATTGATGCACCACGTGGCGATCTGGCCCGGTCGCGCGCCGGCGCGCTGTCCATGGTCCCGACAACCACAAGTGCCACGCATTTGATTGACGAGGTCATGCCCCACCTCGCGGGCCGCATCTCGGGTGCAGCGGTACGTGTTCCCACAGCCAGCGTGTCTGCGGTGGACTTGGTTGCCACTCTGGACCGAGGTTTGTCCGCCACCGCATTTGAGACCAAACTGCGCGAGGCCGTCGCCCAATCCATCGTTCTGGGTTGGACCGATCACCCTCTAGTGTCCTCAGACCTGCGCACTCGACCGGAATCTCTCGTAATTGCTGGCCCAGAATTGCGGGTGATCGGAGATAATCAGGTCCGCATTTTCGGCTGGTATGACAATGAATGGGGCTTCTCAGCGCGCATGCTGGACGTTGCCCGGCTGATGGCCCGCCCCTGATCCTGCAATGACGTAGCGCGTGGGGCTGCTCGGGTGAAGCAATAGACGCGGACATGATGCCGTCCATATTTTCTCTGATTGATGACCTAGTTCGGATCACCTCGGACTTCAATCAAACCCTTAAAAACAGCGCGAACGCTTCAGCAGCCTAGGGCATGGCGACAATCCGGCGGTTTATGACGGCAACAAATCCCGCAGGCGGAACTCAGCGATACGTTCAACCTGGCGGCAGGCCTCAGCGAATTCCGCGTCGCGGTCCTGTTCGATCCGCCGCTGAAATGCCTGCAGGATCGAGGCTTTGTCGTGGTCACGCACTGCAATGATAAACGGGAACCCAAACTTCTCAGTATACCGTTGGTTCAGCTCGGAAAATGTCGCGCGCTCCCCATCCGTCAGCGCGTCCAACCCGGCCGAAGCTTGCTCGGACGTGCTTTCCTGCGTCAGCCGCTTGGCTTGTGCCAGCTTGCCCGCCAGATCCGGATGCGCAGCCAGCACACCCAAACGTTCCTCTTTCGAAGCCGAGCGGAACATGCGGCTTAACGCATTGTGCAGCCCGCCCGCAGTGTCATGCACGGGACCCAATTCCAAATCAAAGGCGCGCTCGGCAATCCAGGCCGAATGCTCGAAAATACTACCATAGGCCACAACGAACGCATCACGCTCCATCTGCGAAGGTTTCGGGTGCTGCACAGGCGGGTGCTGCGCTGCCCAATGCTCAGCAATCTGCAACCGCGTCGCGAACCAAACATCCGAAAATCCGCGCGCGTAATCCAGAAACCGCTTCAAAGCCATCACTCGACCCGGGCGCCCGACAAGACGGCAATGCAGACCAATCGACAACATCTTGGGCATCCCGGCCTCACCTTCGGCATAAAGCGCGTCGAAACTGTCTTTGAGGTAGGTGTAGAACTGATCGCCTGAGTTGAACCCTTGCGGCGAGGCAAAGCGCATGTCGTTGCAGTCCAGTGTATAAGGCACGATCAACTGATCCCGCCCCCCTGTCTGCATCCAGTAAGGCAGATCGTCTGCGTAGGTGTCAGCGACGTAGGAAAACCCACCCTCTTCGGCCACCAGTCGGACAGTATTCAAGGAACAACGGCCGGTGTACCAGCCACGCGGTCTTTCACCCACGACCTCAGTGTGCAGTCGAATGGCCTCGGCAATCTCGGCGCGTTCTTGCGCTTCGGGCATGTCTTTGTATTCGATCCATTTCAGACCGTGGCTGGCGATTTCCCAGTTTGCCGCTTTCATTGCGGCAACCTGATCCGGTGACCGAGCCAAAGCGGTCGCCACACCATAAACGGTGATCGGAATGTCCTGCATCAACCGTTGTAGACGCCAGAACCCGGCACGCGACCCGTATTCATAGATCGTTTCCATATTCCAATGACGCTGACCGGGCCATGGCGTTACACCGACAACCTCGGATAAGAACGCCTCGGACGCAGCGTCGCCGTGCAGAATATTATTCTCGCCGCCCTCTTCGTAGTTCAGCACAATCTGCACGGCCAGCTTTGCTCCGCCGGGCCACTTGGCATTCGGAGGGTTTGCCCCGTATCCAATCATATTCCGAGGGTATCGAGGGGGTTGCATGGCATCTCCCTTTTTTGAGCGTTTCGACGGCTTTGGCCCGGATAGGCGCCTTCGATTATCAAACTAAACCGAACGCGTTTCCGGTCCTTTCGGCATTTCCACTACTGTGAACTTTGCGCCAGACTGCGGAAAAGCAAAAGGCAAATCATAAGGGGGTCCCGAGGCTGGCTATTTAACGACCCACGTTCTGGACACGGCGCGCGGCTACCCTGCGGAAGGGTTGATAGTTACTCTAAATCAGATCATCGAAGAGAACCGCCGCAAACTGGCTGAAACCAATGCCGAGAAGCGTGACCATTTGCAGTTGTCGTTTTCCCCCTTTGCCTAACCGACCTACACTGGCAGTTGACCCAATTCTGAAAGCCTCCAGTTTGGTCTAGCACTACACCTGTGACGCGAACTGCTGGAAACCTAAGGCGACAACACCCGCGATGCCGGGTTCTGAAACAGGGGCTGGACGGGCACACAAACCGTTAATTCAGCACAGGTTTCGATAATTCCTTTTCCTGCGTTGAAACTGATGCTCTAACATCAACCTGTCAGCCGTCGTGTTGCATAAGACGGCGATATTGAGTTCGACTTGGGGCAGTTGGAGCCATTCGATGCAGGGAAGCAGGCCACGGGCCTTTGTGAGAAATTGCCTTCTCGGCGCGATTGTAGCCTTTCCGACATCTTTGGCGGCGTTGGAAACAACGCTGAACGCGCCGGGCGCTCCAAAAGCCTTGATCGAACGCATCGAGGAAACCTCGTCGGTTGCGACTGCAGAAGACCGGGGGTTGGACACTCCACTGGAAATCCTGTCTGCCGCCTTGTCCGATTACCGCACTATTGTTCAGATCCTTTATGATGAGGGTTATTTCAGCCCAGTCGTCAGCATCAAGTTGGACGGGCAGGAAGCGGCTGACATGAGCTCCCTCACTGTGCCCAACGCGATCAACCGTGCAGTCATCACGGTCAACACCGGGCCGACCTTCACCTTTGGTACCGCCATCGTTGCCCCTGTCGCACCGGACACTGTTCTGCCCGAAGAGTTCGCGCCGGGCAAGTTGGCAACAACCGGAGCCATTCAACAGGCGGCCTCGGCCGGAGTTCAGGGCTGGCGTGATGCGGGCCACGCTAAGGCGACGGTCGAGGACCAGAAGGTCATTGCCCGCCACGCCCAGAACCGGCTGGATGCGCAGATCGACCTTGCACCAGGTCAACGCCTGACCTTTGGCAAGATGTTCATTAAAGGCGATACCGACGTGCGCCACCGCTCGATCGAAAAGATCGCGGGGTTCCCATCAGGCGAGGTGTATTCGCCCGCAGAAATCCAGAAAGTCGGAACCCGGTTGCGCCGCACTGGCACATTCAGCGTCGTGTCGATCGAGGAGCGTGAAACCCCCAACCCCGACGGCACGTTGGATTTTGATGCCACGTTCGAAGACATGCCGAAGCGTCGCATTACGTTAGGGTTCGAACTTGCCTCCAACGCCGGATTAGACGTCACCGCGACATGGACACACCGCAACGTTTTCCGTCGCGCTGAACGTCTGCGGTTCGAAGCCGCCTTGCGAAACATTGGGGGTACGGAAGATCTGGATGGTCGTATTGGCCTGCGCCTGGATCAACCTGACCGATTGGGTCCGGATGACAACACGTTTTGGAGCGCTTTGCTGGAGCGACGAAATACCGAAAACTATAACGTGAGCATTGCTTCGCTGGGCTATGGTGCGCGGCGTACCTTTTCCGACAGGCTCTATGCCGAAGCTTCGATCGGGTTCCAGTGGTCGGATGCCGATGACGCCTATGGCAGCGGTCGCAAGTTTCGCTACTTCATCATTCCATTCCGGTCAGAATGGGATCAGCGCGACAGCAAGGTCAGCGCCACGCGCGGGTACTATCTGGACGCTCAGGCGATGCCCTTTGCCGGGCTGTCAGGAACGGAAAACGGCCTTCGGCTGTTCTTCGATGGGCGCGGCTATACCAGTCTGAGCACAGGAGGGCGGATTGTTTTGGCGGGTCGCGCGCAATTGGGGTCTGTGATCGGACCTTCACCCAGTGGCGTGACGCCAGATTTTCTGTTTTTCTCGGGCGGCGCGGGTACCGTACGCGGTCAACCCTTCGAAAGCCTTGGTATTCCGGTTAACGGCGGCGTGGCAGGCGGCAAGTCCTTCCTCGGGCTGTCGGGTGAGGTTCGCGGAAAGATCACCGACACGATATCACTTGTCGGATTCTATGATTTCGGTACGGTGGATACGTCGTCATTTATCGGCAGCGATGCAGAGTATCATTCCGGTGCCGGGCTTGGGGTTCGGTATGATCTGGGTGGCTTCGGCCCCTTACGCCTTGATCTTGCCCTGCCCGTTCAGGGTGACACGGGCAGCGGCCTGCAATTCTATATTGGGATCGGACAGGCATTTTGATACGGCAGTATTCATATCCGGTTGTAACGACAGTGCTGATCCTGACCGCGCTGCCTGTAGCTGCACAAGAGGATGACGGCGGTGGCAGCATGCTGGAACGTTTCCTGCAGGACACGCTGTCAGGGGATGATCAAAACGTCACCATCAAGGGCCTGCAAGGTGCGCTGAGTGCACGGGCCACAATCGAGGAAATCACCGTCTCCGACGACGACGGCGTCTGGCTGACGATCAAGGATGCTGAACTGGACTGGAACCGGCTGGCGCTGATCCGTGGCCGGTTTTCCGTCAATGCTCTGACCGCGCAAGAGATCGACATCGCCCGCGCACCCGGCACCACGACTAAGGACACTCCGGCACCTTCAGCCGAAACCCAGCCCTTTCAACTGCCCGAATTGCCCGTTTCAATCGAGATCGGTGAGATTCGGATAGATGAGATTTCTCTGGGCGAGCCTCTGATTGGCGTCGCTGCTGATCTGTCGGTAACGGGAAACTTGTCGTTGGCCGATGGGGCTCTGGACACCAATCTGGACATCACCCGGCTGGACCGGGCGGGGGATGAGGTAAAGCTGGCCGCGGGATTCCAGAATTCCTCACGTGAGATCAATCTGGATCTGCAGGTGAATGAAGCCGCAGGCGGGCTGATTTCAACCGCGCTGAAAATTCCTGACAGCCCGCCGATCGGCTTCTCTGCCAAAGGCGCGGGGCCTCTGACCGACTTCACGGCAGATATTGCGCTAAGCAGTGATAACCAGCAGCGGGTCACCGGGCAGGTTCAGCTGCGCGCCGCTGAAACCGGCGCGGCAGACGGGATCGCCTTTACTGCCGATCTGGGCGGTGACCTGACCCCCTTCATGACCGAGGATCTGGACCCGTTCTTTGGCCCGAAGACACGCCTGTACGTCAATGGTCAAACCAAACCGCAAGGCGCGCTGGACATCCCCGATCTGGAACTGACCACCCAGGCCCTCGACCTGAAGGGTGAGTTGCAACTGGCAGAAGGCGGCACGCTGCAGTTGGCGGCCCTGCAAGGCCGCATTACCCCACCTGATGGGCAAACGGTCGTGTTGCCTGTGGCAGGCGGAGATACATCGATCGAGGCGGCGCAGATTTCGGCGCTGTTCGATCAGCAAAACGGCAACCTTTGGGACCTGAGCCTTACAGCAAATGCATTTCAGTCTCCGCAAGCGAAGCTGGACACCGCCCGGATCACCGCACAGGGCGTTTTGGAACAAGGTGAAATATTCAGCGTGCAAGGCGACGTGCAAGCACTCGTCGATGGTATTGATCTGAACGATCAGGGCCTGACAACGGCCTTGGGAGACCGCCTTACACTGGACGGTCAGTTTGATTACGGCAGCGATCAGTCCCTCAACCTGTCCAACTTCGAACTGGTCGGAACCGACTATACGCTTGCGTTAGACGCATTGATCGACGGGCTGACCAGTGGATTGACAGTTGACGGATCAGCCACTCTTGAGGCGTCTGATCTGTCTCGGTTCTCGGAACTCGCCCAACTTGATCTGGGCGGATCGGCTTCGGCACGGGTCAATGGCAAAGGCTCACCACTGGAGGGCAGCTTTGACGGCAAGTTGGTCGTCGAAGGCCGCAATCTGGTTACTGGGCGCGACGATATCGACCCCGTTATCGAGGGCGAAACCACGATAACACTGGACGGCAGCCGTGGCAGCGACGGAATTTCTATCCGTGAATTCAACCTGAACAGCGAGGCCGCGCAGGCGCAAGCCAGCGGCGAAGTTACCACGCCCAATGGCAATCTGACCATCGACGGGAAAGCCAGTGTGAATGCTCCTGATCTGGCCGTCTTTTCCGGTTTGGCCAAGCGTGACCTTGGCGGCGCTGTGCAGGCCGAGATAGACGGCAAAGGTGCCATTCAGACGCTGGAATTCGACGGCACCGCGAGTCTCATCGGACAGGACATCAAGACTGGAATGTCCGACATTGATCCTTTGCTGGTCGGCAAGACCACTGTCAAATGGGACGGCGCACGTACCGAGGACCAGATCGAAATTCGTCAGGCATCCGTCAACGGCACCGCTTTAACCGCGCAGGTCGCCGCCACGGTGGATGATCCAACCGGAGATCTGGCGGTCGATGGCAACGCCCGCGTGAACGCACCGGATCTGTCCTTGTTCTCGGGCCTGACCAAACGCGACCTGAGCGGCTCAGTAAACGCGAATGTGCAGGGCAATGGCAACCTCGCCAGCCGGGTCTTCGACATTCAGGGCGATCTGAACGCCGATGACATTCAACTCGGCATCGAAATGGTCGACAAACTGATCCAAGGCCGCACAACCCTGAGGGTCGATGCGGCTAAGGAAGAAGACCTCGTCGATGTCCGCACCTTCCGTCTCCGGGGCACAGCATTGTCAGCCACCGCGTCTGGTAAACTGGATCGCGAAGCTGGAGGTCTGAACTTCACCGCCGAACTCGACGATTTGTCCCGCGTTCTCGCCTCAATGTCCGGACCGCTGACTTTGGACGGCAACGTCGCCCCTACCGGATCGGGGCTAGAGGGTACCATGCGGCTGAATGGGCCCGACAGTTCTTACGCGGCGCTGACCGGAACGGTGGATACGAACGGCGCGGCGGATTTGGATTTCGACGCCAAGCTAAACAAAATCGAACGCTTTGTACCCGAGTTCCCCGGCACCATCGCAGCCACCGGTAACGCCAAGCGCGACAATGGTGTTTGGACCATCGACGGTTCGGCCAATGGGCCGGCCAATATCGAAAGCTCGATCGCAGGCACCTTTGATGAGACCACGGGCGAGGCCGATATGCGGGCACAAGGTGGTGTCAATCTGGGCATTGCCAACATCTTTATATCGCCCAACAAGATCGAAGGGTCGGCGCGACACAATCTGAGGCTACGGGGCAAACCCGCGCTCAGTTCGCTGAGTGGCAGCATCACGACCTCGGGAACGTCACTTGCCCTCCCCGATATCGGGCAGACGATCACAGGCATCAGCGGCTCGGTCGAGCTGGCACAGAGCCGGGCCACGATTTCGATGAATGGCGGCATGCGGGCTGGAGGGAGTTTTACCGTCTCTGGTCCTGTGAGCCTAGAGCCTCCGTTTAATGCAAACATTGTCACGCGGCTCAATCAACTCGTACTCACCGATAAGCTGCTTTATGAAACCACATTGAATGGCGAAATCGCCATGACGGGTGCTCTGGCAGGCAACAGTGCCATTTCCGGGCAAATCACGTTTGAAGAGACCAATATCAACCTCGCCGCCGCAGCCGGTGCGGTTGGGGCCGCGCCGATCCCCGAGATCAAGCACATCAACGAAAGCGCCGCTGGATACCTCACCAGAGAACGCGCGCGTCTGGTCGTCGAAGAAGGCGCAACCAAAAGCGACTCGCGTATCGCTCTGGATGTCAGCCTACGGGCTCCCAAAGCGGTTTTCGTACGCGGTCGAGGTGTGAATGCCGAACTTGGCGGTAGCCTGTTTATCGGTGGTACGACGGCCTCGGTCATCCCATCCGGCCAAATCGAACTGATCCGAGGCAATATTGACATTTTGGGCCGCAGGCTGGCTTTGACCAAGGGGCTTGTGACTCTGCAAGGTGATCTCAAACCGTATATCGAGTTCGCGTCTTCCACCAGCACATCGGATGGGACTGCCACCATCGAAATCTCTGGCCCTTTGGATGCGCCTAAGGTTGATGTCTATTCCGATCCTGAACGTCCTGCAGAAGAGGCACTGGCCATGCTCTTGTTCGGCAACCGTTTTTCAGAGATTTCTCCCTTTATGATTGCCCAGATGGCCGCGTCCTTGGCCCAACTCAGCGGAGCCGGGGGCGATACAACAAAGGGGCTGCGCGATTCAACCGGCGTGGACACGGTGGATATCGGTACGACCGAAGGCGGTGCTGGCCGTCTGGGGGCGGGCGCTTACCTCAGTGACAACCTCTATACCGATTTCACGGTCAACACCGAGGGCGATACCGAGGTGAACCTGAACCTTGACGTCACCGAAAGTTTCACCGTGCGCGGCACCGTTGACGGGCGTGGTGAAACGGGGATGGGGATCTTTTTCGAACGGGATTACTAGGCACGCCGAATACCAATTGGTTGCCCCACCTGCGGTGCAGGCTCAAGACCTGCATGGTCACGGACCATCCGGGCCAAGCGCGCGACCGCCCAGTCCGGGTAAGGTACAGATCGCCCTGTTTCGTGGCTGACATTCATGAATAGCGCCTCTTGCGTAGCGCAGATTTCTGCGTCTTCGGACATCATCTGTGCGAAGTAGTGACCGCGCTTCTGGTCCGCGTCCAGCATGCGGAAGCGGAACCAAAACCGCTGATCTTGCTGCACCTCGCGCAGAAAATTCATGTGGGATTGCAGAATGTATGGCCCTTGCCCCAGCGATTTGACCTGCGGCTCGCCCAAACCCAGATGTTCAACCATCAGTTTTTCCAGCGCCAGGTCGAAGGCCACGCCGTAATAACCCACGTTCATGTGGCCATTATAGTCAATCCATTCTGGTAGAACCGAAAAGCCTCGGATTTCAACTGGCGCATCATACGGCCCGTCATGTCCGCTGAGAGGGTCAGTCATCGGCGTCCTCGTCAAAGATCGCAACAGCACGGACGAACCCTGCCGAAGCCCCTTTGATCTTGAATGGAAAGCACGAGATTTTGAACCCACTGGGTGGCAGGCCCTCAAGGTTCGTCAGCTTTTCAATGTGGCAGTAGCCAATTTCCATCGAGGCCCGATGCCCTTCCCAGATGATCGACGGATCGCGTGTTTCGGCATATTCCTGTGCTGTCAGCGCAAAAGGCGCGTCCCAGCTCCAGGCATCGGTGCCGGTGACCCGCACGCCGCGCTCGGTCAGGTACAACGTCGCCTCACGCCCCATGCCGCAGCCTTTCATCAGATAATCGGGCTGTCCGTATTGCGTCCCGGCCGAGGTGTTCACGATTACAATATCCAACGGCTGCAACACGTGACCTATCCGTTTCAACTCGGCCTCCACATCCGCAGCGGACACCACATAGCCATCATCAAAATGGCGGAAATCCAGCTTTACACCGGGGTTCATGCACCATTCCAAAGGCACCTCGTCGATGGTGATCGCCCGTTCACCGTTGTTCATCGTCGAGTGATGGTGGTAGGGCGCATCCAGATGGGTGCCGTTGTGGGTGGCAATCTTAAGCCGCTCGATGGCCCAGCCTTCACCGCCCGGAAGGTCATCTTTTAGCAAACCCGGAAAGAAGGACATGACCTGTTCGGCGGTCTGCTCGTGGGTCATATACTCAATCTCTGGCAGCATGATCGGTGGGTCCGACACGATGCCCATTTCCAAAGGAACGGAAAGATCGACGAAACGGCGAGCCATGTATACTTCCTCCACCAACGACGGTGACAGGGTTGGCTGCAAGTAACTCTCTGTCAAGGAAAGAAAAAGGCGGCCCTATGGGCCGCCATTCAGAGTTTGTGAGTGGTGGTCTTATTCCGCCGCGATGGCGTCTTCGATCTTTTCGACCCTGATCGCCGAGAATTTGAACTCGGGGATTTTGCCATATGGGTCGATGGCCGAGTTGGTCAGGATGTTCGCCGCCGCCTCGACATAGGCAAACGGGATGAACACCATGTCTTCGGCAATCGCCCGGTCAGCACGCGCCATGATCTCGATCGAGCCGCGACGGGTGGTCAGTCGGATCATCTCACCCGGTTCGATCCCCATTAGCTTCAGCGTCCGGGGGTTCAGCGAACAGTTCGCTTCCGGCTCCACCGCGTCCAGAACGTTGGACCGGCGAGTCATCGAACCCGTATGCCAGTGTTCCAACTGACGGCCGGTGGTGGCGATCATCGGGTATTCCTCATCCGGTGCCTCATCCGGCGGGATGACACTGGCTGGAGTGAACCGGGCACGACCATCCGCACGCGGGAAACCGTCACCGAACACGATCGCCTGCCCCGGATCAGTCTCGGACAGCGACGGGTAGGTGATGGTTTCGGTTTTCAGACGTTCCCACGTTATGTTGTTGAGCGAGTTCATCGTCAACTTCATCTCATCAAAGACCTGAGACACATCGGTGTAATCCCAGTTCAGCCCGATCCGCTGCGCCAGTTCGACGGTGATCTTCCAGTCTTCGCGCGCTTCGCCCGGAGGTGTCACGGCTGGCCGCACCCGCTGTACCTGACGGTTGGTATTCGACACCGTGCCGTTCTTTTCATACAGCGCCGAGGCCGGCAGGATGATGTCGGCATAATTTGCGGTCTCGGTCAGGAAGATGTCTTGCACAATCATCAGCTCAAGCTTGGCCAGAGCATCCCGCGCGTGGTTCACATCCGGGTCGGACATGGCCGGGTTTTCACCCATGATGTACATGCCCTTGATGTTACCGGCATAAGCCTGATCGATAATCTCGGTGACCGTCAGACCCTTCTCATTCGAGAAATCTTCGGAATCCCACACGTCGTTGAACTTCGCCCGGATACCGTCATCGGTGACCGACTGGTAATCCGGCAGGAACATCGGGATCAGACCCGCATCCGAGGCACCCTGCACGTTGTTCTGCCCCCGCAGCGGGTGCAGACCCGCGCCGGGCTTACCAACGTTGCCCGTCATCAGCGCGAGGCTGATCAGGCAGCGAGAGTTGTCGGTGCCGTGGATGTGCTGGCTGACGCCCATACCCCAGAAGATCAGACCGGCCTTGGCCTGCGCAAAGGTGCGCGCGACACGGCGCAGTTGCTCGGGTTCGATGCCACAGATCGGCGACATCGCCTCGGGCGTGAACTGGCGCAGGTGCTCTTTCTCGGCTTCCCAGTTCTCGGTCCAGCGGTGGATGTACTGGCTGTCATAGAGCTCTTCCTCGACGATCACGTTCATGATCGCGTTGAGCATCGAGACATCGGCCCCTGGACGGAATTGCAGCATTTCGTCGGCGAACTTGCGCATGCCAACGCCGCGCGGGTCCATCACGATCAGCTTGCCGCCGCGCTTGGCGAACTGCTTGAAGTAGGTCGCCGCAACGGGGTGGTTCTCGATCGGGTTCGAACCGATGATGATCGCAACATCGGCGTTTTCGATCTCGTTGAAGGTCGCGGTCACAGCGCCCGAGCCCACGTTCTCGATCAGAGCCGCAACGGACGACGCGTGGCACAGACGCGTGCAGTGGTCGACGTTATTGTGCTTGAAACCCTGACGGATAAACTTCTGGAACAGATAAGCTTCTTCGTTAGTGCACTTGGCCGAACCAAAGCCTGCCACGCTGCGCGGGTCTGCTTCGCGTAGGGTTTTCAGCTTGGTGGTCGCCAGATCCATCGCCTCTTCCCAGGTTGCTTCACGGAAATGGGTCGACAGGTTGCCCGGATCGACGTTTAGACCTTTGGCAGGCGCATCCTCACGCCGGATCAGAGGCTTGGTCAGACGATGCGGGTGGTGGATGTAGTCAAAGCCGAAGCGGCCTTTGACACACAGCCGACCTTCGTTTGCCGGGCCGTTGATGCCCTCGACATACTTGACCTTGCCGTCCTTGACCTTCAGCGAGACCTTACAGCCCACGCCGCAGAACGGGCAGACGCTTTCGGTCTCAGAATCGTAATCCTTGCTGTCACCCTGCTGTTTATCGTCCAGCACAGTGGCGGGCATCAGCGCCCCGGTCGGGCAGGCCTGAACACATTCACCACAGGCGACACAGGTTGAAGCCCCCATCGGGTCGTTCTGGTCGAACACGACCTGCGCAGTATGGCCGCGACCGGCCATGCCGATCACGTCATTCACCTGCACTTCACGGCAGGCCCGGACGCAAAGGTTGCAGTTGATACAAGCGTCCAGATTGACGCGCATCGCGACGTGGCTGTCATCCAGCAGCGGGATTTTCTCCGCCTCTTTCGCCGGGAAGCGGCTGTCGCTGACATCGTTCAGCTTGGCCATGTCCCAGAAGTGGCTGGACGTGTCGTGCGCTTCCTCGGGCTGGTCGGCAACGAGCAGTTCCATGACCATGGCGCGCGATTTCTCGGCGCGGTCGCTATCGGTTTTCACGATCATACCGTCCGCCGCGGGACGGATGCATGAGGCGACCAGAGTGCGCTCACCTTCCACCTCAACCATACAGGCGCGGCAGTTGCCATCAGGGCGATAACCCGGCTGCGGCTTGTGGCACAGGTGCGGGATGGTGAACCCCTGCCCCTTGGCGGCTTCCCAGATGGTCCAGCCTTCGGGCACGGTGACATCTTCGCCGTTGAGGTTGAAGGTGACGGTCTTGTTTGGGCTTGCATCAAGCATGGCTCTGTCTCCCTCAGATTTCGTCAGCAAAATGTTTCATGACAAGGCGGATCGGGTTCGGGGCCGCCTGCCCCAGACCGCAGATCGAGGCATCGCCCATGACCTGACACAAATCCTCCAGCAGATCAGTATCCCACTTGTCGGCCTGCATCAGCTTCACCGCCTTTTCGCAACCGGCACGGCAAGGCGTACACTGGCCGCAGCTTTCATCCTCGAAGAAGCGCAGCATGTTCAGCGCCGCATCGCGCGCGGTGTCCTGATCGGACAGAACCACAACCGCAGCGGATCCGATAAAGGTGCCATGCGGTTGCAGCGTGTCGAAGTCCAGCGGGATGTCGTCCATCGACGCCGGCAGCAGGCCCGAGGATGGACCACCGGGCTGATACGCCTTGAAGGTCTGACCTTCGGCCATTCCCCCGGCAGCTTCGATCACGTCCAGAATGGTTGAACCGGCGGGCAGCAGATAGACACCCGGCTTCGCCACTCGACCAGAGACCGAATAGCTGCGCAGACCCTTGCGGCCATTCTTTTCGGTGCTGTTGAGGCATTCCGGCCCCTCGCGGCAGACTTTGGTGACCCAGTACAGCGTCTCGACATTGTGCACCAAGGTCGGGCGGTTAAAGACCCCAACCTGCGCCACGAACGGAGGACGGTGGCGCGGCAGGCCCTTCTTGCCTTCGATGGATTCAATCATCGCGGATTCTTCACCGCAGATATACGCGCCGGCACCGCGGCGCAGGTCGATGTAACCCGGCTCAACAATCCCGGCGTTTTCCAACGCAGCGATCTCACGCCGCAGGATTTCCAGAACCGCCGGGTATTCGTCACGCATGTAGATAAAGCAGGTCTCGGCCTCGACCGCCCAAGCAGCGATCAGCATGCCTTCAAGGAAGACATGCGGCGTACGCTCCAGATAATAACGGTCTTTGAACGTGCCCGGTTCGCCTTCGTCCCCGTTTACGGCCAGATAGCGCGGTCCTTCGTTCATGCGAACAAAGCCCCATTTTTTGCCGGACGGGAAACCAGCGCCGCCCAGACCACGCAGGCCCGAGGACAGGACGCCTTCCTGCACCTTCTCCCAATCGCCGCCGTCGCGCAGCTCTTTCAGCTTGGCGTAACCGCCGTTTTCCTCATAGGCAGCGAAGGCTTCATAGTCGGGCAGATGCGCATGGGTGTCATTGGCGGCAATCGCGGACTGTACCTTTTCAGGGGTCGCGTGGTCTATGTGGTTGTGACCGATCTCCAGCACCGGCGCGGTGTCACAACGGCCCATGCAGGGCGCGCGAACAACGCGAACTTCAGCGGGGTCAAGACCATCTTCCAGCGCTTTCTGTAGTTGCTGGGCTCCGGCCATCTCACAAGACAGGGAATCACAGACACGGATCGTCAGCGCAGGCGGTGGCGTCACGCCTTCTTTCACCACATCGAAATGGGCATAGAAGGTCGCAGTTTCGTAAATTTCGGCCTGACCGATCCGCATCTCGACCGCCAGCGCGGCGATGTGATCGGCGCTGATATGGCCGTGTTCGTCCTGAATCAAATGCAGGAATTCGATCAGCAGGTCGCGGCGGCGCGGGCGGTCGCCCAGCAGGCGATGAATTTCAGCCTGCGCCTCATCCGTGAACTGACGGCCCTTGGGCGTGTGCCGCCCCTTGCCTTTACCTGACTTCCAGACGCCCTTGGGTGCGCCTGATGGCTTGGTGTCTAATGGTGCCATGATGCCCTCCGATTAAGGCTCCGTGTCTCATCAGAGTACCATATCGTCAAATCTCTTGTTGCAATCGCACGATAACGACAGCTTATCACCGTAAAGACGTCACCACGGCACGCAAAGCCTCAACCGTCGGCAATTCCGGATTACGGGTCAAAGTCGCCAGACAAATCGGTTTGCTGACGACGGGATCGACCAGAGGCAGCACTTTGGTTCCCTTCAAATCGCCCAGCGCACGCACCAGGACCCGAGGCACAACAGTGGCCGCCAGCCCCTCACGTGCCATCACCATCGAGGCCGTGAAGCCGCTGGTTTCGGCCACGACATCCGGGTGCAGGCCTTGGTCCGCGAAAATCCGATCCAGAATACGACGGTTCTGCATCTGCGGCTCCAGCAGGCTGAGCGGAAATTCGGCCACCCGCGCCCACGGAATCGGACCGGTCTCACCCGTCATATGTGAAGGCACCAGCAGAACATAGGTTTCCTCATACAGAGGCTGCACCTGACGCAGATCGGTGCCGATACTGTCGCCATAGGTGATACCCGCATCCAGACTGCCCTCATCCAGCCGGTGCTGAATGGCCGTCGCCGACATGGTTTCGATCCGCGTGATGATGCGGGGATGTGCATCGCGCAATCGCTTGATCAGGCGACCGGTGAAGGCAATCGCGGTCGGGATCACGCCCAAAATCAGCGTCCCGGTGATCTCACCCTTAACGGCCAGAACCTGCTGTTCCAGCGCCTTCGTGTCGTCGAGGATACGTCGCGCCCGCTGGACGATCATCTCGCCCTCTTCGGTCAGGCCCTGAAATCGGTTCGCACGGCGCACGATGGAAACACCCAACCGGTCCTCAAGATTGCGGATGCGCATCGAGAACGCAGGTTGTGAAATCCCGCATTCTTCGGCCGCCTTGGCAAAGTGACGGTGCCGCGCCAGAGCGCTGAGTAGTTGCAGGTCGCGGATTTCAATCATGCCATTGTTTCTTCTTGACTTCAGAAGCGCAGAGTAACGCGTTTACAGCCCTGTGAAAGCTCTTGTTGCCGTCCGATATACCGCAAATTGCAATTTCCCGTATCGCAATGCGCACGTTATCTTGTCCGAAGCCGGCATGACGACGGAGGAGGTCAATGGCCAGAAAATACATCAGCTTGGTCACGCGCCTTTGGGCACTGGCGATTATGCTTAACATTGCCGCAGGAGGAAGTGTGATGGCACAACAAACTGACAATTCCACAGCAAAAAACCTGTCCCGGCAGGCCGTTGAAATGTGGGCGGCAGAGTCCACGATTGACGAGACAATTTTCGCCGAAGGGTATCAAAACCATCAGGCACCTTTGGCTACCGGCGGCACCGGAAGCATTGATTTGGCCACATGGGCAGGAATTGTAGCGGAAAACCACAAGGCCTTCCCCGATCTGAAGGTCGAGATATTTGGGCAAATCGCCGATGGTGACCGCGTGTCCACCCATTGGCGGTTCTTTGGGACACAGCAAGGGTCCTACCTCGGCCAGCCCGCCTCTGGCCGTCCAGTCAATTGGACCGGTGTTCAGATCGACCGGATCGCCGATGGAAAGATTGCGGAAAGCTGGGTCGTTTGGGACTACTTCACACTACGGCACGAGCTTGGTGTGGGAAACTAGCGCCACAGTCCCAGCTGCGCCCGGTCTCAATTAATCCGGGCGCTTATGCATTGCTCAGGTGTTGAACAGGAAGTGCATCACATCGCCATCCTTGACGATGTAGCCCTTACCC
Organism: Ruegeria atlantica; assembly: GCA_013032095.1. GTDB lineage: Bacteria > Pseudomonadota > Alphaproteobacteria > Rhodobacterales > Rhodobacteraceae > Ruegeria > Ruegeria atlantica_E. Next base: position 86,599 of record WQBJ01000010.1, on the reverse strand, counting down.
TCTGCCCGCATCTTGCCGGCCTCTTTCGCGCCCTGCTCGCCATTGGCGGCGATGTAGTCGTCATAAGCGATGGTTTCGGCGCGGATGAATCCCTTTTCGAAATCACCGTGGATCACGCCAGCGGCCTGCGGTGCGGCGGTACCGGTGCGGATGGTCCAGGCGCGGGCCTCTTTCGGGCCGACGGTGAAATAGGTTTCCAGTTTGAGCAGGTCGTAGCCCGCGCGGATCAGACGATCGAGGCCGGGTTCTTCCAAGCCCATTTCCTCAAGGAACATCTGGGCTTCGTCTTCTTCCAGCAGGCTGATCTCTTCTTCGATCTTGGCGCTGATGATAACGTGTGCATTGCCTTGGGCGGCGGCCATCTCGGCAACCTTGGCCGAGTATTCGTTGCCGTCCGCCGCTTCTTCCTCGGACACGTTGCAGACATAAAGCACGGGCTTGGTGGTCAGCAGTTGCAGCATCTTCCACGCCTTGGCGTCTTCGTCGGATACCTCAACCAGACGCGCAGGTTTACCGTTTTCCAACATCGCTTGCGCCTCGGCCAGCAGTCGGTCCTGCTGTTGCGCCTCTTTGTCGTTGCCTTTCAGCTTGCGCACCAGATTGGCGCGGCGCTTTTCGATGCTTTCCAGATCGGCCAGCATCAATTCGGTTTCGATCGTGTCAGCATCGGCAACGGGATCAACACGACCATCCACATGCGTCACGTCGCCATCTTCGAAACAGCGCAACACATGAGCGATGGCGTCGGTCTCGCGAATATTGGCCAGAAACTGGTTGCCCAAGCCTTCACCTTTCGAGGCGCCCTTCACCAGACCGGCGATATCAACGAAAGTCATCCGCGTCGGAATGATCTGCTTCGAGCTTGCAATAGCCGCCAGTTTGTCCAGACGGTCATCAGGCACCGCCACATCGCCCACATTGGGCTCGATGGTGCAAAACGGGAAATTCGCCGCCTGCGCGGCTGCGGTTTTGGTCAGCGCGTTGAACAGGGTCGATTTGCCCACATTCGGCAGACCCACGATTCCCATTTTAAAGCCCATGCTGGCCTCCTGAAGCGATACGACGGCGTCTTCTAGGCAGGTCCGGTGAAATGCGCAAGTCAGATGGCAGAAAGCTCAGAAAGTCCAAATTGCAACATCACGAAAAAGTTCGCGATACGTGAACTTGCCCGAATTGAATCCTGCATCCTAAGATCACCAAGTAAGACGTTGCGAACAAACAATAGTGAATACTTGATATGAAGAACTTAGCTGCAGCCGTTGCGCTGCTCCTTGCAGCCCAAACAGCTCAGGCTCAGTCCATTGTCTTTGGCGCAGGATATTCCGATTTTTCCGACAGCTCGGCCGATGATGAAGCTGTGTTTTCACTTGAATATCAACATAGCCCGTTTCACGAAGCTACACGCTTTTCCGCAACTTGGGGCAGCGCTCTGTCCGTGGACACAGCAAGTAACGTACATATCGGCATCGGCCTGATCGGGTTTTACACCTTTGCTGATCGTTGGTTCCTCGAAGGCAGTGTAATGCCCGGATATTTTGCCGAGGGAGACGATCTGAACGATCTTGGCGGCGAATTCCAAATCCGGAGCCTGCTGGGCGTTGGCTACACACTGAACAGCGGCAACAAAATCTCTGTAGCGATAACGCACAAATCCAACGCCAGCACGAATGACGATAACCCAGGTGTCAACTCAGCCCTACTGCGGTATCACTTCGCGTTCTGAGGCAATCTGACCCGTCGGGATTGATTTCCGGGCAAAGTTTCTGCACATCAGGTTCAACTGTGAATGCAAGGACTGCAGATGACCCGTATTGATGCCAAGTTCGCCGCTCTGAAGGCCGAGGGGAAAAAAGCCTTTGTCGCATATATCATGGCAGGTGACCCTGATTTCGACACCTCGCTTGAGATCGTAAAAGGCCTGCCGGACGCGGGCGTCGACGTGATCGAACTGGGCCTGCCTTTTACGGACCCTATGGCGGATGGCCCGACTATCCAGGCCGCCGGTCAGCGTGCACTGGATGGCGGCATGACACTGCAGCGGACTCTGGACCTTGCCCGCGCATTCCGCGAAACCGACGACAAAACCCCGATTGTGCTGATGGGATACTACAACCCGATCTATAGCCGCGGTGTGGAGAACTTCTTGGCTGACGCCAAAGCCGTTGGGATCGATGGTCTGATCGTGGTTGACCTACCGCCGGAAGAAGACGAAGAACTGTGCCTGCCCGCGCAGGCGGCGGGTCTGAACTTTATCCGCCTAGCCACACCGACCACCGATGACAAGCGCCTGCCCCGCGTTCTGCAGAACACCTCGGGCTTTGTGTACTATGTCTCGATCACAGGCATTACCGGCGCAGCCGAAGCGCAGGCCACGAATGTCGGCCCCGAAGTGGCCCGGATCAAATCCGCGACAGATCTGCCCGTGATCGTGGGCTTTGGCATCAACACGCCCGAGAAATCCAAGGCCATCGCCAGCGTGGCCGATGGCGCGGTCGTTGGGTCGGCCATCGTCAGCCAGATCGCTGCAGGCAAGCCAGTGACTGAGGTTCTGGACTTCGTAAAAACTCTGTCCGATGGCGCACATTCAGCCTGACCGTTCGACAGAAACTCTAATCAGTAAAATCGCAGCACGCACCCGGCCTGCTGCGGTTTTTTCATGCACACACCCAATTGCAAGACACGGGGCGCCCCATTAGAAATACTTAACCACTCAACTAAAGGCCTTGGCCCATGCCCGTAATCACCACGATTGAAGACCTGCGGCGCATCTATGAGCGCCGCGTTCCTCGGATGTTTTACGACTATGCCGAAAGCGGTAGCTGGACCGAGCAAACCTTTCGCGATAACAGCTCGGATTTCTCAGATATTCGCCTTCGGCAACGGGTAGCCGTGGACATGGCCGGGCGTTCAACCTCTTCAAAAATGATCGGTGAAGATGTTGCGATGCCGGTCGCGCTGGCTCCGGTCGGTCTGACGGGTATGCAGCACGCAGACGGCGAGATGAAAACCGCCAAAGCTGCAGAAGAATTCGGCGTGCCCTTTACCTTATCCACCATGTCGATCAATTCGATCGAGGATGTGGCCGAGCACACAACCAAACCCTTCTGGTTCCAACTCTACACTATGAAGGATCAGGACTACGTCAGCCGCCTGATCCAACGCGCGAAAGATGCGAAATGCTCGGCGCTAGTGATCACGCTGGATCTACAAATCTTGGGCCAACGGCACAAAGATTTAAAAAACGGTTTGTCCGCACCTCCGAAATTGACAGCAAAAACTATCGCGAACCTGATGACCAAGTGGTCTTGGGGCATTGAGATGTTAAGCGCGAAACGCCGTGAATTCGGAAATATTGTCGGTCATGTCGAAGGTATCTCAGATGCCTCTTCCCTCGGCGCCTGGACCGCCGAGCAGTTCGACCCCAGCCTCAACTGGGGTAAGGTAGAAAAGCTGATGGAAGAATGGGGCGGCAAAGTCATCCTCAAGGGTATTTTGGACGCTGAAGACGCAAAGATGGCCGCCAAGCTTGGTGCCGACGCCATCATCGTTTCAAACCACGGCGGCCGCCAACTGGACGGTGCGCTGAGTTCCATTCACATGCTACCGCAAATCATGGACGCGGTCGGAGGTGACATCGAGGTCCATCTGGACAGTGGCATCCGGTCTGGACAGGACGTTCTCAAGGCCGTGGCTCTGGGCGCCAAAGGCACCTATATAGGCCGCGCCTTTGTCTATGGACTGGGTGCAATGGGTCAGAAGGGCGTCACCACCGCACTGGATGTTATCCATAAAGAGCTGGACACGACTATGGCATTGTGCGGCGAACGCAACGTTGGTGATCTGGGACGGCATAACCTGCTGATCCCTCAAGGTTTCGGTGGTCGTTGGCTGGACTGACTTAAGCCGTAATACAAAAGCTCAAAAAGCCCTTTCCAAATCCAATGAATCAAGCTAAGGACGCGGCTTCACGCGGGCATACAGCCTTGGAGGATGCCCGCCCTAACATTGGAGAATATATCATGGCTGGTGAGATTCCTGATCTCGTAGCTCTGGAACGGACGGGGACAGGCAAGGGCGCCGCTCGTCAAGCACGCCGCGATGGCATGGTTCCGGGCATTGTTTTTGGTGGTGACAAAGAACCGCTGCCGATTCAGATCCCGTTCAACGTCCTGTTCAAGCGCCTGAAAGCAGGCCGGTTCAAGTCGACCCTGTGGAACCTGAAGGTTGAAGGCCACGAAGACGTCCGCGTCATCTGCCGCGACGTTCAGCGTGACGTTGTCAAAGACCTGCCGACCCACCTGGACCTGATGCGCCTGCGTCGGACCACCAAAATCGCGCTGTTCATCCCGGTTGAGTTCATCAACGAAGACGAAGCGCCCGGCATCAAAAAGGGCGGCGTTCTGACCGTTGTTCGTCCGGAAGTCGAACTGATGTGCACCGCCGGTGACATTCCTGAAAAGATCACCGTTGACGTGACCGGAATGAACATCAACGACGTTGTCACCATTTCATCGGTTGAACTGCCCGCAGGCACCAAGCCGACCATCGACCGTGACTTTGTCATCGCGAACGTCTCGGCGCCGACCGGTCTGTCGACCAGCGACGATGAAGAAGAAGGCGAAGAAGTGGCTGCAGACGAAGTTGAAGTCGTCGGTCAGGAAGAAGCAGAAGAATAAATCCGGACCCAACAATCCGGATTTTGAAACGGGGCTCAAATCGGGCCCCGTTTTCTTTTGGCACTACGGGCTGGAAAAGCGATTGCATTCCGTGCCATCAACCATCTGCGCTGAACAAGGACGAGACTATGAAATTGTTTGTCGGATTGGGAAACCCGGGATCAAAATACGCCCGCAACCGGCACAATATCGGCTTCATGGCCGTGGACCAGATTGCCGAGGATCACGGTTTTGGCCCGTGGAAATCCAAGTTCCAGGCCGAGATCGCCGAAGGGCGTTTGGGTAACGAAAAAGTACTGCTGATCAAGCCGCAAACCTTCATGAACCGTTCCGGCCAGTCCGTGGGCGAGGCAATGCGGTTCTATAAGCTGGATTCGACCGACGTGACCATCTTTCATGATGAACTGGATCTCGCCCCCGGCAAGGTTCGGGTCAAAGCGGGTGGCGGGCATGCCGGGCACAATGGGTTGCGCTCGATCCACGAACATATCAGCCCGGCCTATGATCGGGTACGGTTGGGGATCGGCCATCCGGGTCGGAAAGAAATGGTCTCGCCCTACGTTCTCGGCGACTTTGCCAAAGCCGATGCGGATTGGCTGGATGACGTGCTGCGCGGCGTGTCGGACGGGGCAGGTTATCTGGCAGACGGAGACGGCGGAAAGTTCATGAATGCGGTCGCGCTGCGCACTGCCCCTCCTCGGTCATCAAAATCACCGGCTGAGGCGTCAAAACCTGCAACCAAGTCTGGGCCTGAGCCTGCGCCGGAAGTCGACGATCGAACGGCCATGCAAAAGCTGCTGGACAAGTTCAAATAGCGCTGGTCACTTTGCCGTAACGTCCCAATTGCAGAATAGCATTGCACGCGCTCCAATGCGGCAGGGAAAGGGAGGCAAACTATGAGAGCTGTGTTGAGGTGGGTGCTGCGCATCCTGCTTATGCTGGTGCTGGCAGCAGTCGTTGTGGGGTTCTGGAAACGCGAAGAGCTTCAGCGCCTGGTCGCCGTGAACTCTTTGTTTTCCGAGGAAAAGATCGTTCACAACTTTTCCAACATGGATGAAGCTTTCCTGACGATCGACTTGCCACGCGGCAATGGCCCGACCTCGGAGCTCTCGTACGGCCCCGGTTTTGATCTGCCCGAGGGCACCGATAACTGGATCGAGGACCGCTCGGTCACCTCTCTGCTGGTCATGCAAGACGGGCAAATCCGTTTTGAGGAATATTATCTGGGCACTTCGCCCGAAGATCGGCGGATATCTTGGTCGGTTGCCAAGAGTTACCTATCGGCACTGTTCGGTATCCTGTTGGCCGAGGGCGCAATCGAGACGCTGGATGATCCGGTGGTGAAATACGCACCGAGTCTGGCAGGAACCGCTTATGACGGCGCATCGATCCGTAACGTGCTTAACATGGCCAGCGGCGTCACCTTCAACGAGGATTATTTCGATCCCAACTCGGACATCAACCGGATGGGTCGCGTGGTGGCATTGGGCGGAGAGTTGGATGACTTCGCGGCCTCGCTTCAGGACACCTTCGCCACTCCAGGCGAGACATGGCAATATGTATCGATCGACACCCATGTCATCGGTATGGTGATCCGTGGCGCGACTGGGCGCAGCGTGACCAAGTTGCTAACCGAAAAGATCATTCAACCACTGGGGCTGGAATATGACGGATACTATGTCACCGACGGTGCCGGAGTTGCCTTTGTGCTGGGTGGTCTGAACTTCACCACTCGTGATTTTGCGCGCTTCGGTCAGATGATCTTGCAAAACGGGGAATATGACGGCCAGCAACTCGTACCGTCGGAATGGATTGCCGAATCCGTCCTCCCCAGTGCCCCAACAGCAGCCGGCAAGATTGGGTATGGCTATCAGTGGTGGATTCCCCTTGGCGCGCATGAAGGCGAATTTTTGGCCCGTGGCGTCTATGGCCAATACATTTATTTCGACCAACCGCGCGGTGTGCTGATCGTGACGACCGGGGCAGACCGCCAGTTCCGTGACCCGGGCATCAACGAAGAAAACATAGAAATGTTCCGCAAGATCGCCCAAAGCCTGTAAGGTGGTTCTATGCAAAAACAAGACAGTATCAATGTTTTGGGGGGCGTGCTTGCCCCTTGTTCCCGCGATCCGCTAACCGGGTTCTTCCGCGATGGGGCCTGCAATACCTGCCACGAGGATCAGGGCAGCCATACGGTATGCGCCGTGATGACAGCCGAATTTTTGGCCTTTTCGAAATATGTCGGTAACGACCTGAGCACCCCGCGCCCCGATTTCAACTTTCCCGGTTTGAAACCCGGTGACAGCTGGTGCTTGTGCGCCGGGCGGTTCCTGCAAGCTCATGACGAGGGCTGCGCCCCCAAAGTGCATCTAGAAGCAACCCATCAGCGGGCGCTGGATGTGGTGCCGTTGAATATCCTGCAACAGCACACCGCGACACCGGATTGACGCCGGACGCGGAATACACTCTATGCAATCGGCAAGCCGACACCCTGTTTGTTCAGCCAGCCCTCAAAATGAACGAATGAGGTATGCCATGAGCTTTATCGCAATGAACCGTTTCAAAGTCCGCCTTGGAAGTGAAACCGAATTCGAAAACGTCTGGAAAGAACGTCAGAGCCGCCTAAATGACATGCCTGGCTTTAAAGAGTTTCGCTTGCTCAAAGGCCCCGAAGGCGACGGGTACCGCTTGTATTCCAGCATGTGATCTGGGACCGATACGAAGACTTTGAGGCCTGGACGAAATCCGAGCAATTTCGCGATGCACATAAGAACGCGGGTAACAGCAAGACCCAATCTGCGCTGATGGGTCCACCACAGTTCGAAGGTTTCGAAACCGTTTTGCACGAAGGTTGAAGAAAAACCGGCCCCTGCATGAGGCCGGTTTCATAACTTCAAGTTTTTCGGAGTTTAGTCCGCCGTACGACCCTCGGTATCCGACATGTCGAAGTTCAGGTACTTGGCTACGGTCTGCACGTCCTTGTCGCCACGCCCGCACATGTTCATACAGATCAGGTGATCCTTGGGTAGCTCGGGCGCGATTTTCATCACATGCGCCAGCGCATGGCACGGCTCGAGCGCCGGGATGATGCCCTCGGTCGCGCAGCATAGCTGGAACGCCTCAAGTGCCTCTTTGTCGGTAATCGAGACGTAGTTCGCGCGACCAATGTCATGCAGCCAAGAATGTTCCGGCCCGATACCAGGGTAATCCAGACCGGCCGAGATCGAATAACCTTCCAGAATCTGGCCATCGTCATCCTGCAGCAGATAGGTGCGGTTGCCGTGCAGTACGCCCGGGCGACCACCGGTCAGCGACGCGCAATGTTCCATCTTTTCGTTCACGCCTTTACCACCAGCTTCAACACCGATGATGTTGACGTCCTTGTCATCCAGGAACGGATAGAACAGACCCATCGCGTTCGAGCCACCGCCAATGGCAGCAATGATCGTGTCGGGCAGACGGCCTTCGGCCTTGTGCATCTGTTCCTTGGCTTCTTTGCCGATGATCGACTGGAAATCGCGGACCATTGCCGGGTACGGATGCGGACCGGCCACGGTGCCGATGCAATAGAACGTGTCACGCACATTGGTTACCCAGTCGCGCAGCGCATCGTTCATGGCATCTTTCAATGTGCCACGGCCAGACGTCACCGGGATCACTTCGGCCCCCAACAAGCGCATGCGGAACACGTTCGGTGCCTGACGCTGCACGTCATGCGCGCCCATGTAGACCACGCACTTCAGGCCGAATTTGGCGCAGACGGTGGCAGTGGCCACGCCGTGCTGACCTGCGCCAGTTTCCGCAATAATCCGGGTTTTACCCATACGCCGCGCCAGAATGATCTGGCCCAGCACATTGTTGATCTTGTGTGCGCCGGTGTGGTTCAACTCATCGCGCTTCAGATAGATTTTCGCGCCGCCCAGATGCTCGGTCAGGCGCTCCGCGTAATACAGAGGCGAGGGGCGGCCCACATAGTTGGCCCACAGATCGTCCATCTCGGCCCAGAATGTCGGATCATCCTTGGCTTTCTCATATTCCTCTTCCAGCGACAGGATCAGGGGCATCAGCGTTTCGCTGACAAACCGCCCGCCGAATATGCCGAAACGGCCCTGTTCGTCGGGGCCGGACATAAAGGAATTGAAAAGATCGTTGGCCATGGGAGTCTCCATCGTCGTACCTGTTGTTCATAGGAGGTGGCGGCAGGATTTGCCATGCCAAAACGTATTATTCCGCTGCTTCAATACGCTGCTCCCAAACCTGCAGTGCCTGCTCTCTACTTGGCACCGCAATGCACGGAAAATGGTGAAATTCGTTTACCTCCGCCAGCCGCGAAACCGCTTGCACAACACGGCGATGCGGGCCTGAATGGGCAAAGGTCAGCATGGCTTCGGCGTCGTGCCAAACACTGAGCGAGAAATAGAGCCCCTGATGCAGGAACACATCTGCTTGCAAGCAGAGCGGATCGCCCCGCGCCTGTAGCAGTGCCTGGCGCGCACGCCAAAACAGCTCCGGCCCGTGGTACCACCGCTTCAAAGAAATTCCGCCAATCGCTGCAAGCATGGTTTCGCCCTCCCAACAGAGATACGCTCCCATCGAGAATTCAGATCACCGGGTGGCCTTGATAAAAACTTTGATGAGGTCCGCGTCCTTGACGCCGGGCGCACTTTCCACGCCCGATGCAACGTCGACCTGCTGAGCGCCCGTCATCCGAATAGCCTCGGCCACGTTGTCCGGGTTCAGCCCTCCGGCCAGCATCCATGGCTTGCGCCAATACTTGCGCCCGGCCAGTAGACGCCAATCAAAAGCCAATCCGTTACCACCCGGCAAAACTGCATTCTTCGGGGCTTTCGCGTCAATAAGCAACTGATCGGCAACATCGCTATACGCGTCGATTGCAGTCAAGTCTTCAGCGTCCGCAACACCGATGACTTTCATGACCGGTAAACCATAACGATCCTTGACCTCGCGCACCCGCTCTACCGTTTCAGACCCATGCAGTTGCAGCATGTCAAAAGGGGCCGTTCGCGTAATGCTGTCGAGTAGCTCATCCGTGGCGTTCACCACCAAAGCAACCTTTGCCACGCCCACCGGAACCGGGGCAGCCAATTCAGCAGCCTGTTCAGGTGAAACGTAGCGGGGCGACTTAGGAAAGAAATTAAAGCCCAGATAGCGCGCGCCCGCATCAACTGAAGCACGCACGTGATCGGGTGCGGTTAAACCGCAGATTTTGACAGACACTTCAGGCATCGCGCTGGCTCAGCTTGCCTCGTCCAACAGTGCCAAAACTTCGTCCTGACCTTCGTTCTGCTTTTTCTTGAGCTTCTTGACCTCACGCTCAAGCTTGCGCACTTCGCTTTTCTTCACCGAAGCATCCCGGCGATGCTTGTGCTCGCGCAGCCATTCCCAAAGGAAACCGATGATAAGGCCAGCAACCACACCACCCAGCACCACCACAAACAGTGGCAGAGACGTACTGAGGTTAAAGCCAACGAGCTCGGCAAAAGGTTCCGGCATCAGCGTAAGTTCAACCGATTCCCGATTGGCCAGAGAGACCGAAATCAGAACGATCCCGAGGATCGCCAAAAAAGCATATCGAATATAGCGCATCATGCCCTAGGCTTTACCGTTCAAACGATCCCTAAGCAACTTGCCAGTTTTGAAAAATGGAACACATTTCTCTTCGACCTGCACAGTTTCGCCCGTGCGGGGATTGCGGCCAACGCGCGCGTCGCGCTGCTTGACTGAGAACGCACCGAAGCCACGCAGTTCCACGCGGTCACCGCGCGCCATGGCATCGGTCACCTCTTCGAACACAGTATTCACAATCCGCTCGACATCGCGTTGATAAAGATGCGGGTTTTCGTCGGCGATTTTCTGAATCAGTTCTGAACGGATCATGAGCGTTACCCTCCCAGGCGACCGGTTAGTCATCTCTATTTATTTGGCCAGTATAGAAAAAAACCCGGTTCGGGGGAACGTCAACTCTGTGTACAAAGCCTTCATTTTCCTATCAATTCACGCGTTTTTTTGCTTGTGAGCGAGAATTACTCGCTTAATGCGTGAACGACAGGTGAATAAAGCCCAAAAATTGGAACATATTGATTCGCAACAAAAACGGCCCCGCGCAGATACGCGGGGCCGTGAATTCGGCTAAGGCTGAGGCCCGGGCTTAGTCGCCCGATTTCAGCGCTGCACCCAGGATGTCGCCCAGCGACGCGCCCGAGTCGGAAGAACCGTACTGTTCCACGGCCTCTTTCTCTTCGGCGATCTCGCGTGCCTTGATCGACAGGCCCAGGCGGCGGGTCTTGCTGTCAACGTTGGTGACGCGGACGTCGACCTTATCACCGACCGAGAAACGCTCGGGGCGCTGTTCGGCACGGTCACGCGACAGGTCGGAGCGGCGGATGAACGACTTCATGCCTTCGTACTCGACCTCGATGCCGCCATCTTCGATCGCGGTGACTTCGACGGTGATGACCGAGCCACGCTTCACGCCGCCCACGGCTTCGGCGAACTTGTCACCGCCCAGGGCTTTGATCGACAGCGAGATACGCTCTTTCTCAACGTCAACTTCCGAGACAACGGCCGAAACCATGTCGCCTTTGCGGTAGTTCTGGATGGCATCCTCGCCACGCTCGTCCCACGACAGGTCGCTGAGATGAACCATGCCGTCGATGTCGCCTTCGAGGCCAATGAACAGACCAAATTCGGTGATGTTCTTGACTTCGCCTTCGACCTCGGTGCCCTCGGGATGCGTTTCTGCAAACACTTCCCACGGGTTGCGCTGAGTCTGCTTCAGGCCCAGAGACACGCGACGCTTGGCGCCGTCGATTTCCAGAACCATGACGTCGACTTCCTGGCTGGTCGAAACGATCTTGCCGGGGTGGACGTTTTTCTTGGTCCAGGACATCTCGGACACGTGCACCAGACCTTCGACACCAGCTTCCAGCTCGACGAACGCGCCGTAGTCGGTGATGTTGGTGACGCGACCCTGATGGACCGAGCCCAGCGGGTATTTGGCAGCAACCAGATCCCACGGATCTTCTTGCAGCTGCTTCATGCCTAGGCTGATGCGGTGGGTCTCTTTGTTGATCTTGATGACCTGAACCTTGATGGTTTCGCCGATCGTCAGGATCTCGGACGGGTGATTCACACGACGCCATGCCATGTCGGTAACGTGCAGCAGGCCGTCAACGCCGCCCAGATCAACGAATGCACCGTATTCGGTGATGTTTTTGACAACACCTTCGACGGTCTGACCTTCGGACAGGTTACCGATAACTTCGGCACGCTGTTCGGCACGCGATTCTTCCAGGATTGCACGGCGCGAGACAACGATGTTGCCGCGGCGGCGGTCCATTTTCAGAATCTGGAATGGCTGCTTCAGACCCATCAGCGGGCCAGCGTCGCGCACGGGGCGAACGTCAACCTGCGAGCCGGGCAGGAACGCAACTGCGCCACCCAGATCGACGGTGAAGCCACCCTTGACGCGACCAAAGATTGCACCTTCGACGCGCTGGTCGTCGGCATATGCTTTTTCCAGACGGTCCCATGCCTCTTCACGGCGGGCCATCTCGCGCGAGATGACGGCTTCGCCACGGGCGTTTTCTGCGGCGCGCAGGTAAACTTCTACCTCGTCACCTACAGCGATTTCAGGGGCTTCGCCGGGATTTGCGAATTCTTTCAGATCAACGCGGCCTTCCATTTTGTAGCCTACGTCGATGATGGCTTGGCCGGCTTCGATCGCCAGTACCTTACCTTTGACAACAGAACCCTCTTCGGGCGTGTCCATTTCGAAGCTTTCATTCAGGAGGGCTTCGAATTCCTCCATGGATGCGTTAGCCATGTGGCGTTGTTTTCCTTTACATACGTTTTTGCTGGCCGAGCGGTTGTCTCCGCCGGTCTTGTTTCATGGTGCCTTCAGGCGTGACCCGGGGCGCATCTGACTACACAAACACAAAGGGCCGAGGTGACCCGGCCCTGCTCAGATACGTCATCCGGACGTTAACCGCCCTTGTTAAGACGGGTGCTCTATAACGGGTCTGCCTAGGCACTGCAAGTCAAAGACAGAAATCGGCTTGATTGTCGCAATTCAGCGCCCAACACCACCTGTTTATTGGTAATCTTGTTCGCACGGAAAAGGAGCGTACGATGGGCGACAACTTGAACTTCTTGGTAATTATTTCGGATGAACATCGCAAAGATGCGATGGGATGCGCTGGTCACCCAATTGTCAAAACGCCCAACCTGGACGCGCTGGCCGCGCGCGGCACGATGTTCGACGCAGCCTATACGCCCTCTCCGATGTGTGTTCCCACCCGTGCCGCATTGGCCACTGGGGATTGGGTGCATAAGACCGGCAACTGGGACAGTGCCACGCCCTATGACGGTGAACCACGCAGTTGGATGCGGCAAATTCGGGATGCCGGGCGCGAGGTTGTGTCCATCGGCAAACTACACTTTCGGTCAATCGAGGACGACAACGGTTTCTCGCAGGAAATTCTGCCGATGCATGTGGTCGGCGGTGTCGGCTGGGCCGTCGGGTTGCTGCGCGAGAACCCACCCGATTACGACTCGGCAGCCGAACTGGCTGGCGGCGTAGGCGTCGGGCCCAGCACCTATACCGACTATGATTTGGACATCACCGCGGCGGCCGAGGCCTGGCTGACCGATCCCACCCGCGAGGCCCAACCATGGGCCGCTTTTGTGTCACTGGTCAGCCCGCACTATCCGCTGACCTGCCCCAAAGAGTGGTATGAACTCTATGATCCGGCACAGATGGACCTGCCGGTCGGCTATGGCGAAGGGCTGCCAGATCACGAAGAGCTGAAAAACATCGCCTCGTTTTTCAACTATGACGACTACTTTGACGAACAGAAGATGCGAGAAGCCAAGGCCGCCTATTACGGGCTGACCTCCTTGATGGATGACTGTGTGGGGCGCGTTCTGCAGGCACTGGCCGATAGCGGACAAGCCGAAAATACCGTAGTGCTCTATGTCTCGGATCACGGCGACATGATGGGCGATCAGGGGTTCTGGACCAAGCAGGTGATGTACGAGGCCAGCGCTGGCGTCCCGATGATCGCTGCCGGGCCGGGCATACCAGCCGGACGGCATGTGACCACATGCACCAATCTGACCGATATCGCCGCCACTGCCCGCGATGTCTGCGACGTGGCCAACGATGAGGGTAACGCCGACCTGCCTGGCGTGTCTCTGCGCGCCATCGCCAATGCACCAGACGACCCGAACCGCACTGGATTCAGCGAATATCACGATGGCGGGTCAAAAACCGGTTCGTTCATGGTGCGCTGGGGCCAATGGAAATACATGCACTACGTCGGTCATCCGCCGCAACTGTTCGATCTGGGCAGCGATCCGTATGAACAGGTTGACCGCGCCATGGATGGCGTAAACGATCCTGATATCGCCGCCGCGCTGATCGAAGGTGAACGCCGTTTGCGCAAAATCTGCGACCCGGACGAGGTCAACGCCCGCGCTTTTGCCGATCAGCGACGCAAGATCGAAGAACTCGGAGGAGAAGAAGCCTGCCGCACGGCGTTTGTGTTCAACCACACGCCGACACCGACAGAACAGGACAAAATGCGCGAGGGTTCGGCGCTTTAGATCAAATCTCCTCGCCTTTTTTCAGCAACTCCTCGATCAGTTCGCGTTGCAAATTACCACTATCTCCGCCCCCGAACTGTTGGGCTCCTCCGGAGTAAAGCGAACCATAGGTTTTTGCGATATTTACGGTCTGCGCCAGACCCGAGATCAACTGATCCTTTTCCAATGGCGATAGTGGATGAATGTAGGCCGCCCAAAGCGTCCCATTTGCAATCGCGTAGCGCGCATCCAGAGCGGAATCGAAGTTCGCCTGCATCATGCGCTGCATGTCCTCGGGGGTCAGGTCCTCCGCACTGCGGATCGGCACCATGGCGCGCATCCGATCAGCGTTGATATCGGTGATTACCAGAACCGGAACATCCGACACCGTCAGCTGAAACCCCGGACCCCGGGGTTGGGCCTCGGGGTCGAGCGCAAATATGATTTTGCCCAAGCGTTCATAATCCATCGAAGGTTCGGCTTCAGGGGTTTCCTGCGCAGCCAGACTTCCGGCCAGAAAAATCAGCATTAGGGCTAGTCGGATCATGGCATCTCTCCTGCAGGCTACATTTCAACCATAGGAACCCATCTTCGCTCTGACCAAACAAAGCTTAGTGAAGAGTATTTCCTACGCGGTCACAATTCTGAACGATCTGCAAGGTTTGACGTCCTTGCTGCGATAGCCCGTTCAGAACCGGCCACCTAGCTTTGTTTCAGCGGCTGGCAGACCCGTCAGCCCGAACCTGAACATAAAAGGAAACCGCTATGAAATCTCTGATATTGAGCACCCTGATCGCCACCCTGCCCTTGTTCGCGGCCCCCGCTCTCGCGGCGGATGAAATCAACGTCTCGAACGGCATCTCGGCTGCGGGCGCACCGTTGGCCGCACATGGCGTCGATCTCGTAGCGCTAGTCAATGACGGCAATCCGGTTGAGGGCTTTGCCACCCACTCTGCCACCTATGACGGCGCGTCTTACTACTTTACCAGCGTTGAGAACCGAGAGGCCTTTGAAGCGAACCCGGTTGCCTATCTGCCCCAGCACGGAGGCTTTTGCTCATTCGGCGTATCGGTCGGCAAGAAGTTTGACGGTGACCCGGACCAGTATCTGGTCGCGGATGGCAAGCTGTACCTATTCCTGAACGCCGAAACACGGGCCGCGTTCCTCAAGGATGTGTCTGGAACAGCAAAAACTGCGGATGATCAATGGGCGCAGATCAAAAGCATCGCCGTTAGCGAGCTGTGAACGCCTGCCCCGCGGTTCTAGTGTGTCGCGGGGCGCTTGTTTTCGATCAGTGCAATCGCATGCGCCAGAGCCGCCTCAATACTTAGATCAGATGTGTCCAGTAGAACGGCATCGGCGGCGGGTTTCATTGGCGCGGCGCTGCGCTCTGCGTCTCTGGCATCGCGTTCCCGTACATCCGCCAGCACCTGCTCTCGCGTGACGTTGGTCCCCTTGGCACTAAGTTCCAAATAGCGACGTTCCGCCCGGACCTCAGCGCTGGCCGTCACGAACAGCTTTACTTCAGCCTCGGGGCAAATCACTGTTCCGATATCGCGCCCGTCCAGAACCGCTCCGCCTTCCCGCCGGGCAAAAGAGCGTTGAAAGTCTACCAATGCCGCGCGGACTTCAGAGATGACCGCAACTTTCGAGGCCGCCTGCGCAATCTTGGCCGTCCGCAAGTCGCCCCGTTCCAATTCATCAGGAGTCAACGCGTGCGCAGCCTCAATTGGATCAGTACCATCCAACGTCCGGCGGCCGACAGCACGGTACAACAGGCCCGTATCCAGATGCGCAAAGCCGAAATGCGCCGCGACGCCTTTGGATATCGTTCCCTTGCCCGCTGCTGCAGGGCCGTCGATAGCGACCGTAAAACTCATGCACGCTCGACCTTGGCACCCAGCGCCGCCATCAGAGGTTCAAATATCGGGAACGAAGTCGCGATCGGTCCGCCGTCATCCAAAGAGACCGGAGATTTCGCGCCCATACCCATCACCATGAAGGACATAGCGATCCGATGGTCCAAAAAGCTCTCGCAAGTACCGCCACCGGGGACGTTGCCGATGCCAAGTCCTTCGACCGACCACCAATCCTCGCCCTCGTCAACGGTCACACCGTTGGCACGCAGCCCCCTCGCCATGGCGTCGATCCGATCGCTTTCCTTGACGCGCAGCTCTTTCACGCCGCCCATCATCGTTGTGCCGGTGGCATTTGCGGCAACCACTGACAGAACCGGGTATTCGTCGATCATCGATGCCGCACGTTCCGGCGGCACATTGATGCCCTTCATGTTGGGCGAATATTTGGCCCGTAGGTCAGCGACCGGCTCACCGCCCTCTTCGCGCTCGTTCTCATAGGTGAGATCGGCACCCATCTCGCGCAGCGTGGCAAACAAGCCAGCGCGCGTCGGGTTCAGGCCAATTCCCGGCACCAAAACGTCCGAGCCGGGCGTGATTAGCGCCGCGCAGACAGGGAAGGCCGCGCTGGACGGGTCACGTGGCACGGCGATAACCTGCGGTTTCAACTCGGGGCGGCCGGTCAGCGTAATCACCCGGCCCTCATCAGTATCTTCGACAGTAATTTCAGCACCAAAGCCCGCCAACATCCGCTCGGAATGGTCACGGGTGGCCTCTTTCTCGATCACGACTGTTTTGCCCGGCGCATTCAGACCGGCCAGCAGAACAGCGGATTTCACCTGAGCCGACGGCACCGGAACCTCGTAACGCACCGGCACGGGTTCAGCTGCGCCTACGATGGTCATTGGCAGACGCCCACCGGACCGCCCCACCGATTGCGTTCCAAACAACGCCAGCGGATCAGTGACCCGCGCCATCGGGCGTTTGTTCAGACTCGCGTCGCCGGTAAAGGTCGCCGTGATCGGCGAAGTCGCCATCGCGCCCATGATCAGTCGCACTCCGGTGCCCGAGTTGCCGCAATCGATCACCTGATCGGGCTCGGCAAAACCGCCGACGCCAACGCCATACACAGTCCATTCACCTCCGCCATGATCCGTGACCTCGGCGCCAAATGCTCGCATGGCCTTTGCGGTATCCAGAACGTCTTCACCCTCAAGCAGGCCCGAGATCTTTGTCTCACCCACCGCCATCGCGCCCAGAATCAGCGACCTATGCGAGATCGACTTGTCTCCGGGCACCTCGGCCGTGCCGGTCAGCGGGCCGCAGGGATGCGAGGTCATCGGGATGGGCGTGCCGTGTCCGGACATGGGGGCTCCTTTTGCGCTATCAGTGCTCAAGCCGATTAGCGAATTGAGGGCCGATGGTCCAGCGGCAATGCGGCGTTGTCTGGATGCGAAGCCGCCTGTCAGACCTCCCCCAGCCATTTTGCAGGGTTTTCTTCCGCGATCTGCCGGAAAATCTCTTCCCCCAGCGCATTTCGCAACCGGATACAGACTGCCCTTTCCGACAGCGCTTCCTGCCGTGTCATGTAGTAATCCGAACCGAACAAAACCCGAGACCTCAGCCGCTCGCTCTTTTGATCGTCTCCCGTCAAGAAAACGCGCAAGAACGGAGCGTAATCCTCGAACTGAAAGAGCGTGTAGGAAATGTCGGTCCACAGGCCCGGGTAGTCTCCGCTGCCGATCATACGTCGTATAGCGACCTGCCAGTTCCGGCTGAACGCATCGTCCAGGGGGTTTTCGCGGTCCGGGTTAACATAAGCATCCCAATCGCGCTGCCCACCAAAATGCGCCAGGCAAATCCGAAGGTTGGGATGCGCGCGCATTACAGGAACAAAGGCTTCCGGCTCTGTGTAGCGGTCTGCCCAATAATCCGAGAGATTGCGCCCCTGAACACCACCGCGTGAACAGTGCGACATCACCGGCAGGTTCTTTTCCTCAAGGCGAGGATACACGTGCTGCATCAGAACCGGATCGTCAGGCGCAAAACCCAATCGCGGATAGAGTTTGAGGCCACGGAATCTCAGGTCGTCTATCGCGCGCCAGAGTTCCTCCGCCTGAGGGTCGGCGCGTGGGTCAATCGTTGCAAAAGGGATCACGGAACGACCGACCTCTGGATCGCCAGACAGCTTGGCCAATTCGTCATGTTGGGCAATGAGTGGCACCTCTGGCGCACCGAACCCAAAGGCAGACATCTCCATAGGCAACACAACGAAACGGGTATTTCCCGGATAGTGTCGCCGCAGGTTATCCAGAATATCCCGCTGACTGTCTTCGTCCGTCTCCTGTTGGAAACGATACAACCTATCCAGTTTTTCCGCGGCAGCCTGCTGCCCGATCAGACGCGCTCCGAATGACAATGCCTTTATCAGCCACGGCATCTTTTTGAACGGTTTCAGCGCCGGATATGGGTAGTCCTCGGGCACGTGGCGCGAGTGGAATAAGTGCGTGTGGCAGTTCGTGATCTGAATGTCAGACATGATAATCCTGAAAAGACGTATGCTAAAAAATGCTGTCGTGCTCAGCCTAGCATAGCGATCAGGATTACAGAAATCTGAAACGGATCAGGCCTCGGTTCGCCGGAAGGTCAGGTAATGTGGTGTCCGCCCTTCGCGCAGAGCCTTCTGCTCATACCGAGTGGAAATCCAGTCATCCCACGGCTCGCGCCAGTCCGTCGGACGCTCAGCCTGCCATTCGAAACCAGCGCGCGGAACCTCTTCCAGCGTTTGGCGGACATAGTCGGGAATGTCAGTCGCCACGCGGAAAATCGAGCCCGGCTTCAGCGCGCGGGCCAGCGGCTCCAAGTGTTCCTGTGTCACAAAGCGGCGACGATGGTGCCGCGTCTTGGGCCACGGGTCGGGATACAATAGAAAGGCGCGCGATATGCTCGCCTCGGGCAGCACGTCGAACAGGTCACGCGCATCACCGGGATGTACAGCAAGGTTTTCAACGCCTGCCTTGCGAATCTTGCCCAGCAGCATGGCAACGCCGTTGATATAAGGCTCGGCCCCGATGATCCCGATATCGGGGTTGCTGGCGGCCTGATGGACCAGATGCTCGCCGCCGCCAAAGCCGACCTCAAGCCAGACTTCCTTGACTCCGAACAGCGCCTGCAGGTCCAGCGGGTTACGTTCGGGGTTGGTCTCCCAATCCACCCCGCCCGGCGACAGGGCGTCGAGGTCTTCGTTCAGATACGTCTTTTGACTCTGTTTCAGGGCCTTACCCTTGAAGCGGCCATAGAAGTTTCTGCGGGGGCGTTGTGGTGTCTGGGTGCTCATGGCGGTGCCCTTACTGCGCGGTTCGCAGTGTTGCAACCCCGGCGCGGCAACGAAAAAGCGCGCCGTTTCGGCGCGCTTTGGGTCTTTTCGGATCAAACTGCCGATTTCAGTGTATCGATCAGATCGGTGCGTTCCCAGCTAAACCCGCCGTCGGCATCCGGTTCACGGCCGAAATGGCCATAGGCAGCAGTGCGTTGATAGATCGGCTTGTTCAGTTGCAAATGCTCACGAATGCCCCGAGGAGTCAGGTCCATCACCTGACCGACTGCCTTTTCGATCGCAGCATCCGCGATTTGACCGGTGCCATGCGTGTCAGCGTAAATCGACAGCGGTTTGGACACACCAATCGCATAGCTAAGCTGTATGGTGCAGCGCTCGGCCATACCAGAGGCAACCACGTTCTTGGCAAGGTAACGCGCCGCGTATGCTGCCGAGCGGTCCACCTTTGTCGGGTCTTTGCCCGAGAATGCACCGCCACCATGCGGCGCAGCGCCACCATAGGTGTCCACGATGATTTTGCGCCCGGTCAAACCGGCATCGCCGTCCGGCCCGCCAATCACGAATTTGCCCGTGGGGTTCACGTGCCATTCGGTTTCAGCTGAAAGCCAGCCTTCGGGAAGGGTTTCGGCGATGTAAGGCTCGACGATGGCACGGATGTCTTTCGAGGTCAGCGTCTCGTCCAAATGCTGTGTAGACAGCACGATCGAGCTGACGCCCACCGGTTTGCCGTCGCGATAGACTACAGACAACTGCGATTTTGCGTCGGGGCCCAATGCGGGCTCAGTTCCGTTTTTACGCACCTCAGCCAAGCGACGCAGGATCGCGTGCGAATACTGGATCGGGGCAGGCATCAGAGCGGGTGTCTCGGTCGTTGCATAACCGAACATAATGCCCTGGTCGCCTGCGCCTTCGTCTTTGTTTTCGGACGCGTCTACGCCCTGTGCGATATGAGCGGACTGTTCATGCAGAAGGTTCGTCACCTCGACCGTCTCGTGGTGGAATTTGTCCTGCTCGTAACCGATATCCTTGATACAGGCACGCGCGATCTCGTCGATACGGCCCATATAGTCGTGCAGTTTTTCCTGATCAGACAGACCTACTTCTCCACCAATGACGACCCGGTCGGTCGTAGCAAAGGTTTCGCACGCCACACGTGCTTCGGGTTCTTCATTCAGAAAGGCGTCAAGTACGGCATCCGAAATGCGGTCACAGACCTTATCCGGGTGCCCTTCGGAAACGGACTCCGAAGTGAAAGTATAGTTCTGTCGGGACATTTAAGTGCTCCATTAAGATTCCCCCATCACGCCAGGAAGCCGTTGTGACAGGCATGCGAGGAGATACGCCCGCTGATAGACTGCGTCAATCCGAAATTAAGCGTGTTCTCGCCGCGCGTTGCGCCAAAGCAGTGCAAACATAGCCAACAGCAGCGCAAAGACAGGAAAGTCCCCAATGCCGGAATAAATCGTGGGCGCCAGCGGCGCAGGCAGCTTTGCATCCACAAAACCCGCCTGACCCAAAGCCAGCGCATCGGTGATGCGCCCCAGAGGATCGATCATTGCCGAAACGCCGGTATTGGCCGCGCGCATCATCGGCAGCCCCTGTTCAATTGCGCGCATCTGCGCCTGTACCAAATGCTGATAAGGACCTGACCACGTACCAAACCACGCGTCATTGGTGATCTGCAGAAGAAAGTCCGCGCGCCCCGGAGCGGATAGGACATCCTGAGTAAACACAGCCTCGTAGCAGATCAGCGGCAACGCCTTGCCCAGCTTACCTGCACCCATCAGCACGGCCCCTGGTCCTGCGCTGAACCCATGGCCTGCTGTGGTGGCCATCCCATGAATGCCAAACTCTGCCATCAGGTTTCCGAACGGCACATATTCGCCAAAAGGCGCAAGGTGGTGCTTATCGTACAAACCCTGTTGCTGACCATCCTCATCCAGGTAGACCATCGAGTTGTATATGCGCGGCCCATCACCGCGCTGAATGCCCAGGAACACCGGCGTCCCTTGCGCCGCATCGACAACAACATCGAGGTAAGGCTGCGCACTCCCTAACCAAGCGGGGATTGAGGTTTCGGGCCAGACGATCATGTCTGGCCGGGGCTGCGCCGCGGTAAATTCGATCTGGCGCGCAAAAAAAAGCGGCGCATAGTCCGGGTCCCATTTCTGATGCTGCGGCGCGTTGGGTTGGATCAGACGCACGACATGTTCAGTGTCAGTAACGTCCGGACGTGTCGAAGCATAGCCCAGCGCCAGACACACTGCGCCGACCGTCAGGCCGAGCGGAAGCACAATCCCGCGTCTTTTCGACAGAGCCGCTCCCAGGGGCAGCGTCGCAAGCAGAGTCAAAGCTCCCAGTCCATAAGGCCCGAATAACGACAAGAGCTGCGCCACTGGCGTATCCAGCCAAACCTGTGCCAACCCGGCCCAAGGGAAACCGGTCAGCACATACCCCCTAGCGAATTCCGCCAGAGAAACAGCCACCGCCAGAAAGATGGCTTGCTCGACCGCGCCGCTACCCGGTCGCCGTGCCAGTCCAAAAGCCAGCGCCCAGAACAAGGCCAACCCTCCCGCCATGAAGACCAGAGCAAACGGCGCCATCCATGCGTGCCTTTCGGCATCAACGAGAAACGGTTCAACAATCCAGCTGAGACCATGCGCAAAATACCCCGTGGCAAAGGCCCAGCCTAGCCAAGCGGCTCGCGCTTTTGTCTCAGTCGAAAGGAACAGAGGTGCCAACAACACCAACGCAACCAGAGTTGCTCCCCAAACACCAAAAGGCGCAAGGCCGAACGCAGCCAGTACACCAAGCAGTGCCGCCAACAAGAACCTCAGCCAAAAGCGCCAGCCCTGAGCAGGGTTCATGCAGCGATTTCCGGTAACATCACACGTAAACGCTTGATCCGACGCGGGTCGGCGTCGATCACTTCAAATTCCGGCCCTTCGGGATGCAAAACAACCTCGCCACGCGCGGGCACCCGGCCCGACAGCATGAAGACCAGACCACCCAGAGTGTCGATCTCTTCCTCGTCCACATCCTCGTGACTGGTCAAAGAGCGTCCGATCTCGGCCTCGAACTCCTCAAGTGGGACGCGCGCCTGAACGATGTAACAGCCGGGTTTCTCCTGCACCCAAAGCTGATCTTCATCCGCGTCATGCTCGTCAGCGATTTCGCCGACCACTTGCTCGATCAGATCCTCGATGGTCAGTAAGCCGTCAACGCCACCATACTCGTCGATCACCAAGGCCATGTGGCGGCGCTCGGTCTGCATCTTGGTCATCAACACGCCAATCGGCATCGAGGGCGGCACGAATAGTAACGTCCGCAGCATCGAAACCAAATCGAACTCGGTAGATCCACCGTTGAAACCATGGGTCAGGGCAAAGTCTTTGAGATGCACGAAACCCAATGGAGTATCGAGCGTGCCCTCATACACCGGAATTCGTGACAGACCGCTTTCGCGGAACAACTGCGCCAGCTCATCCTTGGCGATGGTCGATGGAACAGCGATGATCTCGGCCGTCGGTATGGCCACGTCCTCGACCCGCATCCGTCGCAGGTTGATCATGCCGCGAGGTTGAACCTTGTCGACCTCGTGCCCGTTGGCTTCGTGAACCTCATCCTCACCGTGTGGCGAGAATGCGTCCACTATTCGAGAAAAAAATCCGGTTTTCTCTTTGACATTGTCACTGCCGTCCTTCGGTTGCGCGCCATGCGCCGCCATAGAACTGCCGTCTGTATCGCCCATAGTCCTGTTCCAAATATTCGGGCCTAGTGGCCCACTCTACGCTTTATATGGGTCATCAATACCCAGTTTGCCAAGTATAGCGACCTCAACCCCTTCCATCAAATTGGCGTCGGGGTCACGAATGTGATCGTATCCTAGCAAATGCAACATTCCGTGAATGATCAGATGCGTGACGTGGTCATCCATGGTTTTGCCTGTCTCGGCCGCCTCACGCGAACAAGTCTCATAGGCAATCGCGATATCGCCCAGCGCGATTTCGCCCGTGAAGTCAGGTTCGGGCTGCGCCGGGATCGCACCCGGCCGTTCCGCAGCCAAATCTTCAGCCGGCCAACTGAGTACGTTGGTTGGCGCAGGCTTTTCCCGAAACTCGGCATTCAGCTCGGCGATACGGGCATCATCGCAGGCCAACAGGCTGATTTCGCACAGATCTGCATCCAGACCACAGTGACCCAGCACTGCCCCAATGGCACGCGTCGCCAAAGGTTCCAGCCCCTGCCAGCGCGCATCTTCAATCGTCAGTTCAAGGTTCATCTCACCATGTCCAAAGCCCGTGGCCTCGGACGATCACCCCGTCTCGCGGCCTGCGTCGGCCTCATACGCTTCGATGATGGCGGCGACAAGCGGGTGGCGCACGACGTCTTTAGAGGTGAAGTAGTTAAAGCTGATATTCGGGATCGTCTTCAGAAGACGTTCCGCGTCTGCCAGCCCCGACTGCACTCCACGTGGCAGATCGACCTGCGAGCGGTCACCAGTGATCACCATGCGGCTTCCCTCGCCCAGGCGGGTAAGGAACATCTTCATCTGCATAGTGGTGGCGTTCTGCGCCTCATCCAGCACCACGAACGCATTGGCCAGCGTCCGGCCACGCATGAAGGCCAACGGAGCGATCTCGATTCGCTTTTCTTCAATCAGCTTGGCCAGTTGCTTGCCGGGCAGGAAATCATTCAGCGCGTCATAGAGCGGCTGCATGTAGGGATCGACCTTGTCCTTCATGTCACCGGGCAGGTAGCCCAGTTTCTCGCCTGCCTCGACCGCGGGTCGGCTAAGGATGATCCGATCCACATGCCCGCCGATAAACATCGATACGCCTACGGCAACGGCTAGGTATGTCTTACCGGTGCCCGCAGGGCCAATTCCAAAGGCCAGTTCATTGTTGAACAACGATTGAACATAAGCCTTCTGCGCATCGGTGCGCGGCTCGACCAGCTTTTTCCGGGTTTTGATTTCGACCGTGCCGCCTTTGAACATCTCAAGCTGATCACCGTCGCGACTGCCGGTGCCCTGCTCGGAATTACCCATTCGCAGTTCACGGTCTACATCGGCCGCTTCCACGTCGCGCCCCCCTTCCAGGCGAGTGTAGAGGGCTTGCAACACCTCGATTGCCTGTTTTTGGGAATCCTCGTCGCCCATGACAACCAATTGGTTGCCGCGGCGCACGATCTGGACGGACAGCTTTTGTTCGATTTCGGTCAGGTTGCGGTCATACTCGCCGCACAAATCAATCAATAACCGATTGTCAGGGAATTCAACAAACGCCTCGCGTTGGGGCATGTCATCTTGCGGTGGGGTTAGGGCACCGATGGCCAATCCGTTCTCCTGTCTTGGCGTTTCACCCTGAGCGTAGACAACAACTCTTGGTGGGCGCAAGCCACAGTTTCAAAATTTACCTGACGGATGGCAAAACCGCCGATAGTTGGCGAAAGCGGATACCCACGCTGAAGGTTGTCTAGAACGTATAATTCAGACCGAAGCGCAGACCATGATAGCGAGGCGTTGATTTCGTCGAGAACCCATTCTCAAACTCAACCTCCCGCGAGTCGAACTGCACATATTCGTATTCACCCGTGATAGACCAATTCTCGCTCAGGCTATGTTCTGCGCCGATGCTGGCCGAAAAACCGTTGCGAGTATCATTTTCCTCAAAGGGTTGAACCGTTGCCCCTGACGCCAGACTGCTGGTGGTTGTGACATCACCCTGCACGTATCCGACTGTTATGAAATACAAAACTGTGCCGCTTCTATTGGTCAAACCATTCCGGAACCGCACCGACAGAATATCCGAAACTTCGGACCCACCAGTGACCGTCACGCTGCCGATTTCAGTCATGACATCGTCATCCAGCGTCCCGAAATCATACCCCAGCTCGAACCCGTAGACATAGTCGCGCCCGCCCATAGCAGGCAGCACACCGCGCCAGCCGCCCCGGATACCGCCGTAGCCCCCGCTCAAGTCCAGTTCTCCGATATTAAAGGTGCCACCGGGGGTGGTTAACCCGAATCGATCTGTGCCGCCGGTTGCATATGCTCCGCTCAGGCCCAGATAAAACGCGCTGACGTCGCTGCCGATCCGCGTTGGGCTGACAACCGGCGGATCGGACACGCCTTGCTCCAGATTACCTGCGACCGTCGCGCTGGAGATTAGGGAAAGCACGAGCACTGCCGAAAAGACAAGCCGGCTGTTTGGTCCAATGTAACGTGTCAGGATATTCACTCGTACCCTCCATAACGCCGCCCCGGCTATCGAACCCGCGCAGATCTGGATTTTTTCAACACGGAGCCCTAGGCCCCCAAAAACTGGCCTTTCTGGGAGCATATTTTTCATTGATAAATCAAGGGTTAATTTTTAACCCATATGCCAACTATGGCTTTCAAACAGCACCTGAAAACCAAGTCAGACCAATGCACCCGCCAGAGAATTGGCACCCGAATCGGTGATCAGAACATCCCTTAATTCGCCAATGGATACATCGGCATTGGATACGTGAACCGAATGCAAATACTCGGATTTTCCAACCATTTGCCCCGGCAAGCGGCCGGATTTTTCGAACAGAACGCGGACTTTGCGACCGACCATTGCGTCCTGAATTTCTCGCTGATGCTGGGTGATCAGTGCCTGCAGGCGCTGTAGGCGGTCATCCGCTGCCGCAGGATCAACCTGAGACCGCTCGGCCGCGGGGGTTCCGGGACGTGTCGAATATTTGAAGGAATAGGCATAGCCGTATTTGACTTGTTCCACCAAATCTAGCGTGGCCTGAAAGTCCTCTTCAGTCTCTTCAGGGAAGCCAACAATGAAGTCGCCCGACATCACGATATCTGGACGCGCGGCGCGGATACGCTCGATCAGGCACAGATAGCTTTCCGCGGTGTGGCTACGGTTCATACGCTTGAGGATGCGGTCCGAGCCCGACTGTACCGGCAGGTGCAGATACGGCATCAGTTTATTGCAGGTCCCGTGCGCCTCGATCAAGTCATCGGCCATGTCATTGGGATGCGAGGTCGTAAAGCGGATACGCTCCAGTCCGTCGACCTTGTTCAACTCCCAAATCAGCCCCGCCAGCGTCATGTCCCCGTTCGCGCCCGCGCCGTGATAGGCGTTGACGTTCTGACCCAGCAGAGTGATCTCGCGCACCCCACGTTCGACCAAATCGTGGGCCTCACGGATGATGCGATCCGCCGGGCGGCTGACTTCGGCACCCCGGGTATAGGGCACCACGCAAAAGGCGCAGAACTTGTCGCAGCCTTCCTGCACGGTCAGAAACGCCGTCGGGCCACGCTTGGCCTTGGGACGGTTCTTCAGCTTTTCGAACTTGTCTTCTTCGGGGAAATCCGTGTCCAGCGCCTTGGCACCGGCGCGTGTCTTGGCCTCCATCTCGGGCAGGCGGTGATAGCTTTGCGGCCCCACGACCAGATCCACTAGAGGCTGACGGCGCATGATCTCTTCGCCCTCGGCCTGAGCCACACATCCCGCCACACCAATTTTCAAGTCAGGCTTTTCCGCCTTTAGCCCTTTGAACCGGCCAAGCTCGGAATAGACCTTTTCCGCCGCCTTTTCGCGGATGTGGCAGGTGTTTAGCAGAATCATATCCGCGTCATCGGGGCTTTGGGTTTCGACATAGCCCTGCCCACCCAGCGTCTCGGACATGCGCTCGCTGTCATAGACGTTCATTTGGCAACCATAGGTTTTGATGTACAGCTTTTTGGGTTCTGACATGGATATGGCCTTTGCATTCGCGCGATCGGCGTCATCTATACTCTACGAACGCCGCTTGCAATGCCGAGGCGGATACCCGATTTTGGCCGAAGATTCCAGCCAAGTGGAACCGGACAGGCAATGCAATACGACACACTTGATGTTTTCCTGAACTCAGGCAAATCAGCCCTAGCCAAGGGGCCGGTCGCACTGATCTTTGCCGAGGACACAGTGGAAGTCGACAGCACCATCCGACACCACCTCCATCTGGGATTTAAGTCCGTAATCGCCTTCATGCCGCCGGATTTTGCGCTGGCCCCTGAATTATCAGGTCGAATTCATCGCGTTACCTTGACCTGCGTGCCCGGAGCGGTCGTTTTTGAAACCATAAACAAGATCATTCAGGCAGCGCCCGGCGTTTGGATGTACTATTGCTTCAACGCTGAGTACTTGTTCTTTCCATTTTGCGAGACCCGCACAGTGGGCGAATTGCTGGCCTTTCACGCCGAAGAACGTCGGGATGCAATGCTGAGCCACGTCATTGACCTCTACGCCGACGACCTGGACGCCTTTCCGAATGGCGTCGCCCCGGACCGCGCGATGCTGGACAGCACGGGATACTACGCCCACACCCGGCACGACTCCGAGGGCCACCCTGTCGAACGGCAGTTGGACATGTCCGGTGGCTTGCGCTGGCGGTTCGAGGATCACATTCCGTACGAGCGCCGCCGTATCGACCGGATCGCCCTGTTCAAGTCCCACAAAGGTCTGAAATTGCGCCCCGATCACACGTTCAACGAGCCGGAATACAATACCTATTCCTGCCCGTGGCATCACAACATGACAGCTGCTGTGTGCTCATTCCGCGCGGCCAAGGCGTTGAAAAGCAATGCCGGGTCCACATTCGACATCCCGACTTTCTGCTGGCGCAATTCGGTGCCGTTCCAGTGGACATCCGGCCAGTTGCTCGATCTCGGGCTGATCGAATCAGGCCAATGGTTCTGAGCACACCTTAGCGCTGCAGAAGCACCGGGAACCAATCTTCGCGCAGGCGCTGGCCAGGGGTCATGTCATGACCAGGAAACGGCGGAGACGTCCGGCCCGGACGTTCCACATACCGCGCATCATCCCCAACCAGACGAAGTGAAAACGCTCGGCGGCGGCTATCCGACTGGTTCCCGCGCGCGCCATGAAGCGTGCGATAATTGAACGCCACCGCGTCACCCGGTTCCATCTCAAATTCGACAACCTTCATGCCCTCGGCATCTGGGTCCGGGACGGGGATATATAGACCCTCACCAGGGAAAAACCCTTCTTCCGAGACCCACCGGGTCGGCAGAACCTCTTTCTCCCACCGGTGCGAACCGGCGACACAACGCAGCGTTGCCTGTTTCACCGGGTCCAGTGGCGACCAGAAGCTGATCGTCTGTTGCCCTTCGACAAAATAATACGGCCCATCCTGATGCCACGGGGTTGCCATCGATGTCCCAGGCTCTTTGACCAGAACGTGATCGTGGAACATCTGCACGGTCTGCGATTGCATCAGGTCCGCCGCAACCTCGGCCGCCGGCGAATTTTCAATCACATCACGAAACTGAGCAATCCGCGACCAGTTGCAGTAATCGTCAAAGAACAGACCGGTCTCACCCTGTTTCTTGTTTTCCGATGCATACGGCCCCGGCTCGGCCATATTTGCAGCCACGCCCTCGCGCAGAGCCTCAACGTGATCGGCAAACAGCCCTTTGATCAGGACGACTCCGTCCTGCTGATAGGTGTCGATCATCTCTTGTGTGACCAGAGGATGCGTCATGTCTGTCTCCGTGCCGTAGGGTTGAGTGATCTGCACATGGGAAAGCCCTCTGTTCAAGTCATATCTTTCAAAGCTAGACTTAATCTCATGTTATATATTTCTCTGCGCCAGTACGAATATGTCTGTGCCATCGGCCGGCATGGCAGCCTGTCCGCCGCGGCACAGAACCTGAATGTCTCGCAGCCCGCCCTGTCTAACGCGCTGACCCGAGTCGAAGAACATTTGAGTTATCCCCTCTTCGCTCGCAGGCGCGGGGCAGCGATGGCGCTGACACCGCAAGGGCGCAGTTTCATCGAAGAGGCCGAGGCCTTGCTGGCCAGTGCCGCGCGGCTGGAAAACACCACCGAAACAGGGGCGGCAAAGGCGCGGCTACGGCTGGGATGCTTTGTTGACCTAGCCCCGTTTCTGTTGGCCCGCGCCCTTCGACAATTGCGCGCTGAGATGCCGGATGTCGCAATAACCTACAGGGTCGACAGTTTTCAGGGCCTGATCTCGGGCCTGATCGACGGTCGGATTGATCTGGCTGTGACCTACGGGCTGAGTATGGATGCGAGTTTTACCCGGCAGACGTTGTTCATGAGCACTCCCAACGCACTGCTGACACCGGACCACCCTCTGGCCGCGCAACGCAATGTTTCGCTAACCGAACTGGCAACCTATCCGCTGATCCTGTCCGAGGAGGGGCTTTCAGCGCAGCACGTGCTGGGGCTATTTCGGCAGATCGGAGTAAGCCCTATGGTGGCGCACCGTGCGGCTTCGTTGGAGATTCAGCGCAGCCTGGCAGCGCAAGGCGAAGGGGTTGCGATCAGCTATGCCAATCCCCCAGCAGATGTCAGCTATGACAATATGCCGTTGCGGAGTCTGCCCATATCGGACTCGTTCGCGGCCGAACCCGTGGTGCTTGCGCGGCATGGCACAGGCCCTACGGATGCGCAAACTGCAGCCGCAGAACGCGCTCTGATCCGACTAATGAAGTAGGGTTACTTTTTTCGCAGGCGAATTACGACGTCGACAGAAGCGATCTCAACCCCTTCGGGCGCTTCCGGCAGGCGCTGAATCACCAGTTGATCCGAGGGCGCGTCGCTCAGGCGGCTCTCATCTTCCCAGTAGAAATGGGGGTGGTCGTGAGTGTTGGTATCAAAATAGCTTTTCGACCCGTCCACGGTGATCTCCTGAAGAACACCTGCGTCGCAGAATGCACGCAAGGTGTTATAAACGGTCGCCAAAGACACGGCATCACCGTTCTTTTTCGCCGCTTCAAACAGGCTTTCTGCCGTGACATGCCGGTGCCGCCCGTCGCCAACCAGCAATTCGGCCAGAGCAACGCGCTGACGCGTCGGGCGCAATCCCGCGTTGACCAACCAATTCGTGGCTATGTTCTGGCTCTGAGGTGTCATGAATCCGATACCCGTTCTTTGCTGAAGTATATATAAGTGCTCTGGTCAGGCAATTTCAAATGAAATTCATTCGCAAAGAATGCACTGAACACAACATGATGTGGGCGAGCGCTCTTGCAGGACCTTGCATACGGGTGCTAGACGAGGCCAGATTATATAAACGGACCCCTGGCAGGAGAGGCGGCAGAATGGCCCAATTCCCGAGCAGCTTTGACAAGGACGATCTGCTGAAATGCGCCCGTGGCGAGTTATTCGGCCCCGGCAACGCGCAACTGCCTGCCCCGCCGATGCTGATGATGGACCGCATCACTGAGGTTTCCGGCGATGGCGGCGCGCATGGCAAAGGCCACGTAGTTGCCGAATTCGACATTACCCCGGACCTTTGGTTCTTTGATTGCCATTTCCCCGGCAATCCAATCATGCCCGGTTGTCTGGGCCTCGATGGCCTGTGGCAACTGACCGGATTCAACCTGGGCTGGCGTGGATGGCAAGGGCGCGGCTATGCGTTGGGCGTAGGTGAGGTCAAACTGACTGGCATGGTCCGCCCTGACCGCAAAATGCTGAAGTATTACGTCGATTTCACCAAGGCCGTTCAGACCCGTCGTCTGACCATGGGTGTGGCCGATGGCCGGGTCGAAGCCGACGGCGAAGTGATCTATCAAGTCAAAGACATGAAGGTTGCATTGTCCGAAAGCTGAACCTAGCTGACGGCAAGCATTAGGGAACGGAACACAGGAGTACGCATATGCGTCGCGTCGTCGTCACCGGTTTGGGAATCATCTCCTCGATCGGGAACAATGCCGAAGAGGTTCTCGCCTCGCTCAAAGAAGGAAAATCCGGCATCGAGGCCAACGAGCAGATGGTGGAACACGGCTTCCGCAGCCAGATCGCCGGAACGCTCAAGATCGACGTGTCCGAACACGTGGACAAGCGCACGCTGCGCTTTATGGGTCCGGGCGCAGCCTATGCCCACATCGCTATGAGCCAGGCAATCGCTGATTCCGGCCTGACCGAGGATCAGGTTCAGAACCCACGTACAGGTTTGGTTGCCGGTTCCGGTGGCCCATCGACCAGCGCCATGCTGACGGCGCATCAGACCGTGCTGAAAACCGGTGCGACCAAGCGGATCGGTCCGTTTGCAGTGCCAAAATGCATGTGTTCGACGATTTCCGCGAACCTGGCGACAGCGTTCAAGATCAAGGGCATCAACTATTCGATCACCTCTGCCTGCTCGACCTCGCTGCATTGCATCGGTAACGCGGCAGAGCAGATCATGCTGGGCAAGCAGGACGTGATGTTCGCAGGTGGCGGAGAAGAGTTGGACTGGACCCTCTCCTGTCTGTTCGACGCGATGGGCGCAATGTCGTCGAAATACAACGACACGCCCGAGAAAGCATCGCGCGCGTTTGACGAACACCGCGACGGGTTCGTGATTTCCGGCGGCGGCGGCATCGTCGTACTGGAGGATCTGGACCATGCGCTGGCCCGTGGCGCCAAGATTTACGCCGAGGTCACCGGTTATGCCGCCACTTCGGACGGTCATGACATGGTGGCCCCGTCCGGTGAAGGTGGCGAGCGCGCGATGCGCCTGGCACTGGCGACGGTGCCCGAAGGCCGTAAGGTTGGCTATATCAACGCCCACGGCACCTCGACCCCGGTCGGTGATGTGGGTGAGGTCGAAGCCGTGCGCCGCATTTTTGGTGAAGGCAGCGTGCCTCCGATTTCCTCGACCAAGTCGATGACGGGCCACGCACAAGGCGCGGCAGGCGCGCTTGAAGCGATCTTCTGTCTGCTGATGCTGGACAACGACTTTATTACTCC
The DNA here is from genome assembly GCA_013032095.1 of Ruegeria atlantica. Lineage (GTDB taxonomy): Bacteria > Pseudomonadota > Alphaproteobacteria > Rhodobacterales > Rhodobacteraceae > Ruegeria > Ruegeria atlantica_E. The sequence continues at coordinate 54,375 of WQBJ01000010.1, read as the reverse complement.
GTCGATCAATGTCGACACACTAGCCGAAGGCATCCTGCCCGGTGAAATTGCAACTCAAGTGGTTGAAAACGCAGGCTTGGACAGCGTGATGACCAACAGCTTCGGCTTTGGTGGCACCAACGGATCCATGGTTCTGTCCAAGTATAACGGGTGAACAAGATGTCGGAACTTCTCAAGGGCAAACGCGGCCTGATCATGGGCGTGGCTAATGACCGTTCGATTGCGTGGGGCATTGCCAAGGCTATGCACGAGGCAGGCGCGGAACTGGCCTTTACCTATCAGGGTGAGGCATTCGGCAAGCGGCTAGAGCCACTGGCGCAAAGCCTGGGCAGCGACTTCATGGTGGATGCGGACGTCACCGACGACGAATCGCTGGATCGCGCATTCAGTGAGTTGGGCGCGCGTTGGCCGACGATCGATTTTGTCGTTCACGCCATCGCCTATTCGGACAAATCCGAACTTACGGGCCGGTTCCTGAACACCACGCGTGCGAACTTCAAGCACTCGATGGATGTCTCGGCCTATTCCTTCATCGAAGTCGCGCGCCGCGCATATCCTCTGATGAAGGAGAATGGGGGCACGTTGCTGACGCTCACCTATCAGGGTTCGAACCGCGTGGTGCCGAACTATAACGTGATGGGTGTGGCGAAGGCCGCGCTGGAATCTGCGACGCGCTATCTGGCCAATGATCTGGGCCCCGAAGGTATCCGTGTGAACGCCATCTCGCCCGGCCCGATGAAAACGCTGGCAGGCGCGGCAATTGGTGGTGCCCGCAAGACATACAAGTTCTGCGATCAAAACGCACCGATGCGCTCGAACGCGACGCTTGAGGCGGTCGGCGGAACGGCTGTTTACCTGACCTCGGATGCCGGAGCCTGCACCTCGGGCGAAATCATTCGTGTCGACGGCGGCTTCCACGTCCTGGGCATGCCGCAACCCGATCATATGTGACCCGATCTTTCCCTGCCCGTGCCAAGATTTGACCATCTTTCACGGGCACGGATAGCGGCATGAGCAAAGCAGACCAAATCATTGCCAACAACACGCGGGTTTCCCGGCGCAAGCAGGGCTTTCTTGGACAACGAGGCCGGATTGCCCTACTGGCTCTTACCACATTGTTGATGCTGTTTGTGTATTTCACGCAATCAGATGTGCGCGCGACTTTCGCCTCTTGGACCAGCCTGATTTCAGGCTGATCCGACGCACTGATCAAAGCGGTCAATTGATCGAGACGACCTCAATATCAAAAATCAGATCCTGACCGGCCAACGGGTGGTTTGCATCCAGCGTGACGGTTGCCTCATCCGAGTCGACCACAGTCACTGGCAACGCCTGCCCGTCTGGCGTTTGCATTTGTAACTGTGTTCCGGGGTCCAAAGGCACATCGTCCGGAATTCCCTCACGCGGAATCTGCTGGCGCATCGCCGGGTTTATTGGCCCGTAGGCATCCACGCAGGCAATCTCCACGCGTTTTTTCTCGCCCACGGTCAGCCCGGGCATGGCCGTATCCAGACCCGGAATGATCTGACCGGACCCGACCACGAATTCAAGCGGATCGCGCCCTTCGGAACTGTCGAATACGTTTCCGTCCAGCAGAGTTCCCGTATAATGGATGCGAACCGTGTCGCCTTGCTTGATCTCGGTCATGGGTGGCCTCCGGCCGTTAGAAAGTTGAGCGGCCCACCCTAGGAGGTAACACAGTATTGTAAACCCTTCCCCCCTTTTGCACTTTCCACTGTTGTGCCAACCTGCGCCCGATCAAGGGAGGGGACCAGATGCCAATCACCACTTGCGTATTCGATGCCTATGGCACGCTGTTCGACGTCGCCGCCGCCGCGCGGCAGGCAGCAGCCGAACCCGGTTTCGAGAAGTTGCAACAAAAATGGCCTGAACTTGCCAACCACTGGCGGCTGAAACAATTGCAATACACTTGGTTGCGCGCGATCACTGACGCCCATGCCGATTTCTGGGACGTCACGCAAGACGGGCTGGACTGGGCGCTGGAAGCCACCGAGTTGGACGGCGACCCGATCCTGCGCCAGCGCCTATTGGACCTGTATTGGGAGTTACTTGCCTATCCTGAAGTTCCCCAAATGCTGTCCGCCCTGAAAGATGGCGGTCTGAACACCGCAATCCTGTCCAACGGATCCCTTCCCATGCTGGACGGCGCAGTAAAGTCAGCGGGCATCGGAGGCGTGTTGGACGATTTGTTGTCGGTCGAAAGCGTCGGCGTCTTCAAACCTCATTCCACGGTCTACGATCTGGTTCAGCAGCGGTTCGGCGGCGAACGGGATGAGGTGCTATTCGTCAGCTCGAACGGCTGGGATGCAGCCGGGGCCAGCGGCTATGGGTTCGTGACCGCGTGGGTTAATCGGGCAAAAGAACCAATGGACCGCTTGCCTTGGACACCAGCACATGTACTGTCCGACCTGACGACAATCCCTCAACTGGCTGGTCTTGAATGACTTTTTTCACCACCTCTGATAATAGGCGCCTTTATTACACCGACACAGGGTCTGGGGCGCCCCTGCTGTGTCTTGCTGGGCTGACCCGGTGCAGCCGAGATTTCTCGTTCCTAGCACCGCATGTCACCGATCTGCGGATGATCACGATGGATTATCGGGGGCGCGGCGAATCGGACTGCGACCCGGACTTCATGAACTACAACATCTTTCGCGAGTCCCATGACGCGATTGAACTACTGGATCACTTGGGTCTGGACCGCGTGGCTGTCCTTGGCACCTCACGCGGTGGTCTGATAGCCATGGCTCTGGCCGCCAGCCACCCCGAACGACTGTCCAGCGTCATCCTGAACGACGTTGGGCCGGTGATCGACCCTGTGGGTATCGCCAAGATCATGGACTATGTGGGCAAACAGCCTGTCTCGAACACCTATGACGAGGCTGCACAGGCCCTGCAGCACGTGATGAGCCCACACTTTCCCGGCGTTCCGCTAGAACGGTGGCGGCAGCAGGCGGAAATCCAGTTCGAACAAACCGAAGACGGACTAACCCTGCGCTATGACCCGGCCTTGCGCACAGCGCTGTTGGATCAGGCAGCGGCGGGTGCGACCCCGGATTTGTGGATGTTCTTCGAGGCTCTGCGCGACATCCCCACCGGTGTCATTCGTGGCGAGAATTCGGATGTACTCGGCAAAGACACGCTGACGGAAATGCACAAACGTCATCCCGGCCTTATATCAGCCGAGGTGCCAGATCGCGGTCATGTACCCTTTCTGGACGAACCTCAGTCTCTGGACCTTATTCGCAAGGTATTGGACGCCGTATGAGCACTCTGGAAATGATCGAAGCAGCCGCCGAGCGGCTGCAGGGCCATGTTCGGGAAACGCCGCTGCTGACCTCCCCGTTTCTGGATGAATTGGCCGGCAGGCGGGTGCTGGTGAAACCAGAATGCCTGCAACATACCGGCAGCTTCAAGTTCCGAGGCGCCTGGTCGGCAATCTCAGCGCTCAGCGAAGTTGACCGGAAGCGCGGCGTGATCGCCTACTCCTCGGGCAATCATGCGCAGGGCGTGGCGCTTGCTGCTGCCCTGCACGGTATATCTTCGGTGATCGTAATGCCTTCCGACGCGCCCCAGCTGAAGATTGACAACACCCGCGCGCTAGGAGGTGAAGTGGTTCTGTACGACCGCGCCAACGAAAGCCGCGAAGAGATTGGGGAGGCTCTGGCCAGCGAACGCGGCCTGACCCTGATCCGCCCCTATGATGAGCCGCAGGTGATCGCCGGTCAGGGCACAACCGGATTGGAGATCGCCCGTCAAGCTTCGGCGATGGGAATTGAAAAGGCCGATGTTCTGGTTTGCTGCGGCGGAGGCGGGTTGACCTCGGGGATCGCGCTGGCGCTGGAAGGTCACGCTCCTGGGCTGCGCGCCCGACCGTGCGAGCCAGAGGGGTTCGACGACGTCAAACGCTCTCTGGCCACCGGTCAGATTCAGAACAACAACGCCGCCGCAGGCAATATCTGTGATGCAATCCTGACGCCGCAGCCCGGAGACATCACCTTTCCGATCCTGAAACGCCTGTGCGGTCCAGGCCTGTCGGTCACCGAAGAAGAGGCAATGCAGGCCATGGCACTGGCCTTTCTACGCCTGAAAATCGTACTGGAACCGGGTGGTGCGGTGTCACTGGCCTCGGCCTTGTTCCGCAAGGACGAAATCAAAGGCGATGCAGTGATTGTCGTTGCGTCTGGGGGCAATACGGACCCGGAAGTCTTTGGAAAAGCGCTGGAATTCCTGACCTGACATAGATCAAGAGTTAAGCCAGTTTGACGCATTAACGTATGACCACAGGGGATTAAGTGATGCAAATCGCTGATTTAGGAGAGGTGCAACTGCACTATCGGGTCGATGGTGATCCGGATGGTGCGCCCATTGTGTTTGCCAATTCACTGGGCACCGATCTGCGCCTATGGGACGCGATGCTGCCCCATCTGCCCGCGGGCCTGCGGATAATCCGCTATGACAAACGCGGGCATGGTCTGTCATCGCAACCCCCAGCCCCATACTCCATGGGCGCACTGGTGCGGGATGCCGAGGCGCTGCTGGATCATCTGAACGTCCGCGATTGTGTCTTTGTCGGTCTATCCATCGGCGGGTTGATCGCGCAGGGTCTGGCCGTAAAACGCATGGATCAGGTTCGTGCACTGGTGCTGTCGAACACAGCCGCCAAGATCGGCATCCCGTCGATCTGGCAAGAGCGGGTGGATGCGGTGCGTCAGGGCGGCATAGAAGCTCTGGCAGATGCGACGATGGAGCGGTGGTTCTCGAAAACCTTCCGCGCCTCGCCGAACCATCTGCTGTGGCGCAATATGATGGTGCGGCAACCGGTCGATGGGTATCTGGGCTGCTGCGCCGCCATTTCGGGGACGGATTTCTACACCCCCACCAGTGGCCTGCGCTTGCCGGCTCTGGGCATTGCCGGTAGCGAGGACGGCTCAACTCCACCCGATCTGGTACGCGAAACCGTCGAACTGATCCCCGGCTCCAAATTCGAATTGATGCGTAGGGCCGGTCACCTTCCCTGCGTTGAACAACCGTCGGAATATGCGGCCCTGCTGCGTAATTTCCTGACGGAAATCGGACATATTTGAAGGAGGACGGCATTGGCAGATTTTCTGTTGGTTCACGGGTCCTGTCACGGTGCCTGGTGTTGGCGCGACCTGATTCCCGCCCTTGGAGCGCTGGGCCATACCGCACGCGCCATCGACATGCCAAGCCACGGGTCAGACCCTACCCCAATTTCTGATGTCACGCTGGACAGTTGCCGGGACGCGGTTCTGTCAGCCGCGACCCCGCAAACAATCATCGTCGGACATTCCTGGGGCGGTTATCCTGCTAGTGCTGCGGCCGAAAAAAGCCCGAAAGCCATGCGCGCGCTGATCTATTTGTGCGCCTATGTCCCGAAAGATGGCCTGTCCATGGTCGAGATGCGAAGGCGAGCACCCCGTCAGCTCATCGTCGATGCAGTCGAAAAATCTGCAGACGGCCTGTCCTACATGGTCAAGCCCGATATGGTTCAGGACCTGTTTTATCACGACTGCCCGCCCGAAACCGTGCCTTACGCCTTTGCGCGCCTGTGCCCGCAGGCCATCGCTCCACAGGATACCCCTCTGCCCTTGTCCGATAACTTCGCGCATGTCCCCAAGGCCTATATTCGCGCCACCGACGACCATACGATCCCCACGGAATACGAAGAACAGATGAGCCATATCGCGCCCAAGGACTTGCGGGCGACGATCAACAGCTCGCATTCCCCGTTCTTCTCACATCCCCGCTATCTGGCTGAAATTCTCGACGATCTGGAACAAAAGCTACCGGCGGCATAACGCGACGTAACCGATGCTTCACACGTGAACCAAGCGTGATAGGGTCCGGGTGAAACTCGCGAACGGTAGCCATGCGTCTTCCTTTTCTCTTCGTTCTCGGCACGGTCATGATCGACGCCATGGGCATCGGTTTGGTGCTGCCGATTATGCCCGATCTGATTGTCGAGGTTCATGGCGGATCGCTGGCCGATGCCGCCATCTGGGGCGGCGTTCTAAGTACCGCCTTTGCCGCGATGCAGTTCGTTTTCGGACCGATTCTTGGAAACTTGTCCGATGCTTATGGTCGGCGCACTGTTCTGCTGGTGTCGTTGTTCGTCATGTCGCTGGACTATGTAGTTATGGCGGTCGCAGGCAGCATCTGGCTGCTGCTGGCCGGGCGTATCGTTGGAGGTATCACGGCGGCCACCCATGCCACGGCGGCAGCCTTCATGGCCGATGTTTCCAAACCGCATGAAAAGGCCGCGAATTTCGGCCTGCTAGGTGCGGCCTTTGGAGTCGGCTTTGTGCTTGGCCCGGTCATCGGAGGGGTGCTGGCTGAATACGGTACCCGGGCGCCGTTTTGGGCGGCAGCCGCCTTGTCGGCGTTGACCTTTTTAGCTGGCCTGTTGGTGATGCCCGAAACGGTCACCGACAAAACGCGCCGGGCCTTCAGCCTGCGCCGCGCCAATCCCGTAAACTCTCTGCGCGCCATTGCGGCCTTGCCCGGCATCCGTCCGATGCTTTGGGTCTATTTCCTCTATTCAGTGTCCATCTACGTCTATCCCGCGATCTGGGCGTATTTCACAACCGAGCGTTTCGGCTGGTCCCCACAAATGATCGGCTTGTCGCTGGGCGTCTACGGAATTGGCATGGCCGCTATTCAAGGCGGCCTGATCCGTCCCGCAACCCGGTATCTGGGCGAGAGGGTCACAATCATCTACGGCATGGGGTTCGAGATCGCCAGCTTCCTGCTGCTGGCCTTTTTGACCAATGGTTTCATTGCGCTGATGTTGATCCCGATCACTGCACTTGGGGCTGTCGTAACCCCTGCCCTGCAAGCCCTGACATCGCGCGCCACCCCCGACTCGCAGCAAGGAGAGTTGCAGGGCGTTCTCACCTCGCTTCACGCTTTGTCTATGGTGATCTCACCGTTGGTGATGACCACTGTATTTGCGCAATTCATTAAACCCGGTGCCTCGTTCTACCTGCCCGGCGCGCCGTTTTTGTTAGCCATGCTGTTGATGATTGTCGGATTCGCGCTGTTTTTTCGCTCGCGCCCTGTCGTTGCGTAACAACGACGCGCCGATGACGGTTTCTGTCTTGCGACCTGCATTTTCCCACGCCACCGTGACCGAAAGGGAGTGAGAGACATAATGCAAACCATCAAAGCCGCCGTCTGCCGAGCGTTCAGCGAACCTCTGGTCATCGAAGACGTATTAATTGCGCCGCCCGGTACGGGCGAGGTCGAAGTCACGCTGGATGCTGTGGCGATCTGCCATTCGGACATCACCTTTGCCAGCGGGGCATGGGGCGGGCACCTCCCGGCCGTCTACGGGCATGAGGCCGCCGGGATTATCACCGCAACTGGTGATGCGGTTGGCGACTTCAAGGTCGGCGATCCGGTTGTCGTCACCCTTATCCGCGCCTGTGGATCGTGCCCGTCCTGCGCGGGCGGGCAGCCAACAATCTGCGAGACGCCCTATGACACGGTCAATGGTCCGCTGCGCACTGCGGATGGTGGACCTCTGGAACAGGCGATGGCCTGCGGCGCCTTTGCGGAAAAAGTCGTGGTCAGCCATCGGCAGATCGTGAAGATCCCCGAGACCATGCCGAAAGACGTGGCCAGCCTGTTGTCCTGCGGCGTGATCACCGGCGTCGGGGCGGCGGTGAATGCCGCAAAGTTGCGCCCCGGTCAGGACGTCGTAGTGATCGGCGCGGGCGGTGTCGGACTGAACGCTATTCAAGGCGCACGCTTGGCCGGAGCCCGTCGGATCGTGGCCGTCGACTTGACCGAAGAGAAACTTGAAATCGCCAAGGAGTTCGGTGCGACTCACGGCGTGTTGGCCAGCCTCGACCAACCTTGGAAGGCCGCCTACAAGGCGCTGGGCGGGCGTGGCGCAGACGCCGTTCTAATCACCGTCGGCGCGATCCCGGCCTATGATCAGGCCCCGCGTTACCTGGGCCGGGGCGGTAAGGCAATCATGATTGGGATGCCGCATTCGGGAGACATGTCCACTTACGAACCCGTTGTATTGGCCGCTCTGGGACAAGGCGTGGTTGGCTCGAAAATGGGTGATGTGGTCATTCAACGTGACATTCCGTGGATGATCGACCTCTATGAACAGGGACGGTTAAAACTGGATGAGCTGATCTCTGGCCGCTGGTCACTGGATCAGATCAACGAGGCGATCGAGGACACCAAGACCGGATCGGCCAAACGCAATGTGATCCTGTTCGACAAGAGCTGACACCATCCATGGGGGAAGGACACCGGATGAAACTGCAGGACCTCGACATCATCGTCACCGCTCCGCCTGCGCCGGGCTGGGGCGGGCGCTATTGGATACTGGTCAAAGTCACCACCGACACCGGGATCACCGGATGGGGTGAATGCTATGCTTCGTCCGTTGGCCCCGAGGCGATGCGCCATGTCATCCGCGATGTATTCGAACGGCACATGCTGGGAGAGAACCCCGAAAATATCGAGCTGATGTTCCGCCGAGCCTATTCCAGCGGCTTCACCCAGCGCCCGGATCTGACCGTGATGGGAGCGTTTTCGGGGTTGGAAATCGCCTGTTGGGACATTCTGGGCAAAGACCGTGACCGCCCCGTTTATGCCCTGCTGGGAGGGCTGATGAACGAACGTATCCGCGCCTATACCTATCTCTACCCCCTGCCACAGCATAGCCTGACCGACTTCTGGACCTCACCCGAACAGGCCGGAGAATGCGCCGCCGAGATGGTCCGACGCGGGTTCACTGCAGTCAAGTTTGACCCCGCGGGTCCCTACACCATCCGCGGCGGGCATATGCCTGCGATGTCCGATATCTCGATGTCCGTGGCCTTCTGCAAAGCCATCCGCGAGGCCGTTGGTGACAAGGCCGACCTGTTGTTCGGCACGCACGGCCAGTTCAATACCGCAGGCGCGATTCGCCTGGGTCAGGCGCTGGAGCCCTATTCGCCGCTTTGGTTCGAGGAACCGACGCCACCCGACATGATCGAGGACATGGCCCGTGTCGCCCGTAACGTCCGCATCCCAGTGGCCACCGGAGAGCGGATGACCACCAAGGCCGAATTCGGGGCCGTCCTGCGCGCAGGCGCGGCCGAGATTCTGCAACCCGCGTTGGGCCGCGCCGGGGGAATCTGGGAGATGAAGAAGGTCGCTGCAATTGCCGAGGTGTTTAACGCGCAGATGGCACCGCACCTCTATGCAGGGCCGGTGGAATGGGCAGCCAATATCCATCTGGCAGCGTCGATTCCGAACCTGCTGTTGCTGGAAACCATCGAGACCCCCTTCCACGACCAGTTGACCAAGGGTTCGTTGCGTGTGGACAACGGCTTTGTGACCGCCCCAACTGCACCCGGTCTGGGAATCGAGGTCGACGAAGACCTGGCCCGCGCGCATCCCTACACTGGAGATGGGCTGCACCTGCAAATGCAGGAAGAGCCTTGCGATTACGTAGACGGCAACGCTTTCCAGGGCGGCGCGCCAGCGGCCGAGGGGTGACAATTCAACCTGATTTGGGGCATATTGGTCCGACCCCATTGCGAAACAGGCCTCGCGTGACCGCCACAGACAAAGATAAAAACCAAGCCAATTCTGAAAAAACCGCGGACATGAAAGAAAGCGCCGCGCGGGCGGCTGCGTTTCTCAAAACGCTGGCGCATGAAGGTCGTCTGATGATCCTCTGCCATCTTGGAGAAGGCGAAAAATCGGTTGGTCAACTAGAGGAGCTGCTGGAAATCCGCCAGGCCGCCGTCAGCCAAATGCTGGCCCGGCTACGGCAAGAACGTCTGGTTTCAACACGCAGGGACGGCAAGACAATCTACTACTCGCTACAGGACGGCAACACGGCGCAGGTCATAGGGCTGCTGTATGATCTGTTCTGCAACCCCGAGGCCTAGTTCGAGACGTATCCCGCAATCACCTGCATCAGCTTGAATGCGGTCGCCGCATCGTTTTCGACCACGGCCAGGAATTCTTCCTCACCGATCCGCAAACAAGACAGCTCGGTCTCGGCAATCATGCTAAGCGCGCGTGGCTCTTTGCGGATCAGCCCCAGCTCTCCGACCAGCGCCCCCGGGCCGACCTTAGTAATCAGTTGATCCGGCCCTTCAATTTGCGGAAGATAAAGCCCTGCCTCACCCTCAAGTACAACGTACGCGCCGTCGGTGGGCTGGTCGTCTTTCAAAAACACCACCTCACCCGGCTTGGCATCGAACCAGCGCGCACCAAAGGCCAGCAGTCGCAGCTGCCGCCGGTCGAGACCGGAAAACAGCGGTGTCTGCTCCAACGCGCGCAGCTTGCGTGCCAGGTCGGCTGAGGCGGCACTGTCTTCTTCCACCTTGGCATCCCCTTCGTCCGAAACCACCCGACCTTGCCGGATTTCAACATACATGTCGAATACATCCGGGTTATCGAACTGGTCGTTCAAATAGATGACCGTCGTCTCCGGTAGCAATTCCCGCAGGTTTTTGTACACGGCCACCTGGGTCGCCATGTCATAGCTGGCCAGCGCGTTTTCCAGAACGAGGATGTCAGGCTTCTTGATCGTTGCTCGGGTGAAGGCAAGAGGTTCAGCAAAAACCGCGGGCAGGTTCTGCCCGCCAATCGCAACCGGAACATCATAAATCAATTCGACCACCAAGGGGCGTGCACCGTGTTTGTCCAACACATCGACGATCAGTTTGCGCGCCTCATCCGATCGACCGCCCCCGATCTGACTGACCTTGCCGAACAGCGCGTTCTCCATAACCGTCAGACCCGGAGCGAACTCGTCCTTGTTCAGCGGCACAAAAACATCATGCAGTCGTTCCAGAAGTTTCTCAGAGTGGCTGTGGCGCAGTTCCAGAATGCGGTTCTTTAGATCATCTGTGAATGCCGGGCCGATCTGTTCGGCCGAGATCACAAATGGAACCGCCAGCAAGTTGGCCAGTTGTTCGTCATTCAGACCCGAGACGCCTTCGTTCCGGGTCCGTTCGACCAACTCCAGTGCCGCTTCATAGGTCTGCGCCTCAAGCCCGAGCTTGCGGAACAGCGGGTGGTCGGTTCCATCCAAACCAAAAATCTGGCGCAGCATCTCGATCACGTCGCGGGTCAGGCTAACCAGAATTTCGTCCAGACCCAACTCTCTTAACTGCCCCAGGAAGATGGTTTGGCGGGCCAACAGTTCCTGCGTAACCGGTACACGCGGCGTGGCAAAAAGGAGGTTTTCAGCAACCGGTAGGGCCGCGTTGTAACTGTCCCGATCAAACACCAGCGCCTGTTGGGCCAAACCGGCCTCTTGAACCGCCTGCTGGACCAGAGGTCGCAGTTCGACCAGTTTGCGCGCCAAGTCCTGATGATCCAGAACGTCGAACGTTTGATCCGCCCCGCGCTGAAATAAAGCCGCACCCGATCCCATGCCGTCAATCAGGTGCAGCCACCAATCCCGCAATTCTGTCGGACTGTTCAGCCCAGCCAGTGACGGGTCCAGCCACTCCGCCTGAAACGGGTCGGCGCTGTTACCCGCGCGTTGGGTTTCGGCGAAATCGGGATCGTCGCTCTGTGTCGTCAACGGTTTCTGACGCATCGGCATCATCACGTTGTCGCCCAACGTGCCCTGAAACATGACAGGGCGCGACGAAGCATAACCGATGCGCGTTGCCACGACGCTCTGGTGTAGGCCGGAGAGGTTTTCGCCACCGATTTCCACCCGGCCCGCGCTGGGTAGAATTTCCCGCGTCAGCAACTCGGCCACGGCTCGCCTATCCTCTTCACTGGGGGCAGAGATGCCGATAGTACTCCCGCCAGCAAAGGTAAGGTTCAGGTCATCCAGCACCTGATTGCCGTCCATGTCCCGAACCGACACCCGATCAAGCACGATGTCACCGTTTAGGTGCGGTCGCGCTTCAGGCTCGCCTTCAAACAGTTTTTCATCAGGCATTCCCGGTGGGGCAAAGCGTTCGATCACCACGTCCCAGCGCAGCGACATGTCTTGTGTCTGGTTATAGTAGGTCAGCAACTCTTTCCACGGCGAGCTCAAATCCTTGTAGGCCGCCAGAGCCGCAACCAGCGCCCCCAGAGAGACCGAGCCCTGAAGCACCAAAAGACCGCCAACTAGATAGAACATGAAGGGTGTCAGCTGCGAGATGAAGTTGTTGATGAACTTCATGAAGAACTTTTTCTGGTAGATCTCGAACCGAATACCAAACAGACGCCCCAACTGTTCCGAGATCATCGCACGACGATAGCGCCACCCGCCATTGGCCCGAAGGGTCGAGGCACCAGCAGCGTTCTCGCCGATCTGAGCAGCCAGTATCCGCACCTCCTGGATGCGCTTCTTGTTCAGCAGGTTGATCTGGCGCTGTAGCTTGGGAATCAACCAGGCCTGCAAAGGAATCAGCGCCACGGCGGCCAGACCGAACCAGACGCTTTGCAGGAACAGGAAGGACAGGATGGTGATCATCTGACCTGCCTGCAAAACCGGCTGGCTTATGGCGTCGCCCATCAGACCGCCCATCGGCTCGCTTTCGGCGGTGATCATCGACACCATTTCACCCTGACTAACCCGTTCGAAATAGGGCTGGGGAAAGCGCAAGGCGCGGTTGATCAACTGATAACGGAACCGGCGCAGCATCCGCTCACTCAGCACGCCTTTCATTGTGTTGATGCGCATCTTCATCAGACCATGCGCCAGAACCGCCACCAGAAACGCGCAGCACAAAATAATCAGGAAAGTGGTCTGCGGCACTTCATACCCAAGTACGTCCAAGACGGGGCTAGCGGCACCAATCGCATCGTTGATGATGCGCTTGGGCAGCTCCAGCGTCAGATAGAGCAAAGGGAACAACGTAGAGGTCACGGCCAGCAAAATCAGCTGATCGCGTTTTGAGTACTTCCAAATGAACCGGAAAATCGAACGTTCTATTGAACCTGCCCCTATTATGGATCACCGATCCGATCTTGACGAAAGTGCCGCACATCCAACACTTTGAATTTACCGCAATCTCGGCCAATGACGCAAATGGTTTCCGATTTGAACATTATTCCGCCTTGTGTGAACAAGTTCATTTGCGCCGCAACGGTTTAAGGCATAAACTTTGCCTTGGACGATATCGGGAGGAACACTTTGACTGCCAATTTAGGCGCAGTGTTTTTGATGCTCTGCTTACTGCAGATCAAACATATGTTCGCTGACTTCTATCTCCAGACACCCAAAATGTTGTCCGGTCGTGGTGAGTATTTTCACTGGGGCCGTGCTCAGCACGCCGGTGTCCATGTTGTCGGTTCAGTAGTCGTGTTCCTGATATTCGGCGCACCTTGGTCGTTCATTCTTATCATCGCCGCGCTGGAATGGATCGTGCATTTCAATATTGATTTTGCCAAAGCCAGCTATTCCGACAAGAAACAACTGGTGCCGTCCCAAGCAGCGTTCTGGCGCGCAGCTGGGCTGGACCAGTGCATGCACAATCTGACCTATATTGCCATGGTTTGGGCTTGGGTGAAGTTCGCCGTCTGATTCACCGCCATCCCGCGGGCTTTATGTTGCAAAACAAATGGCCGATAGGCCGCCAGCCACTGGCGGTCCACCTCATCAAGTTTGGCCACATCGAATCTGTCCTCAGCCTCCCAATAGCGGCCGGAAGGAACAAGATATCCCAACTCATCCTCCACCCGTAGTACCCCCGTCATCGCGTCTGTGTCTGGCAAATCTTGCGCCCCCAGGCCATCCAAGGCGACGGAAGGAAACAGCAATCGGCTTTTCCCCCGAGACAACCGAACAACCCTGCAGCCCTGCGCCGCGCCGAACAATGCAAGTCGTGCGGATTTGGCCTCAAGTGACCGCAGAGAAATATCCGCGCGCAAGGGATCTGCCGATCCGATCCCGTAAAAATGGGTCTTACCGTTTCTCGGATAGATCATGTCACAACCGAAAAAAGCCAGAACCGCAGGGTTCAATGCGGAAAGCGCCCAATAGCCGGCAGTGAAGGCCATCGTACCCCCGGCATAGACAAACCCACCGAACTCGTTTTGGGCCGGAACGTATTCCTGTGCTGTGACAACCCGCTGTTGAGGGCCGATACTGTCCGGGTGATTTTCGACCGGGAAATCTTCGGGGTGAATCAACACGTCCCAATCCGGCCTGATGCGCCACGCATTGTTGATGGCTACGATATGGGTAAAGGGGTCGCGGCCCCATTGCTTCGCAGCGACTGCGCTCGGGGCGCTACCTAGAATCAGAACTCGGTTCGTTGGCTTGGTCATCCTGGGCCCCACATTTGGTTCCCAGGAAACCTAGAGCCTTTTGGTCTTCTGGCTAGCCCAGCACGGAGAAACTGCTTTCTTCGTTGATCGGACGTTTACGAGAATAGAACCCGACATCAATCATGTGCTTGATATAGGGGAGTTCGAATTGCAACGGTTGCGCGTCGTGATCCATCCCGCCTTCACAATAGTCGATCAGCGCGGTCATCATCTTGCCTGCAATCGGTGCGTTCTTGTACTGGTTCCCACTGGTACCGCAGGCCATGTAGAACCCCGGTAGACTGGACTTGTCATAGATCGGAATCCAGTCGGTCGAGGCGTCATACAAATCGACCACCCCACGCGTTTTTGATGGGATACCAAGGCTGGGTACACGTTGCGCATAGCGCATGGCCTGAGTGGTCCACTGATCCGTGAAATCGTGATTGTAATGCACGTCGTCCTCGCACCACTGGTGCGGGTCACATTCCGGGTCTTCCGAGCCGACGAGGATGTGGTTACCATGTTCAGGGCGGCAATAGCAGGCAATATCGCTGTCCGATACGATGGTTCCGTCGTTTTCGAAATCGAACCCTTCGGGCGCGGGGACGTGTACCACTTCCTGCCGCAAAGGGCGGGTCTCAATGGTCATATCGTCCAGCACACCGGCCATCTTGTTGATGATAGCCGAGCCCGGCCCCGCGACGTTCACCACCACTTTGGCGCGGATTTCCTCACCCGAAGCCAGTTTGACGCCCGCAACACAACCTCCATCGGTCAGGATCTCGACCACCTCGGCCCCGGTACGCACCTCGGCACCGTGCTGTTTGGCGGCATCCATCAGGTTCTGCGCCGAAAGCGCCGGGTCGGTAACATAACCGGCCTGCGGCCAAAACACACCACCCTGCATCTTGCGCCCGTTGGGCTGGCCGAACTCCGGATCATCCATGCGGCGCGCCGGCGAAAAGCTATCCAGAGAATAAACCGGCAGACGTTCGGTGATCTTTTCAGGCGACCATTCCTCGAAAGGGCAATCCAGATCGGCACTGTTCTTCATGTGCTTTTCCAGCATCCCGTTGGCGTCCGTCTTCATAACCAGACACCCTGTTTCCCGGAACTGAGCCAGGTCGGCGTCTGCAGGCAGGTCCAGATACTCGGCCCAGTCACGCCAGTAGTGGTAGCCTTCCCAGGCAAAAGCGGTGCCGTCGAAGGTTGAGTAATGCATCCGGATGATCGCGCAGGACCCCGCAGTTGAACCGTGACCGACCTGCGCGTTTCGGTCCAGCGACAGGGTTTTCCACCCGGCCTTAGCCATCTCGAATGCAATGGCGGCGCCGATGACGCCGGTGCCGATGATGATTGCGTCTGGTTGGCTCATTCTGTGTCTCCCTCCCAATAGCGCTTTGAATATGCGCTGAATTCTTCAACTTCCTCGGGTCGCGGTTCGACACCGGTAAAGACGTAAAGGTAATGCGATACCATCGACAACCGCGTTTCCATTGGCTCGTTCAGTTGCGCCAGATCGTAGCCAATCTGCATGTAGTACAACACGCGGGCACGGGTTTCGGCCTCGACCTCGGAATACCCATAACGCGCGAACATGGCATGAAGTGCCTCGAGCCGCCGGGCGTCCGATTGATCCAGCGCACGCCGCACCTTGCCCGACTTGCGCGCCCAATCGCGCACGGCAAAGTCCAACGCCGTGTCGAACAGATCGGTGTTAACCACGCAGCGATGTACGTTACAGACTGCGCCAGTGATCGTCTCTGCCGGAGCTTCGGCCTGCGCTATCAGGGCTGCCGTATTGGTCGCCTGCCAGCGGGTTAACAACGCGTTCAGCAGTTCCTGCCGCGATTTGAAATACCAATAGAAAGAGGACCGCGATACGGCCATCCGCTCGGCCAGGTTCAAAACCTTGATGTGGTCCACACCGTCCGAGATGAGCACGTCCATCGCCACGTTCAGCCAATCGTCGCGCGTAACCTTGATGTTGCCGACCAAAGGTTCAGCCTTGGGATCGTCCCGGTGCAGGATCGGTTTGGTGTTCATTCAACTCTCCGGCGGTGCGCCGCCCTCAGCCGTACGACGCGCAATGAAATCCTGCAGGGCACCCATTCGGTCACTGTCCCCAGCGGGTGCTTTGAAGTCATTCAAAATGCCTTTCCAGACGCTGGTTGCACGGTGATTGGCATCAAACGAGCCGCGTTCGGTCCAGGTGCCGAAATTGGCATAGTCGTGGACGTGGGGCTGGTAGAACTCGGTGTTATACCGCTCCATCGTCTGACTGGAGGCAAAGAAGTGACCGCTGGGTTCAACCTCTCGCAGGGCCGTATCAAAGCCGATCTCGGCGGTTCCCGCCTGCGCCCCGGCGCAGAGTTCGGCGACCATGTTCAGTACCTCGGCATCGCAGATCAACTTTTCAAATGACACGGTCAGCCCACCTTCCAGCCACCCGGCCGAGTGGATGATTACAGTCGCCCCGGCCATCAGACAGCCCCAGAGACCGAACTGGTTCTCATTCGCCGCCTGCACGTCGTTAGTATTGGCAGCCGATCCGGCAGCGGATCGCCACGGCAGGCCCAAATGTCGCGCCAACTGTCCCGCCGCCAGTGACGCTTGAAAATGCGAGGGCGTCCCGAAGGCTGGCGCGCCCGACTTCATGTCTACGTTGCTTGTGAACGTGCCGTAGCAGACCGGCGCGCCGGGGTTGGCCAACTGGGTCAGCGTCAGTGCCGCCAAAGCCTCGGCATGGGACAGCGTGATTGCTCCGGCCACAGTGATCGGAGCCATCGCCCCCATCAGAGTAAATGGCGTGATGATCGACATCTGGCCGTGGCGGGCAAAGTCGATCAGGCCCTGAGCCATCGGGATATCCAACGTACGTGGGCTGTTGGTGTTGATGATCGTATAGCAATGCGCGTTGCTGCGAAACTCGTCATCAGACAGGCCGTGCGCGGTGGACAGCATCTCAAAACAGTCCATCACCTGCGGGGTCCCGCGCGAAAAGAAGAACGGGAACTTGTCCGTCAACTCCATCTGCGCCTGCGTCGTGAAGTAGTGACGCAGATGGGTTGGCACGTCCTGAGGCTCGACTTGGGGCGAGATCATCTGGAACACGTCGAAATGATGTGTGAGTTTTAGGAACTCCAGATAATCCTGCCCGGTCGCGGGGCGGCGGCCCCGTTCCAGATCAGTGGCGTTCGGGGCCCCTGCGCCCGGCTGGAACACAAGGCTGCCGAGTTCCAGCGTGAAGTCCCGCCGCCGCGCCCCTGCTCGGCAGTTGATAGACTTGGGAGCCGAGGCAACAGCGGCCTCGACCATATCCCGCCCGATGAAGACCATTTCATTGGCTTCGTCCACCCGCGCGCCCGCTTTCTCAAAGATCCGGCGGGCTTCGGGCAGCAGGACCTTTACTCCCAATTCCTGAAGCGTCCGCAAGGCCGTTTCATGCATGTCTGCAATCTGATCTGCAGGAAACACATCCATCTGCGGGAAAGGATTCCTGAGCTGGCGATAGTTCACATCGCGCTGCGGCGGAGGTGTTGCCTCAGCCCCGCGTCCACGCCGTCGCCTGCCGCGCTCGGATGTTTGCGAAATGACCATCAGCCCCTCATCGCCTCGCCCTGCGGGTCATACGGAGACGCTGCTATGACGCGTGCGGAACGCTCAATACCGACCACATGCACAGTCAGTTCAGTACCCGGTTCGGCCTTGTCGCGATCAACCAATGCCATCGCCAGCGACTTGCCGATGTAATGGCCGAAACCGCCCGAGGTCACGAATCCCACACGGTTTTCGCCTGACCAGATCGGCTCATACCCACTAGCATCTGCGTCCAGCGCGTCCACTTCCAAAGTGACCTGCACTTGGGCCGGACCATTCCCGTCGCGCTCGGCAACAGCCGCGTCCTTGCCGACAAACTCCTTGTCCCAGTCGATCCAGCGATCCATCCCGGTCATGCCTGGTGTATAAAGCTGGGTGAATTCGGCCGACCAGATGCCAAAGCTTTTTTCCAACCGGGTCGAGAGCATCGCGTTGAAGCCACATTCGCGAATACCCTCATCCGCTCCAGCCTCGAGCAACATGCGGCGCAGTTTGATGTGATCGCCGTAGCGACAATTGATCTCATAGCCCTTTTCACCTGTCACCGACATGCGTGCAACACGGGCGCGGACCAGCCCGATATCGTAGTCACCGCAACCCATGAATTTCAGGCCCGAGAGATCCTGCTCGGCCAGTTTCTCGACCACAGCCTGCGACTTTGGACCGACGACGGCGAACCCACAGTACTCCTCACCCAGATCGCGGATATCAACGCCGTCAATCATGTGATTGTCAAACCACCGCATATGCCAGGCGCGCAGGTAGTAGCTGCCCATGATCCACCACGTGCCATCGCCCCAATTGAGCACGGTCAGATCACCCTTGAGCCGCCCATTCTCGCCCAGCATCGGAGCCAGCTTGGCGCGGCCTGGCGCGGGCAGTTTTGAGGCCATTACCTTGTCCAGCCAAATCTCCGCATTCGGGCCGCTGACTTCGAACCGCGAAAAGCCCGAGATGTCCAGCAAGCCCACACCTTCGCGGATCACCTTGCATTCCTCGGCCACGATGTCATGCGCGTTGGAGCGTTTCAGTGTCGGCGTCTCTTCAAACCCTTTCGGCGCGAAATAGAGCGGCACCTCGAGATCCCAGCTGACACCCCATTTGCACCCGGCCTCGGTCATAGCGTCATGGGCCGGAGCCATTTTCAACGGACGACCCGCAGGCAATTGCTCGTTCGGATAGGTCATCACGAAGCGGCGGGAATAGAACTGGCCAGTGGTTTCACGGATGTAACGTTTGTTCTGGGCGAAATCGCCATAGCGCGCCACATCCATCGGCCAGGCATCGGCCTCAGGCTCGCCGTGGATCATCCATTCAGCCAGCGTTTTGCCAACACCGCCACCCTGAAGGAAACCTGCCATCACCGCACAGGCGGACCAGTAGCCGGGCTTGCCGGGCACCGGACCAACCAGAGGGTTACCGTCCGGCGAGAAGGTAAACGCGCCGTTGACCCATGTTTTGATGCCGACGTTCTGGATCGAGGGATATCGTTCAAAACCCAGCGTAAGCTCATTCTCGATGCGATCGAGCTGTTCCTGAAACAGCTCCTCGCCATAGTTCCATGGCGCACCGTCCATGGCCCAGTGTTCGTGATCGACTTCGTAGATACCGACCAAAACGCCCTTCTGGTCCTGCCGCATATAGGTGAAGCCTTCGAGATCCACGGTCATCGGCATCTCGAAATCCGCCTCGGCGACCTCGGGAACGGTGTCGGTAATCAAATAGTGGTGTTTCAGCGGAGAGACTGGCAACTCAATCCCGGCCATACGCCCCACCTGTTTGGCCCAGAGGCCTGCCGCATTGACAACATGTTCACAGGTGATCGTGCCCCGGTCAGTCACCACCTGCCAGCCATCCGCTGTCTGGATCAGTTCCTCGACCTTGGTTTCCTCGTAATATTCCGCACCACGTTTCTTGGCTGCCGTCGCATAGGCCTGCACAGTGCCGGTTGTGTCGATATAGCCTTCGCGATCTGCCCACATCGCGCCTAGGACACCATCGGTGGACATGATCGGACAGCGCCTTTGCGCTTCTTCCGGGGAAAGCAGCTCGCAATCATCAATGCCGATGGACTGGAAGATGCGATAGTTGGCCTGCAGCCACTCCCACCGTTCCGGTGTTCCCGCCAGCGTCAGGCCACCGGTCATGTGCAGGCCGATATTTTGGCCAGACTCTTTTTCGATCTCGCTGAGCAGGTCGATAGTATAGGCCTGCAGCGAGGCCATGTTCGGGTCGGCGTTCAGTGCGTGGATACCGCCTGCCGCATGCCAAGATGACCCGGAAGCAAGCCGCCGTCGTTCCAGCATCACCACATCCGACCAGCCGAACTTGGCCAGGTGATACAGAACCGAGGCGCCCACGACACCGCCCCCGATAACCACAACGCGATACTGAGATTTCATCCTGCCCTCCCCTGCATGGCACGCAGTGGACGCTAAACTCACTGTTCACTTCTGTCTAGACATTTCTGTACAGTTCTATCCGCGCGCAGTTTGCGAACGAAAACTACCGGATTAGAGCTGAGCGCTGGGACGGGCGCTGATCGTTTCATACCACGCCAGCGTGGCTGAATTTTCCTTTGGAATTCGCTTCTTGATCACACGAGCAAAGTCCACAAAGACAAAGGTGGTGATATCGGCCAGCGTAAACTCGCTCCCGGCGATATAGGAGCTTTCCGCCAATCGCGTTTCGAGCAATTCGAAGAAATGTTCAACGCGCCCGGCCCCACGCTGCGCGAGTTCAGGAATCTGAGCATGATTCACTGACCCCGGAATCGCCCTGTCGGCAAAGGCCGGATGCGTGTTGCGAAGCGTCTCGGCGATGGGTTGCCCACCTTGCTGCTCGACAATACTGTTCCACATCAAAACCCGCCCCTTTTCATCCGGGGTGCGCCCCATCAAAGGCGGCTCAGGAAAGCGGGCTTCGAGATAAGCGGCAATACCAAGGTTTTCGGTCAATGCTGCGCCTTCATCGGTGATCAGCACTGGAACAGTTGCGTTTGGGTTTACCGCTTTAAACGCATCGCTCAGTTGCTCTCCCTTTGCGATCGAGACCTCGCGGGTCTCGATGTTCAATCCCTTCTCGGCAATGAACATGCGGGCGCGGCGTGGGTTGGGGGCCGTCGAGCAATCGTAGAACAGCATGGAACGCTCCTGAGGCTTAACGGCGATAGATAAAACACCGGCCCTCGACGGCACCGAGCGGCAGGGGAATTTCGGTCAGGCCATTGAAATACATCCGGTCGCTGGAGACCATCAGCCCGCCTTCGGCCAGCAGAGGCTCAATCAGGGGCGATACGAACCTGGCAAAAGCGTCGTTCTTTTCGCGGTTATGACCGCCGAGATCGGCGTGAATAAGGCTTGCTGTCGCGCCAAATCGGTCCAAAGCGGCGGGCAGCGTCTCGCGCACATCCCCCAGAATCACTCGGTCCTCGGGCGGTGTGGAATCTGGATGAGAGGCCACCGCTCTCTCGAAAACATAGACTGGGCGGTTCTTCACGTATTGCACCATGTGATGATAGGTGCGCCCATTGCCCAGACCCAGCTCGAAAACCGGACCTGACATGCCGCGCGTTTCGGCGATGGCAAAATCCAGACAGGCGCGCTGCGACACCATGCGGTCAATAAACAGATCCAGTCGGCTTTGGTCGTCGGACACGGGGAAATATCTCCTTGATAGTAAGTCGACTTGTTAGATGTGGCCGACAAGGCATTTGATGACAAATCCTCAAGACTTTGTGTAGGCAAATTGGCGTCAGATTCACAATTCCGCGACATTTCGGCGTAAGAACGGGTTTGACTAGCCTGCCCCAACCGCGCGAAACTGCGTCAAAAAACACGGGGAGTTGATCAAGCCGATGCCGAACTACGGCCGAACGGGTGGAATACCCGCATGACCGCGTTGCTGTCTGTCCGCGATCTCAGCATCGGATTTGGTGCGGGTGAGGCCGTTGTCAAAGGCGTCAACTTTGATGTGGAGGCTGGGCAAACACTCGCTCTGGTGGGTGAGTCCGGATCGGGCAAAACCATCTCGTGCCGTGCCGCCTTACGCATTTTGCCGCGAACGGCTCAGATTCGCAGTGGCACGATTACTCTAAATGATTCTAAGGGCATGGTGGACCTGACCCGGATCAACGAACGTGAGATGCGCGGCATTCGCGGTAACCGGGTCTCGATGATCTTTCAGGAACCGATGCGGTCCCTGTCACCTTTACACAAGATCGGCAATCAGGTCAGCGAAGTTCTGTGGCTACACCGCGGCGCTTCCGAGGCACAGGCTCGCAAAGAAGTCATTACGCAGTTCGAACGTGTAGGATTTCCTGACCCTCAGCGCGCCTATGATTCTTACCCGTTCGAGTTGTCCGGTGGTATGCGTCAGCGTGCGATGATTGCAATGGCGATGGTGTCCAAACCGGAACTTCTGATAGCGGATGAACCAACCACAGCGCTTGACGTAACGACACAGGCTCAGGTGCTGGGTCTGATCAAGGAGTTGCAGCGCGAGACCGGAATGGCGCTGATCCTTGTCACGCACGATCTGGGCGTTGTGGCCAACATGGCCGAGCAGGTCGTCGTCATGCACAAGGGCCGCGTGATGGAGTCGGGTGCCGCCGCACCTATCCTGACCGCGCCTGCACATCCCTATACGCAGCAACTGTTCAACGCAGCGCCCGAGATCCCCGATAAGGAAGCGGTCGGGATTCCAATGCCCGACGAGGACCTGATCCTGCAAATGAAGGATGTGTCCAAGACCTACACCATGCGGTCCAGCAGAGGCTGGCAGGGGGAGCGTCTGATCCATGCCTGTCGGGGAGTTGATCTGAAACTGGCGCGCGGCAAAACTCTGGCCATTGTGGGAGAAAGCGGATCGGGAAAGACCACGGCCGCGCGCATCGCCTTGGGCGCCGAGCCACCCGACCCCGGTGGAGAGGTACTGTTTCGCACCTCTGCCGCCGAAGACCCGATCACCGTACACCACATGACCCGCGCCCAACGCACTGCCTTTCAGCGCAAGGCGCAGATGGTGTTTCAAGACCCCTACAGCTCGCTGAGCCCCCGGATGCGCATTCAGGACGCGATGACCGAGCCGCTGGAGATACACAATATCGGGTCGGCATCAGAACAGCGGGACAAAGCTGCCGAGATGCTACAACGGGTGGGCCTAAACGCGGATATGCTGAAACGCTACCCTCACGCCTTTTCCGGCGGGCAGCGGCAGCGCCTGTCCATTGCCCGAGCGATGATGCTAGACCCGCAACTGATCGTCTGTGACGAGCCAACCTCGGCACTGGATGTTTCCGTTCAGGAGCAGATCCTGACGCTGCTGGAAAACCTGCAAGACAGTCTGAACCTATCTTATTTCTTCATCTCGCATGACCTTGCCGTTGTCGCACGCATCGCCGACGAAGTTGCCGTTATGCGCCGCGGGCTGGTGGTCGAACAGGCCCCGCCCGAGACCCTTTTCTACAACCCCCGCCACCCTTACACCAAGGCGCTGATTGCCGCTCAGCCAGAACCTGACATCAACCGACCCATTGACCTGAAATTGGTTGCTTTGGGCGCAGGTTCGCCAGACAGTTGGGATGACGCCTTCCGATTTACGGACTCCGTGATACCTTCACTGGTAGAGATGGAGCCCGGCCATAAGGTAAGATGCCATGTTTAAGACCACTCGCCCCCTGTTTCTGGCCGCCACGCTGGCCGCCGCATGGATGCTGCCCGCAACGGCAGAGACACCCACCCCGCTGGAAGGAGAATTCTGGGCCACCGAGGTGAATGCAGGCAACCTGCCACCTATTCAGGAACGCCTTCCCGCCGAACCGCTGGTCGTAGATCTGGCTGCCAAAGGTCGGGAGTTCGGAACACCCGGCGGCACATTGCGCACCATGGTCACTCGGTCCAAGGACATTCGCCAGATGGTTGTGTACGGCTACGCCCGATTGGTCGGGTTCAACGAGAATTATGAATTGGTCCCCGACTTGCTTGAGTCGTTCGAGAGCGACGGCAACCGCAAATTCACGCTGAACCTACGCGAAGGGCACAAGTGGTCCGACGGGTCGCCTTTCACTTCGGAGGATTTTCGGTACTGGTGGGAAGACGTTGCAAATAACGAGCTTCTCAGCCCCTCTGGCCCGCCCGATTTTCTGATCGTCGAAGGCAAGCTGCCAACCGTCTCCTTCCCTGACGAGACCACCGTCGTTTATGAATGGGAGGACCCCAACCCCGATTTCCTGCAATCGTTGGCTCAAGCTCGCCCGCCGTTCATCTACCGGCCTGCCGAGTTTCTAAAACAATATCACGAGAAATATGCCGACGCCGAAGAACTGTCCTTTCTGGTCAACGATGCCCGCGTCAAAAGCTGGGCAGCGCTGCATAACAAGCTGGACAATTTGTACAAATACGACAACCACGAGTTGCCGACGCTACAGCCTTGGCTGAACGCCAGCTCGGGCAAGAAAATTCGGCACAATTTCGTGCGCAACCCATACTATCACCGCATCGACAGCAAAGGCGTGCAACTCCCCTATATCGACGTGGTCGAGATGGAGATCGTCGCCCCCGGTCTGGTTGCCGCTAAGGCCAATGCCGGAGAGACAGACCTGCAAGGGCGTGGGCTGGCGTTCCGCGATGCTTCGATCCTGAAAAAAGGCGAAGAGGTCGGCAACTATAAAACTCGGCTATGGAAGACCGGGGTGGCCTCGCAGATTGCAATCTATCCCAACTTGAACTTTGCAGATGAAGGGTGGCGCGAGGTCCTGCGCGATGTACGCGTACGCCGTGCCTTGTCTTTGGCCATTGATCGCGAGACGATCAACCAAGCGCTGTACTTCAA
This sequence comes from Ruegeria atlantica, assembly GCA_013032095.1. Taxonomy (GTDB): domain Bacteria; phylum Pseudomonadota; class Alphaproteobacteria; order Rhodobacterales; family Rhodobacteraceae; genus Ruegeria; species Ruegeria atlantica_E. The sequence continues at coordinate 29,673 of WQBJ01000010.1, read as the reverse complement.
ACTGGCCCTCCCTGGCGCGATGTCAGTCCTGCCGGCCTCTCCGTTTTACTCCGAAGAAAACGCACAGGCTTGGGCGCAATTCGACGTCGAACAGGCCAATGCCCTGCTGGACGAGGCCGGTCTGACCGAGCGCAGCAGGAACGGAATCCGCTTGTTGCCTGACGGTCGCCCGATGGAATTGATCATCGAAACCGCCGGTGAACGGCAAGAGGTCGAGAACGCCTTGCAGATTGTCACCGACACATGGCGCGAGATCGGTGTGGATTTGGTGATGCGCCCGCTGGACCGGGACATTCTGCGCAACCGTGTGTTTGCGGGCAACACCATGGCCTCGGTGTGGTTCGGCTGGGATGACGGCATTCCGCAGGCCCACACCTCGCCCGCCTATCTGGCTCCAACCGATCAGGTCTTTCTCGCCTGGCCGAAATGGGGACAATACTATCAGACCAGCGGTGATGTGGGCGAAGCGCCCGATATGCCCGAGGCCGAACGTCTGATGCAACTGGCCCATGATTGGGAAGTTGCCACCTCTGATGACGAGCGCAAGGCAATCTGGACCGAAATGCTGAACATCCATGCCGACCAGCTGTATGCCATCGGCATCTTGAATGGCGCGCCTCAGCCGGTTGTGGTTTCCAACCGCCTGCGCAACGTGCCTGAACAGGCCATGTGGGCTTGGGAGCCCGGCGCCCATTTCGGCATTCACCGGCCGGACGAATTCTTCTTCGCCGACTGATCAGGAGCAGCTAAATGGTTATGCTGCGCTATGCAGTCTATCGCTTTTTCACGATGCTGCTGACGCTGCTGGTGGTGTCGGTACTGATCTTCGTGATCATCAACCTGCCGCCCGGTGATTACCTGAGCAACCAGATCGCGGAGTTGCAGGCTTCGGGCCAGTCTGCCGGCGTTGCCAAGGCTGAATTCCTGCGCACCGAATATGCGCTGGACCGGCCCATCTCGGAGCAATACCTGATCTGGATGGGCTTCTGGCCCGGCCCTCATGGGTTTGAAGGGCTGCTGCAAGGCAACTATGGTTGGTCCTTCGAATTTGACCGCCCGGTGGCCGAGATCGTGGGTGACACCCTCTGGCTGACAGTAGTCGTCAATCTGGCCGCGATTCTCTTCGTTTATGCGGTCGCCCTACCCTTGGGCGTCATCGCTGCGGCGCGGTCGCGGACGTGGATCGACTATACTTCGGCCTTTGTCGGCTACCTCGGCCTGGCCACCCCGAACTTTCTGCTGGCGCTGATCCTGTTCTATTACGGCCACCGGTATTTCAACTTGCCGATTGGGGGCCTGATGGATCCTTCATTTGAAGGCCAGCCAATGAGCTGGGAGAAAATGAAGTCCATCCTCGTCCACCTGATCGTACCAACCTTTGTCATTGGCACATCAGGTGCATCGGCCATGATGCAACGCTTGCGTGCCAATATGCTAGACGAGCTTGGCAAACCTTATGTGGAAACCGCTATCGCCAAAGGCATGTCCCCGTCACGGATGCTGACGAAATATCCGCTGCGCGTTGCCTTCAATCCTTTCGTGGCAGATATCGGCAATCTGCTGCCCTCGATGGTGTCCGGTTCGGTTCTGGTCTCAGTCGTGCTGGGTCTGCAGACGATCGGACCGGCCTTGCTGACGGCGCTGAAAACACAGGACCAGTTCCTGTCCGCCTTCATCCTGATGTTCGTAGCTCTGCTAACCCTGATCGGCACCATGATCTCTGACATCCTGCTGGTTATGCTGGACCCGCGCATCCGGTACGAGGGGCGTGAAGCATGACCCAACATCCCGACGGTCGCTATGTCGACGACGCTCCATATGATCCAGACGCCGCCCTGCAACAGCTTGAGCGTGCAGACCTGGACGCGCCAAACTGGGTGCTTGTCTGGCGCAAGTTCAGAACTCACAAGTTGGGCTTGATTTCGGGCATCTTCCTGCTGCTATGCTATTTGATGCTGCCTTTTGCGGGGTTCATCGCGCCCTATGGACCGAATGAACGGAACGGCGAGCATCTCTATGCGCCCCCGCAAAGTGTCAATTGGTTCTACGAAGGTAAATTCATTGGCCCCCACGTCTTTCCCATCGTGGCTGAGGCCGACCTCGAAACCTTCCAGTGGAAGTTCGTCCCCGACCTCGAAGACCCGCGCGCGGTTAAGTTCTTCTGTGAAGGGTCTGAATATAAGCTTGCGGGTCTGATCAGATCAGACACCCACCTATTCTGCGCCCCAGAGGGTGCGACACTGTTCTTATGGGGATCCGACCGCCTGGGTCGCGACGTATTCAGCCGCATTCTCTACGGTGCGCAACTGTCGCTGACCGTGGGTCTGATTGGCATTTCGGTGTCGTTTTCCCTTGGAATCATATTTGGCTCGATGGCCGGGTATTTCGGCGGCAGGATAGACTGGGTCATCAACCGCGTGATCGAGATTCTACGTTCTCTGCCCGAGCTGCCGCTGTGGCTGGCACTGTCCGCTGCCGTGCCGTCGAACTGGAGCCCGGTTGCGGTATTTTTCATCATCTCCATCATTCTGGGCATTCTTGACTGGCCCGGCCTTGCCCGTTCCGTTCGTGCTAAATTCCTATCGCTGCGCGAAGAAGAATACGTGCGCGCAGCCGAGATGATGGGCGCAAGTTCCGGGCGGGTGATCCGCAAGCACTTGCTACCGAACTTCATGTCCCACCTGATCGCATCGGCCACGTTGTCGATCCCGGCAATGATCCTTGGGGAAACAGCCCTCAGCTTTCTTGGTCTCGGCTTGCGGGCACCGGCGGTCAGCTGGGGCGTGATGCTGAATGACGCACAGAACCTTGCCTCGATCGAGATTTACCCGTGGACGGCGATCCCGATGCTTCCGATCATCGTCGTGGTGCTGGCCTTCAACTTCCTAGGTGACGGTCTGCGCGACAGCCTGGACCCGTATCAGCAATGACCCTGATCTCCGCCCTCCCCGCTTCTGACGGTTACAAGGCGACCGGAAAGGGCGCGCGACCAAGCGCCTTTGCCGTGTCCGAACTTGCGACGGCCAGTTTTGGTGCGGTCGGTCAGGAACTGGCGCGTTTTGTGACTGCTCTGAGCCTCGCAGCCAAAACGCCAGAGGTTACTGTCGATCATCGCCTGGCCTCGCTCTGGTACGGCTTTTCATTCAAACCAGACGGGTGGGAAATGCCGGACCTCTGGGATGCAGTCGCCGGAGATTATCAAGCCTCAGACGGCTGGATCAGGTTACACACCAACCTGCCCCGCCACAAATCGGCGGCGCTGAAGGTTCTCGGTGTGAAGGCTGATCGAAACGCCGTAGCGCAAGCCCTGAAAGACTGGTCCATTGCTGATCTGGAAACAGCCATCGTCGCCCAGGGCGGCGTGGCCGCGGCCATGCGCAGCCGCGCGGAATGGCTCGACCATCCTCAAGGCAGGGTCATTTCCCGCGACCCGCTGATCGGCTGGCACAGCCCGAGGCAGATAAAGTTACGCGACCGCCCCGAAGCAACGGCCGGCCGGCCGCTTGCAGGCCTGCGTGTTCTAGACCTGACCCGCGTTTTGGCAGGTCCGGTTTCAACCCGCACGTTGGCTGGATTTGGGGCCGAGGTTTTGCGCATCGATCCACCCGGATGGGACGAGCCTGGCGTCATTCCAGATATTTCGCTGGGCAAGCATTGCGCTTACTTGGACCTGAAATCTCCGACCGGATTGAGCAAGTTGCAGGACTTGCTTTCACAAGCCGATGTTTTCGTTCACGGCTACCGCCCTGGCGCATTGGATGCCCTTGGCCTAACCAAAGCCAAGCGGGATGAGCTGGCTCCGAACCGGGTCGAGGTCACCCTGAACGCCTATGGCTGGCAAGGGCCATGGTCCACCAGACGCGGTTTTGACAGCCTTGTGCAGATGAGTGCAGGCATCGCAGATGCCGGGCGGAGCTGGGCCAAAGCGGAAAAGCCGACACCACTGCCGGTTCAGGCTCTGGATCACGCGACAGGCTATCTGATGGCCGCCGCCGTGCTGTCGGCACTGGCCGAGGCCGCCTCGGGCAATTCGATCATGCTTGCCCAGTTGTCACTGGCTCGCACCGCAGAACTGCTGGCCCGACTGGCGAAATCCGAAACGGATGAGGACATAACCAGTGCTGTGCCTGCCGATTATGCACCCGAGATCGAAGCTTCAGGCTGGGGCAACGGGTATCGTCTAAAACCAGCCCTGGTCGTAGGTTCCGCTAAAATGTCCTGGCCCCTGCCCGCTTCCAAGCTGGGCACGTCCAATTCAGATTGGCCATCCCTTACCGCATGATCCGACCGCCGCGCGGAACGCGCGGCCCTGCCCAACGCTTTGAATGGCGTCTCGTCAGAGATGAAATTCAAAGGGGCGGGAGCCGCCCCTAGCGGTCGTCGCCTCCACCGGGTCCGATATCGTCCAGATAGTCCTCGTCGATCGCGGCCTGTACGGCACCGGTCACAGCTTCGCGTTGTTTCGGTGATAGATCTTCCGGGTCTTTCCCTTCGGCCAGCCGCACGGTGACCTCGCGGTGGGCAAACTTGATACCTTCACGGGCAAACAGCTCGCGGATCTCCTGATACACCTTCTTGCGCACCAGCCACTGATCCCCCGGTTTGGTCATGAACTTGACCCGGATGATCATCGCCGAATCCTGCATCTCGATCACACCCTGCGATTTCAACGGCTGGATAAAGTTGTCACCGATCACCGGATCGCTCAGCAACTGCTGACCCAGCTTCTTGATCAGTTTGCGCACCTTTTCGACATCGGTGTCATAGGTCACGCGCAGGGGCAGTTTCATGATCACCCAATCGCGCGAATAGTTGGTCAGCACCTTGATCTCACCAAAGGGAATGGTGTTCAGCGCGCCAAGATGGTGGCGCAGCTGGAACGACCGGACTGAGATCTTCTCCACCGTTCCCTTCACGTCGCCGATGTCGATGTACTCGCCCTTGCGGAAGGCGTCATCCATCAGGAAGAACGCCCCTGAAAAGATATCGCGTACCAATGTTTGCGAGCCGAACCCAACGGCCAGACCTACGACACCGGCGCCCGCAAAGAGCGGACTGACATTGATGCCCAACTCCATCAGAACGATCAGCGCGATGGTCACGACCACAACAGCCAGAATGGCACCCCGGAAAAGCGGCAGCAGCGTCGCCAGACGGCTCTGCCCACCTTCGCCGCCCTCGTCGCCCAATTCGGCCTCTTCACCGCCATCGTCGATTTCCTCGGCAATCTTGCTGTCGATCCAGATGCGGAAGAAATGGAACAGGATATAGCCGATGAACAGGATGACCATCACATCCAGCGCGCGATCGATTGGCAGGTCTTCGCTCCAACTGGCTTCGGGGTTCCAGATCACAACCAGTGCATATAAGCCAACGACAAAGGCTAAAATCCCCGCCACACGTCGGGCCAGATCCTCATATGTCAGGATCGAGTGTTGGCGTTTCTCCGCCTCAGGTGTCTCGGCGGGTTCCGCAACCTCTTCCGCTGCCTCCGCATTCAAATCTTCCATTTGGCGGTTGCGGTCGAAATAACGCTCCAACAGATAGTTCATCGCCCCATAAGCCACGACCACCGACATGAAGATCGCATAGCTGCTGGCTACGATCGGCACCGAGTTCTCATTTTCCAGAACCAGATCAACCGCCAGTTTGAACCAGCTAAAGACGATGTAGACGATCAGCGCCGGTGCCCAAGCGAAAGAAATGAAACGCGAAATCCACGACACCTGATCCGGTGAACGCCCCCCGCGGATGGCGTTGGAAATGGCGCGGGCGTTGAACAGGATCATCAGCACATTGCCCAGCGCGCCGAACATCGTCAGGCTGCCATAGACCATCGCATAGACATTGTAGTTCAATCCGAAATCGGCAACCCAGGTCGAAAACAGAACAACTGATATGTCATAGGTCGCAAGTGCAGAGGCCCAAAAATACAGGCGTTTCGCGTCCCGATCGGAAAACGGCGGCAGACGATATTGGCTAAGGTAAGGCGACAATACCATACGCCATAGATCGGACACCGTTCGCGACAGGAAGAAGGCGGTAAATATCGCCGTTACGGTGAATTGGATCGAGATGTCTTCAGCCTCACCAAAGAAAAGGTATCCAACGATAAGGGCCATGAGCATCGCAAAGATTGTTGCTCCGATACCCATAAAAAAGCGGAACACCAGAAACGGCATCTTTTCCCGATAGCCCTGAGGGTTTTCCTTGGACCGTGCGACAACAAGCTTCTTGGCCATGCGCTTGCCGTAGATCTCGGTCGACAGCCAGCGCCCCAACAGCAGGAAAAGGACATTCCAGAACAGAACCTCAACATAGGTCTGGATTCGACCGTCTGGGCTGGTCTGGCGCAAAACGTACTGCACTTCGAAAATCGAGTAGGGCAAGGCCTCCAAGCGCGATTGCATGGACGCACGGAAGTCCGAAAACTTCTCTTGCGCCTTCATTAGTTGCGAGCCTTCCGCCATCGGGTCGTGCGCTTCTGTATCCGTAGCGCCGGCCTGATTGCCCGAAGACACGACCTGTCCGGTGCTGTCGATGACGATCACGCTGGCACCGGCTTCGGTCGCCGCCCTGATCGCGGCGGCCAAATCACCGTTCTGATCCGAAGCTGTCTCCGCTTCGGAGCCCGAGTTATATCCAGGGATCAAAGACGTTTGCGCTGCTGCTGCGGTGACAAAGGCCGCTGCGAAAGCCCACAAAACAAGGACTATTCCAGCAATGAGTTTGAGTTTCATCGAGCAGTCTATCCAATTCACGTGTTGCGCCGCAGGTTACCGAAGCGCCTGAGTATATTCAAATATTCAGCCTTTCGCTTCCCGAAATCGTGTCATTTCGTGTTCCCGCTGCAATGTTGGAGACAAGAGTGTTTTCAACCTTGAAAAAACTGAATATGACCGACGCAGTAGTATGAGTGGAATAGCAAGATCAACGCCAGACCCGACAGGTTAAAACCCCTGTTTCTCTCGGCGATCAGGATGTTGCCATTTCGCCATGCTTGACGAATTTGCACGATCTCGAGACCCCCTTTGGCAAGCGGCGCCAAAGAATATACGGTAACGGGGGGAAACGCGCGGATTTGCACCCAGAAACACGATAGGCGAAGGCATGAGCCTAGGAATACAAAACAATACAACCGGCCGGGCGCCGCGCATTCTGTTCTACAGCCACGATACGTTCGGATTGGGGCACCTGCGCCGGTCGCGTGCTCTGGCCGCGGCCATTACGCAGGCTAATCCGCAGGCATCGGCTCTTATCCTGACAGGATCCCCTGTGGCAGGCCGCTTCACGTTTCCGCGCCGGGTTGACCACGTGCGCCTGCCGGGCGTGACCAAACGCGCCGATGGCTCTTACGCGGCGCGAACAATCGGCATGGGTATCGAAGAGGTCACTGAACTCCGCTCGGGGCTGATCCAGACAGCGGTTCAACAGTTCGACCCTGATATGCTGATCGTCGACAAGGAACCCACCGGCTTTCGAGGAGAACTGGTCCCGACACTGGAACACATGCTGCATTCGCAGCGCACCAAACTGGTTCTTGGCTTGCGCGATGTGCTGGACGAGCCTGAAGTACTGGCCGCCGAGTGGGAGCGGAAGGAAGCCCTTGCAGCGACCGAGCGTTTCTATCACGAAATTTGGGTCTATGGGCTGCGCTCAATCTATGACCCGACCAAAGGCCTTCCGCTCAGCCACGCGGCACAATCGCGCATCCACTGGACCGGCTACCTGCGCCGCGACCTTGGCCCGGTGGGTGAACCTCCCGAACAACCCTACATCCTGATCACGCCCGGCGGTGGTGGCGATGGCAAGGCGATGGTGAATCTTGTCCTGTCTGCCTATGAGAAAGACCCGACGCTATCGCCCCGCGCAGTGCTGGTCTATGGACCCTTCCTGTCCGGCGAGTTGCGTGAAGAGTTCGAAGCCCGCGTTGCCGCGCTGAATGGCCGGGTGACCGCGGTTGGGTTCGAATCCCAGATCGAAACATTGTTCGCAGGGGCTGCCGGAGTGGTTTGCATGGGCGGGTACAACACCTTTTGCGAGGTGCTCTCGTTCGACAAACGCGCCGTCATCGTTCCCCGCACAACTCCGCGTTTGGAGCAATGGATTCGCGCCTCGCGTGCTGAAGGGCTTGGTTTGGTCCGCATGCTGGACGAAAACCGGGACGGCTTGACACCGGGCTCAATGATAAACGCGATCCGCAACCTGCCGCATCAGCCGCTACCGTCACAGGCCATTCAGGACGGGCTGTTGGACGGGTTGGACTATGTCACCGACCGCGTGGACACATTGCTGAGCCGGGAACAGGAACGGGCCACCGGATGACGACAGCTCAGCCGAAACTGGCGGTGCTGGTCAAAGGATGGCCGCGCCTGTCCGAGACGTTCATCGCCCAAGAACTCGTCGCCCTGCAGGAAGCCGGGCACTGTTTTGACATCTGGTCTCTGCGCCATCCGACCGACGTAAAACGCCACCCGTTGCATGACCGCTTCCAAGGTCAGGTGCATTACCTGCCGGAATACCTGTACGAAGAACCGCAGCGTGTCTGGGCCGCTCGGCAGACGGCGCAAGCGCTGCCGGGTTACACCGAGGCTTACCGGGTCTGGCGCGCCGACCTGCGCCGTGATCCGAGCCACAACCGCATTCGGCGCTTTGGGCAGGCCTGCGTACTGGCCGCGGAACTACCCGAAGCAACGCGGGTGATGTATGCACATTTCATGCACACTCCGTCCTCGGTCGCGCGTTACGCTGCGATCATGCGCGGCCTGCCGTGGAGCTTTTCAGCCCATGCCAAAGACATCTGGACCTCGCCGGAATGGGAAAAGGTGGAAAAATTACAGGCCAGCACCCACGGCGCAGCGTTCGGTGCGACCTGCACAGCATTCGGGGCGGAACATCTGCGCAGCCTCGCCGATGACCCGTCTCGGGTTGACCTGATCTACCACGGATTGGACCTTGGGCGCTTTCCTGCCCCGCCCGACCGCACGCCACGCGCGCCGGACGCATCGTTTCACATGCTCTCGGTCGGTCGTCTGGTCGAGAAAAAGGGCTTTGACCGTCTGATCGACGCCTTCGCGCTGCTGCCTAAGACGCTTGACTGGCATTGGACCCATATCGGTGGCGGCACGCTAAGTGACGCCCTGCAAGGTCGCGCCGAGGCCGCAGGCCTGTCGAGCCGGATCACATGGAAAGGCGCCTGTGACCAGCCCGAGGTCATTGCCGCAATGCGCGTCGCCGACTTGTTCGTGCTGCCTAGCCGAATTGCCGAGGACGGAGACCGCGACGGACTGCCCAACGTTCTTATGGAAGCCGCGTCTCAACTGTTGCCGATCCTGTCGACGCCGGTCTCTGCTATCCCCGAGTTCATTGAAACGGGAATACATGGGGTCTTGTCTGATGATGATCCCAGCGCGCTGGCCACGGCAATCGCCCAACTGGCTGCCGCACCGGATCAGGCTGCGTCGATGGCTACCGCTGCCTATGACCGGCTGACTACTGATTTCCGCATGGACCCCGGCATCGCGCGTCTGTCGGAACGGCTATGCGCGTTGGGTTCGGGCACGGATTGATGGCAAGGGTCGCATTTTACGCTCCGATGAAGGCCCCGGACAGTCCGGTGCCATCGGGGGATCGCGAAATGGCCCGCAACCTTATGCAGGCGATCTCGGCACAGGGCAATATCGTCGATCTGGCGTCCCGGTTACGCGTTTACGACAAGGCCGGAGATGCGCAGGTGCAAGCCGCATTGCGCGCCGAGGCCGCATCGGAAGCCCAGCGTCTGATCGCCGAACTGCCGTCGGACACCGCTCTTTGGGTGACCTACCACAATTATTACAAAGCTCCCGATCTGCTTGGGCCAAGCGTGTGCAAGGCGCGAAACATCCCGTACATCCAACTCGAAAGCACCCGTGCGACCAGTCGCCTGAACGGCCCCTGGGCCGGGTTTGCGCAAGCCGCGCATGATGCCTGCGACATGGCTCAGGTGATCTTTTATCAAACCGCCAACGACCTGATCACTCTGAAACGGGAACGGTTCGGTGATCAACGTCTTGTGGAACTGCCGCCGTTTTTGCCGCTGTCAGACTTGCCGCCTGCATCCTCATGCGACGGTCCGATGCTGACGGTCGGGATGATGCGACATGGCGACAAGCTGGCGTCTTACACCCTGCTTGCTGACGCGTTGGCCCATCTGGACATCGATTGGAAGTTGAATATCGCCGGCGATGGCCCCGCCCGAGCAGAGGTCGAGGAACTCATGGCCCCCTTCGGGTCCAAGGTCCAGTTTCTGGGTCAGTGCGACCGCAATGCGTTGATGGCCATGTACAGTACAGCCTCCTTTCTGGTGTGGCCCGGTGTGAATGAAGCTTACGGGATGATCTATCTGGAAGCGCAGGCCAGCGGCCTACCGGTTGTCGCGCAAGATCGACCGGGCGTGCGCGACGTGCTGACACCGTCGGATTACCCTTCGGTCGATGCAGGCCCAGAAGGTCTGGCCGCAAGAATGCAAACTCTGCTGAAGGACCACGCCTTGCGGCTGTCGGTCGGAGCAAAGGCCCGCACACTGATGGCTAAGCGCCACATGATGCCTGCTGCCACAGACACTTTCTGGCAAACCGTGCGACCAATGGTGGAGACCACCAGATGACCCGATTGGCGCTGCTTCGACACGGGCACACCCAATGGAATCGCGCTGGGCGTATTCAGGGGCGCAGTGACATTCCTCTGGACGAAGAGGCCTGCGCGGAACTTGCAGGGACACGCCTTCCTGCCCCATGGGACGGCGCAGACGTTTGGTCCAGCCCGTTGTTGCGCGCCAGTGAAACGGCGCGTCTGGTCGCCGGGCGCGAACCGCAGACCAAGGATGCGCTGACCGAGATGAACTGGGGCGATTGGGAAGGTCTGCGCGGAGTGGACCTGATCGCCGATCCAGACAGTGGTTATCGTCATATCGAAGACTGGAGCTGGGATTTCCGCCCCCCGAACGGTGAAAGCCCGGCCGAGGTTTGGACCCGACTGAAACCTTGGCTGAACGCGCTGACAGGTGACACGGTCGCTGTCTGTCATATCGGCATCATGCGAGTCATACTCGCGCGGGCCTGGGGATGGAATTTCGATGGCCCCGCCCCCTTTAAGATCAAGCGCAACCGACTGTATATCGTTGATATGCAGACGCTTACCCCTTTGCCGGAACCGATCCGCCTGATTAAACCCGAGGCGCCTAAATGAAGGTGATGATCGTTGTCACACATTTGCTGGGCACGGGTCATCTGAGCCGAGCGTTGACACTGGGCCGGGCATTTGTAAGCGCAGGCCACGAGACGTTTGTCGTCTCGGGCGGGATGCCAGCACCGCAGTTGGACAGCACAGGTATGACGGTGCTGGGCTTACCGCCCCTTCGCTCGGACGGCACTGATTTCACCCGGCTTTTGACCCAAAGCGGTGAGCTAGCGAAAACTGATTACCTGAAGGCACGTGAGACTGCTTTGGCCGAAGCCATTCGGAGTTTTGCGCCGGACGTTCTGATCACAGAGCTGTTTCCCTTTGGACGGCGGTCTCTGACGGCAGAATTCAAAGCCGCTTTGGAGGCGGCACACTCCCTGCCGCGCCGCCCAATTGTTCTGGGTTCTATCCGTGACATTTTGGCGCCGCCTTCCAAGCCAGCGAAAGCGGACCGCACAGCAGAAATTGTCGAGCTATACTATGACGGTATCCTCGTTCACTCGGATCAAAGCGTTATTCCGCTGGACATCAGTTGGCCGGTTACAGAGCAATTGCGCCAGCGGCTGTTCTATACAGGCTTTGTTGCGCCCAATGCCCCGGTGCCGCACGCCGATTTGGTAGGCAAAGACGAAATTCTGGTCAGCGTAGGTGGTGGATCAGTGGGCCAGCCGATCTTCCACGCGGCCATCGAGGCCGCCCGAAAGATGCCCAGCAGGCGCTGGCGCCTGTTGGTGGGCGGACAGGATTCTCGGACGCGGATTGATCAATTGAAGAAGCTTGTCGGCGATGCCCCGGTTACATTGGAACCGGTGCGCCCGGATTTTCGCCAGATGCTGCCTCTTGCCGCGGCCTCGGTCAGCATGTGCGGCTACAACACTGCATTGGATATACTGCAATCCGGCACGCCGGCAGTGTTCATTCCGTTTGACGACGGTAAAGAAGTTGAACAGAGCTTGCGCGGTCAGAGCCTCTCTGACCAGCCAGCCATCGAAGTGCTGCCCAGCAAGGAACTTAATGGTGATGCTTTGGCAAGGGCCGTTTCTAAGGTCATTTCCAGTGGCCCGCGTCCGGTGCCCTCTCAGGGTTTTGATGGCGCCGCCAGAACGGTCGAGATTGCGGTAAACCTGAGGGGGCAAGCATGACAGCGGACTGGCGCCCTCTGGAGACCGAATTGACTGCGTGGAAGGCTGAAGAACTGACGCTGCCCGTATGGTGGCGTGATGACGATGCCGTGTCCGCGACACCGCAGCTTGAGACACTGTCGAAGCTTTCAGTCGGATTGGGTTTGCCGGTACACCTTGCGATCATTCCCCGCGACGCCGATGCAACGTTGGTGGAATTTGTTACGGCCCATAAGACATTGATCCCGGTGGTGCATGGCTGGGCACATCAAAACCACGCGCCGCCTGACGAGAAAAAATCCGAGTTCCGGTTGCACCGCCCGCAAAAAGAGATTCTGAGCGATGCACAGTCCGGGTTGGAACGGTTGAAATCACTGTTCGGGGATAGACTCTGCCCGATGTTCGTTCCTCCGTGGAACCGCATAGCGCCTGACGTCGTTCGAGAGTTAACGGACTTGGGCTATTGCATCCTTTCAACCGCGACACCGCGTGCGACCAGCTGTCCTGTGCCTGGGCTGGAGCAGATAAACACCCATCTAGATCCGATCGACTGGCGTGGCACCCGCGGTCTGATCTCTGAGAATACACTGATCATCCAGACAGCAGATCTACTGCGCGACCGGCGCGAGGGGCGTGCCGACAATGCCGAACCGTTCGGCGTTTTGACCCACCATTTGGTCCACGATCAAGACGTCTGGACATTTACCGAAGAGCTGCTGCGCAGACTTCTGGACGGCCCCGGCCGTGCCTGGGCAGCACCAACCGAACCAACCGGGGGACTTTAATGAGCCGACTGGATTCCATGCTACGCCGCCTAACGGCCCAACGCGACGGGCTGAATTGGGCCGTGACGCAGATCAGCGATATGGAGGGCGATGTTCTGGACATGGGCTTGGGCAATGGCCGCACCTATGACCACCTGCGGGAAATCCTGCCGGAGCGGAGAATCTGGGTGATGGACCGTGTGTTGCAATGCCACCCGTCCAGCACGCCCCCGGCCGAGGATTTTTTGCAGGGTGAGGCGGAACCCATGCTAGAGAAACTGGCTTCTAGCCCCTCCAGGATCGCACTTGCCCACTACGATTTCGGACGCGGTATCAAGGAGGAGGACGTTGCCGAAGCCGCCCGCCTCAGCCCGCTGATCGCAGAGGTGATGCACTCCGGAGGGTTGCTGATCTCAGGCCAACCTCTGGTCGGGTTCGAGCAGATCCAGGGTCCGGACACCATCGCGCCGGACCGCTATATGTTCTATCGCGCCTGATCAGGCTACGCGCCGACCGCGTGACCACACTCCGTTCAGTGCAGGGGCACCCTCGCGCATACGGAACCGGATCACATCCGCGCGGGCTCCGGCGCGCAACTCACCTCGGTCAGGCAATCCGACGACCTGCGCAGGTGTTTGCGTTACAGTCCGCAAACCGCGGGGCATGTCCCCCCACATTTCGCCCAAACGTGTGGCCGACAAGAGCAACGCTGCGGGCACGTAATCTGAAGACAGGATATCGAGGTGGCCCAGATTGGCCAGTTCCAGTGCGGCGACGTTGCCGGAATGCGAGCCGCCCCGGATCACGTTGGGTGCTCCCATCATCACCTTGATCCCGTGATCATGGCAGGCTCGGGCAGCCTCGACTGTGGTGGGAAACTCCGCCAGTTTGATACCGTGACCGGCCGACACCGCCACCTGCTCTTGCGTGGTATCATCATGGCTGGCCAACATCGCACCAAAGCGCTTGGCGGCTTTTACGGTTTCGACTTCATGACGGTCGCCATTGCGCTCGCGCAACGTTTTGAGCTGCGCAACGTGCTGCAGGAACTCGTCATCATTCATGCTGTGCTTGCCCTTCATGTAGGCTTCAAGCTGCGACATATCCCGGAACTGCCGCTGCCCCGGTGTATGGTCCATCAACGAGACCAGACCGACGCGATCCTCTGGGCCGAATTCGTCCAACTCATCGACCAGCGTTTCAGAACAAACTTCGGCCCGAAGATGCAGGAAATGGCTGATCTTCAGGGCGTCCTGTTCGCGCAATTGCCACAGTTCTTGGGACAGGTTGCGCGCGTATTTTTTGTATCGGCTACCACTTGGGATCGAGCCGATGCGCATCGCGTCAAAAACAGTGGTGATTCCGGTGCTGGCGAGTTCCGCATCATGGGCCAGAATCGCCGCAGCGTGGGGCCAGTCGACCTTGGGGCGCGGCTGGATGTGGCGCTCTAGGTTGTCCGTGTGCAATTCGACCAAACCGGGGCTGACGTAATCGCCTTCGCAATCTTCCGCTCCTGCCGGTACTGTCGAGCCAATATCGAGCTCCGCAATGGTCTCTCCAACAATGCGGACGCTGCCGGTTACCGTCTCATCCGGAAGAACAAGGGTGGCATTGGCAAGGATCGTTTCTTCTGTCATCTGAACTTCACACAATCTGAGCTATTGGGAAGGCCACGCATAGGAGGCCAATGTGACATTCACGCGATACGCGATCTATTTTGCGCCACCGGTCGAGGCCGAATGGACGAAATTCGCCACCAACTGGCTGGGCTGGGACATGGAAGCTGGCGAAACCTGCGCGCATCCCGTGATTGACGGTATTGACGTGGCGGCCGTGACCGAGGTGCCGCGCAAATACGGGTTGCACGCGACGATGAAGCCACCCTTTCGCCTGTGCGACGGGCAAACGGTTGAGGCGCTGTCCGAGGCCTGTGCGCGGCTTGCTGCCACGCAACCTCCTGTCACTTTGAACGGGCTGGAGATGGCGCGGCTGGGTCGCTTCCTTGCCTTGCGCCCGCTGGGCGATGAGACCGCATTGAACGCCTTGGCGGTGGCCTGCGTGCGCAATCTGGACAGCTTTCGCGCCCCTGCATCGCAGGCTGAATTGGACCGTCGACGTGCCAACGGCCTGTCGGCCGAGCAGGACGCCAACCTCGTGCAATGGGGCTATCCGTATGTGATGGAGTCCTTCCGGTTTCACATCACCCTCAGCGGTAAGCTGGACAAACCCACGCTTGCGATAGTTCAGGATGCCTTGGAAACGCAGCTGATGCCGTTGCTGCCGACGCCCTTCCGGATAAGCGATCTGGCGCTTATGGGAGAGGCCGAGGATGGGCGGTTTCACCTGATCCATCGCTACGCCCTCTCTGGCTGAAGCTGCGCGAGTATAGCGCCGATCGTCGCGTCCAACGGTCCCGAGTTGTCGATCTCGATGACACGGGCCAACCCCTCAGGCAAAGGCGCTTGGGCGCGGGCTAGACGTCTCGCCTGTTCGATTGAATTTTCTCGCCCACGCATCGACAAGCGTCGCGCCAGAACCTGCGGGTCGGCGGTCAGCGAGATCACGACCAGATCACCAAACACCTCCTGCGCCCTTAGCAGAACCGAGCGTGATAGGTTCACCAGCACCGCATCCGCCTGTTGCCTGAGGTCTCCGATATCTTTGGGCACCCCATAGAACAGCCCGTGTGCAGGCCAGTGCAGGGCGAAAGTGTCCTGCCCGACCAACTGCTGAAACCGTTCAACAGACACCCGGTCAAAGTCCTCACCCTCTTCACCTTCTGGCCGCGTAATCACCCGGCGTGCCCGCACGATGCTGGGTACGCGGGCTTCCAGCGCCTCCATCACGCTGTCCTTGCCAACACCAGACGGGCCAACGACCGCTATGACTGGCGCGAGGCTCATGCAGCCACTCCGGGAGTAAATTCAGACACGTTGATCTCACGATCACACACCCGATCACGTGCACCGACATCGTGGAAGATACCTACAATAGCTGCGCCCCGCGCCTTGGCCTCTTCAATCAGCGTCAACACTGTCTCGCGGTTCTGCACATCCAGCGAGGCCGTAGGTTCATCCAGAAGCATCGCCGGATAGTCATGCGCAAAGCCGCTTGCGATGTTTACCCTTTGCTGTTCACCACCGGAAAATGTGGTTGGGCTCAACATCCACAGGCGTTCGGGAATATTCAGCCGCGCCAACAGAGACGCCGCCTTATCCAGTGCCTTTTGCTTGTCGCAGCCGATGGCCAACAGAGGTTCAGCCACCACCTCTAACGTCGGAACGCGCGGCACAACACGCAGGAACTGGCTGACATAGCCCAGCGTCTCGCGCCGCAGGGTTAGGATTTCACGTGGCTCAGCCCGTGCTAAATCCAGCCCCCCTACAAAAACCTGACCGGAGGCCGCCAGATAGTTGCCGTAGATTACGCGCATCAGGGTGGATTTACCCGCCCCCGAAGCCCCCGTCAGGGCCACGCATTCACCGGGTGCGACCTTAATCGAAGCCCCGGCCATCACCGGGATCACCGCGCTGCCCTGATTGTGCAGGGTAAAGCTCTTGCTGACATCTTTAAGTTCAATCATTGCCTTCACCTTCAAACCTGCAGAACACTGGAGACCAACAACTGCGTGTACGCGTGTTGCGGGTCGTCCAACACCTGATCGGTCAGCCCGGCCTCGACCACGCGGCCGTCCTTCATCACCATCAACCGATCCGCCAACAAGCGCACCACGGCCAGATCATGGGTGACGATAATGGCGCTCAGCCCCATCTCGCGGACCAACCCGCGCAGCAAGTCCAGCAGTCGCGCCTGAACGGAAACGTCCAGCCCCCCGGTCGGTTCGTCCATGAACACCAGCCGAGGCCCAGTCACCAGATTACGCGCGATCTGCAGCCGCTGCTGCATCCCGCCAGAGAAGGCCGTGGGGCGATCATCCACCCGGCCCTCATCGATCTCGACTCTGTCCAACCAGTCGATTGCCTTGTCACGGATGTCGCCATAGTGGCAGTCACCCACCGCCATCAGACGCTCACCGATGTTACCTCCAGCACTGACCGACATGCGCAGCCCATCACGGGCGTGTTGATGGACAAAAGCCCAATCGGTGCGGCCCAGCATCCGGCGTTCCGGTTCGGACATTGTCACGGTGTCCACGGGTCCGTCTGCACGAGTATCAAAGATGATCTGTCCCGCATCGGGCTCCAGATGCCCGGCCAGACAGTTCAGCAGGGTCGATTTACCCGACCCACTTTCTCCAACGATGCCCATCACCTCGCCGGGGTAAAGGTCGAAGCTTACATCCGCGCACCCGATCCGCGCACCATAGCGCTTTTCGATGCGTTTGACTTGCAACAGCGGTGTCATGCCGCGCCCTCCTCGGCCAATCGGCCCACATGGCCCGCCGCGCGACGGGACCGGCAATAGTCAGTATCGGAACAGACAAACATCCGGTTGCCAGCGTCATCCATGATCACTTCGTCCAGATAGCTGTCCTCAGCCCCACATAAGTCGCAGGGATGGTCGGCTTTGGTGGCTTCAAACGGGTAATCCTCGAAATCGAGGCTGACGACCTTAGTATGCGGTGGCACCGCATAGATCCGCTGTTCCCGCCCGGCCCCGAAGAGCTGTATCGCGTCCATTTCCAGTTTGGGATTGTCGAATTTCGGAATCGGAGACGGGTCCATCACATAGCGATCCGACACTTTCACCGGATAGGCATATGAAGTCGAAATCGCGCCGTGTTGGCTGATATCCTCGTACAGCTTCACATGCATCAGCCCGTATTCCTCAAGACTATGCATTTTGCGCGTCTCGGTCTCGCGCGGTTCAAGAAAGCGCAGCGGTTCCGGGATCGGCACTTGATAGACAAGGATTTGATCCTCGGTCAGCTTCGCCTCGGGGATGCGGTGGCGGGTCTGGATGACGGTGGCCTTTTCGGTTTCTTCAGTTGTTTCCACGTCCGCCGTGTTCTCAAAGAACTTGCGGATCGAGACAGCATTTGTTGTGTCATCCGCCCCTTGGTCGATGACCTTGAACGTATCCTCAGGCGTCAGCGTCGCGGCCGAAACCTGCACCCCGCCCGTGCCCCAGCCGTAGGGCATCGGCATTTCTCGACTTGCAAAGGGCACCTGATAGCCGGGCACAGCCAGACCTTTGAGAATGGCGCGGCGGATCATCCGCTTGGTCTGTTCATCCAAATATGCAAAGTTGTATTCGCTCATGATGAAATCCTCATGGCAATGCGAGCGGAGACCTGACTTTGACAGACATTTCTTCCTCTGAAGTCGCTATCATCTTGGGTGCTCTTGCATTCGTCATTCTCCTTCGGCGACTGCCGTCTCGAAAGCAGCAACCCCGGCCACGTCAAAGATTGG
Source organism: Ruegeria atlantica (assembly GCA_013032095.1). Lineage (GTDB taxonomy): Bacteria > Pseudomonadota > Alphaproteobacteria > Rhodobacterales > Rhodobacteraceae > Ruegeria > Ruegeria atlantica_E. The sequence goes on along the minus strand of WQBJ01000010.1, from coordinate 11,193 downwards.
ATGGCAGCTCGGCAGGCGTTTGGTTTGACGCAGGTACTGACTCCGGAGGCGGTGATTGCGGAAGTGGCGGCGACTGAACTCATTCCGCAGCCTCCCTTGGCATAATCCGCTCCTCGGCCTCGCGGCGCAGATTGCGAACCAGTTCCAGCTCGGACTGGAAGTCAACGTAGTGCGGCAACTTTATGTGCTCGAGAAAGCCTGTGGCCTGAATGTTGTCTGCGTGGCTGAGAACAAACTCCTCGTCCTGCGCAGGGGCACCCAGATTGTCTTCCCCCAGTTCCTCCCAGCGCAGCGCCCGGTCGACCAATGCCATCGCGATGGATTTGCGTTCCGACTGACCAAAGACCAAACCATAGCCCCGCGTGAACTGCGGCGGTTCGGTTTTAGAGCCTTTGAACTGGTTCACCGTCTCGCATTCGGTTAGTTCGATTTCGCCGATTTCGATAGCGAAACCGAGTTCGGGGACGTCCATCTCAACCGCGACCTTGCCGATCCGCAATTCGCCAACAAAGGCGTGGTTGCGGGCATATCCGCGCTGGGTCGAGTAGGCCATGCCCAGCACAAACCCTTCATCCCCACGCGTCAGCGATTGCAGTCGAAGGGGGCGATCGGCCGGAAATTCCATGGGTTCACGAGTCAGGTCACCGGGAATGGTGTCACTGGACGGTTCGTCCTGAATGATGTCTTCGCCCTTCAAAAACTCGGTTATGTGTGGTGTCGGCTCGGTGCGCGGGCGGCTTTCGGGTGCTGAAGAAACCTCGCCCTCCGCAGCCAGTTTGAAATCCAGCAAGCGGTGAGTGTAGTCGAAGGTCGGACCCAGAACCTGCCCGCCCGGTGCGTCTTTGAAGGTGGCTGAAATCCTGCGATCACAGGCCATCTGACCCGTTTCCACCGGGTTCGAATAGCCAATCCGGGGCAAGGTCGTCCGATAGGCGCGGATCAGAAAGATCGCCTCGATCAGATCACCGCGCGCCTGCTTGATTGCCAGCGCCGCCAGATCGGGATCGAATAAGGATCCCTCGGCCATCACCCTGTTCACGGCCAGGCTCAGCTGTTCGCGGATCTGCGCGATGCTCAACTCGGCAATGTTCGTTGATCCGCGTCGTTCCTCGGCCAGCCAGGCGTGTGCGTTCTCAATGGCCTTTTCACCACCTTTGACAGCTACATACATGGCCTAGCCCTCCGCCCTGATCTGCGTACTGCGCGGCAGGGCCGCGACTTTATCACCGCAGGTAAAGAAGAAATCGCACCCCAACGGATACAGCACTGCGTTGCCCTGAAATGCAGAGATATCGGGCAATGACAGGTGCGCTGTGCCCCTGATCCCCGGTCCGGACAGCGCGGCCCCGGCTTGTCGCAAGTCGGTACATTCAACGATTAGGGTCGCTGACCGATCTGGATATTCTGCCGTGCCAATGCGGTACTGGCTCAAAAGCCCAAGCTCTTGCCACGTTCCCACCGCGAAGTTCGCCTCGGTCGCATCCGAAACGGGAGCGCCAGTGTGAAAAGCCAACCACTGTCGTACCGCATCTGTATCGGTCGCGCCGGCCAAGTGAACCTTGGTTTCCGGATCGCAAAGAGTCAGCAGCAACGTCCCGGCCGCTACTGACAAGGGGGCTGGCGGTTCGCTGCCGGACACCGTGCGGATTTCACCCGGACGAGCCATGACCGTCATTGCCGCGCGAAAGGCGTGTGCCGCGTCAATCGGTGCGTTCTGGAAACCACCGGAGAATTGGGTTTGGGCGCTCATCAATCCTCTCCCCGAACCATTGTGAAAAATTCAACCTTGGTGGCCGCAGCCTTGGCTGCACGAGCGGTTTTAGCGGCCTGCATCTGCTGGCTGAGCGGCCCTATCACTTGCGCCCGAATGTCCCCTGCCGCTTCGGTCTGCATCAACGCATCAATCAGTGCCGCAGCTTCGGCCTTACGCCTAGAGCGGCCCTGCACATAACCGTGCCCGACCGTGCCGTCCTTCAGGGCAAGCGAACAGCGCGTGACCGTCATTTCACCTAGATTGAATGGTGCGCCTGTACCGCCGGTCCGCCCCCGAACCATCACACCACCGACTTCTGGGCTGCGAATCCAGTCAAAGCTCGGTTGCGCTTCGAATTTGCTCCACAATGCCATCAAAGCCTCCTCCGGAGCCCGGGCCAGAAGCCCCATCCATTCCTTGCGCGCGGCTTGCGCAATGTTCTGTTGATCCGCCATCAAAACCTCTTGGCCAGGTTGTCTATGTGAATTATACAACTAGACAAATATTACACTTCAAGGAAATGACTCGCAATCGCAGTCGTGTGAAAGTTTAGTGACATGAGCAAAACTCCAGTTTGGAAAAGCATCGCGTTAAGCCTGACTTCGGACATAGCCGAAGGGCGGTATAGTACCGGTGATCGCCTGCCGACCGAGGCGCAGTTGGCAGCACAGCATGGGGTCAACCGACACACAGTTCGGCGCGCCTTGTCAGAGATGGCAGAACAAGGTTTGGTGCACCCACGGCGCGGTGCGGGAGTGTTCGTGGCCGCCCGCCCAACCGACTATCCGATTGGAAAACGGGTAAGATATCACAAGAGCATTTCGGCCAGCGGTAAGATACCGGGCAAAACGATCTTGTCTCTGACCACCCGCGCGGCGGATGAGACCGAGGCAGACGCGCTGCACCTTAATCCGGGAGACGCGGTCCACGTCTATGACGGGCTGTCGCTTGCAGATGGCCAACCCATCGCCCTCTTTCAAAGTGTTTTCCCGGCAATTCGACTGCCCGAAATCCTCGAAGCGTTGCAGGACACGAAGTCCGTCACCAAGGCGCTGCAACACTGTGGCATTCCGGATTACACGCGTATCTCCACTCGCCTGACGGCTCGGGCCGCAACGGCGACTCAGGCCCTGCATCTGCGATTACCCCAAGGCGCGCCCGTTCTGTTTTCGGCCGGGATTAACGCCGGCCTGGATGGGGTACCCGTTGAATACGGGCGCACTGTTTTTGCCGGAGAACGGGTTACGTTAACCGTGAATGACGATTAAGCGGCGTGGCTCTCCCGCCCGTCTTTGACCTCCTTTCAGAGGCCTCATCCCGTTGGGCGTCGCGCCGCGCCTTGCGCGGCGCCGGGCCCAAATCCGCCAAGGGGGATCGGCGAAGCCGATGCTCCTGCGGGTGCGGGAGCGTTTCAGCCTGCTGACGCGAAGGCCAGCTCGTACTTTTCAAGGAAAGCTTCGGCGCTCAACGTTCGGAAATCCGGTAATGCTGCGCGCAGGCGCTGGTTGTCCCAATCCCACCAAGCCAAAGCCAACATCCGCGCAACAATTTGTTCTGGAAACCTGCGGCGGATTGGTCGAGCCGTTACCCCACCGACAATCATGTATGGAGGCACATCTTTGGTAACCACGGCCCCCGAGGCGACGATGGCACCGTGTCCAATAGTCACTTCGGGCTTGATGATTGCCGCATGGCCGATCCACGTGTCATGCCCAATCTTTGCTGTACGAGTGGCACGATGTGCGAACCACTCCGGATCGTCCTGCACATCATCCCAATAGTCCGCCGAGCGGTACAGGAAGTGGTGCAAAGACGCTTTTTCCATCGGGTGATCGGTCGCCCCAATCCGAGTGAAACTGGCGATATTGGCGAATTTGCCGATCTCGGCATTGGCAATGTCACAGGTTCGATCACAATAGGAGTAATCCCCCCAAACCGAGTTGGCGACACGACTGCCTGCGCCGATTTCAACATATTCCCCGAAACTACTGCCAGAAATCTGGCAATCGGGGTGGATAAATGGTTGGTCCGGACGCAAGCGTGCCATGTCTTAAATCCTCAGTCGTCGGTCAGGGCAGTAGAAGCGGTTTCACTTTGGGGTCGCGTGGTCTGCGCTTCTTGCGCGTCTCGCCCTGGATCAGGCGTCTACGCAGCCAGCCCGAGAACCAGTCCATAAGCATCACCATCAGGATAATCAGCACGATATAATAAGCGACTTCTTCCCAGTCCTTCTGCGTGATGATCGCCTGCGTCAGCAACAGTCCAATCCCGCCGCCTGTAATAGCACCGATCACAGTGGCGCTGCGGGTGTTGGATTCGAGGAAATAGAGCAACTGGCTCAGCAGCACCGGTGTCACCTGCGGGATCACGCCAAAGCGATACCGCTGCGGGGCGTTGGCTCCGGTAGACTGCACGCCTTCGATCTGCTTCTGATCGACATTCTCCAACGCTTCCGAGAAAATCTTGCCGAAGGTGCCAGTGTCTGTCACGAGAATAGCCAATGCCCCGGTCAGCGGGCCGGGACCAAAGGCACGGGCCAGAACCACGGTCCAGATCAAAGCGTCTACCCCCCGAACAAAGTCGAACACCCGGCGCGTCGCAAAGCGCACAGACTTCATAGGGTTGAAATTACGCGTCGCCATAAAGGCCAGAGGTAACGCGACCATCGCCGCTCCCAACGTACCCAGGAACGCCATCAGGATAGTTTCAAAGATGGCCCAGGCAACGTCCTGATGCCGCCACATCTTGTTTGTCCAGAAATCGTTCAAGATCGCGCCCGCCTCACCATGAGCAGCCAGTCCGGCAAGTTCCGGGAAGGACTTGCCGTAGTACGGACTGTCGAGCGTGAACCAGAACAACTCCCACCCGGTGAAATAGCGAAACACTTCCGAGCGGTTGCGGGTCACGGTCAGGCGCCCGGCATCCGTGGTGATCGCCAAGCGGTTCTTGGACACGTTGATCCAATCGGGAACGTCACCTAATGGCAGTTCTGCTTGCACGCCAGCTGAACGTGACGGCGTGGCTCGGACGGTGCCATAGCCGGGGATCTCATATTCCACTGTATCCGGCCCAAAGCGCACGACGTGACCGTCTTCCAAGTCGATCACCGTAGTTTCGCCCAGCGTCACCCAATCGGGAGCCTCGCCCGCGGGATAGGCACCCTTGCGTTCGCCCTCAATTGCGGCAGACACTTGGCCCGAGCGGTTGTCCCGCTCGATATGCGTCTTGTAGCTGTAGCTGTCAGAAACTAGCGTCTTGCCGTTTTCCCAATTTGCTCGTGCGGCCAACCCAGGCACATCGAAGGCAAAGAACACGTAGATCAGGTAAACCAGCACCAACGCAGGCAAGCTGAAATTTACCAAGCGCTTTCGGCTGAACAGACGATCCGCCTCGTCCTTGAGTTCTGAGGTGGTCAGATTGGTTGCGAAGGTGCTCATGCCGAGGCTCCTTTTTCTGACCCGTGGGCCAGACGGTCGCGCAGATAGCCTGATATCTGATCGACGATGACGATTGTGACGAAAAGCAGAATGAAAATGGCTGCCGCTTCGTCGTAGCGTCCCTGCCCCCAGGACATCGCATTGCGCAGTTCGTAGCCCAGACCGCCTGCGCCGACGAAACCCAAAATGGCCGAGGCGCGGATGTTGATCTCGAACCGCAACAGGGCATAGCTGACATAGTTTGGGCCGACCTGAGGGATCACACCCAGATACATGCGCTGTGACCAGTTTGCGCCGACCGATTGCAGCCCCTCGACGGGTTTCAGCGAAGCGTTTTCGTTGACCTCGGAAAACAGCTTACCCAGAGCGCCCGCCGTGTGGATCGCAATCGCGATCATCGCGGGTACCGGACCACCGCCCAGGATGAAGATCAGAACCAGCGCGATGACGATTTCCGGGATTGCCCGAAAGACATCCGAAATTCGGCGGAACAGCGGAATCAGCGACGGCCAATAGGCCATGCCCCGTGTGGACATCAGCGCCAGAAACGTTCCCAATATCGTACCGACCAATGTCGCCGCGGCGGCTATATTCAGCGTTTCCACCAGCGCCGGAAAGAACTCGACGAGATTGGCGGGCATCTCGGCGATCTTTTCCCAGGCTTCCGAAAGAACCTCAGCCGGGTAGTCAAATATCCGGTGCCAGCCGTCGATAAAGCTGCCCGCATTGCGGCTGTCGGCAGTACGAAACCCTGCGGCCATCATGGCCACGAACAGGATCAGGAGGATACCACCATAGACCCTCTTGCGTCGCGCCATCGCGGTGTAGTCGTCGCGGATCTGATCGACGGTCGAGGACCCAGCAGTCAGGTCTGTCATGGAATGCTCCCGAGTGGAAAAACGGGGCCCGATTTTCCACCGGATCCCGATTATTGGATATGCAGGCTTAGTTAGACTTCAGCTTGCGAGCTTCGATGATGACTTCGTAGGCGTCATGGGTGATCGGGTCGAAGCTTTTGGCCTCACCCGCAGCCACGCCGTAGAAGCAATCCTGGTCTTTCTCGCTCAGAGTGTCCCACAGTTCGGTCACCTTGGCTTTGACGTCCTCAGGCAGCGCCTTGCGGACCACAACCGGGCCTTCCGGGATCGGCTTGGATTTCCAGATTTCGACCATGTCGTTCATGTCGACCAGACCGGCATCCACGGCGCGACGCAGGGCACCCGACTGATAGCCGTCTTCCCATTCGCCTAGGCCATCGGCCCAGGTCACGCCACCGTCAACGTCGCCGTTGTTAACCGCAACGATGGTTTGCTCGTGACCGCCGGTGAATTTCACTTCACCAAAATAGTCGCCCGAGTCCATGGTCGCGCCGGTGGCGGCGGGGATTTCGATCGACGGGATCAGGTAGCCCGAGGTCGAGTTCGGATCACCGAAACCGAAGGTCTTGCCCTTCATGTCTTCCAGCGAGGTGATGCCGCTGTCCTTGCGGGCAAAACCAACCGAGTAGTAGCCATAACCGCCATCGGTGTTGACCTTGACCAGAACCGGCTCAACGGCTTCGGGGTCGGACAGGTAGGTTTTCGCGTAACCCGACGCACCCAGCCAGGCCACGTCGATAGTGCCGCCCAGCAGGCCCTGGATCACACCGTTATAGTCAGCGGGTGCGAAAAGTTTGGCCGGGACGCCCAACGCTTCTTCGGTATAAACGCGCAGACATTCGTTGTTGTTCAAACGGTCCTGAGCGTTCTCACCGCCCAGAATTCCGATGCGGAATTCACTGATTTCTTCGGCCATGGCAGGCGCGGCCAGTGCAGTGGTCGCCGCCAGGGCAGCAATGATTTTTTTCATCTGTCTCTCTCCAGGTTGATATGCCGGCCTTTCATCGGGCCGGTCGATGAAAGGGGTGGTCGGCTCAGATGGTGGCTTCAGCTTCCATCAGGGCCTTCTGGGTGGCGTCCAGCGTCTCGATCTCGGTCGAGGTTGCCTCTTCCGAGAAGCTGGCATCAGCACCATAGATCTCACGGGCAACACCGGTGGTCAGCTGTTCGGGCAACCCGTCAAAGACGATACGCCCGTCACGCATACCGACCACGCGGTCGCAGTACCGGCGCGCGGTGTCCAACGTATGCAGGTTGGCGATGACTGTGCGGCCGTCCTCTTCGTGGATGCGGCGCAGCGCCTGCATAACGACCTGAGCATTCATCGGATCCAGCGACGCGATAGGTTCATCCGCCAGAATGATTCTGGGGTCCTGCATCAGGGCGCGCGCGATGGCGACGCGCTGCTGCTGGCCGCCCGAAAGCGCCTCGGCGCGTTTGGGGGCGTGCTCGGCAATGCCCAGACGGTCCAGAATGTCGATGGCACGGTGAATTTCGTCCATCGGGAATAGGTTGAACATGGTCGCCAAAGTCGAGTGGCGGTTCAGCGTACCGTGCAGCACGTTCGAGACCACATCCATACGCGGTACAAGATTGAACTGCTGGAAAATCATGGCGCAGTCGGCCTGCCAGGCGCGTTTCTCACGACCTTTCAACTGGGTGACATCACGCCCCTCGAACAGGATTTGGCCGTCGCTGGAATCCGTCAGGCGGTTGAGCATCCGCAGCAGGGTCGACTTGCCCGCACCTGACCGCCCGATGATCCCGATCATGCAGGGTTTGTCTACATCCAGCGTCGCCGCGTCCACGGCAACATTGTCGCCGAAGCGTTTGGTCAGTTTCTCAATCCGCAGCACGTGCCACCCCCAATTCGTGTTGGCGGTCAATTACAGTTGCTGCTCAACGGCTTTGTGTCAGGGCGGTGAAAGTTTTGTAACGGTCCGCGACCCACGGGGGCTACCCATTGCGGTGCCGCGCAGGTATACGCGACCGCGACTCTCCAGCTTTTACGAGGCCGCTATGAGCTTTGACCGCACCATCAAGATTGCACCGTCGATCCTGTCCGCAGATTTCGCAAACTTTGGGCAAGAGATCCAAGCCATCGAGTCCCAGGGCGCCGACTGGGTCCATGTCGACGTCATGGATGGCCATTTCGTCCCGAACCTGACTTTTGGCCCGCCCGCCGTCAAAGCCTTCCGCCCGCATGTGAAGACGGTGATGGACGTTCACCTGATGATCACGCCGGTTGATCCCTACATTCAGGCTTATGCCGATGCAGGTGCTGATATCCTGACCGCCCATGTCGAGGCCGGTCCGCACACTCACCGCACCCTGCAAGCCATCCGCGGCGCTGGCATGAAAGCTGGCGTTGCCCTGAACCCGGGCACCCCGGCGGAGGCAGTTGAGCACCTGCTGGATCTCACCGATTTGATCTGCGTCATGACCGTGAACCCCGGCTTCGGAGGCCAGAAGTTCATCGACATGACCGCCAAGGTTCGCAAGCTGCGCCAGATGATCGGAGACCGCCCGGTGCATATCGAGATCGACGGCGGTGTAGACCCAAATACCGCCCCGCTGGTTGCTGCGGCAGGTGCAGATGTGTTGGTTGCCGGGTCAGCTGTGTTCAAAGGCGGGTCAGTAGGCAAGCCGGAAGTTTATGGCGAGAACATCAAGGCCGTGCGCGCTGCAGCAGAATCAGCACTGACGCAAGCCGCTGTCTGAACGGCAACTAGAGGTCAGAACGAGATCTTGAAGTTAATTGAACCAACAACCTGTGACTCCGGTTGTTGGTCGAACGCCTCACTCAGATAAGTCGCACCGTAGAAGAGCGTCCCGTATTTTGCCTCCCAGTTGAAGCCAAGGCGCGCGCGATACCGCTCGTGTTTGAGGCTGACGGTGCCTGAATCAGGAATGTAAGCACTGTCAGCCACATATGCTGCGTCAAAACCGAAGATACCGCTGACACCCTTCGGTCCTGTACGCATGGTGCGATAGCGCTGCCCAGTGATCTTATCGCGGATCAAGAGTTCTGAACGCCCCACTTGTCCAATCGTTACGTCCATTCCAACGCGGGCCAGGGTTTCATCTCCGGCGCGCAAGGAGGCGAACGGACGGATACGTGTGTTGCGGACAAATTCCCACTCTCGGCCTATTTCCGCAACTGCAGTGGGGTAGAAGTCGTTCGGTATCTGATCGTCCAAAACCGCCTTTGACGGCGGCGTGCTTCCGATCAGTTTGTGGAATTCGGTCTGAAGGCTATCCACGCCGGTTTGCGGACCTACTGCAACCAACTCGGCACCGACAGTGTATTGCGCACTCCGCCTTTGAAAATGGGAATAGGCGCCCAGAGACAGGATACCAGCATATTGTCTGTCCGTCGGGCTTGGATTGACCAGATCTTCTGGCGAGATCATCTGGGTGTAGGCGCGGATTTCGATTACATCCCCAAACGCCTCGGGCAACTCCCCGTCCCACCCTCGCGCCAAAATCCACGACAGATTCAACGATGATGTCTGCCATCGATCATGATCGTCGCCAATCAGATCGTCCGTGAACAACCAGCCAAAGCCAACCAGCTCCCTCTTCTCGGGTTTCGCGGCAACTGTTGGGGTGGCTGCGGACTGCGCATAGAGAAACTGAGGCATACAGATCAGGAGAAAAGCCAAAAAGTTCTTCATTTTTGGCTCCTTATATCTTTCCGCGCCAGATCTTTAGCTGGAAGAAACCCAGCCCACGGTGACCGTAGAAAGCGATTAGCCGTTCGACAAGAACCACGTTTAGGTTGAAAAAATCCCGATACTGAAAAGCAACATTCAATTACAAAGAAGAACCACACGCACCATTCAGGCTGCTGCTGAACCGAGTGTTCAAGGCATTTGTAGTCGGGCAGTCTGTAGAAATCGCGAAATCTCGAGCCCTAGACTGGCTTCTATTGAGATCGCCAATTCGGGCTGTTGTTGAAGTTCCGCAGTCAGGTCGGGCATCTTCCACTCGATCACGCGTGACGGTTTCAACGCCGTCACAGTTACCGGCGCTTTGAAATCCTGACTTTTGCTTAGAAAGGCCGTACCGCCAAGAAAACGGCCTTCACCCAGCCGATCCATACTGTCGCCGTTCATCTCAACGTCTACCTCACCCTCCAATATAAGCGAGAGGCTGTCCACGTGATTTCCCTGCGTCAAGATTTGGGTTCCTGCCGGCACATCTTTGGTGACGCCCATTTTCAGCAGTTTGTACGCGTCCCGTTCAGAGAAATTGCGCAGCGCGATTTCGTAGAGATGCCTCTCAGCATCGGTAAAAGGCACTGGCCGTCGTTCCAGCAAAAGGCGCACAATCCAAAAGATGTTGATGCCCGTGAAAAACAGGTTCCACCCTATCGGAGCCCAAAGGGGGGTGCTTTGCAGATAGTAGTATGGAAGCAGGATAGCGGCCCCGATTACCGACAGAACACGCAGCCAGAAAATGTCTCTGACCGAGTAGGATATCAGGTAGAAGACATTCGCCGTATTTACTAAAAGATCCAAACCCACCATGCGCTTACCTCATCAGTTATGCGCGCTGACCGGGGCCAGATACGCTTTAAGGGTGCATGTTGAGTTTAGCAGTCACGTTCATGCGGGTCACAGCTTTGAATCCAAACTAGGATTTCTCTACACGAAAGCTCTCGGGCTCTTCCGAAAGAAAGGTTATCTGGCTCACCTTTTTCTGCGAACGCCGTTTGCACACCCTGCCACTGGTCACGGGATCACCATCGCTCAGGATAGCCGTCTGCATGTCATCCAGATCTTTGCTGTGAAGGATGCGTGTGCCGTACTGTACAAATTGAAGCCCAAACATGGTTCACCCCTTTTTCTGATCCCTTGGCGTGTTTCCCCACACACGAGACGGGGCTTCAACGCGAACAAACGGATATGATTGCATCCTGTGAACAAACGACTTGGCTCAAGCCAGCTGCAGTTTGTTCCAGAGGAAAGGTAGGGTTGCTTCCTTGCCGCCAAATGAAGAGGAGATTAATCCGTATTTCGACTGGTCACACCAAAAAGGCCGCCCCCGAGGGAGCGGCCTTCTTTCGTTCAACGATGTGCCGGGCTGAAGCTCGGCCTACCGTGATTACTCGATGATTTTC
>WQBJ01000001.1 GCA_013032095.1 Ruegeria atlantica | reverse complement strand
CAGAGTGTGACACTTCTACTTTGCAGATGTGGGACACTTTAACTTTGCGGGTACATAGGGTTATCGTGTAATTGGTATTATGGTAAAGGTACAATATGGATAAAGCGGCAATCTAGCAATTACGTCAGTATCCTATGGTAAACACTTAAACAGTCAGACGAGACAGTGAAATGGAACTGAGCGGCAAAACTGTGGTAGTCACCGGTGCCGCTCAGGGAATCGGCAAAGGATTAGCCGTACGCTTTGCCGCTGAAGGTGCAAACGTGGTCTGCGCGGATATCGACGTAGATGGTGCTAAATCTGTAGCTCAGCAAATCAGCGGCCATGCTCTGGTCTGCGACGTTGCATGCGAAGAAGATATCAAGGCACTGATCGAAACTGTCGAGGATACGATCAACCCAATCGATCTGTTCTGTGCAAATGCCGGTATTATTACGCTTGGCGGACTGGACGTACCCGATCAAGACTGGGATCGGATCTGGAAGATAAACGTCATGTCTCATGTCTGGACCGCGCGACATCTGGTGCCTCGAATGCTGGAACGCGGCGGCGGATACATCATGACGACAGCTTCAGCTGCCGGTTTGCTGAATCAGCCCGGCGCTGCGCCATATGGGGTTTCAAAACACGCGGCCGTTGGATTTGCGGAATGGTTGTCGTTGACTTACGGTCACCGAGGATTGCGAATTTCGGTGCTGTGCCCGCAGGCCGTGCGATCAGAGATGACTCGCGGCCACGACGTCTCAGTCGCGTCGATTGATGGAATGTTAGAGCCTGAAGATGTCGCACAGGCCTGCGTTGACGCCATTCGTAGCGAACAGTTCCTAGTGCTGCCACATCCTCAGGTTCTGGACTACATGCAGTTTAAAGTCGAAGACTACGACCATTGGCTGGCCGGTATGCGTAAGCTAAATCTAACATTTATAGAAGAAAGTTAAGGTTTTCGCCGCGCTTTACGCATTAAACCTTCCTGCGCTACGGACGCGACCAGTGTACCATCTTCCGAATAAATGGACCCTCGGTTGAAGTTTCGTCCCTGCCCGCTCCAGGGCGAATCCATAGAATAAAGATGCCAGTTTTCAAAATGAACTGGTGCGTGAAACCACAGCGCGTGATCCAGGCTGGCGCCGTTAACCTCTCCAGTAAACCAACTGAGGCCATGCGGACGCATTCCCGATGACATCAGATACATATCGGATGCATAGGCTAAAATTAGGTGCTGCGTTATTTGGTCAACGTCAGCTGCTGCTTTCATACGAAACCAGATCTGGTTACGATCATCTGTTTTTGGGGGGGGTAAATGGGTTTAAGTGGTCCACTTCGCGAACTTCGATTGGCCGTTCACGCAATAGTTCGCCGCGAAGTTTTTCCGGGACCAGATCAACGTATTTGTTTCTTAACTCTTCTCGGGCCGGGTGGAACTCCGGAGCTTTAGTATGTGGCATTGCATGCTGGTGGTCCCAGCCCTCGTCCTGAACATGAAATGAGGCTGACATATTGAGGATTTGCTTTCCATGTTGGATTGCAACGACACGCCGGGTTGTTAACGAACCTCCGTCTCGTGCTCTATCAACTTGATAAATAACAGGAATAGATGGATCTCCAGCGCGAATAAAGTAAGCGTGCAAAGAGTGGCACGGCCGTCCTTCAACAGTTCGGTATGCTGCCGCAAGGGCCTGAGCGATGACTTGGCCGCCAAAAATACGAGTTGGGGTTTCTCCACCCGATCCCGTACCTCGAAACAGGTCAACCTCGAGTCTCTCGATGGTCAAAAGGTCCAGTAGGACACGCTCTGCCTCAGTCATTTTCAGCCTCCGATCGGTCTTCTCAGGCTTGGGTAGCAGTGCTCAAAGTGTCATTCAATAATTGCCCCGAGGACAAGCGCTTTGAGTTCCGCGCGTGACGGGTACGAACTGGACGGCGAAAGTTGGGTAAAGAAGACTGAGGTCAATTCATTAACCCGGTCGATCCAGAAATACGTCGAAGCCATGCCGCCCCAACCAAAATCGCCCATCGATCCTGGTACGCGCGTTCTGCCCGGATTTATGATGACAGCACCCCCAAGGCCGAAACCTGTGCCTTCCATTGGTTGCTCGGCGAAACTCCGTGGGCCCATCGACGCAATATCGCCCGGTAAGTGATTGCAGAGCATATAATCTAAGGTTTTTGATCCTAAAAAACGGTGGCCGTTGCCCCGCCCTCGATTCCGCAGCATCTCGGCAAATCGAGAGTAATCATCGATAGTACTGACCAGACCACCGCCGCCTGAGAATGTTGTTGCGTTTTCGAACGGTGACTCTCCGACCTGGTCAACAAGTCGAAGAGTTTCACCCCCGGTCTTTGCCGCATTCAAAGCCATCGCATCACCGGCCAGAGGAGTATAGAGAGAGGCGAAGCGATCCCCTGCCCCCGGTGGCACCGAAAATCCAGTTTCCAGCATCCCGAGTGGCTCAAAGATTTCCTGTTCGAAGAACTTATCCAGCGTCTGTCCGGAAACGACTTCGATCACACGACCGAGGACATCTATGGCGACGGAGTATTCCCACCGTGTACCGGGTTGAAAGGCCAGTGGTAATCGCGACAAATCTGCGACACGATTCTCCAACGGCCCTTGGTTTGGCTTAAACATAAGGTCTTGTTCGTCCATCGCCGCAGGCAAAAGTCCCGGGTTGAACGGATAGCTGAGGCCACTGGTATGCGTCAGTAGCTGATGTAGCGTGGGTGTGGGCGCTGCCTCGGTTTGATCCAATCGCTGTGCACCCGGCACCAAGGCCTTCATATCTGAAAACTCTGGCATGAATTCAGAGATCTGCGCGTCGAGGTGAAACAGACCTCGTTCGACCAACATCATCAACGCGACTGTAGTGATTGGCTTGGTCATCGAATAGATGCGCGTGATCGTGTCACGCTGAAACGGTAGGTCTTCTTCAATGCTTCTGAGTCCGCATGACTGAAAAAACACCTCGGACCCGCGGTGCTTTATCAGCAAAGAACAGCCCGCGTATTTTCGTTCATCGACATATCGCTGCATCCACGAGGAAATGCGGTGCAAGCGTGTTGAATCGAACTTGGTCATTTTTCGTAGCCCTCTGGTTCTCAGGCGGATTTTGCGAACTTCCGTGTTGAATTGACAGGGAAAACGACAGGAGCAGTACGTGACAACCGGTCTGGCTGTTACAATACGGGTGTAGCGGATTCGCTTGTCACGAGTTGGTACAGTTTTGATTGTCCAAATTCAGGAGGAGCAACATGACGCAACACATAGAATTTGTTTATGATTTCTGCAGCCCGAATGCGTTCCTTGCATATAAAACGCTGCCGACACTGGCCGATAAACACGGTGTTTCCGTGAGCTATGTTCCCGTATTGCTGTCCACGATTTTTAAGTCCACCAATAACCAGAGCCCCTTTCAGGCATTCTCGGAAAACCGCCAAAAGAGCGCCTACCTGACCCATGATCTCCACCGTTTCGCACGCGCGCGGGGCTTGAGTTTTCATATGAGCCCGCACTTTCCGATTAATACTAAATTCGCCATGCGGGGAGCCGTTTTAGCGTCCGGTAAATCATGGGAAAACAAATATATAGAGGCTATTTTTGATGCAATTTGGGTTCATGGCCAAAAGGTTGATGACCTTGGTGTTTTGACCGACATTTTGTACGAGTGCGAACTGCCAGCGCGAAAAATTCGCGAGGCGATGACCAATGTCGAGGTCAAGCAGCGCCTCAAAGAACAAACCAAAGCGGCCGTAAAGCGCGGAGTTTTTGGGGTACCAAGCATGTTCGCGGGAACCGAGATGTTCTTTGGTAAGAACAGCATGGGAAATCTGGGCTTGGAACTGTCTAAAGCGTCTTAAGCTTCCAGAGCAGACAACCCATGCCTGGCAAACATCGGCACGTATGAGCCCAGGATAACCGCGCGTTCGGGGTCAGAAGCATTACCATCCTTTGCTCGTTTGAAAACCCCCTGTAAAATTCCTGCCATACGAAAGAAATTGAACGCCAAATAGAAACCGAAATTGTCGATTCCGGGTAAGCCACGACGCTGGCAATACTTGTCTATGAAAGCTTGATCAGATGGTAGGCCCAAACTGTTCCGGTCGATACCATCCAGACCTCGGCCTTCGGTGCCCGGAGGCATCCGCCATTGCATGATCACCGCTGCTAGGTCGGCATAAGGATGGCCAATCGTTGAGAGTTCCCAATCCAATACTCCAATGCAGCGTGCTCCGCCCTTTTCGAACATCAGATTGTCGATGCGATAATCCCCATGTACTAAAGTTCTTTGGCCGTCCTCCTCAGGCATGGCCTGAGGTAGCGCGGAGATCAGCGCGTCCATCTCGTCGATTTGAGTGGTTTCAGAGGCGCGATATTGTTTTATCCAACGGGCAATCTGTCGTTCAAAATAATTTCCGGACGGACCGTAATCGGACAGCCCGATTGCCTCGATATCAACCGTGTGCAATGCGGCCAGAACCCGGTTCATTTCATCCAGAACAGCGGCGCGGGTGGCGTTGGACTCATCGGCCATTGTTGGCTCAAGAAAGATCCTGCCATCAAGATGCTCCATTACATAAAACTCTGAGCCAATGACGCTATCATCTTTACAGAACAGATACATTTCAGGCACTGGCACCTTACTGTCGGCCAGAGCTGTTTGAACCCGGAATTCACGGTCAACCGCGTGCGCGGACTTCAGAAGTGTGCCGGGTGGTTTTCTGCGCAACACATAAGCCTTGTCAGGTGTCCGCAAGTGAAACGTCGGGTTGGACTGACCGATGGAAAATTTTTCGGCCTCCAGCGGGCCGTGAAACCCGGGTAAATGCGCACTGAGGTAAGCATCAACGGCTTTCAGATCCAGGGTCGAATTGGTCATGCTGCGCCCTCACAAGGCTTCGGCAAAGATGTTTCCGGCCGTCACGACGTTGATACCGCCTGAAACCGGGATCACCGCGCCGGTAACATAGCTGCCGCCGCGACCACAAAGGAACAGCATGCAGCCTGCGATATCCTCATAGCGGCCTACGCGCCCCAAGGGGACAGTTTTCCCAACTTTCTCCCGTGTCTCTTCATCGGCAGTGGCGAACGCTGTCATGCGAGACACGAACGGCCCCGGTGCCAAAGCATTGACCGTGACGTGATATGGCGAAAACTCTTTGGCCATGATCTTGGTCAGGTGCAATACGGCCGCTTTTGAGGCTGAATAACTGTAAGCGCCGTCGCCCATCGGCACTTCTCCCATGACGGAGCCTACATTGACCACCCGCGCAGGATCGTCGGCGGAACCGGACTTCATCAGCATTGGCAGAAGTTTTTGGGTCAGGTCAAACAATCCGGCAACGTTGACTGACATGACCTTTTCCCAAGCATCATGTGGGAACTGTCCCATTGGCGCACCCCACGAGACACCAGAATTGTTCATAAGGATATCTAGCTTATTTGTGCGACTGCAAACTTCTGCGACCAGAGCCTCAATCCCTTCACAGGTCGAAACATCTCCCCCAAAGCCTTCTGCTTGACCCGGTGCATCCAAACCGTTCAACTCCGCCGCAACGGCCTCGCACGCCTCAGCCTTTCGTGATGCGATCAGAACGCGCGCGCCAGCACGTACCAACGCCTCGGCAGCCATACGACCAATGCCCGTTGCACCGCCTGTTACCAGCGCGGTTTTACCCTCCAAAGAGAATAGCGTGTCGGGGGTCATGATTTGCTCCTCACTATTGCCGTGCTGGCGAGGCTTTCGCGCTGGCAAGGTCATCTCGGCACCTGTTGGTTTCTTGACAAGGCATGTTGCTGGGCCAAAGCTCTTCTTAACTGAATAACAAGGATAATAGGTCGGATATGCAAGCTTTACTCAGCGTCGCGCCGGGCGGACCGGAAACTCTGGAGTTAACCACCCTACCCGATCCTGAACCTGGTAGGGGCGAACTATTGGTCGGCGTTAAGGCTGCGGGTGTAAATTTCCCTGATACGCTGATCATTCAGGACCGCTACCAGATCAAACCCCCGCGTCCGTTTGCGCCGGGCGGCGAAATCGCTGGGGAAGTTCTTGCTATTGGAGATGGCGTCACGGGCTTTGACATTGGTGATCGTGTTATGGCTCTGACTGGGCACGGAGGGTTTGCCACGCATGTGACGCTTCCCGCCGCAACAGCCATAAAGTTTCCGGCAACCATGCCGTTCGAGGACGCAGCCTGTTTCATCTTTACCTACGGCACTTCGTATCACGCCCTGAAGGACCGCGCAGCGTTGCGGCCTGACGAGACCTTGCTGGTGCTTGGTGCCGCTGGCGGGGTTGGATCGGCTGCCGTTGAGCTGGGCAAAGCCATGGGTGCGCGAGTGATCGCAGCGGTTTCCTCGCAGGACAAAGCGGAATTTTGTCGGAGCTTGGGTGCTGATGAAACGCTGCTTTATGCCAAGGAAATAGACAAAGAAGGTCAGAAGACGTTTGCCAACGAAATTAAGGCACTGGCTGGCCCGCTCGGTGTAAACGTGGTCTATGACGCAGTCGGTGGAAACTATGCCGAGCCGGCTCTCCGCAGCATTGCTTGGAATGGTCGGTATCTCGTGGTCGGTTTTCCTGCGGGCATTCCTAAAATCCCGCTGAATCTACCGCTTTTGAAGGGGTGTCAGATTGTTGGAGTTTTCTGGGGCGCATCGGTTTTTCATGATCCTGCTGGACACGAGAAAAATATCAGTGAATTAATTGGGTTGTACTGCGACTCTCAGATCAAACCGCAGATTAGTGCAAGCTACTCGCTAGATCGAGCGGGCGAAGCGCTGACCCATCTTTCAAGGCGTTCCGCGCTTGGAAAAACCTTGGTGACTATGCCTGCAAAGATCTAAAGCCACTAACGAAAACGTTACCACTCGCCCTATGCGCGCGTTGTTCGGTGGACATGGCCACCCATTCGTGTTTATGAACATGTTATGTGGACAGTGAACTAATGTATAAAGCTCTGATTTTAAACGGCCCGAACCTAAATCTTCTGGGCACTCGCCAGCCCGAAGTCTATGGCAACACCACGTTAGAGATGGTGGAAAATCTATGTGTGAGCCATGGGGCTTCTATAGGTATCGAGGTTTCGTGCCTTCAATCCAACCATGAAGGTGCCCTGATCGATGCGATCCACGCGGCCAAAAGTGAACAGGATGGCATTGTTCTGAACGCGGGAGCGTTTACGCATACATCCATCGCCCTCATGGACGCGATCGCATCCGTTGAACTGCCGGTGATTGAGGTCCACCTGTCCAATATCCACGCGCGTGAATCATTCCGACACGTCTCCTATATTTCCAAAGTTACTGTCGGTCAGATTTGCGGTTTTGGAGCCCAGGGATATGTTTTGGCATTGGACGCTTTGTCGGCGCATCTGAAATCTGAGTCCACTGCATGAAGTTGAGCGAATACCTACATTTTCTTAGCTACACTAAAACGCTGGAAGAGCTTTGGGATGCCCATTGCCGCCAGATGGCAGAGTACGGTTTTGACCGCCTTATTTACGGCCACACGCAATTCCGCACTGAAACGTCCCTCGGAGATCCCGAGGATTTTATCATCCTGACCAATCACGAAAAGCCTTACTTAGACGGTTTCCTACGAGATGGTCTTTATTTTCATGCTCCGATGCTGAAATGGGCGCTGTATAACGAGGGCGCGGCCAGTTGGAGCGTGGCTCAGAATATGGTGTCCAACGGAAAACTGAAAGCGCAAGAACTACAAGTTCTTGAATTCAACAAATCACATGGAGTTGCCTGCGGCTATACCGTAAGTTTCACTTCAGTCTCGATGAGGTCAAAAGGAGCGATTTCGCTGTCTGCCGGGAATGCGAAAACCCAAGCAGAAGTCGATTCAATGTGGGCCGAACACGGCGACGATATATTGTTGATGAACAATATGGCGCATCTTAAGATCCTCACCCTGCCCTACAATGCCCCTAACCGGGCTCTGACCAAACGCCAGCGAGAGGCGCTTCAATGGGTTGGAGACGGGAAAACGACTCAGGATATCGCACTGTTGATGGGGCTAACTGCCGCAACTGTTGAGAAACATCTGCGACTCGCACGAGAAGCTCTTTCGGTGGAAACCACAGCACAGGCTGTCCTGAAGGCCACATTGCAAAATCAGATGTTCGTCATGGAAGCATAAGTGGCGCAGATTGACGCCAACTTGCGTCAATTTACCCTAGGTAAGGAAATCATGACTTTCGAATCCAAGACCGTAGTTGCAAAGTGATATTGTTCCGTGAGTGGTGGCTTTAGCCAGGGAACATTTGGTTGGATCTTTGCAATAACAGGGCTCTCCAACCGCTCTGACATCTAGGCGTCTATTTGTTCGCGTCTGGTTGCCGGAAATTTGGGGGGCCTCGACCATCCCCATCATGCGGGGCCCCTCATACTCTTTCATTGGACGCGTGAGCGTCCTTTTTTGATTCCGCCATATGCAAACCCACGAAAAAAGCCGGTCACGCATCGCGCAACCGGCTTCTGATAGTGTCCCGGGTCTTGTTGACCCGGGAGAACCTGATTAGCCCTGGGCGGCTTTGGCAACTTCGGCTGCGAAGTCCTCTTTCTCGACTACGATGCCTTCGCCAACTTCCAGACGGATGAAGCCGGTGATGGTTGCGCCTGCCTCTTTGGCCGCTGCTTCAACGGTCAGGTCAGGGTTCACAACGAACTGCTGGCTCAGCAGGGTCGACTCGGCGACGAATTTCTTCATGCGGCCTTCGATCATCTTTTCGATCACCTGCTCCGGCTTGCCGGATTCACGGGCGATGTCCATCTGAACCTGCTTTTCCTTCTCGACAACTGCCGGGTCCATGTCCGCTTCGGACAGAGCTGCCGGGTTCACAGCCGCGATGTGCATCGCAACCTGCTTGCCGATCGCTTCGTTGCCACCGGTCAGTGCAACCAGAACGCCGATTTTGCCCATGCCGTTGGTGGCTGCGTTGTGGACGTAGGACACAACGGTGTCGCCCGACAGTTTGGCCATACGGCGCACCGACATGTTCTCGCCGATGGTGGCGATCTTGTCGGTCAGGGTGTCGGCAACGTTTTTGCCGCCCAGATCAGCAGCCAGCAGCGCCTCGACATTGTCGACGCCTTCGGCAGCGTAGGCGATTTTACCGACCATTTCTTGGAACTCGGCGTTTTTCGCAACAAAGTCGGTTTCCGAGTTCACCTCAACAGCAACACCGTTGCCGCCTTCGACGTGAACTGCAACCAGACCTTCTGCTGCGGTACGACCGGATTTCTTGGCCGCTTTGGCCAGGCCTTTGGTGCGCAGCCAGTCAACGGCTTCGTCCATGTTGCCTTCGGTTTCGGTCAGCGCTTTCTTTGCGTCCATCATGCCTGCGCCGGTCTGGTCGCGCAGTTCTTTAACCATTGCTGCTGTGATTGCCATCTTTAGGCTCTCCTCAATTCAAACGGAATTGGGGCAGGTCTACCCTGCCCCATATGTCATTTACGTGACGGGCAGCTTACGCTTCGGCTTTGGCTTCCGGCGCGGCTTCTTCTGCGACGGGCTCTTCCGCAACGACTTCTTCAACCGGTGCTTCTTCGAACGCACCCAGGTCAACGCCTGCTGCGCCCATCTGAGCAGTCATACCGTCCAGAGCGGCACGTGCGGCCAGGTCGCAATACAGAGCGATTGCGCGCGCTGCGTCGTCGTTGCCAGGAATGATGTAGTCAACGCCGTCAGGCGAGCAGTTGGTGTCGACAACGGCTACCACCGGGATACCCAGCTTGTTGGCTTCGGCGATGGCCAGTGCTTCTTTCTTGACGTCGATGACGAACAGCAGATCCGGAACGCCGCCCATCTCGCGGATACCGCCCAGCGAAGCCTGCAGCTTGGACTGGTCACGCTCCATGCCCAGACGCTCTTTTTTGGTCAGGCCTTCAGCGCCCGATTCCATGGCTTCGTCAATCTGGTTCAGACGGTTGATCGACTGGGAAACGGTTTTCCAGTTGGTCAGAGTGCCGCCCAGCCAGCGGTGGTTCATGTAGTACTGAGCCGACTTTTCAGCGGCGTCTGCGATCGGCTGAGCAGCCTGACGCTTGGTACCAACGAACAGAACGCGGCCACCTTTTGCGACGGTGTCACGAACGGCCTGCAACGCCTGGTCCAGCATCGGAACGGTCTGGGTCAGGTCCATGATGTGGATGCCATTGCGCGAGCCGTAAATGAACGGGCCCATGCGGGGATTCCAACGCTGTGTCTGGTGACCAAAGTGAACGCCAGCTTCCAGCAGCTGACGCATGGTGAACTCGGGAAGAGCCATGCTATTTTCCTTTTCCGGTTTACGCCTTGGCGGGGGTGAAAGAAGCGGATGCTCCAACCGGCGGTCTTGATGAGGATGTCTCCCTCAAAAAGCCCAAACCCCGCCTGCGGGTTTGAATGGCGCGCGTATACGGCAGGTTTTGTAGTAGCGCAAGGGTCAATCGCCCTTATTTTTCAAGCTGAGCCAGCGCGTGTGCGTGGCGGACTGCTTCTTCGCAATGCGCGGCAAGCGCCTTACGGCTTTCAAAGTCACTTACTTTGGCCGGTGCGTGGTAAATCAATTCCACGGTTCCCTGTTTGCGTGCGCCCAGTGTTTTCACCAGGTGCGGACCGAATTCCATGTCGCCCCACCAGCCATAAAAACGCTCAGGCTGGCCTGCAGGCGCATGAAAGATCACCGAGACGGGCTGCACATACATGAATTCTCGCAACTCGTCTGAGAAGAACGCCGCAAAGAGTGTTGTTTTAAAAGGTAAAACTCGAAGTCCATCGGTTGACGTTCCCTCAGGAAAGAACAACAATTTATGGCCCGCCTTCAAGCGGGTTTCAAACATCGCCGTTTGTTCTTTGGCCTTCTTACGGTCGCGCTCGATGAACACTGTCCCAGTCGCGCGGGCTAGCCAGCCGATACCGGGCCATTTGGCAACTTCGGCTTTGGATACGAAATAAACACGTTTACGTGCGTTCAACGCAAAGATGTCCAGCCAAGAGGTGTGGTTCGCGACAACTGCACCGCGCTCCTGCATCAATGTGCCTGAGGTCCGAAATCCCATCCCGAGAATCCGGAACGCGTTGCGGCAGACAAATTGAGTTATGAACGGTGTCACGGGACGGCGGACACCGAATAATGGGCGCTCTAACAGGCGCAGGGCTAACAAGACGATCAACCCGCCGAAAACCAGAATGGCCAGTGGAAGCCCGCGCAGCAAAACCAGACACCAACCAATCACTCCCAGTTCAACCGGGTCCGATGCCTTCTCACTATTCCAGAGCGGTTGGTTCACTGATTTACGCTCCACCATAGATGCGTTTCTGCCGTTCGTTCATGCGGGCGGTATCGAGGATCAAACAAACATCGGTCGTGTTGAAGGCGTGGTCGATGAACGCGCCCTCGCCCACGAAACCACCAAGGCGCAGATAGGCCTTGATCAGAGCCGGAACCTGCACCATTGCGGCACGGCGATCCAGGTCCTCAGGTGCCACAAGGTCCATGGATGCAAAAACCTCGGGTTGCGCCCTCACCCTCAAATCCGGCGGCGCAAGATGGTTGTGATGCAGCATCGACAAGGGCTGCGCCAATTCCCGAACATCCGTACCGTGAAAGCTGGCAACGCCGAACAGAACTTCGATTTCGCGCTCGGTGACGTAGGCCGCCAATCCGTTCCAAAGATGATACATCGCGGTCCCGCCGCGATAGTTGGGATGCAGGCAGGATCGACCCAGCTCCAGCAGTTCGCGACCGCTTTGTTTCAGGACGGTTAGATCGTATTCATCTTCGGAATAGAACTGGCCCAATTCTGCTGCACGTTCGCCCGGTAACAACCTGTAAACACCAATAACTTCGCCCGTGAGGTCGTCAATCGCCAGCATGTGGTCAAAGTATGGATCGAACTTGTCTTGTTCCAACCCGGCCTCGTGATCGACCATCTCTCCACCACCGCCCAGTTCTCGCACGAATACGTCGTAGCGCAGTCGCTGGGCCGCGCGCAGTTCGTCTTCGGTCTCGGCGAGTTTGACGGTAAAGGAAGGGCCTGCGTCCGGCATTGGTGGTTCCGTTCTTGTTTGCGCGCTGATACCGCAGTTTCCGGGGGGATGGCAACAAGAGCGGATATGCGAAGGTGTTAACCTTTCCTAAACCAGTTTCACGGATCAAAGACTGGCATCAGGGCGATGCGTGTTCCGTCAATCACTACTTTCCCCTGCTCGCGAAAGTTCACGGTGATTTTGCCCCCGATGTTGGACTGTACTTGTCCAACACCCCAGTCGGGGAAATCGGGGTGGCGGACATACATGCCCGGTGCAAGAATAGCATTGAGGTCTGTCATGCGAGGGCTCCGGTCCGACGGCAGATGCAGCAGGAGGTACGCATGAGCGACACCACAGTCAACCTGGCCGAGTTGATCGGTTCCCGGATCTGCCACGATCTGATCAGCCCAATTGGCGCGATCACCAACGGTTTGGAACTGCTTGAAATGGTTGGCTCGGTGCAAGGTCCTGAAATGGAACTGATCTCGGGCAGTGTCGGCAGCGCAGGCGCGCGCATTCGGTTCTTCCGCGTGGCTTTCGGGTCAGCCAGCGATCAGCCGTTGGGCCGGACCGAGGTGTCTGAATTGCTAAGAGATGTTGAGCGCGCGGGTCGTGTTCGCGTCAACTGGCACCTGACTGAACCGGTGCCACGTGGTCAAGTTAAACTGGCGTTTCTAGCCCTGATGTGCTGCGAAAGCGCGATGCCGTTCGGCGGCGAGGTCACGATTGACCATGTTGGTGAAAACTGGATCATCACCGGATCGGCCGACAAGCTGAATATCGACAGTGACCTATGGAAAAATCTTCCCAAGGGACGATTTACCAGCAAGGTAACTCCAGCACAGGTTCAATTTGCCCTGCTGCCCGAGACGGCGGCGTCTATGGGGCGGCGGGTTGCGACGGAGACAGCCTCAACCCGCGTCCTGATCCGGTTTTAAGACCGGGTCGTCCCGTTCCCGCGCACGAGATACTTGAAACTGGTCAACTGCGCTGCGCCCACTGGGCCTCGCGCGTGCATCTTGCCAGTGGCGATTCCGATCTCGGCGCCCATTCCAAACTCTCCACCATCGGCGAATTGGGTTGAGGCGTTGTGCATCAGGATCGCGCTGTCCAACCGTTCAAAGAACCGAGCGGCGGCATCCTCATCTTCGGTCATGATGCAGTCGGTATGGTTCGATCCATACTGACGGATATGCGCAATCGCCGCGTCGATGTCTGCCACCGGCTTTGCGGCAATGATGCTGTCGAGGTATTCCTTGCCCCAGTCGTCGGCTGTAGCTGCAATAGTGCCCTCGACGGCCAGCGTTCCTTCAGCGTGAACCTCTACGCCCGCAGCCTGCAGAGCGGCGATAACGTCTCGCCCCAGAGTCTCGGCCACGTCCTGATGGATCAGCAGACACTCGGCAGCGCCACAGATCCCGGTGCGCCGGGTCTTGGCATTCAGCACCACATCCAGTGTTTTCTGAGGATCGGCGGCCTTGTCGATGTAAATGTGCACGATGCCCTCCAGATGGGCAAAGACAGGCACACGAGCTTCACGCTGCACCAACCCAACCAGACCTTTGCCGCCGCGCGGGACAATGACATCGACATAGTCCGTCAAGGTCAGCAACTCCTGAACTGCGGCACGGTCTCGCGTGGGCACCAGTTGGATCGCGTCTTCGGGCAGGTTCGCAGCCTTAAGCCCTTCGACCAGACAGGCGTGGATGGCGCCGGAAGAATGAAAACTCTCGGATCCGCCGCGCAGGATCACCGCATTGCCAGATTTCAGGCAGAGCGCCCCGGCGTCTGCCGTCACATTGGGGCGGCTTTCATAGATCACGCCGATTACACCCAAAGGCGTGCGTACCCTTTGGATATTCAGCCCCGAAGCCATATCCCACTCCGCCAGCACCTCGCCAACCGGATCGGCCTGATCGGCCACAGTTCGCAGCCCGTCCACAATGCTCTGAATGCGTGCCTCATCCAGCATCAGGCGATCCATCATTGCTGGGCTTAGGCCTTTCTCACGGCCGAACTCAAGGTCCTTCTTGTTAGCCTCGATGATGTTGGTCCGGTTTTCCCAAACCGCATCAGCGGCCGCGATTAGGGCGGCGTGCTTGCGCTCGGCACTGGCAAAGGCCAGATCAGCCGAGGCCGCCTTGGTGCGTTTTCCAAGATCGGCCATCAATGTGGGAATGCTGTCGAAATCCTTCATCTCATGTGCCTTTCGGTCGGTCTTTTGGTGTTTTATCATTGCGCGTTTACAGCGCCAAATCGTCTCGGTGGATCAAAACGGCGCGACCTGGATATCCCAAAGTCGCCTCGATTTCCGACGACTTACGGCCCTTGATCGCATCCGCCTCTTGTGCGGTGTACCGGCTGAGGCCTTGCGCCAAACGTCGCGAGGCCGGGTCAAGAATGGCGACAGGATCGCCTCGACCAAAATCTCCGGTCACTTCGACAATTCCCGCAGGCAACAGGCTTTTACCGTTGCCAAGTGCCCGGGCCGCGCCTGCATCCACCACGATTTCACCGCGCGGCTTCATGGCCGAAATCCAGCGTTTCCGTGCCGCATGCGGGTCAAGTGTGGCCGTGAACCAGGTGCAGTTTGCACCATTCTCAAGTGTTTTCAGTGGGTTCAAGGGTGAACCTTCGGTGATCGCCATGTCACATCCTGCGGCAGTAGCCATCTTAGCCGCCAGCAGTTTGGTCTTCATCCCCCCTTTTGAAAGGCCAGACCCGGCATCGCCTGCCATTTCTTCTATTTCAGGGGTGATGTTTTCGATCACATCGTACCGCGTCGCCGAGGCATCCTCATTCGGGTTGCCAGTATAGAACCCATCCACGTCCGACAGCAAAATCAACTGATCCGCACCGATTGTCACGGCAATTTGCGCCGCCAGACGGTCATTGTCTCCGTATCGGATTTCATCAGTCGCAACTGTATCATTTTCGTTGACAATCGGAACCACGCCAAGGCTCAATAACGTCTCCAAAGTGGCGCGCGAGTTCAGATAACGGCGGCGGTCGGCGCTGTCTTCCAGCGTTACCAGAACCTGAGCCGTGGTGATCTTGTGCGGTGTCAGCGCTTCTTCATAGGCGCGGGCTAGTCTAATTTGTCCCACAGCAGCAGCTGCCTGAGATTTTTCGAGTGCCAATGTTTCCATTGGTAAACCTAACACTCCGCGCCCCAAAGCGATGGATCCGGACGAGACCAGAATGACATCCGTCCCCTGCCCTTTTAACCACGCCACGTCCTGCGCCAGAGAATGCAGCCAGTCCGAACGCAACAGGCCTGTATTGCGATCCACCAATAGAGCGGACCCGATCTTTACCACCAGTCGTTTGGCGGAGGTCAGGGTTGCCACGTCTTTGTCTCCTCAACGGGCTTTTGCCGTAAGCGGTCCTCGTCGATTTGCGTACGAAGCGCTCGAAGCACTTCAGTCACGCCTAGATGGGCCACGCCCGACATAGTCATTACGGGGCCGCCGACGGCCTCTTCCAACTCAGCCTTGGCCAGATCGCGCTCTTCATCATCCAGTGCGTCGACTTTGTTAAGCACTGTGATGCGCGGCTTTTCAGCCAATTCGCCACCATACGCTTCAAGCTCGTGGATAATAGTCCGATAGTCTTCAGCCACGGTCTCTGACGTACCATCGACCAGATGCAGCAGCACCGCGCAGCGTTCGACATGACCCAAGAAACGGTCACCAATACCGCGGCCTTCATGCGCGCCTTCGATCAGGCCGGGGATGTCGGCCACAACGAATTCCACGTTATCGACGCCCACAACGCCCAGATTGGGGTGCAGGGTCGTGAACGGATAGTCCGCAATCTTGGGCCGCGCGTTGGACGTAGCGGCCAGAAAGGTCGACTTGCCCGCATTGGGCATGCCCAACAGACCCACATCGGCGATCAGTTTCAGCCGCAACCAGATAGTGCGGTCGATCCCCGCCTGCCCCGGATTGGCGCGTCGAGGGGCCTGATTTGTCGCAGATTTGAAGTGCAGGTTGCCAAAGCCGCCATTGCCGCCCTTGGCCAGCAATACGCGCTGACCAACCTCGGTCAGGTCACAGATGACGGTTTCTTCGTCCTCATCGAGAATTTCGGTGCCCACAGGTACGCGCAGGACGATATCGTCGCCGTCCTTTCCGGTCCGTTGCTGACCACGACCGGGCTGGCCGTTCTTGGCGAAGAAGTGCTGCTGATAGCGGAAGTCGATCAGGGTGTTCAGCCCGTCCACAACCTCGGCCCAGACCGAACCACCTTTACCGCC
This sequence comes from Ruegeria atlantica, assembly GCA_013032095.1. Classification (GTDB taxonomy): domain Bacteria; phylum Pseudomonadota; class Alphaproteobacteria; order Rhodobacterales; family Rhodobacteraceae; genus Ruegeria; species Ruegeria atlantica_E. The sequence goes on along the minus strand of WQBJ01000001.1, from coordinate 598,201 downwards.
GTCCCCACCATCGGGTCCGCCATATTCGATGTATTTTTCGCGTCGGAAGCTGACGCAGCCGCTACCGCCGGCCCCGGACCGGATGTAGACCTTTGCAAGATCGAGAAATTTCATGTGTGTCCCCTACTGCAAAGGCCCCATCGGCCACAAGTCAGAGTTTTTTACTATAGGTCCAGGTGGGCACGTTTGCGTCGCGCGCCACCGAGTAGCTTTCTGCGTCACCCAGATATTCAAACCCGCAATGGGTCAGCACCCGGGCCGAGGCCGGATTGTCCTGAAACACGCTGGCAAACATAGTTGCGTTTTCCAGCGGGTTGGCATTGACCAGCGTTTCCACCGCCAGTGACGCAATACCAGTATTCCAATAGACCGGCGCGACCCAATAGCCGACTTCGGTCTGATTGCGATCGAGACGGGTCAGCGAGATCAGGCCGATCAACTCGGGTCCGCCATCTTTGGTGGCATCCATCGCCCACACATCCTCGTCGCGGTCTTCGGCCATCGAACGGGTCACAAAGGCCTCAATCGAGCCGGGCGGCAAAGGATGCGGGATCGATGTCGTCATGCGCGCCACGCGCTCATCACCTGCATAATGTTCAATGAGACCCATATCCGACCGACGCAACGGGCGCAGGTCGAACCGCTCGGTTTCAATGACCGGCTGGTTTATTATTGTCTCAAGTTTCATGAGTGCGTTCCTCCTCCGAACAACACGTAAATTATGGACGTTAAAGCAAAACCAAATAACGTCCACATCAGATATTTGAGGCCAAGACGTTCTTCAACCGCGTGGGCGATCCTTCCCTGAATCAGGGAGGGGATTATGCTTGCTGCGCTTGTCATCGGAGCCATTGATCAAAACTGCGTTAAAACGAGAAAGGGGACCGGCATTTTCTGCCGGTCCCCCTGGAATTTTTCAAACCTTACGGGTTTCGGCTTACTCTGCGGCCTCCGCCACTGGCAGGACCGAAATAAAGGTGCGGTTTTTGAGTCCCTTGTGGAACTTCACGGCGCCATCAACAGTTGCAAAGATGGTGTGATCTTTGCCCATGCCTACGCCTTCGCCCGGCCAGAACTTGGTGCCGCGCTGACGCACGATGATGTTGCCTGCGATGGCTGCCTGGCCACCATACAGTTTCACGCCAAGGCGGCGACCAGCTGAGTCGCGACCGTTACGGGAGGAACCGCCAGCTTTTTTATGTGCCATTCTCTCTCTCCTTAGCCTTGAGCCAACTCTTTGGCTTGCTCAACCCATTCGGGTTTAACTTTGATGGTGTCGATAGCAGCAATCTGCTCGTCCGACAAGGCGGCCAGAGCGGCAAAGCTCTCGATACCGGCTTCTGCCAGCTTCTTGGCAGCGGCAGGGCCGACACCGTTCAGCTTGGTCAGATCGTCAGCGGCAGCAGCAGCGGCGGGTGCCTCTGCCTTGGCTTCAGCTTTCTTGGCGGGCTTTGCAGCAGGTGCCGCTTCGCCAGCCGGTGCCGAACCGGTTGCAGCTTTGATGCCCGATTTGTCAGCGCCCGACGACAGGATGTCGGTGATTTTGACCAGGGTCAGTTTCTGACGGTGGCCAACGGTACGCTTTGAGCTGTGCTTACGACGACGCTTGACGAACTTGATGACCTTGTCACCTTTGACCTGTTCGATCACTTCGGCCTGTACGCCTGCGCCTTCAACGAAAGGTGCACCAACAACCGGAGCGTCTCCGCCCAGCATCAGAACATCGTTGAATTGAACTTTTTCACCTGCGTCGGCAGCCAATTTTTCAACGCGGAGGATATCACCCGCCTGAACCTTGTACTGCTTGCCGCCAGTCTTGAGGACCGCAAACATGCGTCTTTCCTTTTCCAAACCGCGTTCTGTGGTCCCCGACTGGGTGTTGCTGGCCAAAGCCACCTCGAACAGCGCGCCCTTTTCGGGCTGTGTGACGACCCTTGGGACTGGCCCAATGGGTCAATAATAACGAGACCCGGCGCGGAGATTCCGGCCGGGATGGCGCGCTTATCCATAGATTGCTGGGGAAAGTCAACATGAAATGCCGACCTACAGGTCAGACCCCTTCAAAACCTGAGCGACCGCCTGACCAAGCTGAAAATAGATCGTGTCGAACATACGGTCAAAACTATCAAACAAGGCGGCATTGATCGCCCTGCCCGTCTCGGTTCGTGAGAACGCTATGTTCTCGCGCATCTGCGCATCGTTCAGAGGCTGATAGGCTAGCAAAAAGAAAGAATACAACCACGTCCGGGTTTCCTCGGTCACGCTGTCCTTTTGTGAGAGAATTTGTGCGAGCAACTCGGCATCATCGACTCCGACGCCCAGATTCAACCCGCGAAAAAAACTGTAATCTGCGCTGATGGCATTCTGAACGTTCTCATCGACGAGATTGTTGACCTCAATATACTCATCTACCAACCGGTAGAGTTGGGACTCTCGATCGCCTTTCTTGTAAGCCTCCTCAGCCATGTCTTCGATTGCGTCATCAGAAAGTGCCACACGGGCCGAGATTTCAAGTGATACGATGGTTTGACCCAAATCGCTTTCGAAAAACAGGATGGCGCGATCAAGCTGGCTGTCGGAGAGGGTTTCTTCAAACACCAGCTCGACATGCTCGTGCATCTTGTCCGCAGCATAAATCCGATCAACCTGCTCCAGAAACACTGGGCCGCCATTGTCACTCAGAAAGTTCTCTTGAAGCTCCTGTCCCAGTGCGCTTCCTTCGTCCCGCAAGATGTCGATAATTTCTTCGATCTGTAGGGCTTGCATCAAGCGTTCGACTTTTTCATCAGCCTGTAACGGCAAGGCCCACAAGCAACAGGCTGCAATGGCCGCAAAAAGACGCATCATATGTCCTGGGCTGGATGCAGTTCCGCCATCCTCGTCGCCAAATCTTCGAACTTCATTGCCATGATTTCGTACTGAATCGCATTCAACAATTCATAGACCTCCTGCATCAGCGGCTGTTCCAGCGCTTCGGCATAAGCGATTACGTCACCGTCTGAGAAATCCTGATAAGTGTATGCGGCCCCAGCAAGCGCGGACAATTGAAGCGCCTGGCGCATGCCGGTTTCGTTCCGTTTCATCATCTGGCGCAGTTCCTCAGCATCCAACTGCAGGTCAATCACACCCGAAGCGCTCGCAGCCAGCAGAAACCGCAACTGAATTTCCTGTAAGGCCCGCAATGCCGTCCCGCTAGAATCAATGGCCGCGTTCATTCGCTTGAGGCTCTCAACCCGTTGTGAACCATTTTTGATCAGGTCGGCGACGATCTCTTGCCCCTCCTGCTGCTTGGCGTCTTCATCCTCGATCAGATGCGAGGCATTTTCGGCCTCAACCAACCGCTGCCCCAAGTCCGAGGCATAAAATTCCACCGCGTGGTTCAACGCTTCATCGCTGAGCGTCTGTTCCAGAATGGTCACGGCGATTTGGTGCATGTCTTCAGTATCGAAGACTTCTTCCGTCAGTCGTGTCCAGTCTGAGCCGAACCCTTCTGGATCGATTCCCAGCATCGTGGGCGCCGAAGCCGAAGCCAGCGCTATACTCTCTAGCGCGACGTCGAAACCGGTTGTTGTCAGAAAAGCCTCAATCCGGTCGCGCTCAGCAGCCGAGGATATCACGGGCATCATGACCAGCGCGATCAGCAAGACGGAAAAGGAAAGAGCGATGCGGCGAATGTGATAAGTCATACTTCAAAGCCTAGGCGATTTGAGCCGTCAGGCAATGGAAAATCCAGTCTTGGTAATTTTCGGGAATTTTCTGCTTGCACCCCCGCGCGTTCCTCACTAAATCCCCCCCTCACAGACCCCCGCGGAGAGGTGCCGGAGTGGTCGAACGGGGCGGTCTCGAAAACCGTTGTGGGTGCAAGCCCACCCAGGGTTCGAATCCCTGTCTCTCCGCCACTTTTGCCAGCGGCTATGATACTGCAGGGTAAGCGATTCGCAGGATCACACTGCGTTTCACTTTCGGGTGATCATCATCTCCCTAAACAACTGATGGTGTGTTTCCAGGTAGTCAAAACTTGTTTTTCATTTTTGGCAGACAAATCTGCTTAGGTCAGCGCGCGCCCACCTAACGATCCCATTCGACCCATCCCTGCCATTGAACCTATACCGTCTATGCAATAGCGCCGCTCGTCGAACGGGTAACGGTCTAACGTTCTCCACAAGAATTCAGGTTCAGTTCTTGTTGGACCCAGACTTCTGAAAGAGCAATGACAGCAACCCTAGAACGGCCGACACGACTATTAACAGCAGAGACACAGCGTTAAGTACCGGCGTCGAGCCCTGCTTTAGCTTGTCGAACATCGTGATCGTCAGCGGTGACTCCGAGCCCACCAGCATCAATGTGGTGTTGAAGTTCTCGAAACTCATCAACATTGCAACCACAGCCGAGGCGACAATTGCCGGCAGCAGAAACGGAAGGGTGATCTGCCGGATCGCGCCCCATTTGCTGGCCCCGAGATTCAATGCCGCCTCTTCAAGACTGGGATCGAATTTCTGTAGACGAGCCGAGATGACAAGGGTCGCAAAAGTGGTGATGAACGAAAACTGCCCAAGGATCACAAGGATCAGACCGGGCCTGAGCCCGTCAAACCAAAGACCCGTCGCATCTTCCAGAGTATTTGCCAAGGAACTGGAAAAGACGAGGATCGAGATGCCAAGGATCACTCCGGGAATGATCAGAGGCAACAGCATGAGCATATAGAGAAATCCCTTGCCGGGGAAATCATGACGCACGAACAGAAACGCGTTGCAGGTACCAACTGCGACGGACAGCCCGGAAACCCAGACCGCAACAAAGGCCGACGTTCCGATTGATCGCATGATCGAGCGCTCATTGAAAACGCCAATGAACGGTGCGTCGGTACCAAAGAACCATGCAAGCGTGAAACCTTCCCACGGCAAAGATGGGAATACGCTGTCGTTAAAGGCAAAGAGGCAGACAACCGCCAGCGGCAGAGCAAGATAAACGAAGAAAACCGCAACATAGGCGCGATAGCACAGCTTGGTGAAAGTGGGTTGGGGAATGCTAGGTATCATGAGCGCCCCATTGTCTCTGAAAGAGATTGGCCGGACAGTTTCAGACCAAGGAACACGACAAGTGACGAAAGCGCCAGCAACAGGAAGCCGAAGGCGGAGCCCAACTCCCAATTAAACCGGGTAATGAACTGGGTATAGATCATACCGGTGAACCAAAGACTGTCTTTCCCGCCCAGTAGGATTGGGGTCAGATAGTTGCCCAGGGACAGCATGAAGACGACGATGCAACCCGATACAATTCCAGGCATGGCGTGAGGGATCACGATCTCTCGCATGATGGATGTGCTTGTTCCGCCCAAGTCGTAACCCGCTTCGATCAAGCTGTCGTCTAGGCTGTCCAGAGTGGTGACCAACGGGACAACCATGAACAGGATCGACGTGTAGACGAGCCCCACCATGATGGCGGCATCGTTGTACAGCATCTCGACCGGTCCGGAAACCAGCCCGAGGTATTGGAGGACATTTGAAAACACGCCCGTTTCCCGCAGTAGGATCATCCAGCCAAACGTGCGCACCAGTTCCGAGACCCAAAACGGGATCATGCACATCAAAAACAGCGTTGTCTTGGTGCGCCCCCTGGTAAGCTTGGCGATGTAGTAGGCAATCGGAAACCCAAGGATCAACGTCAATGCCGTGGCCAGAACCGACATGATCGCGGTCCGCGCAAAAGTACGCCAGTAGAGCGGTTCGGTGAAAAAGGCCGCATAATTGGCAAAACCTGTTTCGTACTCACGCGGTCCAATCTTCTCGCTAATAGACACGAAGAACAGGCCGACATGCGGCAGGATGATCAGCACGGTCAACCACAACAGGATCGGCGCCAGCAGTAGGTAGAGTCCCAACCGCGAGGTATCGGATACCATGGTTTAACCCTCCGCCACGGGATAACACCGCGCTTGCGTCGGTTGCCAACGGGTGCGTACCGCATCACCCTTTTGCAGGGAGGCAAAATCCCCGGTTTGCGGTAGAGCCGCCTTCCAACTGACGCCATCCGCTCCCTTCACGGTAACCATGCTGTTGGCCCCGTTGAAAAGGACATTCTCAACAATGCCGGGGCTAACGTTCGACGCCCCGTCTGTGTCGGCTCCGTTTGGCAGCAATTCAATGGCTTCGGGCCTTAAAAAGACTTGAACCTTTTGTCCGGTTGGCAACTGATCCCGCCCGACAGCGACACGAATGTCCGAGCCGCCATCAGCTTTGAGCGTCAAAGTCCTTTCGTCTGTCGCTACGACCCGAGCAGATATCTTGTTGGCGTCCCCGACAAATCCGGCAACAAATGCTGTGTCCGGCGCGTGATAGACGTCATGCGGCGTACCGATCTGTTCGAACCTTCCATGGTTCATAACCGCGATATTGTCGCTCATCACCAACGCCTCAGATTGGTCGTGCGTGATATACACAAAGGTCGTATTAAAGGCCGACTGCAGAGCCTTAAGCTCCACCTTCATGTGCTCGCGTAGCTTCAAGTCCAGCGCGCCCAGCGGTTCGTCCAGCAACAGCACATCCGGCTCCAGCACCATACACCGAGCAATTGCGACTCGCTGTTTTTGTCCACCGGACAGTTGATCGACGCGGCGTTCGGCTACGTTCGGCAAGCCGACACGATCGAGCACCTTTTCCACACGCGTTTTGATCTCTGATTTCGAGATGCCGCGTTGGCGTAATCCAAATCCTACATTGTCCCCGATGTTCATCGTCGGGAAAAGTGCAAGGTGTTGGAATACCATGGATACCGGACGTTTGTTCGGCGGCACTCCTATCATGGAATGCCCTTTAATCAGCAAATCTCCGGCTGACGGAGTCTGAAATCCAGCGATCATGCGCAAAAGGGTTGTCTTGCCGCATCCCGAAGGGCCGAGGATGGAAAAGAAAGAGCCTTGCGGCACATCAAAACTGACATGGTCGACAGCGCGGAACGTGTCGAAATCCTTGATCAGATCACGACATTCAAGATCAGGACCCGTATTCGTCAAATTGCAAACTCCCAAGTGTAAAGGGGCACCCGAAGGTGCCCCCTTTTAGCCGGTGTCACAGCATTAGTTTGCTGCGTTGATCCTGTCCAGAGTCGCTCCTTCGAGTGCCTCAAGACCAGCTGGCACAGGTGGGTACCATTTGATGTTATCAATCGCTTCCTGATCAAAGCTGCCCTGATAGCGAGCCTTCAGGTCCTCGTTGACGCCTGCATCGCCGTCCACAGCCGCCGTGAAGTTTCCGGCGGTGTTGGTGATCATCGCCGCGATCTCGGGCTGCATCACAAAGTTGATCCAGTCATAGGCCGCATCATCAGCCCGGCCGCGTGCCGGCAAAACGAAGGTGTCGATCCAGCCCAATGCGCCCGCTTCCGGCGCAACAAAAGTGATGTCTGGATTGTCGGCGTTCAGCTGCCAGCCGCCAGTATCCCACGCCATGGACGCCACGACTTCACCCGAACGAAGCAGGTTCTTGATCTCATCTCCGCCGCCCCAATAGGTCTTCACGTTCGGCTTGCATTCCGTCAGCTTCGCTTCGACCTGATCCAGAATGCCTTGATAAGCTTCTGTGTCGCCATAAGCGGCAAAGGGATCGAGCCCCATGGAATAAGCAAACCCGATCAGCGTCGGGCGCTTGAGACGGTAAGACACCTTCCCTGCGACCGCGTCGTCGCACAAATCGGTGTAGTCGGTCACATCTCCGGCTTCGGCCGTGTTCACAACCAGACCACTGGTTCCCCAGACATGCGGCAGGCCATAAACCTCGCCATCAAAGGTCGTGTTTCCAGCTGTCGCGCTGAGCATCGACGGAATGAAAAGATCGGCATTCACACGGGACATGTCGATTGGTTTGTAAATTCCAAACTCTTCCTGCGCGCTGGTGATCCTGTCTTGGCTGGGCTGTGCCAGATCAAACCCGCCACCGTTGGTCGCGCGTAGTTTTGCAATCATTTCCTCATTATTCGAGGTCGTTACCTCGACCGTATGGCCCGTTTCGGCCTCGAACTTCGCGATCACGTCTTCCGGTGCGTACCCACCCCATGTCAGAAGTCTCAACGTATCCGCTTGTAGCGTTGGCGCGGCCAACGCGGACACTGCAACAAATGATGCTAGCAATGAATATTTCATAGTTCTCCCCTTGGTAGATCCAGCCATGCGCTGGTAAATACAAGATTTTTTGTAACAGCATTAAGTCAAACTAGCTTCGGGAAGTCCACTGCCATCTTTGCCCCCAACTACAAGCAAGGGGTCTCCTAGCGAGGAACCGTCAATTAGTCCGCTCCTTTTTGTGGGTCAGCCGAGCGGATAAGGAAAGACGGCAATATGTGGAAGAATACGCCGATCGAATTGTTGGCATTTTAACGGTTCAGGCCGTCACAAGAAAAACTCTGCCCTTTGAACCACCCAGACCATAGCCACGAGGCTCGCACATGCCGCTACTGCAGCACGCGAACCGACCCAGATACGGCCCGGTTGCTTGCGCAAGATCAGAACCAATGGCCAGACCAATAGAACGATCATCAACTGCCCAATCTCAACGCCTACGTTAAAGGCCAGAAGGCTATGCCATACGTTTGGCGCATCCACGCGCAGGATCTGGTGCAGCATGAAGGAAAAGCCGAAACCATGCAGCAAGCCAATGCCCGAAGTGATCGCAAAAGCCTTTAGGTCACCGTGGTTCCGCTCAGGTGGTCGAACGGCTATTACGGCGGCGTAGATGATCGAAAGAGCAATGGCCAGTTCGACCGCGGGGATAAACCAGTCACCGCCTGGGGCAACTCCGAAAAAGCCCAGGATCAATGTCACCGTATGGCCGAGCGTAAATCCTGTGACACGCGCCAGCAGGCTGTGCAGATTCACCGCTCCGATAATCATACAGAGCACGAACAACACGTGATCTGGACCTTCGATGATGTGTCGGATGCCTTCGACCACAAATGTTGAAGCAGCTGCCGTCGCTGATCCGGACACACTGATCGGCTCGTGCATTAATCCTGTTGCGCGATAGGTGCGGACTTGATCGCCGTTGTAATCCAAGATCAAGTTAGCCGTATCCTCTTGCCCTGTTAGTCCAGGATCAGACGAGTACGACAGTGCGTAATCTTCGACCGGACCGGTCGCGTAACGTAAGTGCAGGTCCAGCATCACATCGCCCACATAAGTCTCGTCGCCTGCAGGGAACACATCTTTGGCGGATAGTGCGTTTTTCGCCTCGGCCAGGGTCGCAAAACCCGGCTCCGACCCCAAGGGATGCAAGCGCATGGCGATGACCGAGGCCGTTGGTACTTGTCCCTCAACTGACAGACTCAGCTCGCCAACAGCAAGCAACGCCAACCCGCCCGGATCATCGCGCAATGCAACCTGATCGACGTAGTGCATCACTACGCCATCTTCGATTTGGTTGTAGGTATATGGTGCAGGAACCGGGAGGCCGTCGAGCCCTTCCGGTCCAACCAATTCGGCGACCACGTAAGACAGTGGTATTCGCAGAAAGACGTCCAGATCGTTCTCAGAATGCACCACATGATGCACCCGTACGTTTTGATTCAGCTTGAAGTGAGCGCTGGACCTGTCTGCGGCGAGCAACACCACGGCAATCGCAAGGAATGCGAAGATCAGGTTAGTACGTCGCATTTCAACCCTCCCTTTGGGCTGTCAGCACGGTCAGGCCATCCAGCATCCATTGATCACCGCGCCGAGATACATCCATCAGCCCGCGAAAATTCACGTTCTGCTGGTGGAAATGCCCCCAATGTCCACCGCTGACACGGGCCGTCCAATTTGCGAGGATCTGAAAATCGTCTCTGCGCTGACCTTGGGCTAGGTTTTCAACCAACAAGTCTTCAATTTCTTCTGCCAGCGCTGAAGCACCAGATGGAAGTGTAACCGATAGTCCCCTGCGAAGCTCGGCACTGACATCCTCTCGGTGGGACTCATCCACAAACGGCGCTAGAGCGGCCTGAATTCCAACTGCGTCCGTCTCCAACAGGGCCGTGTTAATATTTTCCAACATACCTTTTACGACATGATGGGTTGCGATCTCGTCCGGTCCGGGGCGGGGAAAAGAGCCTTTCATCGCAAACGTTAGAATGGCTGCCGCAGCAAAAATACCGGCCAACCCGAAGCTCAGCGCTCGTGGCACAGACTTCAAATTCCACGCGCTCAGCAAGCAAATCACGGAAATCACGGCCAATCCAAAAGCAAGAAACGGCAGCGGAACGGCTCCGGCGGTTTTAACAATGACTGGTTGGGTGCGGGGCTCATCCCAAGCCGTCAGGTGATTGGTCCACCTCACTTTCGGATCTGTTTTGTAGATTTGCGAAGGGACCCCGCCCGCCGGATCACTGAGTGTAATGGGAACGATATCAACGCCCTCAGGGAACAATTGCCAATGCATGTCAACCTGACTGGCCAGACGGTCTTGAGGATAGGACAACACGGCCCCCAAAAGCATCGTAGTGCGCCCGGCAGGTGCCTGATCCGGTAGCACGCGCAGCCCCTCAGCGCCCACCGCGATACGGGACACCTTCACGCTACTTGGTATCTCGTTGACCCCATCCACGGTGACAGGGTTTTGGGTTTTGAAGAAATCCGAGGCCTCTTCTTTGATCCATGTGACCTGATCTGCGGTGAGGCTTTCGGCGTCGCCAAGTTTCAGTTCGGTCCACCCTTCGAGGTCTTTCAGGCGAAAAATCACCTCGTGGCGTACTTCACGCGGCGCGATCGATAGAAACGACATGAGTGGGGATTTGTGATGGCGGGTCAGGTTCGGGTTTTCGAACCTGGTGAACCATGGGTCATCCCAATTCGGCAGCATAGTTTCCGCTTGGGACAAGAACCGGTAGTCGGTTACCGGTACACCGCTGTGTTCGGCCATAACCCCGATTGAGGCCAACGGAATACCGTCAGAGTTCAATGGCGGTGTGAAAGTGATCTGTTCGGGCTTGCCTTGAAAGGGAAACTCCAAATCGACAAAGACGACTTCCGCACTTCGGGGTCGAGGTGCGACCAAACTGCTGGCTGCCGTTTGACGAGGGATGCGAGGGCGCACGTCAATTGCATGGACCACGCGATCCAACGGATGGCCATCGGCTGAAACGTGAAATGTCCGCCCCGTGCGTTCCGACAATGATGCACCGGAACCGTCGTCAGCTGCGACAAAGAATGGATACGCGCTCAGGTCGATTTCCAGAATGACGCGAACATGATCCTTTTCGACCGACAGTTCGGCGAAGTTCGGCGCCGTTTCCCCACCGTAGGGTGAGACGAGATCAGCTTTGGCAGGCCCCCAGCCGACTATGACGGCAGCCAGACAAGCAATGCCGCACCACGTCTTAGAAGTGAAACGCAACAGCGGCGTAAATTCCGTTTTGATCGATGTCATAAGCAAACTCCCCGCCATCACGGTCTGTGGAGTAGTCAATTCCGTAAAACTGGTAGCCAAACCGCAAAGACGTGTTCTCCCAGCCCTTCCAGTCAAAACCGGCCAAAGCGACGTATTGCAGATCGTCTCCGCTCACCCCAAAGCCGCTTAACGAAGCTCGGGTCGCGAAGCTCCACCTATCGTTAAGCTCCACGGCATAGCGCAGCGCGATCAAAGGCTCGAACCATTCCTCAGTTCCGCCCAAGGTCCTGCCCGGCCCCGGACCGGCCAGGTCAATTTCCTGCTTCAGACGGTTCCATTGAACGCCGATTGTAGCATCGGCCGCAAAACGGCGTCCCGAAGCATTCACGCCCTCTGCAAACCTATAAGCGGCCTGAAGGTTGAAGAATGTTTGCCGAACATCCACGTCAACCGTTGCATTTCCAACCGGCAAGTTCCCGTCTTCACCGAGCTTCACGTAGTAAACCTCGGAAATAATCCCGAAATCGCCTCTCCACCCTTCGTATCGAACCGATGCCGCACCCTGTAGAATATCCAGGACCTCGCTCAGGTTCAGGTCCAGATCGACACTGGTACCGTCAACTGTAGAAGTGCCTTTGGTGCTGAGAGGCAGGAAAAGATAGGGTGTGATTGAATGGCGCCATGCGTCGGTATCTGTCGAATTACGTGAGAGAGCTTGCGCATTTGCAACCGTTACTGCGACTAGCGTCAGGCCAATCTGCAAAGGTAGCCATAATTTCCATTTCCGGGCAAATCGCATCCCAAGTCTCCGGTTCAAAGAGTTGAGCCAAGAAGATCGGCGCGAGTTCTCACCCGCGCCTTTCTCGGTGCCGAGGGGTTATTGGTCTCCGGGATATGGGAAGTCCTGCCCAAGTACTTCAGATGCTTCTTCGAAGATCGGACGCAGTACATCGTCGACGTCGTCATACCCTTTTTTGGTAAAGTCTGAGAACTGCATAGCCTCAAGCGGTACGCCCGAGCGTTCTGCAAACTCCGCCCTGTCATCCTGAGATGGTGCCTGAGCGGGTGCGGCTAAAGGCGGAGACCACGTGCGTTCCTCAGTGGCTGCCATACGAACGGTGATGTCGTCTTTGGTGACGTTCCAAACCATGAAATCATCCGCCATGCTCAGCGGACCATCATAGGTCGAACGGATGCGCTCATAGACACCAGACGAGGTGTCGAAGTCATTGAAGAAATGATACGCGACCGCCATACGAGGCTGGATATCGCTCATGACTTTACCAAAGGCTTCTGGTGCAGTGTGCACCTGTGTTCCTACCAACAGGGCCGACTCTGGTGTGAATTTCATTTTGGTCACCAGTTCCGGCACCGCGATGAAGCACTCATGAATCGCTAGATCGGCATTCTTTGCGTATTCTTTGAACCACGTGTTCGGATAAGTGTCCGAACTGAACACAAATTTTAGTCCATTCCATTCCAAAGCATAGCTCACCGCGCCATCGATCGAGTGAATTGCTGGGAATGTACGGATTTGAACGCCGTTCTCATCATAGATGACTTCATTCTCTAACTTGTAATCGAACTCGGTCACGTCCATCGAATAGCCGCGGAAATCTACGTTTCCCGCGCGGCCGGCAAGATCCCATGTCAGCATTTTCTGCATGTGATCAAGTGCGTACGCGGTTCCAAGTTCCTCTGTGGGTCCACTTGGGCCCCAAACTCGCAATGGTACGTTTCGCCCCATAAGCGCGCCGCCAATGAACAGATCGTGCAGCGCCCCGAAATGATCGGTGTGCAGGTGACCGATAAAGACCTTGTCCAGATAGTTGTAAGGAATTTGAAGCGATGAAATCCGCTCGGCCGAACCCGAGCCGATGTCAAACAGGAACTTGTCGCCGTTCCCCAATTCAACGAGAAAACAAGCAGCGGCCTGGGCTGCGCGGGTCGTCGGCATACCCGTTCCGCATGCGATCACACGCATCTCATCTTCGGCAAGGTCTTCTGTGTTGGGGTAATACACATCCCGTGGCCGATCACGAACTGCGGTTGGAGAGACCTCTTCAGCGTCCTGCGCGTAAGCAGCAGACGGAGAAACAAAGTCGATCACAGCTTGCGTGACTGACTGCGGTGCGGTCGCCCACACCCCGAACGCCAGCCCAACCGTGAAATGCTTGCTAAGTTTCCCGAAATTTGAAGGTCGTACCATTGGGTTTCCTCCTTAAAATATAATCACCGCAATAGTTTAAGGCCCCACTCAAACTGCTTGGCGGTAGACGGACGTTTCTCGATCCTGCGCGCTCGAGACTGAAAACGTAAGTGACTCACAGTTTGAAACGGGGTGACTCACATCGAATTAATTGCAAAAATAGGAATATGAATGGGCTCACAGACAGCGTTAACGAGACCGAAAAGCGGGATGCGCTTTCGCGTTTGCTGGATGACAGCCATCTTGAGGGAGCCGACCGCCTCAGAGCGTTCCTGATCTATATAGTCGACGAAGAACTTGCAGGTCGTGGCGAACACATTCGCGGCAAAACTATTGCTCAGGATGTCTATGGTCGCGACACCTCTGAAGGGTCCGATCCGGAAAACGTGGTCCGTGTGGACGCCAGACGTCTTCGGCAGTTTCTGGAACTGTACTATGAAGGCGCTGGCAAGAATGACCCAGTACGTTTGCATATGGACAGCGGCGGGTATCGGCCCCGGTTTGAAAGCGTTGAACCCGCGCGCAGCCATCGCCCCATCAAACGCGTAGAAAGGTTTGGCGTTCCCGTTGGCACGTTTGCGGTCGGTGCCTTGATCGGTGCGATCATTGCGAACAGCCTGCTACTATCGGATTCTGAACTTGCCCCTGGAAGCTCCAACAGTGCTTCTGTTTCAGAAACCTCGGACCTCTTGCAGCGAGCTGCAATCTACGAAAAGTCGCCTGCAGCTCTGCAGGCGTTCAACCTTGCGCAACAAGCGCGCGCAATGATCTTCCCGATCTTTGATCGCCCCCGACAAATTCTCGTGCTGTCCGTATTTGAGCGTGTGATCGAAATCGATCCCGATTATTTTGGTGGTTACGCCGGAGCCGCTCAGGTGCTGGCGACGCTGTCAGTCATCACACCACCTTCGGACGCAAAAATCGACTATACAGTTGCTGCTATGGAATTCGCCAATGAAGCAGTCAGGCTGGCGCCAGAGCAAGCCTGGAGCCAATCCGCCAAGAGTTGGGCTTACTTTGCCAATCATGACTACGAAGCAGCGTTGATGGTTGGAAGACGGGCTGCCCAACTTGATCCCGAGGACGGTGCCGTTCTTGATTTTCTCGGCGCAGTGGCGTTGTTCTCAGGCGCGTTTGATGAAGCGGTTGAAACTGCAGATCGGCAGACTCTGGTGGATTCAAGCAACCAGAGGTTCGCCAACCGCAACATATCAGGTGCTGCGCATTTCCATCTCGGCGACTATGAAAAGACCATCCAACGGTTTGAAGAGGCGAAACGACTAGGAGACCCGCTGAGTGCGCCGTCTTTGGCATATCAAGTCGCCGCGTTTTCTGCTCTGGGCCGTGATCGTCAAGCTCAAGCGAAACTGGCCGAATTGGAGCGCGCCTGGCCGAATGCGCCAATTGCGACAATGTTGAAGAGTATTTACAGCAACGGCAAACACGCCGACGATGTCGTCAACGAACTTCTGCGTCAAGGATGGTCACCGCCGTCACTTCAGTAGGAATTCAACCCTTAGGCAGTAGAAAGACGTATTCTGCATATGTGGGCGTGTTATTGCCATCCGACCTTGGTTTTTGGGCGTAGCATGGCTCAATCCACAGATTTGAAAAGAAATTTCGCGAATTCCCCTTTGATTTCAGTTAGGCTTATCCCATCTCGGCGGCACATTTTCCAAAGGAGAGACACATGTCCCGCACTATCCTAATAGCTGTAGTCATCGCCGCTGCTGGCGCTGGAATTTATTATTACACAACCCAACCCGACCCAACGCCAGCCGAACAGTTGCAATCTGCTGCGCAGGATGCCGGGGACGCGGTCAGTGAGGCGGCAAGCTCGGTAGCTGAGCAGGCGAATGAGGCCGCCTCGTCTGTTGCAGATCAAGCATCCGACGCCGCCGCGTCTATCGCGGATCAGGCCTCGGATGCCGCGGACCAAGCAGGTCAGACTGCGACGGATTTGGCCAATCAGGCTGGTGAAGAAGTCGCCGCTCTGGCGAACCAGGGTCAAGATCTACTGAATTCGTGGATCGAGGCTGGCGCGCTAAGCCTTGATAACTTTGACTATGACACGATGGTCGCATCCATTCAGGAGAGCGAACTGGCGCAAGATATTAAGACGCAGGCTATTAAAATTTTGGATGACATCCAAGCGTCGCCAGAAACGATTGCAGAGAAGATTCAGGAACTTCGCGATCTTATGTCAGGGCAGTGAACTACATGGGCTGCCCTGCAAGGGTAGCCCACTTTTTTTGGTGCGGCCAATGATCCACCCACGTTGCAACTGAGATACGGTGACGCCAAACGTCAGGTATACGCCACAATAAAAATCAGTCGCGCATTAGGGCCGATGTTCAAACTCGCTGTGCCGATGGTCGCGGGAAAACCAAATTACCCGAACGGCATAAGCTGAAAAAGAGAGACGGAAAAGCTTCCCTCTCGCGCTAGCGAACCAACGAGAGACTTTACACCAGTATGCGAAGAAAAAGGGCCCGCAATTGCGAGCCCTTTGAATTTCGGTTTCTGCAGCGATTAACGCTTCGAGAACTGGAACGAACGACGCGCTTTGCGCTTACCGTATTTCTTACGTTCCACAACGCGGCTGTCGCGGGTCAGGAAACCAGCGGCTTTCAACGCGCCGCGCAGCGACGGATCGTACAGCTGCAGAGCTTTCGAGATGCCGTGCTTGACCGCACCGGCCTGACCGGTCAGGCCACCGCCTTTGACGGTTGCAACGACGTCGAATTCGCCTTCAACACCAGCAACCTGGAACGGCTGGCGCAGGATCAGCTGCAGAACGGGACGAGCAAAGTACTTGTCCTGGTCTTTGCCGTTCACGGTGACCTTGCCGGAACCCGGCTTAATCCAAACGCGGGCAACAGCGTCTTTACGCTTGCCGGTGGCGTAGGAGCGGCCCAGTTCGTCACGTACGGGTTCGCGCACGATGACTTCTTCGGCCACGGTTTCAACGCCTGCGACGGCGCTCAGCTCTTCGAGAGTATTGATCTGATCAGCCATCGGTCATTAGCTCCGGGTGTTTTTCTTGTTCATGGACTTAACGTCCAGAACTTCGGGGGCCTGGGCTTCGTGCGGGTGCTCGGCACCGGCATAAACGCGCAGGTTGGTCATTTGCTGACGCGACAGGCGGTTGCCCGGCAGCATGCGCTTGACTGCTTGGGTCACAACGCGCTCGGGGTGTGCACCCTCGAGGATCTGCTGCTTCGTACGCGACTTGATGCCGCCCGGGTGGCCAGTGTGCCAGTAGAAGTTCTCTTCGCGCTTCTTGCCGGTCATCTGGATTTTGTCAGCGTTGATCACGATGACGTTGTCGCCCATATCCATGTTCGGGGTGAACGACGCTTTGTGCTTGCCACGCAGACGCATGGCGACGATCGAGGCAAGACGGCCCAGAACAACGCCCTCAGCGTCGATCAGGATCCATTTCTTGTCGATGTCTGCAGGTGTTGCAGAAAAGGTTTTCATGGCAGGATAGTCCTGTTTGATGTGAAAGACCGCCCCAAGACAGAGCGGCCCGAATTCGATGGAGCGTATTTAGAGGCGTCCGTAGCGTAGGTCAACAACACCAAACGCTTTTAAATATAGTAATTACAATAACTTAAAAAATAGGTATTATTTTACCCCATATTTAGACGCTGATTTGCTCGGGTGGATTGTCCAGCAAGCGTCTCAATCGCTGCATCGCATCTTCGAACCGCTCAAGGGACACATGCCCATTCATAGCGATGCGTACCGCATTTGGGGCACGCCCATCGCGTAGGGCGAACTCATCAGCAGACCGGAGTTGAATCCCTTCTCGTTCAGCGGCACGACTGAACGCTGCAGCACGCCACCCTGATGGCAGGTGCAGCCAAACAAATGGGACGTCCGGCGCCCAGTTGAGTTCAAACCCGCCCAAAGCGTTCACTGCAACCCGCACATATTCTCCCATCTTTACGCGGACATCCCTCGCAATCTGCCGCGTTCTAGGGTCGGACAACAATAACCGGGTCAGTTCCGCAAGCGGCTGTGCAAGTCCGAAGTACCCGTATTCGGCGGACCGCCGCAAATCGACGCTTCTTTCCCTCGGTGCAATGGCGAAACCGACACGCAATGCGGGCGTCAGTGTTTTAGAAATGGAAGACACATGCCATCCGCGCTCGGGCGCAAGGGCGCGATAACTCGGCTCACGCGCATCTCCCATTCGGTAACAATCGTCCTCGACAATTTGCACATCAAAGCGGCGGGCCACTTCTACGATCTCCTTGCGCCGTTCCAGCGGTGTATGCGCCCCGGTAGGATTCTGAACCTCAGGCGAGACGCAAACAGCTTGCGCGGGCGTCTGACGCAATAGATGTTCCATGGCATTGGGATCTATACCCCACTTGTCCATTTTGACGCCGACGACGTCGGCTCGCATCAACTCCCCTGCCCTGCGAAAACCTGCGTAGGATAGATCTTCCACCAAAACCACCGGCTTGGCGCCACGCAAGATTGTCTGGAACACAAGGCACAACCCATTCTGCCCACCATGTGTTAAAACAATGTCGTCATGTGAAAGCGCTCCCAAGGGCAGATCCGACAACCAATCCACCACGGTCTGCCGCATTGGTTGATAGGCATCGCGGGTCGGGTAGTTCAGGAACAATCCAGGATCGGAATGTGAGACCTTTTTCAGGCATTCGCGAATCAAGGCGACCTGCCCCACATCTGCCAGCCGCGGACTAAAGAGGCTGACATTGGCGTTGTACTTGTCATCTTGCAGGTGCAGTTGCCTGGCCCAAACATCGTCCAGAATGGGAGATTTCGGAGGGGCGACAAATGTACCACGACCGACCTCAGCGTTTAACAAGCCTTCATCGGTCAGAATGGTGTACGCTCTCGCAACCGTACCCGGCGTTATTTGTAGTCGATACGCCAGTTCACGAACCGGAGGCAGCTTCGCTCCGACTTCCAGCACCTTGTTATCTATTGCTTTTCGAATGGTGTCAGCGACCAGAGTGTACTTTGGGCCCTTTGATTTCGGCAACGCCTCCGGCCAAATTGTATCCATTACAATTCTTCCTTTGATTTTGACACAATCTCGAATGTATCAATCTCTTGTACCGAACATATTAGCTTTGTGTCAATACAATTAGAAAGGATACCCACTATGACACGCGCAATGCACAACCCCGCCCTCTTGCTGCTTAACGACAGCCCCCGGCTGCCGCTGATCGCCGCGCTGGCCGTGCGGTTTGCGGCAACCGTGACGAAGTGGGAACGCCAACGCCGCAGCCGAGTAAATCTGTCCAATTTGGATGACCGGCTTCTCAAAGATGTCGGCCTGACCCGGTATCAGGCCCGGCGGGAGTACACCCGCTACTTCTGGCAGGGTTAAAATTTCCCCAGTCCCTTGACGGGACCTCTTCCTGGCCGGGCAATGCCCGGCCTTTTTTACCCAAACGCCGCTGCCGCAGACCCTTCGGGTGGAAGCGAGTAGGTCATCGTCGCTCGCGCAACTGGCTTGTCGGACCCGTCGGAGAACATCAGCACGTCCCCAACAGCAAGACTGCGGCCTAGCTTCAGCAACCGGCAATGCGCGATCATATCTTTGCCGCCTTCAGGTTTTCTTAGAAAATCCAAAGAACTATTTGTGGTAACGGCAAGCGATTGCCGACCTTTGCGCGCCAAAACCATTGCGTAGACGCTCACATCAGCCAACCCAAACATGGACGGTCCTGAAACGGTCCCACCTGGACGCAGATGCCGATCTTCTACAACCAACCGCATCACAATCGAGTCCTCATTTAGCTCTTCAACTACAAAGTCCCGATGCACCTGTGGAAAGACCTGCCTCATGTAGTCTGTCAGGTCTTCGCGGTTCATCACCAATGACATGCTTTCCCTCCTCGATTTGCCGACCTAGAGTTGGCCCGACATCGGAACGGAGAGCAAGATGCCAATTCTGGAACGTAACGACACAGGTGCCGTGGCAACCCTGAAAATGAACTCGCCTGATCGCCTGAATGCCCTGAGCGATGAAATGCTGGCAGCCCTTCAGGCCGAGTTCGACGCATTGCGCGATGACAGCGCGATCCGAGCAGTGATTCTAAGCGGTGAAGGCAAGGCTTTCTGCGCGGGCCATGACCTCAAACAGATGACAGCCGGGCGACAGTCAGAAGATGGGGGTAAATCTTACTTCCAGGATTTGTTTGCCAGATGTGCGCAAATGATGCTTTCGATTCAGTCTCTGCCCCAACCGGTGATCGCACAGGTTCATGGCATTGCCACGGCGGCAGGCTGCCAGCTTGTTGCCACTTGCGATTTGGCTGTTGCAGCGGAAGGCACTCGATTCGGCGTGAACGGTGTGAATATCGGTCTGTTTTGCTCGACCCCCATGGTTGCGCTCAGCCGGAACATTCCCCGCAAACGCGCGTTTGAAATGCTGACGACCGGTGAATTTATCTCGGCCGAAACTGCCGTTGAGCTTGGATTGATTAACCGCGTAGTGCCGGAAATGCTTTTGGAACATGAAACTGCGGCGCTCGCGGACCAACTGGCGGCCAAGCTGGGATCGGCGGTCAAAGTCGGCAAGCAGGCGTTTTACCAACAACTGGATATGCCGATTGAGCAGGCTTACAGTTATACCGGAGAGGTAATGGCACAGAATATGCTGCATCGGGATACCGAAGAAGGAATATCTGCGTTTATTGAGAAAAGGCCGCCAAATTGGCAGCAATGAGGCGACTGTTAGAAACAATTTTCGAGACTGTTGATGATTTTTCTTCTTTCCAAAACGGCGACACTGTGGCAATGCTGGGACAGAGCTTAGGCTCTGGAGACACTTTTGGGTCGCCGTGGGCGGAAGGTCCCTCCAAGCTGGTTTCTCTCACCGGCGTCGACATTCCCGCAGCGGCGACCCCAAAATCCCCCTATTTCTGCAAACCTTCCTCCCTGTGTTGCGTTGTGAGATGCTGTGCCCTATGTGGCAACGCATGACACAAAAATTGCATATCGTGGGCGGCGGCATGGCCGGGTCCGAAGCCGCATGGCAGGCGGCGGAAATGGGCGTGGATGTCGTGATCCACGAAATGCGGCCCAACGTGGGCACCTTTGCGCATCAGACGGGCAATCTGGCCGAGATGGTGTGTTCGAACTCTTTCCGATCAGATGACGACGAACAGAATGCTGTCGGCCTGTTGCATTGGGAAATGCGTGCCGCGAATGGATTGATCATGACCACGGCCGACGCGCACCGTCTTCCTGCCGGAGGAGCGTTGGCAGTTGATCGCGACCCATTTGCGGAATCCGTTACTACAAAGCTGCGGTCTCACCCACGAGTCGAAGTGACAGGAGAAGAGGTCACCACGCTGCCCGACCAAGGCAATTGGATCTATGCCACAGGACCGCTAACTTCGACCGCTCTGGGTCAGGCCATAAGTAAAGAAACCGGCGCTCAATCTCTGGCCTTCTTCGATGCCATCGCCCCCATCGTCTATGCGGACAGCATCGACATGAGCAAAGCGTGGATGCAATCGCGCTATGACAAGGGCGAGACCGAGGAAGAGCGCACTGCCTATCTGAATTGCCCGATGGACCGGGATCAGTACGAGGCGTTCATCGACGCTCTGCTGGCGGCCGATAAGACCGAGTTCCACGACGGGGAAACCGCTGGCTATTTCGACGGCTGCCTGCCGATCGAAGTAATGTCGGAACGTGGGCGCGAAACGCTACGCCATGGTCCGATGAAGCCCGTTGGCCTGACCAATCCGCACCAACCGGACGTCAAACCTCATGCCGTGGTGCAGCTGCGCCGCGATAACGCCCTTGGCACGCTGTTCAACATCGTGGGTTTTCAGACCAAGATGAAATATGGCGCACAAACCGAGGTGTTTCGCATGATCCCCGGGCTTGAAAATGCCAGCTTTGCGCGTCTGGGCGGCATTCACCGCAACACTTTCATCAACTCACCTACTTTGCTGGACGCGCAGATGCGCCTGAAATCAAAGCCGAATATCCGCTTTGCTGGCCAGATCACCGGGGTTGAGGGGTATGTCGAAAGCGCAGCTATGGGCCTTCTGGCTGGCCGTCTGGCTGCAGCCGAGATATTGGGCCGTACCCTGCCAGAAGTGCCGCAGGACAGTGCCATGGGTGCCCTGATCCACCACATCACTGGTGGAGCCGAGGCTAAGACCTTTCAACCCATGAACGTCAACTTTGGCCTATTCCGCCCTGTCGAAGGGCTGAAAGGTGGGCGCCGGGGCCGCAAAGATCGTTACAAGGCCTACACAGATCGGGCCAAAGCCGAATGGACAAACTGGCTGGCGCAGAGCTGACTGGACGCTTCAGGACGAAGCGGCGTAACATAGGTGTATGAGCGACAAATTCCTCAAAGACGTCTACGATCTGGACACGCCGCAGGCCACACATGCGCATTATCAAAAGTGGGCCTCGTCATATGATGCCGAGGTCGGCGCGCATGGTTATGCAACTCCCGGACGCGTCGCCGAAGCGCTTTGGTCGAAGCTGCCCGAACCTCAGACCCCTATACTCGATTATGGTTGCGGCACCGGCCTTTCGGGTGTGGCCTTACGCGCGGCGGGATTCGAGGTGATCGATGGGGTTGACCCGACCGCCAAGATGATGGAAGGCGCCAAGGCCAAAGGGGTCTACCGCAGGCTGTCGACTTTCGAGATTACCGATCCTGACCCTTTGGAAAAAGGTGCATACAAAGCGATTACTGCCATCGGCGTCATCGGCACCGGTGCGGCTCCGCCCGAGGTGTTTGACTTGTTGATGCATGCTTTGCCCAAGGGTGGATTATTGGGCTTTTCCTATAACGATCATACGCTTAAGGACGTTACTTACACTTCAAGACTGAATGACTGGCTGGACATGGGCGCTGCGCGGCTGCTATTTCGAGAATACGGTCCCCACCTGCCAGGCATGGACCTGAAGTCAGATGTCTATATTGTTGAAAAAGCGTGACATTCATTACTCGTTTTGCGCCGTCACCTACCGGCCCGCTGCACTTGGGACATGCGTATTCCGCGATCCTCGCCCATGATCTTGCCGTTTCTCGAAACGGTCAGTTCTTGCTGAGGGTCGAGGATATCGACCGCTCTCGATCACGGTCTCACTGGGAAGATCAAATTTACGATGACCTGAGTTGGTTGGGACTGAGTTGGCCCGAGCCAATAATGCGGCAATCAGAGCGATTGAGTGTCTACGACAAAGCTCTGGATGAGCTATGGGCACGTGGCCTACTCTATCCTTGCACCTGCAATCGCAAGGATATCGCTGCTGCGGCAAGTGCACCACAGGAAGGCGCGCCTCTGCATGGGCCGGATGGGATTATCTACCCCGGTACCTGCCGTGAAAAATGGAGGAAAACCTCGGCCTCCGATACGCGCCCTAGGGAAATTCCGTTGAGGTTAGATATGGCTGCCGCTGGTCTTTCGCTGTCTGGATCAAACCGTATCGATGCTAAAGTTGGTGCCTTTCAGGAAGCTGGCGTCGAACCGAATGATGAGACGGGTTCTGTCGCGTTCACTTTTGGCGAACTGACAAATACCATCGGAGACGTTGTCTTGTCGCGGCGCGATATGGGCACGTCCTATCACTTGTCCGTGGTGTTGGATGACGCCGCGCAAGGCGTCACCCATGTCGTACGGGGTCAGGACCTGTTCGAAGCGACCCGCATTCATGTTGTTCTGCAAGCTCTGCTGGGATTGCCGACACCGCATTACTTTCATCACCTGTTGATCCGCGACGACGCAGGCAGGCGATTGGCCAAACGCGACGACGCGCGAGCGATCTCAAAATACCGAGCCGAAGGCGCAACGCCCGCGGACATTCGAGAGATGGTTGGCCTGTGATCAGTTCACTTCATGGGTGACATCAGTTCAACCTCGTCTCCATCACGCACGGCGGTGTAGAAGCAAGTACGACGGTTCGTGTGACAGGCAGCACCGGTCTGACGCACGAGAACCAGCAGACAATCGCGGTCACAATCGAACCGAAAATCCACCAACTCCTGCACGTGACCCGAGGTTTCGCCCTTGATCCAGAACGACTGACGGGATCGCGACCAATAGGTGACGCGCCCGGTTTCAAGCGTCTTCTCAATGGCTTGCACATTCATCCAGGCCATCATTAACACCTCACCCGAACTTTCGTCTTGGGCGATGGCAGGGATCAGACCGGCCTCATTAAACTTCAATGATGACGGATCAAACGTGACGGTGACAGACATGAGAAAAACCTTTTGCATCCCGGTGGATGCTCACTATGTATGGGGAACAGACAACGAGGGAAAGCCATGTCCGGCGAGAACGACCTGATAAAGCTCTATTCCGGCCGCATTCTGGCGCTTGCGGCGGATATCCCGCATCTCGAGCGGATTGAGAACCCCAATGCCACGGTAAAAAAGCGTTCGCCACTTTGTGGATCGACCGTGACCGTAGATGTGAAAATGCAGGACGGTAAGGTTTCCGACTTTGGCCAAGACGTCAAAGCCTGTGCGCTAGGTCAGGCATCGGCCTCGGTCGTGGGCAGCGCTATCATTGGCGCAACTCGAGCGCAGGTGGAAACCGCGCGCGATCAGTTGTCTGCAATGCTTAAGAAAGACGGTCCTGCACCTGATGCGCCCTTTGACGGGCTTGAGGTGCTGATCCCCGCCCGGGACTACAAGAACCGCCACGCGTCAATCATGCTGGTTCTGGAGGCCACGGCCGAGGCCATGGAGCAGGCGGAACAGGCTAACTGCGCATAAAATTGGAATTTTTGGGCAATCCGGTTTAATCACACTGCAGGATGTCGGGGGGATTGGATTGGAAAAACTGCTTGAACATTTCGTTACCCTCTGGGTCGTCATCGACCCAATTGGCACTATCCCCGTTTTCATCGCCGTAACTGCGACCCTCTCGGCAGCGGCGCGTCGCAAAACTGCTCTTCTCGCAGCTTTGGTCAGCGCCGGAGTATTGTTGTTCTTTCTCGTGTTCGGTCAATTGTTGATCGAAGCGCTGGATATCGGATTAAACTCGTTTCAGGTTGCAGGCGGCATCATCCTGTTTCTCTTTGCCCTGACAATGATCTTCGGTGAAAGCAAGCAAGTCGTTGAACAACATGAGGCGGAAGAAGAGTTGGAGCGGCCCGCCAACCGGCCCAACCCCGCGATATTCCCGCTGGCTGTTCCGTCTTTGGCTTCGCCGGGCGCGATGCTGGCAATCGTTATTCTGACCGACAACAACCGCTATAGTGCTGCGGACCAAGGCATCACGGCTTTGGTCATGCTGTCCGTCATTCTGATCTCATTTATCCTGATGCTACTTGCAGACCCAATAATCCGGCTGATCCGATATTCGGGAGCAGCCATCATCAGCCGCGTGATGGGCATGATCCTGGCGTCAGTCGCAGTAAATTCCGTGCTGTCTGCGATTCTGGAAATCATCAAAACTGGCGAGCTTTAAGAAAAAACCGCCGCACCTTCCGGGCGGAAAGGGCGGCGGCAGGTTGTGCGTGTCTCGTGTGGGGTCCGGATAGCCGCACGAGGCCGAGGCAGGCCTCTCAAGGGAATTGGGACAGGCAGGTCACCCTTGACTGAAATGGGGATGACAGCGCGGTATGGTCGGCACGAGATCGCAGGCAGATAGGCTTAGAACGCACCCGGCAGGTGAAGGGCTACCATCAGCATGACCACCAAAGACACGGCCCCCGCAGCATCCTGCAAAATCGTCGATTGCGAGCGGCTCAGGGCGGTCTTGATCTGGGTCAGCATGGTCTCACCTCCGGTCGAGATTTAATCCTTTGTTGACCTTTTGTTCTCATATTTTCGCGAGTCGGTAAAGAACTTTTTGAGAACATTTGTGAACTTACGGGAACGATACGCCTAACCCACTGAAATCAAACGGATCGCCTGATCCTGTTTCATAAGCCACAGGAGAACACGCGCCGCCTGCCCCCGAGCAGATTGTAATTGCGGGTCGGCAGACAGCAATGCACGCGCGTCTGTCTGCGCGGTAGCCATCAACCCTGCTTGCCGCTCCAGATCGGCAATCCGGAATTTCGGCAAACCGGATTGCGCCGTTCCGATCAAATCTCCGGCGCCGCGCATCTGCAGGTCAGTTTCTGAAATGCGAAACCCATCTTCGGTCTCGCGCAACACCTCGAGCCGCTTTCGACCTCCCTCACTAAGCGGCGGTTGATACATCAGCAAACACGTCGAGTCCGCCTCACCTCGGCCCACGCGGCCACGCAACTGGTGCAACTGAGCCAGCCCGAAAATCTCGGCCCGTTCGATAACCATGATCGAGGCGTTGGGAACATTGACGCCAACCTCAATAACGGTTGTTGCGACCAAAACCTTGGTCTGCCCGTCTTGAAACGCCCTCATTGCGGCGTCTTTATCAGCGGCGGGCATTTGGCCGTGCACCAATCCAACCGTTCCTTCGCCCAAAATGGCGCGCAAACGTTTGAACCGTTCTTCGGCGGCTGTCAGGTCCGAGACTTCGGATTCGTCGACCAGAGGACAGACCCAATAACACTGTCGCCCCTCATCAATGGCACGTCGCAGGTGCGAGACAACTTCGTCCATGCGTTCTGTGCTGACGACGGCGGTTTTAATCGGTTTCCGACCCGGAGGCTTTTCGTCCAGCACTGACACGTCCATGTCACCATATTGCGCAAGCGCCAGACTGCGAGGGATTGGAGTGGCGGTCATCACCAGAACATCCGCGCCCTGCCCCTTTTCAGACAGCTCCATACGCTGGCGTACGCCAAAACGGTGTTGTTCATCGACAATGGCCAGACGCAAGGTTTTGAACTCCACATCACTCTGAAACACTGCATGAGTGCCGACCAAGATGTGAATGTCACCATTTCTTAACGCTGCAAGTTTGGCGCGTCGTTCAGCGCCTTTGTCGCGTCCGGTCAGAATTTCCAACACAACCCCGGCGTCTTCTGCCAAGGGGCGCAGGCCCTCAAGATGCTGCCGAGCCAGAATTTCCGTGGGTGCCATCATGACACCCTGCCCGCCGGCCTCAACAGCGACAAGCAAGGCCATGAAAGCCACCAGTGTTTTTCCTGCGCCCACATCACCCTGCAACAACCGGTTCATGCGCGTGTCCGCGGCCATATCTCCTGCGATATCGTCGATCGCCCGCATTTGCGCACCCGTTGGTTGATACGGCAGGTTTGCAAGAACCTTGGCCTGCAACGCACCAGTACCAACGCTGACCACACCCCTGGCTTTCCGTTCTCTTTGTCGTGCCAAGGCCAGGGTCATCTGGTGTGCGAAGAGTTCGTCGTAAGCCAAACGTTCACGCGCTGGCGCATGCGCGGCAACATCATCCGCCCCTTGCGGGTTATGCGCGGCGAAAATCGCAGTCTCCCAATTTGGCCAACCGTGTTTCGTCGCCAAAGCAGGGTCAATCCACTCCGCAAGCACAGGCGCACGCGCCAATGCACTACGCGCCGCCTTATAGGCCGTTTTCTGTGTGATCCCCTGTGTCAGATGATACACCGGTTCAAAGTCCGGGATGTCCTTGGCATCTTCGACCGGAAGCATGTGATCCGGGTGGACCATCTGTGCCATGCCATCGAACAGTTCCAGCTTGCCCGAGATCACCCGGCGCGCTCCCTCGGGCAGAACTCGTTTCAAATAGTCTCCACGCGCGTGGAAGAAGACCAATTGGAAATCTGCCTGACTGTCCTCGACATGCACCCGATAGGCGCCGCCCTTGTTTCGAGTTGGACGATGTGCGCCGACAGTCACCTCAACAGTTAGGGTGGTCGGCAGATCGACGCCCTGAATGGTGTCGCGGCGACGTCTGTCTATAACTGCGTATGGCAGGCTGAACAGTACGTCTCTTGGCGACTCCGTGCCAGCCTGCATCCAGACCTGGGCGGTCTTTGGACCTACACCATCCAACGTTTCCAATCTCGCAAACAGCGGGAAAAGGCTTTCCGGACGACCGCTCATGCAGTTCCGATAAGCTGTAGCCAGCCATCCTCATCCAGTGTTTCAATACCCAATTCAGCCGCTTTCTTGGCTTTGGAACCTGCGCCCGGACCGGCCACCAGCAGATCAGTCTTTTTACTGACCGAGCCCGAAACTTTTGCCCCCAAAGCTTCGGCCCTGGCTTTTGCCTCGGCTCGAGTCATTTTTTCAAGCGTGCCTGTGAAAACCACTGTTTTGCCGGCAACTGGACTGCCTTCTGCGTCAGGCCGCTTTGCCTCCTGTACTTCCAATTGGGCTACCAACGCATCAATGCTGGCGCGCTCAGCCTCTTGCGCGAATGCCGAGACAAGAGCGCGGGCCATAACCTCTCCGACACCGTCCACACTCAACAAATCTTCCCATTCTGGTCCCTGGAAATCAGCCGCAGAGGTGACGGCGTGTTCAAAATCACCCCAGGTACCATAATGATTGGCGATCAGGTTCGACGCCGCCTCGCCCATATGCCGGATTCCCAACGCAAACAGCAGCCGGCCAAATTGAATTTCGCGTTTTTCGTCAATCGCAGCCCATAAGTTGCCTGCACTTTGCGACCCCCAACCTTTACGGTTTGCCAGTTTGTTCAGGTTCGTTCCGTCACGCTCTTGCAATGTGAAAATATCAACCGGAGTTCTGATCGGAAGATCGGGGTCGTCGTAGAACATCTCGATCTGCTTCGCGCCCAGACCCTCGATGTCGAACGCTTTTCGAGAGACGAAATGCTTCAGTTTTTCAACCGCTTGCGCCGGACAAATCACGCCACCGGTACAGCGGCGCACCGCGTCGCCCTCTTCTCGGACGGCATCGCTGTCGCATTCGGGGCAAGTCGTGGGGAATTCGAACGGGGCCGCACCTTCGGGACGTTTTGTGATATCGACATCCGCGATCTTTGGGATCACATCGCCCGCGCGATACACTTGGACCCAATCGCCTACCCGAATGTCCTTGCCGTCGCGGATCGTGTTCCCCTTGGCATCACGGCCAGCGATATAGTCTTCGTTGTGAAGCGTGGCGTTCGAGACGACCACACCGCCAACGGTCACAGGATGCAGCCGGGCAACTGGGCTGAGCGCACCAGTACGACCGACCTGAATGTCGATCGCCTCCAGCCTCGTCCAGGCGAGTTCTGCCGGGAACTTGTGTGCAATCGCCCATCGAGGTGTTGTGGATCGGAACCCTAATCGCGCTTGCAAAGACAGATCGTCCACTTTGTAAACCACCCCGTCGATATCGTAACCTAGGGTGGACCGCTGCGCCTCGATATCGCGGTAGTGTTCCAGCATCTGTTCGGTTGTCTCACAGCATTTGGTCAACGGGTTTGTGGCGAACCCAAGCTCATGCAACCGCTTAATCGCACCCATCTGTGTTGTCGCCAGAGGTTCGGACAATTCACCCCACGCATACGCAAAGAACCGCAATGGGCGAGCGCGTGTTACAGTCGAGTCTAGTTGGCGCAACGACCCGGCGGCCGCGTTCCGAGGATTCGCGAAAGTTTTTTCACCGGCCTCCTCCTGACGTGCATTCAACTGTTCGAAGTCCGCATGCGACATGTAGACCTCGCCCCGAACCTCGAGAACACTTGGCGCGTTCTCCAATACCTGAGGAATATCAGAAATCGTCCGGGCGTTTGCGGTTACGTTTTCCCCCACTTCGCCATCACCACGCGTGGCGGCTTGGACAAGCTTGCCCTGTTCATAACGTAAAGACAGAGACAAACCGTCGATTTTGGGTTCTGCCGTGTAAAACAAGGGCTTCGATGCATCCAATCCAAGATATTTCCGGATTGAGCGGTCAAAGTCCTGAACGTCTTCGTCATCAAACGCATTACCCAGCGACATCATGCGAATCGCATGCGTGACTTTTGAAAACCCATCAGCCGGACGTGCACCAACCTGATCAGAGGGGCTGTCTTTTCGTTTCAAATCAGGAAAACGCGCTTCGATTTCAGCGTTTCGGCGCTTCAGCGCATCGTACTCGGCGTCTGAAATCTCGGGGGCGTCATCCGCATGATACAGCGTATTTGACCGAGACAACTGCTCGGCCAATCGCGCCAATTCCTCGCGTGCGGCATCTTCAGTCAGGTCAGATACCGGAATCATTTTGCTCATGGCCTCGCCCTGTCACGTGTTCTTGGACCTCAGTGATAGGGCGAGGTCATGGCTAGGTCCAGACGTGCTGTTTCGTGAGTGAACAGGGTCGCCCCGGACTAAGGGCGACCGAGATTAGATCAGGCGCCGACAGCCATCCGTGTTTCGTCAATGCTGTTGCGCTGCGGATCCCGCAGAACGTAACCCCTGCCCCAGACGGTTTCGATATAGTTATCTCCACCCGTCGCGTTGCTAAGCTTTTTACGAAGTTTACAAATGAAGACGTCGATGATCTTCAGTTCGGGCTCATCCATGCCGCCATAGAGATGGTTCAAGAACATTTCTTTGGTCAGGGTCGTTCCCTTACGAAGACTCAAAAGCTCCAGCATCTGATATTCTTTGCCAGTCAGATGAACCGTCTGGCCTTCCACCTCAACCGTTTTGGCATCGAGGTTCACGGCCACCTGTCCTGTTTGGATAATCGATTGTGAATGCCCCTTTGACCGGCGGATAATGGCGTGAATACGGGCGACCAGTTCCTCACGATGGAACGGTTTGGTCATGTAATCGTCAGCACCAAAACCGAAGCCCTTGATTTTACTCTCGGTGTCATCCGCGCCCGACAAGATCAGAATCGGGGTTTCAACCCGCGCAATGCGCAACTGACGCAAAACCTCATGCCCGTTCATGTCCGGTAAATTCAGGTCCAGAAGGATCAAATCGTAGTCATAGAGCTTCGCCAGATCGATGCCTTCCTCGCCGAGATCCGTCGCATAGACGTTTAGGTTGGCATGCGTCAGCATCAGTTCGATGCTTTTGGACGTGGTCGGATCATCCTCGACAAGAAGTATACGCATTTACTGCTCCAATTCGGGTCAATTTACCAATTTCAAATTGAGCCTGATCAAAAATGGTTAATCTGACGTTACCGTTGAATCATTTATTCACTTTCGCCTATAGGTTGTCGATATTTTTTTAGCGCAGTGACTTTCAGAGCGTCTGTTCCATGCTCTGCCACAGCGGAAACCCACGAGTTGAATTCCTCATCGCTCAACCCATAACGCTTTTTGGCGTCAGACAGAGTTATCAGCCCATAAATTACTCCCCGCACAACAATCGCCTTGCGGGATGCAACCCAACGTGTCGTGTCGTCTGGCGGCAGATCCGCGCGCGACAAAACCGTTCCATCAGGTAGGGTTACGGACCTTGGCCCCTCAACTTTGTGCAAAAACATTCTTTGACCCTCTTTGTGGTGCGACAAAGCTGACCCCAGCCTACTTAATGCAGAGTGAAACCGCCCCTTGAGAGTGTGTAGAATTTTCCTATATTCTGCCGGTCTTTCTTAACCCGCACTGGAATCGTCATGGCCCTCGATACCGAGACACCGCTGAACTCGCTTGGCTTTGCCAAACCCCCGTCGGAAACACGGGTGGTTGTTGCCATGTCCGGAGGCGTAGACAGTTCCGTTGTAGCCGCTCATCTGGCCGACCAGGGTTACGACGTGGTTGGCGTTACTTTGCAGCTCTATGACCATGGCGCAGCGCTTGCCAAGAAGGGGGCATGCTGTGCCGGGATCGACATTCATGACGCACGCCGCGTGGCCGAGGAACGCGGGTTTCCGCACTACGTTCTGGACTATGAAAACATCTTCAAGGATGCGGTAATCGACGAGTTCGCCGACAGCTATCTGGCGGGCGCGACTCCGGTTCCGTGCATTCGTTGCAATGAGCGGGTGAAGTTCAAAGACCTGCTGGAAACGGCCAAGGACCTTGAGGCTGACTGTATGGCAACCGGCCATTACATCCAGCGCAAGATGGGTCCGAACGGGCCAGAGCTGCACAGCGCCGAGGATGCGAACCGCGATCAGTCCTATTTCCTGTTTTCGACTACACCGGAACAGTTGGAGTTTCTGCGCTTTCCGCTGGGCCACCTCCCCTCGAAGGATGCAACTCGCGAGATGGCGGCGCAGTACGGTTTGGCTGTGGCTGATAAGCCCGACAGTCAGGACATCTGTTTTGTGCCGAACGGAAACTATGCCAGTGTTATTGAAAAGTTGCGCCCCGGTGCCGCGGAACCCGGTGAGATCGTGCACGCCGACGGCCGCGTCCTGGCGCAGCATAACGGGGTCATTCATTACACGATCGGGCAGCGCCGTGGCTTGGGCATCGGTGGCCTCAGCGAGCCACTTTATGTGGTCAAACTCGACGTCGACAAGAAACAGGTCGTCGTTGGCCCCAAAGAGCTGCTCGCGACCCGGACTATCCCGGTGCGTGAAATCAACTGGCTGGGTGATGAACCATTCACCTCGCAAAAAGAGTGGCATGTGTCGGTCAAGGTACGGTCGACCCGCCCACCGCGCGAGGCAATCGTTCGTCCGCTTACCGACACTACGGCAGAGGTCGAGTTGCTGACGCCCGAAGAAGGTGTTTCTCCGGGTCAGGCTTGTGTGTTCTACGCTTCTGAAGGCAACCGCATCTTTGGCGGTGGCTGGATCTGGCGCGGCTACTAAACTGCGTCAGTCCACGAGTTGCTGAGGATATAAAGCCCAGCACAGATCATCACATATGGCACCAAACGCTCCAGCCGCCGAGCCAAAGCGCCGCTCATGAAAGGCGCTTTGGCCCCAAAGAGCGCGACGGTTGCCAGACTTAGCGCCGCAAGCGTTGCGCCGATCACACCCGCAGTTCGGAAACTTGGGGCAGAGTCGGCCAATAACGGTGCAAGCACAGCGAATGTATCCATCGACAGGCTGATGAACAGCAGCGTGACCATGATGATCGAAGCCCCGGTTTCCAGATTCGGATTTGCTTCGGAGTCAGCTCCGCGTTTCCTTCGGATCAAGGCCACAACACCCAAGCTCAAGGGGATAATGCCCAGGTAACCGGCCCAATGCGGTACCACATCCTCAACCCCCAAAGCTAGCAAAAGCGCCGCGCTGATAACGATGACCTGCGCCAGCAGGAACCCGAAGACCGACCGCTTGGCTCCCGACACAAGCGTCAACGCAAGCAGGGCCGCCAAATTGTCCAGATTGGTCAGAATCTGAGCCATGAAAGCGGATATTCCGAAAAGCACGAAATCCAGCATTAGGCTTTCATCCTTTCCAAAACTGCCTTGGCCGCACGCAATCCGGGTGCTTCGCCACCGCGTCCCAGCCGTTCCATCGTGGTGGTCATCGCGTTACGCTGCTCATCTGGCGCATCGGCTACCTGTTTCAACGCTTCTGCAATCTGGGTGGGCTGACAATCATCCAGCAAACACTCGGGGACCGTCCGGGTCTCGGCAACCAGATTGACGAGTGTCACAGTATCCAGCTTGACCATCCGTTTGGCGATCAGGGTGGTCAGCCAGTTCAGGTTGTAGGCAATAACCATAGGCGTGGCCTGCGCGGCCAGTTCCAGTGAAACGGTCCCCGAGGCCGCCAACGCCAGTTCCGCCGCTGCAAACACAGCCCGTTTCTGTGACTGTGCCTGATCCGAAGGCATATCGCGCGGATCAACGACGACAGGATTTCCCGGCCAGCCCTGCACATGCCCGGCGACGGTATCCACCATATGCGCAACCGCTGGCACCACAACACGCGCGTCCGGCCTATCCTTCAGATATAGGCGCAGTGCTTCACCAAATACCGGGGCCAGACGCTCAACCTCCCCGCCTCGTGACCCTGGCAGGGCCAGAATGATCGGCGCATCCCCAAGATCGTACGCAGACCGAAACTCTTGGATATCTTTGTCCGACGCCACAGGCTCACTGGCTACGGGGTGCCCCACAAAATCGCATTCCATCCCAGCGTGCTCCATATAGGGCGGCTCAAATGGCAACAGTGCCAAAACATGATCAATGACCTTGGCCATCTTGTCAGCCCGCCCCGGTCGCCACGCCCATACGCTGGGGGCCACGTAGTGAACGGTTCTAATATCGCTTTGCGCCTTCACAAGCTTAGCCACGCGCAGTGAGAAATCGGGACTGTCTATGGTGATCAGAACATCCGGCTTCGTATCCAGCACGGCCTGGGCTGTCTCGGCAATGCGACGTTTCAGATGGAAGAACTTAGGTAAAACCTCGACCAGCCCCATTACTGACAGTTCAGCCATTGGAAAGCGGCTTTCCAACCCCTGCGCTTGCATCAATGGCCCACCTACACCGTCGAATTGAACATCCGGCACGAGGCTACTTAGCCCTTCCATCAATGCACCGCCCAGACGGTCGCCCGAAGGTTCACCGGCGACCACGAAAATGCGCATCAACTGGCCCGCTCACGCACGCAGAGGAAGAGGCCAAGACGGTTGCATTCGTCGATCACACGATCCAGCTTCAACACTATGACGCCCCCTTTTTCGATGACGATGCCAGATAAACCGGCAGCAACGGCTGAGGAAACGGTTCCCGGTCCAATGGTCGGCAGGTCAGCCCGGCGGTCCTGATCGGGTTTGGGGGCTTTGAACAGAACGCCTCCGCCCGCGTCAGGACGTTGAGTCAAGGATTGCAGCATCCAGTCGGTCCCAAAGATGCTCTCAACAGCCAGTGCCTGCCCTTTTGACACCGCACAAGCCTGCCCGATATCCGCCGAACCCATCGCTCTCAGAATACCTGCCGCCCGGTCTGCATCAGTCAGATCAATTTCGGACGGTTGCGCCTCAGTCAGGCAACCTAGCTGAGGCAAAAGTGCGGGCGCGATTTCGTGCGCGGCGCGAACGGTCAGCCCTGCTTCTTCGAAAATGCCGATCACGGCGCGCAAGGCCCCGTCATCCCCGGACATGAGCGCCTTTTGCAGCACCGGGACCAGAGGCATCGTAGCTGCATCGATCCGCGACGGATCAATGGCGGGACGGCGGACTGCTCCGGCCATGCAAATCTCGGTCACGCCGCGTGCCTTGAGCTCTGCGATGAAACTGCCCAACTGCTCCAGCGGAAACACGACATCTGCAACAAGCGAGTCGGGTGTAAACCCCTCCATCGCGCAAATCAGAGGGCGGTCAGCGAGATGACCGACCACTTCACCCGGCAGAGCGCCCGTTCCAGCAATAAGCGCCAGCATCAGTTTATTTCCTCGGTGTCAGGAAAGAGCGATCCGATTGCCCGGTGACGAAATCTACGATTCGCTGGACGTATTCGCTTTCATTCTCTGCGCCGACGCGATGGGCGCGCTCCAAGAACGTACCATCACCCGACGACAGCTCACGGAAGGCTGCACGTAGGGCCGAGATATCCTCGCGCGAGACCCCCTTGCGTTTCAAACCAACAAGGTTCAGCCCGTCCAATTCACCCCGCGGGGCTTGAACCAGACCGTATGGGATCACGTCATTGGGGACCATGGTCAGCGCACCGATGATCGCGCCACGGCCAACACGCACCCATTGATGCAGCCCTGAGATTCCGCCCACGATTACGTCATCCTCAATGATGCAATGCCCAGCAGCCCCGGCGTGATTGACCATGATCACCCGGTTGCCGATCTGAACGTCATGCGCCACATGGACACCGGCCATCAGCAGACAATCATCACCGATCCGGGTAACACCGCCACCACCTTCGGTGCCGGTGTTCACTGTTACGTGCTCACGGATGCGATTGCGTTTGCCGATTTCAAGCCGGGTATCCTCGCCGCCGAATTTCAAATCCTGCGGAATTTCTCCGATCACCGAGAAGTTGAAAACAACGGTTTCATCACCAATCGAGGTATCGCCTGTTACTACGACATGCGACTTCAGCTCGACCCGGTCGCCGAGCTTAACCTGTGCACCGATGTAGCAGAACGGACCGATGATGCAGCCCTCACCGACCTGCGCACCGTCTTCGATAATTGCGCTTGGGTGAATGCTGTTCATGTTGTTTTTTCCATATCCCAGTCGACATAAGCTGAGAATTCGGCCTCCGCCGCAACTTCACCTTCGACCGTAGCACGGCCGCTGAACTTGAAGATTTTGCCGCCCTTTTTGCCGCGCACCGTTTCGACGTGCATTTCCAGAACGTCGCCCGGGACTACCTTGCGGCGGAATTTGCACTTGTCGATATTCATGAAGTAGATCAGCAGCTCACTGTCGATTACATCCATTCCCACGCCCAGCATCACGCCCGCCGTTTGTGCCATCGCTTCGACAATCGTCACACCCGGCATGATCGGAGTGCCAGGGAAATGGCCCTGAAAGTGCGGCTCATTCATAGTCACATTCTTGATGCCGACAGCGGATTGATAGCCCGAGATGTCTACCACCTTGTCAACCAGCAGAAACGGATAGCGATGCGGCAAGATCCGTTGGATCAGCTGAATATCTGCGCTCTTGGTTTCCGTGCTCATGATGTAGTCGTCCCGTTCTGGATTTCTGTTTGCGCGTGGTTAGCAATACCGTGCCCCAAGGGCAAGCAAACCTATTCGCTGGCCTCGTTTTCCACCGTACTGCCATCACCGATAGCGGCATTGATCCTTGCGATGGCCACTTCGGTGATGTCGGTGCGATCTGAACTGAGAAATACGCTGGATCGTTCAATGATGATCGAGGCTCCGGTTTCGCGTAGCAGGTCGATTAATACTGGTTGCACCAACTCGATAAATCTCTGTTGTGCTTCGTCGCTGCGCCGCGCCAATGCGTCCAGTTTGGCGCGCTGACCTTCACGGTGGGATTGGACTTTCTTGTCAAAGGCGTCGGCAAGCGGGCGAAACTCTTCTGCGGACATTGTCTCGCGTTTTTCTGTAAGAATCTTCTCTTCGTGGCTCAGTTCGGCCACGATCCGTTCGTTTTCTTCCCCCAGAAGAACTCCTTCGGCCTCGATCTCACGAAGGACACGCTGCCCGAATGCGGATTCGGCGAACAGACGCTCGCTAGACAGGGTTAGAACGCTACTTTGAGGAACACCCATTTGTTGAGCAACAGTTGGGTCGGCAACTGTGAGAAGGAAAAAAGCACACAGGGCCCTTAATGGGCCCTGCAATTTCATGATCGCTTGTATCAACATTCAGGATCAGAACTGGGCCTGAATGGTCAGGTCAAAGTTCTGCTCTTTGTCGAAGTCCTCTTTCTTCAACGCTTGCGAGAAGTTGAAGCGCAGCGGGCCAAATGGTGTATCCCACAGAACTGACACTCCGATCACGTGGCGGATCGAGCCGTCTTCACCGACGATATCAGCCCCAGTCGTGTCCACATCATTCAGGTTGTACAAGTTACCGAAATCATAGAACACACCGCCACGTAGACCGAATTCTTCGGGCAACCCCAACGGGAAGTCCGATTCCAACCGCGCAACCCAGTAGTAGTTGCCCCCGATCGCGTCGTCCTGCCCGTTGGACAGGTCGCGTGGTCCGATACCGGCAGGTTCGAACCCGCGGAAAGTGCTGGGGCCCAGAACAAAGCGGTCTATGGTGCGGCTGGTATCATCGCCAGTCCAGTGCAGCGACCCTAGTTCCAAGGATGCACGCAGAACGACTTCTTCGTTCCAAACACGGGTTTGGGCGATAGTGCGGGCGGTCGTCTTGAAATACTCGTTGTCGCCGCCCAGCCCCGCGGCATCAACACCGGCTTCGAACAGCACACCTGCATTCGGGTTCAAACCACCAAGCCTGCTGTCATAGACATATGATACACCGAGCGCGCTAGTAGTACGATCACCTTGAGCGATGTCCGAGGAAATGACAGCACCATTGACCTCGTTATCTTGCTGCGTCATTTCGCTGTTTTCCCAGATGTAGCGCAAGCGAAGCGCCGACAGCTCCCCGATGGCGTAGCTCAACTGAGGCCGGAAAAACAGAGTTTCGGTGTCATAGCTAGCAAAGCTTGAATTGGTCGTAGCCAACCCCAACCCGAGGTCAAAGCGTAATTTACGGCCCAGCAAGTAAGGTTCCGAGAAATTCAGCGTGTATTGCTCGGCATCCTGTGCGGTCGAGAGGGTAAGGCCGATTGTCTGCCCACGCCCCAGGAAGTTGTCTTCTCTCAAGCCAATTGCAATCCCGAAGCCATCGGAAACCGAGTAACTGCCCCCCAGGCTGAGTGAGCCGGTCGGCTGCTCTTCGACATCCACATCCACAATGACCTGGCTGGGCGAAGAGCCTTCACGTGGCTCAACGTCAGCTACGGCAAAGAAGCCCAAGGCGCGAATACGTTCAGCAGCCTGACGAATTTCACGCGGATTGAAGGGATCGCCTTCGACCGTGTCAAACTGACGGCGAATAACTCTGTCCAGCGTAGTTGTATTGCCTTCAATGTCGATACGCTCAACAAAAATCCGAGGACCTTTCGTGAGCACGAACTGAACATCCAGCGTCAGATCGCGTGGGTTTCGAGTGACCCGAGGCTCAACACGCAGGAAATCTACGCCCTGCTTAATCCCCAGGCGCTCCATCCGAGCGATCGAGTTTTCAACCAGCGACGGTGTATAGGTCACACCCGGCTTAATTTTCAACGCGGCTTGGTAGGGAGCCGGATCAACTCCCGGAATCTCACTTACAGTGCTAATTTGCCCAAACGAGAACTTTTGACCTTCCGTGATATTCATCACGAGGAAAAAGGCATCGCGTTCACGGGTGAATTCCACATTCGCGCTGTTCACGCGAAAATCCACATAGCCCCGTGACAGGTAGAAGTCCCGAATGACCTGCTTGTCGAATTCGATCCGGTCGGCGATGAACGTATCACTACTGACGAAAGTCCGCAGAATGTTCGCCTGTTTGGTCTCCAGAACTCGACGCAGGCGACGATCGGAAAAGGCGCGGTTCCCCACAAAGCTAACACGCTCGACCTCAATCGTGGTGCCTTCGGCGACCTCGAAAACCAAATCAACCCGGTTGTCGCTACGGCGAATAATGCGCGGAATGACCGTCGCAGATACGCGGCCCTGAGACGAATAGATCTGGGCGATCAAGTCAGCATCTGCCTCGGCGACCTGAGGCGTAAACACACGCCGCGGCTCGGACGAGATGGCCTCGAGCAGTACATCGTCCTTTACGCGACGGTTTCCTTCGATGCTGATCTGATTGATGGTCGGATATTCTTCGACCTTGATCACCAGAGTATTGCCGCGCGGGGTTAACTCGACTGTCTCAAAAACACCACTGTCAAGCAAACGCTGATACGCGTCATTCAATTCACCGCCACTCACGGATTGGCCCGGCTGAATTCCAGTTCGTGCGATAATCGTGGACGTTTCGATACGTCGATTCCCTTCGACATCGAACGAATTGACGACGAAATTCTGAGCCCACGCGGCTTGCGGCACAGGCAGAAAACTCACCAATGTCAAAAGGAATATGAACGTTAGTGACCGCCACAAAATCTTGTTTGCTGGCCCTTGCCCCCCGCAGGATGTACCCGCGCTTCGCCTCACTGTCATTTTTTCACTACCCAATATTTTTGGACTTTAAAGCTGAGTAGCGAGAATATTAAAGCTTGTCAAAAGACCAAAACAGAAAACGGCCCCAAGGGCCGCCGTGTTCATACTTGAGGTCAGTATATTAAGAATCACATGGTGATCAGATAGTGCCATCCGGCAATCGCAATGCCGGTAGCGCTAAAGAATAGTAACATGTCCCAGTTCAAAACGAACAGGCAACCAAAACCTTTGGCAGATCTACGCAGAACCTTTGACATCTCAGCCTCTGACACCGACACCAGTTAATTTCGCCAAAAAGCATAGGTGAGAATTACGGCGCAAATACGGCATTTTCGTGAGCGCAGGGCCACAATCAGCAGAACAGATCGTTTGTCACGGAAAAGATCATAAGCCCGAGAATCAAGGATATACCCACACCCATAAGAACCCGCAGGACTCCATCGCTTGGAGGCTTGCCTGCGACTGCTTCATAGGCGTAGAAAACCAGATGCCCTCCATCCAGCGCTGGAATTGGGAACAGGTTCAAAAGACCGACTGCAGTCGACAGAACCGCAATAAAAAAGATGAAGCTCTGCGCCCCTTGGCTGGCCATTGCGCCAGACGTTTCGGCAATACCAATGGGTCCAGACATATTGCAGGTGCTTATCGCCCCCGTAATCATGTGCCAGATACCCGAAAGCGAGCCATCAATTATACGGATTGTCTGACGTACACCCCCTGACAGCGACGCCAGCACGCCCGCTGGCTCGGTTGCAGGTTCAAGAGCCATTCCACCAACTATCCCAATACGCCAGTGAGTTACGAAGCCTCCTTCCGGCTTCGGCTCATCCGTGCGGCGAGGCGCCAAAGCAAACTCCAACTCGGCACCGTCACGCCACACATCCAGCAAAAGAACTTTACCGTCAGAGTCCTCGACATGTTCTTTGAGTTGCTCGAAGGCAAATATCGGATCACCATTCACGGCTGTAATAACGTCGCCAGCCTTTAGATCGATATCCATTGCCGCGCTGCGCGGCACCACCTGTTGAATTAACGCTGGAAAGAGCCAAGGACCGGTCACATCCATCTCTTGCCCGTCTCGGATTACGGTGTAGTCCAACTGCGGTTCAACCGGCAGAGCATCGGTGAAGCCCGTCCACGCTCCCTGTTCGTCGAAATCGGGAACCTCTTGGCCCGCAATCGCAACGATCTCGTCTCCATCTTGCAACCCTTGAACCGTACCAGGCAGTCCCCGAAGTTCACCCACAGTCAAAGGCTCTCGCGTAACGCCTTGGGACATGAAAATCAGGCCAAAAACCAAGATAGACATCACAAAGTTGAATACCGGGCCGGCGGCAACGGTAGCGGACCGCGCCCAAAGCGGCGCTCCGTGCATGGTTCGGCGCAGTTCTTCCGGGCTCTGTTCTGTGATTTCCTGCATCGCACCTTCGTCTTTGCCAGACGCGGCATTCGCATCACCCAGAAACTTGACGTATCCACCGAATGGCAAGGCAGCGACCTGCCATTTCGTTCCCCGCTTGTCCACGCGGCTCCACAGCACCGGGCCGAACCCAATAGAAAACACCTCGGCGTGGATACCGGACCAGCGCCCGACGATGTAATGACCGTACTCATGAACCGCTACGATAACGGACAGGGCGATCACAAAGGCGACGATCGTGTACAACAGATTACCGAATTGAGGGATCAGAGAGAGTACGTCCAAGGGTCTATCCTGCTGTCTTCATCATGGCCTCGTCGGCCCACTTACGTGCCAAATGGTCTGTTCGAAGCACGTTATCAAGGTCAAACGGGGCATCAAGAAGGCCGTCTGAGGCCTCAAATCTGTTTAAAACGCTTTCGACAATCTCGGCCATTTCTAGAAAGCCAACCTGACGCGCGATGAACAGGTCCAGTGCGCGCTCTTTGGCGGCGTTGAACACGGCGCCGGACATGCCGCCCCGCTCCATCACATTGCGTGCCAGCCGCAGGGCCGGATAGCGTGCTTCGTCGGGCTCGTGAAAGCGCAGCTGCCCCAGTTTGGCAAGGTCCAGTCGTGCTATCGGCAACTCCCGTCGATCCGGCCAATGCAAAGCGTAGCCGATTGCATGACGCATGTCGGGCGCACCCATGTGTGCCATGACCGCGCCGTCCTTGAACCCAACCATTGAATGCACAATGGATTCGGGATGTACGATCACCTCGATCTGATCTAGCGAAACTCCAAAGAATTCTTTGGTTTCAATAAGCTCTAACGCCTTATTGAACATAGATGCGCTGTCGATGGTGATCCTCTGCCCCATGTTCCAGTTCGGATGGCTGGAGGCCTGTTCGACCGTGGCATTGGCTAAATCGCGCACCGGCCAGTCGCGGAATGCACCACCGCTAGCGGTGATGATGATCCGCTCAACGGCATCCATATCCTCACCTACCAGCGCCTGAAACACGGCGGAATGCTCGCTGTCCACCGGCAGAAGTCGCGCATTATGCGTGTGCGCCGTTTCCAAAACCAATTTGCCTGCACACACGAGCGTTTCTTTATTGGCTAAGGCCAATGTTGCGCCCTGCTTCAGCGCCTCAAGCCCAGGCGGCAATCCGGCAGCACCCACAATCGCAGACATAACCCAGTCCGCGGGTCGTCCCGCCGCTTCGGTGAGTGCAGTTTGACCGGCGGCAGCCTCGACACCACTGCCTGTCAGTGCGGCGCGTAGGTCATCCAGCCGATCCTCATGTGCGGTCACCGCAACATCCGCCTTTAAGCGGCGCGCATCTTCTGCCAGTTTTTCGATATTAGCACCACCGGTCAGTGCCACCACATCATAGGTCGATGGGTTTCGATCAATCAGATCAATGGTGTTCTGGCCAACCGAACCGGTCGCACCAAACACTGAAACTTTGCGCATTACATGCCTCCGGGGGCGTAGATCAGCCCCGCGATCAGTACGAATAAGGCTGCTCCCATCATTCCATCAAACCGGTCCAGAAACCCACCATGTCCGGGTATCAGGTTCGAACTGTCCTTGACCCCGAACTTCCGCTTGGTAGCGCTTTCGACGATGTCTCCAGCCTGACTGGCCATCGACGCCAGAACCGAGACTACGACGAACATCAAACCAAAGCCTGCATGAAGCGCGAACACTGCCCCTACGGCAGCAGCCGCGGCCCAACCGCCAGCGGTTCCGGACCATGTTTTCTTGGGGCTCACCCTGGGCCAGAATTTAGGGCCGCCAAAAGTTTTGCCAACGAAATATCCGGCCACATCCGTCGCAACCACCACTGAGATCAGCCACACCATCCATCCAAAGCCCATATTCTCGCGGATCGAGATAAATCCCAAACCGGACGCAGCGATCCAGATGGCAAAAAGCGCATAAATCGTCTTGGACCGGCTAACCTGCCCTGCCCCAACCAAGGCAGGAGCCAGCAGGATCGGTAGCTTGTAGAGCGGAGGCAAATGATAACTGAGCACCACCACAACCGCTGTCAAAATACCCAACTGCATTGCCACGCCAGACCGATCCGGGTCGATCATCCGCACCAATTCCCAGGTCATCAAACCACACGCAATTGCGATGAAGGATTCGAACCACAACCCGCCCAGCCAAACCTCGACCGAACCGATTATGACCAAGACTGCCGCAGACAATACCCGAGCGGTCAGGTCAGACCATCTGCTGTCGCTCATGCCGGAACGGCTCCGAAACGGCGATCACGAGACCCATAGCTATGACACAGCCTTTCCAACTCGGCTGCTGTGAAATCCGGCCAAAGCGTGTCGATAAATTCGTACTCAGCATAAGCCGACTGCCAAAGAAGGAAGTTCGAGATCCGCGCCTCACCACTGGTACGGATGACCAGATCAGGATCAGGAAGAACGTGCGTGTCCAGATACTTGGGAAGAGTTTCCTCATCTACATCTTCGGCGCGCAGACGACCTTCGGCCACATCTCGTGCGAGACGCTTAGTGGCACGGGCAACCTCGTCCCGACCACCATAGTTTAGGGCGACTGTCAGGTGGACGAGATCGTTGTCCTTGGTTTCCTCTTCCAGCGTATCCATAAGTGCTGTCAGCTTGGAATCCAGTCGCACACGGTCGCCAATAAAGCGCACCCGTATCCCGTTTTCCTTCAGGGTTCGGGTTTCCTTGACGATATAGCGTCGGAACAGGCTCATCAGCCCTGCCACCTCAGCTTGCGTGCGCTTCCAGTTCTCGGTGGAGAAGGCGAAAACTGTGAGGTATTTGACCCCGAGCCCCGGGCAGGCCTCAACCACTTCGCGCACACGCCGCGCTCCGGCATGATGTCCGAACAGCCTAGGCCGACCGCGCGCCTGCGCCCAGCGACCGTTCCCGTCCATGATAATTGCGACATGGCGCGGCCCTTGCGCGGGCGCAGTATCGGGGGCGTTTAGCATGATCCGGTTCAGACCTGCATAATCTCGGCCTGCTTGGTCTCAAGCGCGGCATCAACGGATTTGATCATCTCGTCGGTCAGGTCCTGAACCTCGGCTTCCCAGA
This sequence comes from Ruegeria atlantica, assembly GCA_013032095.1. GTDB lineage: Bacteria > Pseudomonadota > Alphaproteobacteria > Rhodobacterales > Rhodobacteraceae > Ruegeria > Ruegeria atlantica_E. The sequence goes on along the minus strand of WQBJ01000001.1, from coordinate 554,760 downwards.
ACTTCTGGTCGTCTTCGGACATACCGTCTGCCTTGGCCTTCTTGATCTGATCCATTCCGTCGCGACGCACGTTCCGGATCGAAACGCGCGCGTGTTCGGCGTATTGTCCCGCGACCTTGCCCAGTTCGCGGCGACGCTCTTCATTCAATTCCGGGATCGGCAACATGATGATGGTGCCGTTCAGCTGTGGGTTAATCCCCAGACCACTTTCACGAATGGCTTTCTCGACCTTGCCGACCAGGCCCTTGTCCCAGACATTGACGGTAACCATGCGCGGCTCCGGCACGTTGACCGTTCCCACCTGATTGATCGGGGTCATTGAGCCATAGGCATCCACCATAACCGGCTCCAGCATCGAGGCTGATGCCCGCCCAGTCCGAAGCGAGGCGAATTCAGTTCTGAGGTTGGACATGGCGCCTTCCATGCGCCGTTTCAGATCATCGGTATCCAGTTCGAAATCGTCAGACATTCTGCTCACTCCCCGTCTTCAGGTGCTGTTGGGATGGCTCATAAGCCATCGCAATTGGGATGTATAGCAATGATGATGCGGAAATGCGCCAATGGCCAGAGGTGTTTGCGGCATTTTCGCGAAGTTTCCAAAACGAACAGACCGGTCGCTGAATAATCCGACCGGCCTGTTCTATGTCTTTTTGATCAGGCGTTTACATCAACGACAACGCGTCCTTTGACCTTTCCACCAAGAATATCGGCACCCAATTGTGGCAAGTCGCTTAGGGTTGCCGGTTGGACCATCGCTTCCAGCTTGTCCATAGGTAGGTCCGTGGCGACGCGCTGCCATGCCCGCACACGATTGTCGTAAGGTTGCATCACGCTGTCGATGCCCAGCAGATTGACACCGCGGAGGAGGAACGGAATGACCGTTGCCGGCAAAGCCGCCCCACCGGCAAGACCGACAGCAGCAACAGAGGCACCGTATTTCATCTGCCCCAACACTCGCGCCAGCATCTCGCCACCAACGGCATCAACACAGCCAGCCCATGTTTCGCTTTCCAAAGGGCGCTTTGTCGTCTCGTTTAGTTCATCCCGAGGTACAATCGTGCTGGCGCCCAAGGACTTCAAATAGTCTCCGGCCTCGGGTCTGCCGGTCACAGCAGCCACCTCATAACCCAGATTGGTCAGAATCGCTGTCGCCACAGAACCAACGCCACCGGCCGCTCCGGTCACGAGAACCGGCCCGTGGTCTTTCTTCATTCCATGATCTTCCAGCGCCATGACCGCGAGCATAGCCGTGAACCCTGCGGTCCCCACGGCCATCGCCTGGCGTGCATCCAGACCGTCCGGCAAAGGTACGAGCCAATCGGCCAAGGCATTCGCCTTTTGGGAATATCCACCCCAATGCGCCTCGCCCACGCGCCAGCCTGTCAGTACCACCTTGTCACCGGGCTTGTAGCGATCATCCGACGACGTTTCGACCGTCCCCGCATAGTCAATCCCCGGCACATGCGGGTAGTTGCGCACCAGTCCGCCACCTTTCGCAGACAGGCACAAACCATCCTTGTAGTTTACCGTGGAATACTCGACCGCCACGGTTACTTCACCATTCGGCAGGTCCTCCAACGACAGTTGCTTGATCGAGGGGTTCGCCAGCCCGCTTTCTTCATCCTTTTCCATGACCAAGGCGTTGAACATCTGATTTCCTTTCGTTTTCCTTTGTTCCAGGCCCCGTTCTTCACCTGGCTAATACTGTCTCGGGTGAGTCGCAAAGCGACGGGGAAGAGCCCACTACCGCCCTCAAATCCAGAACCGCTTCTGCACTATTGCGCGCCGCATTCCATCTGGGGTTTCAACCTCAACCTCTGTGCCTGCGTCCCAATGACTTAGCCGAACCATGCCAATTGACACGTTGGTTTCAAAGTCCGGAGACCACGCCGCCGAGGTCACCTGCCCCACCCGTTTGCCACCGGCAAACACCGACCATGGCCTGTCACAGGGCGGAACTGGTTCGCCTTCAATCGCAAGCGGTCGAATTTGTTGCACAGGCCCCTCCTTGGTCACGCGCAGCAGGGCGTCCCGTCCAATGCACCCAATGGCCGTGTGCGTATTGCAGAACTTGCCCAACCCACATTCATGGGGAGTATTATCATCGGTCATATCGTTGCCGTAAGACAGCAATCCACCCTCGATCCGTTCAATCAGGTTCGGGCAGCCCGCACGCACCTGAAGATCCTCGCCTGCCTTAAACAGAACGTTCCATAGCGGCATACCGATCTCAGACCCTTCGACGTAAATCTCGAACCCGCCCTGTTTGGAATAACCTGATCGGGCCACAGCCAGATCACGACCTTCGAACTCAAACATATCGAACTTGAAGAAACGAATATCTCTCACACGGTTACCGAAGACACGCGCCATCAACTCATCCGCCTTCGGTCCCTGAACGGCCAAGGGCGAAACGTCCGGCTCATCCACCAGCACGTCCAGCCGATATCCGTTGGCGATGCCTTTGACCCACAGCAACAGGTCACTGTCGGCAATCGAAATCCACCAACGGTCGTCCGAGAGTTTCACGGCCACCGGATCGTTTAGCATGCCACCGGTCTCATCGACGATGGGCACGTAAAAGCACTGCCCCGGTAACATCCCCCGCAGGTCCCGCGGCGTCAGCATCTGCATCAACTTCGCGGCGTCCGGGCCTCGCAGTTCGACCTGCCGCTCGCAGGACACGTCCCAGACCTGAACATGGGTCTTCAGGTGCCGGTAGTCCGCCTCTACGCTTTCGAAAACCGTGGGCAATAACATACGGTTGTAAACCGTATATCCTTTAACCCCCGCAGCCTCGACCCCTTCTGAAAACGGGGTTCGACGCAACCGGCGGGATAGGGAAATCTGCGGCATCTACGTCTCCTTAGGCATAAACACCAGATCGCTAACAGGTGCAGCCGATCCGGTTTCCGTCAGCATCTGATGAAGCTGCCCGCGATGATGGGTCTGGTGATTAAACATGTGGATCACGCATTGCGCGTAAGGCAATGTAACATCAGCTTCTTTTGCCGCAGAGAACCATGTGAACTCGCCAGTCAATGGTGCATCGCCAAGCGAGTCTGCCCATTCCGAAATACGGGTGTCGATCCTTTCACACAGCGGCAGCCATTCAGCCAGATCAGAGCACAGCGAAACGCTCTCAGGAATACCGCCCCCTGGGCCTTCGCCCTTGTCAAAGCGCGAGATCCAGATCCAGTTGCCCCAAAGCAAATGATTTGCTGTGCCCTTGATCGAGCCAAAAAACGCGCCGCGGTCTTTGTTCAGGTCTTCGGGTGAAAGTGCTTGCAGAAACCCGAATAACTGACTGTTTTGCCATCGATTATATCGCGCCATCTCCCGCGCGTAGGCTCCGGTGATCATCATTTCGGACCCTGCCATTCTATCGGACAAATTTCGGCCGACTTACCGCCAAAATCCCACACACGACCATAGTCCCGCACCTTGGACTTGGTTCCCCGCGCCACGATGATATCCGGTCCCATCCAGTATTTTGAGTTTGTGACCATCACCGGATGATCCGCGTCCTTACCGGCCAGCATCTCGATCTCGCCCTGAATCTTACGGCCGATGATGATGCGGCGCTTGTTGCCGTCCCGCTCGATCTGGACCGGAGCGCGTTCGGCCCCAATGATCTCACTCACCAACATTGTGAACAGTCCGGTGGTGCCACCTGCCTGACCGCTGAAGATTTGCAGCAATCCGTTGTAAGCCTTGCCGCTGGCGCGTTCATCGACATAGGCGGCGACCTTCCACTGGCCCTCTCCCATGCGGCCCGGAATATCTACCAACAAGCCTACGTTCAGACCTGACAGATCCTCACCTTCGTAGTGACCTTCGTCGATGATTACACCCATCCAAGCGTGGCAGTGCCCCTCGGTCGGAGGATGCGCACCCAGCGATACCACGCATGGACAGAATACATCGCAAGAGCAATTCAGGATCAATTCCCCCTTGATAGCCCAGTCTGTCGGGCTCATCTCACGCCTTTTGGGATTGGGCATACGGCTGTCGATGCGCTGGCTGATAGGCAGCCTGTCAGCCTCGGGTTTCCGGTTTTTTGCCATATACTTATCCTCCAAAAGTAAAGGGATAGATCAGCAGGGTAAGACCACCTGCAATAAGAGCAAACCCCATCGGTCGCGTCACCGCGTGACCGATCTGAGGTAGTTTCTCCAGAACCATGAACAGTGTAGCCAGACCCATCCACAACAGGCTCATGACTCCACCAACAAAGCCAAGCGCCATGAAGCCCCAACAGCAGCCGACGCAGAAAGCCCCCAGCCCCAGCCCCATTCGTAGGCCACCAAGGAACCCGGTTTTCCAGTGGCCTAAGAAATACGTCATAGGGGCATGGCAGATGCCGTGACAGACCTCTTTCGCGCGGGTGAATTGAAACGCGCCGACCGCGATCATCAGGCCTCCGGAAAACAGGCCTGATTTGGCGATGCCGAGCATGTCTACGATCCCTCCGAACAGCAGAGCCAACTGAACGCCTGTGATCAAAGCTGCAAACCCGACCCAGACAATGAAATACCCGGCCAGAACTCCCAACCACCCAACACGGGTGCCATTGGCGCTGTGGATGAGATCGTCGTAGCTGCGTAAAGTTGGCACCAGAGTCGGCAACATCATCGCCGCCATCATAATGCCCCACATCCAGAACAGAGGCCCAAACTCGGCCATTGGCATGTACATATCCATGCGAGGGTCCATAGCCGCCATCGCCTGACCCATCGGGCCTGGTCGACCGATCCAATCCAGATCCATATCGCGGCTCATGGTGAACATCATCCACCACGCCCACAGGATCAGGACATAGAACCCCAGCCACAATCCGCTGCGTAGAACTGCGCGACTCACCTGTCCCTCCCGACTCAGTCCTTGCTTTTCAAATGTCAGACTTTTAAATGTCAGACAAATAAAATTTCTCAGGCGACCCCGGAATATGAAAATCAAACCCCAAAAATCTGTCGATTTGTCCGCGCAGATCGCGCAGGCCATTCGTGACGCCATCATCTCGGGCAAACTGATCGTGGATGAGCGTTTGCCGTCCGAAGCGGAACTTTCGGACCAGTTTCAGGTGTCCCGCCCGACGGTGCGCGAAGCATTAAAACGCCTCGCCGCGCAGTCGTTGATCCGAACTCAACGCGGCGCCAGCGGCGGTGCTTTTGTCAATAGGATCAGCTTTGAAGACGCATATTCACAGCAGGTCACGACTTCGACCCTGCTACTGTCGATGAATGCCGTCAGTTTCGATACAGCCTGCGAGGCCCGGTTTGCTCTGGAACGCGCCTGCGCCCCCCTGTCGGCACAACGCCGGTCCGCCGATCAACTGGCAACAATGCGGGCCGAGATTTTTCGGCAGGCACAACCTGACCTGACGGATGAAGCCTTCTGCGCCTCTGACGTCTCGTTTCACCGTTCTCTGGTCGATGGTGCGGGCAACCCGGTTTTGTCCTACCAATTGGCCGGGGCCGTCGAGGCCATGCAGCCCTTGATGAACATGATCACCTTCTCAGCGCGGTCGCGTGAAGAGATCATCGCCCTGCATAGCCAGATTGCCGACGCGCTGGAAGCTCACGACGCGCACAAAGTGGACGTAGCGCTGGTTGAGCTTGAAAAGTACACGCGTAAGCTGGCGCAAGACGTAGCGCAACAGCACCGCAAACCCGCTTGATGAGGGAATGATGATAGCCGCACTGAATGTAATCGCTGCCCTTCTGACCGTTGGCTTTGGCCTTTTCGGGTTTCTAGCCCCGGCATTCACTGCCGCCTCACTGGACCTGGCGCCGACCGATAGCAACATGGGGCTCAGCGAAATGCGTGCATCGGTAGGTGGCCTGTTCGTCGTCACTGGTATTGCGGTGTTATGGCTCAACAACCCTATGGCCTACGCCATGTTGGGTGTTGTCTATGCTGGCGCTGCTCTTGGCCGGTTCGTCTCGGTCGTTCTGGACAACCCGCCACTGGTCAAGGCGGTAACATTTGGTGGAATCGAGCTTGCTCTGGCGGTGTGGCTTATCCTGGCCAACATCAACAGAGCCGCGTAAGCAATTGTTTTATATAGAGCGAGAATTGCTGAATCCCGGTTTGCATCCGCGCGCCTACTCACCTATATAGGATACGTCCTTCGGGACTATGGACATAAACGCGCTCGTAATAAGCGGATCGGACCCGGGGGCGGTACCCGGCGGCTCCACCAACCATCCTTCGTTTGAGGATTCTGGGGCCGAAATAGGATCGACGAACGTCTAAAGGGGTTAGCTTTGTCTCGGCTGTCTGCCACCGTTATCGGCGAAACTAGTACAATTGCAAACGACAATCGTGCTCCGGTTGCAGTTGCTGCGTAAGCAGTAACAAGACCGAAACTTAAGTCCTTACGCCTAGCCGCGTAAGGCGGGGTTCGCAGGTACCTGGCAACAGAAACCTGCATTTCTCCCTTCATGTCTGAGGTTTAACTCTGATCTTGTTCACGTTCAGAGTTTGTTCACCCTTTCGCCTCATGCTGATCCCGACAGGAAAAGGAGAGCCTGGATGTCACATGCAGATATCGTGAGAGGATGGTATTCCGAAGTATGGGAAAACGGGAATCTTGATGCAATCGATCAGTATTTTGCCGCTGACACTATGGCCGAAGGGCTAATCCCGGAAATGCAGGTTGGTGCGGATGATTTCCGCGATTTGGTTACAGCGTTTCGACATGTTTTAGGCGAAATCAAAGTAGTACTTCCAAAGATCATCGAAGACGGTGACTGGGTTTCCGCCATTCTACATGTCAGCACGACACGGGCCGACAACGGGGCACCGCTGAAAGCCACCGGCAGCGTTATTGCCCGCATTAAGGATGGCCGCATGGTCGAAGCCTACAACCAGTTCGATTTCATCTCGTTATTCGAGCAACTCGGGCAGTTTCCTCAGGACACTCTGCCCGTCTGCATGACGGGTCAGCGGCTCGATTGGGCCTGAAGCCTAAATCGCAATCTTGACCCCTTTGGAGCTTGCACGTATGCAAAGATCATGGGGTAAGATTGCGAACGCCCCGTGAGGCGTCAGCCCAAGTTTCGCATGTATCCGCTCAGATCAGGAGACATGCTATGCCTGCGCCCAATTCAATCACTGAAAAACAACTGATGCGCCTGATCGGAACGCCTCAGGCTCCGGTGTTGGTCGATATACGTATAGACTCGGATTTTGACGCCGACCCCTACCTGATCCCCGGCTCTGTCCGCCACTCCGCCAAGGATATCGAGGGCATAGTTGAGCGGATTGGGAACCACGCGGTCGTCATCATTTGTCAAAAAGGGAAAAAACTCAGCCAAGGGCTTGTCTCGTGGCTGCGCAGCAAAGGGTGCGAAGCTGAATACCTCGAAGGCGGCATGTTTGCTTGGCGAGATCTTCCGGACGCGCCACGCGTTCCAGCCGCAGCAGTGCCAAAACATAGCAATGTCCCTTCTGTATGGGTCACTCGTCACCGGCCCAAGATTGACCGGATCGCCTGCCCTTGGCTCATCCTTCGTTTCGTTGATCCTGACGCGCAATTTCTGTTCGTAGCCCCGTCCGAGGTCCTGTCTGCGGCCGAGGTGTTTGATGCCACTCCATTCGATATCGAGGATACCTTCTGGTCCCACCGACAGGACCGCTGCACCTTTGATACCATGCTGGACGAGTTCCAGCTGCGTACCCCCGCGTTGGACCGTCTCGCGACTGTTATTCGAGCTGCCGATACCAACCGCCACGACCTTGCACCAGAAGCTGCCGGTTTGCTTGCGGTCTCTGTTGGCCTATCGCGTCAATATCGGGACGATCATCAGAATCTTGCGGCGGGTCTGCATCTATACGATGCGCTGTACCGCTGGGCCCGGGACGGGAAAGACGAACGTCACGATTGGCCGACGGATCGCAAGGCATGAACCCATCACTTTCTGAACTCTTCCAAGTGTTTGGTCGCATTGGTTTGCTTTCATTCGGGGGGCCTGCTGCCCAAATCTCGTTGATGCATCAGGAGTTGGTCGAACGGCGCCCTTGGCTGGATGAACAAACCTATCTGAGGGCCCTTTCGCTGTGCATGCTGTTGCCTGGCCCCGAGGCGATGCAGTTGGCCACATATGCTGGCTGGCGCCTGCGTGGCGTCGCTGGCGGTTTGATCGCGGGCGCCCTCTTCGTTTTACCCGGGGCCTGCGTCATCGCGGTTTTGATGGGCCTCTACGCGGCATACGGCAACCTTCCATTGGTGCAGGCCGGGTTTCTGGGCGTCAAAGCCACAGTAATTGTCATCGTCCTGCAAGCTCTTCGAAATCTAGCGCGTAAAGCACTGACAGACGCGCACCATCGCGCCATCGCGGGTCTGGGTTTCTTAGCGATTTTCGCGTTCAACCTCCCCTTCCCCTTGATCATTCTGGCCGCCGCCATCTGGGGGTACGTCACCTTTGAAGGAGACGCCAAGCCCTTGGGCACCCAGACCGCCCCTAAAGCCACCGGAACAATGCGCACTGCTGGCTTGTGGCTAACATTATGGTTGGGGCCACTACTGCTCCTTACCGTGACGGGGCAAAAACTGCTAAGCGATTTAGGCTGGTTCTTTGCTCGTTTGGCCGTGGTCACATTTGGTGGAGCTTATGCGGTGCTGGCTTACATGACGCAGACCGTCGTGGACAAGTATCAATGGGTCAGCACAGACCAGATGATCGACGCGTTGGGATTGGCGGAAACGACACCGGGACCACTGATTCTGGTAACCCAGTTTGTGGCAATGCTGACCGGGCAGATCAGTGGCGGCGCATCGTTGGCCTTCGCCGCTGGAGCGGTCGCCCTGTGGGCCACTTTCGTTCCCTGTTTTCTTTGGATCTTCCTCGCCGCCCCCTATCTGGATCAGTTGGCCGCCCGTCCCAAATTATCAGCCGCACTACACGGTATAACCGCCGCCGTGGTCGGCGTGATTCTCAACTTGTCCGTTTGGTTCAGCCTGAACGTTCTTTTTCGAGAAATCCCCGAAAAATCTTTGGGACCGGTGACTATACCCTGGCCCATTCCAACCAGCCTGAATCCGACGGCATTGGGGCTGACACTTCTGGCAGGGTTATTGATTTTTAAGTTTAAATTGGGAATGGCCACAACGCTGATCATAATGGCCGCGGTTGGAACAGGGATGCATTTTCTTTAGACAATCCTCACATACCCGGTCTTTCGTTTCCGTCGAAATACCTTATGCTGAGTCCGACCACTTTTGAGGATGACATATGTCGCAAGACATCGATTATGGGAACCTGATGCACACCGCGATGCGCGGTCTCATCAAGACCGTTCTGACCAGCGTTTCCGAAAACGGACTGCCCGGCACACATCATTTCTTTATTACATTCGATACCCGTCAGGACGGGGTCGAACTGGCCGACTGGTTGCGTGATCGATACCCGGAAGAGATGACAATCGTCATGCAGCACTGGTTCGAAAACCTTGAGGTCGGGGACGACGGATTCGCGATTACGTTGAACTTTGGCGATGCGCCAGAACCGCTCTACATCCCCTATTCCGCGATCAAAACCTTCGTTGACCCTTCGGTTGAGTTTGGACTGCGCTTTGAAAGCCCCGAAGATGAGGAAGAATTCGAACCCGTCGCCGAGGATTCGATAGAGGTTGAGGAAGAAGAGTCTGATCAGCAGGATGCTGAAGTTGTGTCGTTGGATAGTTTCCGAAAATAAAGCCCTTCGAAACTGTCGGCGTCACTGCTTTTCTAAGAATGTCTCGACCGATCGCGACTTCACACCGTTCCGGAACCGAGAAAATGACAGATCCAGGCCGCCCTCTGCAAGTGTGCGGTCGTATTGCTGCAATTCGTAATCTCCGGTTTCGCCAATAAACAGCGAGAATACGGTCAGAGTATCGCCTTCTATCCGCCCCCAGACAAACGGTTCGCCCTGCATCGGGTCCAGAGGGACCTCATGCCCGAAAACGTTGCGCTTCATGGCGGCGGAAAAGACGTCAGGCCTGTTGGATTCCTTGAAATCAATTGAGAATTTTTGCTCTTTTATGCGACCATCAGCTTTGTAGGTTGTAGTCGTCCAACTGACGTTGAAGCCGTCCTTTAACTTTTTAATAGACACGCTCATGTCCCGCGGCGCTTCGGTTCCGTCATCGTAAACAATATTCGCAGATCCTATGTAGCTGCCGACAAATGGCTCGATATTTGCGGCATGAGCCGGAAGGCTGGCCAAGATGGCCCAAAATAATAAACCTAGTGAAAAAGCGACAGTTTTCAGGTGATAAGTCCGAAACATTGTACCCACCTGAGCCTCCCAAATAATTATCTGCTTATTGTAGCTCAGTCGCACGCACGCACAATGTGTTTCGCAAGAAATTTCGCCCGCCCTTCAACCTATACCTCTGGCACGCTTAAGTTTATGGTGCGCGCAACTGGCCGATTGCGCGCTGCCGCCGCAACGGGTAAACGGCATGCAACTGTATACACGACGGAGTGACAGATGTCTCAAACCCGCACCGAATCCGACAGCTTTGGCCCGCTGGAGGTTCCCGCAGACAAGTATTGGGGTGCCCAAACACAGCGTTCGATCATGAACTTCCCCATTGGTTGGGAAAAGCAGCCAGTGGCTATCGTCCGCGCGCTGGGCGTGATCAAGAAAGCCTGCGCCATGGAGAACAAGGCGATCGGCAAGCTGGACACGAAAATCGCGGATGCCGTCATTCAAGCCGCTGGTGAGGTGGTCGAAGGCAAGTTTGATGACAACTTCCCTCTGGTTGTCTGGCAAACCGGTTCGGGAACTCAATCGAACATGAACTCGAACGAGGTTATCGCCAACCGGGCGATTGAGATTCTGGGTGGCGTAATCGGCTCGAAAGACCCGGTGCACCCGAACGATCACTGCAACATGGGTCAGTCATCGAACGACACATTCCCGACGGCCATGCACATTGCCACCGCGATGAGCGTGCGCGATGTCCTGATGCCCGGCCTTGAAAAATTTGCATCCGCGCTTGAGGAGAAGGCAAAAGAGTTCGCAGGCATCATCAAGATCGGCCGGACTCACACGCAGGACGCAACACCGCTGACGCTGGAACAGGAATTCGGCGGGTATGCACACCAAATCCGTCAGGGCATTGCCCGGGTCGAGGCCTGCATGCCCGGTATCTACGAACTGGCACAGGGCGGCACCGCCGTTGGCACCGGTCTGAACACGCATAACGGCTGGGACGAAGCCGTGGCCAAGAACATGGCCGAGATCACCGGCCTGCCCTTCGTCACCGCGCCCAACAAGTTCGAAGCACTGGCCGCACACGACGCTATGGTCTTCCTGTCAGGTGCTTTGGCAACTATTGCGGGGTCCTGCTACAAGATCGCGAACGACATCCGCCTGTTGGGCTCTGGTCCCCGCTCGGGTCTGGGTGAACTGATCCTGCCCGAGAATGAACCCGGATCGTCGATCATGCCAGGCAAGGTGAACCCAACACAGGCCGAAGCGCTGACCCAGGTCGCAGCGCACGTAATGGGCAACGACGCAGCAATGAAATTCGCCGGCTCTCAGGGCCACTTCCAGTTGAACGTTTATAACCCGATGATGTCCTACAACCTGCTGCAATCCATCCAGCTATTGGGCGACGCCACCGACAGCTTTACCGAGCGTATGCTGGTTGGCATCAAGGCAAATGAGCCGCGCATCGACAAGCTGATGAAGGAATCGCTGATGCTGGTGACCGCTCTGGCCCCCACCATCGGTTATGACAACGCCACAACGGTCGCCAAAACGGCCCATAAGAACGGCACTACCCTCAAGGAAGAGGCCATCGCGCTGGGTTTTGTGGATGAAGAGACCTTTGACGCGGTCGTCCGTCCCGAACACATGATCGGCCCCAAAGGCTGATGGGTAAGCCGGTCAATCTGAACCGGTACAGAAAACAAAAAGCGCGGGCTGAGAAAAAGGCCCGCGCTGATCAGAACGCTGTAAAGTTCGGGCGCAGCAAAGTCGAGAAGATCGAGAGCAAGTTTGAACAGGACAAACAGCGCCGCGATCTGGACAATCGTGAGTTGGATGAATGAGCGGTCGCCCGGTCAAACGTTCACTGACCCTTAAAGGACATCGAACATCGGTTTCTCTTGAGGATGAATTTTGGCAGGCCTTCCGCGACATTGCCAAGGAAAAAGAATTACCAATCAACGCTCTGGCCGCTGAAATTGACGTTGCCCGCGACCCTGAGATTGGTCTCGCTTCAGCCATTCGCGTTTTCATATTGAACTGGTATCGAACCTGACGCATGCCCTTGCGTTCGCCACGACCTTGCGCTTATCCTGAGCGAGAACAAAAAGGGTACATCAATGAGCCAAACTGTTCCCGGCCCAGACGGCCAACCCCGCTGCGCATGGTGCCAATCCGCGCCCGAGTTCTTTGAGTATCACGACCATGAATGGGGTTACCCAGTGGCCGACGATCAGCGACTGTTTGAAAAATTGTGTCTGGAAAGCTTTCAGTCCGGACTGAGTTGGCGCACTATTCTGGCCAAGCGAGAAAACTTTCGCAAAGCATTTAAACAATTCGAATTCAACGTTGTAGCATCGTTTGGTGAAGCAGATGTTGAACGACTGCTGCAAGACACGGGCATCATTCGCCATCGTGGCAAGATCGAAGCAGTCATCAACAACGCCCGCCGCGCACAAGAGCTTGTGGCCGCAGAAGGGTCTCTGGCAGCCTATGTCTGGCGATATGAAGCAGACAACCCGCCTGAACCACAAACCGCGTCGACCTCGCCCGAGTCCATCGCAATGTCAAAAGATTTTAAGAAACGAGGCTGGAAATTCGTCGGTCCGACCACGGTGTTTGCCTTCATGCAAGCCATGGGGTTGGTGAACGATCACGCCATTGGCTGTTCCAAGCGTGAAAAAGCGGCACAATTGCGCCGCGATTTCATCAAGCCAGTGTAGCGCCTCTTAGATCGAGGCGCGGAAGATTTTGTCGATATTGCTTCCAAGAGCAGCGTTGAACTCATCATCCGATTGCTGCTTGGACAGACCTTCGGTCAGCGCACGTGAGAAAGAGGCGATCATCTTGCCGTTCTGGTTCAGCAGATCACAGGCTTGCTCGGTCGAATAGCCGCCAGACAGGGCTACAACACGAACAACGCGCGGGTGGTCAGCCAGTTCGTCGAACAGGTTCGCATTGCTGGGGATCGTCAGCTTCAGCATGATGTCCTGCCCCTCGTCCAACTGATCGAGGTTTTTCAGGATTTCGGCTTTCAGAATACCTTCAGCCTCGGCCTTTGTGGCGGAGTTGATGTTAACTTCCGGCTCGACAATCGGAACCATACCGGCTGCAACAACCTCACGGGCGACGTCGAACTGCTGTGCAACCACAGCGGCGATGCCTTCGGCGTTAGCCTCATGGATCACCGAGCGTTCTTTGGTTCCAAAAACGCCGTCGGCCTTGGACAGGGTTTCAGCCAGGCCCGGGATTGGTTTCATCATTTGAACGCCATTTGCCTGCTCTTCCAAGCCTTTGTCGATTTTCAGGAAAGGCACGATGCCTTTCTGCGACCACAGATAGTCTGCAACTTTACGACCTTCGATCTCTTCGCCGAGGGTACGTTCAAAAAGGATGGCGCCGATCACTTTGTCCTTGGTGAAGTCGTCGGCAAGAATGATCCGCGCACGCATTTTCTGAATCTCGCCGAACATCTCTTCGTCCGAGCTGTAATCCGAGGCTTCAACCCCGTAGAGAGCCAGCGCCTTGGGGGTCGACCCGCCACTTTGATCCAGGGCTGCAATGAAACCCGCGCCGTTGGACATTTGCTCGCGCTGTTCTGCTTTGGACATAAGACTTTCCCGTTCAACAATGATTCCGCGTTTTGCATTCGCATACAGCAAGGCGGCGGGCGATGGTAGGTTGTTAGCGCTCAACCACCCGCAACCAAATCCCATCTTTCGAACGTACCGTTAGATGCGCGACTGGAACCGGCGTCCGCCCTTCGACCAACTCAAACCGGAACTCCCGCAGTAGCATAGACAACAGCAATGGCCCTTCAACCATCGCGAATCCCGCGCCAGTACACACCCGTGGGCCGGTGGAAAACGGGATATAGGCCTTGCGCTGACAGGTTTTCCCGTTCTCGGTGCTCCACCTTTGGGGATCAAAGTCATCGGGACGCTCCCAAAGACGCTCCTGTCGGTGCAGGTGCCATGGACTGATGACGATTTGCGAACCTTCGGGGACGTCTCTACCTCGAAAGTGTTCAGTACATGTCGCCTCGCGCACCATCATCGGCACCGGAGGATAGAGGCGAAGAGCTTCGCGGAACACGTCTCGACTGAGTTTTAACTTGGAAATCGCGCCAAAGCTTGGTTCGTCCAAGGCCTCCGCCTCGACGCTTAGCTTTTCCTGCCACTCGGGATAAAGCGCCATTAAATACAGCGTCCACGCCAGTGCAGAGGCGCTGGTCTCATGCCCGGCGAGGAAGAAGATAGCGACCTGATCCACCATCTCTTGTGTGTCAAAGCAGTGCCCGGTTTCCGGATCAGGCGTGGTCATGATTTTTGTGGCAAGATCATCCGGCGCCTTTCCAGCGTCGATCAATTCAGCGCGTTCCGCCGTCAGACGCTTGATTAAGTCCCGGATATCCCGCGCATTCCTGCGTGTATTACGCGTATGCAGACGTGGCACCCATCGGGGCACAGGTATAAATGCGGCTAGGTTCAACAATGGCTGTTGACGTTGATAGGCCCGAAACTTTTCGAACACTTGTGCTGCAACTTCATGCTCGATTGGAACCGAAAATAGCGTTCTGAAGATCACATCCGCCGCAGCGTGGCTTGTGAGTTCTTCGCACTCGATTTCCTGACCCTCCTGCCCTCGCAGTCGCGTGACGCAGGCTTGCGCTGCCTCCAGCATGGCCGGGAAAGTATCCTTCAGCCGCCCTCCTTCGAAAGCCGGGTCAATGATGCGGCGCTGCCGTTTCCAAGTGTCTCCGTTGGTTAGAAAAACCGAGTCACCCAACAGCGGGCGCAACCCCTCACTGATGCGACCTGATTTCGGAAAGTCTTCGGGGCGCTGCTTTAGGACCGTATCCACAAGTTCGGGCTGGTTGATCATGTAGGATCGGAAAAATGGGGTGCGAAACTCGGCCATCCAAGCGCGATAGAGACGTTGTGGCTGCGCGGACAACAAGTCCTTGCGGAACAGTTTCAGATAGCGCCAAAGCGATACCTGATCCGGCCGAGGCGTCGGCTTGGGCGGTTTCATGAGCGTACTGACCTGAATTTCGACACTGGATGGTCGATGCGCGATTTCGAGGGTGCCCGTCCGGCAAATCTCTGACCCAAGGTCAGTGGCCCTGCGGTTATGCGGAAATAATCGTAGACACCCGGGCGATCAAAAGCGCAGAGATACTGGAAATGCAGCCGAAAAAAACGCCAACGCAGTTCTTGCCAACGCTCGGCAGACAGGGTCTGCGTAAAGGCTGCTGACAGCACCAGTGGCCAGCGTTTCTGGTCCGTCGCTACACCACTTACAGAAACCGGATCGCACAGGGCAAAAGCGCAGCCATCACCGGGCGCAGACACGTCGACCCAAGTGAAATTGCTTTGGGTCGACAAAAACTTCAGGTCGGAACGCAGATCCCGAGCCTCTGGCAGGAAAGAGACCATCGGCGTCACCTGCCCCAAAGTCAGAAATGCGAGCCTGGGGCCGCCGTCAGAAAGCCCGTGAACCCGGAGTAAATTCGCCAATGAAATCACCCCTAGATGGGCGCCGGAGGAATGCCCGACGACCAGAACTTCATCCACGTCGCTTTCAAGAGCGCGGTGGATACGAACTGTGAATTCGGAGAGACGCTTTTTTAATTGGGCAGGTACTGCGCCTTTCCACGTGGCCGAGTAAGCATAGTCATGCATCAGATAGTAGGCGAACAGACGATTGTCGATTTTGCGAAACCACCGCAGCAACGCATATGCGATGAGACAGGCCGGAACCACCCCAAGCCATCCCGCAAGGTTCCATAGCAGCATTATCAACCCCCAAGCGACTGCGAGCGCTATTGCCAATTGTCCGATCAGCATTCCAACGGGGTACAGAGCCGCAATAACCGGCCCCTTCCGCAGACGCATCAGACGCCAAAGTGCTCCGGATCCGATATAAATCCAAGCTGTTCGAAATAACTGTAGATAGGTCGCGGGGATCGAGTTCGACATGCTGTCGCGCACGATATCCGACCAGACAAGTACCTCGCAATCAACCTCAACCTCAGCACCATCCTGACGCGAGTGGACATGCCAGCCGAATAGCCCTTCTCCTGATTTCGGGGAAATCGCGATCTCATAACCCGAGATGCCCGCCTGCACTTGGCCTTCCCTGCGATAAAGCTCGCGATAACGGCGCGGATGAATTGGATCATAGCCGGGAATATAGAACACCCGGCGCCTGCGCACTTGCGGCTGTTTTGTGTGACTGCTCATGGCCTTACCTTCTGTGGCGCAGGTTAGCGCAGCCTTGCGGTCAAGGTAAGTCAGATCAGCACGTCACCCGAAATTGGCCAGCGCTGGAAAGGTCTCCAAAAGCCACCAGCTGAATTCGGTGAAAAGCCCGGTGATTAGCATTATGCCGACGAACAGCAGCAGACCGCCCATAACCTTTTCAATCGTGCCCATGTAAGGCTTGATCCGATTCATCACCGTCATTGACCGGTTCAGGAACATCGCCGCCAGAAGGAATGGAATGCCCAGCCCTGCGGCATAGACACCCAGCAACAGGGTTCCCCGGGCGACCGAGGCCTCGGATGCGGCGAGCGACAGAATCGCGCCCAACTGCGGACCGATGCATGGCGTCCATCCAAAGGCAAATGCCAAGCCTAGAATATAAGCACCAAAGACTGAACCGCCGGAGTCCCCGGTTTCAATCCTTGCCTCGCGATCAAGGAAAGGAATGCGAATGACGTTCAGGAAATGCAAACCAAAGACGATAACCACCGCGCCGGACAATTTGGCGAACAGCACCTGGTTCTTCAGCACAAAAGCGCCAAAGGCAGAGGCGGTGAATCCCAACAGCAGGAACACCGTCGACAACCCGAGAACAAAGAACAGCGCCGACAGGGTGGCCTTGCGACGCGCCTGCGCCTCATCTTGCATCTCATTGATCGTCACACCGCTCATATAGGCCAGATAAGGCGGAACGATGGGTAGCACGCAGGGCGACAGGAAGCTGATCAGCCCGCCCAGCATTGCGATGAACATGGCAGGCAGTAAGCCCGCGTCGATGATATCGATTCCGAACATAAATCAGCACATATGGTATCACACCTGCCGCGTCACGGGGCCATTCGGTCACATCCCCGTGCTTGGATGCTGGACAGAGGCGCGAAGTGGAAATATCTGAGCCTTATGTCAAACCCCACAGAAACGCTGGACGCTCTGGGTCTGTTGTGCCCGCTGCCTGTCCTAAAAGCTAGAAAACGCCTTAAGTCCATGCCCGCAGGAGCCATTCTGCGTGTGTTGGCGGATGATCCTGCGGCCATCATCGACGTCCCGCATTTTTGCTCTGAAAGCGGGCATCAGCTGTTGTCACAAGAGGACACAGAGGGGCATCAAGTCTATCTCATTCAAAAATCTGGGTGAGGAAGAGCTTCGGGCTAGAAAAAAAAGGCGGGCCCAAAGCCCGCCTTTTCAAATTACTGGCCCAAAGACCACCAACCGCGCCGTTTCGGCTTGGCCGGTTCGCTGGGTTGCTCAGGCTCCTCAGCCACAACCTCAAGTACGGGTTCGGGTGTTTCTGCGACCGGCTCTTGTGGTGCGCCTTCAGCTTCTGCTGGTTCGACCGCTTTAGCAACTTCTTGAGTTGCAGGCTCGGCTGTAGGCTCGGCAATCTCTTCTACTGCAGGTTCAGCAACCTCGTCAGTCGCAGACGCACTGGTTTCTTCGACAACAGGCTCGGTTGCAACCGCTTCTGGCTGCTCCTCGGCGTGTTCCTGACTAGACTCTGCTGAAACATCCTCAGATGCAGCATCCGTCGGCTCTACGGCGACTTCTTCCGACTTCTCGTCGGGCGCAGGCTCGGCTTTAGTGGAGTTTTCCTCAGCCGTTTCAACCTGTTCCGTGTCCTTCTTACGACGGCGCGGCGCACGGCGGCGCTTGGGCTTTTCAGCCTTTTCTTCCGCGACAGTCTCTTCAGACTCGGCTTCAGTCGGGGTATCTACCGCTTCCTCAGCGGCGACCTCACCCTCTTCGGAAATGGTTTCTGGTGTCTCTCCAGAGCCGTTGCTTTTCTTCCGACGACGACGGCGACGCTTGCGCTTGGGCTTGGTCTCTTCTTCGGCCTGAACCGTTTCTTCTTCGACGGATTCTTCCTCGTCCGCGTCAACTAAATCCATCAGCGACGCATCAACCGACACGACCGGAGCGCTTGCTTCTGGCACAATCCGGCTGGCGGTTTTGAATTTCTCCATCGAGAAATCAGGGCTGACCAAATGCACGTCGCCTTCCACCCGTACCGACAGGCCATAACGCGCCTCGATCTGCGCGATATGTTCGCGTTTCTGGTTCATCAGGAAGTTGGCAATACTGACCGGACAGCGCACCAGAACCTCGCGCGATCGACGGCGGGTGCCCTCCTCTTCGATCTGGCGCAGGATAGTCAGGGCCATGTTGTCGTCCGACCGGATCAGACCGGTACCATGACAGGCCGGGCAAGGCTGCGTGGTCGCCTCAAGCATACCCGGGCGCAGGCGTTGACGGCTCATCTCCATCAGGCCAAAGCCGGAAATCCGACCGACCTGAATACGCGCGCGATCCGTTTTCAGCTTTTCCTTCAGGCGCTTTTCAACGGCCGAGTTGTTCTTGCGCTCGTCCATATCGATGAAGTCGATGACGATCAGACCGGCAAGATCACGCAGACGCAACTGACGCGCCACTTCCTCAGCAGCCTCAAGGTTGGTTTTGAGCGCGGTTTCCTCGATCGAACCCTCTTTGGTCGCCCGACCCGAGTTCACGTCGATCGCCACCAGCGCTTCGGTCACGCCGATCACGATATACCCGCCAGATTTCAGCTGTACTGTGGGGTTGAACATACCCGTCAGGTAGCTTTCCACCTGATACCGTGCGAACAGCGGTAGCGCGTCCTCATACCGTCTTACGTTCTTTGCGTGGGACGGCATGATCATCTTCATGAAGTCTTTGGCGATGCGGTATCCGCCTTCGCCCTCGACCAAAACCTCGTCGATTTCGCGGTTATACAGATCGCGGATCGAACGTTTGATCAGATCGCCTTCTTCATAAATCTTAGCAGGTGCAATGGATTTCAGCGTAAGCTCGCGGATCTGCTCCCACATGCGCTGCAGATATTCATAGTCGCGTTTGATCTCGGACTTGGTACGTTTTGCTCCCGCGGTCCGGATGATCAAACCTGCGCCGGTCGGCACGTCGATTTCAGCAGCGATTTCTTTCAGCTTTTTACGGTCAGGAGCGTTAGTGATTTTACGGCTAATTCCACCGCCACGCGCCGTGTTGGGCATCAGAACGCAATAGCGCCCGGCCAACGACAGATATGTGGTCAGAGCAGCACCTTTGTTGCCGCGTTCTTCCTTGACGACCTGCACCAGCAGAACCTGGCGCACCTTGATGACTTCCTGAATCTTATAGCGACGCGGACGCGGCTTGCGCGGCGGACGAATGTCCTCGCTGTCGTCTTCATCGGCGACCGATTCAATGCTGTCATCCTTGACCGATGCATCCGCGCGAGTCTCCTCTTCGGTCTCGTCACTCTCGTCAGCATCGCCTTTGGCTGCGTCGTCTGCAGCCGTTTCGTCAGAAGGTTTCTCTTCTTCGCTGTCAGATGTTTCTGCAGCATCCTCGACGTTGGCTTCAGCTTCGGCGGACTCGTCCTGTGCGTCAGCCTCTTCACCTTCGGCCTCTTCGGTCGGCTCAGCTGCAGTCTCTTCAGTCTGCGCCTCAGAATCCTCTGCTACAGCCCCCTCGGCCTCATCAGCAGGGGTCTCTGCTTCATCCGACGCCTCAGTGTCATCGCTAGGTTCTTCAACCGGTGTCTCAGCGACATGATCCATCGGAGAGGTGCCTTCCGGAACCGACAAATCAGCCCCTTCTTCCCCCTCATCCAGATCAATCGTTTCCATACCGGTCGGCTCAGACGACACCTCAATGGTCTCGACCACGTCGTCCGATTTCACGTCTGCTGCTTTGGTCCGAGACCGCGAGCGGCGCTTTTTCGGCTTAGTTTCTTCCGCCTCATCCCGCGCTTTCATTGCCTCGGCATAAGCGCGTTCTTCTTCCATCAGCGCTTCGCGGTCAGCGACGGGGATTTGGTAGTAGTCCGGGTGGATCTCGGAAAACGCCAGGAAACCATGCCGGTTCCCACCATAATCAACGAAAGCCGCCTGAAGAGACGGCTCAACCCGTGTTACTTTTGCAAGATAGATGTTGCCAGCAAGCTGGCGTTTGTTTTCGGACTCAAAATCGAACTCCTCGACCTTGTTTCCGTCGACCACCACGACGCGGGTTTCCTCCGCGTGGGTGGCATCGATAAGCATTTTCTTAGCCATGTGTCCTTGGTGCACCGCGCCAAACGCGTTGTCCTTACCCGTCCGGGGGGACAGGCGCTTTTGGGGTGGTGTCTTGTCAGGGCGATTTCGGACGGCGCGCGGCAGGGTCTGGCGCTGTGGCCCCCTGCCCGTATTCTCGATCGTTGCGCGCGCGTCATCGCGGTTCTTCTCCGACAGGTGCGGAGTGCCGCGACCTGCCCATTTATTCCTTTCGCCCGCCTTGGCGGGCTCAGGCGTTCAACTGCCCCCTGAAGGGCATAATCGGTCTGCATTGCCTCGTGGGGATCATCACCATCCGCGGCAGAGCAGCGAAACTCAAAGATTCGGGGCTTAAGGGCGCATAACCGCCCGGCCCGTCTCGACACCATAAAGGCAGTCCTGTGGAAAAGACAATGGGCAAACTGCATCGTGGCCGGGTCACGGCCACGTGAATCCCGCCGTCAGACTAAAACAATTCGGGGACTTAAGTTATTCGAAAGGGCCGATAGAGGGGGCTGCCCCCCTCTCCTGCGTTTACAAGTAGTCTGAGCGTTGCAAGCTGTACTTGGCCATTTTCTCATTCAGCGTGCGTCGCGGCAGGCACAATTCTTCCATAACGGAAGCAATCGAGCCTTTGTGTCGGCGCATTGTGTTGTCGATCAGCATTCGTTCGAACGCTTCGACATATTCCTTGAGCGGCTTGCCCTCGGTCGTCATGACCGGTTGCATTTCCTCGTGGTCGGACATCAGAAGCGAGGCAATTGTTCCTGAGCCGCGCCGAGATTGCAGCACGGCGCGCTCAGCAATGTTGATCAGTTGACGTACGTTGCCCGGCCAAGGCGCCTGCAACAGCTGCGCAGCTTCCTGGGCGCTGACTTGCGGTGCGTCACATCCGTATTCCTCGGCAAACTGTTCGCTGAGGCGGGTGAACAGCGTCAGGATATCCTCTCCGCGTTGGCGCAATGGTGGCATGGTTATGCGCAGCGCCGCCAAGCGGTAAAACAAATCCGGACGCAACACGTCTTCACTGGTCTTACCGGCTTCCTGCAAGTTCGAAATTGCAACGATCCGCGTCTCGGCTGGGGTGCCCTGATCGTTCATGACGCTCAACAGGCGCGCCTGAAGCGTATCGCTCAGCGCTTCCACGTCTTCCAACACAAGCGTACCGCCTCGTGCCTCCTCTATGGCGGGCAACTGCGCATCTTCGGGCATCATGGGACCAAAAAGGCGTTTCGAAAGCGCCTCTTCTTCCAACGCCGCGCAGGACACCAGAACGAATTTCTTACCGGCCCGGCTGCCGACAGCATGCAGAGCATGAGCCACCAACGTCTTTCCTGTGCCGGTCTCGCCGTCGATCAACACGTGACCGTCAGCCTGCCCCAGATCCAGAATATCTTCGCGCAGGCGCTCCATCACAGGGCTGGCGCCGATCAACTTGTTCATGATCTGAGTGCCACCGGACAGTTCACGCCGTAGGGCGCGGTTGTCCAACGTCAGACGCCGCGCGTTACTGGCGCGTTTGGCCAGTTCCGACATCCGGTCAGGGTTGAACGGTTTTTCAAGGAAGTCGAACGCCCCGACGCGCATCGCTTCAACCGCCATTGGCACGTCCCCATGACCAGTGATCATGATCACCGGCAAGGTGCTGTCAGCGCCCATCAGCTTTTTCAGCAATTGAATGCCGTCCATTCCGGGCATCTTGATATCCGAAATGACAATGCCGGGATAATCCGGTCCCAGCACTTTCAGCGCATCCTCGGCACTGGAAAAGGTTTCGGTGTCATATCCCGACAGCGCCAGCCATTGGCTGATCGACTGGCGCATGTCCTGTTCGTCATCCACAATGGCGATTTTCATGGCCTGTGCCATATTCATTCCTCGTTATTCAGCGGCCTCAAGGCCGTCGCTTCCCAGTATCGGCAGTTGCATCTCAAACACCGCGCCACCTTGCTGGCTGTTGCGCGCGGTCAGCCGTCCCCCATGGTCGTTTACGATACCCGAAGAGATGGCAAGCCCCAAACCGACCCCGTCACCGGGTTGCTTGGTGGTGTAGAAGGGTTCAAACAGGTTCTCGATATCCTCGATCCCGTGACCATTGTCGCGCACGGTCAGCACCGCCGTGTCGCCTGCAGCCAGAATAATTTCGACATCCGGCTCTGGTACAGATTTGGTGGCGTCCAACGCATTCCGCAAGAGGTTCACCATTACCTGTTCGATCCGCATTCGGTCTCCCATCACTATAACAGGTTCTTCCGGCAAAATCTGAGTGATTTTAACATGCCGTTGACGCAGTTGCGGTTCCATCATTGACAGGCTGGAAGCCAACGCTTCCCCAAGGTTTACAGGGGAAAACGCGTCTGCGCCTTTTCTGGCGTAGGATTTGAGCTGACGCGTAATCGCACCCATTCGTTCGATCAGACCGTCTATGCGCCCAAAGCTGGCCAGCGCCTCTTCGGAACGGTTTCTGCGCAGCAGCAAGCGCGCGCCTGCAAGATAGGTTTTCATTGCAGCCAGCGGTTGATTCAATTCGTGACTGACGGCGGCTGACATCTCACCCAGAGCGGCCAGTTTCGAGCTTTGCGCAAGCGTCTGCTCGGCAACTTCCAGTGTCTTTTCAACCCGTTCCCGTTCAGCGATTTCCCGCTGTAGCCTTGTGTTCAATGCGCGAAGCTCTGCCGACTCACGTTGGAACAACGTCATACGCAACGTGGCCCGGCGGCTGAGTGCATAGAACGCCAACGCCAACAGAATCGCAAAACCCATGATCTCAAGCGCCAAAACGCTGTTAACCTTTTCACGGATCGAGGCATAGGTGGTGAAAGACGTCATCTTCCATCCGCGGAACGGAATGCGCGTCTCCATCCGCATCACCGCCTCGCCCTGCAAATACGCGTCAGGCGGCAAAGCGGTCCAGTCCGTTGTGGCACGGATCGCTCGTTGGATAGCGCCTTCCGGAGGCTGGCGCAGCATGGCCGCGTTTTCCTCAAGCCCGCGCCATTGCGGTTCGGTCGACAAAATGATGTTGCCTGTGCTGTCTGTTACCATCACAGCGTCCGAAATACCGGCCCAGGCCAACTCGAACTTGTGCAGATCGACCTCAACAACGATTACACCGAGAATATCGCCACCTGCGTCGATACGGCGGGAATAGACAAAGCTGTATCCACCGGATTCCTTCGGAATAACCGTAAAGATAGTGGCATTAGAGCGTACGGCATCAATGAAATACGGTGAGCTTCGGTGGGCCTCTTGCAGCCGGTTCCGGTCCGTCGCCGCCCGTGTCGTTCCATCGCTGTCCAGCAACATCAAAGATGCGGCACCGATCTCTTCAACAAAGGAGATAAGGCGTTGGCTGGACAGAGAATAATCGCTGGACTGTAGTGCCGAAATCAGCGTTGGATCACGCGACAATAGCTGCGGTACAATTGCGTTTCTCCGCAGTTCGCTCAGCAGGTTGCCGGAGTACAGCGCCAAACGCAACTCGGCCCGGCTTCTCGTGGATTCGGTAAACCGGTCCGTCAGCAGCCTGTTCGTGACCCAAACTGTTGCTATGGCGGCCACCAGTAGGGCCATGACGGCAAAACGCAGGCGCCACCCAAGGGGTGCACCACGAAATGGTTTTGTCAGAACAGACCAGCCGGAGCGAACATCGGAATTCATCCCCGGAAATTACGCGGGGATTGGTTCAACCTCAAGTCACGCTGGTGCGAGAACCCCAGACAATGCGCGGAACAATGCCGTACCGTCGGTGCCGCCGTGGCCTTCATCCGCCGCCCGCTCAGGGTGCGGCATCATTCCTAGAACCCGGCGGTTTTCAGACAGGATACCCGCGATGTCACCAACCGAGCCATTGGGATTCTCGGTATAGGTGAACGCGATCCGGTCCTGATCACGAAGCGCGGACAAAGTGGCATCATCAGCAAAATAGTTACCATCATGGTGGGCAATCGGAATACCGATCACATCGCCAGCATTGTAACCTTCGGTAAAGGCGCTATCGCTGGTTTCCACTTTCAGACCGACTGTCTTGCAGATGTATTTCAGATCGGCATTGCGAAGCAACGCCCCCGGAAGGATGCCGGTTTCGGTCAGGATCTGGAAACCATTACAGACACCTACGGCATAGCCGCCACGGTTTGTATGCTCGACAACCGCTTTGCAGATTGGAGACTGAGCGGCAATCGCCCCACAGCGCAGGTAGTCGCCATACGAGAACCCACCGGGTACACCTACAATGTCGATGCCCTCAGGCAACGCGGCGTCTTTGTGCCAGACCATGTCGACCTGAAATCCCGCCTGCTCGAAAGCGACGGCAAGGTCCCGGTCACAGTTGGATCCTGGAAATACGATGACAGCTGCGCGCATGGCGGGGCCTCCGGAATTTAGGTTCAGACCAGTTCGATTTCGTAGCGTTCGATGACCGTATTGGCCAACAGCTTTTCGCACATCTCGGTGATATCCGCCTCGGTCGCACCCTCGGCCAGTTCCAGGTCAATCACCTTGCCCTGACGCACGCCTTCGACCTGATCGAAGCCCATGGCGCCCAATGCGTGCCGCACAGCCTCACCCTGCGGGTCGAGGACCCCGTTCTTCAGCATCACATGCACCCGTGCTTTCATTCCTGCAACTCCAGCTGAGGGCCTCCGGTCCGGGCCCGTTCCGTTGCGCGGGGGATAGCGTGGTTGTCCGCATTGGACAACCCTTGTTGAACCGCAGATTGCCGCAGATCCCCGCGTTTAACCGCCCCCACCCGAGGATAAGCCGGGATAGCGTGCATCAATCGCGTCGAACGCGCCGGTAAAAACCATCTCGACGGCGACCGCCACAAGGATAATTCCCATAATGCGGGTTAGGACGTTGAGAACTGTCGGCCCCAAAAACTGCGATATCGGAACAGCAAACAGCAATCCAACGCCGATCAGGGCACAGGCGATCAGTATCGCCGATCCGAGTGTCACGATTTCGGCACCATCAGAAAGCTGGTGTGCAAACACAATTGTCGTTGCGATCGTAGCTGGTCCGAAGATCAACGGAATCGCCAGCGGTACCACGGCAATGTTGCTCTTTTTCTTGTGACCCTCTTCTGCAGCCTGCTGATCACCCGGCGATCTGTCCGAAGTATTCAGCATCGACATGCCAAGACCAAGAATGATCAGGCCACCGGCAACGCGAAACGACGGGACATCGATGCCGAAGATGGCCAGAACCTCTTCTCCCACCAAGACAACAATTAGAGAACAGACAACCACTGCACACGTGACGATTAATGCTACACGTTTGCGCTCTGCGGGTGTGTAGCCATCGGTCATGCTCAAAAAAACCGGGATGCCATATAGTGGGCTAAAGATCGCCAGCAAGGCCGCGAGGTATTTCAGGAAAACGGCGTGATTGAAAAGGTCGGCCATCTCGGGAGTTACCTCACATAAAGCTCCGCCCGACAATGCGAGACAACTGATCGATCTGTCAAACCACCAATTTCATAGAAAAAAGCGCCGCATCTTTCGACGCGGCGCTTTCGCTCAGAATTTGAGCAAACTGACTGATCAGTTGATCAGCGTCGGCTTGCTGACGTTGCTTTTGGGCAAAACGCCCAAGCGCCGCGCGACCTCGGAATATGCATCGGTCAGATTACCCAAGTCGCGACGGAACACGTCTTTGTCCAGTTTCTGACCGGTTTCGATATCCCACAGACGACAGCTGTCTGGGCTAATCTCATCAGCAATGATCAGACGCTGGTAGTCGCCGTCATAGACGCGGCCGATTTCGATCTTGAAGTCGACCAGACGGATACCAACGGCCAGCATCACACCGCTCATGAAGTCATTCACTCGCAGAGCCAGGCTAAGGATATCATCCATGTCCTGCTGGCTGGCCCAGCCAAAGGCAGCAATGTGTTCCTCAGTCACCAGCGGATCACCAAGCGCATCGTCTTTATAGCAATACTCGACGATTGGACGCGGCAGTTGCGTGCCCTCGGCAATACCAAGACGTTTCGACATTGAACCGGCGGCATAGTTGCGCACGATCACTTCCAAAGGTACGATCTCGCAGCTGCGGACAAGTTGTTCGCGCATGTTCAAGCGTCGAATGAAGTGGGTCGGAACACCGATCTGTGTCAGGCCATTCATAAAGAACTCGCTCAGACGGTTGTTCAGAACGCCCTTACCGTCGATCACGTCCTTCTTCTCGGCGTTGAACGCGGTCGCGTCGTCCTTGAAATACTGCACGATTGTGCCCGGTTCGGGGCCTTCATACAGAATCTTGGCCTTGCCTTCGTAGATTTTCTTGCGACGCGCCATAAGCGACCTTTCCACTCTGATCAGAGGGAATGAGTCCCCTCACGTTGGCGTTCTCATAGTGCAGCGCGCCGCAACCCGCAAGTTATCACGCGTCGCGCCCACCGCGGATCAATCGTTTGAAGAACCCCATCTTAGACCTGACCTGCACCCCCTGCCCCGGCGGCGGAGGCACGCTTCGCGTTTCACCAAGGGCTTCTTCGTGGTCAAACGGACTGTCCGGATGAATTAGCACCCAGGCATCACAGGTGGACCCGTTCGTACCCACAGGCGCAAAGCGAATGCGCATGGACCGTTCGGGCGACTGCCCTTCGTGGCCCACTGTATCACCGTCTCGGAATTTATGACCGTAGGACGTTAGCATCACGGCCGCAGTACTTAGCGTTGACGCCGTTGTGGCCAAATCTAGCGGAGCGGCGGCAACGCTGACCTCGTACCCCTTCAGCTGTTTCAATCCGCGGGTGATGCCCGAGGAATACTCTTTGGCCCCGTCCTTCAGGCGGTTCAGGTTCAACCCGACCCATTTATCAATGGGAAACTCATCGGACATTGCTTTATCCGCCATCTCCACGACATCAGACGGGCTGAGAAAATGATCCGCGGTTTCCCAGTACACTCCCAACGCAACCGGCAGTTTCGCGAAGACCGCAGCCAGACACGAACACAATCGCGCCGCTCGAAACGCACCGGTTTCGTCCTCATTGTTCTTGCCTGCGGTCACACAGATGTAGGACGCGTTCCGCGCCAGGGCTTGCTTGATCTCGGGAAATTGCAACTGCTGCGAAGGAGTAAGTTCGTCTGGATTCCACCTGCCATATCCAGGCAGCCGTATCAGACTAGCGATCGCACTATCACGTCCCTTGGCACCAAAAAGGATAGGAGTGGTTATGAACTGATCCGTGTCACAATCCTGAGCCAAACTGACGGCTGTGTCGGTCTGAAGGTCGAGTGCTGGATAATCCTCTAACAAAGCTTGTTCGATCTCTGTCGAATTGAACTGGATAGCTTCGGACAGCAGGATATAGGCACTAAAGCTACCGCCGTCTGTTTCTGATTCCTGGTCACTCATTTACGCAGCCGCCGAGCGTTGCATCATCGTGACGACTTCGACGATTTTGTCGAATGACTCTCGACTCAATTGAAGACGATCGGCTGTTCCTACCAGCACGTTCTTTTCCGACTCTTCCAGCACACCGTCTGCCATTGCTACACGCATCGCGAAACAGAATGCGGTTTCCCGCAACCCCGGAGACATCACACGAGCACTTTCGATAATCACCCTGTCTGCGCCATTCTTTTTAAGGTCCTGCAGCACCGCTTTTATTAGATCGGCCGTTGCCTTACCGCCCATCGGTAGAAAGATAGGGCTGAACGCCAACATGTTGTTCAGCTGCAAAATCTCAGCCTCGTCAATTCGCCCATCTGCCGCCATTGTCAGAACCGCAGGTGCCAAAACAGCACGAGCAACTGTTGAGTCTTGCGAGGAACCGCCACGCAGACGAGAAAAAAGAGCCATCATATTCTCCAAAATACTATACTTAAGCGGTGCTTAATTTGCAGTGCACACAACAATTGGTTGCACAGTACATTTGGTCGCGCAACGATTGTTTTCGCTATACAATCCGGTGTTGTTTTTTTATTTGTTTAACAAGAATCCAGATATGAGGTCCCGAACCTATGACCACGTTTGACGAACGCGAAATGGCTTTTGAAGCAAAGTTTGCGCATGATGAAGAAATGCAGTTCAAAGCGCAGGCACGCTGCAACAAGCTGCTTGGCTTGTGGGCCGCAGAAAAGCTTGGCAAGACCGGTGAAGAAGCCGAGGAATATGCCAAAACCGTCGTCATGTCGGATTTCGAAGAGGCCGGGCACGAAGACGTCGTGCGCAAGGTATCAGGCGATCTGGGGTCGCTCTCTTCTGACGACGAGATCCGTGCCAAAATGGCCGAGCTTCTGCCCGAAGCCAAGTCACAGGTTCTTACCGAGACCGACTAGGGCTTTTGCGCCCTCCTCATGATCTTCATGAGATTTATGAATTTGATTTGACGCCCCGGTCATGAGACACGGGGCGTCTCTGATGTTATCAGGCCAATTGTGCCTTTTTCCGGAATATCCCAATGACAAACGCACTGAGCCAGCTTCTCGAAACCACCGACGCTATTTTGGCAGACGGGGCAACGGGCACCAACCTGTTCAACATGGGGCTGCAATCGGGTGACGCTCCCGAGTTGTGGAACGTGGACGCACCAGACAAGATTCGCGCGCTATATCAAGGCTCGGTCGATGCAGGCAGCGATCTGTTTCTGACCAACACCTTTGGTGGCACCTCGGCGCGCCTGAAACTGCATGACGCCCAGAATCGGGTAGGTGAACTGAACCGTATCGGCGCAGAACTGGGACGTGAGGTTGCGGACAAGGCCGGACGCACAGTGGTCGTGGCCGGATCTGTCGGACCTACAGGAGAAATCATGGAACCGGTCGGCGCTCTGTCTCATGCAGCAGCGGTAGAAATGTTCCACGAACAGGCCGACGCGCTAAAAGCGGGTGGTGCCGATGTCCTTTGGTTGGAAACCATCAGTGCTCCCGAAGAATTTCGCGCTGCGGCCGAGGCCTTTACTCTGGCAGATATGCCTTGGTGTGGCACCATGAGCTTTGA
The DNA here is from genome assembly GCA_013032095.1 of Ruegeria atlantica. Taxonomy (GTDB): domain Bacteria; phylum Pseudomonadota; class Alphaproteobacteria; order Rhodobacterales; family Rhodobacteraceae; genus Ruegeria; species Ruegeria atlantica_E. The sequence continues at coordinate 525,285 of WQBJ01000001.1, read as the reverse complement.
CACGGCCGGACGTACTATGATGGGCGTAACCTCGGCGGACTTGGCGCAGTTGGTCGAAACCCTGCCCAACCCGCCTGTTGCCTTTGGGGCCAACTGTGGCACCGGTGCGTCTGATATTTTGCGCACCGTGCTCGGCTTTGCAGCTCAAGGAACCGAGCGCCCAGTGATCTCAAAAGGCAATGCCGGCATTCCAAAATACGTGGATGGACACATTCACTATGACGGGACACCGGAGCTGATGGGCCAGTATGCCTCTATGGCGCGGGACGCCGGGGCGACTATCATAGGTGGCTGCTGCGGCACCATGCCTGCCCACCTTCGGGAAATGCGTAAAGCGCTGGATACAGCGCCGCGCGGATCGCGCCCGACGCTAGATCAGATCACCGATGCCCTCGGACCGTTCTCATCGGCCTCGGACGGCACCGGAGACGACGCCGCTGCGCCTGAGCGACGCACACGCCGCCGCCGCCGTGCTTAAGTTTCTCAGCGCCCCTCGAATTTCGGGGGGCGTTTTTCCATAAAGGCCACGACACCTTCGGCAAAATCCCGACTGCGTCCACATTCACCTTGCATATGCGCTTCTAGCGCCAGTTGCTGTGACAGCGTTTTTTCGTAGGTGCCACGGATGGCCTGCTTGATAGCTCCAAATCCGGCTGTCGGACCCTTGGCAAGGTAAGCGGCTCGTTCGCGCCAATGTGATTCGAAATCGCTGTCAGGCACCGCTTCCCAGATTAACCCCCAGTCATCAGCCTGACGTGCGCTGATCTTGTCGGCAAACAACGCCGCGCCCATAGCTTTGGCAAACCCCATCTGTCGCGGCATGAACCATGTACCGCCCGCATCAGGAAGCAAGCCGATCCGCGCAAAAGCTTGCAGGAAGTATGCGCTTTCAGCGGCAATTACCACGTCAGCGCACAGTGCAAGATTGGCCCCTGCCCCGGCCGCCGATCCGTTAACCGCAGCGATTGTGGGAACCGGGCAATCGAATATTGTCTCAAGCATCGGTTCGTATTCGTCACGCAGCGTCCGCTCCAGATCCACCTTTCCAGTGCTGGATGCGTCCCCCAGATCTTGTCCGGAACAGAACGCCGTGCCAGCGCCAGTAATGACGATCGCCCGAGCATGGCGTGCGGCGTGTTTCATGGCGTACGTAACCTCGGCGCGCATTTGCACCGTCATAGCGTTCATCTTATCTGGCCGGTTCAGAGTGAGAACCGCCAAATCGTCCGTGATGTCCAACAGGATCGTTTCGTATTCCATGAACCCCTCCCCAAGTCTAAGCTTTTCGGAACCCTGACTGAAATGGCAGGGAAGGAAAAGATGAACCCTGGGTCAGTCTTCAAGAATTTGGCGCAAACGTTCTTCCTCGGCCTCGCTCAGCGAGTCCTTCTCGGCTTGGGCCTGTACCTGAGACCTCTTCCTCAGAAAATTCCCCCCCATTGCGGCGGCGATCAGCAGCATGATTGGGCCTGCGAGCCACAACATCAGGTTTGAACCGGTCGTAGTCGGCTTCAGCAGAACATACTCACCGTAACGATCCACGATAAAAGCAATAGCCTCTTCATCTGTATCACCAGCAACAAGCCGTTCGCGCAGAAGCAAGCGCAGATCACGAGCCAACTCGGCGTTGCTTTCGTCGATGCTTTCGTTTCGGCAAACCAGACAACGCAGCCCCGTGCTGAGGTCGCGGGCGCGTTGTTCCAGCGCGGGATCATCCAGCACTTCGTCAGGCTGCACGGCAAACAGGGGTGACGCGATCAGTGCCAGAATTAAGATCAGACGTTTCATTCCGCAGGTACTCCGCCCGCTGGGGCCTTGCGAGCACCGGCTGCAACCCGGAACCGACGATCAGACAGGCTCAGCAATCCGCCCAGAGACATCAGAATACAACCGGCCCAGATCCAGTTGGCAAAAGGCTTAATATATGTCCGCATGACCCAGCCGCCGTCCGCCTGTTGATCACCGATCACGACGTACAAATCTCGCAGAAAACGGTAGTCAATCGCGGCCTCAGTGGTGGGCATCCTCGCCACCGGGTAATCCCGCTTTTCAGGATGCAGGGTTCTTATATAACGCCCGTCTTGCTCAACCCGTACATCCGCCATAGTCGAGAAATAGTTTGGTCCATCCACGTTACGCACACCTTCCAATGTCAAGGTGAACTGCCCAACTTCAAACGGCTGACCCGGTTGTGCGACGCGAATGTCCTCGACCTCCCACGCGGTTAGACCAGCTATGGCGAACATGGTCACGCCGAGACCGGTATGTGCCACGGCCTTGCCCCAATCCGCGCCTGGCAGGCGTAGCAGGCGTTTCAAATTGCCCTTCCGGCCGGTGCGGCTCCAAAGATCAATGGCTGCACCAAATGTAATCCACGCGCCAAGGAACAAACCAACCGGCCCTAAAGCGCTGCGACCTGTCTGCATTGCCCAAACCAGCAGGGCCAGCGCAACGGACAGCGCAAAAGCGTAGCGCAGTGAATAAGCGGTTTTTCCAAGCTTGCCGCGTTTCCACGGCAACATGGCACCGACCGGCAAAGCGATCCCCAACGCAACCATAAAAGGCGTGAACGCAGCATTGAAGAACGGTGCGCCGACCGAGAGTTTGCGATCAAATGCCATCTCGGCCACCATCGGCCACATCGTCCCGACAAAGACGACGAAACAACTGACAGCCAACAAAATATTGTTCAAAATCAAGCCACTTTCGCGGCTGACCATTCCAAAGACACCCTTGGCCTCCATCGCTTGTGCACGAGCTGCGAACAGCGTCAGCGCGCCTCCCATAAAGAAGATCAGAATGAGCAGGATGAAGACGCCGCGCTCTGGGTCATTGGCGAATGCGTGAACTGACGTCAGAAGCCCCGAACGCACAATGAACGTGCCAATCAGCGAGAACCCAAAGGCAATGATCGCCAGCAGGATGGTCCAGCTTTTCAGCGACTCGCGCTTTTCCACCACGATGGCCGAATGCAGCAGCGCTGCAGCCAGAAGCCACGGCATGAACGAGGCATTCTCAACTGGGTCCCAGAACCAGAAGCCGCCCCAACCCAGTTCGTAATAGGCCCACCAGGAACCTAGCGCGATACCGATGGTCAGAAACACCCAAGCAGCCAGCGTCCAGGGCCGCACCCAGCGGCCCCACGCCGCGTCCACGCGCCCTTCGATCAGAGCGGCAACGGCAAAGCTGAAAGCCATACTCAGGCCCACATAGCCCAAGTACAGGAACGGGGGATGGAATGCCAAACCGGGGTCTTGCAGCAACGGGTTCAGATCGCGGCCGTCAAAAGGCGCAACGATCAACCGGTCAAACGGGTTCGATGTGAAAATGATAAAGGCGAAAAATGCAACGGCAATCGAAGCCTGAACCGCCAATACCCGCGCTTTCAGCGTTGGTGGCAGTCCTCCGCCAAAGAACGCTGCCATAGCACCGAACAGTGACACAATCAGCACCCACAGCAACATGGATCCTTCGTGGTTCCCCCATGTCCCGCTGATCTTGTAAATCATCGGTTTAGCCGAGTGGCTGTTTTCTACCACCACCCTCAGCGAGAAATCCGAGGTTACAAAAGCCCATACCAGAGCGCCAAAAGAGAAGGCTATTAGCGAAAACTGGATGATCGCGGCGGGTTCGGCAAAACTCATCCAGCCGGGCCATCGTTTAGCGGCACCAACCAGCGGTACCACCGATTGTACGATGGCAACCAGAAAAGCGAGGATCAGGGCAAAGTGGCCAAGTTCAGTAATCATGGCCCCGGGTATATTCCTGTTCGAAGGCAAGCTCCAATCACTTTCGCCCCTTTGGGGCGAGCATAGTGTCGCGGGTCATTACAGTCGGGTGCGTCGCCAATCCTCAAGAGCTGGGTTCGCGTCCGGTCGCGCGGCCTTTTCAGCCAACGCTGCATTCGTTCCGGGATCTGCGACCCCAATACCGTCACTGCGCAACGCTTGGAGGGCTCGTAAGTTCCCTATTACCTGAGGTGTGCGTCGCATTATGGTTGAGATCTCTCGTTGCAGGTCTTGCACCTTGGCCTGGTGACGTGCGCCGAAATAGAAGGACACGATCACCCCCAGCAGCCACCACAACGGCTCGGGCACAAGTGCAATTCCTTGCATCCGCGCCGAGAACCAGATTGGATCGACCATCGCTGCAACGAATAGGCCAAGGGTACCAAGCGCCATTGCCGGGCGTGGCAATCGATTGAGCCCGTCCATAAACCGATCAAATGCACCTTTCTGTGATATTTTGAACTCCCCGCCGAACTGCGTCACCGCCTGCTGTTGTAACGCCAAATCGCGTTCAGCCCCATTCTCGGCATTTTCCCTAAATATTTCAGCAGCTTCTCGCACAACGTTACGGCCGCTGCCAAATAGAAACGTGAATACGTTGGAGATCAATCCCATCCCGCGACTCTCCTTTGAAAATCCGCGTCACTCAAATGATAGGTGTGGGAGACAAACTCCTCGGCCCGGCGAATCCAGCCGCCTTTGCCACCCGAGCGAGTGCGGGCATATTTACGCGATGCCGGTCGATGATCGGCAAGCCGAAAGTAGTAATTACGCCGCGCCACACCGTAGGCATCTCGGAGTGCGATCGGTTCCGGGTCCGCAGCACTATGGCAGGCTTGCCTGGTATTGGGTCCGATAACCCCATCGACTGCAATTTCATACCCCATATCGCGCAGCAGAGCTTGCAGAATCCTAACGGCTTGACCACCCGCATTGACGTACATGTCGAACACCGAGGGCTGCAGCACCCGAGGCAACATGTTGAGCCGTGGGAGTTCAAAATAATGTTGCACAAAAATCTCGACGGCCTGAGATTTGCTCAGCAAGCGTACATCAGCGCTGTTAATCACTCCGTCACCCGAAAGATCTAACCCGAGCCGACGCATCGTGTGAATGGTCACACCATACTTAGTCGCGCCGCCGGGATCATCAGGGTCGTCTACAAATCCGCCCTCCCGCGCCACGATCTCAGTTGCAATCTGTTGCACCGTCTGCATCGCACCCTCCGCTTGCCGCGTGACAAATGCTGAAGACATCCGGTTAAGTCCGAACAATGAGAAAGGGCGCTGCTTCCGCAACGCCACTCGAGTCTTGCCAGTCTGTAGTCTGAAATCAGCTTTCGCCGCCTTCTTGGTAGACACCCTGTTCTTTCAAAGCATCCACGACCTCTTTTGGCATGTAGGTCTCATCATGTTTCGCAAGAATTTCAGTGGCTTCAAACACACCGTTGACGTACGAACCCGTACCAACCATACCCTGGTTTTCCGCAAACAGATCCGGCAGAACCCCGGTAAATGCCACTGGCACGCTTTCACCGCCATCGGTCACGACGAAATGTACCGTCTCACCCTGCCCTCGGATGATCGAACCTTCCTCTACCAGACCGCCGATACGAAACACCTCGGTCGGCAATGGCGGCTCAGCAATCACCTGACTTGGCGAACGGAAAAAGTTGATGCCATCCCGCATCGCGAACCCAATCAACCCCGTAGCCAAGATCAAAGCCACAACGGCCAGCAATATTACTTGTACTCGACGACGTTTCTTGAGCGTTTTCATACCGTCCTCACGGGAATAGAGGGGCCATCATCAGCCCCTGGGTTTCATCCTCACCTAACATCAGGTTGGCGTTCTGCAAGGCTTGGCCACTGCTACCTTTTGTCAGGTTATCCAAGGCGCCGATCACGATAGCACGACGTTCAATCCGATCACCAACCACGCCAATATGGCAGAAGTTCGAGCCCCGCACATGGTGGGTCGAAGGCGCTTCACCAAACGGCAACATCCGGATAAAGGGTTCATTTTCATAGGCTTTAGACAGCGCTTCATACACGCTGGCCGGGTCGCCCTTGACGTAAGTGGTCGCCAGAATACCCCGGTTGGCCGGGATCAAATGTGGCGTGAACTGCACATGCACTTTGCGACCGGCCAGAGCCGAAAACTCCTGATCGAACTCGCCCAGATGCCGGTGAGTGCCACCCACAGCATAGGCATTGTAGCCCTCGCTGAGTTCCGCATGCAGCAGGTTTTCTTTCAGCGAACGTCCCGCACCAGACACAGCGCATTTAAGATCCAGCACGATATCGTCCAGATCAATGACGCCTGCCGAGATAAGCGGCCGCAGCACATATTGCCCCGTCGCCGCATTGCAACCGGTGCCCGCTACCAACCGAGCGTTCCGGATGTCATCCCTGTAGAACTCGGTCAGCCCGTAAACCGCCTCTTCCTGCTGCTCGAGCGCTGCGTGCGGGTTACCGTACCATTTCTCGTATTCTTCCGCGTCCCGCAGCCGGAAATCCGCTGAAAGGTCAATAATCCTTAGATCTTTCGGCAGGTCACGAATAACTTCCTGACTGGTTTTATGTGGCAAGGCACAGAAACACAGGTCGATCTGAGAGAAATCGATCTCAGAGATTTTGCACAGGTCCGGCAAGTCCATGTGGCGCAGATGCGGGAAGACCTGCGCCATCGACATCCCTGCCTTCCGCTCGGCTGCCAAAGCGGTGATTTCCATGTTGGGGTGCTCGGCGATCAGCCGCACCAGTTCGGCGCCGGTATAGCCGGATGCACCCAGAATTGCGATTTTATGGGTCATGTCAGACCTCGTGTTCCATAGTGTCACATTTTCGACCGCCGTTGTGACGGTCTTCGAATAAAGGAGAGTGCGCTGATCCGTCCTTGACCTAAGTCAGGCTGCGTCGAACGTGATCTGTCGTCGAAGGAACTGCGTCGCCCGATCACTGACGAAATTCGGTTTGCCGGTAGTCAGGAATCCACCCTCGGCGTCGCCCTGCATGTTCGGGTGACGCTGCAGATAGTCGGTAAGGCTCTCTGCGACCAAAGCGCCCTGACTGAACACCTGAACGTCCGCCCCCAAAGCAGCCTGAAAAGTGTCCGCCATGAGCGGGTAGTGCGTGCATCCGAGAATGGCTGCCTGTGGTTCCGGCATTTTTCGTTTCAGAGCATCGACATGGCTGCGCACCAGCGCTTCGGCCAAGATCATATCGCCGTCCTCAATGGCATCTACCACACCACCACAGGCCTGCGCCTCGACATCCACACCGATCGCCCGAAACGCAAGTTCGCGCTGGAAAGCACGGCTGGAAACCGTGGCTGGTGTGGCAAACAGGGCAACGTGCTTTACAGCGACCTCACGCGGTGGGCTGTTGTCGCCCCACTGCCGCTCTGTCAGGGCCTCGATCAGAGGCACGAAAACGCCCAAAACACGTTTACCTTCGGGCACGCCTTCTTCCTGCATCCGACGCAGAGCGGCAGCGCTGGCCGTATTGCAGGCCAGAATCACCAGATTGCAGCCGCGGTCCCACAGGTCATAAACGGCGCGCCGGGTCAGTTCATAGATGTTCTCGGCGTCACGCACACCATAAGGCGCGTGCGCACTATCCGCGTAATACAGGAAATCCACGTCCGGCAGACGTTTCTGCGCGGCGTCCAAGACGGTCAGACCGCCCAAACCAGAATCAAAGATGCCTACTGCCATTTGCCCCTTTAGGCGCGATGCCGTTCCTCGAATTCATAGCCGTAGTCATAAGACTTCAACGGCGTCGGGGACAGCTCATACGTGGCTTTGCGCAAGAAATCCATCATCTTGCGCGTATCCTTGGCCATCGGGTCCAGAACATCGCGCCCGATGAGCTCTCCGATCACGACTTTAACCGGAGTATCAATGCGCTTTTTGAACTCTTTGATCAGCAGTCCCATGCGCAAAGTATTGTGCAAATGGCTGGCGATCTGAAACAGACGTGAGGTGTGTCCGTCAAAGAATACCGGCACCACCGTGGCATTTGATTTGGCCACCATACGGGCCGTAAACCCGCGCCAGCCTGGATCCATCGGGTGTGAGAACGGCTTAACGCCAGTGCTGACCGTCCCTCCTGGAAAAATGCCAATCGCTCCGCCCTCGCCCAGATAATTCAGCGCAGTCTTGCGGGTTTCGAGGTTCAGCTTCATGGCCTCTTTCGTCTCGTCAAACGAGATCGGCAGGATGATCCGATTCAGATCCTCGGCCTTGCGGAACACGTGGTTGGCCAGAATACGGAAATCATCGCGGGTTTGAGACAGGATATGGCCCATCATCATCCCGTCGAGAATGCCATAAGGGTGATTGGCGATCAGGATCAGCGGACCGTTTTTAGGGATGTTAGACAGCGCCCCGCCCACAACATCCAGCGACAACCCATAGCGATCGATCATCACCGACCAGAAATCACGCCCATTGGCGACGTCAGTCTCGTACCCATCTGCGCGCTTAATCAGACGTAAGCGACCCGTGGTGTTCTCCATCAACTTAATCACCATCTTCCCGCCCTTGGTTTCGGCGGAATGGGCATAGGAAATGTCACGAGCGACATGGCGGCGCGAGGGCATTCGAGTCTCCGAAGTTTGCTGCCTGCTAAATAAGTGTAGGCGACAATTTTGCCTAGGTTTCGTGACAATCCCGTGACGATTTATTCAGCAGCGGTGCGCAGTTCCTGTCCTCCCTTCCGAACGGCCACTAGCAACTCCTCGCGTTTTTTCGCAGCTTTGGCTTCGTTGGCTTGCAACACTGGACCGAATCCACGGATATCTAGCGGCAGTTGCGCCAGCGCAATAACCGCGTCGCGATTCTGTAGTGTAACAAGAGGTGATACCTCTTTGATATCCCATTCATATTGCTTGATCAGGGCGCGCTCCATCCGACGTTCCGCGTTGTAGCCGAAGATATCCAACGGCGTACCGCGCAGGACCTTCATCCTTGCTAAAAGCTTCATCGGCTTCAGCATCCATTCGCCAAACGCACGCTTGCGAGGTCGCCCGTCCGCCCCCTTTCCACCAAGGATGGGCGGTGCCAGATGGAAGGTTATCTTGAAATCCCCGTCAAACTCTACGGCTGCCTTTTCTCGACTGTCCAGAATCAACCGGGCGACCTCATATTCATCCTTATAGGACAGGAGCTTATGATAGCCTTTTGCCACGGCTTCGCGGATCGCTTCATCCTCGAACGAGTCCACCAGCTTGCGATAGCGCTTGGCCAAACGGCCGCTTTGATACGCAGTCAGGTGCTGTGCACGAAAATCAATCTTCTGATCCAGCGTTTTTGGAATGTCCGTCACACTGGGCTCAAGAATGCCAGCGACCTCCTGCGGATGCAGAACCGCCCAGCGACCTATATCAAAGGCACGTTTGTTGCGTTCGACTGCGGTTCCGTTCAGTTCGATGGCCTTCACAATGCCCTCATGGCTGACAGGCAACAGACCCCGCTGCCATGCCGCCCCAAACACCATCATGTTCGAATAAATCGAGTCCCCCATTAACGCCCGCGCCAATTCAGTGGCGTCAAACATCGACAACCCATCCTTCAGCCTGGCCTGCAAGGCCAACTCCAGCCGGTCACCCGGTATCCGGAACTCGGTATCGCGAGTAAACTCGCCGGTGACAAACTCGTGGTTATTGACGACTGCGCCCGTTTTCCCGGTTCGGGTCAAACCCAGAGTCTTGGCTCCCGCAGAAACGACAAGGTCACCCCCGATTAGCGCATGCGCCTCGCCAGTAGCGACGCGGATGGCACTGATGTCTTCGGGGCGGTTGGCAAGACGACAGTTGATATGCACCGCGCCGCCCTTTTGGGCCAGCCCGGCCATCTCCATCATTCCGGCCCCTTTGCCGTCGATCTGTGCGGCTTGCGCCAATATCGCGCCAAGAGTCACCACGCCAGTTCCACCAACCCCGGTGATCACGACATTATGGGTGACCTTTATTACCGGTAGCTCAGGTTCAGGCAGGTCCGGGAGGTCAATCTCGGTCGTCGCCTCCTTGCGGATTTGCGCGCCCTCCAACGTGATGAACGAGGGGCAAAACCCTTTGAGGCAGGAGAAATCCTTGTTGCAGCTGGACTGATCAATCGCGCGCTTGCGACCCAGCTCGGTTTCTTTCGGTACGATTGAGACACAGTTCGACTGCACTCCGCAATCACCACATCCCTCGCAGATATCGGTATTGATAAACACTCGCTTATCTGGGTCCGGGAACGTACCGCGTTTGCGTCGACGGCGTTTCTCGGCCGCGCAGGTCTGCACGTAGACGATAACCGAAACGCCATCAATCTCGCGGAACTGTTCCTGAACCCGCATTAATTCGGCTCGCTCAAAAGTCTCAACGTCTGCGGGCAGAGCCTTGAAGTTCACGTCTTCCTTTTCGTCATAAACCACAGCCACATGCTTTACGCCCATGGCTTTGACTTCAGCGATGATACGTTCAGCGGTCAAACCACCTTCGTTTTCCTGCCCCCCCGTCATGGCGACGGCGTCGTTAAACAGGATTTTGTACGTGATATTCGTTCCCGCGGATAGCGCCGCCCGGATCGCCTGCACGCCCGAGTGGTTGTACGTCCCGTCACCAAGGTTCTGGAATACATGCTTGGTGGTCGAAAACGGTGCCTCACCGATCCAGTTCGCACCCTCACCACCCATCTGTGTGAAACCAGTGGTCTCGCGATCCATCCACTGAACCATGTAGTGGCAGCCGATCCCCGCATAAGCGCGGCTACCTTCAGGTAGTTTGGTCGAACTGTTGTGCGGGCAACCCGAACAGAAATACGGCAGGCGCGTGGCGATTTCTTCGGCGTTATCGGCTCGGCGCGCTTCGGACAGTTTGTCCAAACCCGCGCGAATGCCATCGGTCTCACGGCCTTCTTCGATCAGGATCTCGCCCAGCTTCTCGGCGATCATATTCGGGTCCAGCGCGCCGCGTGTCGGGAACAGTTCCTCACGGTGCAGAGTCCCGGCCCCACCCTTGTACCAGCCATAGACACGGCGGCCCCGGCGGACGTCAAAGATCGCTTCTTTGACTTGAACCTCGATCAGTTTTCGCTTTTCCTCAACGATTACAATCAGGTCCAACCCTTCGGCCCAATCATGAAACCCGGTCATGTCAAGCGGGAAAGTTTGGCCGATCTTGTAGGTCGTGATTCCTAGTCGCGCAGCCTCATCCGCATCAATGTTCAGCAATGACAACGCATGGGTCAGATCCAACCAGTTCTTTCCCGCAGCGACGAACCCGATCTTGGCACCGGACCTGCCCCAAACCCGCCTGTCCATTTTGTTTGCATGCGAGAAGGTCTCAGCCGCAAAACGTTTGTAGTCAATGACCCGTGCCTCTTGGAGGTGCGGTGTGTCACCCAATCGGATGTTCAATCCACCTTCGGGCATGTCGAACTGAGGCTCAGCAAGTTTCATACGGTCAAAGCTGCCATCTACAACAGAAGTGACCTCGATCGTGTCTTTCATCGTTTTCAGACCGACCCAAAGCCCCGAAAAACGACTGAGCGCAAAACCGTAGATGCCGTAGTCCAATACCTCTTGCACACCAGCCGGGCTGACGATCGGCATATACATATCGACCATCGACCACTCGGACTGATGCAAAACAGTCGAGCTTTCGCCGGTGTGATCATCGCCCATCGCCATAAGAACGCCGCCGTGTTTGGCAGTGCCCGCCATATTGGCATGGCGCATTACGTCACCAGACCGGTCAACCCCCGGACCCTTACCGTACCAGAGACCGAACACGCCATCGAACTTGCCGTCGCCGCGCAGCCCGGCCTGCTGACTGCCCCAGAGTGCGGTTGCTGCCAGATCCTCGTTCAAACCGTATTGAAAGGTGATGTTGCTCTCGGCCAGTTGCTTTTGCGCCCGCGTCATCTGTAGGTCCACTGCACCCAATGGAGAGCCTCGATAGCCGGTCACCAAACCAGCCGTATTCAGCCCCGCCTGCGTGTCGCGCGCCTTCTGCATCAGCATCAAGCGCACAAGCGCTTGCGTGCCGTTCAGAAGAATAGGGTTTTTTTCTAGATCAAAGCGGTCGTTCAGCGATATTTGTGGCTGACTCATCGGACGCCTCCCCTCGTCAGATCAGTTTGCTACATTTCATCCATTTTAGGTCATAAATTCTGACCTGTATAGTATTTATCCTCTGAATCCCAAGGATTTCAGCGTTTGAATGTGGAAGTTGCAACCTATTTCATATAGGCGTTCCGAAGGATAACGAAAGTTGCGGCGATGGATTGGGACAAGCTTAGGATATTTCACGCAGTGGCGGATGCAGGTAGCCTGACACATGCAGGTGACAAGCTGAATCTGTCGCAATCGGCCGTCAGCCGACAGATCAGAGCGCTAGAAGAGTCGCTTGATTCGACCCTGTTTCACCGCCATGCCCGCGGCCTGATACTCACCGAGCAGGGAGAGTTACTGTTCGACGCAACTTCGGCCATGTCAAAACGTCTGGATGCAGCCGCTGCCCGTATCCGCGACAGCGAGGAAGAAGTATTTGGCGTCCTGCGCGTCACCACCACCTTCGGCTTTGGCACCCTGTGGCTGGCTCCACGACTTCCGAAACTCTATGAACAATACCCCGACCTCAACATCGACCTAATGCTCGAGGAACGCGTACTCGACTTGCCCATGCGAGAGGCCGACGTAGCCATTCGTATGAAAGAGCCCAGCCAAGCCGATCTCGTGCGAAAGCGGCTGATGACAGTGCAGATGACGCTGTACGCGACGCAAGACTACCTCGACACTCACGGTGGCATGCTGCAGTCACTGGATGAGATCAAGGATCACCGTTTGATTTGCCAGACACCCTCCGCGCCCCAAGTTGGTGCCAGTGCGTCAATGGTGAAACATCTGATGACCTACAATCCTGGATCTCTGCTGACTGTGAATAATTATTTTGGTGTTTTGCAGGGCGTTCTGCATAATCTGGGCATCGGAGTGCTGCCCGACTACGTGACGCAGGACTTCCCTCAGCTCGTACCGATCCTTTCAGATATCGAAACTGCTGATGTGCCAGTCTACCTCGCCTACCCCGAGGAATTACGCCACTCCAAACGCGTTGCGGCCTTCCGAGACTTCGTCCAGGACGAGATCATTGCGCAACGCAAACAGTTGAAGCAGATGGGAAAACTTTAGCTATGCACGCTTAGCATAGCGGACATGATCTGCAATCAGTCTGAAACATCTTGATCGTCCATAAACTGATCCCTAAATGAGCACTCGAAGGCGATGATGCTGAAACGCTCATCATCTTCATACCTCCCTGTTGGACTACGGCCGAGCTTAGTGCTCGGCCTTTTTTTGCTTTCGGGCGTCGCGCACGCCGTTCGAACACCAAAACATCTGTGAATCTCGGGCACTTAGACCTATGATCGGGCAAAAATCACTAAGACTTGTGTTCGAGGACAGATTCGATGTTTCACCCCCTTCGCCTTTTGATGGCGATACTTTCAGTTATTTGCCTTTCTGGGCCGGTTCTGGCGCAAGAAAACGGCACCACCAGTTCCACAAATACAATTACCATTCCCGAAGACCTGACTCCTGAACAAGTGGACGATCTGGTTGCCCGTATGTCCGACGATCAGGTGCGCGCCATCCTTTTGGAACGTCTGGATGCAGTCGCCGAAAAACACGCTGCTGAAGCAGAGGATCGTGAAGACCCCATCAAGGAGATAAATGCGATTTGGGAGGCGATGGTGGCTTCATGGACCCATGTCGTTGTCACAATTCCAAATATCTTCAGCGCGCAGGCTCATGCGGTCGAGAATTTCGTTGGTACCTTTGGGGCGCAAGGAACATTTGTCCTCATGGGGTTGGTCCTGAGCGTTCTGGTCGTCGGCTTCATCGCGGAAAAGCTATTCTATCTCTTCACCCGAAAATGGCACAGTCAGGCTGGTGCTAATGAAGAGAATGACCTCTGGGGCGCCGCCAGATTCTTGTTCCGCCGCTTCTGTCGGGAAATTGCTGGGTTGGTAGTGTTTTACGTTGTGATCCGCGCATTGGGGCGCGGGTTACTAACGCCCGAACAACTGACCTTTGCTGCACCTTTTGTCCTTTACCTGATATGGGTCCCACGTCTGGGCGCGGCTGCCTCGCGGTTCGTACTGGCCCCGAACCAACCTCGATACCGGCTTGTCAACATTGACGATCATTGGGCGAAATTTTTGCACCGCAATCTGATCGGACTTTTGCTCCTGATTGGGTTGACACTGTTCATCGTTCATTTCAACCAACTGAACGGTATTACCGGGCGAGAAACACGGATTGCGTTCTGGCTCAATGGTTCGATTCACATCTATATCGGAGTAATTGCTTGGAAAGCCCGCGAAGGGCTGTCGCAGATGATGTTGGGAACCGACCCGGATCGCACCAAGTTTGACGAGGAAGTCGCGCATTATTACCCCTATTTTGCGATCGGGGTCTCGGCTGTTATTTGGCTTCTGGTTGAATTCCTGGCAGCGCAGCGCGATCCCATGATCCGCACCCTGCTATCGCAAGGCGCACATTTCACCACAATGTTCTGGCTGCTGATTGCACCAGCACTAGATACCCTGATCCGTGGCTTGGTGCGTCACCTGCAGCCACCAATGCTGGGCGAAGGTCCAGTGGCCGAGCGTGCGTATAAATCAACCAAACGCAGCTATATTCGAATTGGCAGGGTACTGGCGGGGATTCTGGTCATCCTGATGATCGCCAACGCATGGGACCTAGATCTGCAGGAAATCGCGGGTGGAGGTGATGAGTCCGGCAGCAGGCTGATTCAGTTCTTCATCATCATCGCCGTCGGTTACATCCTGAACGAACTCGTTTCGCTGTGGATCAACCGTCGTCTCGCGAAAGAACAGACTGCGGCCGATCAAAGCCCCGACGAGGAAGCCGGTGAAGGCGGCGGCTCGGGCGGTTCGCGCTTGGCCACGGTCTTGCCCCTGCTGCGTGTGACCGCGCAAGTGGCCATCGCGGTGATCTTCGTCCTGCTGGCGCTTGGAGCACTCGGCATCAATATCACCCCGCTTCTTGCCGGAGCCGGTGTTCTGGGTTTGGCCATCGGCTTTGGCGCGCAGAAACTGGTGGCCGATATCGTTGGCGGTATCTTCTTCCTAGTGGATGACGCCTTCCGTGTTGGCGAATATGTGGACGTTGGCGGTACAACCGGCACAGTCGAGAAAATCTCGATCCGCTCGATGCAACTGCGTCACCACCGCGGCCCGGTACATACAATCCCTTACGGTGAAATCCAGAAGTTGACCAACTACAGCCGTGACTGGGTCATCATGAAGCTGAAGTTCACCGTTCCCTTCGATACCGACCCCAACAAGGTGAAGAAGATTTTCAAAAAGATCGGTGCCGAGATGATGGAGGACGAGGTCCATAAGGATGGCTTCCTGCAACCCTTCAAGTCTCAGGGCGTATTCGACTTCGACGATGTCGGGATGATCATCCGCGGCAAGTTCATGGCTAAGCCAGGCAAGCAGTTCACCCTGCGCAAGGAAATCTTCAATCGGGTCAAGGCCGCGTTCAAAGAGAATGGTATTGACTTCGCCCGCCGTGAGGTGCGCGTTGCGATCCCCGGTCTGGACGAGGCGGAACATCTTACCGAGGAGCAAAAAACGGCGATCGGTGCAGCAGCTGGAGAAATTGCCAACCAGCAAGCCGAACAGCAGGAGCAAAAACCTAGTTCCGGACATGGTGCTCCAAAATAAGAAATGACGTCCAAAACAACACAAGGCCGCCCGTCACACCCGCCGGGCGGCCTTTTTCTGGCCGGATCGCCACAGGAAAACCCTTGGCGCCAGTCTTAACTCTTTCCACCGACGCGCCCTTGCCCTACAAGGCGCGCAATCTCGGCCACCTTGAGAACAGGAATGACGATGCAAGAGCCCGCCATCACACCGGATCTGATTGCCGCCCACGGATTGAAGCCCGACGAATACGACATGATCCTCGAGATCATCGGCCGCGAGCCGACCTTCACCGAGCTTGGCATCTTTTCCGCCATGTGGAACGAGCACTGCTCTTACAAATCCTCGAAAAAATGGCTGCGTACCCTGCCCACTTCGGGTGCCCAGGTGATCTGTGGACCGGGTGAAAACGCTGGCGTTGTCGATATAGGTGATGGCCAAGCCGTTGTTTTCAAGATGGAAAGCCACAACCACCCATCTTACATTGAACCTTACCAAGGTGCTGCGACCGGTGTCGGCGGCATCCTACGTGATGTCTTCACCATGGGCGCGCGTCCCATCGCCTCGATGAACGCACTGTCTTTTGGCGAACCCGGCCACCACAAGACCCGTCAGTTGGTGAACGGCGTAGTCGAAGGTATCGGTGGTTATGGCAATTGCTTCGGCGTACCTTGCGTCGGTGGTGAGGTGCGATTCCATCCGGCCTATAACGGCAACTGCCTTGTGAACGCATTTGCCGCAGGTCTGGCCGACAGCGACAAAATTTTCTATTCGGCTGCGTCGGGCGTCGGCATGCCCGTTGTCTATCTGGGCGCAAAAACCGGACGTGACGGCGTAGGCGGTGCGACCATGGCGTCGGCGGAGTTTGACGACACGATCGAAGAAAAGCGCCCCACCGTTCAAGTTGGCGACCCGTTCACCGAAAAGCGCCTTATGGAGGCGACGCTGGAGTTGATGCAGACTGGCGCTGTTATTTCGATTCAGGACATGGGCGCTGCTGGTCTGACCTGTTCTGCCGTTGAAATGGGTGACAAAGGTGGTCTCGGCGTCCGCCTCGATCTGGAGAACGTCCCCCAGCGCGAAGAGAACATGACCGCGTATGAGATGATGCTGTCGGAATCTCAGGAACGCATGCTGATGGTTCTCAAGCCCGAGCTTGAAGCCGAAGCCCGCGCCGTATTCGAGAAATGGGACCTGGATTTTGCCATAGTTGGCGAAACCATTGCCGAGGACCGCTTCCTGATCGTCCACAACGGAGAGGTCAAAGCCGATCTGGTTCTGTCGAAACTATCCTCGACCGCGCCGGAATATGATCGCCCGTGGGAACCGACACCTGAAGCCGAAGAATTGGCAGAAGTGCCGCAGATCGACCCGATTGATGGTCTGCGCGCCCTGCTCTCTTCGCCCAACTATGCGGGTAAGCAGTGGGTCTACGAACAGTATGACACGATGGTCATGGCAGACACCGCCCGCACACCAGGCCTGGGCGCTGGAATGGTCCGTGTCCATGGCACCGACAAAGCGTTGGCTTTCACGTCGGACGTGACCCCTCGCTATGTTCGCGCCAACCCGGTTGAGGGCGGCAAGCAGGCCGTGGCCGAAGCGTACCGCAACCTGACCGCCGTTGGCGCCAAGCCTTTGGCCACGACCGACAACCTGAACTTCGGCAACCCCGAAAAGCCCGAAATTATGGGCCAGTTTGTCGGCGCGATTCAGGGTATCGGTCAGGCGGTGGCCGCGCTGGACATGCCGATCGTTTCAGGCAACGTCTCTCTCTATAACGAAACCGACGGTCAGGCGATCCTTCCGACCCCCACCATTGGCGCTGTAGGCCTGCTGAATCACACTGATGAGATCATCGGCAACGAGGTCCGCGAAGGCCACGTCGCGCTGGTTATCGGTGAAACCAATGGACATTTGGGTCAGTCGGCCCTGCTGGCCGAAGTCTTCAACCGTGAAGACGGCGATGCGCCCCATGTTGATCTGGACGCCGAAAAGCGAAACGGAGAGTTCATCCGCGCCAACCGCGACATGATCAAAGCCTGTACCGATCTGGGTGATGGTGGCCTTGCGCTGGCCGCATTCGAACTGGCTGAAGCGGCGGGCGTGGGGGTCCACCTCGATGAGGCGTCGACCGAGTTCCTGTTCGGCGAAGACCAGGCCCGCTATCTGGTCGCCTGCAATTTCGATCAGGCCGAGGCGCTGATGATCGCGGCCGGTCAGGCCGGTGTTCCGCTGGTTTCGGTTGGCCGCTTTACCGGTAACGCCGTCAAGATCGGCAATTCCGAAGCCGCGCTTGATGATCTGACCGCCACTTTCCGAGGCAGCTTTGCCGAGGCCGTTGCCTGATCACCGATAATGACTGCAATTGTGAAACCTGCGCCCCCACACAGGCGCAGGTTTTGTTGTTTTCAGCCCCCCTTCCCACCCTTGCGCGCCCGGTCCGGGCGCTCTACATCTTGGGAAAGACCTTTAGGAGAAACCTACATGCCGATGAGCGCCCACGAAATCGAACACCTGCTGCGCGAAGCTTTTCCAGATGCGGAAATTCAGGTCGGCGGGCATGACGGCGTACATATGTCCGCCATGGTCGTGGACGAGAGCTTTCGCGGAAAAAACCGGGTTCAGCAGCAACGCGCGGTCTATGCAGCGCTGAAGGGCAAGATGGACGGCCCGGACGGAGAGTTGCACGCGCTGGCGTTGACAACAAAAGTGCCTGAATGAGCATAGCTTTTTGGGCATACTCGATTTGGGGCGTTGTGCTGTTTGCCATCATCGGCGTGTACATGGTGGCGATTTTCAGACGTAGCAAATCAAATCGAAAACCGGTTACCCGGACTCCTAAAGGTGCGACTCCAAGCCAAAACGCTACACTGGTTGCTTCAAGCTTTAACGGCCTTAATGGGGATCAAGGACAAGCTGGACTAATTCCAAGAGACCCTCATGAATACGCCAAAGCCATGGTTCCAAAAGAATGAGTGGCTGGCTGTTCTGGATAGGCGTAATAGCGACATTGATTGTTGCCGCAGCCCTGATCGAAGCCTATGTGAAGCGGAACAGAAAACGTAACCTGGCAGACATGCGTCCGGACCCGGACAAGATCAGCAAGGTTGGTGGCATTGAAAGATACGGGCTAGATCCGCTGGCCCTGGCGCAAGCCGAACACCGACGGTTGGAGGAAGAAGGATGGACCTCTGACTCGTCACAGAATGAAACGACTGCCCGAAATGCGGGTGAAGAGGACAAGCAAGATGACCGACGTTAAGACCCAGATCGACGAAACCGTCAAAGCCAACGACGTGGTGCTGTATATGAAAGGCACCAAAGAGATGCCCCAATGCGGTTTCTCTTCGCGTGTGGCCGGTGTCCTGAATTACATGGGTGTGGAGTACACCGACGTAAACGTTCTGGCCGACGAGGAAGTCCGTCAGGGCATCAAAGACTATTCCGACTGGCCGACGGTTCCCCAGCTCTTTGTCAAAGGCGAATTTGTCGGTGGCTGCGACATCATCACCGAGATGACCCTTTCGGGCGAATTGGACACTCTGTTTGATGAAAACGGTGTCGGCTACAACAAGGATGCAGCCGACAAAATCCGCGAAGCGAACGCCTGATCAGCTGCTGACGCAGTTTTCCAAAATGACCTGCTCACTGGCGGCATCTGCACCTGTCGCCAGAAAGCTCACCGAAGCCTCCCAACCCTTGGAGCGCAGGATGTAAGTGCCTGCTCCACCTACGGATTCGTAACGAATGCCTGAACCGCTCTCCACCTGCCGTAGAGTGACAAGCTGGTTGTCCACCATCATCGCTGCTGCACTGGAGCCGTCCGGCGCATTGAAATAGGCGATTTGCAGCGGAATGCCATTCTGGCAGGTGAACGTAACCGGCAGAATATCAATCTCTGCGAGCGCCGCACCGGTAGGCAATGCCATAGCTGCGGCGCAGGCCAGAGCTTTCGCAGCCTTCATCGTGCAGACCTTTCTTCGATCACCGATGCCAGAGCCTCGGCCCTCGCGGCCAATTCTGCCAGTGTATCCGTGACCGATGGTGGCACGACGGCAACCTCAATCCGTTCAGGCTCGGGGCGGGGCATATTTCTTAGGGTGTGAAGCTCGGCCTCAACCTCGGCCAGTTTCGCTTCAAGCGCGGTGATCTTGTCTTCGGTTCCGGCCGCTTTGTCAGCCAACATCAGCCCGGCCATTAGTAGCATTCTCGATTCCGGCATACGGCCTATTTGGTCGGACAGAACCTGAGCCTCATCATCCAGCATCTTGGCCGCTGAATGCAGGAACGTTTCTTCCCCTTCCTGGCACGAGACGTCAAAGCCGCGCCCGCCGATTTGAATAGTCACTTCGGGCATTATTCCACCTCCCCTTCCGCCAGTTTCGCTTTGGACAGCAAGGGCTCCAATCGGGCCAGAACTGCATGCGCCTCGGCTGCATCTGTGGCCTGAGCGGCGCGCGTGGCCTCAAGCTCAGCTACCGTAGCCCGGTTGAGCAGGTCAGCATCCGAAATACCTTCTGCCGCAGCGGTCCGCAGCTCATCCACTGATTGGCGCAACTGTTCATTTGCCTTACGCATTCGCTGCAGATCGTCATCCAAACGAGACATCGCGGCCCCGTGGCTAGTGCGTTCTGCACGCAACATATCCAACTCGGCGCTTAACTCGGACACGCGCTCACTGTCCGCCAGTTCTGACCGCAGACGCGCGTTCTCAGCTTCGATTTTTTGCGCTGAAGAAACGGCCGCTTTCAGCTCGGCGTTTTCGTTCTGGATCGCTTGCACCGCGTTCATTGCAGCTGTCAGTTTCGCATTTTCAGCTTTAAGTGCCTCAAGCTCGTCTTGGTTCTCCAGCGCTTCCTTCGCCGCTGCCAATTCGGCACGCGCCGCCTCGACCGCGGCCAGCTTTGAATGGGCCTCAGCCAGTTGCTCTCGCAGAGCCCCTTTTTCAGAATCTTCGATCGGCGCCGCGCGCAGGCTTTCCATATCTGCGCGCATTGCGCTGACTTCCTGCTCGTGGCGGTCCGTCAGAGATTTAAGTCGTTCTTGCAGTTGTTCATTGGCGACCCGTTGGTCATCCAAGGCTGCACGTAATGCGTTGTCCTCACCGCCGTTGGCCGGAGCCGCATCCCGCAGCGCCTCAACGCCCGTTCCGATCCGATCCATCGCGGCAACGATACGGCGCTGTAGTTCTTCGATCTGGCTCATGCCCCTGCCACCTCATTTTCAAGGTTCGTTCGTTTCCCGGCTTTGTCCGAATCAACATAGCGCGGGTCTTGCCCTAGTCTAACCCAATGGGGCGGAAAATACCCACTGTTTGCTTTCAATAACTTGGGCTGTTTTCTTGAACCACACCTACACTGAAACCCCAACGAAACACCCAGTTCCGCTTGCACTTTGGGGGGTGGATGGTATTGAGCGCCCATCTGCCTGTAATCCAAAGGAACAACGCCCGTGGACCTGACTGCGCTGCGCAATGCAAACCCCGAACACTGGGACAAAGCTGCGGCCATCCGCACCCTGACCCTTGACGCCGTCGCCGCCGCTAATTCCGGCCATTCCGGCATGCCGATGGGCATGGCCGACGTTGCGACCGTGCTGTTTGAGAAGCACCTAAAATTTGACGCCTCGGTTCCGAACTGGCCTGACCGCGACCGGTTTATCCTGTCGGCGGGTCACGGTTCGATGCTGATCTATTCGCTGCTGTATCTGACGGGGCATGGCGACGTAACGCTGGATGAGATCAAGAACTTCCGCCAGTTGGGCGCGAAAACCGCAGGCCACCCGGAGAATTTCCTGGTTGAAGGGATCGAAACCACGACCGGTCCGCTGGGTCAGGGTATTTCGAACGCTGTGGGCTTTGCCATGGCCGAGGAAATCCAGCGCGCGCACTACGGCAAAAAGGTCGTGGACCACTATACCTATGTGATCGCAGGCGACGGCTGCCTGATGGAAGGTGTCAGCCAAGAGGCGATCACATTGGCCGGTCGTCATGAGCTGAGCAAGCTGATAGTCTTCTGGGACAACAACAACATCACCATCGACGGAACCGTTGATATGGCCGACCGCACCGATCAGGTCCGCCGCTTCGCGGCCTCGGGATGGCATGTGATCGAGATCGATGGCCACGATCCGCAGGCAATCGACGCAGCTATTATTCAGGCGAAGAAGTCGAACAAGCCGACCATGATCGCATGTGAAAGCCACATCGCTCTGGGACACGCGGCACAGGGAACGTCGAAAGGTCACGGCGCGTTGACCGATCAGGATCAACTGAAAGCCGCGAAAGAAGGCTATGGCTGGCCTCATGACGCGTTCGAAGTCCCGGCCAACATCAAATCGGCATGGGAAGCAATCGGTGCCCGTGGTGCAGCTGAACGCGCCGCATGGAACGAGCGTTTTGCACAGTTGTCCGAGCGCAAGCAGGCTGAATTCAACCGCGCTTACGCGTTCGAGGCCCCAAAGAAGTTGGCCGGGGCCATCCGCGGGTTCAAAAAGCAGATGTCGGAAGACCAGCCCAAACTGGCCACCCGCGCATCGTCCGAGAAGGTTCTGAACGTCGTGAACCCGATCATGACCGAGACCGTTGGTGGCTCGGCTGACCTGACCGGCTCGAACAACACTAAATCTGCCGATATGGGTGTGTTCCTGCCGGAAAACCGCAAGGGTCGCTACATTCATTACGGTATCCGCGAGCACGGCATGGCCGCTGCAATGAACGGTATGGCGCTGCACGGTGGCATCCGCCCCTACGGCGGAACTTTCATGGCCTTCACTGACTATGCACGCCCGTCGATGCGTCTGGCTGCTCTGATGAAAGTGCCGTCGGTATTCGTGATGACCCACGACTCGATCGGTCTGGGCGAAGACGGCCCGACCCACCAACCGGTCGAACACCTAGCGATCTCGCGTGCGACGCCGAACACTTATGTGTTCCGCCCCGCCGACACTGTTGAAACTGCTGAAGCTTGGGAACTGGCGCTGACTTTCAAAGACAGCCCCTCAGTTCTGTCGCTGACACGTCAGGGTGTGCCCACCGTACGGACCGAACACAAAACAAAGAACCTGGTGGCTCAGGGCGCCTATGTTCTAGCCGAAGCTGAAGGCAAGCGTCAGGCTATCCTGATTGCGACAGGTTCAGAGGTATCGCTTGCGATGGAGGCCAAAACGATGCTCGAAGCCGAAGGCATCGGCACCCGCGTTGTTTCCATGCCCTGTATGGAACTGTTCGCACAGCAGGACGAAGCCTACCGCAAGCGCGTTCTGCCCGCAGGTCCGGTTCGCGTTGGCATCGAGGCCGCTGTCCGCGCCGGTGGTTGGGACCGCTGGCTGCTGGGTGAGCGCGGCCGCGAAGCCAAGGCTGGTTTCATCGGCATGTCGGGCTTTGGTGCATCTGCTCCCGCAGGCGAACTTTATAAGCATTTTGGCATCACCGCCGTGGCGACCGTGGCCAAGGTCAAGGAATTGCTGGGCCTGTAAGCCAATCACATAGAATAAAGCAAAGGGCGGCTTTGGCCGCCCTTTTCATTTGGCTTCAGCTTCAACCCTCAGCTTTAACGTATCATAGGCTTTCAGAGCGTAATCCAATCGCAACTCATACCGTCCCTGCACCACCACTTTCTTGGGTGATTGCAAGCCGATACAAGACAACGCTTGGCGAAGATGTGTACCTGAAAGGGGAACGTAAGTTGCCGAT
The DNA here is from genome assembly GCA_013032095.1 of Ruegeria atlantica. Classification (GTDB taxonomy): domain Bacteria; phylum Pseudomonadota; class Alphaproteobacteria; order Rhodobacterales; family Rhodobacteraceae; genus Ruegeria; species Ruegeria atlantica_E. The sequence goes on along the minus strand of WQBJ01000001.1, from coordinate 502,076 downwards.
TGCCCGATCAAAGTGTTGTAAACTCGTCCGCCCGACCAATGACTACGCTTCTGCGCCTTGAGTGCTGTATTAATACGAAAATGTAAGAATCCGTAGAGTTCTTCTTGGTCGAACGGCACTTCGTCGGCGGCAATGCTCGGTGCAGAGAGAAGCGATGATGCACCGCTCCGAGACGACCTGCGTGATCCGATTTCTCGGATTATAGGCCCATCTATTAAGGTTTCTAAGCGGAAAGCTTCATCTTAGTGGTCAGCTTTCCTGTTGACCAACGGCCCGATGACCTTGGTTGCAACCGGGATCAAAACAAGCCCCCAGGCCAGACCAAACACGCCGTCCATCATGGCTTTGGATATCCACTCAACCGCCCCAACCCATTGCTCGGATACGGAATGCCCGATGGCATAGGCCCAATCATGAATGTGATGACCCAGCCAGCCAAAGCCCAACACTTCCATCCCGTGAATGACAATCGATCCACCGACCCACAGCATCGCGGCAGTCCCCACGATCGACAAAGTCTTCAACACGCCCGGCATCGCCTTGACCAGACCGCGCCCCAATCCGCGCCCTATCGGCGTCGGCGCGTTCTGCGCCAGGTACAGGCCCACGTCATCCATCTTCACAATCAGCGCGACCGACCCATAAACCGCAACTGTTACACCGATGCCAACGACCGCCAGCGTCGCGGCCTGCATCCACAGATTTGGCGCCTCAATGGCCGCCAGCGCTATGGTCATGATCTCGGCCGACAGGATGAAATCGGTCTTGATGGCACCCCTGACCTTCTGTTCCTCCAGATGGCCGGGATCGCGCACGTTCATGTCTTCTTCGATGGCATGGCTACCATGCGGAAACAGGACGTGAAAAATCTTCTCGGCCCCTTCGAAACATAAGTAAGACCCACCCAACATCAGCAAAGGCGTGATCAGCCAGGGCGCAAAATTGGCCAGCAACAAAGCCACCGGCAGCAGTAGCACGATCTTGTTGAACACCGAGCCTCTCGCAATACGCCAGATGATCGGCAACTCGCGCGCGGGCGCAAAGCCTTGAACGTATTTCGGAGTGACTGCCGCGTCGTCGATGATCACACCTGCCGTCTTGGCCCCGGCCTTGCCTGCAGCTGCCACCACGTCATCCACCGAAGACGCCGCGACCTTGGCGATCCCCGCCACATCATCCAAAAGGGCCAACAGACCGCTCATCGCGCATCCTTTCCTGTATCCTGCCGCAACCGGACCCTACCCGATCCAACAGCTAGCGCAAGCGTTAGCGCAATCGTGTGAGGTTTGCGCTAACACCTTAAAAATATGCCGCTTTTACTCTTTTGAGATTCAGTAATCGCCGCTATATGGCCATCAAAGCAAGCGCATTTTGGAGACATCATATGACCATCAAGGTCGGTATCAATGGTTTTGGCCGCATCGGCCGCTGCACCCTGTCGCACATCGCCGCGTCAGGACGTAACGACATCGAAGTGATCAAGGTCAACGCGACCGGCCCGTTGGAAACCTCAGCACACCTGTTGAAATACGACAGCGTCCATGGCCGTTTCCCGCGCGACATTGCCATCAATGGCAACACCATGGATCTGGGCCGTGGTCCGATGGAGATGTTCTCGACCTACGATATGAACGAACTGGACTGGGAAGGCTGCGACGTCGTTCTGGAATGCACCGGCAAGTTCAACGATGGCACCAAAGCCAAAACGCATCTTGAGCGTGGCGCTGGTAAAGTTCTGTTGTCAGCACCCGGCAAAAACGTCGACAAAACCATCGTATTCGGAGTGAACCACAACACCCTGACCGCGAACGACAATATGGTTTCGAACGGGTCGTGCACCACCAACTGCCTTGCTCCGCTTGCCAAGGTTCTGGACGAAGGCATCGGCATCGAAAACGGGATCATGACGACGATCCACGCCTATACCGGTGACCAACCGACGCTGGACCGCCGCCACAGCGACCTTTACCGAGCCCGCGCCGCCGCCATGTCAATGATCCCGACCTCGACCGGCGCTGCGAAAGCACTGGGTGAGGTTTTGCCGAACCTGAAAGGTCGTCTGGACGGTTCCGCGATCCGCGTACCTACCCCGAATGTTTCGGCCGTCGACCTGACCTTTCGCGCCGCGCGCGAAGTCACTGTGGAGGAGGTGAACGAAATCGTCCGCGAAGCTGCCCAAGGTCCGATGCAGCGTGTTCTGGGTTATGAGCCTGCACCGCTGGTTTCGACCGACTTCAACCACACCGAGGAAAGCTCAATCTTTGCACCAGAACAGACACGCGTTGTGGATGGCCGCTTGGTCCGCGTGCTTGCCTGGTATGACAACGAATGGGGCTTCTCTGTCCGTATGGCCGACGTCGCCGTCGCTATGGGACGCCTTAACTAAGATCGGTTTGAAATCTTGAACCTTTTTGCCCGCTCAGGTTATCTGGGCGGGCATTTTCGTTCGGGGCTACTATGACCAACCAAATCGCTATCTGGCTTGGCCTCCTGATCGTTTGCGGGTTCATTTTGGACTATGCCGTCTTCGGCCCGGAGCATTTGGTTTTCCTCGGTAAAAAATTCTACGCCTTTCTGGATTGGCTCGCTTTCTGGCGCTGACAGAGGTTTTGCTTGACATTTTCGTTGATCTGGCTTTGTTAGCGCTAACTTTATTGGATGCAAAATTCGGACGGAGCGGAATATGACACTCAAGCTGGCAATCAACGGATTTGGAAGGATCGGACGAGGCGTTTTGCGCGCGGTGATGGAAACAGGCCGCACAGATGTAGAGATCGTCGCCATCAACGACCTCGCCAAACCCGAAATGAACGCGCATCTGTTCGAATTTGACAGTGTCCATGGCCGCTACCCCCACAAAGTGACGCTGACCGACGCCGGACTGGACGTTGGCGCCGGTCCAATCCGCCTTTCCAACGAGCGCGACCCCGAGGCTTTGAACTGGTCGGATATCGATGTGGTTCTTGAATGCACCGGTGTATTCCGCACCCGCGAAGCAGCCGAACGCCACTTGAAGAACGGCTCCAAGAAAGTACTGATCTCGGCCCCCGCGCGCGGGGATGGCGCGGTGAAAACGGTTGTATTTGGTGTAAACGAGCACGAACTGACGGCAGAAGACTCAGTTGTTTCGAACGCTTCTTGCACCACCAACTGCCTGTCTCCGGTCGCTGCTGCTCTGGATGCCGGTCTTGGCATTGTTCACGGCAACATGACCACCGTTCACGCATATACCGCCAGCCAGCCGGTTCATGACACGGCGGGCAAAGACCCCTACCTGTCGCGTGCCGCCGCCCTGTCGATGATCCCTACGACGACTGGCGCCGCCGCTGCCGTTGGCTTGGTATTACCGAAACTCGCGGGCAAACTGACCGGTCAGGCGATCCGTGTTCCCACCCCGAACGTCTCGGTCGTTGATCTGGTGGCCGAAGTCTCGCGCCCGACGACCGAAGAAGAAGTTAACGCGCTGTTTGTTGAAGCTGCAGCCAAGATCCCCGGTGTTCTGGCCGCTGAACGCCGTCCGCTGGTGTCGATGGATTTCAATCACGACTCACACAGCTCGACCGTATCGTTGGCAGAAACCAAGGTCACCGACGGTACAATGGTGCGCGTTCTGGCGTGGTATGACAACGAATGGGGTTTTTCGAACCGGATGCTGGACACAGCCGCCGCGATGGGTGCCCTAGCCTAATCGCTCTCGCAGGGCAGTACTAACGCGGGGCGTGACGAATTTCGACACGTCCCCGTTCAACCGCGCGATCTCTTTTACCAGTTTCGAGGCGATGGCCTGATGCCGCGCCTCGGCCATCAGAAACACGGTTTCGATTGAATCATCCAGAGCACGGTTCATGCCAACCATCTGGAATTCATACTCAAAATCCGCCACAGCGCGCAGCCCTCGCACAATGATCTGAGCCCCCACATCACGCGCACAATCTATCAACAGGTTTTCAAAGGGATGAGCGACGATCTCGGTCCCCGTCTGCTCGGTCAGATGCGCGCATTCCGCCTCGATCATGGCGACACGCTCTTCCAGGTTAAAAAGGGGTCCCTTATCGCGGTTGATGGCAACGCCAATCACCAATTTGTCCACCAGTGCAGAGGCCCGACGGATAATATCAATATGACCCAGTGTAATTGGATCAAAAGTTCCCGGATATAATCCAACCCGCATCAGGCTCTCCTGCGCAATATTATTTCTGCGCTAGCAAACATAACTTCGTCGCGGGTGCAAGGGGTTGAAACGATGCCAGTTCTTTCAATGGCCCATAATCATGCCCTGAAGTGCATCCTTTTCCATGGCCAGTTCCGACAACTGCGCTTTGACCACATCCCCAATGGTTACTATGCCGACCAGCTTACCTTCCTCGACTACGGGCATGTGGCGAAAGCGGCCTTCAGTCATGAGCGTCATGATCTCTTGAACTGTAGCTTGGCGCGTTGTCGTGATCAGGTCCTGCGTCATGTAAGAGCTAACCGGTTTGCTCAGACAACTACTGCCGCTTGCGGCCAGTTCTCGGACGATATCGCGCTCGGACAGAATGCCTGACGCCGTCTGCCCTCCGTCATCTGACACGACAACGGTCCCGATCCTTTTCTCCGCAAGAATTTTCGATGCGTCCGAGATCGTGGCCGAAGGCTCAACCGTCACCACGCCTTGTGTCGCCTTGGATTTCAAAATGGCCTGAACAAGCATGAGGAGCACCTCCGAAATAGTAAACTTATCCAAAGCGTTGCGCGATTGGGTCGACCTGTCAAGCATCTGCATCGGCTTCAAGCCGCGCAACTTCGTCACGGATACCCTGTGTAAGGGCATTGGCAAAGCGGTTCAGGCGTTCGTTCCGCTGGTCACCTTGGTGCCGAACCAGATAGAAACTTCGCGTCAAACTGACTTGATCCGTCAGGATTTTCCGCAGGTTCGGGTGAAACGGCAACGTGAAGTCATGGGCAACACAAACCCCTGTGCCAAGTGTAACCTGCCGTAGCTGAACCGAAACTGAATTCGATGCAAGCGCGACACGGTCAATTCCGATATCATTGAGGTAATCCAACTCGCGGTCAAAGATCATATCCGGGATATAGCCAATCAGCCGGTGCCCTTTAAGGTCAACAAGGGACCGAATGGGGTCATTGCGTTCCAGATACTCCTGCGTGGCTACCATATGCAGCTTGTAGTCGCTGACTTTCTTGACCAGTAGTTTCCCAGCTGTGGGCGCACTGACGGTTAGCGCCATGTCCGCCTCGCGTCGGGACAGATTGATGATCCGCGGTAGTGCCAGGATTTGAATATCCAGATCCGGGTTGGCGTCGCTGATTTTCGCACAAACCTGCGGCAGCAGATAGTTCGCGCTTCCATCCGGTGCACCGATCCGGATCTGACCGCTCAGCGACTTGGTTGATCCCGCCACGGCCCCAGCGGCCGCGCGCATCGCCTCTTCGGCCTGTAAACCGTGGTCCAAAAGGCGTTCGCCCGCAGCCGTCAGGACATATCCCTGCTGCGATTTGGTGAACAGCAGAGCATCGAGGTTCGCTTCCAACCGTGCAATGCGTCGCCCAACTGTGGCCGGGTCGATTTTCAGGATGCGCCCCGCTGACGAGAGGCTTTCCTCACGGGCTACGGCCAGAAAAATCCGCATGTCATCCCAGTTCGGGTTCATCTTGCTACCTTTTGCATTTTTGCAAAGCTCTTTTGAAACATTGCCTCTGTTCGCGGGATTTATGCAAGCCTATCCTGCGCGCAAATCTATCGGAGGAGTTTTCGATGCAAGACCTGACTCATTTCCTGAATGGCGAACAAGTTGCCGGTACATCCGGTCGGTTCGACGATGTCTTCAACCCGGCAACCGGCGAAGTACAGTACAAATGCCCAATGGCGAGTGCGGCTGAAACCACCGCAGCCATTGAACAGGCCGCGATTGCTCAACCTGCTTGGGGGGCGACCAACCCGCAGAAACGGGCACGCGTGATGATGGCGATGGTTCACCTGATGAACCGCGACATGGACAAGCTGGCCGAAGCGCTGAGCCGCGAGCACGGCAAAACCATTCCCGACGCCAAAGGTGATCTGCAGCGTGGTCTGGAAGTGATCGAATACTGCATCGGCGCGCCTCAGATGCTGAAGGGTGAATTTACCGACAGCGCAGGTCCCGGCATCGACATGTATTCCATGCGTCAGCCGTTGGGTGTTGTGGCCGCGATCATGCCGTTCAACTTCCCTGCCATGATGCCCCTGTGGCATGTCGGTCCCGCACTGGCCTGTGGCAACGCAGTCGTTCTGAAACCGTCCGAGCGTGATCCCTCGGTGCCGCTGATGCTTGCCGAACTGTTTGTCGAAGCCGGCCTGCCCAAAGGCGTGTTCCAAGTCGTCAACGGCGACAAAGAGGCCGTGGATACTCTGTTGGATAGCGAGATCATTCAAGGCGTCAGCTTTGTCGGCTCGACCCCAATCGCGCACTACATCTATTCCCGCGCAACTGCGAACGGCAAGCGCGCCCAGTGTTTTGGCGGCGCCAAGAACCACATGATCGTCATGCCAGATGCCGATCTGGACCAGGCCGCAGACGCACTGGTCGGCGCAGGTTTTGGTGCGGCTGGCGAACGCTGCATGGCGATCTCAGTGGCTGTACCGGTGGGCGAAGAAACCGCCGATGCGCTGATCGAAAAGCTGATCCCGCGTGTCGAAAAACTGAAGGTCGGCCCCTACACCGCAGGCGACGACGTGGACATGGGCCCGGTGGTCACTGGTGCCGCAAAAGAGCGTATCCTTGGCCTGATCAACTCGGGCGTGGAACAGGGTGCGAAACTGGTCGTCGACAACCGCGATTTCAGCTTGCAGGGCTATGAGGACGGCTTCTTCGTCGGTCCGCACCTGTTCGATCGCGTGACGCCCGAGATGGACATCTACAAGCAAGAGATCTTTGGTCCCGTCCTGTCGACCGTTCGCGCTGGTTCCTATGAGGAAGCGCTGAAACTGGCCATGGACCACGAATACGGCAACGGCACCGCGATCTTCACCCGCGATGGCGACACCGCTCGTGACTTTGCTAGCCGTGTGAACATCGGGATGGTGGGTATCAACGTTCCGATCCCAGTGCCACTGGCCTATCACACCTTTGGCGGCTGGAAAAAATCGATGTTCGGTGATCTGAACCAGCACGGTCCCGACAGCTTCAAGTTCTACACACGCACCAAGACCGTGACGGCCCGCTGGCCCTCGGGCATTAAAGAAGGTGGCGAGTTCAACTTCAAAGCTATGGATTGATCCATACTAAATTAGTGTTCCTACAAACCCGGCCCCTCTCGGGCCGGTTTTTTTCGGCAAAGCGCCGCCAAAACGCGCAGCTTCACGATAAATTCAGGTTAGGAACCCTAGAAATACCGGGCAATGACCAATAATTTACCAGCAAATTATTGCTCGAGCAGTTCCTGAACCGGAGGCCAATTTGTCGAATCCCCGTATGACTCGTCGCTCTGCATTGTTGGGCGCAGCATCTCTACTCGCGACTCCCGCTATCGTTCGTGCACAAAGCACGGACGCCTTCCCGATTGATGAAGAAGCGATAAGCACGCAACTGCCGGTGCGCCGTAACGTGTCTTCGTTCTCTCAACAGAACTGGCAGGATCATTTTGATGAACTTGGGGTTGGCTGTCTTCTGGCAGACATCACTAGCCGTGCGGTTCATTATTGGGGCCCGGACGGAATCTACAAGCTGTACCCGAGTTCAGTTCCGATGAGCGAAGAGCTGACTAAACGTGGCTACACCAAGGTAGTGCGCAAGACCGAGAACCCAAGCTGGACCCCGACCGCCAATATGCGTGAACGTGACCCGACTTTGCCCATTCGCATGGAAGGGGGCGACCCAGGTAACCCGCTTGGCACACGGGCCATGTATCTGGACTGGCCAGCGTATCTGGTGCACGGCACCCATGACACACGCAAGATTGGGCGTCAAAGTTCCTCTGGCTGCATCGGCCTTTACAACCAGCATGTTGAGGAGTTGTATCCTCTGGTCCAGATCGGAACTCAGGTCAGACTAGTCTGAATACAAAAAGCCCCGGCCATCAGGACCGGGGCTTTCTGATTCTAAGAGTTAATTATTCAGGCAGAATTACTGCGTCAACGACGTGGATAACGCCGTTGCTGGTTTCGATGTCGGCCTGAATAACCTCAGCATCGTTCACTTTGACGCCATTCTTCGCATTAACGCTCAAACGGTCGCCCTGAACTGTTAGGACTTTGGCGCGCTTACCGGCGATATCACCGGACATTACCTTTGCCGGGACGACGTGATAGGTCAGTATCTCGACCAGTTGATCCTTGTTTTCCGGAAGCAGCAGCGTTTCAACCGTGCCTTCGGGCAGTGCAGCAAACGCCTCGTCCGTTGGGGCAAAAACAGTGAACGGGCCGTCGCTCTTCAGCGTATCGACCAAACCTGCGGCTTGTACGGCAGCAACAAGAGTGTTGAATGACCCGGCCGAAACGGCGGTGTCCACGATGTCAGCGGCTTGCGCTTTGACAGGCAATGCAATTGCAAGTGCGGCGGCAGCGCCCAAGAATGTACGGCGAAACATGGCTGTTGTCTCCTCTCCAGCTTGTTATGCAGAGATTTACGGAGGCTCAGCCAGCCCGGATCACTTTTCTTTCACCTGAACCCAGATGCTCTGCGCTCTGCCGTCTTTCAGAAATGGCAAGGCTTCAACTGCTTCGGGACGATCCATTTGCAGGTAATACCCCGGCCAAAGCATTGAATATGCACCAGATTGCAGCAAGGCATGCAGAATGTACTGCTCGCCCCAACCCGGGCAATCATAGAAGAACCGTTTGGGATATTCGTAGGGCAGAAAAACATCGTGCACATGGATCACAACGCCTGGTTTCAAAGCGGGAATGATGCGGCAGAAAAGATGCGCAACGTCGTTACTCATTCGAACCACATGGCTGGAGTCAATAAACAGTACGTCACCTGCTTCGAGTTGATCGAACAGCGCCGGGTCGACCTCCTCCAGCCGCTTTTGCTCGAAGTGGTCCACGACGTGAGCGATATCAGCACGGGGATGCGGGTCTATCGCGGTGATCTGGGTGTATAGCCCGCCGTCGATGATCGCCTGTCGGGTCACACGGGTAGAGTTACCACAGCCAACCTCGATCACGCGCTTCGGTGAAAACCTGCGGATCATCAGGTACAATGCGTCCGCATCGGGACTGTCGTAATAGCCGTTGCCGACACGATAGCCCGTCTGATTTTGCTCGTGATCTTTGAGTGCCTCCAACGCTGCGGCATGCTCAGTGTGTTCGGCCACCAGTTGATCGATGTCGAAACCTTCCATCCCCGGTGACAAAGCATAAGCCGGACGTGTCAATCCACCTGCCTGTTCAAACGCCTCGAGTCGGGCGCGCTCATCCTGTTCCGGGGCCTTGTCGATCAGCTTCACCCCCAACTCATTGAGGGCCTCATTGATCTTGGGGAATTTTCTGGGTTTCACGGGCGGCTCCACTTTCCGGTTCGTCTGTTCCTTACCTTTGCTTGCCGGGCCTCTGCAAGGCAGGCTGCGTCAAACGCTTGGCAAAACAGAAATTTCCGTATTCACTGGTCGGAATAATTGTACGAGGGCCGCCATGCAGCAGGAATTTACGCTGGGCATAGAAGAAGAGTATCTGCTTGTCGACTGCGACAGCTTCCAACTTGCCGAAGCACCGGCCGCCTTGATGGAGGCCTGCCAATCCGATTTTGAAGGTCAGGTCAGTCCCGAGTTCCTGCAGTGCCAGATCGAAGTCGGCACCCGCCCCCATTCAACGATTAAATCAGCTCGCGAGGATCTGAAACGCCTGCGTTCTTGTGTTTCGAAACGTGCCGCCGAGCACAACCTCGTGCCGATTGCAGTATCTTGCCACCCGTTTGCCGACTGGAAGAAACAGCATCACACCCGCAAGGATCGCTATGACGCACTACAACACGCGTTAGGTGGAGTGGCACGTCGTATGCTGATATGCGGTATGCACGTGCATGTCGGTGTCGAGGACCCTGCCCTGCGCGCAGACTTGATGCCGCAACTCTCGTATTTCCTGCCGCACCTATTGGCTCTGTCGACCTCATCACCCTATTGGAACGGCGAAGACACGGGTCTTTCCTCCTATCGTCTGACCGTGTTCGACAACTTGCCGCGCACCGGATTGCCACCGGTTCTGGCTAGCTGGTCGGATTATGAGCGCACCACAGGAATTCTGGTTGAGCTTGGCGTGATCGAGGACACCACAAAAATCTGGTGGGACCTGCGCCCGTCGCATCGCTTCCCGACCTTGGAAACACGTATCATGGATGTGCAGCCTCGGTTGGAGCACACGTTGTCACTTGCGGCTTTGCTTCAGGCGTTGACCCGCATGCTGTGCAGGCTGAAAGATCGAAACCTTCGCTGGCGTCACTATGACCAATTTCTTATCGGTGAAAATCGCTGGCGCGCACAGCGGTATGGTGTGGGCGAAGGTCTGATTGATTTCGGCGACCGGTCCATCAAACCCATGCCCGAACTGATGGGCGAATTGATGGGAATGCTCGCCGAGGACGCCGAGGCTCTGGGCACAATGACAGAGCTGGCGCGTTTACAGCAGATTGCACAGACCGGCACATCCGCGACTCGACAGCGTCGAGTCTATGCCGAGGCAGTAGCGCGAGACGATGATCCCGGTAAAGCGGTCGTGAAACATTTGATCGAAGAGTATCACCTCGATCTTTAAAAGCCTTCACCGGTGATTGCTGACCATGCAAAATTTCTGTAAGGATTGAGAAATAAACAAGCGTTCAATTCAATCCGCACCGTGGGAGGCAAACCTTGGATTTCGCACTGACAGAAGAGCAATCCGCGATCTTCGACATGGCGTATGAGTTTGGGCAGGACAACATTGCCCCATACGCCCGCCAGTGGGAGGCGGACGGAACGATTCCCAAAGATCTCTGGCCGCGCATTGGAGAGCTGGGTTTCGGCGGGCTTTACGTGTCGGAAGATGGCGGCGGATCGGGACTAAGCCGTCTGGACGCTACTTTGGTATTCGAGGCGCTGTCGATGGCCTGCCCTTCGGTCGCAGCGTTCCTGTCGATCCACAACATGTGCGCCAAGATGCTGGACAGTTTCGCGAGTGACGAGTTGAAATCCCGCATCATGTCCGAAGTCCTGAGCTTGAACACCGTTCTAAGCTATTGTCTGACAGAACCCGGATCAGGTTCAGACGCGGCGGCCCTGAAAACCCGCGCAGAGCGTACGAATGAAGGATACACATTAAACGGCACCAAGGCCTTTATTTCGGGTGGTGGCTATTCCGATGCGTATGTCTGCATGGTGCGCACCGGTGCAGACGGCCCCAAAGGCATTTCAACCGTCTATGTCGAAGATGGCACACCCGGCCTCAGCTTTGGCGCCTTGGAACAGAAGATGGGTTGGAAAAGCCAACCCACAGCGCAAGTCCAGTTCGATGATTGCAAGATACCGGCAAGCAATCTCGTTGGCACCGAAGGCGACGGATTCAAATACGCAATGAAGGGATTGGATGGCGGTCGCCTGAACATTGCCTCATGCTCTCTGGGGGCAGCACAGAACGGATTGAATTTGACCTTGCAATACATGTCCGAGCGTAAGGCCTTTGGCCAATCCATCGACCAGTTTCAAGCGCTGCAATTCCGGCTGGCCGATATGGAGATCGAGTTGCAAGCCGCGCGCACGTTTCTACGCCATGCCGCCTGGAAACTGGATCAAGGCACACCAGACGCCACCAAGTTTTGCGCCATGGCCAAGAAATTTGTGACCGAAACCGGTTCAAAAGTCGTCGACCAATGCCTGCAACTGCACGGCGGCTACGGCTATCTGGCCGACTATGGCATCGAGAAGCTGGTTCGAGATCTGCGTGTGCACCAGATTCTGGAAGGCACAAACGAAATCATGCGGGTCATCGTCGCCCGCCAAATGCTCGCCGAACGCTGAGGACTATATGCCTGACATCGACATCCGCATCACAGGCCGCGCCGGGCGCATCACTCTTACCCGCCCCAAGGCTCTGAACGCGATGACTTATGAGATGTGCATGGCCATCGATACGGCCCTGCGCAACTGGCGCGAAGACGACGCGGTAGATCTCGTCATTATGGATGCCGAGGGCGACAAGGCCTTTTGTGCAGGCGGAGATATTGCCGATCTCTACGCCACCGGCATCAAGGGAGACTATGGTTTCGGCCGCACATTCTGGCGAGACGAATACCGACTGAATGCGCTGATCTTTGAATACCCCAAACCGGTCGTCAGCTTCCTGCAGGGTTTTACCATGGGCGGCGGCGTCGGGATCGGGTGCCACGGTAGCCACCGCATCGTCGGAGAAAGCTCGAAAATAGCGCTGCCAGAGTGTTCGATCGGTTTGGTGCCGGACGTGGGCAGCACTCTGATGCTGGCTTTAGCCCCCGGACGCGTGGGCGAATATCTGGGAACCACCGGCCATCGCATGGGTCCAGGAGACGCCATTTTTGCGGGCTTCGCCGACCACTTTATCCCTATCGCAGAATGGCCCGCTCTGATCGAGATGCTCGAGGCCTCAGGCAATGCTGAACTACTGAATTCCCACGCCGCGACACCACCTGAAAGCGAACTTGAGCAACAGCAGCCTATCATAGACGCCCATTTCGCAGGAGAGAGCCTCGGAGATATCCTGAACACACTGGCCCATTCCGATCAGGAGGTTTCAGCTGAAGCCAAAAAACTAATGGGTCGTAATTCGCCCTTGTCCATGGCTTGCACGGTGGAAATCCTCCACCGTTTGCGCGGCCCCAGTCTGACACAGCGCAAAGCGTTGGAGTTGGAGTACCGTTTCACTTTCCGTGCTATGGAACACGGAGATTTTCTGGAAGGTATCAGGGCCCAGATCATCGACAAAGACCGCAGTCCGCGCTGGCAATTTGCTGATCAATCTGTGCCTGCAGTGGCGGTATCGAAGATGCTGCAGCCGCTGGGCCAAGACATGCTGACATTTGAGGAGACATAAGTGATGAAAATCGGGTTTATCGGCCTAGGCAATATGGGCAATCCGATGGCCGCTAATTTGGCCAAAGCCGGGCATGACGTGACTGGCTTTGACATGGCCGATGTCGACGTTGCTGGGGTCACCATGGCCGCGTCCGGAGCCGAGGCCGCCGAGAGCGCTGAAATTGTCATCACCATGCTGCCGAACGGTATTATTCTGCGCGCGGTTGGGGATGAGATCATTCCAGCGATGCAATCCGGTGCGGTTTGGATTGACTGCTCGACCGTCGACGTCGACAGCGCCCGCGCTGTTGCGGATCAGGCGAAGGCGGCTGGCATCCTCGCTGTTGACGCCCCGGTCTCGGGCGGAATCGGCGGTGCGGCAGCGGGTACGCTGACCTTCATGGCGGGCGGAAGCGATGCCGCCTTCGCAAAAGCTGCGCCTCTTTTCGACATCATGGGGCAGAAAGCCGTTCATTGCGGAGAATCCGGTGCAGGTCAGGCCGCAAAGATTTGCAATAACATGATCCTCGGCGTCACTATGATCGCCACCTGCGAAGCCTTTGCTCTGGCCGATAAACTAGGTCTGGACCGACAAAAGATGTTTGACGTTGTCAGCACCTCGTCGGGTTATAGCTGGACCATGAACGCCTATTGCCCCGCCCCTGGCGTCGGACCTGAAAGCCCTGCAGATAACGACTACCAGCCTGGTTTCGCCGCCGAGTTGATGCTGAAGGATTTGCGTCTCAGCCAGCAAGCCGCGGAAAGTTCGGATGCCGACACTCCGATGGGTCAGGCCGCGACCGCGCTATACGAGCAATTCGTTGAGGCCGAAGGCGGCTTGGGTAAGGATTTCTCAGCCATGCTGCCTCGGTTCGAAAAGCGCGGACGTAGCTAAGCGACAACCGTGGGCGACCTCCCGCCTACGGGGTTGACCCAAACGGAACCTGCGGCCATCTATCTTTCGACCCGGCGTTCATTCGAAAGGAAGCAAGATGAAGCGCAATTTGGCCATATCGACGGCATTATTAGCGCTTGCGCTCAGTTCAAGCGTAGCCTTGGCCGGGAACGGCAAAGGAAAAGCCGGGCATTGCCCTCCGGGTTTGGCTAAGAAATCTGTGCCCTGTGTGCCGCCGGGCCAGGTGAAAAACCTGTACCATGCGGGCGACTACATCAATAGCGACTATAGATGGATTAACGATCCATATCGCTACGGGCTTCGCCGCGGTGACAGCTACATCCGAGCCGGAGACTACGTTTACCGAGTCGACCCCGATACCAGGAAAGTGCTCAACTTGATTGGCGCGGTGGCTGACATCCTCAACTGAGGAGCAGCCGCTACTCCGCAGCGACCCTCGCCCCGTCCAGCATCTGTTTCAGATAGCGACCTGTATGGCTGCGATCGACTTCGGCCACGTCTTCAGGCGTACCGGTCGCAACGATCTCACCACCGCCATCGCCGCCTTCGGGGCCAATGTCGATGATGTGATCCGCAGTTTTCACAACGTCCAGATTGTGCTCGATCACTACAACCGTATTACCCTGATCTACCAATTCATGCAGCACTTCCAGCAGCTTACGCACGTCTTCAAAATGAAGCCCGGTGGTCGGTTCGTCCAGAATATACAGCGTTCGCCCGGTTGATCGCTTGGACAGCTCCTTTGACAGCTTCACCCGCTGCGCCTCGCCGCCAGACAGGGTCGTGGCCTGTTGGCCGACCTTTATATAGCCCAGACCAACCCGCGCCAGCGCATCCATTTTGTCCCGGATTGACGGTACCGCCTTAAAGAACTCCTGAGCATCTTCCACAGTCATGTCGAGGACATCAGCAATGGATTTGCCCTTAAATTTGATCTCCAGCGTCTCGCGGTTGTACCGCGCGCCTTTGCACGTCTCGCAGGTCACGTAGACGTCGGGCAGGAAGTGCATCTCGATCTTGATGACACCGTCACCCTGACAAGCCTCACACCGGCCACCTTTGACATTGAAGCTGAATCGCCCGGGCTTGTAGCCGCGCGCCTTAGCTTCGGGCAGACCGGCGAACCAATCCCGAATCGGAGTGAAGGCCCCGGTGTAAGTCGCTGGATTCGAACGCGGAGTTCGACCGATGGGACGCTGGTCAATGTCAATGACCTTGTCCAGATGTTCGAGTCCCTTGATTGTCTCGCAGGGCGCCGGGGTTTGACGCGCTCCGTTCAACCGCATCGAGGCGGTTTTGAACAGGGTCTCAATGGTCAGTGTTGACTTGCCGCCACCGGACACGCCGGTCACGCAAACAAATTTGCCCAGAGGAAAGTCGGCTGTGACTCTTTTAAGGTTGTTTCCCGTCGCCTTGACGACCGAGACCTTCTTCTTGTTTCCCTTACGCCGCTCGGCCGGGACCGGGATTTCACGTGTGCCCGCCAGGTACTGGCCTGTCATCGAAGCTGCATCTGCTGCTATCTCGGCCGGCGTTCCTTTGCTCACAACCTGCCCGCCGTGCACACCTGCGCCCGGGCCGATATCGAAGACATAATCGGCCTCGCGGATGGCTTCTTCATCATGTTCCACGACGATCACTGTGTTGCCCTGATCACGCAGGTTTTTAAGTGTGCCCAGCAGACGGTCGTTATCTCGCTGATGCAGGCCGATCGAGGGTTCATCCAGAACGTACAGGACCCCTGTCAAACCCGAACCGATTTGGCTGGCCAAACGAATCCGCTGGCTCTCTCCGCCGGACAAGGTGCCACTTGAGCGAGACAACGTAAGGTATTCTAATCCGACGTTATTCAGGAATCCCAAACGTTCACGAATCTCCTTGAGAATCGCCCGCGCGATCTCGTTTTTCTGGACGCTCAGATGATTGGGCGCGTCTTCGACCCAGGCCAAAGCCTCTTTGATCGACATCTGAACCACCTGCCCCACATGCAGTCCGGCGATCTTGACGGCCAGCGCTTCGGGCCGCAGGCGATATCCATCGCAGGAGCCGCAGGGACGGTTGTTCTGGTAGCGTTCGAATTCCTCGCGAATCCAGGCACTGTCGGTCTCCCTATAACGGCGTTCCATGTTCGGAATCACGCCCTCAAAGCTGCGGGTGACCTGATAAACTCGCCCGCCTTCGTCATAGCGGAACTGGATTTCCTCGTCACCCGAACCACGCAGGAACACCTGCTGAACCTTCTCAGGCAAGTCTTTCCAAGGCGTATTCTTGTCGAACTCGTAATGGCGCGCGATCGCTTCGATGGTCTGCAGGAAATACGGGGATTTACCTTTGCGCCACGGGGCCAAAGCTCCATCGTAGAGTTTTAGCGTCTGGTCCGGCACCACAAGTCGTTCGTCAAAAAACAGTTCAACGCCTAGCCCGTCGCAATCCGGGCAAGCTCCGAAGGGCGCGTTGAATGAAAACAGACGGGGTTCGATTTCCGGGATCGTGAAACCGCTGACAGGACAGGCAAAGTTCTCGCTGAACGTGATGCGTTCTGCGTCACCGTCACGCGGCGCTGTCTCCAGAATCGCTATACCATCGGCAAGATCCAGAGCGGTGCGCAGACTGTCTGCCAGCCGTGTCTCCATCCCTTCGCGTACAACAAGGCGGTCAACGACCACGTCAATGTCATGGCGGAATTTCTTATCCAGCGTCGGCGGTTCGTCCAACTCATAGAATTCGCCATCCACCTTCACGCGTTGGAAGCCCTGCTTACGAAGCTCGAGGAACTCCTTTTTGTACTCGCCCTTCCGGTCCCGAACGATGGGCGCCAGAAGATAGCCACGCGTCCCCTCCTCCATCACCATGATCCGGTCGACCATGTCCTGCACCTGTTGTGCCTCGATGGGCTGTCCAGTCGCAGGGCTATAGGGCGTGCCTGCGCGGGCAAACAGAAGGCGCAGATAGTCGTAGATCTCGGTGACGGTTCCGACGGTCGAGCGTGGGTTTTTTGACGTAGTTTTCTGTTCGATGGAAATCGCCGGAGACAAGCCGCTGATGTGATCCACATCAGGCTTTTCCATCATATCGAGGAATTGACGCGCATAGGCCGAGAGGCTTTCGACATAACGACGCTGACCTTCGGCGTAGATCGTGTCAAACGCCAATGACGATTTCCCCGAGCCCGACAGTCCAGTGATCACCACCAGCTTATCGCGCGGAATGTCCACGTCGATGCTTTTGAGGTTATGCTCGCGCGCGCCGCGCACCTCGATATTCTTCAGCTCAGCCATATTCGGCCCCCAACACACAAGTGTCCTAGAAATAGGCGAGCGGCAGCGAGTCTCCAACAGAAAAGTTAGAACAAAGTAAGAACGCTCAAATTATTGCCGACATCTCCTGACACAAAGACCCCGATCCGATGACCGCCCCTAGAAAGGGGTTAAGATTTCATCGTCTCTAAGGGAAATGGCGCGGTTGACGGGGCTCGAACCCGCGACCCCCGGCGTGACAGGCCGGTACTCTAACCAACTGAGCTACAACCGCGCATTAGGGTCTATGTCTGATCCATTAACCCGGATCAAAGGCTGGCAGCGATGGCGCGGTTGACGGGGCTCGAACCCGCGACCCCCGGCGTGACAGGCCGGTACTCTAACCAACTGAGCTACAACCGCCCGCTGCCCGTTCGTTGCTGAACGTTTGGGTGTATTATGGCTACGGTCGGGCAGCGTCAAGCGGCGTTTTGAAGTTTTTTCAGGAATTCGAAAATTTACCGACGGGCTGTCGTCTCGTACCAGTCCTATACCCAGCTTTGGGCACAGAAACATGGCCGATGGCACTTGCAGATGGACATGAGTCACTTTAAGAGCCGATCTAGGGGTGATTAGCTCAGTGGTAGAGCGCTTCGTTCACATCGAAGATGTCAGGAGTTCAAATCTCTTATCACCCACCATCAATTCAACAATTTCAAGTACACTCAGAAGTTGCCCAAGGATTTTGCGAACCGGATTGTGATTTCGCACACAATAAAGTGTCGCACGGACGTAGGCTAACTCACCACCGAACTCGCCAACTTGCGTTTATTCAAATACCTAGGTACGGCTATTTTGAGTTCTCTGTCATTTGTAAAAGCGGCTTCAATTGAAAACGATAATTCACATTGGATCGCCCAAGACGGGCAGCACAGCACTTCAAAAAGCCCTTTGCGGTGCTCGTGAAGAATTAATCAAGCATGGCGTGTTATATCCGATACAGGGTAAGCAAGTTAACCATGGACTTCTCGCAGGTGCGGTTCGACCCTATGAAGTTGGCCCTAGAAGTTTCCGAAGATTTACTGAAGAGGAGCACAATGCGCGTGTCACAAGTTTTCTTCAGCACCTAACCAATCAGGTCTCAGCGCAAAAATTTGAGCTGCTTATCCTTTCTTCAGAATACCTCTGGCCTATCGGTACTAGAAAAGCCTGGCTAGAGAAACTACGCATCCTCCTGGCACAAATCGGAAGCCAAAATGTTGAGTTTGTGGCGTATGTTCGAAGGCCTTCCAGCTACTATTTGTCGTCAATCCAGCAGCGTTTGAGGGCATCTTCCAAATTTTCCAACCCCCATGAGTATAAAGTAGCGAATACCCTGGACGGATTCTCAGAGGTTTTTTCGGATTCCAAAATCTCTGCTCGCGTCTTTGACCGCGAAGCCCTGGTGGGTGGTGATATCATTACTGACTTTATGTCGGTGTATAGGCCTGACCTTCAGCGGATCGTAACCACAGCGGCAGAAAAAGTTACATCAACCAATGAAACACTTTCTGCTGAAGGCATGGTTGTGATGCAACAGTTTCGAAGGCACTTTTACCCTAAACAAGATGACCGGTTTAACAGGCCTACCTCGAAATTCGTTAGACAGCTGCGTAGTGTAGAAAAGAAATTGGACTCCCCTCGTCCCAAGCTTCGGCCAGAGATCGCGGAATACACGGATTACGCAGGCACTGGGTCTCTGGAGTTACGAGACCGCTACGGCATAGTCTTCCCAAAATTAGATTATAGCCGCCTCGAGCGGGGCGAGTTTGCAACGAAGCCTCAGGTTGGAGGAGCGGTTCAGGACGTTGTCCAAGTTGATGAGGATCGTCTAGAACAGATCGTGCACACACTTCTACAGAACCGCTTCATGTTCAATCCCGACCTCAAGAAATGGCTGAAATCTTTGCCTCAAGCTAAAACGGCCCCGTCCGCTTTCTCTTTGGCTTTACAGAGTTTCCAAAAAATTGGGAAATAGCGTTCTTACGTCCGCAGCCACTTAGGCCATTCAGCGGCTTCGGCAAACTTCTAGAGTTAAGGGCCAGCGTAATTTTGCTTACGTCCTAAACGCATGCGCGCTAGTGCAAAAAAGGATTGACGGGGCTATCGCCCCGCCTTTTCGTTTTCAAATCAATGCGCTGTTGCCGAAGGAGCAGATTCTTCCGGTGCCTTAGCAGCCGCCGCAGCAGCTTCTTCTGCCGCTTCGTCCCACTCTATTGCCTCAGGCTGTTGCACGAGGGAATGCTCCAGAACTTCCGACACATGTTTGACCGGAATGATCTCTAGCCCTTCTTTCACGTTGTCCGGAATATCAGCCAAATCCTTCTCGTTTTCTTCCGGGATCAAAACTGTTTTGATCCCACCGCGAAGAGCCGCGAGCAGTTTTTCTTTAAGCCCACCGATCGGCATCGCATTGCCACGCAATGAGACCTCACCAGTCATGGCGATGTCCTTGCGCACCGGGATACCGGTCAGAACCGAAACGATTGACGTCACCATCGCCAAACCCGCCGACGGGCCATCTTTGGGTGTTGCGCCATCAGGCACGTGCACGTGAATGTCCAGCTTGTCGAACTGAGGTGGCTTCACACCAATCTTGGGTGAAATCGACCGCACATAGGACGAGGCCGCGTCGATGGATTCCTTCATCACATCGCCCAGCTTACCCGTGGTCTTCATACGGCCTTTGCCCGGTAGTTTTAGCGCTTCGATATGCAGCAGATCACCGCCGACCGAGGTCCAAGCCAGACCTGTGACAACACCAACCTGATCGTCCTGCTCGGCCAGACCATAGCGGAATTTAGGCACACCCAGGAACTCATCCAGATTATCCGGCGTCACCGTGACGGATTCCGCCTCTTTCTTGATGATCTTGGTCAGCGATTTCCGTGCAACCTTGGCGATTTCGCGCTCAAGATTCCGCACACCTGCTTCGCGAGTATAAGTGCGGATCATCTTTTGAAGCGCTTCATCCGTCAGCTCAAATTCCTTGGCCTTCAGGCCGTGGTTCTTGACTTGCTTGCTGATCAGGTGCTGCTTGGCGATCTCGCTCTTTTCCTCTTCGGTATAACCGGCTAGAGGGATGATCTCCATCCGGTCTAGCAGAGGCCCAGGCATGTTGTAGCTGTTGGACGTGGTCAGGAACATCACGTTCGACAGGTCATATTCCACTTCAAGATAGTGGTCCATGAACGTGTTGTTCTGTTCAGGGTCCAGCACCTCAAGCATCGCCGAGGCCGGATCACCACGGAAGTCCTGACCCATCTTGTCGATCTCGTCGAGCAAGATAAGCGGGTTCGTGGTCTTCGCCTTTTTCAGCGCCTGAATGATCTTACCGGGCATCGAGCCAATGTAAGTCCGACGGTGGCCCCTGATCTCAGATTCGTCACGCACACCACCCAGCGAGATGCGAATGAACTCGCGTCCCGTGGCTTTGGCAACAGATTTACCCAAGCTGGTCTTACCCACACCCGGAGGGCCAACAAGGCACAGGATCGGGCCTTTCAGTTTTTTAGAGCGCTGCTGTACCGCCAGATACTCGACGATCCGCTCCTTGACCTTTTCAAGGCCATAGTGATCGTCATCCAGTATTTCCTGCGCACGACCCAAATCCTTTTTGACGCGGGATTTGGTGCCCCACGGCAGCGACAGGATCCAATCCAGATAGTTGCGCACAACGGTGGCCTCAGCCGACATTGGGCTCATGTTGCGCAGCTTCTTAAGCTCGCCCTCAGCCTTTTCGCGCGCTTCTTTCGACAGCTTGGTCTCGTTGATCTTGGCTTCCAGCTCGGCGACTTCGTTCGAGCCGTCCTCACCATCGCCAAGTTCCTTCTGAATGGCCTTCATTTGCTCATTCAAATAATACTCACGCTGCGTCTTCTCCATCTGGGATTTGACGCGGGTCTTGATCTTTTTCTCGACCTGCAGAACCGACATCTCGCCCTGCATCAGGCCATAGACTTTCTCAAGCCGCTCGCTGACCGAGAGCGTCTCCAGCAGCTCCTGCTTTTGCTCAACCTCAATGCCCAAATGACCCGACACCAAGTCAGCCAGCTTGGCAGGCTCGGTGGTTTCACCAACCGCAGTCAGAGCTTCTTCGGGAATGTTCTTGCGCACCTTGGCATAGCGCTCGAATTCATCCGCAACCGTGCGCAACAACGCTTCGGTCGTGGTGACGTCGCCCGGAATTTCGGTCAGATATTCGGCACGAGCTTCGAAAAACTCTTCGTTTTCGAGAAACTCGGTGATTTGCACGCGCGCCTGCCCTTCGACCAGCACCTTGACGGTGCCATCGGGGAGCTTCAACAATTGAAGAACGTTCGCCAGAACGCCGGAACGGTAAATCCCGTCCTCAACCGGGTCATCGTCACCCGGATCAATCTGACTGGATAGAAGAATCTGCTTGTCGTCCTGCATCACTTCTTCCAGCGCGCGGACGGATTTTTCCCGACCCACGAAGAGCGGCACGATCATATGCGGAAATACCACGATATCGCGCAGCGGCAGGACGGGGTATGAGGAATTCAGAGGCTCTTGCATGCTCAATCCTTATCATTGGCAAGACGGCTCCGGTCCCTTCTTGAGGCAACTCTTGGCCGTCTCCTGTCTTGGACGATAAAGGTGGGGCCTCATCGCCCTTTTTCAACCTTACCGCCGTGTATCACTGTTCAGAATGACTGTTGTGTACGACGAGGGCAAGGCGACAATCAGCAAGCTTTTGCAAATTTCACGAAATTCAATTTAAGATCACTTCTCATCCCAAAAAATTTCCTAACAAATCAGCAGGCTGACAAAATCTGAACACAAAACCGCCGTGCCCGATCCTCGATCAACCTTTAGTTGCCAATACTACTGACCATACATTCAAACCGAGTTCATTATGCTAACCCGAGTAATACTCCAATACCGCCGTTTCGTTCTATGCAGCATCCTTTTTACCGTTTTCTTCAGCCTCGGCATCCTACTTGGATACGCTGAGTGGCCAGAGAACGTTCGAGGCCCTTTGGCCCCAGTTGCTTATTTAATTGCGGTGATCATTTGTGTTGGCACTCCAATCGTTCTGTTCTCCGTCCTTGCAACCTTTATGCTTCCATTGGTGGAGATTTGGCTGGTGTCTTTGATTGTATTGATGCTGGTCTTCACCCCAATGCGAGCCTTTTTACCAACAGATACCATTCCTGGATGGGTAGATTGCATAGCGTTGGGCGCCCTGAGCATTCTAACTTATCTCGCAGTGTATGGTTCATGGTTCGGTGGAATTATTAAAAAGGACATGAAAAAGCACACAAAGATTTTCTACTTAGCTGGAGAACCCGAGGATATCTGGAACGCATTTTTCCCGAACCCCGAAAATCCAAACCGATATTATTGGCCGAACACACAGTTTCTTCCGCCGCCGAATGGCAGCAAAGCCAGTTTTATCATGACACTCCCTCGACGCGGGGACCTTGAGAACATGACGCAGGAAGTTTTTATCGAATACGCACAACCCTTTTCAGAGTTTCGATTCAGTACCCTATCTCTTCCAGGCTGCTCGGATCCAAATCAGATTGTTGAGGTCAAGATCACGCCAAATGGGAAGAAGTGCCAAGTAGAATACACGCGCCAACTGGTTGACGTGCCTATTGGAAAGCGGCTTTTTCTGTATTTGACCAACGACTTTCGCGACACTGTACACAGTATGAAACGCCGCTTTGCCGGAAGGCGCGACGGCTCGCTTCAAGGGCGACAAATGTTGCGCGATTAAAGAGGCTCGATATCTCCCTGCGCCCGCTGCGCATGAAACTGCGACTGCCACGATTCAAACGACCCAGCAGAGATTGCGTCCCGCATGCCCTGCATGATCTCTTGGAAATAATGCAGGTTGTGCCAAGTCAGCAGCATGCCCGAGATCATCTCGTTGGACCGGAACACGTGATGCAGATAAGCGCGGGAGTAATTCGAACAGGCCGGGCACGAGCAGTGTTCATCCAGTGGTCGCGGATCATCAGCGTGGCGGGCATTCTTGATGTTCACGACGCCATATCGCGTGAACACTTGCCCGGTGCGTCCGGACCGTGACGGCAGAACACAATCCATCATGTCGATCCCGCGTGCTACCGCGCCAACGATGTCGTCCGGTTTGCCGACCCCCATCAGATAGCGCGGCTTGTCGACTGGCAGAAAATCCGGCGCATAGTCGAGGCAACTAAACATGGCCTCCTGCCCCTCACCTACGGCCAGACCGCCGACGGCGTATCCTTCGAACCCGATCTGTTTGAGAGCCTCGGCGCTTTCCTCACGCAAGTCCGGTTCCAGCCCGCCTTGCATGATCCCAAACAGAGCATGGCCAGGACGATCTCCGAACGCTTCACGCGACCGATCAGCCCAACGCATAGACAGGCGCATCGACTCGGCGATGCGATCCCGGTCGGCGGGCAAGGACGGGCATTCGTCGAAACACATTACGATGTCCGACCCCAGCAGTCGCTGGATATCCATCGACCGCTCAGGTGTCAGTTCATGCTTGGAACCGTCGACATGGGATTTGAAGGTCACGCCCTTCTCGGTCAGCTTGCGCAGCCCTGCCAGCGACATGACCTGAAACCCGCCAGAGTCCGTCAGAATGGGACGGTCCCAATTCATGAACTTATGCAGACCGCCCAGACGGTCGATACGCTCCGCCGTGGGGCGCAACATCAGGTGATATGTGTTGCCCAGCAGGATATCCGCCCCGGTCGCACGCACGCTTTCTGGCATCATTGCCTTGACCGTCGCCGCAGTCCCCACGGGCATAAACGCAGGCGTTCGTACTTCGCCACGAGGCGTATTGATCACGCCAGTTCTGGCCTTGCCATCAGTGGCTTTCAGGTCAAAGGAAAAACGCTCGGTCATGGGGTCGCCTCGGGGTCGCTGAACCGGGTGGGATGTGCCTGAACTGTCCGACCAATGCAACCCGTCAGGGCAGCGTCGCGACACGCTCGGTAAATAGGTGCACGACCCCTGCCCCGTCCACGTCCCGGCACACACGGACAGGTGGTCGGGAAGGACTCGGACGAGTCGCGCCGATTTCCGGCCCATCGGTGACAACCTGCAGACCTGTTTCTACGGTTTCGAACATGGGCTCATGCGTGCAGGCAATCACCGCAGTTGAGTCGTGAAGACCGCAGCCCTCAAGCCCACCAACCTCTTTGTAAAATTTCAGGTAGAACCGAGAGATATCTCTCAGAAATCCGCCCATATCTAAAGATTGATCGGCCAAGGCGTCGAAATCTGCAGTTTCGTAAAGGGTTTTGAGTGTCACGTCTAAACCTACCAGCACGGTCTCAGGTGGAGCGGCGAAGATCACATCCGCTGCTTTTGCGTCATGATAGATGTTGGCCTCCGCATGCGGCGTGATATTACCAGGGCAATAAACCGCGCCTCCCATTATCACCAAACGCTTGATATTGGTCGCAAATGCGGGGTCCAGCTGCATCGCTTGGGCAATATTGGTCAAAGGGCCGACCGCACAAACAACCAACTCTCCCTTATGCCGGCGCGCCATATCGACGAGAAATTCAGCAGCCGACTTCGGGTGATTTACCCCAATCTCGGGAATTTCGGTTATGTCGCCGAAGCCCTCAGGGCCATGAACGTGCTCAGACGGAGCGTGAGTGTCTTGCCCGATTGCGCACGCGGCGCCTTCGGCCACCGGAGCATCCAACCCAAGCTTATGCAGCAAGAACCTTGCATTGCGGCTGGACTGATGCACATGCGTGTTTCCGAACACCGTGGTCAGACCAATCAGGTCAATCTCGGGCGCTGCAGCGGCATAAGCAATTGCCATGGCATCGTCGATGCCGGGATCAGTGTCGATGATAAGTTTCATCCCGGTCCGATATCGCAAACATCGCGGGATGCAAAGCGGCCACATTCCGAATTTTCCACCCCTCATTCAATGCTTCTGAGATTTGCATCCACGCCCAACCCCTTCATACCAGTGTTGAAAATCGAGGATTCAACTCTCACATGTATACCATCGTACACAATAAAAGAGGACGGATATGACCGAAGACCAGATTATTGGATTGCTGACGTCGAACATTATCTACGTGTTGGCGGCTATTTTGATCATTACCGTCATCTTCAAGGGTATCAAAATCGTGCCCCAATCCGAGAAGTATGTGGTCGAACGGTTCGGACGCCTGCACTCGGTGCTTGGCCCCGGCATCAACTTTATCGTTCCTTTTCTAGATGTTGCGCGCCACAAGATCTCTATTCTAGAGCGCCAACTACCCAACGCGACCCAAGACGCGATCACCAAAGATAACGTTCTGGTGCAGATCGACACCTCGGTGTTTTACCGCATTTTAGAACCTGAAAAGACCGTGTATCGTATTCGTGACGTAGACGGAGCAATTGCGACGACTGTGGCCGGTATCGTACGCGCGGAAATCGGTAAAATGGATCTGGATGAAGTTCAATCCAACCGCGCGCAACTGATCACCCGCATTCAGGAAAGCGTCGAAACCGCCGTGGATGACTGGGGTATCGAAGTGACCCGCGCCGAGATTCTGGATGTGAACCTCGATCAGGCCACCCGTGACGCGATGCTGCAACAGCTGAACGCCGAACGCGCTCGCCGTGCGCAGGTGACCGAGGCCGAGGGTCAAAAACGCGCCGTAGAGCTTAACGCTGACGCCGAGCTTTATGCGGCCGAGCAAACCGCAAAGGCACGCCGTATTCAGGCTGAGGCTGAAGCTTATGCAACCGGAGTGGTCGCCAAGGCAATTCAGGATAACGGCATTGAGGCCGCGCAATATCAGGTCGCCCTAAAACAGGTCGAGGCGCTGAATACACTGGGTAACGGTGCCGGATCGCAAACCATCGTTGTGCCTGCCAACGCCCTTGAGGCCTTTGGTAACGCCTTTAACATGCTGAAAGGAGGCAAGTAATGGCCGACCCCTTCTGGCTTACCTGGTGGATTTGGCTTGCCGGAGCGCTTGCCCTAGGCATCCTTGAGATTGTCCTTCCCGGATTTATCTTCCTAGGCTTTGCCATCGGGGCTGCCGTCACGGGGCTGTTGTTGGTCATCCCAGGCGTCACGCCGTCACTGCCAATCCTGCTGCTAATCTTCGCAGTGCTGTCACTGGTTTCCTGGCTGTTGTTGCGACGCATTTTTGCCCTACCCCATGGACAGGTCAAAACGTTTCGACATGACATAAACGACTAAGCAGTTCTGGCGCCCCTTCGGGGCGTCATTGCGCCTCTGGACGCTGCCGCTGGCTTTCCCTATATAAATGCTCAGGTAACAAACCCGAGGCACTTATGACTCATCCGAGCGAACAGTTTGAAGGCTCCCCTCTGATTGCACCTTCGAGCATTGAGCATCCCCTATATGACGCTGTGGTGGACGCCTGCCGCACGGTGTTTGATCCTGAAATACCCGTGAACATCTACGATCTGGGTCTGGTCTATACGATCGACATCACCGCCGAAAACGCGGTCAAGGTTATCATGACGCTGACGGCACCGGGATGCCCCGTTGCAGGCGAAATGCCCGGCTGGATTGTCGAAGCAATCGAGCCCGTAGCTGGCGTTAAGGAAGTGGATGTAGAGCTGACTTGGGAGCCACCTTGGGGCATGGAAATGATGTCCGATGAAGCGCGCCTTGAACTGGGCTTTATGTAAAAGCCTGGAACTAAGCCACTGTCGTAAAAGATTTATTTTTCTGTTACACAGGCGTAGAAAAACCGTTACTAAAACCGAGAATAGTCCCGGCGTGCTTGCGCTTGCATCCTAGCCAGCACGGTACGGGCTGGACAATTTCTTGTGTCCCCCAAAACATACCAGCCTGACGACCTGAATAAGAGACCGCTCTTGCCCGAGAGCGGTCTTTTTCATGCCACCGGGGTCGGTTATTGCACACCACAAGTGGATTTAATTTCGGCCGCCCGCTCATCCAGGGCTTTGACGTAATCACCTGACAACATGGACAACCTTTTGTTTTCGGTGCCTGTCACCAATCCCAGCAATGCCCCGGCTGGTGTCAAGGCCGCGACACTTTCCAGCTGCTGATCCTGTGCATGTTTCTTTTCGGCTGCAATTGCCCTTAGGTCACCCTCGGCGGTGGAGCAATTGACGGGATGCCTTTTTAACGTGGCATCAGCAGACGCCACGCCCGCCGTCATCGAAAAAACTGTAGAGACCGCCGCCAAGGCTATGTTTATTCTTGTAAAAATGCGTTTTTTCATTCCACCTCACCAAAAATATCTGCCGGAATATTTGTGTGCTCAGCTAAGGTCAGCTTGTTTCAAAAGGCAAGATTTTTCGCCGAAAGCCTGAAATGTTAGGTAAGTATGCCTGCTATGTCTTGAGCCATTGCCCAGTCGGCACTAAATTAATGTCTACGCGCGAAAACGGAGATCATTATGTTCGGCATTCCCGGCAAACAAGCCGTGACCATGACGCCCAAGGCCGTGGAACAGATTGCCCGCCTCATGGAAGCTGGCGGTCACGCAGGCCTGCGGATCGGTATCAAGAAAGGTGGCTGTGCCGGCATGGAATACACCATGGACTATGTGGATCAGCCCGACGCGAATGACGAAATCGTCGAACAGGACGGCGCGCGCGTCATGATCGCCCCCATGGCCCAAATGTTCCTGTTCGGAACCGAAATTGACTATGAGGTCTCGCTACTGGAGTCCGGCTTCAAATTCCGCAATCCAAATGTCGTCGATGCGTGCGGATGCGGCGAGTCAATCAAGTTCGATGAAAAGCTATCCCCACAATCCTAAGACGCCTGCAAGTGTAGGTAAGTCTCGTTAAAGCGGCGCGTCAGATGATCGCCCGCAGTGATGGTGTTCCCTGAATTCGGGGGCGCCACGTTGGTGTCGTAGGACGGGTTAAAGAAAAGCGGCACCGACACACGCTCTTGCGAACCTCCAACCACGCGGTGCAGCGTGGCTTTGACCTTTCCAGCGGTCCAGAATTCAAGCATCTCACCAAAATTGATGACGAACCTGCCTGGCTGGGCGTTGACATGCGCCCAACTGCCATCCGGCATACGCACCTCAAGCCCCGCAGTCCCATCTGTCGCAAGCAAAGTCAGGCAACCATAATCCGTATGAGCGCCGATCCCGAAATCATGCTCACCCGCCCAATTCGGGCGCTGCGGATAGTAGTTGCCGCGTAAAAGCGCCATCGGTGTATCGAATGCTCTATCGAAACTATCGGCCTCCTGCCCAAGCGCCACTGCGATAGCGCGAAGTACCCGCATCGCCACCGCGCACGCATCTGCGTAATACGCCTGAACGGTTTCCTTGAATGCCGATGGGGTGAGCGGCCAGAGATTCGGGGCATAAACACTTAGACCCGCATCGATATAGGGGCTGTTCACAGGCAGCTCATATCCGCTATCGAACACTTCCTTGAAATCAGGATTTGCGCCCGGGTCGACCTGCTCGGATAGCGGTGCTCCCCATCCACGATTTGCCCCGGTTCGCGCCATGTCCACCTGTTATTTCTGAGCTTCAGGTAAACAAAAGAAATCGCGATAGACCGAGATGACTTCACATACACGCTCTCCGCTAAGCCCCGCGTTCGACACGGTCAGGAATCCAACCTCACTTACCGCGCGCAAAAGCTTGGTCAGCTCGACGGGTTCACGTTGATCCAACTTCTCAAGATCAAGATCTTCGATCATGCACTCGTTCCTGTTTTCCGGCCGCCCTCGAGTTTTTAGACCCGCACTACAACCGCAATTGTCAGTTTCGACTGGCGGTGTTATCCGGTTCTTTAAATATGAACAATCAGGGAGTTTGGAATATGCGGCGCAAGCTGGCGGCTGGTAATTGGAAGATGAACGGAACCACGGCAGCGCTGAGCGAGTTAGAGGCTCTGGCCCGCGCCTATCCTACTTCATCGATTGATGTATTGATCTGCCCGCCAGCCACGTTGCTGCACCGCGCGGCGGAGGTCGTTCGCGATACCGAAGTCACCGTTGGCGGTCAGAATTGCCACGCCGCAACCGCAGGTGCGCACACGGGTGACATCAGTGCAGATATGCTGGTCGATGCCGGAGCGAGCGCCGTTATTCTGGGCCATTCCGAGCGCCGCGAAGATCACGGCGAACAGAACGAAGACGTCCGCGCCAAGGCGCGTGCGGCGATGGACGCCGGACTGAAGGCGATCATCTGTGTTGGCGAAAGCTTGGAACAGCGCGAAGCTGCCAACACGCTGGATATCATCGGCGGTCAGATGTCGGGTTCAATCCCTGATCAGTCTACCGGCGAAAATCTGATCGTCGCATATGAACCCATTTGGGCCATTGGCACTGGCAAGGTGCCTACGCTGAATGAAATCGGAGAGGTTCACGATTTCATTCGTAACCGGCTCGAACGGCGTTTTGGAGAAGGCGTCGGCCGGTCTGTGCGCCTGCTTTACGGCGGCTCGGTCAAACCGTCCAATGCAGATGAGATCTTTGGCGTGTCCAATGTCGACGGCGCGCTTGTTGGCGGTGCCAGCCTGAAGACACGGGATTTCTCAGGCATTGTAGACGCGCTGCTAAAGGCCTGAGCTAAAGCTCAGGCCAGTTTCATCGTCACCAGACCTGTAACGATCAGGACTGCCGCGATGATACGCGCGGCGTTCACCGTTTCGCCCAGCAACATAATGCCAACTAGGAATGCCCCGACCGCGCCGATGCCGGTCCAGATGACGTATGCCGTCCCTAAAGGCAGCGTACGCATCGCCATCGCCAACAATCCAAATGACCCGATCATAGAAACACCCATGATTGCGGTCGGCCAAAAGCGAGTGAAACCGGCAGATTGCTTCATAGCGACGGCCCACACAATTTCCAGCAGGCCGGCGAACAGTAAGAAAACCCAAGACATTAGGACACCTCGAACGAATTCGGGTCGTCCCGAATGATCACCCATTGTGGGGAGGTCGTCCTCTGATGTCGATGTGGGAATGCCAGGCACGACTTCAAGTGGCCTGCAAAGAAAAAGGCCGGGCAGATTGCGCTGCCCGGCCCGAACGAAGGATCGCCCACGCTAGTTCGTCACGATTTCCGGCCCCATGAAGGTGTTGGGCAGGAAGGTCGAGATCCACGGTATGTACGTCACCATGATCAGGAAGACGAAGAGTACAGCCAGGAACGGCAGTGCCGCCTTCACCACCTTCATCATCGGCATACCTGCCACGCCCGAAGTCACGAACAGGTTCAGACCGACCGGAGGCGTGATCATCCCGATCTCCATATTGACCACCATGATGATTCCCAGATGGATCGGGTCGATACCCAACTCAATCGCAATCGGGAACACCAGCGGCGCCACTATCACCAGCAGGCCCGACGGCTCCATGAACTGCCCACCGATCAGCAGGATCACGTTCACTACGATCAGGAAGGTCACCGGCCCCAGGCCCGCGGACAGCATGGCGTTGGCGATATGTTGCGGCACCTGCTCGTCGGTCAGTACGTGCTTCAAGATCAGCGCGTTTGCGATCACGAACAGCAGCGTCACGGTCAGCTTACCGGCTTCGAACAGAGTGTGCTTGGTATCCGAATGAAAGAACGCTGTGATCAAAGCGTATGGTTTTTTCATCAACGGCAGGTTCTTCGTGCCCTCTTCGGTGCTGAGCGGCCCCATGTCCTTGTAGACAAAGCTGGCGATGAAGAAGGCGTAGACGGCAGCCACCGCAGCAGCCTCGGTCGGGGTGAAAATCCCGCCGTAGATACCGCCCAGGATGATGACAATCAGGAACAGACCCCAACCGGCCTCGCGTGCCGAGGTAAAGACCTCTCCCCAGCCCTTCCATTCACCTTTGGGAAGGTTCTTGACCTTGGCCATGACGTAGATGGTTACCATCAACATCAGACCAGCCATCAGGCCCGGAATGACGCCTGCCAGGAACATACGTCCGACTGAGACCTCAACGGCTGCGGCATACACCACCATCACGATTGACGGCGGGATCAGGATACCCAGCGTACCGGCGTTACAGATCACACCGGCGGCGAATTCTTTGGAATAGCCCACCTGGCGCATCCCGGCGATAACGATGGAACCGATGGCCACAACAGTTGCCGGAGACGACCCGGACAGTGCCGCGAACAGCATACAGGCAAACACACCCGCGATCGCCAGACCACCGGGCAAATGCCCCACACACGCAATCGAGAACCGGATGATCCGCCGCGCCACGCCACCTGTTGTCATGAAGGACGACGCGAGGATGAAGAACGGGATTGCGAGCAAGGTAAAGTGCCCCTCGAACGCCTCGAACAAAGTGCCTGCGACCGAAGCCAGAGAACTGTCAGAATAGATCAGCAGGAACAGGGTCGAACTGAGGCCCAGAGCCACCGCAATCGGAACACCGATCAGCAGCAGGCCGATGACCATAGAGAAAAGAAGTACTACGTCCATCAGTCATGCTCCCCCTGCTGAGCGCGAACTTCTTCGATTTCGTCCTCAACCTCGTGGCTGGCGACAATGCGATCCGTCTCACCGCGCCAGATTTGAACGGCTACTTGCGCAAAGCGGATAACCAGCAGCAGCATCGACAGCGGCAGAACAAAGTAAGGGACGACCTTGGGCAATTTCTCGTATGACTCGCCATAGTTGATCATCTCTTCCAGGAAACGCAGTGGCGCCACCATGGGGATGTCGTCTACCTCGTAGAAACTCTGACTGCGGGCGTCAAAATTGAACCCTGTCGGGAACCAGCGACCGGATGTGGGTGGAAGATCGGCAAACACAGCCCAATAGTCATAGGCACCTTTAAGCATCAGCAGCGAAAACACCAAACAGCAGCCGACGGCGATCAGCGCCAGTATCCGGCGCGGCGCCGGAGCCAGCATGTTCAAAATCGCGTCGACACCCAGATGAGCGTGCTTTTTCACCGCGTAGGACGCACCCAGCAGCACCAACCACCCGAAGGTGAACACTGTCAGCTCAAGCGCCCACAGAATGTTTGAATTAAATACGAACCGCGCAATCACGTTGGCAAAGGTCACAGCCGTCATAAGGCCTAGCAACAACGCAATCAGGGTTTCTTCGATATGGTCGACCAGCCCGCCTTGGCCGGGTTTCGCACCAGACATCTTTCTGTCCCCGCATTTTTTGTGATGAGAGAGATTAGGGGCGGGCCTTATTCAGCCCGCCCGGCCAGCGCGTCGATAACTCCCCAGTCCAAGACGCGCGGCCAGCCCCGGATTTAGAACCCAGCGTTGATGGCCTGAGCGGCGTCGATCTTGTCCTGACCCACGTCACCGGCGAACTTGTCCCAAACCGGCTTCATAGCATCGACCCAGGCCTGGCGCTGTTCCGGGTTCAGCTCACGAATGATGCCGCCTGCATCAGTGATCGAGGCTTTGGCCGCTTCGTTCACCGCAAAGGCTTCTTGGTTCCGGGTTGCGGTGACTTCGTCCAGAATGGTCATGAACTGATCACGGACTTCAGGATCCAGGCTGTCCAGCCAGTCGACCGAGGTCACGACCAGATAGTCGATGATGCCGTGGTTGGTCTCGGTGATGCCGTCCTGAACTTCGAAGAACTTCTTGCCGTAAATGTTCGACCAGGTGTTCTCCTGCCCGTCCACAACGCCCTGTTGCAGCGCACCGTAGACTTCCGAGAACGCCATCTTCTGCGGGCTACCACCGATGGCTTCCATCTGCGCCACCAGCACGTCCGAAGACTGCACACGGAACTTCAGACCTTCAGCATCCGACGGATCGACCAGCGGCTTGTTCGCCGACATCTGCTTCATTCCGTTATGCCAGAAGGCCAGCCCCTGCAGGCCACGGCGCTGCATGCTGTCTTTCATCGCCTGACCATCGGCCGAGGCCTGGAACGCGTCCACTGCGTCAATATTCTTGAACATGAACGGCAGGTCGAACAGGCGGAACTGCTTGGTGAACTTTTCGAACTTCGACAGCGATGGTGCGGCCAATTGCACGTCGCCCTGCAGCATCGCTTCCAGAACCTTGTCGTCGTTATAGAGCGTGGAGTTCGGATAGACCTCCATGCACATCACGCCGTTCATCTCTTCATTCACGCGCTGTTCCAGCAGCGAGGCGGCGATGCCCTTGGGGTGCTTGTCGCTGTTCGTCACATGCGCGAACTTCACGACGATCTCGCCATCGTCACAGGCCGCCATGCCTGCGGTTGCGGTTACGGTCAGCGCCAAGGCCGTCGCGGCCGTTGTAAGGAATTTCATCTGTTTTTTCCTCCCAGACTTCCTCAATCTTCCAATCGGCACCCATTCGGCACCGTATGCAGGGAAGTGAACCGAATCGATGATCGCGGCTCAACGATTTGTTACATCCTTAAAAGTTTTACTTTTTTTTCTATTAAAACAGCGCATTAAAATGCACTTCCAAAGGGTACGTTTCGCAACAGAGTGGCGCTTGTGCGAAAATCCGCACATACATTGCACCTGTTGTGCGGATTTCCGCACTCTCCACGAATCATCGTCGAAGAATCAGTCCGCCGCCCAACCGCACTGTACGCAGCCTGCGCCAGCAGGCTGCCCGGCCCAACGCCTTTAAACGCATGATAATGCGGTCAAAGGGGGCGGGAGAAATTGCCTTCACCTGCGATAATCCTCAGGGCGAATCTGATATCGGGCCAATTTGTCATAGAAGGTCTTGCGCGGCAGCTTCAGCGCCTTGGCGGCATCCGACGCCTTTCCGTTGTGCCTCCCCAAAGCTGCGATCAGCAGAGACCGTTCCACCCTCGCCATTTGCTCGCTCAACCCCAGATCGGTGGCCTGTGCGACCTCTTCCGGCATACCCAGAACAAACCGCATTGCCGCCGACATCAGTGACCGTGCGTTCCCCGGCCAATCACTGGCCATCAGCGATGCAAGATGTTCTGAAGAAATTTCAGGCTCGGCAATACCTGCCTGCTCTGCCGCCTGCGCGACGTAGTGCTGGAACATTACCGGAATATCTTCGGGCCGTTCGGCCAGAGACGGAATGCGCACCCGCATCACATCTAGCCGATAAAACAGATCCGCATGAAACCGACCTTCCTCTGACATGGTGGACAGGTCCGCCGTGGTGCCCGCGAGAATGCGTGCGCCAACACCCCGTTCGACCAACTCGAGCGCCGCATATTGTGTGGCCTCAGGCATGGCCGATATTTCGTCCAGAAACAAAGACCCTCCGGCGGCGTCTTCGCAAACCTGAACCAGAGCGTCGGGCGTCAAACCCGATGAGGGCCTTTTTACAAACGGACCTTGTGCATGAGGCGACATCAGATGCACAACTTCGGCCACTTTTGAAATCCCGCTGCCTGCGGGACCCGTAACCAGAACCTCTGCCCCGGTAGGCGCAACCGAGCGAACGCGCTCTCGCAATGCCTCGGCCTGAGGCGACAAGCCGGAGAGCAAGCGTGCAGCCGGATCTCCGCGTTCCAACTCGTGTTTCAAAGCCCGTTGCTCCAGAACCTGCGTCCGGGCCGAAAAAGCTTTTCCCAAGACCTCAAGCAAATCCGCAGCAGCACATGGCTTCTCAAGGAAATCAAATGCACCCTGCCCCATGGCCCGCACTGCCATAGGAATGTCACCCTCCCCCGTCAATAGGATGACCGGCAACTCTGGATCAACCTCATGCGCATAGTTGAGAAGATGAAAACCGTCTCGGCCCGGCATACGGATATCCGATACGATCACCCCGGGAAAATCGGCGCGTATGTGATCCTTGGCAGCAACAAATGAACCAGCCGGGACTGGATTGTAGTCAGCCAATTCCAGCGTCTGCGCCAGCGCCTCGCGCACGGCGGCATCATCATCGACCAAAAGAACCTTACGCGTCATGCCTCTTCATCTTCCCGGTAGTATTCAAGCTCAACGGTAAACACTGCACCTGTTTGCGCGTTGGCACCACGGATATTTCCGCCGAAACTCTGGACCAACCCATATGAGATCGACAAGCCGAGCCCCATGCCTTCGGATGACCCTACCGCCTTGGTCGTATAAAATGGCTCGAACAGCTTTTCAGTATTCTCGATGCCCGGGCCTATGTCCCTTACTGTCACCGCCAACTTTTCACCGGCTTCTATTGCAATGTGAACAAACCGGTCATCCTGCTGGCTCATCGCGTCAGCGGCGTTGTTGATCAGGTTAACAAAGACCTGCACCAAACGCACTTCTCCGCCCCATGCGAATACAGGGCTGTCGGGCGGCACCCAATCCAGCGTGACGCCCTCGGCCTTCAATCGTGACTCAGTTAGTTCGACGGCAGTGTCGATAACCTGAACCAGATCCACTTTGCCCATGGGTTCGTTTTCGTTGCGAGCAAACGAGCGCAGATTCTTGATGATACGTGCCATCCGCGCAGCCATATCCGAAATGCGTGTCAGATTCTCCGAAGCCTTTTCCGCGCGCCCCTTAGTCAGGAACGCAGCCCCGTTGTCGGCGAATTGCCGTATCGCCATAAGAGGTTGGTTCAATTCGTGACTGATACCCGCTGACATCTGGCCTAACGCACTGAGTTTTCCGGCCTGAATCAGTTCTTCCTGAGCATGTTTGAGGGCCATCTCGGCCTCTTGCCGTTCTCGCACCTCACGTCGCAAGGCCGTGTTTGCAGCCGTCAAGTCGCGAGTACGTTGGGCAACTCGGCTTTCCAAGACCGTGTTGGCCTCAGCCAAGGCACGTCTTCGTTCAGTCGCCAGATACAGCAATGCACCGAACGCCAAACAAATCGCGGCGACGGTTGCAGCTTGCAAACCGGCCAGACGTCGAGCCGGAGCAACGTCCACCAGCACTTCGGCGGTCATGTCGATTACCGGCAGATCAAGCATCAGATGTAGCGCACGATCAGGCAGATAGCGGCCCCAGTTGAGCTTCCACAACTCGTGCGGCCCAACCCAACTCGAAGCGAAGTCAACCTCTCCACCCTGTGGCGGTGTCAGCCCGCTTTGCCCTTCGGCGCGCTGCCAAAATAAAAGGTCTGACCGGTTCGAAATAAAAACAACGCCTTCTGCATCGACGAAGAAAACCGCCTCGGTACTGCCGCGCCATGTTTGCTCGACATCCTGCACGTCGGCGACAACCATTAGAGCGCCCTCTACCTGTCCCTCTGCGTCAAACGCCGGGGCCGCATAGGAATAAATCCGATTGCCACTGACCGGCTCAACACCGTGTGCGCTACCCAACGCGCCGTGTAGAGCACGCTGAAAAGCGGGATGACCCGCAATATTGGCCTCCGTTACGGGTAGCGCGGACGCCAGCACCTGACCGGTCCGGTCCAGATACATCATGTTGACTGCCGCCGTCTTGTCCGCCATGTCCAACAGCAACGACCGAGCAGCGCGACGCTCCTGAGGGGTATCTAGCGCGTGCAGGACAGGATGTTTGGCCATCAGCACGGCCAGTTCCTGATACACCTGCATCTGCGTACTCAATCGGTCAGCCGCCAGCTCCAGATCCGCCTCGGCTTTTTCGCTCAGTTGAGACAGTGCCTGACGATAGCCATAAGACCAGACCCCGGCGGACAACAGCCCGACGGCACAAAGAAATCCCAAGATTACCCAAACCCTTTGCATGACGTAGGGTCTTGCATTCGACGCGCCGCATGGCAAGTCTGCCGCGCATGAAGACGGTGTTCCAATCCCCGGTTGAACCGGGTTTCGTGCAAAATCCTTACCCGTTCTATGACACGGCACGTGCGCACGGGGACCTTGTTTATTGGGATGATTACAAGAAAGTTGCGGCGGTTTCACACCGGGCAGTGCAAGCTCTGCTCAAAGATCGCCGCTTTGGCCGAGAGGTTCCCCCCGAACTGCAATGTCCCGGCCCTGCCCACCTGGCACCTTGGTTGAGTGTTGAAGCGCATTCTTTGCTGGACGCGGAACCGCCCCGCCACACGCGCTTGCGGGCGCTTGTTATGCGGGCGTTTACATCGCGTGCAATAGCTGCACTGGAACCCTCTATTCTCGACCTCAGCCACGCCCTGATCGATCGGTTCCCCGCTGCGCCTTTTGATCTGCTGGACTCGTTTTGCACACAGGTTCCCGTGGTCACGATCTGCCGCCTGCTTGGGGTACCAGAGGAAAGGTCACCCGATTTGCTGCGCTGGTCGCACGCTATGGTGGCGATGTATCAAGCCAGTCGCACACGCCAGACCGAGGACGCAGCCGCATCCGCTGCGCAAGAGTTCACTCATTTTCTGAGGGATTACATCGAAAGGCGCCGGGCCGATCCACGAGACGATCTGATCACCCGCTTAATCGCCGCAGAGGAAGATGGTGAGAAGCTCTCGCACGATGAGTTGGTGGCCACCTGCATCCTGCTATTGAACGCTGGACACGAGGCTACAGTCCATTCGCTTGGAAACGGAGTGAAAACGCTACTGCAACTGCGACTTGATCCGCGAACGTGTGACTCAGACGAGATGGTAGAGGAAATCCTACGTTATGATCCACCGCTGCATATGTTCACGCGCTATGCCTATGAGGAAGTCGAGATATTCGGCCACAGTTTCAAACGCGGTGATGAAGTTGCACTTTTACTTGGGGCCGCGAACCGAGACCCTTCGGTCTGGCGTGATCCGAACCGCTTTGATCCGAACCGTCCGGTCGTAACCAATACCAGTTTCGGTGGTGGTCTTCATTTCTGCGTCGGTGCTCCGCTCGCGCGGTTGGAGATGCGTATCGCGCTAGGAGTGCTGTTCGAACGCTGTCCGAACCTGCGCCTGGCTTCAGAACCGGAATTTTCAAATACCTACCACTTTCATGGCCTAACCAAATTGATTGCTCAGGTCTGACCTACCTCAGCTTTCGATAAGCGCGTTCAGCGGCAGCATGGTGGTGGACTTGATCTCCTCCATCGACAGCAGCGCAGTCACGTTGTGAACACGCACCTCCGATATCAGGGTCTGGTAGAACTCGTCATAGGCGCGCGCATTCTTGACCCGGACTTTGAGAATATAGTCAATGTCACCGGCCAATCGGTGCGCTTCTTGCACTTCGGGACGGTCGCGCAGCGCTTTAAGGAACCGGCGCTGCCAATCAGCTTCATGCTCCGAGGTGCGGATCAGAACAAAGAACGTGGCCTCGAACCCCAGCGCCTCAGCGTCCAGCAAAACGGTCTGCTGACCAATAACTCCAGCGCCTTTTAACTTGCGGATTCGATTCCAGACCGGGGTCTTGGAACTGCCAACACGGGCTGCTATTTCGTCCAGCGATTGGCTGGCGTCGCGCTGTAGCTCGACCAGAATTTTCCGATCCGTGTCATCAATCCGCACCGACATTCCAATTTTCCCTTCGTTTCGAAACCAGTGTCCCACGATACGACCCTGACGGAACATTTGTTCTTATTTATGCGCCCATATGGCGCAATACCGGGAATATTTCCTATATTGCAGGTCAAGTCAAACCACGCGGAATGGAACATGAAGCTTACGCAATCATATGATGGCACAGGACATGTCGACTTTGTCGGCGCGGGTCCCGGCGATCCGGAATTGCTGACGCTCAAAGCGCTGAAAGCCTTCGAGCGTGCTGACGTCGTTCTGCATGACCGCCTGATCAGCACCGAGGTCCTGGAACTGGCTGGCAAGACCGCTGTTCTGCTCGACGTCGGCAAGGCCGGTTTTGGCCCCTCTTGGAAACAGGAAGACATTGACGTCCTTCTGGTCGAATACGCCCATAAAGGTCAGCGCGTCGTTCGTCTGAAATCCGGCGACCCCACCGTGTTTGGCCGTCTGGATGAAGAGATCGAAGCGGTCGAGGCCGCAGGTATCTCTTGGCAGATCGTGCCTGGCATCACCGCTGCGTCGGCTGCAGTTGCAGGGATAGGTCAAAGCCTCACCCGCCGCGGCCGCAACTCGTCGGTACGGTTCCTGACCGGGCATGACATGAAGGGTTTTGCCGATCACGACTGGAACGCGCTGGCAGGCCCCGGTTCCGTCGCGGCGATCTATATGGGCAAAAAATCCGCTCGTTTCATACAGGGTCGCCTGATCATGCACGGCGCCGACCGCGAAACGCCGGTGACGCTGGTGGAGAACGCCTCGCGCCCCGATCAACGCATTCTGGCCACCAATCTGGACCAGCTGCCCAATGACCTGACCGCCGCCGAAATGGACGGCCCCACCCTGACCTTTTACGGCCTCGCCCCGCGCCAAGCGGCCAAGGCCCTGACCGAATTCAAGAAGGAGCACGCCTGATGGCCCGCGCTTTTACCCCTAAAGTGGTCACTGCCAACGATCTGTTGGAAGGCGACGTTATCTACCTGACTGAAGATGACCGCTGGTCGCGTGAGTTGTCCGAGGCCGAGCTGATCACGGATGAGGCCCACGCGCAGGTTCGTCTGCTGGATGCCACCCGGCAGGCCAGCAAAATCGTCGGAGCCTACCTGGCCGATGCAGTCGCAGGTGCCAATGGCCCAGAACCCACCCATTTCCGCGAGGACTTCCGCCGCACCGGCCCGTCCAATTATGCCCACGGCAAGCAGGAAACAGCAACGCAGCCCCGGGCCTAACCCTCGGCCCTCTCTCTCCCCATAAAGGCCCCAAGGTTTCGGGGCTGCAACTAAGGACAGCTAGACATGTATCGCTACTCCGAGTTCGACACAGCATTCCTGGAAGAGCGCAACAAACAATTCCGCGCACAGGTCGAGCGCCGCATTGACGGCTCGCTGACCGAGGATGAATTCAAACCCCTGCGCCTGATGAACGGTCTGTACCTGCAGCTTCACGCGTACAT
This sequence comes from Ruegeria atlantica, assembly GCA_013032095.1. Lineage (GTDB taxonomy): Bacteria > Pseudomonadota > Alphaproteobacteria > Rhodobacterales > Rhodobacteraceae > Ruegeria > Ruegeria atlantica_E. The sequence continues at coordinate 462,207 of WQBJ01000001.1, read as the reverse complement.
GCTGCGGGTCGCCATTCCCTATGGCACGCTCTCCAGCTCCCAGATGCGCCAACTGGCTCTGCTGGCCGAGAAGTGGGACAAGGGCTATGGCCATTTCACTACCCGTCAGAACATCCAGTACAACTGGCCGAAACTGAAAGACGTGCCGGATATGCTGGACGCGCTGGCCGAGGTTGGCATGCACGCCATTCAGACTTCGGGCAACACCATCCGCAACGTGACCGCCGACCATTTCGCAGGTGCCGCCGCAGATGAGGTCGCCGATCCGCGCCCTTATGCCGAACTGCTGCGCCAATGGTCGACCGACCACCCGGAATTCCAGTTCATGCCGCGTAAATTCAAGATCGCCATCACAGGATCGGAAAACGACCGCGCCGTGATCAAGGCACATGACATCGGCCTGCAACTGGTTGAGCGTGACGGTGTTTTGGGTGCCCGCGTCATCGTTGGTGGTGGTCTGGGCCGCACCCCGATGATCGGCAAAGAACTGTCAGAATTCGTCGCCTTTGACGATCTGCTGGCTTACCTAGAAGCCACTGTGTCCGTGTGGAACCAGATCGGCCGCCGCGACAACAAGTACAAAGCACGCATCAAGATCACCGTGCACGAAAACGGGATCGACACCATCCGCGCCAAGGTGAACGAGCGCTTCCTGAAAGTCCGCCCGCAATTCAAGGGTGCCGACATGAATCTTCTGGAAGAGATCAAGGGCCACTTTGCCGCCCCGGCCTTCCGTGAGGGTTCAGTTGCCTCTTTTGAGAGCGCCTACACCAACGATCCGGTCTTCCGTTCGTGGTTCGACACCAACATCGCGCCGCACAAGAACGCGGACCACGCGATCGTCACGATCTCGATCAAGAAGCACGGTCAGACACCGGGTGATGCGACTGCCGAGCAGATGCGCGTGATGGCCGATCTGGCCGAAGAGTTCGCCTATGACGAGCTGCGCATCAGCCACGAACAGAACGTGATCCTGCCGCATGTCCACAAGTCGGACCTGCCCGCGATCCACGCGAAGCTGAAGGAATACGAATTGGCGACCGCCAATATCGGTCTGATCAGCGATATCATCGCCTGCCCTGGCATGGACTACTGCGCGCTGGCTACGGCTCGCTCGATCCCCGTAGCTCAGGAAATCGCCACCCGTTTTGAAGACCTGAAGCTGGAGCATGACATCGGTCACCTGAAGATCAAGATCTCGGGCTGCATCAACGCATGTGGACACCACCACGTGGGCCATATCGGCATCCTGGGTCTGGATCGTGCTGGTGTCGAGAACTACCAGATCACTCTGGGTGGCGATGGCACCGAAAACGCGGCCATTGGCGACCGTACCGGCCCGGGCTTTGCCTATGATGAGATCGTGCCAGCCGTGGAACGCATCGTGGATACGTATCTGGACCAACGCGAAAGCAGCGAGGAAACATTCCTGCAGACCTATCGTCGGGTAGGCATGGCGCCCTTCAAGGCGGCGCTCTACCCCGAGGCGCAGGCCAATGCCGCTTGACCTTATCCAAACGGAACTGGGTAAAGACCGAAGCGAACTGACCGAAAGGGTCGAGGCGCTGAACGCCCAGTTCCGTCACCACAGCGCTCATGACGTGATGCATGGTGCGATCCAGGAGATCGACGAGCTTGCTCTGGTCTCTAGCTTTGGTGCGGAATCGGTTGTTTTGCTGCACATGGCAGCGGTGGTCGACAAGATGACCCCGGTGTTGTTCGTGGACACTCAGTTGCTGTTTACCGAAACGCTGGAATACCAGCAGGAGGTCAGCGAGCGTCTCGGCCTGAAGAACGTCCACGTCATCCGTTCCGAGGACGAGGACTTGCAGCGCGACGACCCCTATGGCGCGCTGCGTCTGCGAGACATGGATGCGTGCTGCAACCTGCGCAAGACCTTCCCGCTGCAGCGGGCCTTGATGGGGTATGACGGTTGGATCACCGGGCGCAAACGGTTCCAGTCGGGCAGCCGCGCCGCGCTTGACTTCTTTGAGGTCGAGGACGGCACGGGCCGGATCAAGGTCAACCCGTTGGCCCATTGGGCGCCCGAAGATGTGCGCGCCTATATGGACGAAAACAACCTGCCCCGGCATCCGCTGGTGGCGAAAGGATACCCTTCGATCGGCTGTGCGCCCTGCACCTCGCCGGTCAAAGAGGGCGAAGACCCCCGTGCCGGACGATGGCGCGACCAGAACAAAGAAGAATGCGGCATCCATTTTGTCGATGGCAAGATGGTGCGCGCCGGAGAGAAAACATGAACGTAATCGTATCTGATGAGGGGTTCGCCCCTGACGACTGGACCGACGGATTCGTCACATTGGAAGACGCGGCCAATGATGTGGTCGCGCTGGATGTGGCCTCGGACACCGACCCGGATGAACTGGTTGACCGCCTGGGAAACGCCAAGATGGTGCGCGTGGACTTTCCGTCCTCGGCTGATGGGCGCGGCTTCACAATTGCTCGCGTTCTGCGTCTGAAAGGCTTCACCGGCCGCCTGCGCGCAAAAGGGCATGTGCTGGCCGACCAGTACGCCATGGCGCGCCGCAGCGGATTTGACGAGGTCGAGATCGACGACGCACTTGCCACCCGTCAGCCCGAAGATCAGTGGCTGGCCCGTGCCAACTGGAAAGACCATAGCTACCAGGCCCGCCTGCGCGGCTAAAACCGCCATCGCCAGCTTGTGAAGAAACGGGGGCAATCTGTCCCCTTTTCTTGCCTTGTAACAATGTTTAAACGGAGATGCCGGTCACGCTGACCGACAGTGAAACCATGACAGAGATGAAGCCCGTGACCGAAGCCACCGCCGTGAAGGCCCCCGTTCTGCCGGATGCCCAGACCGTAACAGATGTCAAACACTGGACCGACAGCCTGTTCTCGTTCAAGGTGTCGCGCCCTGCCTCGCTGCGGTTCCGCTCGGGCGAGTTCGTGATGATCGGCCTGCTTGGCGACAATGGTAAACCGCTGCTGCGCGCGTACTCGATCGCCTCGCCGTCCTGGGACGAAGAGCTGGAGTTCTATTCGATCAAAGTGCAGGACGGCCCGCTGACCTCGAAGCTTCAGCACATCAAGCCCGGTGATCAGATCATCCTGCGCCCCAAACCCGTTGGCACGCTGGTGCACGATGCCCTGCTGCCCGGCAAGCGCCTTTGGTTCTTCGCCACCGGCACTGGCTTTGCGCCCTTTGCCTCACTGCTGCGCGAACCTCAGACCTATGAGGATTACGACGAGGTCATCATCACCCATACCTGCCGCGAAGTGGCTGAGTTGGAGTATGGTCGTCAACTGATCGAAAGCATCCGTCAGGACGAAATGCTGGCCGAGCTGATGGGCGAAGGCTTTGCCGACAAGATCCGCTACTACCCGACCACCACACGGGAAGAGAGCCCCAAGATGGGCCGTATCACCAACCTGTTGAAAGACGGCACCGTGTTTGCCGATCTGGGCATCGAAGGTGGTATCAACCCGGATACAGACCGCGCCATGGTTTGCGGTTCGCTGGCTTTCAACCTGGACATCAAGGAAATCCTGGAAGAGTTCGGCCTGCGTGAAGGCGCCAACTCTGAGCCCAAGGAATTCGTCATCGAAAAGGCCTTTGTAGGCTGATCCATCCGTGCGGGCCGCTGGAAACATCGCGGCCCGCGCAGAAACCCGCTGCAAAACCTGTGAATTTCAGTCCTTTCGGCGCGGATGGCGCTTGAATCGGGGCGCGGGGCGGTCTAAATTTCGGGCTCGAAATTCTGCAATCATCAAAGGAATGAACCCATAGCCCGCAGACCACACAACGCGCCGCCGCAGAGAGATACCGGACCGCGCGTCAATGAAAAAATCCGTGCCCCCGAAATTCGCCTGATTGGCGCAGATGGTGAAAATGTCGGGGTGGTTCATCCCGCCAAAGCCATGCAACTTGCAGCTGACGCTGGCCTCGACCTGGTCGAGATTTCGCCTAATGCGACCCCTCCGGTCTGCAAGATCATGGACTTCGGTAAGTTCAAGTACGAACAGCAAAAACGCGAAAGCGAAGCCCGCAAGAAACAAAAAGTCATCGAGGTGAAAGAGGTCAAATTCCGGCCCAACACCGACACTCATGACTATGACGTCAAGATGAAGAACGTCTTCAAGTTTCTGGAAAAGGGCGACAAAGTCAAAGTCACACTGCGCTTCCGTGGCCGCGAGATGGCACACCAGAATCTGGGTCGTGAGTTGCTGGAACGTGTGGCCGAGGACATCAAGGATTTGGGCAAGGTCGAGAACATGCCCAAGATGGAAGGCCGTCAGATGATCATGATGATAGGCCCTCTGCCGCAGAAATAAACTTCTGGCCGATCGGAAACATAAAAGCCTCCTCAATTTGAGGAGGCTTTTTTCCGAATGGTTCGCTAGATCACCGCTGAAATCGCCTTGCCCAGCTTCCCGACCAACTCGTCAATCTGAGCGTCTTCGATGATGAAAGGCGGTGCCAGCAGAATGTGATCGCCCACCCGGCCGTCGCGTGTGCCAGCCATCGGGTAACAGATCAGCCCTTCGGCCAATGCAGCCTTCTTGATCTTGCCAGCTATACCAAGCGCAGGGTCGAAGGGCGTTTTGCTGTCCCGATCCGCGACCAGCTCAATGCCCCGGAACAAGCCCCGGCCCCGAATATCCCCGACATTCGGATGCTGTCCCAATGCGGCCTCAAGCGCCGATTGCAGCTTCTCCCCCATGACGCCCGCCCTTGCCGGCAAATCACGTTCAGTCAGTTCACGGACAACAGCCAAAGCCGCCGCTGTGGCGACTGGATGCCCAATGTAAGTGTGACCGTGCTGGAAGAACCCAGATCCATCGCGGATCGCATCATATATCTGAGTCGTACACAGCATTGCACCGATCGGCTGATACCCGGCCCCTAAACCTTTGGCGATGCATAGAATATCCGGAGCTACACCGTCATGATTGCAGGCGAACAGATGCCCTGTCCGCCCCATGCCACACATCACCTCATCCAGGATCAATAGCACACCGTAACGATCACAGATTTCTCGTATGCGCTTGAAATACCCCTCAACCGCAGGCACCGCGCCCAGAGTTGCACCCACGACCGGTTCGGCGATGAAGGCCATCACGGTTTCAGGTCCGAGTGTCAGAATCTCAGCCTCCAACTCATTGGCCACGAGTTGACCATAGTCGTAACTGCTCTCCCCGACCGGCTTCTCGGCATATTCGTAGCAAGGCGCGATGTGAGTCATGTCGATTAACATCGGGGCGAATTGCGCGCGCCGCCACTCATTCCCGCCTGCGGACAAAGCCCCCAGGGTATTTCCATGATAGCTTTGTCTCCGGGCAATCACATGCCGTCGATCCGGTTGCCCGATCTCAAGAAAGTACTGCCGCGCCAGCTTGATTGCCGCCTCGGTCGCCTCGGACCCGCCAGAAACGAAATAGACCCGGTCCAGATCACCCGGCGCATGTTCGATCAACAGGTCTGCCAGCGCCTCGGCTGGTTCAGAAGTCATGAAGCCGGTATGCGCAAAGGCAATCTGCTCAACCTGCTCTTGCACAGCCTTGATCACGGCTGGATTGGAATGACCCAGGCACGACACCGCCGCGTCCCCGCAATCCAGGTAACGACGACCCTGCGCGTCAATCAGGTAGCACCCGTCTCCTCCCGCTGCGACAGGCAGGTCGGATTTCGTGTGGCGTGGAAATACGTGACTCATTTGACTGCCCTTTCCAACATGGCAACAAGCGCCGACACCGACGCGGTATTATCTTTCCAGAGGGTCCCGCTCTCATCGGTCAGACTGTTTTCGAACCCGACCCGAACATCTCCGCCCTGTTGGGCCGCATATGTCAGGCAGGCGTGTTCCTGAGTTCCAAAGGCGCAAACCATCCACGGCGAAGCCCCAGTTGGGAACACATCTAGATCCTGGGGCGAGGATTGCTGACCCGACGTATATCGCCCCAACACAAACAGACTCTCAGTCTGCCCGCCCCGCACGATCCCGGCCTTTTGCCACTGCGCCAGCAACGCGGCGTCTTCAGCATCATACAGGATGTGCTGCACCCGCGTTCCTTGGTCAGAGCACAGACCATAGACCTTATCGGCCAACTCTGACGCACGCGCGATTTCGCGCACTGAGATGGACGCCCACTCCGGACGCACCTGTTCCAAACATGCAAACTGAGCGGGCACATCATACACGCCCACCGCTTCGGTCGTAATTTGTAACTCCAGACCGGGTACGGCCTGCCGCAACTCCGCCAGTGTTTCCAGATACTGGCCGGAGTCGAGAGAGTGCTGCCCCTCTGGGTCACGAATATGCAAATGCAGCCCATTGGCCCCGGATTCAAAACAGGCCCGTGCTGTCTCGACGATCTGTTCCATGGAAACAGGAAGCCTCGGATGGTCCGAAGGCCCCCGCCGCGCGCCGTTTGGAGCGACCAGGATATAGGGCCACCCGGGAGTTTGGTTTTCTGATCGCGAGTCTGACATGCACATTCCTCAGGTTATTCTTGCAGCATCTAATCCGTCGCTCTGTGTTTTTTACTTGCTATCTTCAAAACATTTGTTTTTTTACAGTGATGGAAAACACGCCAAGCCAGATCACAAACCACCTGCGCCAGGATATCAGCAGGATGCCTTCAGCCCTGCAAGCGGCGGCCAAGTACATTGTCGATCATCCCGGAGATTTCGGCCTCGACCCAATACGCACCACCGCTAACAAAATCGGGGTCAGTTCGAACGTACTGGTTCGACTGGCGCAGCGTTTAGGTTTTGACAGTTTCGAAGCTTTCCGCTCCCCCTTCCGCGACGCATTGGTGACCGACCGGGAAAGCGAACTGGGGCAGGATTGGCTGACCACCCTGCGGACCGAGGACGCCTTCAGCAATACGCAAGCCAAGCTGGCACAGAACGAACAGAACGTTGTCGCCCGGTCTTTGCGCTTGATGAAACCTGAAAAAGTTCGCGAAGCTATCGCGTACATGACCCATTCCAGAAGGTGTTTTGTGACTGCAACACGGGCCAGTTATGCGTTGGCCTACTACTTTTCGTATACAGGACGTATGGCCCATCCGGGTATCCAATTGGTGCCGCGCCACTTTGGATCTGCCACTGACGATCTGCTGGATGCCGACCATCACGATTGTCTGCTCGCCATCACTGTTCACCCTTACTCCGCAGACACCATTCAGTCGATGCGGTTCGCAAAACAAAGAGGCTTGCGCCTTATTCTGATTTCGGACAGCGACGTTATCGCGCCCGGAGTTGAGCCTGACATTGCTTTCACTGTCAGCACGCGCGCCCTACACCCGTTTTCCTGCTTTACCGGCGCGATGGCCGTACTCGAATGCCTGTTAGGCCACCTTTTCGACGCCGGGGGCGACGCGGCCCGACAGCGCATAGACGCCTATCAAAAAGCGAGAGAGGACACCGGAGCTTATTGGCAGCCTTCCAAGCCACCCAGGCTTCGTCGCACATGAAAAGCCCCGAAGCACTGCCGGGGCTTTGGCTACATAGTGGCTTACATGCAGGTGGCGACAGCGCGTTTCGTCATGACCCCAACAAGATGCGCACGGTATTCTTTACTCCCATGCAGGTCCGCGATCATATTGGCCGGATTGATGCGTAGATCCATCAAGGCGTCCGCCCGGAACTCTTTGTGCAAAGCATCTTCCGCCTCGGACCAACGGAATACCCCGTCCTCGCTTGCGCCTGTGACAGCAACACGGACACCATCCGCGAACCGAGCCAGAAAAACCCCGACCAGCGCAAAACGCGACGCCGGTTGCAAGAACTTCTGATAGCTGGCCGCCTGTGGCACCGGGAATCGGACCGAGGTGATGATCTCTCCTTCATCGAGCGCAGTCGAGAACATGCCGTCAAAGAAATCATCCGCTGCTATCTGGCGGTTGTTGGTGACGACGGTCGCGCCGGACCCCAGAACCCCCGCAGGATAGCAAGCCGCCGGATCGTTATTGGCGATCGATCCACCAAGGGTGCCCCGATTGCGTACCGCTGGGTCACCAATCTGCCCAGCCAACGCCGCCAGAGCCGGATAGCTACTCGCAGCCTCCGACGCGACTGTTGCATGGGTCGTGGCCCCACCAATCGACACCGAGCCATCATCATTGACGCAAACGCCCTGCATCTCGGCAATCCCGCTCAGCGAGACCAATGCCGAAGGCGCCGCCAATCGCTGCTTCAGCGTTGGGATCAGCGTCTGTCCGCCCCCCAATGCCTGAGCATCCTCTGCCGCCAACGCGGCAACCGCATCGGCAATGGTCGAGGGCTTCTCAAACTCGAAATTGTACATTTCGTTTTCCTTTCCGAAAGGCGCAAATCCGCCCTTCATCTGGCTGTAAATATCTCGGGGGTCCGGGGGCTGGCCCCCGGTCCGCCCTCTCCACTCAGTTGTTCATCGCAGCCCAAACGCGCGACGGGCTCATCGGCATGTCGATGTGATCGACCTCCTTGCCGCCCGAGTTCAGCGCATCCAGTACTGCGTTGACCACAGCAGGCGGAGACCCAATCGCACCGGCCTCACCACAGCCCTTCACACCCAGAGGGTTATGCGTGCAGGGTGTTTGGCTGGAATGGTCGACTTCGTAGAACGGAACGTCATCGGCCCGCGGCATCGCGTAATCCATATAGGAGGCGCTCAGCAACTGGCCATTTTCGTCATAAGCACAGTTCTCCAACAGCGCTTGACCAATGCCCTGACCGATCCCGCCATGTACCTGACCGTCAACGATCATCGGATTGACGATGTTGCCAAAGTCATCTGCTGCTGTGAACTTTTCGATGCTGACCTGACCAGTTTCCGGGTCCACCTCGACCTCACAGGCATAGGCTCCTGCCGGGAAGGTAAAGTTGGCCGGGTCATAAAAGGCAGTCTCTTCCAGCCCTGGCTCGACTTCCAGCGGGTAGTTGTGCGGGACATAAGCGGTCAAGGTCACATCGCCCCAAGCCACCGACTTGTCGGTGCCGGCCACGCTGAATTGACCATCCTTCAACTCGATATCCGCCTCGGACGCTTCCAAGAGGTGCGCCGCGATCCGCTTAGCCTTCTCGATCACCTTCTCGGTCGCTTTGACCATGGCCGAGCCACAAACCGCTAAAGACCGAGAGCCATAGGTGCCCATTCCGAACGGAATCTTGGATGTATCGCCATGCACGATCTCAACCATCGACTCGTCGATGCCGATCATGTCGGCCACAACCTGCGGGAAGGCGGTCTCATGCCCCTGTCCGTGGCTATGCGCACCGACCATTACACTGATCGAACCGGTGGCGTTTACCCGAACGGTTGCCGCATCATAGAGACCCGCGCGGGCCCCCAGCATGCCGACGATGTTCGAAGGGGCGATACCACAAGCCTCAATATAGCAGTTGATGCCCAGACCGCGCAGCTTGCCTTTCGCTTCGCTTTCCGCGCGACGCGCGGCAAAGCCTGCCAGATCGGCAGCAGCCTCCAGCTTATCCATCGTCCCGTTGTAATTCCCGGTGTCGTAAGTCAGCGCCACAGGTGTGTCATAGGGGAACTCGGTGATAAAGTTCTGACGACGTAGCGCTATTGGATCGACACCCAACTCGCGCGCAGCTTTGTCCACAACCCGCTCCAACTGGAACGTTGCCTCGGGACGGCCCGCGCCGCGATAGGCGTCCACCGGCACCGTATTGGTGAACATCGCCTTAACGTTCACCTGAATGACCGGCGTCTTGTAGTTGCCCGCCATCAGCGTGCCGTGCAGCCAGGTCGGAACCGAGCTGGAGAAGGTCGACAGATACGCGCCAAGGTTCGCAAAGGTGTTGGTTCGCAGGCCGATGAAATTGTTGTCCGCATCTAGCGCCAGTTCGATGGTGCTGACATGGTCTCGCCCATGGGCATCCGACATGAACGCCTCAGTCCGACTGGAGGACCACTTGACCGGACGGCCACATGCTTTGGCGGCGAAGGTACAGAATGCCTCTTCCGCATAGTGAAAGATCTTTGTGCCAAATCCGCCACCCACATCCGGGGCAACCACGCGGACCTTGTGCTCGGGCAACCCCAGCACAAAGGCACACATCAGCAGCCGGATCACATGCGGGTTCTGCGATGTGGTATAGAGCGTATACTCATCCGTCCCGCGCTTGTACTCGGCCACGGCGACGCGTGGTTCCATCGGGTTGGCGACCAGACGGTTGTTTACCAGATCCAGCGTGGTCACATGGGCCGCATTGGCGAACACCTCGTTGACCTTGGCGTCGTCGGTTTCGCCCAGTTGCCAGTCATAGCAGATGTTGTTTTTCAGATCGTCATGAACCAGCGTCGCGCCATCCTGCGCAGCGGCTTTCATATCCATGACGGCAGGCAGTTCTTCAATATCGAGATCAATCGCCTCGGCAGCGTCACGGGCCTGCTCCAAACTGTCGGCCACAACAGCTGCGATGGGATCACCCACATGGCGGACCTTGCCTTGTGCCAAAATGGGGTGCGGCGGTTCCTGCATAGGCGCACCGTGCTTGTCGGTGACTTCCCAGCCGCAAGGCATCCCTCCAACGCCTTCAAAATCTTTACCGGTAAAAACTTTGACTACGCCCGGCATAGTCTCAGCTGCCGAGGTGTCTACGGATTTGATCCGCCCATGCGCGATGTCAGAGCGCAAAAAATAAACATAGGCTTGACCGTGCACGTTGATGTCGTCGGTATAATTGCCCGCTCCGGTCAGAAAGCGCACGTCTTCGCGGCGCTTGGAACTGGCTCCGATGCCACTGTCTTTGGGCATTGCTTGTTCTCCTCCCATAAACGGATGCTGATGCACCCTTTGTCATCCCACGGGCGTCTCCTCTTGCGCCCGCAGTGGCATCATTCGGCAGCGATGCTGCTGACGTCCTGACCGGATGCGGCCATGATCGCTTTGACGATGTTGTGATACCCGGTGCAGCGGCACAGGTTGCCTTCGAGGTACTTACGAATCTCGGCCTCGGTCGGGCGCGGATTATCCTTCAGCAGCGCTGCTGCGCTCATCACCATGCCCGGCGTACAGAACCCGCATTGCAGACCGTGGTGATCCTGAAACGCCTGCTGGATCACGTTCAGCGAACCATCGATGTTCGCCTGACCTTCGATCGTACCGACCTCGGCTCCATTAGCCTCTAGCGCCAACATGTTGCAGGATTTGACCGCCTCACCGTTCACGTGCACCACGCACGCGCCACATTGCGCGGTATCGCAGCCCACATGGGTTCCGGTCAGCGACAGATGATCACGCAGAAAGCTGGACAGCAGCGTCCGGCCCTCGACATCACCGCTCACGGACTTCCCGTTCACGGTCATTGAGACCTGTGTCATATGTTCCTCCCAAAATGAAACTCTCCCTGCGCAGAGTTAAACACGGGAAAATTTGTTTGAGAACAAAAATATTTAGCGAGTGAATTGGTCAGGTCACTTGGACAGTCTTCATAGGTATAGCGTTGGCTAAGGAATGCAAATTATCGCCGCGATGCTCTGGGCTGAGGTCGGGTCGGGATTTCCTTGAGCAGCCCGCCGACGCCCATTCCGGCAATATCTGCGGCGCTGGTGTTGATCCCACACGCAACACGCGACAGCACCCAGTCTGCTCCATTCAGCGCGGGAGACCGCGCACATCCCGGCAACCCAATCACCGGTTTCTGCCCGAGCGACCCTATGAACAGCAAATTGCCCGGATCAACGGGCATGCCGAAACGGCCCACCTGTCCGCCCGCGGCACGCACCGCCTCGGGGGCGACGTCCATTTCGTCTGAAGTGGCCGAGCCAGTGAGGATCATCACTACATCCCCTTTCGTTTCGGCAACTGCGGTCGCAAGTGCTTCGGTCTGGTGAGGGACGATGCGCACGTCAGGCATCTCCATCCCCAAGGCCTCGACACGGCCCCGGATTGCTGCGATGCCCTTCTCATTTGGCGGCCCGCCAGGAATATCAGTCACAACCAACCCGGCCTTGCGATAGATAGGTGTAGCTAGACGAACAGCCCCTTGCGCCAGTCGGGAGGCTTCAAGAACATCACCACCCGGAACGGCGTAGGAAATGACCTTGATCGTAGCGACCATACCGCCCGCACCCATCTGCTGATATTGCGGCACGGTGGCGACGGTAATCATCGGATTGACCAGATTGAACGCCTCCAACGCGGCGACGTCCAGAACAGCGACGCCCGGCCCGTCCGCCAGCAAGTTCACACGACCGGTTACCGGCTGCGTCACCCGCAATGCAGCAGCTGAGGGATCAGGAACCAGAGCCACGGCCAGCATCTCGGCTGCTTTGTCTTCGTGGCAATCGCCCGGCTCAAGCCGGGCAACCGTGACGGAACTGTATCCTGCAGCGGCCAGTTGCTCTTGATGCTCGGTGGTAAGGCTAATGCCCTTGCGCAACTTTTTTTCACCGGCCTGCACAGAATGCGCGAGGATGGATCCTGCTGCCTGATCAACGGGAACCGAGCCGAACTTCACGCCTTGCCTCGCAACACCGCTGTCATTTGCGCCAGAATAGCCACCGCAATTTCTGACGGACTCGCCGCGCCGATATCAAGGCCAATCGGGCCGTGGATGTGCGCGATCTGGGCCTCAGTAAAGCCCGCCTCTTTCATCCGGGCCACCCGCTTGGCATGGGTGCGCGTCGAGCCCAACGCGCCGATATAAAAAAACCCGGCCTGCAAAGCGGATTGCAGTGCCGGATCATCCAGTTTGGGGTCGTGGGTCAACAGAACCACGGCAGTGCGCGAATCCATTCCCAGCTTAGCTACGGCCTCGTCCGGCCAGTCGGTCAGGATCGTCTCACCGGGAAAGCGCTCGCTCGAAGCAAAAGCCTCACGCGGGTCCACGATGGCAGGGTCATATCCGGCGATCCGCGCCATCGGGACCAGTGCCTGCGCGATATGCACCGCACCAACAATGATCAACCGAAGCGGAGGGTTATGGACCGCAACGAATGTCTGGCCGTCCTCTTCGAACCCCGAACGGTCCATGCGCAGCCTCTCTGGATAGGCATTGCGGCGCAAGGCCCGGTGGCCGGTTTCTATGTTCACTTCATATGCGACGGGTTCGCGCTGGGCACGGGCTTGGACCAGTTCTCGCAACATGGGTTCTGGCAGTACCTTACCCACCGGTTCAACAAGAACACGGATCGTGCCACCACAGGCTAAACCCACAGCAAAAGCGTCCTCGTCGCTGACGCCGAACTCCAGCAGGCGTGCTTCGCCTTCATCGATCGCCTCCAGTGCCTCGACCACGACCGCGCCCTCGACGCAACCGCCCGAGACAGAACCCTCGATGCGACCATCCCCTCCAATGACCAGCTGAGCACCAACCCGGCGTGGGGCGCTACCCCATGTCTCAACCACCGTGGCCAATGCGGTCGGTTTGCCGTCGCTATACCAACGCAGTGCTGTTTCCGGGCTGTCGTCGAATCTGTCCATGGAACCCTCCGGGCGCATTCTGCCCCAACATAAGCAGGTTTGGCGGGATGAAAAGGAACCTCTGCTCTCAACAGCTGGCGCAGGTGTGAAAAAACGATGTGTCGGCTCGATTTAGCCCGAACTTCCGCAGTTTACGCAAAGGATTGATTGTCCATGAACCTGATTCTAGCCTACATGCGCAACTGGTGCATTCTGGTATGCGCATATTACTTTTTCATAAGGGAGACAGAACTTTGAAACGCATTTTTTCACTTGGAATGGCAATCGGCCTGCTGGCATCAACGGCAGTGAGCGCGGATACGTTCTTGCGTTATGGAGAAGTCGAAGGATGGAAAGTCTTCATCGATCAGGATAAGAAATCCTGCCTGATTGAGGCTGTGGACAGCGCCGAAAATGTGGTTCAGATGGGCCTGACCGAGGATCGCGGTGTCGGCTATGTGGGCGTCTTCACCAAAGCCAAGACAGACATCAAACGCGGCGAGAAGGAAGCCGTGGCGATCCTGTTGGGCGACAACATCTATCTGGGCGAAGCCACCGGCATGAAAGGCAACATCACCAAAGGCTATTCCGGCGGGTACGTTCTGTCAGATGACCCTCAGTTCGCGGACGATATCGCCAAGCAGAAAGTTATGGTCGTGTTCCCCGAGAAGGAATTTGCCTTCACCGTCGATCTGACCGGCACCTACAAAGCCATGGAAATGGCGCGCAAATGTAATGAAGAACAGCTGAGCTAATATTCACCCCGAAAGCGCGGTCATCAGCCGCGCTTTCTCACCCACATCGTCGGGTTTCGAGATAACGGCAGCCAGATCCTCGAGAGACGCAATCGAGTGCCCCGCGCGGAAACTGTCGACATGCGGCAGCATCGCAGCAACGCCCTGCGCCTTGGGCGCAAAGCCATCCCAACGCAACAACGGGTTGAGCCAGATCAGACGGCGCGCCGACAGGTGCAGCCGCTCCATTTCTTTCCCCAGCGCCTCGGGGTCACCCCGGTCCAGCCCGTCCGAAATCAGCAGCACCACCGCTCCCTGCCCCATGACCCGGCGAGACCAGTCGCGGTTGAATGCGTGCAGGCATTCGCCAATCCGCGTGCCACCCTCCCAGTCCTGCGCCTCGGCCCCGGCAGCGGCGAGCGCCGCGTCCACGTCGCGCTGCTGCAAGTGCCTAGTGATGTTGGTCAAGCGTGTGCCGAAGGTAAATGCATGCACCTTGGCCCAACCGGCCCCTTTGGTATTAGAAACAGTGTGCAAAAAGTGCAGAATGATCCGGCTGTACTGGCTCATTGACCCCGAGATATCGCAGAGCACCACCAGATTAGGCCAGCGCGGTCTAGGTTTGAGCCGCGCAATATCGCGCAACTCACCGCCCTGACGCATCGCGGCACGCAAGGTGCGAGCGCGGTCGATCCGGTGACCCAGATGGCTGGCTTGCCCCCGGCGGGAGTCGATGGGTTTCACCGGCAGTGTCAATCGTGCCAGCGCACGCTTTGCCTGCGCGATTTCAGCTGTGCTCATCTGTTCAAAATCCAGACTTCGCAAACGTTCTTCGGACGATGCCGTCTGCGAGGCATCAATCTCCAACTCTGTCTCGTCTTCTTGCTCCACTGCTTCGGGTAAATCGCGCTCCACCCCGTCCAGTAAAGCCTCTGCCGCGCGTTTTTCGGCAGCATCGGCTTTGCGCTCCTCCTGCACACCCCGAATTGCGGGCAGCATCATGGACATCATATGCTCGAGATACCGCGGGTCGCGCCAATAGAGACGAAAGACTTGCGCGAAAACAGTACGATGCTCCGGGCGGCTCACGAAACAGGCATGCAAGGTCCAGTAGAAATCCCGCTTTTCCGTAAACCCGGCCGCCTGTACGGCTCGGATCGCGTCAACGACCCGCCCGGTTCCGATTGGAAGACCTGCCTTCCGCAATGCACGCGCAAAATGTGTGATGTTCTGCACCAGCTTCGGGTCATCGGGGATATGCATCGGGAGTTGTTCCGCCATCAGGCCGGTTCCAGATCCGCCTTCGCCTCGTCCAGAATCCGCTTTGCCTCGGACCCCTGAAGTTTCTGAATGTCGTCCTGGTATTTCAGGATCGCTCCCAGAGTATCTCCAATCACCTCGGGGCTGAGGTTGATCACGTCCAGCGCCAGCAGACATTTGGCCCAGTCAATGGTCTCGGCTACGCCGGGCTTTTTGAACAGGTCCTCGGTGCGCAGGCGTTGAACGAAAGCAACCACCTCGCGGCTGAGCGCCTCGGCCGCTTCAGGGGCGCGGGCGTGTAGGATTTCGATCTCGCGGTCGAAATCCGGGTAATCGACCCAGTGATACAAACAGCGGCGTTTCAGCGCGTCATGCACCTCACGCGTGCGGTTCGAGGTGACTATTACGACGGGCGGTTCGGCGGCTTGGACCGTACCCAATTCGGGGATGGTAACCTGAAAATCGCTTAAGGCTTCCAGCAGGAATGCCTCAAACGGTTCATCTGTGCGGTCCAATTCGTCGATCAGCAGAACAGGTGCACCGTTTTCGTCCGGGCGCATCGCTTGCAGCAGTGGGCGTTCGATCAGGTAATCGTCCGAGAACAGTTCATCCTGCAATGCACCTCGGTCGGCCCCGCCGGATGCTTCTGCGGTTCGGATCGCTACCATCTGCGCAGGGAAATTCCATTCATACACGGCCGATGATGCGTCCAGCCCTTCGTAACATTGCAGCCGGATCAGGCGTCGGTTCAGCCCTGCCGCCAGTGCTTTGGCAATCTCGGTCTTGCCGACCCCGGCCTCTCCTTCCAGAAACAACGGTCGTCCCAATCTCAGTGACAGGAACACGACGGTCGCCAGAGCCCGGCCGCAGACATAGCCCTGCGCGCCCAGCATTTTTTGAACGGCATCAATAGAATCTGGCTGTGTCATGTATACCTCTCTCCCTCGCCACAACAGGTCACGGCAACGCGCGTACGTCAAGACTGCTGTCTTTCCGGGACTTACGGCGTTCTGATCCGTTGACAAGGTCTTTCCCGCGCGCGACCTGTGTGCTAGCGGAGGCGCCATGACCGATAGCATCACGATCCGCCGCCCCGACGACTGGCACTTGCACCTGCGCGATGGCGCGATGTTGCAGGCCGTCCTGCCCGAAACTGCGCGCCATTTCGGTCGCGCAATCATCATGCCGAACCTCGTGCCGCCTGTGGTGCGCGGTGATCAGGCCGCAGCCTATCGCGACCGCATCATGGCCGCCCTTCCCGAGGATATGACGTTCGAACCGCTGATGACGCTGTATCTGACCGAAGACACCGATGCCGAGGACGTGGCCGCCGCCCATGCCAGCGGGTTGGTCAAAGCGGTGAAGCTCTACCCTGCCGGTGCTACTACCAATTCGCATTCTGGCGTACGGGACTTCGACAATGTCCGTCCGGTGCTTGAAAAAATGGCCGAGATCGGTCTGCCTCTGTGCGTCCACGGCGAGGTTACTGACGCCGAGATCGACATTTTCGATCGCGAGGCAGTGTTCATAGACCGCGTATTGGACCCAATCCGCAAGGCTACTCCGGGCCTGCGTGTGGTGATGGAGCATATAACGACGCGGGACGGCGTGGATTATGTCAAAGCCAACGAAACCGATCTGGGCGCGACCATCACAGCGCATCACCTGATCATCAATCGCAACCACATTCTGGTCGGCGGGATCAAACCGCACTACTACTGCCTGCCTGTCGCTAAACGTGAGGAACACCGTCTGGCGCTGCTGGCCGCTGCGACCTCGGGCGATGTGCGTTATTTCCTCGGTACGGACAGCGCGCCGCATACCGATGACAACAAGGAAATGGCCTGCGGTTGCGCCGGGTGTTTCACCGCAACGAACACCATGTCCTTGGTGGCCGAGATGTTCGACCGCGAAGGCGCCTTGGACAAGCTGGAAGGGTTCGTATCGCTGAATGGGCCGGTGTTCTATCGTCTGCCGGTGAACGAAGAAACGATCACTCTGACCAAGGGCGACCCCGTCGAATACCCAAGCAAGATTGAAACCGGCGACGGGCCGGTGACGGTGTTCGAGCCCGGATTCCCGCTCCACTGGCGTGTGGTTTAGCCCGCCAGTACCTTAGCCAGATCGCGGGCGCGGCCGCCGGTGCGCAGCATCGACCAGATCGCGTCCGCCTCGTCGCTTCCGATCAGCTTGTTGGCCTTGCCACGAACCCTGTCTTCGCGGTCCGACAGGGTCATGGGGGCTAGCAAATCATGCGTCGCCTCAAGCCGCGCACCATCGCGGCGTAGCAATGTCAGGTGCGCCTGCGTTTCTGACAAAGCATCGTCAGACTCGACCACGACACGGTCACGCAGTGACTTGAGACGCGTGTCCGCACAGATCTTCTCCGAATAGCTGCCGGGCAACGCCGTGTCATAACCAAGCGCCTGCATGGCGATGACAGTCCGATATGAAAACTTGGCGCCCAGCCCTGTTGTAGGGGACATCTGGTTGCAAACGCTCATCCAGCGAGGGTGAGTTTTCACTTTGATCTCAGCCACTTCGGGTTCCGCAATGTCCAGATCACGCCCGGCCTCAAGCGCAGCGTGAAGGCCATGGCAGCAAGCATGGAACTTATGGCTGACGCTCTCGAACAGCCATTTGTCGCCCAATCCATCCAAAGCCGTTTGCGTCTCCGCTTCCCCCTTGTGGGTCGCACCGAAACCGTATTGCCCTTCCAGCGCCCTGCCATTGGGTTCAAACCCTTTGGCGACCAACAAAGCGGCCTCAACACCAGCAGAGGCCGCAAGACCTGCATTATACGGTTTTCCCATCGTTCCGAACTGTGCCTTGAGCCCCGCCGCGCGGGTTGCTGTCAGACCCAGAACTTTGCACATCTGATCCGTGTCAAATCCGAGAATACGCCCCGCTGCCACTGCAGCTCCAAACGCACCAGCTGTCGCAGTTTGATGGAATCCACCTTGGTAATGGCTGCGGCCCAGCCACAGGCCGACACGGATCGAGGTCTCCATGCCCACCAGAGCTGCTTCAAGGAAATCGACCAATATGCGATCGTCCCATTCGCTCAGCGCCAGGGCTGCAGGCAGAACCGCAACCGACGGATGGCCGATATGAGCGAAGTGCGTGTCGTCGTAATCCAACGCATGAGATACGGTGCCGTTTACCAATGCCGCCCCGCGCAATGGGGCAACTCCCCCCCCAATTAAATGCGCCTGCGCCGCACCGTCCTCGCTCAATACAAGGTCGCGAACGGTTTGTGAGACTGGCTCATCACCTCCGGCCCGCCCCACGGCGATCCAATCCAAAACGGACAGAGAAGTAACGACCCGCGTTTGCAATGTCGTCTCGACAGATCCTGCAGCGAACGCGGCCAAAGACGTGGAAAAATCGCTCATGGGCGCAGTCTAACGCCCGGCAATCACGGGTAAAGGCCTAGGTATACAATTCCTTGGCACGGGTCTCGAACGCCTGCACGATCCGGTGCATAGCCTCGTTGAAGACAACGCCGATGATGCCCTGCAGGATTGCGTTCTTGAATTCGAAGTCCACGTGGAAGGACACATTGCAGCCTCCGTCGGGTGCGTCCTCAAAGTGCCAGTCGGACTTCATGTATTTGAACGGGCCATCCAGATATTCGGTATCGATCTTCATTTGATCGGGGAACAGTGTCACCCGGCTGCCGAATCGCTCGCGGAACACTTTGAACGATATTATCAGGTCCGCCTCCATCACCTGTGCCTCTCCTGCGGCATAGCTTCGGCGGATACGAGCCGCAGCACACCAAGGCAGAAACTCGGGGTATTTCGCCACGTCCGCAATCAAGTCGTACATCTGCTGAGCCGAATAAGGCAGGTGGCGGGTTTCCGAATGAGTAGGCATGGTGTCCAGTATTAACAGGTGACAATGGCGCGTGATTTCGTATGTTGCGCGCCAAAGATCAAGGGGGCAGCGATGAGCGAACGTGCATATGTGATAGATGAGATGATCTCGGCCAAGGCCATCGCCGCCCGGATCGAAGAGCTTTGCCGCGAGATCAGCACCGAGTTCGCTGACACCGACAAGCTGGTTGTCGTCGGCCTGCTACGCGGCAGCTTCGTGTTCATCGCCGATCTGGTGCGCGAATTGGACTTGCCGATCGAAGTAGATTTTCTTGAGGCGTCTTCCTACGGCGACTCGATGGAAAGCAGCCGGGAAGTGCGTATTCTCAAAGACTTGCGCGGCGCAATTGAAGGACGCGACGTACTGGTGGTCGAGGACATCGTCGACACCGGCCACACGCTGAACCACGTGACCAAGCTGCTACAAAGCCGCAAACCCGCACGGCTAAAGTCCATTGCGCTGCTGGACAAACCCAGCCGACGCGAGGTTGATTTTCGGTCCGATTGGATCGGCTTCGAGATTCCGGACGAGTTTGTCGTAGGCTACGGCATCGACTACGCGCAGCGTAACCGTAACCTGCCCTTTATCGGCAAAGTTCGCTTTACCGAGGAGTGAGCGGCCCCAACACCTGTTGAATGGCGGCTAGAAAAATCCCAGTACCAACCGGGATCAGCGCATCAGGGAAATCGAAGTCCGGGTTGTGCAGTTGCGGTTGATCGATGCCCGATCCAAGCCAGAACATCGCCGCTTTGGCCCCTTTACCGAACTGTCCAAAATCTTCCGAAAACTTCTGCGGACTCGTCGTCAATTTGCAGGGCACGCCGGTTTCCGCGCAGGATCGGTTGAGGATGTCGACGGCTTCGGGCGCGTTCACGCAAGCTTCGAATACATCCTCATAAGTGATCTCGTACCCAAGTCCCTGATCACGCGCGGCCTGCGCAACCAGCGCTTCAGCCTCGGTCATCAGATGCTGCATCCGTACATCTGATACTGTGCGCAAAGTCACCCATAACTCGGCGCGGCCGGGAGCCACACCAAAGGTCTGCTCTCCAAGGCTGACATGCGTTACTGTGGTCAAGGCAAATTCTGCGTTCAGGAGACCACCTTGCCCGAGCGTTGCAAAATTCAGCATCAAAGCGGACAAAGCTCCTGCTGGAGACACCCCATCCTGCGGCGCTGCCGCATGTGAGGTCTTACCGGTCAGAACAATCTTCATCCCGCGCGAAGCGCAATTGGCGGGGCCTTGGCACAGTTGTATCGATCCCAGCGCCAGCCCCGGCAGGTTGTGCAAGGAAAAAACATAGTCGGGGGCAATTTCAGAGAACTTTGGATCAGACCGATAGGCAACAGCACCCTGCCCGGTTTCCTCGGCCGGTTGGAACACCAGAACAACCCGGCCCGTTTCGGGGCGATTTTGATTGAGATAATCGGCGACACCTAAAACCGTTACCATATGCCCGTCATGCCCACACAAATGCCCCTTGCCGGGAACGCGCGAGGCATAGGTTACAACCGACAGCTCCTGAATAGGCAGCCCGTCCAGTTCACATCGAATGGCAACTGTCGGACCAACCCGACCGCTGTCATATACGCCCGCCACACCATGCCCGCCAATGCCGGTCAAAACTTGATCCGCACCACGGGCACGCAATTCGCCTGCAACGCGAGCCGCTGTTTCCTTCTCTTGACCAGAGAGTTCAGGTGATTGATGCAATTCGTGACGCAGGCGCGTCAGCTGCGCAACCGTTTCGGGTGTCACCCTTGCTCCAACTTTTTCTGACGAGCATCGCGCAAACGCGCAAAGTCGTCACCCGCATGGTAAGAAGACCGGGTCAGAGGCGTCGCGGACACCATCAGGAAACCTTTTCCGTAGGCGGCTTTCTCGTAGGACGCGAACTCCTCGGGCGTGACAAATCGATCAACCCCGTGGTGCTTCGGCGTCGGCTGCAGGTACTGACCGATAGTCAGGAAGTCGATATCGGCCGCGCGCATATCATCCATGACCTGACGGACTTGCTGTTCATCTTCACCCAGACCGACCATAATGCCCGACTTGGTAAAGATTGACGGGTCCAGTTCTTTGACCCGCTGCAACAGTCGCAGCGAGTGGAAATAGCGCGCGCCGGGACGGACTTCGGGATACAGGCCGGGGACGGTTTCGAGGTTGTGGTTGAACACATCCGGCTTCGCCTCGACCACAACTTCCAGAACCGAAGGATCACATTTCAGGAAGTCTGGTGTCAGAATTTCGATCGTCGTCTTGGGCGAGCGATGACGTACCGCGCGAATGGTCTGCGCAAAATGCTCGGCGCCACCGTCTGTTAGGTCATCGCGGTCCACAGACGTAATGACCACATGGTTCAGCCCAAGCTTTTGCACTGCGTGCGCCACCCGGCCGGGTTCAAACGCGTCCAAATCATCCGGGCGTCCGGTGGCGATGTTGCAGAAGGTACAGCCGCGGGTACAAATCTCGCCCATGATCATCATGGTGGCGTGACCCTGACTCCAGCATTCGCCGACGTTCGGGCAACCAGCTTCTTCGCAGACCGTAACCAGATTGTTCTCACGCATGATCTTGTGCGTGTCGGCATAGCCTTTGCCGCCGGGCGCCTTTACGCGAATCCACTTGGGCTTTTTCGGCTGCGCATTGTCTTGGCGATGCGCCTTTTCGGGATGACGTTGCTCGGGGATCTTAAGATCACGCACGGTTTGCTTTCCTGACTTTGGGTCAATTTTCTTTGGCATAATATAATGTGCTGGGTTTAGCTACACCACCCGTGCATAGCTGCCATAACAGCGCACCATGCTTGCGCGGAAAAATAGCAAGGCCGCCAATCAAAAAAACAATTAAAAACATTACGTTTTCACACTCTCAATCAAATTCGCATTTGCAGCACAAATCACGTTGAAGACATTTTAGAACTGTTTTAAATCACGCGCAGTTCAATAATGAATCACAGGAACATGATTATGAAATCCGGTACCAAACTGCCTGACGTAACCTTTCACACCCGTGTCCGTGACGAGGCTATCGAAGGCACCAACCCGTTCCGCTGGGAAGACAAGACAACCGCAGATTACTTTGCCGGAAAGCGCGTGATCCTCTTCTCTCTGCCCGGTGCATTCACCCCCACATGCTCGACCTATCAGCTGCCCGGCTTTGAAAATGGCTATGGCGAGTTCAAGGATATGGGCATCGACGAGATTTACTGCATGTCGGTGAATGACAGTTTTGTCATGAACAAGTGGGCACAGGATCAGGGGCTGAAAAACGTCAAGGTTATTCCGGATGGTTCTGGCGAGTTCACCCGCAAGATGGGCATGCTGGTCGACAAAGATAATCTGGGCTTCGGCATGCGCTCGTGGCGCTATGCGGCCATCGTCAATGACGGTGTGGTTGAAGCATGGTTCGAAGAACCCGGCCTGATGGATAACTGCCCAGAAGACCCCTACGGTGTTTCTTCTCCTGAAAATCTGAAAAAGCACCTGGACGAAGCGAAAGAGCCGGCTCTGGCCTAAGTTCTTCCGAGCCTTCGAATATCAAAGATCCGCCGCTGGCGGGTCTTTTCATTTTCATGCGCGTGTTGCGGTAACTATTTCTTCTCCAACTTGGCGGATTACTTCGGCCAACCTGTCAAACCAGTCCTCGCCCCCGGTTGATACTCGCCGCACCAAGCCAACCGTCCTCGCCGGTTGAGGCGTACTGAAACGCAGCAACTGCAACCGCGGAACAGCCTCGGATTCAGCGCGGGCAGCCAACTCAGGCATCAGCGTCAGACCGAAGCCTTCGGCCACGAGCCGCGAAAGGGTCGCCAGCGACGACGCCCCCATATTGATCAGCCCGCTGCTGCGGTCCTGACCGCAGACCTCAAGCGCCTGATCCGTCAAACAATGACCGTCATCCAACAACATCAACTGTGCGGTTTGCAGATCTAAAGGGCGCAGCACCTCGGGGTTGGAGGTCATGCCTTTCAGGCGGGCAGCGCTGCCAGCAAGCAGAAACCGGTCTTGAAATAGTGGAAGTTCGACTAGCTCATTGCCTCCGACCGGCAAGGCCACGACACCGGCGTCGATTTCACCGGCACGCAACATGGTCAATAATCGCTCTGTTCTGGCCTCTCGCACCTGTACCCGCAACGACACGTCCGAGGTTCGCAATCCAGCCAGCACACCTGGCAGCAGATAGGGCGCAATCGTAGGGATTATCCCAATCGACAGAGACCTGTGCCCGCCCGAGCGATCCCGGGCGAACTGATCCAGACGGTCCGCGGCACCCAGTACCTGGCGCGCGTGATCCAGCACATCGCGCCCGAGCGGTGTCAGTAGGATGTCTCTTGCCTGACGCTCGAACAGCGGACCGCCCAGATTTTCTTCGAGGGCCTTGATCTGAACCGACAAGGCGGGCTGAGACACGTGACATACCTGCGCAGCCCGACCAAAATTGCGCTGTTCCGCGACCGCTCTGAAATACTGAAGTTGTCTGAGGGTAAAATTCATAACCCCTGACTATCACTTGATCACGCTTTCGCAACTAAAACATATTACCCGATCAAGCGGCTTCTTTCCGACTGGCTTTCATAGTGCCGTTTCAGCCGTTGCAGCGCGATCCTCAGCACGATCTTGCCCGAACGCGCCGACCACCCCATGCGCTTTTCAGCAAGTTCAAGACCTTCTAGATAACAGCAACACCGCAACGTCACATCACTCAACCCCGGCCCAAGATCCGACAATGCTTGCGCAACCCGGTCACGCGCATCCGATGAGCCTCGCCCACCATGCGCTTCGCTGCCGAAACTGCCACGCCCGCCGGCAGTCAGGAAATGGTCCCAGTTTTGCGTGACTTGTGGGCCAATCTGCGCCAACTCAAAATCCTCGCGCAGACGCTCCCCAGCCGCCACCAGCGTCTCGTCCAGGAACGGTTTTCCGTCCCGATCCCGCCTACGCGCCAGAGCGATCAGAGGGCTTTCCGCCGCACTGTAGCGAATTCGTTTTGGGCGATCATTCTTGTTCGCGCCGCCCTGCCCCTGAACCATCTGAGCTTGAAACGGCGTCTGCGCCTCGGCCATTCCGAATTCGTTGCGAGCCCGCGCCTTGTTTTCGGCTTCGGCTACCAACTGGCTGAGGGCAGTCCGACCGGAGGATGAGATCCGATACCGTGAAATTCGCCCCGGATTATCACAAGATATCCAATCTTTCAGGGCAAGAGCTTGGGCAATCCTGCACTCCACCACAGCAGTTCTGGTTGTTCCGCCATCGCCCGCGTCGCGCACCACAACGGCTTTGTCCATCTCTTCAGCAACTGCCAGCACCGCGCCCGTCTCACACAACCGACGCAGAATTCGCAGGGCCTCGCGATTGAACTCTTCGTTTTTTGCAGCCGCGTTTTCTTCCTGCGTCGCGTCAAAAGTGTTTTCCGTGGCAGTCGACGGATCAGCAAAATGCGTCTCGGCCAAGGATTGCAACGCAGCATCCACCAAGGGATCGTCCCTACGCGTTTCTATCCGCCTGATTTGCCTTAGAATGGTCGAAGCATGGCATCCCGCGGATCGCGCAATATCGCGGATCGACTGCCCGGTCTCTGTGTGGGCGAGATATCTCTGCGCCCCCTCAGGTACCCAGGCCGGAATGGTGAAAGCCATGTTATTTTCCATAGTTTCTTGACCTCGTCGACAAAACAATCTGTTCCCAATCGCCCCCGATGAATTTGTTAACCAATTCTAACTAGAGTTGCTTTCGTTACTGGTTCGTTAACCTGCGAGGACAAGGACCAGATTTGATTCAAAAACATAAACACTCATGAAGCTAGAGTTCGGCAAGAACTCAATCGAGGCAACACCCGCTTAGGTTGTGCAACACATTCGGGGACATTCACTCACACAAAGGAACCCCGAAATGCAGGACCTGATGACCATGATTGCAACCCTACGCCGTCCTCGCCTGCTGGCTCGGGCCGCAAAACATGGAGCGCAGGACTATGATCGGAATCGACATTTGCAGCGCATTCTCGGGTACGGGTCCCTACCCTCAACGGGCGCGGCGCTGGTTCGACTGATGGAGATGGAGCGAGAGGTCAACGCGCAGCGTGTAGAGGAAGACGCTGCCTATTCACTGGTCCGTCATCTGGACCTGCTCATTGCATTGTTGGGCGAGGCGCAGCTGTTTCAGGCCAGCCGCGCCTCGCAATATCAGTGATTAGCTGAACGCATCCGGCATGGATGCTTTCTTTTTCTCAATATATTCATTGAGCGCGGCATTGATCGCCGGGTCGAGTTGCGGTTGCTGGTAGTTGGCCAGCAGATGCTCGACCCGCGCGGTTGCCAACTGACGTGTGTCGCGCCCGCCTTCGTCTTCCCATGTTTCGTAGGGCTTGTAGTCCAGCACTTCGCTTTTCCAGAACGCGTCTTTAAAGTTGGCCTGTGTATGTGCGCAGCCCAGATAGTGGCCGCCGGGGCCAACTTCGCGGATCGCATCCATTGCTTGAGCATTGTCATCATAGGCGATGCCTTTGGCCAATCCGTGCAGAACGCCCAGTTGATCGGCATCCATGACGAATTTCTCAAAGTCTGCGACCAGACCACCTTCCAGCCAACCGCAGGAATGCAGCATGAAGTTCACACCGGCCATCAGCCCCATGTTCAGCGAGTTCGCGGTCTCATAAGCCGCCTGCGCATCAGGCAATTTCGAACCGCAGAACGAGCCTGCCGAACGGAACGGAAGGTTCAAACGCCGCGCCAGTTGACCCGCGCCGTAAGTGACCATGGATGCCTCGGGCGTACCAAAGGTCGGCGCGCCAGAGTTCATGTCGATCGACGACACGAAAGCACCGAAGATAGCAGGTGCACCGGGACGAACGATCTGGCTGTAAGCAACACCGGCAAGAACTTCGGCCAGAACCTGTGTAAGTGTGCCTGCAACCGAAACCGGCGCCATCGCACCACCCACGATGAAGGGCGAGATGATGCAGGCTTGGTTATTCTTGGCATAAACTTCGAGCGACCCCATCATCACGTCGTCGAAAGTCATCGGCGAGTTGATGTTCGTCAGCGAGGTCATGACAGTGTTTTCCTGAACGAACTCTTTGCCGAACAGAATCTCACACATTTCAACCGAATCCTGCGCACGGCTGGGGTCAGTGACCGAACCCATGAACGGCTTATCCGACAGGGTCATGTGAGCCATCAACATATCCAGGTGACGTTTATTGACCGGGACATCCGTCGGTTCACACACTGTGCCGCCCGAGTGGTGCAGCCACTTGGACATATAGGCGAGTTTCACGAACTTGTTGAAATCGTCCATTGTCGCATAACGACGACCACCCTGAGCATCGCGCACGAACGGAGGGCCGTAGACTGGGGCAAGAACCAGATTGCGACCACCGATAACAACCGATTTCTCGGGGTTGCGAGCATGCTGGGTGAACTGGCTGGGCGCAGTTTTGATCAGCTCACGCGCCAAGCCACGTGGAATGCGGACGCGCTCGCCGTCTATGTCGGCTCCGGCGTCTTTCCAGCGCTCCAAAGCCGCAGGATTGTCAACAAAGTTGACGCCGACTTCGGCCAGAATGGTTTCCGCGTTGGTTTCAATGATTTCCAACGCCTCTTCGTTGAGAACCTCGAAGTTCGGAATATTCCGTTCGATGTATTTCGCGGTTTCGATGCGAACTGCGGTACGTTCGGCCCGGCGGGCAGCGCCACCGCCACCTCTTGCCCTGCGCCGGGTGTTTGCCTCTGCCATGAGAAAATCCCGTGTGGTTGGTTAGATTGACCATTTTGTTACAGGAGCGCCCAGGGTGTCAGCATATGGTTTACGGCGCTCTGGGGGTAAAAGCGACATGTACAAGTCAACTCTAAGACTTTGACCGTTTTGCCTTGTCCGGGCATGATAGCACAATGACGACTGAAAATCAGGCGACGCCGCGGCCCGAGTTTGAACGGAAAACCCTTGATGCGGCCGAAATGGGTGCTGTCGCACACTTGTACCGAAGTGAAGTATACCGCAGCACCATTTGGCGTACTCGTTTGGACACGACAACAAACTGGGCCGTTGTGACATTGGGCGTTGCACTGTCGATTTCCTTCTCTTCTCCCGAAGCTTGACCTTTACCATTAGTACTTGTCGGCGTTCTGATCATCCTGTTCCTGACGCTCGAGGCGCGTCGCTATAGATATTTCAATGTGTGGCGCGCACGGGCCAGGTGGCCGGAAACACATTTTTATGCGCCCCTGCTATATGACGGTGATCTTCATATGGAGGAAAACTGGCAGAAGGTGCTGGCCGAAGATTACCTGCACCCGCACTATCACGTCAGCCTGATGATCGCGATCGGGCGCAGAATTCGCAGAAACTACCTATGGATTTTGCTGATTCAGAGCCTTGCTTTCGGCGTTAAGCTCTCGGTCCACCCAACGTCGGTTGAGAATTTCGCACAAGCCGTCGATCGGGCTGACGTCGGCCCCATCCCCGGTGAGGCTTTGATTGTCATCGGAGTTTTCTACATTCTGTGCTGGTCAGTGATTGCGATCTGGAGCTACCGGGCGGACGGACAGCGCGCGTCGAGCCGTGGAAGCGAAAAGTCTGAATCAATGGGGTAAATGCCGGGTTATAGGTATTTGGTCATCGCGACCGAACTTCCGGCGACCTCTGTTTCGCACCACCCCAGATGAGCGTAGATCGCGCGTGTGTCCTGCATCAGGCGGTGCGTCCGCAAAATCAAGTGAGTACAGCCGTTCCGACGGGCTGCGTCCTCAGCGATTTTCAGTAATTTCCCTGCGATCCCCTGCCTTTGCGCTTGCGGCGCTACTGCTAGGTTGATTACTTTAAGCGCGTCGTTTGATTGAGAATAGATGATCACACCACCCAGCCCGACCTCAGTCCAGGCCAGAACCACTTGATGGTCCGCAATTTCCTGCTCAACACCCGCAGTCACGTCAGGCAGATCGGATATAGTTTCACGTGCCTTTGCATATGCCGCCGCTATACAATCGGTGATCGCTTCGACATCTTCCTGTGTCGCATTCACGAAACGAATAGCGGCCATTGATCCGATCTCCCTCTACAACTGGCTTAAAACGCCCTCATAACGCTTGCACATAGCTGCCGCGCGACCTAAGAGCCAGTCATGAGCCAGACATCCCACGACCGCCTTCTTATCATAGACTTCGGCAGCCAGGTGACGCAGCTGATCGCACGCCGCCTGCGCGAGTTGAATGTCTATTGCGAAATCCACCCCTACCAGAATGTCACGATGGACTTTGTGCGTGAAATGGCGCCCAAGGCCTTGATCTTCTCGGGCGGGCCGGACAGCGTAACGCGAGAGGGATCGCCCCGCGCTCCGCAAGAAATATTCGACTATGGCGTGCCTATCTTGGGCATTTGCTACGGCCAGCAGGTGATGATGCATCAACTGGGCGGCAAGGTCGAAAGCGGCCATGGCACCGCCGAATTCGGTCGTGCCTTTGTCACTCCGAAAGGTCAGCTGGACATTCTGGGCGGCTGGTTTGCCGAGGGCGACGAGCAAGTCTGGATGAGCCACGGCGACCACGTCAGCGAAATCGCCCCGGGTTTCGAAGTGTTCGGCACGTCGCCCAACGCGCCATTCGCGATCACCGCGGACACCAACCGTCACTTCTATGCGGTCCAGTTCCACCCCGAGGTGCATCACACACCCAAGGGCGCGAAGCTGTATGAGAACTTCGTGAAACTGGCCGGGTTCAGTGGCGATTGGACCATGGGTGCCTATCGCGACGAGATGATCCGCAAGATTCGCGAACAGGTAGGCGACAAAAAGGTCATCTGCGGATTGTCCGGCGGCGTAGACAGCTCGGTTGCGGCGATCCTCATCCACGAAGCGATTGGCGATCAGCTGACTTGTGTGTTCGTCGACCACGGGCTGCTGCGCAAGAACGAGGCGCAAGAAGTTGTCGGCATGTTCCGCGACAACTACAACATTCAGCTGATCCACGCGGATGAAAGCGAATTGTTCCTGGGTGAACTGGACGGCCAATCTGACCCCGAAACCAAACGCAAGATCATCGGAAAGCTCTTCATCGACGTGTTCCAGAAGCACGCGGACACCATCGAAGGCGCCGAGTTCCTTGCCCAAGGCACGCTGTACCCCGACGTGATCGAATCGGTTTCGTTCTCGGGCGGTCCCTCCGTCACTATCAAGTCGCACCACAATGTTGGCGGGCTACCAGAAAAAATGGGTCTCAAACTGGTCGAGCCGCTGCGTGAGCTGTTCAAAGACGAAGTTCGCGCCTTGGGTCGAGAACTTGGCCTGCCCGACAGCTTTATCGGCCGCCACCCCTTCCCCGGGCCGGGTCTGGCGATCCGTTGCCCGGGCGAGATCACTCGTGAGAAGCTGGAAATCCTCCGCGAAGCGGACGCAATTTATATCGACCAGATTCGCAAACACGGCCTATATGACGACATCTGGCAGGCATTTGTGGCGATTCTCCCCGTCCGCACCGTTGGTGTAATGGGCGATGGCCGCACATACGACTACGCCTGCGCCCTTCGTGCCGTGACGTCAGTAGACGGCATGACGGCGGACTATTACCCGTTCAGCCATGAATTCCTCGGCGAAACCGCCACACGGATCATCAATGAGGTCAAAGGCATTAACCGATGCACATATGACATCACCTCGAAACCTCCGGGAACCATCGAGTGGGAATGACAAAAAGGCCGGGCTTTGCCCCGGCTTTTTTTTGTTTAAGTCCTGCCAGAAACCCATAGGTTTCAAGTAGAAATTCCGCGATTCCCGCAGGCTGGAGCATGGACAGTAGCAAACCGCAGATCGGCAAGGCCGCACTTTGGATGACAGGGGCGATTGCGTCTTTCTCGTCCATGGCCGTCGCTGGGCGAGAGCTGAGCGTGACGCATGATACCTTCGAAATCATGTTCTATCGCAGTCTCGTCGGCATTTGTGTAGTGGCACTGATTCTGACCCTGACGCGAAATTGGCATCAGGTTTCGACCTATCGGCTCGGCTTGCACGGGATTCGAAATCTGATGCACTTCACCGGTCAAAACCTTTGGTTTTATGCGGTCTCGGTCATTCCTCTGGCTCAGGTTTTCGCGCTGGAGTTTACGCAACCAATCTGGGTGATTCTGTTGTCCCCGCTGTTGCTGGGAGAACGGCTGACCCCTGTCCGCGTACTATCCGCCTTGATTGGATTTGCCGGTATTCTGATCGTCACCCGCCCTGGTGCCGTCCCACTGAGTACAGGCCTACTAACCGCCGCTCTGTCTGCTGTTTTCTTTGCTCTGACAACCATTTCAACAAAGAGCCTAACGCGATTTGCCAGCATCGGCTGCATTATGTTCTGGCTGACAGTCATGCAGGCCGTCCTTGGATTGATCGCCGCCGGGGTTGACGGGCAGATAACCTTACCGACGATCAGTTCGGCACCCTTCCTCTTACTTGTGGGGTTAGCGGGTTTGCTGGCCCACTACTGCATCACGAACGCGCTTGCCATCGCCCCGGCCACTGTTGTGGTTCCGTTCGATTTTGCGCGCCTGCCAACAATCGCTGTGGTTGGAGCGATTCTGTATCACGAACCCATAGATCTCTGGACCCTTTTGGGAGCTGCTGTGATCTTCACCGGTATTTTTCTGAACGTTCAGGCAGAGAATCGTAACAGTTTGGCAACAGAATCGAGACACTCTCGCCAGTAGTAACGCACCGTCACCAGTTGACGGTTAAACAAGGCTTAAGAAAGTATCGAGCACCACAAGGCAGGTCGATCTCCACCACTCGACAATTGGATCAGACCTGAAGAAACCTTAAGGGAGGACACAATGAAAAAAGCGCTTTTACAGGCGTGCGCAGTATGCGTTGGGGCGACAGGAGCTTATGCGGGCGGTCTTGATCGCAGCGGACAGGGCGTCAACATCCTGTTTGAAGAGGGATCAGTTGTACAATTCCGTCTCGGCTATACCAATCCGGACGTCAGCGGTAGCCAGAACGGTGTCGATTCCGGCAACGTGGCCAAAGATTTCTTCACTCCGCATCTAGCCTATAAACATTCTTTTTCGGACAGGGTGGATTTCGCGCTGATCTATGATGAGCCGTTCGGCGCGGATATCGAGTATCCATCCAACTACCCGTTGTCGATCAATCCTACAGCGGCGTTTGGTGGGCGTACGGATGTTTTGCGTGCCGAAGCAGATGTAGACGCAATCACCGCACTAATACGCTATAAATTCGACGGCGGCTTCAGCGCAATCGGCGGTCTGCGCGGACAGCGTTTGAAAGCCAACGTGGCGGTACCCGCCGCTGCGGGCTACGAAGTCGACACAGATTCCGATATTGCATTTGGATATGTAGTCGGCGTTGCGTGGGAGAAGCCAGAAATTGCTGCACGGGTGTCTCTGACTTACAACTCAAAGATCACGCATGAAATTTCCGAAACTGAATCGTTCAACTTCGTACCGCCGGTATTTCCGCCCACTGCGATACTTGTCACAGATGAAACCGAAACCGAGATCGAGTCACCACAATCTATCAACCTGGATTTCCAAACTGGTGTAGCCCCCAAAACACTGCTGTTTGGTTCAATCCGATGGGTGGATTGGCCGCAGACTGTGTTTGCGCCGCCAAACTATGTCAACATAGTCGGTGATAACCTCGTCGACTACGCAGATGACACTTTTACCTATTCACTGGGTCTCGGGTATCAGTTCTCGGATCAGTTCTCTGGGGCCGTAACGGCCGGGTATGAAACCTCTACCGGCTCTGAAGTTACAAACCTGGGTCCGACAGATGGATTCTGGAGCCTTGGACTCGGCGGAACATACTCCCTGGAACGCGCACAGATTTCCGGCGGTGTCCGGTACACAGACATTGGTGATGCCACGACCACCACAGGCGGAGAATTCAGCGGCAACAGCGCGTGGAGTGTCGGATTCCAGATCACTTATTCTCTGGGCTGATCAGCGTAGAAAAAAAAATCGTCAAACCCCGCCCTCTCGGGCGGGGTTTTTCTTTGCGCAAGTTCCGGGTCGAAAGGAATTGTCCCTGCTGCGAAAACGAGCCATGGCAAAACAAAAACATCTATCTCCAAAAGCATGGGCCGAGCTTCTTTTGCTCGGCGTGATTTGGGGTGCTTCGTTCGTATCGATCCGGATTGCTCTGGACACGATCCCGGTTATGACCTCAGTCTTCCATCGTGTTTTTTGGGCTATGCTGGCGCTTTGGTTCGTCGTTTTCTTTCGAAAGCTTCCTGTGCCGCGCAGTCCCCGTGTTTGGTTTGCATTTGGCGCCATGGGCCTGCTCAATAACGCAATACCGTTTTCCTTGATGGCTTGGGGACAGCTTTACATCGAGACTGGCCTGACCTCGATTCTGAATGCGATGACGGCCATTTTCGGCGTCATTACCGCCGCGCTCTTTTTTCGGGATGAGCGTTTGACCCGCTCAAGAGCAGTAGGAGTCGGACTTGGTTTTCTAGGTGTCGCGATTGCAATTGGGATTCGGAATTTCGCCAGTTTTGACCTTCAGAGCGCAGCGCAACTGGCCATTATCACCGGAACAATTTCATACGCTTTGGCCGGTGCCTGGGCGCGCGTGACACTGTCGGATCTATCGCCAGTTGTTGCAGCGGCCGGTATGCTAACCGGGTCGACCGTATTGATCCTGCCCGTCACGCTGATGGTCGACGGTGTGCCCCGCCTGGACCTGCCCCTGATTACATGGACCGCGATTGGCTATTATGCGCTGATCGCAACTGCGGGGGCATATCTTCTGTATTACCGGGTCCTTGCCATGGCCGGAGCGGGAAACCTGATGCTTGTCACGCTGATCATCCCTCCTGTCGCTATCGCTCTGGGCGCGGTCCTACGGGATGAAGCCCTACCTCCTCAAGCCTTTCTGGGCTTCGCAATCCTTGCGCTGGGGCTGCTGATCCTAAACCGCTCGGGCACGCGCGATTGACGCCGCGCGCTACCCGTTTTAGCTAGGTCGGAAAAAGGGATGGCGGACATGATCTACAGCTCGGCAAAAGACTGGCGCGATGCGCCGCGAAAGAAGGTGCTGTTCTTCGGCATGTCTGGGTTGGGCAAGACCTACGTCTCGAACGTGCTGCGGGATTCCGGCGATTGGTTCCACTACTCGATCGATTACCGCATCGGTACCCGGTATATGGGCGAATACATCGCCGACAACGCCAAGGCCGAGGCGATGAAGGTCCCGTTTCTGCGCGAGTTGTTGCTGTCAGATTCGATCTTCATCGGCTCGAACATCTCTTTCGAGAACCTGACTCCCGTTGCCGCCTATCTCGGCAAGCCTGGGAACCCTGAATTGGGTGGTCTGGACCTGCCGGAATACCGCCGCAGGCAGGAGCAATTCCGTCAGGCTGAAATTCACGCCCTGCTGGACACTGAATACTTTATCGACCGCGCACAGCACCTGTATCAGTACCCCCATTTTATCTGCGACACTGGTGGATCCATCTGCGAATGGGTCGATCCGAACGATCCGACCGATCACGTGTTGTCAGAACTGTCCAGTCGCACGCTAATGATCTGGATCAAGGGGGATGAGGATCACACTGCCGAACTCGTACGCCGTTTCGACAAGGCCCCCAAGCCCATGTCATACCAGCCCGAATTCCTGACCCGCGTTTGGGACGAATACCTTACCCAGAATGAGTGCCGGGACGAGGACGTGGACCCCGACGCCTTTATCCGCTGGACCTAT
The DNA here is from genome assembly GCA_013032095.1 of Ruegeria atlantica. GTDB lineage: Bacteria > Pseudomonadota > Alphaproteobacteria > Rhodobacterales > Rhodobacteraceae > Ruegeria > Ruegeria atlantica_E. The sequence continues at coordinate 428,235 of WQBJ01000001.1, read as the reverse complement.
GCCCAGGCTCTGGCGCATCGACAGCCACGTTATCAGGCGATGGCCGAGAATTGGGGGGTCACGGTCACTGCGGATGACATGCACAAGATCCGTGACGTCAGTGATTTCGATGAGTTGATCGAACGTACCCTTGAGACCCGCGCCAACCGAGCTTAATTACCGCCTCTACACAGTAACTCCAAAGGCTTGCACCTAATGCCGATCAAGATCCCCTCCGACCTGCCCGCATTTGACGTTCTCACGAAAGAGGGCGTCTCGGTCATGGCCGAGGATCAGGCAATGCGTCAGGACATCCGCCCTCTGCGGATCGGGTTACTGAATCTCATGCCCAAGAAGATTCAAACTGAGAACCAGTTTGCGCGTCTCATCGGCGCGACTCCATTGCAGATCGATCTATCGCTGATCCGCATGACTGAGCATCGCACCAAGAACACGGCCGCCGAGCATATGGCCGAGTTCTATCGCCCTTTCCAGGAAGTACGGGACGAGAAATTCGATGGTCTGATTATCACAGGAGCTCCGATCGAGCATCTGGAGTTCGATGACGTCACCTACTGGGACGAACTTCGCGAAGTGTTCGAATGGACCCAGACCAACGTGCATTCCACCTTTGGCGTCTGCTGGGGTGGCATGGCGATGATCAATCACTTCCACGGTGTCAAAAAGTACATGCTGGACGCCAAGGCATTTGGCTGCTTCCGTCACGCAAACCTAAACCCGGCCTCGCCATTCCTGCGCGGGTTTTCGGATGATTGCGTGATCCCTGTCAGTCGCTGGACCGAGATGAAGCAGGATGAGATTGACACTGCCGATGGGTTGAAGACTTTGTTGGGCAGCGAAGATGTCGGCCCCTGCCTGGTGGAAGATCCAGAGCACAGGGCGCTCTATATCTTCAATCATTTCGAGTATGACAGCGATACGCTGAAGCAGGAATACGACCGTGACGTAGCGAACGGTACCCCGATCAACGTACCGATAAACTACTATCCCGATAACGACCCGAGCCAGACACCGCAAAACCGTTGGCGCAGCCATGCGCATCTGCTCTATGGCAACTGGATCAGTGAAATTTACGGGACCACGCCCTATGACATAAGCCGGATCGGTGTGGATCAAACCGATCTGAGGGCCTGACTGGATGATGCGCGTCGGCATCATGGCCCTGACCCTACTGGTCATGCTGTGGGCCGTCGCTATCTGGCGCGCCGCTCGGAACGAAGCCCGCGCCGAGGCTGCCTATCCACCCGAAGGCCAGATCGTAGACGTTGACGGGATCCCTGTTCATGCCGTGGTGATGGGCGAAGGTCCGGACGTCGTGCTTATCCACGGCTCCAGCGGCAACACGCGTGATATGACCTTTGCGCTGGCGCCGATCCTGGCCGCTAACTATCGTGTTATCGTGTTCGACCGGCCGGGGCTGGGCTATAGCGCCAGCTTCAACCCCGATGGGGAGACGATTGAAGAGCAAGCAGATATCCTGCAAAAAGCCGCCGCTCTGCTGGGGGCGGAAAAGCCCATTGTTGCCGGACAAAGCTATGGCGGGTCTGTGTCGCTTGCCTGGGCCGTGACGCGGCCGGACAACATTTCCGGTCTGGTCCTGATCGCACCCGCTGCCATCCCGTGGGAGACGCCCTTAGACGGCTTCAACAAACTGGCGGCCACCCCCACCGGGAACGCAACTGCCCTGCCCCTGATCACCGCCTTTGTGCCGGAATGGTACGTTGAAAAGGCGCTGGATCGGGTGTTTGCGCCACAAACGGCACCTGAAGGCTATGCAGATCACTTTGGTCCCGGGCTCACCATTCGCCGCTCCTCGATGCACGCCAACGCCAAACAGCGCGCTAACCTGCTGGAAGAGGTCCGCGCCTTGCAACCCCGGTACGGTGAGATCGATGTGCCGACCGAGATCGTGCACGGTACGGCTGATGACACTGTTGGGCTGGGGTGGCATTCACACAAGTTGATTGAACAAATCCCAGGGGCGGAACTGATAGAATTGCCTGGGGTCGGGCATATGCCGCAAGTTGTCTCCGCCCCCGAGGTTGCCGCAGCCATCGACCGCGCCGCACAACGTGCGGGTTTGCGTTAAACACCCAGCTAATCCATAGTAAGTTATGGATTTTATGGCGAGGTAACCCATGGCCCGTTCCGAAAAAGGTTCCATCGAAAAGTATTTCAAAAAAGACGCCCCGAAAGAGGTGCGCTCGGCCATCGAGAAGTCGGGCAAGGACGATATTCTGAACCCAACCTACCCTTACGAAGAGCGGATGAAGCGCAAGGACTATGAAAAAGAAATAGAAATGCTGCAGATCGAACTGGTCAAGATGCAGTCCTGGGTCAAGGAAACTGATCAGCGGGTGGCCCTTATTTTCGAAGGTCGGGATGCGGCGGGAAAAGGCGGTACGATCAAGCGCTTCCGGGAGAATCTGAACCCGCGTGGTGCGCGGAATGTGGCACTCAGCAAACCATCGGATACGGAACGCAGCCAGTGGTACTTTCAACGCTATATCACCCATTTACCTGCCGCTGGCGAAATCGTGTTTTTTGACCGCAGCTGGTACAATCGCGGTGTCGTGGAGAACGTTTTTGGCTTTTGCACAACGGAGGAACGCGAGCGGTTTTTCCGTCAGGTTCTGCCGCTGGAAACCGGTCTGGTGAATGACGGCATCAACCTGTTCAAGTTTTGGCTGAATGTCGGGCGGGCCGAACAGCTAAACCGCTTTCTGGCACGTGAAACTGATCCGCTAAAGCAATGGAAACTCAGCCCAATTGACGTGGCTGGGCTGAACAAATGGGACGAGTACAGCCAGTCGATCTCGGAAACACTGACGCGTAGCCATTCCGATCACTGTCCGTGGACCATTGTGCGGTCTGATGACAAGAAACGCGCGCGGTTGGCTGCCATTCGTACGGTACTGCACGCGCTGGATTATGACGAAAAGGATGAAGACGCCATCGGCCCGAACGATCCGAAAATCTGCGGCGGGCCGGAAATATGGGATGCATGACTGACAGTGGACGAAGACCAAGGAGCAGATTATGTCATGACTCTCCAATGCTTAAACGATAAAGGCACCTGAAACAGGGATGACAAAGCGCGGGTATCACCACGGAAACCTGAAACAGGCCCTGATCGAGGCAGCCCTGTCGCTGATCGAAGAAAAAGGTCCGACCGGCTTCACCCTGTCTGAAGCAGCGAAAACCGCTGGCGTCACTCCTGCCGCGGTCTACCGGCATTTCCAGGGGCGTGAAGATTTGATCGCCGAGGCCGCCCGGCAGGGCTTTGAGATGTTCGCTGACCTGATGCAGTATGCCTATGACAAGGGGCAACCCTCGGCGTTGGCTGCATTTGAGGCAACGGGCCGGGCCTATCTGGCTTTTGCCCGTAAACACCCAGGCCACTACATCGCCATGTTCGAAAGTGGGGTATCTATAAACCGGACGCCCGAATTGGCTCTGGCAGCGAACCGAGCGAAGGGTGTGCTTGAGAAAGCCGCAGCCGACCTATCGCAACACATCCCCCCCGAGAAACGCCCACCCGCATCTATGTTCAGCGCTCATATCTGGGCCATGAGTCACGGTGTCGTTGAACTGTTCGCCCGCAACACCGGTGCGAGTTCACCTTTCCCACCCGAGGATTTGCTGGAAACCGGTATCGGTATCTATCTGCGTGGATTGGGGTTGGTTCCTCAGGACGATTGATACTTAGAACCTGGAGACCGGCTGCGGCGCGCTGAGGCCAGAAGTGACATTGATTAGCTCCATCTCCCCCATGCCCTTTATATCAACAGGGCCAAGATCCGAGACCTGAAATTCGTCGATCAAAGCAAACTTCATCTCTTCAGGAGCAACGATTTTCATCGGGTTTGCAAACACTTGCAGGCGTGACGCGATGTTCACCGCGGGACCAAAGACATCATAGACGTACTTTTGTATTCCCACTACAGACCCAACTGCAGCCCCGGTCCCTAACCCGATCCGGGCTTGCCATTTATGCGGATGGCTTTCGTTGCGTCGTTCCAGATACCGCAGAAATCGCACCGCACAATGGGCTACAGCCGTCGCGTGATCCGGTGTAGGATCCGGCATGCCGGACACCGCCAAATAGGCGTCGCCGATGGTTTTGATCCGCTCGCATCCGAACTGTTCAACGATGCGGTCAAATGCGGTAAAGATGTCGTTCAACTCGCTCAACGTGACCGTTGGGTCGGTCTTTGCCGCGAAGTCCGTGAATCCTACGAAGTCCAACATTACAACAGACACCTGATCGTACAGTTGCGGCGTAACTACCCCGAAGGATTTAAACTCTTCGTACACAGCCCGCGGCATCAGGTTTAACAACAGCCGCTCTACCCGCTCTTTCTCACGTTCCAATTCACGAGTGTTGCGCTCGACCATGGTCGAGTAGCTGTCAATCATACTTTCAAGCTCTCGAATCCGCGTGATGTTCTGGCATTCAACGACCAAAACCTGCTCGGTCAGCCCGTTTGCCAGTGACACAGCCGTAGCGAATATCAGCGTTCGGCGTTTTGGCTTAATCTGCAATTCAACGGAATATCGAAGACCAGATTGCTTGACGTCGTCCAACTCACGTCGATCCAGTGAGGGCAAAATATCCAGTAAAGTTTGCCCCTCGGTTGGAGCACCGAACCATTCGGCAAAAGGTCCATTGTGGAACACAAATGTCAGGTCCGATGCCCGGACAACGGCCACGCCAACGCCAATTGCGCGCAGCAATTGTTCATTTATAGCTAGAATGCTCATGCCACATCCCGCGCAACAATGATAGCACGTTTTGATTCAATGGCTTGCAAGACGATCTTGATATGACTGTCTTCCATCCCGTGCATTGAAAGCGCCTCGGCAAACAGCTCGGCCATCTCATCGAAATCCGCGTGAGAGATGTTCAGATGCCGATGCACAGCCTCAATCCTTTCATCACTGAAGGACGCTGGCCCACCAACCATGGAAGAGACAAATTTCGTCTGATGGTCGATCAGGCGGGGCATGTCTATGTCTTCGAAGTGACTTCCGATTTGATCAGAGTCCAAGGCCATTTCATAGAATGTCATCACGATCCGACTGATCGTTTTGAACCCGCCATATCTCTCGTAGATAGTCTGACCCACACCGCACACCAAAGCGTCAACCACAAACAACACTGCAAGCTTATATCAAAATGATAATTTTGTTAACGCTTATGCGTGGTTCATGGATTTAGTGACCGCAAGCACTCATAAAACAACCGATGACGCGCCTCATACAATCAGGTTGCACGCGCGTGAGATAATGCCCGCGAACCCGCCCTCTGCCAGCCACCGGCTCTGCCCGCCTGCGCGCCAGAATATATAGCGGTGAACTGACAGCACCGAACGCCAGATACGGACCTCTTTTCCGCCATTGAGATATGTCGCAGGAAGGACCGAAGGCCCTTCCTGCTGATCAGATCAGGCGCTGATCGTGTTGTGTTCGGGCCCGTATGGGAAGCCGGTGATGTTTTCGGCGCCGGTTTCTTCGACGACCAAAATATCATGCTCGCGATAGCCGCCCGCACCTTTCTGGCCTTCGGGAATCCACAGCATCGGTTCGATCGAAACAACCATGCCCGGCTCAAGAACAGTGTCGATGTCTTCGCGCAGTTCCAGACCGGCCTCGCGGCCATAGTAGTGGCTGAGAATACCAAAAGAATGGCCATACCCGAACGAACGGTACTGCAGCAGATCTTCATCCGCAAAGAAACGGTTGATCTCTTCACAAATGCCCGAGCATGTCGCGCCGGGTTTGATCAGGCTCAGCCCCAATTCGTGCGCGGCTACGTTGGCTTTCCAGATACGCAGGCTCTCCGCATCGGGTTCCCCTAGGAACAAGGTGCGCTCCAGCGCAGTGTAATAGCCCGAGATCATCGGGAAGGTGTTCAACGACAGGATATCGCCCTTTTGTAGCGCCCGCTTGGTAACCGGGTTATGTGCGCCGTCGGTGTTCAGGCCAGACTGGAACCAGACCCACGTGTCGCGATATTCGGCGTCTGGGTAGGCACGCGCAATCTCAGCCTCCATCGCATCACGTCCCGCCATGGCAATCTCGATCTCGGTCGCGCCTTCGCGGATAGCCGCATGAATGGCTGCGCCGCCCACGTCTGCAGTGCGTGCTCCCCCCTTGATTAGTTCGATCTCTTCGGCGGATTTCACCATTCGGGCGGCCATCGTATCCGGCGCGATATCCACCAGCTCCGTCCCGCCCAACATGTCAAACGCGGTGTCGCGCATCGCCAGCGTCATGTGATCGCCTTCGATCCCGATCCGACGGGCCGAGCCGATTAGGCTTGCAACCGCGCGCCAATAATTGTTCCGCTTCCAATCGGTGTAGATCACGTTCTCTTCGACCGAGCGTCGCCACGGCTGACCAGCGTCGATGTTGGCCGAAACCGTGGTGCATGCGTCCTGCGTTACAACACATCCATATGGGCGGCCAAATGAGCAGTACAGAAAGCCCGAGTAGTAGGCGATATTGTGCATCGACGTCAGTAGCACCGCCGGGATGTCCCGCGCTGCCATCGTCGCGCGCAGGCTCGCTAGGCGACGATCGTACTCCGCCTTGCTGAACGGCAACGGAGCCTTGTCGCCATTGTGGCAGGTAAAGAACTCGGGGCGATTGTTTAGGTCAGTCATTTGGTCTCTCCTCAATGCCGGACAGGCAACGCCCGGCCACAAGTCCCGGCGTTCAGGACGTGCGGCCTCGGGAACCGAGAGCCATGCACCCCGCTTTGCGTCACGACGCCATCGTGACCGGGATACATGGTGAAATCGCTAAATCAGGTTTCGAGTCGCGTCAAGCCGGGCTGAGACCCCGCAGGCGTTCCGAACGCCGCCGCAGCAGTTCAACCGTAGTCAGCAGCGCAATCGACACCACTACGAGAATGGTAGCAACCGCCAGAATGGTAGGACTGATCTGTTCGCGCAGCCCCGTGAACATCTGCCACGGCAGTGTCTTCTGGCTTGCCGAACCGACGAACAAAACCACCACAACTTCGTCGAACGAGGTGATGAAGGCGAAGAGCCCGCCCGAGATCACGCCAGGCAAGATCAGCGGCATCTGAATCTTGAAGAAGGTCCGCACAGGGCCTGCCCCCATATTCGCCGCAGCCCTTGTCAGCGACTGGTCAAACCCAACCAGAGTTGCCGTGACCGTGATAATCACGAAGGGAATCCCCAAAACCGCGTGAGCGAGGATGACTTTGACATAGCCGACAAAGTTCTTATCCATACCCAGCGTTCCTTCAAGGAAGCGACCGATGTCACTGTAGAAAAAGAACATACCTGTGGCCGAGATGATAAGCGGCACGATCATCGGTGAGATCAGGATGCCCATGATTGCCCGACGCCCCGGCACATGGCTCTGGCTGAGGCCAATTGCTGCCAACGTGCCCAGTGAGACCGAGATGATGGTCGCAATCGGTGCGATAATCAGCGAGTTTTTGAAGCTTCGCTGCCATTCATTGTTGGTAAAGAAGTCGCGGTAGTGCTTTAGCGAGTATCCTTCGGGATCCAGCCGCAGCATCTCGGGCGTGAAGGTAAAGAAGTCCTGAGCGTTAAACGACAATGGCAGGACCACAAGGATCGGCGTGATTAGGAACACGAAGATTGCGCCGCATATCACGCGGAACAAATAGTGTTCGAATACTTGCCGACCCGTCAGGTACGGAAGTAGCCTCTGCCTGTAACGCCCTTCGTATAGCCAGAAGATGAAGAAGGCAAAGAACCATCCGACAAGGAGGCCGACGATAAGCCCTGCGAACCTGGCGAAGAAGAACCCAATTGCCGCCAACCCAATGATCGTGATCCAACGGGCGACACGTTCATTGTCTAGTACACTTATATAGAGCCACGCCAGACCAGCCATCAGCGCTGCACCGATCAGGATACCCAAGAGGACATTGTTCTGCCCTGCCCCGACGAACATGCCGACGAAGCCCCCGGCAATGGCGACGGTCGGCAGAACCATCGACAACGGTTTACGGGATATAGGTGTAAGTGCTGCCATGATCTTTATCCCAGTTTAACGTTATCGATGCCCACGATCTTGTCGTAGCACCAGTAGAGCAACAGAACGACCGCAAGCAGGATCGTCCCAAGCGCCGCTGCAAGCCCCCAGTTCAGCGAGGATGAAATGTGATACGCGATCCGGTTCGAAATAAAGACACCCTTGGTCCCGCCCACGATTTCAGGCGTGATGTAGTAGCCAATGGCCAGAATGAACACGAGGATAGATCCCGCCCCAATCCCGGGAATAGATTGCGGGAAATAGATTCTCCAGAACGTTGTCCAGTTCGTGGCCCCCATCGACTTGGCCGCGCGCGTATAAGACGCTGGGATCGTTTGCATCACCGAATACATCGGCAGGATCATGAACGGCAGCAGAATATGCGTCATCGCAATAATCGTGCCAAACTGATTGTTGATGATCACAAGCCGCGCGTCATCCGCGACTAGCCCCAGCCAGACAAGCGTTTCATTGATCACACCCTGCTGCTGCAACATCACCTTCCATGCAGATGTTCGCACCAGAAGCGACGTCCAGAACGGCAAGAGCACAAGAATCATCAACAAGTTCGAAACACGCATTGGTAGGGTCGCCAACAGGTAGGAGACCGGATAAGCCAACAGAATACAGGCCCCGGTGATGACCAGTGACATGAACAATGTGCGGCCGAACAGCTTGATGAGAATCTGTTTGTCCTCGGGTTGCGATTGTGCCCCTTCGGGCGTGCGGCGCATGTCGACCGCGTTCAGAAAATAGCCGTTAGTGACTGCTGGCGAGTGAGTTTTGATCACTGCCCATGTATTAGGTTCACCCCAGCCATCGTGAATCTCTAACACTTGGTCCTTGAACGGCCCGTCGGTTTCGGGGTCCATCTTGCCAAGTTTCCGCCCCGAGCGGCGGAACATCGAAGACATGCCGGTTTCTTCGTAGTTCAGACGAGAACCCAGACGGGTGTGTGTCTTGTTGTCCACTGCCACGACCATGTCTCGAACAAAGGCGTCATAGACGGCCTCATCAGGCAGTTCCCCACTGTTCTCATCCCAGCTTTGCAACGCCTCGACCGTCAGGGGCAGAGTCTCTTGCACGATGCTGTTTTCCACAGAACGGAACAACATAGAGGCAATCGGGATGATGAATGAAAACAGAACGAAGAGCAGCAACGGTGCTACCAGCAAAAGAGCCCTCAGTTTTTGTCGTCGCAACGAACGAGCCAGGGATTGCTTTAGCGGCGTTCCATCAGCGGCCAACATCGGACCGGTATTTTGTTGGGTGGCGTCAGTCATCAGTGCCCCTTGGGTACTCTTTGGGTCGAGGGCGATGAGCCGCCCCCGACAGTCCTATGAAAGCAAACGCTTATTGCGCCAGCCATGCCTGGAACTTGGCATCGATATCGTCGCGGTAGTCAGCCCAGAACTCGTAGTTGTACAGGAACGTGTTCTTGGCGTTTTCCGGATCGGTGGGCATGTGCGGTGCCATGTCGATACCCAATTCGGCATGCTGCCCCACAAGCGGTGCTGAAGAAGCACGAGCAGGGCCGTACGAGATGTACTTGGCTTGATCCGCCAGGCGCTGCGTGTCGGTCGCGAACATGATGTAGTCCAGCGCACGCTGCTGACGTTCTTCGCTCAGCCCTGCGGGAATGATCCAGCCATCCAGATCAAAAACCTGTGCGTCCCACAGCATGGCAACCGGCTGGTTCTGCTCTTCGATCACACTGAACAAACGGCCGTTATAGGTCGAGCCCATTACAACTTCGCCATCAGCCAACAGTTGCGGCGTGTCGGCACCGGCGGACCACCAGACAACGCTGTCCTTGATGGTGTCCAGCTTGGCCAGAGCCTGATCCTGCCCTTCCGGTGTTGCCAGCACGTCATAGACGTCGTCTTTGGCAACGCCGTCGCACAACAGAGCCCATTCCATGTTGTTGATCGGACGTTTCTCAAGCGAACGCTTACCCGGATAGGTTTCCAAGTCGAACACCGCGCAGATCTCGGTCGGAGGGTTGTCTCCGACCAGGTCGGTGCGATAGCCGAAAGTGGTCGAATACACGATTTGCGGGATAAAGCAGTCGCTGACCAGCAGATCGCCGAAATCCTCGGATGCAGGTGTGCCATCAGGTGCAGGCGCCAGCTGGCTGTCAAAGTCGATTTCCAATGCAAGACCTTCGTCGCACAGACGAATTGCATCCGAAGCCACAACGTCTACAACATCCCAAGTGATGTTGCCGGCTTCATTCATCGCACGCAGCTTAGCAACAGCTTCGTTCGAGCTGTCATCGTTCAGGATGGTGATCCCTGTCTTTTCCGAATAGGGCTCGTGATACGCCTTCAGCTGCGATTTGGAGTATGCGCCGCCCCAAGAGACGATCGTCATTTCTTCGGCCATAGCACCGCCAGCAATTGCGGTAACTGCAGTGGCCAGCAGAGTGGATTTGGTAACTTTCATAGTTAACTCCCTGTTTTACCCGTTATTTTTAAACTTGAAGACCGGATCACGGGGCAACCCGATCATCTGAGTGTCCCGCGTGCCCGGGCGGACCGCACGGGAAATTTTCGTCTCAGGCGTCCAGCGCTCGGCAATCCTGAGCCAGCCAGCCGATCTCGACTTCCTGGCCTGGATGCAGTTTCACCGCATCCGGCGCGTTCCGGGTTTTGATGATGAAGTCATCATTCCCCGCCACAGACAGACGGAACCGGAACACATCACCCATATAGATGAACTCTTTCACCGTTGCCTTCAGAGTATGCGCATCGGCGTGCAGGCGGTCTTTGTTGAACTCAACCCGTTCAGGGCGGATCGATACCTTGGTGCGTTCACCTGCATTTTGAACGTTGACCGGCTTGGCGTCGATCTCAGACCCATCGTCCAGCGCCACGACACATGAATCGCCGTTAATGGATTTAACAACACCTTCCAACGTATTGTTTTCACCGATAAACTGCGCAACAAAGCTGTTTTCAGGTTCCTCGTACAGAAGATCTGGCGGAGCCAATTGCTGAATACGCCCGTCATCGAACACGGCAACCCGGTCCGACATAGTCAGCGCTTCGGTCTGGTCGTGCGTCACGTAAACGGTGGTAATCCCCAACTCATGGGCCAAGCGGGTGATTTCGAATTGCATATGCTCGCGCAACTGCTTGTCCAGTGCGCCCAATGGTTCGTCCATCAAAACCAACTCGGGTTCGAACACCAGCGCCCTTGCCAGTGCGATCCGCTGTTGCTGGCCACCCGAAAGCTGAGCCGGACGGCGGCTGCCAAAGGCCCCCATCTGAACCATGTCCAACGCTCGTTTGACCTTCTCTTCGCGTTGGTCCTTGCCCATCTTTCGTACTTCCAGAGGAAAGGACAAGTTCTCGGCAACGGTCATATGAGGAAACAGGGCGTAGTTTTGAAACACCATCCCGATTCCGCGCTTATGCGGCGGGATATTGTTGATCGGACGCCCGTCCAACATGATCTCACCATGCGTGGCGGTTTCAAACCCGGCCAACATCATCAAGCAAGTTGTCTTACCGGACCCTGATGGGCCCAGCATTGTCAGAAACTCACCTTTTGGCAATGAGAGGTTTAGATCTTTTACAACGAGTACTTCGCCATCATAAGACTTCTGGACACGCTGAAACTCGACGAACGCTGCGTCATTGGACATATACCGACTTGGCTCCCTGTGCGGCCTGTTGTTTGCCCGGTTTATCCGGATCTCAACGACCTATTGGGGCCATTTAAGGACACGCGAGGCGCAGCGCGCAACCAAAATGTGTCGGTGGGATGACAATTTTTAAATTAGGCATCCCGCCTTTAAGCAGAATTCAACCTCCTCATGTACCAAGCAAGGCTTTGATTACTTGATAAAACAGGCTTGTTAAGACGATCTTCGAGACCGAGAATTACGTCAAAAGTTATTATATTTGTGCAGCTTACAAAAACAGCTTCAACTAATGATTTAGCCCCTAGTTTAAGCGCAGCATCAATGATCGAGCTCCGTAAAGTGCGCGCCACTTTCGATTCTTTCGCCTCTTAGAACGGGCCAAAAACGTCCACTGAAACCCCTTTTTCAGCAAAAGCCCTGCGTAACGGTTCGTTCACTTCTTCGATATACGGCGACGACGGTGCAAATTTCGAAATCCCCAGATGCACCGCGCAAGTCGAGGCAGTGCGCAGAGGGTTTGCAACCACAGCGGCGTTCCAGGTGTTTTTTGGGTCATACGCTCGATGTGTGCGGACCCAATAACCGAACTAGCTGAAGTGCATCCACAACCAACAACCATCTACGAGCGGATTTTGGGTATAAAATCTGCGACCGCGAGCAGCGCCTTTTCCATTTCCGCCAGTGTATCAACGGTCACTTCGACCCCGCTAGGAATTAGCGAAACAAAAATCGGACAGGGCCGGTCGGCGAAATACGCGTTGAACTCAGGTTCAATTGTTTCGTCGGTCTGGAGAACCATCTGCCCCATTGGCGACGCCTTAGAGGCGTTCGCGTCCGGCGTATACGAATGATAGGTTGTTTCTGAGGTAACTCCGTTTCGGTTCGATAGCTTATGAAACGCGGCCCCTGTTCAAGACACAACATCCGAGAGCGGCGGTGGTCCGCAACAGCGTCGACAGGCCCGACTGCTCCATTAGGCGCTGCGCGCGGTCTATCTGGACTGGAACTCGGATGTTTAAACTCTTTCATTCCGCGATCTCCGAGACAATGCATAACACTCGGGCGTTGGGACCGATGCCCAAACCGATGCAAGCATCAGCGTTCATAACAGCGGCAACCCCCGCCCCACCCGACGCAGTAGTTGCGATTCCAGCGTTGACCATGGCTGGAAGATGCTCGGTCACTTGTTCATCGCTGAGCGTCAGGAAGCTATCGGCGTCCCGAGCCACCCCGTTTAGGGCAATTAACGACGGCTCCTTGCAATCGAGACGTCCCATAACGCTGTCTGGGCCATCGGCAAACCCGCAGGCGCCCGCCTCGATACTGGCCTGTAAGGCCTGTGCTGCGTCAGATTCAACTACGATGATCCGTAGCTCTTGCCCCCAAACCGTCCTCATATAGGCCGCGGCCGCTCCGGCCAATCCACCGACACCAGCCTGCAGCATGATATGGGTCGGCACCTGCGAACATTGGCGCACTGCTTCGGCAGCCATCTGTAGATACCCTTCCATCAAAGTATGCGGCAGATCGTAGTACCCATCCCAAGAACTGTCCGAGAGCAATATCCATCCGTTGTGCTGCGCTGCTTTGTTGGCGGCTTCCATGCTGGCGGCATAGTCCACGCCCTCGCGAACAACAGCCGCACTCTGCTCGCGCAGACGCTCGACAAAGCTCTCAGGTACGGTATCTGCGATATAGATGACGGCCTCGGCACCGAACCGCCGCGCGCCCGACGCAACGCTCATCCCGTGGTTACCCGCACTGGCTGTAACGTAGGTGCGACCTGCCAGTGTCGAGGCATCCGGGTCTTCCGCGATATCCGCCGCATGGCGCGCTATGACAGTGGCCGCACCCAGGGCTTTGAACGATCCCACGCCTATCCGGCCGCGCTCATCCTTCACCCACAGGTTTGCAACGTCTGCCAACCCTTTCACTTCGGTCCGAGGTGTTTCTTTGTCCGACAGGTAGCGGGCGATCAATTCTGATGCACGCGCGACATTGATCGACGGGAACGGTGCGGCCTCGATCAGTCTCTGGCCGGCACGATGGGGGTTGGATGTGATTTTTAAGTGAGCGTCTTTCCTGAGTTGCCCATTGACGTGACCGCATTCGTCCAGTTCTGTCAACAAAACGCGATCACCGAAGGGAGCCCCCATGGCCCACGCCAACCCGGCCTTCAGCCAGGCTGAATACGACCGTCGGCTGTCAAAGACGCGCACCGCCATGGCCGCTTCCGGTCTGGATGCTCTGTTCGTTGAAGATCCGTCGAACATGGCATGGCTGACGGGGTATGAAGGTTGGTCCTTCTATGTCCATCAGGGCGTTCTGGTGTTGCATGATCAGGATCCCATCTGGTGGGGGCGCAATCAGGACGCGAACGGCGCGCGGCGTACTGTGTGGATGCCAGATGACCGTATCTACGGTTATGCGGACCACTACGTGCAATCCACCGTCCGCCACCCGATGCAGGACCTCGCGGCCCTGATCCAAAATTGCGGGCTGGCTTCTGGACGGATCGGCGTTGAACTGGACAATTACTATTACTCGGCCAAAGCGCATCTGACCTTGCTGGCAGAGTTGCCCGAGGCTGAACTGGTTGATGCGAACGCTCTGGTGAATTGGCAGCGAGCGGTGAAATCCGACGAGGAAATCGCCCTGATGCGCAAGGCAGCCCTAATCTCGGAGCATGTAACCGACGGCGTGTTGGAGCGAGTTGAGCCCGGCCTACGCAAAAACGAACTGGTCGCCCAAATTTATCACGACGCGATAACCGGCTTAAGCGACGACTGGGGCGATTACGCTGCCATCGTTCCACTCTTACCCTCAGGCCCCGATGCAGCTGCACCGCATCTGACATGGGATGGCGCGCCCTTCAAATCTGGTGAGTGCACATTCTTTGAGCTGTCCGGTTGCTACCGCCGCTACCATACGCCTTTCTGTCGGTCCGTTTTTCTCGGCCAACCGCCTGATCATCTGTTACGGGCTGAGGCCGCTCTGGTCGAGGGGCTCGAAGCCGGTCTCGACGCCGCCCGCGCTGGCAATCAAGCCCGAGACATCGCACTGGCACTTGCCGCACCACTGGAACGCGCCGGGATCGAGCGCGGTGCACGCTGCGGCTATCCGGTGGGTCTCAGCTATCCACCGGATTGGGGGGAGCGCACGATATCCCTGAGACCCGAAGACGAAACCGTTCTGGCACCCGGCATGACCTTTCATTTCATGCCCGGCCTATGGATGGACGACTGGGGCCTTGAAATCACCGAGTCGATCCTGATCACCGAAACCGGCCCTGCAGTGTGTTTTTGCAACCGGCCCCGGAAACTGTTCGTAAAACCATGACCCTGCTCAGAACCAAAGAAATCCTTGCGAACCTGATCACCTTTGAAACGGTGTCCGCCGACAGCAACCTTGAGATCATCCGCTATCTGACCAAACGGCTTGAGGCGTTGGGCGCGCGGTGTATCGAGACACGGGATGAAACCGGAGCCAAGGCCAATGTCTTCGCAACATTGGGACCGGACATGCAAGGCGGCATCCTTCTGTCCGGCCACACAGACGTGGTGCCAGTGGCCGATCAGGACTGGACCACAGCCCCATTTCAGATGACCGAGAAGGATGGCAAGCTCTTTGGACGCGGCACCTGTGACATGAAGGGCTTCATAGCTGCGGCACTGGCCTTTGCCGAAACGCTGGACATCAGCAAACTGACCCAACCGCTGCACTTCGCCTTTACATATGACGAGGAAACCGGCTGTTTAGGCGCGCAAAACCTCGTCAACGATCTGTCCGAGCGCGGTATCGTTCCGGACGTCGCCATCATCGGCGAACCGACTGAGATGCGGGTGATCGAGGGACACAAGGGCTGTTTCGAATACACCACCAGCTTCGTCGGACTTGAAGGGCACAGCTCGGCACCCGATGATGGCGTCAACGCGGCAGAATACGCTGCGCTCTATATCAGCAAGCTACTGGAATTGCGTCACATACTGAAATCACGTGCCCCCAAAGGCAGCCCCTTTGAACCGCCCTGGACCACGGTCAATGTCGGACGCATTTCTGGCGGCGTCGCCCACAACGTGATCGCCAGCAAGGCTGAAGTCGCGTGGGAAATGCGCCCAGTGCAGTCCAGCGATGCCGATCTGGTGCGCAAGACATTGTCGGACTACGTGCAGCACACCCTGTTGCCCGAAATGCAGACCGTTCACCCCGAGGCCAGCATCACACAAGAAGCCGTGGCCGAAGTCGAAGGGCTTGAACCCATGGATGAAAATGCCGCCCGCGAGCTTGTGGCCGAATTGACTGGGGCCAATGGCACCGGCGTCGTCGCCTTCGCCACAGAGGCCGGGCTATTCCAGCAGTTGGGCGTACACGCAATTGTCTGCGGACCGGGCTCTATTACGCAGGCGCACAAGGCGGACGAATATGTCGAGATTGAACAGCTCGACCTGTGTTGCCGGATGCTAAACCGCCTTGGGCGCCGCCTGATCGCTTAACCAAGGCCGTGCGTTCGGTCATAGGCCGAGCGTGCGGGTTGATTATGCGCGGTACGCACTTCCTCACCTGGGTCATAGACCTCCATAACCAGAGGGTAACAGGCGGCAGCGTCCGAGGAATGCTCGGACGAACAATCGCCTCCGGGACAGGCAGAAAGACCAACGATCAGGTCGATCTCAGCATAGAATTCGAGATAGTCCCCGGGACGCACCGGACTGGCTTTCATGAAATACTGCCCCGTGTCGCGGGTGAAGCCAGTGCACATGAAGACGTTCAGCACGTCATGCACCAACATCTCGGCGTCATGCAGCGGCAAGTCGCAATGGCTGGCCAACGCGCGGGTCAGGTTGGAGTGGCAGCAATAGTGGTAATCGTCACCGGACAACAGCCGTCCGGTATAGGGATCGCAGCGCGTACCGATCACATCATGGACCGAGCCGCCAAACGCATCGAACCCGTACCAGTCCAGCGTGTCGTCAACGACGGTCGCCATCGGGCGCATATTGGGGAAGCTCGACCACATACGGTCTCCGGTCGACAGATGGGTGCCATGCAGCGCGCGGGTCTTGCCCGAATAGAACCTTTCAGTCAGGTCATGCTTGTTCCACATATTCAGGTCTCCGACCTGAGGGCCTTCGACCGACAGCACCCGAACAAAGGCACCGGCAGGCACGTCTATACATGCAGCATCCCGTGGGGCTGCTGTGACCTCCGCGGTCTTTCTAGACTGCTGCCGTAGTTTGGCCAACGCAACCAGATCAGGTTGCTGCAGCGTCTCGGGCGGGTAGCAAATCACTGGTGAAATGGCTTTTCGCTTATCCGCATCCGCCGGTGCCGCGAAATTTGGGTTCTCCAGTTTCATCAATGCACTCCCCTTTTTAAGCAGGCTTAGCGCATTACGAACGGGTTCGCCATCGGCTCTTTCTAAGAACAGATCCGGGTGGTGTGGTTTGGGAGCAAGTCAGGATTGGCGCGCGCACTGCCCCGGCCCATAGCCCTACTGATTAAACCTACCGAACGGCGCACTTGGAGTGATCGAGCAGTAGGTTTTTACCCCGCGATTCCCCGATCTGATCCGTTTCGATACCCGATGCGCCCGCGCCGGAACTGCTTGGCGCGCACCCTCTGACCGTTTGAAAGTTGCATTCAGGGCAGCAACGCCTCTGACATCTTGGGTCACCTGATATGGGAACATGCAACGCAATCCGTGCTCCCATCGAATGCCCGATAGAGACACTAGGTTTTGCAAAATTGCCAAAACCGGAAATGAGAGCCGTCCTCGTGACGGTAATGATCGCAGAGCATGCTCTGACTACCGGTCAGGTCACACACACGTGCCATCGAAGCCACCTCCGCAGAATCTGAGGGGTACTTTCTTACAGGTCAGCACCGCTCGCCCGCAGTAGATGCCCTTGTGAATTGGTTTACCGAAAGACCGGGAGCCAATAGGCGCGCCTAAAGTCTGATTCAGACAAGTCGATGTCGCATCTGAGGATATCCAAGCACCTCAAATTAGTGAATTCTGGCGAAAAAGGTCCGATTCATGAGATACTCCGGCTTCCGAGTCATTAAAGAGGCGCTAACCGGCCACAAAGGGTGGAAACCGGTATGGCGAGAGCCTGAACCCAAGGCGCATTACGACATTGTCGTGATCGGCGGCGGCGGCCACGGGCTGGCTACGGCGCATTACTTGTCTAAAGTCTACGGTCAGCGAAACGTGGCCGTCGTCGAAAAGGGTTGGATCGGCGGCGGAAATGTGGGGCGGAACACGACGATTGTCCGCTCGAATTACCTGCTGGACGGGAATGAACCGTTCTATGAGTTCTCCATGAAGCTGTGGGAAGGGCTTGAGCAGGACCTGAACTACAACGCCATGATGAGCCAGCGCGGGATTCTCAATCTGTTCCATACGGATGGCCAGCGCGATGCCGCCATACGACGGGGCAACGCGATGATCCTGAACGGTGCGGATGCCGAGCTCCTCGATGCTGAGCAAGTGCGCAAAGAGCATCCCTATTTGAACTTCGACGATGCCCGGTTCCCGATCAAGGGCGGCCTTGCCCAACGGCGCGCCGGAACCGCACGGCATGACGCGGTGGCCTGGGGCTTTGCCCGTTCAGCGGACATGCACGGCGTCGATATCATCCAGAACTGCGAAGTCACCGGTCTGCGGATCGAGAATGGCAAATGTCTGGGCGTCGAGACGACCAAGGGCTTTATCGGCGCAAACAAGGTAGGTTGCGCAGTTGCGGGCAGTTCCGGACGCGTGATGGGAATGGCCGGGATGCGACTACCCATCGAAAGCCACGTGTTGCAAGCGTTTGTGTCGGAGGGACTTAAGCCTGTCCTGCCTTGCGTCATCACCTTTGGCGCAGGGCACTTTTATGTCAGCCAATCCGACAAGGGCGGTCTGGTTTTCGGCGGTGATATCGACGGCTATAACACTTACGCTCAACGCGGCAACCTGCCTGTGGTCGAGGATGTTTGCGAAGGCGGCGTTGCCCTGATGCCAATGATCGGACGAGCCCGTCTGCTGCGGATGTGGGGCGGTGTAATGGACATGTCGATGGATGGCTCACCCATCATCGACCGCACGCCGGTCGAGGGGCTCTATTTCAACGGCGGCTGGTGTTACGGCGGGTTCAAGGCCACCCCGGCCTCAGGCCATTGCTTTGCGCATTTACTGGCGAAGGACGAACCGCACCCGGTCGCCACCGCCTATCGCCTCGACCGGTTCCAAAAGGGCCGGATGATCGACGAAAAAGGCGTGGGCAACCAGCCCAATCTGCACTGAGGGGAACCGTTTCATGATTATCAACCATCCCCTTCTGGGCCCGCGCGATGCCTCGGAATTCACCTATCTCGGTGACGCGACCCTGATCAACCGTCCCGATTGGCAGGCTGAGAACGCGTCAGAGGCATTCTATGAATACGGCTACGTGCGCGACAATCCCGCCGGTGAGCATCAGGAGCTCTGGTATCACGAGGCCGGGGACCGCTCCTGGCTGGTCGTCACGCGCAACACGCTGACGCATGAGATTTCAAAAGTAGAACTGGCCCGCGATGTGGCCCGCGCACGGGGGCGTTCCAAATGACGCAGAGCAACAGGCTTGATGGCGGCCAGATCGACCGCAACACCTCTTTGTCCTTCAGATTTGACGGGCGCAGCTATACCGCGCATCCCGGCGATACTTTGGCCTCGGCCCTGCTGGCCAATGACGTGCGGCTGATCGGGCGGTCGTTCAAATACCACCGACCGCGCGGGTTGCTGACCGTCGGATCTGAAGAGCCCAATGGCATAGTCGAATTGCGCACCGGCGCGCGGAAAGAGCCCAACACCCGCGCCACGACAATCGAGATGTTTGATGGGCTAGAAGCGCATTCTCAGAACCGCTGGCCCAGCCTGAAATTCGATGCCTTGGCAGTGAACGACCTGTTCTCGAACTTCCTGTCGGCGGGGTTCTACTACAAGACCTTCATGTGGCCCGCTGCGTTCTGGGAAAAGCTCTACGAGCCGATGATCCGCCGCGCCGCCGGACTGGGGTCCCTGTCGATGGAGGCTGACCCCGACGAATACGACAAGGGTTTCCGTCATTGCGATCTTCTGATCATCGGTGCCGGGCCTGCTGGTCTGATGGCGGCCCTTACCGCAGGGCGCGCCGGTGCCGACGTCATTCTGGCCGATGAGGATTTCACCCTCGGCGGTCGCCTGAACAGCGAGACTATGGCGCTGGACGACCAGAATGCCTCCGACTGGGCAGCACAAGCCGTAGCAGAACTATCGTCTCTGCCCAATGTCCGGCTTATGCCGCGCACCACTGTGATCGGTGCGTTTGATCACGGCATCTATGGCGCAGTGGAGCGGACAGGAGACCACCTGGCCACCCTGCCCGAGGGTAAACCGCGTCAGATCCTGTGGCGTATATATACGCAAAAGGCGCTGCTTTGCGCCGGGGCCACGGAACGCCCGATTGCATTCGAAAACAACGACCGCCCCGGCATCATGATGGCCAGCGCCCTTCGGACCTATGCCAACCGGTTCGCGGTCACGGCGTCTCAACGCGTGGCGATCTTCACCAACAACGATGACGGCCACCGCACCGCCGCCGATCTGCACGCAAAGGGCGTCAAGATCGCCGCCGTGGTGGATGTGCGCGAGGACGCCCCTACCAACTATGACTACGAAGTCCTGCAGGGCGCGCAAGTTGTTAATACCAAAGGCCGTCATGGGCTGTCCTTTGTCGAGGTTGCCATGCCTGACGGCTCAACCCGCACGCTGGACTGCGGAGCGCTGGGCGTGTCCGGCGGTTGGAACCCGAACGTACACCTGACCTGCCATCAACGCGGACGCCCCGTTTGGGATGAGGCTCTGGCGGCGTTTGTACCCGGCGCTGATCTGCCGGTGGGCTTGTCAGTTGCGGGTGCGGCCAACGGTGTGATGTCGACACATGGTGCGCTGCACTCTGGCGCCGAAGGAGCGGTCAAGGCGCTGGACCTGACCAGTACTCCGCCTGACCTGCCCGAGGCCGAAGATGCACCGGTCACGCAGAAACCGTTCTGGTACGTTCAAGGCTGCAAACGCGCCTGGGTGGACCAGCAGAACGACGTGACCGTAAAGGATGTGAAGCTCAGCTATCAGGAGGGTTTCCGCTCGGTCGAGCACCTGAAACGCTATACCACGCTGGGCATGGCGACTGATCAGGGCAAAACCTCGAACATCACCGGGCTGGCGATTATGGCCGAGGTGGCAGGCAAATCGATCCCCGAGGTCGGCACCACGATTTTCCGCCCGCCTTACACGCCGGTTCCGATCGCCACCTTCGCGGGTCGAATGAAAGGGCAGGAATTCCACCCTACCCGCCTGACGCCCTCACACTACTGGGCCAAGGAACGCGGCGCGGTGTTTGTCGAAGTCGGCAACTGGCTGCGTGCTCAGTGGTTCCCCCTGCCCGGTGAGACGCACTGGCGGCAATCGGTGGACCGCGAGGTGCGCCAGACCCGCGCCTCGGTCGGGGTCTGTGACTGCACCACTCTGGGCAAGATCGACGTGCAAGGTACCGATGCGGCTGAGTTTCTGAACCGCGTCTACGCCAACGCATTTGCCAAGCTGGCAGTGGGCAAAACCCGCTATGGCTTGATGCTGCGCGAAGACGGCATGGTTATGGATGACGGTACAGCCGCACGGATGGCCGAGGATCACTTCGTCGTCACCACAACCACCGCAAACGCGGTAAGTGTCTATCGCCACATGGAATTCGTGCGTCAGTGCCTTTTCCCGGACATGGACGTTCAGCTGATCTCAACCACTGAGGCTTGGGCCCAATATGCGGTAGCAGGACCGAACTCGCGCAAACTGCTGCAAAAGATCGTAGACCCGGAATTCGACCTGTCGAACGAGGCGTTTCCTTTCATGGCCTGCGGCAACGTCACCGTTTGCGGTGGTCTGCGCGCGCGACTGTTCCGGATCTCGTTCTCCGGCGAACTGGCCTATGAAATCGCTGTTCCGTCCCGCTATGGTGACGCGCTGATGCGACGTCTGATGACCGAAGGCGAAGAATTTGACGTTATCCCATACGGCACCGAAGCACTGGGCGTGATGCGGGTCGAAAAGGGTCATGCGGCAGGCAACGAGCTGAACGGTACCACTACGGCGCTGAACCTTGGATTGGGCAAGATGGTGTCTAAGAAGAAGGACAGCATCGGCTCGGTTCTGTCCGAACGCGAGGCGCTGGTCGAACCGGATGTTCTGCGGTTGGTAGGTATCAAACCGCTACAGCCCGAGGAAAAGATTACCGCGGGCGGTCATCTGATGAATACTGACGGTCCTGTGGATGCCGCGCACGATCAGGGCTACGTCACTTCGGCCGTCTATTCGCCAATCCTCAACAGCAATATCGGTCTGGGCCTCGTGAAAAACGGTGCCGAAAGGTTGGGCGAGAAGATGCGCCTGGTCTCGCCACTCACCGACCTGACCGTCGATGTCGAACTTGTTTCGGCCCATTTCGTCGACCCTGAAGGAGAACGTCTGCGTGCATGATCTTGTTGCAATAACCGCCCTGGGCGGACCTGAACCGCGCGTGGATACAATCGGCGGCGTCACTTGCACCGAAGTACCGCACATTGCTCTGGCCTCAGTCGCTGCGCGGATGGGGAAAGAAAGCAAATCCACCAAAACTCTGGCGAAGTTGATTGATGCGCCCACACCCGAAATTGGCCGCTGGACTGGCGCTACGGTCAGCGCGTTCTGGGCTGGGTCAGATCAGTGGATGGTTGAGGCACCATTTGACACCCACGAAGACCTCGCTGCCCAGGTCGAGGCCGCGATGGGTGACGCTGCCTCGGTCACGGAACAGACCGACGGCTGGGTTCGGTTCGATCTGAACGGAGACAATATTCCGGCTGTTCTGGAACTGTTGTGTCAACTCGATCTGCGCAAGGTGAGTGAGGGCAGCGCCGCGCGCTGCTCGATCCATCACATTGGCTGTTTTGTACTGTGCCGGACGGCCGAGAATTACAGTATATATGGCCCACGATCCTCAGCCGGGTCGCTGCATCATGCCATTGTTACTGCAATGCGTTCAGCTCTGTAGAACCCGGTCAGACCGATGGCAACGGCGCGTTATCTTCGACGCGGAATCGGTTGATTCTGCGCCGATCTTCGCTGGGGCTCAGACCAAAAGCGGCGCGGTAATGCGTGACCAGAGGCGCAACTGAACCATAGCCTACGGCCAGAGCGATCTCGGGTATCGGATCCTTGGTATAGACCACCATCTGCCGCGCCGCCTTCATGCGCATTGAACGGTAATAGTGACTGGGGCTCTGGCCCGTGGCCTGCTTGAACGCACGCTCGATCTGGCGAGGTGTTACCTTCATGTTCTGCGCCACCTCTGCAATCGAAATCGGCTGACTTAGACGCCCTGCAAACAACTCCACGCATCGCGACACCAGCGGTGGCAGACTGTCGCCCGTACCCGGCGCGTTGGAACTGGGCACCTGCTGACGCACCCCTGCCCCGCGCATCATCGGATGTTGGAACCAACAGGCGACCTCGTGCGCGACATCACCCCCCAACCGGTCCTGAATCAAGTGCAAAGCCAAATCGAACCCCGCCGCCGCGCCGGAAACCGTTGTTCGGCTGGCTGTTCTGACGATCACTTCGCTGCGCGCATCCATATCGGGAAATTCAGCTTTGAACGCGGCCTCATAGCACCAGTGAACCGAGACCGGATGACCTTGCATGACGCCCGACCGAACCAAGGGGAACACACCCGCGCTGATCCCGCCCAAAACCGCGCCGTGTCGACCCATGCTCCGCAACACACCGTTTCCGAAACTTGGGTCATCAAAGACCGAGGTTGGGCTGCTGAGCAAAAACAATATGCCGATGTCCTTGCACTCGGCCAGCGGCCGCTCGGCCTCGAACCCAACACCCGCGCTGGATTGAACTTTTTGCCCATTCTCTGAGACCAAGCTCCAGCAGAACGCCTCTTGCCCGGCGATTTCGTTGGCCGCCCGTAACGGCTCGATCACCGAAGTCAGGCAAGCCATCGGAAAACCGTCAAACAGCAGAAAGCCAATCTCGATTCTGTTTTCAGTGCGCATGGGGCCGTCCTAACAGGAAAACTGCATCAACCCTATGCGAAGTTTACGCCCAACGGATCAGCCCAATGACGGCAGAAGTTGCATAAAACCCCTGCAGCAACAAAAAGGTCCAGCGGCGGTCAATGACAGCCCAAGCGGCAAACAGGCCGGACGACAAAAGCAGGAGTGTAAAACCCAGTAGCTCCGCCCCGATGTTCGAGGCGATCAGCAACGCATAAGCCATCGCCAGCACTGACCCAGTGATTTCAAAAACCGTCGTCAAACCACGGCGCGAGTTTTCAGCTATAGCCATGCCTCACCCCTTCCGCTTGAGAAAATCGATCAGCAGAGCTGAGATGCGTTCGGGCTGATCCTCCATCGCGAAGTGACCGCAATTGTCCAAAATGTGCAGCTCGGACCCTGGAATTGTACCGTGCAGCCTATGCGCCCAATCCACAACCTGCCACGCATCATCTGCGCCCCAGATCAATTGCACCGGCAATGCGCCCAGCTTTTCATAGGCAATGGTATTCGTGTGCTTGGGATCGTAGTGACTAACCTGATGTTGGAACAGGCTACCTTGCCCAATGGGGCCACTTATGAAGTCGAGATAAGTGTCCAGTGACGTCTGAGCCAAACGCTCTTTGTTTTGCACGGCCGAAAGCAACCATTGCTGGAAGTGCGTCCTGTGATCTGCGTCCGGCGCATCAACCAACTGCTGCAAACCCGCATGCATTTGCTCTTTGGTACGCTTGGACGGCCAGCTATCAAAGCTGACGACGTCGATCAGGGTCAAAGAACGGACCCGCTCCGGCGACTGAACCACAATCCGGGGGGCCACGGCGCCACCTATGTCGTGGGCAATGACATGCAGATCATCCAGTCCCCATAGGTCCAGCAAACCCTCAAGGATTGGCGTCTGCCCGGTGACAGAGGTATCAACCGACGGATCCCATGGCCGTTCGGACAAGCCAAACCCTAACAAGTCATACACATGAACCTTGTAGCCCGCGTTCACCAATTCCGGCAGCACATCGCGCCAAATGTAAGACGAGGATGGCGTACCGTGGATCAGCACAACAGGTTCCCCGGCACCATATGTGCCGTGCGCAATGCGGGTGTTGTTGATCAGAGCGTGATCGGTGACGAGGTGTGACATGGTGGTCTCCGAGGTTTTGTCTTTTCCTGTGACTAAACCAACGCTAGGATGTGACTCAAATGAATGATTGTCATTCTTCAATCTTGTTTTGTCATGATGGTGCAAATGAACGAACGGTTGGAAATAGACGCTCTGCGCGCTTTACTGGCTATCTCCGTACATGGTGGAGTGACCCGTGCGGCAGAGCATCTGGCCCTGTCGCAATCGGCCGTTAGCCATAAGATTCGGCGGTTGGAGCAGGCGTTGAATTGCGACCTGCTGGCTCGTCGCGCCGGAGGCCCGTTGTTTACCGATGCCGGCCAGCGGCTATGCGATTATGCCCGCCGGATCACGGAACTGCATGACGAAGCGCTGGCTTCTTTGGGTAAGAAACCTCTGACCGGTGCAATCCGATTGGGCATGACCGAAGACACCACCACCAGCGGTATTGCAAGAATACTGGGTCGTTTCACACGTTTATACCCAGACGTTCAGGTCCGCACCCGGACCAGTCAAAGTCTGAACGTACAAGCTTGGCTAAAAGCTGGAGAACTGGACGTGGCGGTGATGCAGATCTTTCGACGGGACGTGTTGCCCGATGATCTGGTCCTGTTCGAGGACAGTCTGCACTGGGTCAAGTCGCCCGAGTTTCGGGTGGATGTATCGGCCCCCGTACCTTTTCTGTCTTTCGACAGTCAGTGCTTTTTCAGGCAATGGGGCATCGGAAACGGGCCGCATCGCTTCGACAGCGTATTGGAATGCCCCAGCGCCGCGGGCATCCAATCCGCCGTGCGCTCTGGACTTGGCGTTGCGCTGTTGAATGGTTTGCACATCACCCCGGATATGGAGGTTGTAGACGACCTTTTCCCAGATCCACCCGGCATTGCCTACGTCGCACGCACATCTCTGAAACGTCGAAACCCGGCAGCGATGGCATTGATTGAGGAAATACGCAAAGAAGTTGAAGCCGCCATCCCCTTGCGAGTTGCGGGCTAAACAACGGCGTCAGAACTCCACCTGCTTTTACGACTTGAACAAACGTTGCCGGCGGCGTTCGATAGACTTTCGGAAAGCCAAGTCACTGAACAAGGTCAGCGGGAGCAAAACCCGTTCACCCAAGCCGTCAATTATGACCAACTTACCACCACGCTCCTGCGCACGAACGATGTTTTCCAGGCCCATATCACCTACAACGATCCGCCCACGCTCAAGGTCGTCCAGCAACTCCAAGAATTCCTCACGCAGTTTTTTGCGAGCCTCGGAACCCCTTGTCAGTGCATCCCTCTCGGACTTTAGGGTCGGCGCAAGATCGCCATCCGGCCCGGTCAATTTTTCAACTACCAGAGCTGGCCCCTCAGAAGTCGGTGCATATCCCATGAATCGGGCTAAACGTTCGATTTCAGGGCAGCCGCGGTTCAGGGCAGCAAGGTATTCATTCGCCTCACGATTCCACTGCCGAAGGTTGCCGTAGCGCCGCGCTGCATAGCGTAGCCAAACATGGTTTGGCGCGGGTTCATCCACCCGGACTTTCAGCAATGCACCCTCAAGTTCAGGGTGCTGAAAAATCTTATAGTTGTTGCTGTCGCGCAGAGGAGTGTGGCCACTAAGGTCAATCATGTCTGTCAGGTCCAATTCATGAAAAATCCGCATCCATAACAACGTCGGAGGCTGAATTCTGTGCCTTCTCTTAAAGGGTTCTTATAACGGTTACAATTGGCCATAAGGTCATGCACCAACTACAGCAAAGCATCGCCCTCACTGGCAAAAACCTAGGAACCTAAACCGAAAATTCAGCTACCGTAACTGATCTCGACTCTGGCATTGGTGCCATACCGTTGGCCAAAACATACGAATGAACCGTGTTCAACTCGACATCTATCAAGTGGACGGCGAACCACTCCTATGCAGGCAATGAAACAGGTTTTTCTGAAACTCCGACCCAACTGCCAAATCGCAAGAACCTATGACGCTTCGGCCGCGAAATTCGAGTTTCGGTCGGGATGGTCGCTTATCGGTTACTCGGCGCTTGGGCTTCAACAGATCAACTCGCTCGAAACGCGGTGCGTCGCCACCATTTGGAAGAGGCAGGCGTATGAAATCATCACGCCCTGGTCCGAATAAAACGAAACGAGATCGTGTCGATATGAGCAAAGCACCTAGGCCTATACCGTCGATCAGGTCGCCGAGAAGGCCGACCTGTCAATTAGCCTGAAGCGCGCCAATCTTGAAAAGTTCATGACCGGTGAACGCAAACTGACCTATATTTCGGACGATGACACTGTGCAGTCCGAGGGCGCTGGCGTGCAGGATCTGGTAACGCTCGCCAATGACTTTGTTCAACCAGCGTTGGTAAGCTTAGCCGGCGGTAAATCAATGGAAATAGCCAGGTGCGCCACTTACCCCGTGGTTTCACTTCTATGTACCTTGTCGGTTCGTGGCCCTCAAGGCACGTAGCGGACAACGCGCGAAGGACTTAGTTTGGCTGCGACCGGTTCTCAAACTTCACAGTCAGGCTTTTTTCCGTCGCCACACTTTGACAGCACAGGATGAGGCCCTTGGAGATGTCCTCATCTTCCAGCGCCATACGTTTTCTCATATGCACGGCTCCTTCTGTCAGGCGGGCCATACAGGCGCCGCAGACACCGGACTGGCAGCTAAATGGCGGGTTTAATCCGGCAGATAGGGCCGCATCAAGTATTGTTTGTCCGGCAGCTATGGGAACCTCAGATATTGTGCCGTCCAACGAGATTTGAGCGACCGCGTCAATTCCCTCTACGCTCAGGTCGCTTTCCACATCACCACCAAAGCTCTCCATGTGGATGCGGTCATCCGGAACATCCAGTTCGAGCAAAATTGCACGAACGTCCGCGTTCATACTGCCGGGACCGCACACCCAGTACTGGGTGTCCTGCGCCACAGGTGGAGCCTCGGATAGAACTGCTTTGATCGCGTTTGCGTCCAAGTGCCCGCTACGCCAAGGCGTAAACCAACTCAGCAGTGAGGGTCGGGACAGGATGTGGCGAACAGTTAAACGCTGCGGGTATCGGCTTTGCAGCAGTTCTAATTCCTCCCGGAAAATGATGCTGTCAGCGTTTGTGTTGGCATAGACTAAGTGCGCCGTGGAGTGCGGCTCGTCTTCCAAAACGGAGTTGATCATCGCAAAAAGAGGCGTGATACCGCTCCCTGCCCCAAAGAAATAATGAGTGCGGCGTTTCAGAGCGCCGGGCAGCAGCGAAAATTGACCGAAGGGGGGCATCACGTCAACGGTGTCGCCTTTTTTCAGGGTGTCACCTATGTGATTGGAAACAACACCGTCCTTCACGCGTTTGACCGTGATGCGCAGCTCCGCGCCCGGAGGGTTCGAAATCGTATAACTACGTCTGAACTCCTCTCCACCAATCATGAATCTGACAGTCAGGTGTTGCCCCGCCGTCCACCGATATTGTTCCGTCAGGGCAGTCGGGACAGCGAATGTGACACTGGTGGCTGCGCCACCGATCTCTTTTCGTATCTCCGACACGATGAGGGCATGAAAATCGTTTTGCATGGTGTGTTTCTTCAGCGGTAATCATAGGTCGTGGTCAACGAGCGGATGGCCGTCCCGCCAAGATATGGCTCAAATACGAACTCATCCGTTTGTAACATCCTGCCTTGGTACCCCTTCCAATTGTAATCTACGTGGGTCGCGGCAGTGACATGCGAAATGCCTTGCTCTATGCGCGACGCAATCTCGGGCTCGGTTCGCTTGGTTTCCGTGTATCCCTGCAACGCCTCTGCAAGTTCGGCCTCCTCTGAACCGATGTTGTCCGCAACACGGTACGAGAAGACATCGTCTTTTTGGCCCAACCCGTATTTTATGATGATCCGGTGTTCGGCATCGGGGTGCCAATCGGTCCAAGTTGCTAACAAGCTTTGTTCGTCCTGGGCCTGCACGATCCGCGCGGCAACGTCTTCCGGCGCATCTGCGTGCGCCGTCAGCACCAGGACAGACGCAAGCAGTACGCCGACAAAGGTGGCTTGTACTGGTTTCATGACTTTTCTCCGCGGATCTCAATTTTCTTGCAAGAATTCCAACACCGCTTTTTGGTGCTGTGTGATCGGGCTTTCACCAACCCCGGCAGGGCCAATTTCAAAATAAGGGCTTTTCAGAGATTTTTGCTGCTGTTCGCAGGCATAGATATCTTCGGCCGTAAAATCACCGGACGCCATCGGATCGTCTTCACTGGTGACGTCGTCCCCTTGATATTTCGCACCGCCGAAATCCTTCCAGAAACTCCAACTTTTCCACTGTTGTTTCTGAAATGCCCACTCCGATGCGTTGGCGAGTTTTGTGCGGTTCTCAACCCGCGTCAGATCAGGTGCCAACGGGGTAATGATGAACAGGTTCCAGCTTTCCTCGCTGGCCCCGATGCCAACACCGGGAAACAGCATCGGAACCCACGCACCGACGTGAGGTTCGGGGATCGTGCGCGGCATCGGAAGGTTGGCTTCATGATCCTTCGCATAAGCTGCGGAAGGGGGTTCCCAAAAATGATAATGAGGGCCTTTCCACCCGTATTCAGCCTTTGCATGGTCATACATGTGCAGCGTGTTCGAATGCAGGTGGCTCAGGTGATAGACGTCGATGTAGTTTTCAACGACGATCTTCCAGTTGGCCTTGATCTCGTAGCTATTGCGACCTTCAGGATATTCGACCAGTTCCTCGGGCTTATGAGGACCCAAAAACGGATCAACCTCTCCGAACCACTCAGCAAGGGTCGGCGCGTCCGGGTCTGGGTGAACGAATAACATCCCGCGCCAGACATCCACGCTGGCTGGTTTGAGACCGAGACAGGACTTGTCGACGCCGCCGGGGAATTCGGTGGCTTCGTCGGGAACCGAAATCAGGTTGCCTTCCAGATCATAAGTCCAGTCGTGATATGGGCAGGTCAGCGCCTTTTGCGTCTTGCCAACTGCGCGGATCAACTGGGTGCCTCGGTGGCGGCAGATATTGTGGAACGCGCGCAGCCGATGGTCACGACCCATGACAATGAAAAGATTGTTCAGCCCTGCCTGTACCGACAGGTAATGCCCTGGATCCGGAATGTCTTCGACCAGCCCGGCAAAGCGCCATGTGCGCGAAAAGATGAGGCGTTGCTCTCGGTCAAACCAGTCTTTTGAAGTGTAGGCCTCAACAGGAAGATGGTGGTACATTTTGGACATCAAGGCACCTCAGGCAAGCAGATGAGCGTATTGGGGGAACAGGCTGGCGGCGATCATCATCAGACCCAGCACAGCCCATAGGCCGACAATGGCCCAGTAGAGAACCGGATCGTCCTCACGGTTGATTTCGAACACAAGAAAAGCCTGCCCGTTCATAACCGTCGGAACGATCCACCAGACGAAAAGCACCCCCCAGACCCAATAGAGCCCAAGTATGGTCGCGACCAACAGGATAGGCAGAGCGATATAGTTTGCGGTTCTGGCCGGGTTCATTTTTTTGCCTCTAGAGCAGTTGCCAGCATCGAGGCCGCCAGTTTCAGTTCCGCGCGCCAGGCTTGAGGTGGGTCCAGCGGGGACAAGGCATCCATACTGACAAATATCGCTGAAATCCCCTGCGTGGCGGCACGGATGTTTGCGTCCGAAGCGGATTTGGCCGCGCGCCGGAGGATCGCCTCAACAACGTCTAGAAACTCTGTGAGACTTTCCATCAGACCTTGCCGCAAGTCCGGTCGTTCTGGCACCGCAGTCACCAGTGCCTGATAAGCCAGCATCAACCGGGGATCGGTCCCGCTGTCCTCCGAAAACAACGACTCCACAAGGTCCGATGGCAATGCATCTTCGGGCAGAGCTTGACACAGCCCTTCCAAGGAATCCGCAAAACCAGCAATCACATATTCTGCAAGCGCAGTTATCATTTCATCCTTGTTCCCAAGGTAGTGACGCAACAACGGCCGCTTAACACTGGCCTCTTCCGCAATCCGCTCTTGCGTTGCGCCGTCGAGTCCGAACCGCGCCACACACGTCAAATAGGCGTCGAGTATCTCGTGAGATCTTTGGTCTTTCAGCGAAGGTCGTGGCATCTGCGCCCCTTTTGTTGTCATAGATGACAATTAATGCGAGGAAATATTTTGTCAATGGTGACAATAAAAATTGGAAAGCAAACGGCGAGAGCCCAACCGTTGATCAACGCTCAGCATTCCCGAGCCCATTGGATTTGAAAGGAACGCATTCTTTTCTTCTGATCTTTCTAAGTTTGACAGAATCCGTTCTTGGTGCTTACCTGACACCAGCGCGTCGACAGAAACCTAAATTTTCTTTCTTATCAGCATACTAAGGCGTCGAACCAACCAGTGTATAAACCCTGGAGAATTCACTATGGAATTGATCACTGAACAGCTCCGCACCTTTCCCATTATGGCACTCTTTTTGTGTCTGGGTCTTGGGTACGGCGTCGGCAAATTTCGGGTCGGCAAGTTTGAACTTGGCGGCATTGCCGGCACCTTGCTGGTGGCAGTGTTCGTGGGGCAGATCGGAGGCATCAACCTCAGCACGGACGTCCAGAACGTCTTTTTCTCATTGTTCATTTTTATGGTCGGCTACAACGGCGGTCCGCAGTTTTTTGCGGCACTGAACCGAACGGCGCTGACCAAGCTTCTCGCCGCGTTCATGATGACACTGTGGGGTTTGTTCTTTGTTATCGTAGTAGCCAGGCTAGCCGGGTTGGACAAAGGGCTGGCTGCAGGTCTGGCGGCTGGCGGGTTGACACAATCGGCCATCATCGGCACCGCCGGCAACGCCATCGACTTGCTTGGCCTCGCTGCGGATGAGGCCGAGAAACTCAAAACCAATATCGCTGTCGGCTATTCGGTCACCTATATCTTTGGCTCTATCGGTCCCATTCTGGCGGTCAGTGTCATTCCGATCATCCTTCGCGTCGACTTGCGGCAAGAGGCGATCAAGCTGGCACAGAAACTCAGCGGCGGAGGTCGCAAGTTAGAGGAAGGTGAATTCCTTCCGATGAACCGCTTCGATGCCCGCGCCTATCAGGTGAATGCCGAATCCTCGATTGCGGGCCAAACGGTGAAAGCCATCGAAGGTGGATACGACGGCGATCTGATTGTCGAAAAATTGTTGCAAAACGGCACCCCGGTTGACCCGACTCCTGAAACTGTCGTCAACGCGGGTGACGTGATCGTCGTATCGGCGCTGGTTTCGACCCTGACACAGTTCGAGGGCACCGCAAGTGGTGAGATCGGAGAATACCCGCCCGAACTGACGGTTGTTGAAGAACGCCGCAACGTCGTGATCACCAACCGCAAGCTGGCGGGCAAGACCCTGTCAGAGCTACGTGAAGCACTGACTGCTGATCAGAGGCGCGGCGTACATATCTCAAAGATCACGCGCATGGGGCATGACGTGCCCGTCCTGCACAACACCGAAATCCACGCGGGTGACGAGGTTTCAATCGTCGGACACAAGGACGATCTGAACCGGGTGTCGAAAGTGGCGGGCTATGTGCCGCCGTCGGCCTCGGTCACGAATTTCATCGCTTTGGGGATCGGTGTTGCCATCGGCTATCTGATCGGTGAGATCAGCTTTGTCATCGCGGGTACGAAAGTTGCGCTTGGCTCTGGCCTTGGCTGCCTCGTTACTGGTCTTATCATTGGCTATCTGCGCATCCGGCGCCCTAAGATCGGCGGGATCAATCGCGGGGCCGCAAATTTTCTGCAAAGCTTTGGCCTTGCGGTATTTGTTGGCGTTGTTGGCCTCAATGCCGGCAAGCCTGCGCTGGACGCCATTCAGGAATATGGCATTACCCTGCTGTTGCTGGGCGTCGTCGTAACGCTGATGCCGATGATCGTGCAATTTCCGATAAATTATTTCGTGCTGCGGATCAAAAACCCGGTCGAGGCGTGCGCGGTGGTCACCGGGTCTCGTTCAGGCAACCCCGGCTTTGCGACCTTGCTGGAAAAGGCTGGGAACTCGACCCCGACGCCTGCGTTTACCATGACCTACGCGGTGGCGAACATTTTCCTAACTCTCTGGGGGCCGCTGGTCGTCGCCTTCGTGCCGTAAGCTACATAAGCAGGATCACGATGACGGAGCCCCACAGGGCCAGAAGCACGTTACCCACGGCATAGCCAAGCCCATAACCCAGCGTGGGAACCTGGCTCTGCGCCGCTTCTTGAACGGCGGCCAGACCGGGGGCCGAGGTCCCTGCCCCGCAGCAGGTGCCCGCCAATATACCCTCATTAATATCAAAAACCTTGCGGCCCACGACAACCGCTGCCCCGTGGGCCAGCAATACAATTGCCACCGACCCAAAGATCAGTGACGGCCCGCTTTCCAACACCCCAGTCACAAAGCTGGTCCCGGATGTGATCCCCACGCAGGCCACAAACACACACAAACCTAGCGAGTCGAAAATCCACAGCGTCGCCTCGGGCACAAAGCCAAACGTCCTGTGCATAGACCTCAGCCACCCCGCCACCAGACCACCCAGCAGCACCCCGACCGAGGTGCCCAGTCCCAGCTCAATCGCCCCGTATTTCAGTGCAGGAATTCCGATTAGCCCACCCAAAAGGATGAAAAAGGCGACATAAATCATGTCCGTCTTGCTGGTTTCGCGGTCCAGATAACCCAAGCGAGCGGCGGCATCTTCGATATGGCTGCGGGTGCCCGACACGGTCAGTACGTCACCCTTGTGCAAAGTCACGCCGCGAAAGATGGGAAGCCGCTCTCCGCTGCGCATGATCCCCCGCAAGTAGATAGTTCGCGCCTCTGGGCGGCCTGACAGCTCAGCCAGCGTTTTGTTGACCACGGCGGTGTTGGTTACAACGATATCGTTGGTCTGAACCGGAAGATCGAGAAGCTCCGGGTCCTCGACCTCTTCCCCCAGCATGGCGGTGTGGTCGATCAAATAAGACCTGACACCGGCGATGGCCGCAGTATCGCCCTCTTGGAGCACCATATCACGTGAGGTGGGCAGGATTTTGCCCCCGCGTCGAACCCGGTCAAAAAAGGCACGGACATGCTCGGGTACGCGAGCCTCAAGCTCGGCTACGGTGTGGCCGGCGAGATCGGGATTGATGCGATAGGCGCGGGCCTCGAAATCGCGATGTTCAGACACCATAGGAGCGTCGTTGTTGTCGAGCTTCGCCTCGTACTCCGCACATGCTTCTTTGAGTGACCGGCCATAAAAGCGGGGCGCTAGTTGCGTATGGAAAAAGATCGTTGCAATGACACCGACGAAATAAGCAACGGCGAACCCGGTGGCTATTTCACTGTCAAAGATCTGTTGCGCGGCCTCGTCAGCCCCGGTTTTTGCAAAGGTGTCTATGGCCACGCCCAGTGTTGCGCTTTCGGTGACACCGCCGGCCAAAAGCCCGGCAGCAATCCCCGCGGACAAGCCCAACAACGGCGCCAGCAGTGCCGCAACCGCCAGCGCCACAACGCAGAGCAAAACCGTAATGGCGATTTGCGGCAACGCATGTAGGTTCATTGACCGAAAAAATTGCGGTCCGGTCCGGTATCCGATGGAAAACAGGAACAACATGAAGAACGCCTGTTTCAGGTCATCCGACACCACTACCCCGGTCTGACCGACCAAAACACCGGCTAAAAGGCAGCCCGCCACGGAACCAACGGTAAACGAGCCGATGGAAATCTGACCCAGCGCATACCCAAGGGCGAGGCTGCAAAACAGGGCCAGAGCGGGGTGATGCCCAAAGATCGACCCGATCAGTTCCATGGCAAGCTCCCCCTCCCCCGCACGCACTTAGCCGTGCAGTGGAAGCCCCTTCGAGGCGCGATAGGCCTGCACATAGCCCACAGCAACTGCCCGCACCGCGCGGCCGATCTGACGATAGGCACTGTCATCCAGATTGGCGAAGGACACCCGCGCCGACCAGTTCGGCGCGTCAAAACCCGACCCGTTCAACAGCACGATCCCGTGGTCCTGAGCGAGTTTGAACGAAATATCGAGCGGGTGAACATTCTCCTTGATCCACTCAACAACTTCGTCCCCCACGTATTTGCGCAACCAGAACTCGAAATCGATGATGCCGTAATACTTGTCGAATAGCGGGTTGTCGGGCACTTCGATGCCCATCCCCTCGACCAACTCGTCGAAACGATGCTGGAGGATACCCCAACATAACTTTTGATATGCTTTGTCCTCATCCATCAGTTCGACCAGTGAAAACAGCGTCATCATCACCTGCTGAGGCAGCGACAGTCCCGCCGTGTGGTTCAACGCGACATCGCGGCTGTCCGCCACGATCCGGTCGATGAACTTGAACGAGGACGGATCAGGCGTCAGTGTCTCATACCGCGCGTTGACAACGGCTTTGGTTTCCTCGGGTGCGTCAGCAATCATCTTGTCGAAGATATTGTTCTCAGCCACCAGAATGGCCCCGAGACGCCAACCGGTGCATCCGAAATACTTGGAGTAGGAATAAACCCCTATCGTGTTCTCAGGCAGATGCCCCATCACCGACTGAAAGTTCGGAATGAAGGTGCCGTAGACGTCATCCGTCAGGATGATCAGGTCAGGACGGCGAGTTTTGACGAAATCGACCAAGCGGGTCATAACCTCGGGGCTGATCGCGACCGAGGACGGGTTGCCCGGATTGACCAGAAACAGGGCTTTGACCTTGGGATCAGCCAACTGTTCGAGATCGTCGTCCGTCAGTTGGAAATGATCTTCCTCCTCCGAGGACACATCCACCACGTTCAGCCCGTAGTCTTCCAGCACCGGCATTTCCAGATAAGGCGTGAATATAGGCGTGCCCAAAGCAATCGTATCGCCTGCATTCAACAGCCGCTGGTTCTTGAGGGCTTTGAAGATATAGCACATCGCAGCGGTGCCGCCCTCAACCGCATAAATGTCGAACTTCGCTTTGGGACGGTGCCCGGAACACATCGCCCACATTACATATTCATGAACGATAGCCTCATTGTGCTGCATACAGCGGTCGGGCATCGGATAGTGGTCACCGACCATGCCGTCGGTCAGTTCCAGCACGAAATCGTCCGGAGTGAAGTCGAATTTTTCGATCGCAAAGTCCACAACTGCGACTAGCGTATCCGCGCCAGGAGGGCCGTTCTTTTCAACAGAGTTTTCGCAATACGCTTTGAGCCGTTCATAACAACCCGGCCCCTGCGGCATCCCGGCCAGCCCGACTTGCGGTTCATTGCGATGACGCTGCGCTTCGGTCATCGCGAACTGACCCAGCAGGAAAAACGCCTCTCGCGCTTTGGTGGCGATCCAATTGGGATTGCCGCGCCCCGCATTCAGGTAAGGCAGAGCCATCTGGCGCGACTCTTTCTGAGCTAGCTTGATTAGTTCGTCTTTGATCTGGAAAGGACTTAGGTTTTCAAACTTATGAAGGTTCAGTGTTTCAGACATGGTGTTAAACCCTTGCGTTCAAACGATCGGAAAAATTCACCCGGATCGTACGCAAGGAAATATGTCTGTGTAAACAATAGTGTGAGAAGTCGTAGGCGGCTCCAGAAAATTGACCAGCGAAGTTCAACCTACTAAGCGAATGGAACAGTTCTGTTTCTTTAGGGGTCAGTACCCGCCACCCAGAACTCATTTTTTCGAGACGTGATCCGCTCGGCCAGAAAATCCACGAAAAGACGAACACGGGCTGTGTTGCGCAGATCACGGTGCAGCAGCAGCCACAGGCTTCGGTATGGCAACGGTTTCTGAAACGGCGCGCGGATAAGGTCCGGATGGCGGTCGCCGATGTTACAGGCCAGATAGGCCATACCAAACCCTGCAGCAGCCAGCGTTATCATCGGCACCAGCTCCGAGACACGGTGTTTCAACTGAGCCTTGGGATAGCAACTGTCGCGTATCCATTTCGCGGTGGTGGCCCCTTCCGGCTCGTGCCAGCCAATGAAGTGCAAGCCTTCTCCACCATTGTCACTGATCCCGTCGGCATAGGAGCGTGTGCAGTAAGCCGCCTGCGACATCTGAACAAGTTTGCGGCCGACCACGTCATCCGTCACTTCGTGTGCCACCCTCAAGGATACATCCGCTTCGCGACGGGTCAGGTCTGCCACATCATTGGTGAAAGTCAGATTTAGCGAGATATCGGGATAGCGCGCAGCAAAGGCTGACAGGTCATCCATGACCGAGGTCATTGCCAACCCGTGTGGCAGGGTGACAAAGACGGTGCCGGAAGGTTCGGCATCTCGCCCAACGATAATCCGGGATGCGGTGGCCATCTCTTCCTCGACCCTCTCCGCATAGGGCAGTAGGTCTTCGCCAAGTTGGGTCAGAACCAGCCCCTGCTTCGAGCGGTCAAACAACCGACTGCCAATACGTTCCTCCATGACGGACAAACGCCGCGCCAAGGTTGTGTGGTTGACCTGAATACTGTCGGCTCCACCGCGTATGGTTCCGCTTCGGGTTACGGCAAGAAAGAACTTTAGATCGTCCCAGTTCAGGCTATGGCTTTCCTGTATGTTCATAGGGCCTCAATGTAGGTGGTTCATATTTGAAGCATTATGTCCAACTTTACCCAGATACACGTCAAATTTCAAACACGCTAGGTTAAGTCGTCGAACCAAAATGGAATGGACCCAAAGCGATGACCCCTATCCAATCTGTTCTCATCACCGGTGCGAATGCCGGTTTGGGCCGAGAAGCGGCCCGGCAACTAGCTTTGCGAGATGACATCAGCAAAATCTATCTCGCCTGCCGAAACCAAGCTAAATCAGAGGCAGCAAAAACAGAGTTGCAGACCGAAACCGGGCGCAACATTTTCGAGATTACCCTGATTAATGTCGCGGACCCAACCTCGGTCCGGGCCGCAGTCAGGCAGATGACCTCTTCTGTAGATGCGGTCGTTCTGAACGCAGGCGGTACAATCGGTAGCAACCGGAATGACCTGACCCCCGACGGTGTTACCAACATGTTCGCAGCCAACATGCTGGGCCATGTTGTATTGGTCGATGAATTGCTGCAGCGCCAGTTGGTGACTTCGACGGTCCTTTATGCCGGATCAGAAGCTACGCATGGTATTCCCAAGATGGGGATCGAGCGCCCAAAGATGGCAAACTATTCGGTTGAGGAGTTCACATCTATCGCCAATGGCAAGAAGTTCAGCCCCAAGGCCGATCCTCTTGAAGTCTACGCCAACATCAAACTCGTTGGTGCACACTGGATGGCTTCGATGGCACGGCAACAACCGCATATCCGCTTTGTCACCATGAGTCCGGGCGGCACTACCGGCACCAACGGTATGGATGAGCTACCCTTCCTAAAGCGGCTTTTCTTCAAACACATTGGCGGCAGGCTGATGCCCCTGTTCGCCATGATGCACAGTATCGACAAGGGAGCCAGCCGCTATGTCGAGGGGCTGCTCAACCCGACATTCGAAAGCGATCGGTTCTATGCCAGCGGACCAGACTACCCGACTGGGCCGGTTGTGGATCAGTCGAGCATCAATCCCGACCTGTCGAACCCCGCCTATCAGGACAACGCAAACCAGGCCGTTCAACAGTTCGCCTGACCCCGCGCAAAAGGAGATACCCTATGGAACTAACCCTTCAAATCCTCGTCGGTCTCGCAACCCTGATGCTGGCGGGCCTTGGCCTCATGTCTATGTTTGCGCCGCGGCGCATGCTTGCGAATTTCGCGGTCGAACCGAATGGTGCCCCCGGCCTCAGCACCATTCGCTCCGTCATTGGCGGGCTTTTTCTAGCCTGTGTGGCAATGCTGATGATCGGCCTCACAACCGGACAGACCCTCAGCTTTGTAGCTGTTGCTATCCTTATGGGGGTTGTCGCCTTTGGCCGCATTGTCGGGATTGTCGTTGATGGGTTCGACAAGGCCGTGCTGCCTCCCCTTGTTGTCGAGCTGATCATCATTGCGGTTTTGATGTCCGCCTATACCCAGCTGTCGTCCTGACGTTCTTGCGACCTTCGAAATCTTGAGGCGACGGACCCCTGAATTGGCGCCATCGCCTCGCTCCGAGGCATGTGATTGGCAAACCGAAACCTGAAGAAAGAGAATGGACGACAGGAGGACCGACATGCAAAACCCCGAAAGTTTCGAAAAGTTCTACTATGCCAAGGTTGGAATGGGTGAATCCTGTGGCTGTGCCGAACGGGTGATTGATGTTTTTGAATTCAACAGAAAAAGCGGCCTGCGGCCAAAACATGCGCTCAAGAAAGACAGGCGCAAACCTCTGTCCCTCCGGGGATGGGCGATCAAATACGGCCTTCTAAGCCGCAAGCGCTAAGCCATAAGGTTCAAAAGACAGACCAATCCAACCCGTGCGCCAGCTCTTCGATTGCTTTGAGAGCCAAAACAGAGTTTCCTTTTTCGTCCAGCCCGGGGCTCCATGCAACGATCGAGCCAATGCCGGGGACGATGGCGACGACACCTCCTCCGACGCCGCTTTTGCAGGGCAACCCGATCCGAAAAGCAACCTCGCCCGAAGCGTCGTAACAGCCGCAGGTCATCATCAGTGCGTTGATGCGTCGAACACGCTCAGAGGTAACAGCAGCGATTTCAGCATCCTGCCCCTCGCCCCCTGCTGCAAGGAAGCGTGTTGCTTTTGCAAGCTGACGGCAGCTCATCGCAATACTACATTGCCGAAAATAACTTTCGGTTACTGAACGCACGTCGCCTTTGATGTTTCCTTCAGCCAACATGAAATAGCCAAGCGCCCTGTTCCGATCGCCGGTTGCAACTTCGGACGCAAAAACGTCTTCATCCACCGAAATCTCCTGCGCATCTGCCAGTCGCCGGCAGAGGTCCAGAACCGGGTGGGTATCTGAACCGTCTGGCTGATGTTCCAGTACTATGTCGGACACAACAATCGCCCCCGGATTGATAAAGGGGTTGCGAGGCTTGCCGCGTTCGAATTCAAGCTGAACAATGGAATTGAACGGGTCACCCGACGGCTCGCGCCCAACACGCCGCCAGAGCGTTGCTCCGACATGTTCCAAAGCTATAACCAGACCGAAGACTTTCGAAATGCTTTGAATCGAAAACGGAACGTCGCCATTCCCTGCTACCAAGGGCAGCCCCTCAAGCGGTGCAACCGCAATCCCGAACTGATTCAGCGAGACATCGGCCAATTCGGGGATATAGTCGGCCACCTCTCCGCGATTGACCTCTCCGGCCATGCGCTGTGCAATCTCGTTGAGAGTTGCCTGCGTTCGTTCAGGATCAAGAGGTTTGCGCATCTTCGCTCCAGATCTTTTGTGAAACACCTTCCGTCGCACCTTCGAAATCCTCAAGCACAAAGGTTGGCTCCTGACCGGCCTTTCTCTGGCCGAAGTAATCCTTTGTAAGGCGATAGACCGTGCCTGACAAAAGAAGGATCGCCGTCAGGTTAATAACCGCCATCAGCCCCATCGCAGCGTCAGCAAAGTTAAAGACGGTTGTCACTGTTTGAAGTGCCCCCCATACCACCATCGCAAGACAAGCTGCCCTCAGCGCTGTCATCGCGACTTTGCCCTCCAGCCCAAGAAACGCCATGGCGTTCTCGGCGTAAGAGTAGTTGCCGAGGATTGACGTAAAAGCAAAGAAAATGATTGCTATCGCAATGAAGTAGGTACCAAACGGCCCCAGATGAACGTCCAATGCGTTCTGTGTCAGCTGCATACCGGTGATGCCATCGCCCCCCAACACCCCGGACAACAGGATCAAAAGTGCGGTCGCAGTGCACACAAGTATCGTATCGACAAAACAGCCAAACGCCTGCACCAGCCCCTGACTGGAAGGGTGATGCGGTGATGGCGTTGCAACGGCAGCAATATTCGGAGCGGATCCCATTCCGGCCTCGTTCGAAAACAAACCACGTTTAATGCCGTTCAACATGGCCGCCATGACGCCGCCCGCAACACCACCTGCGGCCTCTTGCAGGCCCAACGCGCTGGAGACAATCAGCCACAACAAGCCCGGAACCTCGGTGATGTTCAGAACCATCACGATGATAGCGATCAGAAGGTATCCACCTGCCATGAATGGAACCAGAATTTCCGCGACACGGGCAATGGCTTTGATGCCCCCGAAAATAACTACCGAAGCGGCGGCAGCCACAGCAACGCCAACCCAAATCTTCTCGACGCCAAAGGCTCCGTTCAGGGCCTCGGCGATTGAATGGGATTGAACCGCGACAAAGATCAGTCCAAAGCTGAGGATCAGACAGAACGAAAACAACACGCCTGCCCAAGGGGCATTCAAACCCTTGGAAATATAAAATGCAGGTCCACCGCGATAATCACCTGATTTGGTCGTGACTTTGTACAGCTGTGCGAGCGTGCTTTCCGAATAGGCCGTCGCCATTCCGACCAAGGCCACCATCCACATCCAGAAGATGGCGCCAGGACCACCCAGGGTCAACGCGACGGCTACACCGGCAAGATTGCCGGTGCCTACCCGGGATGCTAGGCTGACGGTCAGCGCCTGAAACGGTGTGATACCGCGTTTATCCGTGCCGGGGGCCGAAGTGATGACTCGCAGCATTTCACCAAAATGAAGAAACTGCGGCGCGCCAAGCCGGATCGTGAAATAAAGGCCGGCCCCTAAGAGCCCGTAGACAAGAACATAGTTCCAGAGAATGCCATTCAGTCCATCAACAATAAAATCCACTAAGTCCCCCAAGCGATCAATTTCCAAATTCAAAGTGTGCAAAGAAACTCAATTACCAATGCACCTTAGCACTTCATCGAACCATGCGG
This sequence comes from Ruegeria atlantica, assembly GCA_013032095.1. Classification (GTDB taxonomy): domain Bacteria; phylum Pseudomonadota; class Alphaproteobacteria; order Rhodobacterales; family Rhodobacteraceae; genus Ruegeria; species Ruegeria atlantica_E. The sequence goes on along the minus strand of WQBJ01000001.1, from coordinate 386,641 downwards.
GGCTTTTTTGAACGGGCTTAATCCAACGCCTCAAAGGTTATTGTGGTGATGCTGGTTCCCTGCCAATTGTTTTCTGACATTGATGCCATCGATGTGAAAACACGAGCCTTCATCAACCAATCTGGCAAGCGGAGTTTCGGCTGCTAGCATGGAGGTAGGCAGAAATATGATACGAACTTACAGCAGCAATCGGCACATCGAATGCGAAGTGACTACTGAAAGTGTCATACTTTCACCAACATTGACTTTGTAAGTGAATGGCGGAGAGACAGGGATTCGAACCCTGGAGACGGTTTCCCGCCTACACACTTTCCAGGCGTGCGCCTTCGACCACTCGGCCACCTCTCCGTGGGCGCGATATTTGGACCATCATCGGGGGATTTGCAAGGGGCGAATACGGCGAAAATTCAACCTTCTGCAGTTCCGCCACAAACCAGCTTATACCTCATCCCCATCACCGTCGGTCAAGTCGGCCTCGGTCATGTCCACTGGCGCCGACGAAGACTGGCTGGCTGGCTTTTTTTCAACTTCGGGCTCAGGCTTCTGCGTGGCTGGCTGCCCTTGCAATGCTTCGGGGTTGCGCAACCAAACATCGCGCTGCGCGAACGGAATCTCGATCCCCTCTTCGACAAAGCGGCGGTTGATCTCGTGGTTCATGTCAGATTTCACCGACAATACCCAGTTCACGTCACGCAGAATGGCCCGAATTTCGAAATCCAAAGAGTCAGCGCCAAAGCCTTGGAACACCACACTGGGGGCCGGGTGCGCCAATACCATGGGATGCGCGTTTGCGATCTCACCCAGAATCTTCTCAACCACACGGGTATCGGTGCCATAAGCCACACCCACCGGAACAATAACCCGACCGATTGTATTGCCCCGTGTGTAGTTCGTCACCACACCACTGATCAGGTCCGAATTGGGAACGATCACATCGGTCCGGTCAAATGTTTCGATCCGTGTGGACCGAACCGAGATGTCGCGCACATAGCCCATCATCCCGTTCACATCGATCCAGTCCCCCTTCGAGATCGGGCGTTCGACCAGTAGGATAATGCCAGAGACGAAATTCGAAACGATGGTCTGCAGTCCGAAACCGATACCGACCGACAATGCACCTGCGACGATCGCAAGCGACGACAGGTCAAATCCCGCGATCATGATCGCAACCAGCGCCGCTAGGAATATCCCGACATAGCCGGTGCCTGCCGCGATGGCATTCTGGCCGCCCGGATCAATATTGGTTTTGGGCAGCAGCGAGTTCCGTAACCCGCTCTGCAACAACCGTGTCAGCGCGTAGCCGATGATGAAGACGACAACGAAGGTAAAGAAATTGCTTGGCGAAATTCTGACGCCGCCAATGTCGAACCCCAGCAGCAGACGCGACCAGACCTCAAGCAGATCGGTTTGCCGCGCGCCCCAGTACAGCGCCAGAATCGGCAGAGACAAGATCGCGATGACAAACCCGGTCAGCACCGAGAACAACGAGTCCCGCGCGGCTTCACCTTGCCCGCTGATCCAGCCGTAGACAGAGGTCAAGAAGCGGTGGAGAATCGCCAGCGCAGCCAAAAGAACCAGTGTTTTGACCGTTGGGAATACAATCGCCTCGGCCGCGTTGGTATAGCCGATTGCTGCCAGGATCGGGCTGGCGATGCCCAACAGGAACAACGCGCGACGCACGAACTCCACTATCTGGGTCAGACCGGCGCTGCGCGGCGTTTCGCTTTCCTGTCCCTCAACGGATTCCGGTTTGACCGAGCGAATACGGCGGATACGCAGCAGGACCAGCGCCGATCCGACAACCACCGGAAAACTGATGACCGCCCGGGTCGCATCTGTGATGTTCTCGATCTGGTCGAACAACAGCCCGAATTCATACACGATCAGGAAAATCGCCAGAATATCAAGGTATACTCGCAATTCAGTGACGCTCTTTCGGGAAAAGCGATTGAAGTTCTGAGCAACCTGCGAGACGTAGACCTGACGGCCAATCCAATCATAATAAAAGATAAGGGCCGCCCAATACGGAACGTTCTGAATCAGCAATGTGCCGCGCAACCCCAACAGGCCGGTCATGACAATCGCCTGCACCAATAGCCAGACACCCAACCAGGGCAGCAGAATTCGCAGCAATGACACCAAGAAGGTCCAGACGCCACTGCCTTGCCCGCCCAGTTGCCGCATGTACTCGCCCGCGGCCTCTGACCAGTATCGGCCATAGTACAGCAACACTCCCGCGGCGATGATCAGGAAAAAGATACCCAGACCGCGATCTTTCAGACGGTCCTCGACGTAGCCGGAATTCAGGTTCAGAGAAGATTCATGGATCAGGCGGCGTAGGGATTCGACAATATCGACCCAGGCAGGCCCCCAATACACCGGGTTGAGTGGGGATACTCCGCGCTCAAGCAGCTCTCGTGTCTGCCGTTCGCGCAGCAGTCGGTCGATCTCACTGATCAGCCCGTTTGCCCGGCTGAACGCTTCTTCCGAGATTATCTGCGGAACCTGAAGGCTGGTTAGCTGATCTTCCAGATGCGCTCGCAGCTTGGCGATTTCTTCGGGCTCAGTCGCATCCCCTTCGGGCGCAGGTCCAAGCGCCTTGATCTGCGCATCCAGTGTTTGGATACGATCTGTATTGGCGCTGCGCGCGGTGTTGAAATCTTCACGATAGTTGTGGATTTCAGACCGAAGGTTCTCGAGCGCCGCATTCGACGTTCGGTCAGCCTTAATTTCAACCTCGGCCCGGTCCGCTGTTTCGATCCATTTCTGGTAATACTCGCTTTGCTGATCGGTCAACTCGGCGGCGACGGAGCCGCCCAGCATGGCAAAGCAAACCAAAAAGAGGGCTAGAAACAGGCGGACCTGCCGCAGCATCATACGTCCTCAAACACGCCGGGAATGCTGCGTGGCGCTTCGGTCATCCAATCCGGTACCGGCAATTCCTTTTCGCGCAAGAATTCAGGGTTGAACAGCTTGGACTGATAGCGCGTGCCATAGTCACACAGGATCGTCACGATAGTATGACCCGGTCCCAGATCCTTGGCCAAACGCACTGCGCCTGCCATGTTGATCGCGGTCGAGCCACCCATGACCAGACCCTCTTCGCGCAGCAGGTCAAAGATGTAAGGCAGCGCCTCGTTGTCGGTCATTTGATAAGCGTAGTCCGGCTTGAACCCTTCGAGGTTCTTGGTAATCCGCACCTGACCGATGCCTTCGGCGATCGAGCTGCCCTCCATCGCGATTTCACCGGTGGTGTAATAGGAATAGAGCCCTGCCCCCATTGGATCGACCAGCGCGATCTTTACCCCTTTTGGCTGCAGCGCGTCAGCCACGCCGGCCAGTGTACCGCCCGAGCCCACGGCGCTGACAAAGCCATCAACCTTGCCGCCGGTCTGTTCCCAGATTTCCGGGCCCGTGGTTTCCACATGCGCCTGACGGTTCGCAACGTTGTCGAACTGGTTCGCCCAAATGGCGCCATTGGGTTCGGTCTGCGCCAATTCCTCGGCCAGACGCCGCGAGTAGTGCACGAAGTTGTTGGGGTTGCGATAAGGCGCGGCCGGAACTTGAACCAACTGTGCGCCCGCCAGACGCAGCATGTCTTTCTTTTCTTCGGATTGGGTTTCCGGGATCACGATCACCGTCTTGAAACCCATCGACGCGCCAACCAGCGCCAGACCGATGCCGGTGTTACCTGCCGTGCCCTCGACAATGGTGCCGCCTGGCTTCAGCTCACCGCGTGCGATGGCGTCTTTGATGATATAAAGCGCCGCCCGGTCCTTTACAGACTGACCAGGGTTCATGAACTCGGCCTTGCCAAGAATTTCGCATCCGGTTTCTTCACTGATGCGCTTCAGCCGGATCAGCGGTGTTTTCCCGACTGCGTCGGCAAGGTCTCGTGCAATGCGCATGGCGCCCTCATTTCATTACGTATCAACGAAGATTTACAGTTGCAGTGCGTCAACCACAAGCGGCGATCCTTAACCGCGCAAACGTTCCCGATGTCGGGTCAACCAGTTGGCCAGACACAGCAGCGGCAAATCTTTGAATTCGTTGGCGTCCACCATTTGCATGAAGGTGTCATACGGCAGGATTTGCGTCCGAATATCCTCCCCCTCTGAAGCCAACCCGCCATTGTCGATCGTCCGGGTAAGATCGCCCAGACCGACATAGAGGTACACGTATTCGGTGGACGACCCGCTAGAAGAATAAGCTCCACCCGCATATTCCAAAGCGTCCAGCTTTACTTGGGCCTCTTCTTGCGCTTCGCGATAGGCAGTCTGTTTCGGCGTCTCGCCAGGGTCGATCATGCCCGCCACAGGCTCCCACATCCATGGCTCGGGATCATCAATCAGAAAAACCGGCGCGCGGAATTGCTCGACCAGAAGCACCGTATCGCGCACCGGGTCGTAGGGCAGAACAACTACCGCAGCTCCTTGCATCAAACCACTACGGTTCAGAACCGGCCCCATTGTCCCGTCATGCTGACGATGCTGCACCTCAAGCTCTTCTACGCCGAAATAATTGACATGCGCGTGCCTGTGACTTTGTACGATAACATCTTTTGCCGTGTCCCGCGGGTCACCGGTCCTGCGTTTGCGCGCTGCCAGTTTAGCCCAAGCCCGAGTTCGGATCGGTGCAAAGTTTCGGGCGATCGTACTGGCGTCGACTGTGCCGTAATAGGCCATCTCCTCCTGTGCGGCGAGCACGACCACTTCAGCCCATTCATCGACCCAATCCTGTAAGGACCACAGTTTATCAGGTGTCCAAAGACCGGGTTCTGGGAAAAACACGTTGACCTTAGCCCTTGATCCATCGCGCAGATTCACCTGCTGAGGGCTAAGATCGTAGTCAAACCCGCCCTCGTAATAGGCCAGCCGTTTCAGGTCTTCGGCATTAAAGTCCTGCACAATCAGGCCTTCGGCCCTGCTGCCCTTTTCCGGAACAATCATCGGAAAAGCCTGCCCCGCTACGCCATAAACCGCATGATCCGGAAGACTGGCCTCGGAAATTGTCAGTTGCGACGATGGGCGACCAAGCACACATTCCAGCAACGGTAAATGCCGGAGCGTGCCGTAAAAAAACAAATCGGACACTAGAGTAAAGCTCGTTTTAAATCAGATGGTTTACCGCCAGCGGCGGCCAGCCTCTTCGGCTGCAAGACCTGCGATAAGAGCTCCGATTGCCAAAGTCCACAGAATTTCCGGCGTCAGCAAGAGTTTGCTGTATTCAACACTGATCTCGAAAATTGAAATAAGAGCTTCAAACGGGCCGTCATAGCGGTGGCGCATGGCCAGCCGAAACATTTCATTGCAGCCTTGCGCAAACAGGCACCAGAAAACCGTCGCGGCCATGCCCGTCAAACCATTATTGACCGCAGCAGTCCAACCGCGGCCAACGCGTTTGCCCATTACTTTCCAGCCAACTAGGAATCCGATCAGCATGTTGGCATAGGTGAACCAGCCGTAATCCTTCCCGTCTTCCCCGTTGTTGATGATCATGCTTGAGACCAGAAAGGCCACCACCAACAAACAAAGAGCAGAAACGAGACGCGGAGCACTGGGCATTCGGGATTTCCGTTTTTTAACTGGGTTTTGCTATTGTAATCTGTGTCACATCGCAGTTGCCGGTGTCAAAGGCTGCTCCGCACGCGGTCAAATAATAGTTCCACATGCGGCGAAAACGCTCATCAAATCCCATTTCGGAAATTTCGTCCCATTTGTCGTTGAACGTATCATACCAACGACGCAGGGTCAGATCGTAGCTTTTGCCGAATTCCCGTGAATTCACCACGTTCAATCCCGCATCGGTCACCTGTTGTCTCAGCACTGAAGGTGCCGGAAGCATTCCACCTGGAAAGATATATTTCTGTATAAAATCAACGCCGTTCTTGTAGATTTCCCAACGATGATCCGCGACAGTGATGATTTGCAAAGTGGCCTGTGCACCGGGTTTTAGACGTTCGCGCACAGTTTCGAAGTAGATGGGCCAATACTTCTGTCCAACCGCCTCGAACATCTCAATCGAAGCGATCCCGTCATACTGGCCCTGCTCATCTCGATAGTCTTGTAATTTGAACTCCACCAGGTCCGAAAGACCAGCATTTTCAATTCTTTGCTGTGCAAACCTCAACTGTTCCTGACTGATAGTCAGACCTGTGACCCGAAGGCCACGCTCTTTTGCGGCATATTCAGCGAAACCGCCCCAACCACAGCCGATCTCAAGTATATGATCTCCGGGCTTTGCGCCCATCTCGTCCACAAGACTTGCGTATTTCGCTGTTTGTGCCTTTTCCAGGCTTTCCTGCCCCGTCTCGAACAGAGCGCTGGAATAGGTCATCGTATCGTCCAGCCACAAGCTGTAGAAGTCATTCCCCAAATCGTAGTGGTACGAAATATTCTTCTTGGCCTGACGCCGGTGGTTGCGGTGCAGCCAAAACCGCAAACGCTCGTAAGCCTGAACCAGAAACTTGCCAGTGAAGTCGTCATAGACAGTTTCGGTACCCAGATGCACAAGATCCATGAATGAGCGCAGGTCGGGGGTACTCCAATCGCCTTCCAGATACGCATCCGAAAAGCCCAGTTCACCCTCGCGTACCAAACGTGCAAAAACGTCAGGATCGTGAATATCGACCCGCGCCACCGGTCCGGGCTTGGCACCCTCAGAGCGGAACACACGGCCATCCGGCAAGGCAATGTCCATCCGACCGGATTCCATCCGGTTCAGCATCTTGAACACTTGAGCAAAGTATCTGGGCAGGTCTTTTTGCCCTTCGGTTGTCGTCAGGATCATCCGCTCTCCCCTGTGCGGCCTTAGTTCAAAGCTAGGCCGAGTTTGTGTTTCTGGCAAGTTTTCAGTTCCTTACCCGGTTTTTCGACCTTCATAAGCCGCCAAGGCACGCGACCGACCGGTGGCCAATTCGACCACGGGTTCGGGATATGAAGCTTCAGGATCAAGCGCCCATGATCGCGGGACGGCCCGGAAATACGCCAGCGCCGTTTCGGGCGGGGCTTCCTGCCCTTCGGCAATCCACCGTTTCAGGTAATTGGCATCAGGGTCGAATTTCTCGCGCTGCGTTTCTGGGTTGAAGATGCGAAAGAACGGCGCGGCGTCGGGGCCGGACCCAGCCACCCACTGCCAACCCATCGCATTTGCAGCCGGATCCCAATCGACCAGACACTCCGCAAACCAGTCCATTCCGATTTTCCAGTGTGTCATCAGATGCTTGGTCAAGTAGCTGGCCACGATCATACGGGCGCGGTTGTGCATCCGACCTGTCACATACATCTCACGCAACCCGGCATCGACGGCTGGAACACCGGTGCGAGCGCGGTGCCACGCAACCACCTCGGGTTGGTGGGCATCTGTGTTCCACGGAAAGGCATCCCACTCGGGTTTCCAGTTGCCACTCAGCAGCTGGGGCGAGTGGTACATCAGGTGGTATGCAAAATCGCGCCAGACCAATTGGCGCAAGTAGGCATCAGTACCATGAACTCCATTCATCGCCGCACTCTGAACCGCGTGCCAGATGCTGCGGGGACCAATTTCTCCCAAGGACAGGTATTCCGACAGGTTCGATGTGCCTTCTAGGTCCAAACGATCACGATCAGCGGAATAGGTTGAGATTCGGTCCAAAAACAAGTGCAGAGCATCGAATGCCGCCTGTTCGCCCGGACGCACGAATGGGGTGACGACCTCCGCCCCCCGGTTCATTGCAACCCCCATTTTCCAATCGGCCAAGTTGTCAGAAACAGGCCATTGGCGGGGCGCAGCTATTGCAGGTGGAGCACCCTCAGGCGATGGAACATCCCTCCCCCGAACCGCCCGCCACATAGGAGTGAACACGCGGAACGGTTGACCTGTTTTTGTGGCCACGGTCCAGGGTTCAAATAGCAAGTGGCCCGCGAAGGATTTTGCTTCAATTCCCAGTTCTGTCAGAGTGGACTTGATGCGCTTGTCACGATTGATGGCGTCAGGATCATAAGCGCGGGACCAATAAACGGTCGTAGCGCCAGTTTCCGCAATCAACTCTTGCAAGACGGTCAGAGCGTCCCCCTGACGCAGGATCAACCGGCCGCCTGCCTGCTCGAACGACTTTGCGAACGCCTCAAGCCCTAGCCCAAGCCGCCATTTCGGCGCAGCTCCAAGCGATTGCGCGAGATCATCTAGTATGAAAACGGGCAGAATAGGACGGCCCGTTCGGGCCGCCGCGCTTAATGCAGGATGGTCGGACAGGCGCAGGTCTCGTCGGAACCATAAAATGATTGGTGATTGATTGTTTTCCATGACCGCCCGGTTGCTTTTTTATGTTACGAAGCCGAGCGGAAACCGGATCACAAAACGGCGTCAAGAGCGTTCAATAACTGATCAATTTCCGGTTGGGACGTATAGTGCGTAAAGCTGACCCGCAGTACACCGTGCTCTGGATCAACCCCCATCGCCTGCAGCGGTCGCACGGCATAGAAGTCGCCTCCGCCTGCCATTATACCGTGCGCGACCAGATCGGCTGCAACTGCTTCGGCGTTCCGGTTCAGGGACAACGCCACGGTCGGCGCGCGGCGTGTGGCATCAGAGGTGCCGATCAGACGGACAGCGTTGCGATCCTTGACCGCATCCAGCACCGGTTGCAACAGAGCGACCTCCTGCCTGCGCATCAGGTCATGTACAAAGGCCCCGCGCTTGGTCGCATCGTCTTCTGGTCCGTAATGGTGTTCGCACAGGAGATCGACGTAGTCCGCCATACCAGCACTGGCCGCGATTTGCGCATGGTCCGGTCCGGCGGGGGTAAAGCGTTTGTACAGCACATCGCCGTTAAAAAAATGCGCCTGGTTTGGCAGGAGCTCGCCCAAGGTACGCCGGATCACCATGCAGCCCTGATGGGGGCCATAGGTTTTATAGGCCGAGAACAGGTAAATATCGGGCCCCAGATGCCCGACATTCGGGAAACCGTGCGGAGCATATGAGACGCCATCGACACAAACAAACGCCCCAGCCGCATGGGCAATAGCGGTGATTTCAGTGACGGGATTGATCTCTCCGATCACGTTCGAACAGTGCGGGAAGCAGACCAGACGGACCTTTTCATCCAGCAGGTTCTCAAGGTCCTGCGGGTTAAGTGATCCGGTTTCCGAGTCGATCTGCCATTCACGGATCTCGATGCCATCCTCAGCCAGACGCCGCCACGGGCCAGAGTTTGCCTCGTGGTCCTGATTGGTGACGATGATCGCCTCGCCAGGCGTCATCCACTGACGAAACGCTTGCGCCAGAACATAGGTGTTCTGCGTGGTCGAGGGCCCAAAGCTCAGCTCATCGGTATCGACGCCCAGAATCGCGGCCATGCGAGCGCGGGCCTCGTCCATCTCTTCACCCGCAAGACGGCTGGCATCATAGGGGCCATAGGGCTGAACCTTGCGCTGAGTGTAATAGCGGGTCAGTCGGTCGAGCACCGGCTTACAAGTGTATGATCCACCAGCATTTTCAAAGAATGCTTGCCCCTGCAGGCTGGGTTCAGAAAAGGCCGGAAACTGCGACCGAACGAAATTAATATCCAGAGTGCTCATGGCACGTGCCTCCTTGATCATGCTCGTAAATCCAAGAGGTGCCCGAGCATGATTTCGGAACCCTCAGAAATCATGGCAGGTCTTCCAGCCTAGCCGACACCCGCGGGTGTCCGCAGCCCCACGTTGCGCGGGAACGGCGCCAAATTGCCCAGAGACCGTAGCTTCGTCAAGAACGCAACACGACCGAAAAAAAAGCCGAGCGCAAAGGCCCGGCTTTGAAAAAAATGATCGGAGTCTTAGCCCTGAACTTTGGTATAGGTGCCCTCACCCGCCAGAATGCCCCGGAACCCGCCAGGTTCGTCCAGCCCAAAGACGATCAGCGGCAGGTTATTGTCGCGGGCCAATGCAATGGCCGAGGCATCCATGACGCGCAGCCGCTTGGCCAACACGTCGTCATAGGTGACCGTGTCATAACGCACTGCGTCCGCGTGCGCCTTGGGGTCCTTGTCATAGATGCCGTCTACACCGTTCTTGCCCATGAAGATCGCCTCGCACGCCATTTCGTTGGCACGCAAAGTCGCGGCGGTGTCGGTGGTGAAATACGGGTTGCCGGTCCCGGCGGCAAAGATACAGACCCGCTTTTTTTCCAGGTGCCGGACGGCGCGGCGGCGGATGTAGGGCTCGCAGACCTCATCCATGCGGATTGCCGAGATGACACGGGTGAAAACGCCGATCTCTTCCAGTGCCGACTGCATCCCCAACGCGTTCATCACCGTGGCCAGCATGCCCATATAGTCGGCTGTTGTCCGCTCCATCCCCTGCGCCGAACCGCTTAGGCCGCGGAAGATGTTGCCGCCACCGATGACCATGCAGATTTCGACGCCCAGATCGTGCACCGATTTGACCTCTTGCGCGATGCGCTGAACGGTCGGTGGGTGAAGGCCAAACCCCTGATCCCCCATCAGCGCTTCGCCGGAGATTTTCAGCATCACGCGGCTGTACTTGGTCTTTGGAATATCGGTTGCTTCGATAGTTGGGGAAAGGCTCATGTTGCGCTCCGGGCTGGCACGGGTTTATTTTCCGGCGCAAAATGAAGCAAAAGCTCCGCGGGTTCAATGCGGTTGGTGAGGATTGGGGCAGCCCAGATGGCTAACAAAGACAGTTTGCAAGTTTGGGATCGCCTGCCACCCCTCGCCAACAGTAAACCCGTGTTGATTGCCGGGCCGACGGCTTCGGGTAAATCGGCACTGGCTTTGCAGATCGCCGAGACCTTCGGCGGCGTGATCGTCAATGCGGATGCCAGTCAGGTTTATGATTGCTGGCGGGTGATTTCTGCCCGGCCTTCAGCCGAGGAAGAAGCCCGCGCGCCGCATCTGTTGTATGGCCATGTCTCCTATGATCAGGACTATTCCACCGGTCATTGGGTGCGCGAAGTGACGCCTCTTTTGTCGGGAAATCAGCGCCCGATCATCGTAGGTGGCACCGGCCTGTATTTCTCAGCCCTGACCGAAGGCATGGCCGAAATCCCTGCCACCCCGCCTGAAATCCGGGCCGAGGCAGACCAATTGGACCTGCCCACCCTGATCGCCGGTGTTGATGAAGAGACCCTGAATCGGATCGACATTCAGAACCGTGCCCGCGTTCAGCGCGCGTGGGAGGTTCAGAGGGCCACCGGACGCAGCCTGCGCGACTGGCAAGCCGATACGCCCCCCCCGGCTCTGGATATTGCGGACACCGTACCGATCGTTTTTGACGTGGACAAACAATGGCTTCTGAACCGTATCACTCTCCGGTTTGATCAGATGTTGGAGACCGGCGCTCTGCAAGAAGTCGAGGCAATGCGTAACCTGTATGACCCCTCGCTGCCTGCGTTCAAAGCCATCGGTGTGCCCGAGTTGATGGCTTATCTAGACGGCCGAATGACGCTAGACGCAGCCAGAGAACGCGCGACGATATCCACCCGCCAATTTGCCAAACGGCAACGCACTTGGTTCCGAGCACGAATGCAGAAATGGAATCGCATAGACTTCTCAAAATGATACGTTGCAACGTTAAGTAGTTTTCTTAACGATTCTCAATTCAGTACGCTTTCGCCGGTTTACGACAGTATACATCATTGAATTCCAACGGGGCCGCCCATGCCAGAGCGGTAAACTCACCCTGAGCATGTCGTTTTTGTCCCACTTATGACGATTTCGAACGTTGACCTCATCCGAATTCTGGGGCCGAATAGCGACATGGGGATGTTTAGAATCCAACACAACTTCCGAGAACCTGCCGACCGGCGCCAATTGGTTTGAGCGGTTCCATACCTCTTCAAAAAAATGTGTCACAGGGAGAGACATTCATGAAACATAAAACATTCACTGGAGGACCGGTTCACTGGGCGGCGGAAATGCATGCTCAGGAGTATCGGGACGGCAAACTAAGTCGGCGAGAATTCCTGACCCGTGCCACAGGTTTGGGTGTCACGGCCGTAGCTGCGTACGGAATGATCGGATTGGCAGCTCCTGCTCGCGCCGAAGGCGAAGACGTCAAACAAGAAGGCGGCACCTTGCGTGTGCAAATGAGCGTCCGTGCCTTGAAAGACCCGCGCACATATGACTGGTCGGAAATGGGCAACCAGACCCGCGGCACGCTGGAGTATCTGGTCGAATACAACTCGGACGGTACTTTCCGTGGCATGTTGTTGGAAGGTTGGGAAATCAACGACGACGCCACCGTTTATACGCTGAAAGTCCGACCTGGCGTAAAATGGAATAATGGTGACGACTTCACTGCCGACGACGTCGCACGGAATATAGCGCGTTGGTGTGACAAGAGTTCGGAAACCAACTCGATGGCCGGCCGCTTCACGACGTTGATCGATGCGGATACAGGTCAGGCCATTGAAGGCGGGATCGAAGTTGTAGATCCGACAACCGTCAAGCTGAACCTGCCCACTTCGGACATCTCTTTGATTGCCGGCATGTCGGACTATCCTGCCGCAATTGTCCATAGCTCATTCAACGAGAACGATCTGCTCAACAATGTGGGCACCGGCCCCTATCTGATCGAAGAGTTGGAAGTCGGCGTAAAATGTTCGTTGGCGCGCAATGCGGACCACACCTGGTGGGGCGATGAGGTCTTTGGTCGTCCGGCGCTGGATCGCATCGAGTATACCGATTATGGCACCGATCCCTCAGCTTGGCTGGCCGCGCTTGAATCGGACGAAGTCGACATGCTGCACGAATCCGTGGGTGAATTCATCGACGTGATGGACGGCCTCGGCTATGAAAAATCCGAAGTGATCACCATGGCGACCATTGTGATCCGTCCGAACCAGCTGGCCGAGGTAGACGGCAAGCAGATCTACGCTGACAAGCGTGTGCGTCAAGCCCTGCAGATGGCGGTGGACAATGAAGTTTTGCTTGAACTGGGCTATGGAGGGCGCGGCGCACCGGCCGAAAACCACCATGTTGGACCGATCCACCCCGATTATGCAGAGTTGCCGAAGCAGAAAGCTGATCCTGCTGCCGCGAAAAAGCTCATGGAAGAAGCTGGCATGGCTGACTACGAGCACGAACTTCTGTCGATCGACGATGACTGGCGTCGCAACACGACCGATGCGGTTGCCGCTCAGCTTCGGGACGCAGGTATCAACGTCAAGCGTACGGTTCTGCCGGGCAATACTTTCTGGAACGACTGGGCCAAGTATCCCTACAGTTCGACGAACTGGAACCACCGCCCCTTGGGCGTTCAGATCTGGGCACTGGCATATAAGTCCGGCGAAGCTTGGAACGAATTCGGTTGGGCCAACCCCGAGTTTGACGCCATACTTGCCGAAGCCCTGGCAATCGCGGACGCCGACAAACGACGGGAGGTGGTCGCCAAGGGTGAAGCTATGATCCAGGAAGAAGGCGTGACAATCCAACCTTATTGGCGCGCGCTGTACCGCCATATGAAAGATGGGCTGGTCGGAACTGATATGCATATCTCGTTCGAGCACCACCACTACAAGTGGGGTTGGGCAGCTTAAAACCTGTCAGTCAATCAGCGGGGGCGCCTGATACAGGCGCCCCTTTCCAGCCGCAGACAAGCCGACGCGGGGTCGGATGTCCGAGGCCAGACAATGGTCCAATGATCTGCGGAACACCCGAATAACAGGGGCCATCATGGGACTATTCATCCTCCGACGGTTTGGCGTCATGCTGTTGACAGCATTGTGCCTGACTTTCGTGGTCTTCTTTTTGACCAATCTCTATCCAAACCTTGAAAAGCTGGCCAAGACCCAGGGCAACCAACGGATGTCCGACGAACAGGTCGAAGCCTGGCTGGACAATCGGGGTTACCTGCAGCCCACACTGATTAAGTATAGTCAGTGGTTGGGGGTGGTGCCCGGCTTCACCAATACCCTGGATGACGGCACATTCGTTGGCACGTGTACTCGCCCCGGCATGACCGAGGAAACCACGCCTCGCTATTGTGGCATTCTGCAAGGCGACTGGGGCTATTCGACCGTTTTCAAGGATGAGGTCGGCACAATCGTTGGCAAACGGTTGGGCAATACCGGTTACCTGATGATGTGGGTTCTGATCCTGATGGTCCCTTCTGCCCTACTCGTGGGCGTATTGGCCGGGATGCGAGAAGGTTCGGCGTTGGATCGGTCTTTATCGACATTTTCCATCGTCACCACGGCGACACCGGAATATGTGTCGGGCGTGATCTTCATCGCGATCTTCACCTCGTCTACCGTCGGCTTGAAATGGTTCAAAGGTACGGCAACGCAGGCAATGGATAACCCGACCTTCGAGAACTTCTTCCTGCCGGTGCTGACCATTGCACTTTATGGAATGGGTTATATCGCCCGGATGACTCGCGCGTCGATGACCGAGGTGATGACGGCACAGTATATTCGGACCGCGCGCCTGAAAGGTGTCTCCTTCACCAACATCGTAATGAAGCACGCGCTGCGCAATGCGCTGATCGCGCCCTTTACCGTCATCATGCTGCAGTTCCCATGGCTGCTGAATGGTGTGGTGATCGTCGAAACCCTGTTCAACTATAAGGGCTTTGGCTGGGCACTGGTTCAGGCGGCTGGCAACAACGACATCCAGCTACTGCTGGCGGTTTCGGTCGTGTCGGTTTTTGTAGTGCTGGTGACGCAGTTGATCTCGGATATCGGCTATGTCTACCTCAACCCGCGCATCCGCATTTCGTAAGGAGGGATAGATTATGGAACCACTTACCTGGACCGGCTCTATCGCCTTCCTGAACCCGCTGTTGATGGTCGCAATCGCAGCTCTTTTGGTGTCAATCGTCATCTGGATTGTTGGCAGTATCGTGCTGCCAGAGGCTCCGTTGAGCGTGAATATGGATAGTACGGTCAGCTCGGGCACGGGTCTGCGCGGTCTGACGCAAAAAGCGTTGAGCTATAGCTTTGCTGCCTGTGTCGCCCTTGCGCTGGCCTATATCGTTCTTGGCATAGTAATGGGCACTGGCGCTGGGATCATCGGCGCGATCTCGCAGCAGTTTCTGCCTGTCTGGCTTTCGTTGATCATACTGTATGCCATGTCGATCGCATTTAAGCGGCGCTTGGGCCTTTACGGCAAACTGTTCGACAGCCCGATCGGCATGATTGGCTTTGGCCTTGTGATGTTCTGGGTGTTCACCGGCATCTTTGGTGCGCTGGACCTGATCGTCACCCATGATCCGCTGGCGCAGGTTTCTGGTATGAAAAACAAGGTGCCCGGAACACCCCTGCCCAGCCCCGAAGAAGGGGAATACACTTGGTATCTGTTGGGCGGTGACAATCTTGCCCGCGACGTTTTCAGCCGCATGGTAAAAGGTGCTTGGATCGTGGTGCAGATCGCACCGCTGGCCACGTTGTTCGCCTTTATGGTCGGCATCACTCTTGGCCTGCCTGCCGGGTATTATGGCGGTCGTCTCGACACGTTCCTGTCTTTCCTGGCCAACCTGATCCTGGCCTTTCCGGTGATCCTGCTCTTCTATCTGCTGGTCACGCCGGAAATCGTGGCGACGGGTGTGCCGAACTATATGGCGGCCGTGTTGTTCATCTTCCCGATCCTGTTCATCGGTGTTCTGCTGAATTCGCGCTACTACACGCGGCCGAAATTCCGCACACCGTTACTAATCGGGGTTCTGGGTGTTGCGATCTGGCTGTACCTGTCGTTGATCTCGACTGGCGGCTACATCATCAATACCGACAGCTATCGTATCTGGGGTCTGCCCACTTATCTGGACCTGTTCAACATCCCCGGTGGTATCCTCGTTGTGTTCGTCTCGGTGGTCTTTGTGAACTCACCCACCGTGTTCCGTATCGTGCGGGGGCTGGCGCTGGACATCAAAACCCGTGACTACGTGGCTGCCGCGCAGACCCGAGGTGAAGGCCCATGGTACATCATGCTGTGGGAGATCCTGCCCAACGCGCGCGGTCCGCTGATCGTCGATTTCTGTCTGCGCATCGGCTATACCACCATCCTTTTGGGGACATTGGGTTTCTTCGGGCTGGGTCTTCCACCAGAAAGCCCGGACTGGGGTTCAACGATCAACGAGGGGCGCAAGCTCTTGTCGATCTACCTGCACCCTGCCCTGCCACCCGCGCTGGCCCTGTTGTCGCTGGTTCTTGGTCTGAACCTGCTGGCTGACGGTCTGCGCGAGGAAAGTCTGAAGGACTGATGTGATCGAGGCCGGGGGCTCTGCCCCCGGACCCCCGGGATATTTTTAGCCAGATGAAGGGGATCCCCGCTGTCTGGTGAGGAGAAACACAGATGAACAAACTGGCGGATTATGACGGCCCGATCTTGGAGATCGACAAGCTATCGATTTCTTTCTTCACCCGCCTGCGGGAAATTCCCGCTGTCATGGATTTTTCGGTCAGCGTACAGCCCGGTGAGGCCGTGGGGCTCGTGGGTGAATCCGGCTGCGGCAAGTCCACCGTTGCGCTGGGGGTCATGCAGGATCTTGGCAAAAATGGCCGGATCGTTGGCGGTACGATCAAGTTTAAGGGCCGCGATCTGTCCGAGATGACCTCGGACGAGTTGCGCGACATTCGCGGCAACGAAATCGCGATGATCTATCAGGAGCCGATGGCCTCGCTGAACCCGGCAATGAAGATCGGCAAGCAACTGATGGAAGTACCGATGATCCACGAAGGTGTCGGTGCTGAGGAAGCTTATGCGCGTGCTCTTGAAGTGGTCACCGATGTGCGCCTGCCCGACCCCGAGCGGATGTTGAACTCCTTCCCACATCAGTTATCAGGTGGTCAGCAACAGCGGATCGTTATCGCAATGGCGCTGATGTCCAAACCAGCTTTGCTGATCCTGGATGAGCCCACAACTGCTCTGGACGTGACAGTTGAGGCCGCCGTTGTCGAACTGGTCAAAGACTTGGGCAAGAAATACGGCACTTCGATGCTGTTCATCTCGCACAACCTTGGTCTGGTTTTGGAGACCTGCGACCGGCTCTGCGTGATGTATTCGGGTGAGGCGGTTGAGCGCGGCTCAATTAAGGATGTATTCGACGAGATGCAGCATCCTTACACGCAGGCTCTGTTCCGTTCGATTCCTCTGCCGGGAGCCGACAAGAACGCGCGGCCGCTGGTTGCCATTCCGGGGAACTTCCCCCTGCCCCATGAGCGCCCGCCGGGCTGTAACTTTGGCCCGCGCTGCGACTATTTCGAGGAAGGCCGCTGTGACGCTCAGAACATTCTGATGGAACCGGTGCCAGGCAATGACCGTCATCACACGCGCTGTCTGAAATACCAGGAGATCGACTGGAATGCACCGATCACTGTAGGCGAGCAGAAGGAAAAAGCCGAGATCGGTCGCACCGTTCTGAAGATGGACAACCTCAAGAAATACTATGAGGTGGCCGCGAATGCTTTGTTCGGTGGCGGTGAGAAAAAAGTGGTGAAAGCCAACGAAACGCTCAGCTTCGAAGCGCATGAGTCCGAGACACTGGCCATTGTGGGCGAGTCCGGCTGTGGCAAATCCACCTTTGCCAAGGTTCTGATGGGGCTGGAGACTGCGACGGACGGTCAGATCCTGCTGGACAACCGCAATATCGAAGCTGTGCCCATCGAAGAGCGCGATGCCAAGACAGTGGGCGAAGTTCAGATGGTCTTCCAGAATCCGTTTGATACTCTGAACCCGTCGATGACCGTGGGCCGTCAGATCATACGCGCGTTGGAGATTTTCGGAGTTGGTAATTCCGAAGCCGAGCGCAAGAAACGCATGTTAGAATTGCTCGATCTGGTGAAGCTGCCCCGCGCCTTTGCGGATCGGATGCCAAGGCAACTGTCTGGTGGACAGAAGCAACGTGTCGGTATCGCCCGCGCCTTTGCCGGCGATGCACGAATCGTGGTCGCGGACGAGCCGGTTTCAGCGCTCGACGTATCCGTGCAGGCGGCGGTGACCGATCTGCTGATGGAAATTCAGCGCGAACATAAGACGACTCTGCTGTTCATCAGCCACGACCTGTCCATCGTCCGCTATCTCAGCGACCGGGTGATGGTGATGTATTTGGGTCATGTGGTTGAGCTAGGCACCACCGATCAGGTATTTGCCCCACCCTACCACCCCTATACCGAAGCGTTGCTGAGTGCCGTGCCGATTGCGGACACGTCAATTGAAAAACAGCATATCGTCCTTGAGGGAGATATCCCGTCGGCGATGAGTCCGCCCCCAGGCTGCCCGTTCCAGACAAGATGCCGCTGGAAATCCGAGGTTCCGGGTGGATTGTGCGAAAGCGATGTGCCGCCGGTAAAAACTCTGGCGGATGGACATCAGGTGAAATGCCACTTGGCCGAAGACATTCTGGCCCGCATGGAACCAGTGATAAAAATCGCGGCAGAATAAGCACGCAGACCACGAACGAGGGGCGCTGGCATCTGGCCGGTGTCCCTTGTTGTTTTTCTATTCGGTTAGCCGATTGACGCTCGGGCTCTGCCGATTCCTAATTCACAAACACGATTTTTAAACGAGCACGTTGTGACACTTTTTACCGATGCTCTATGCGCGCTATTCTGTTGACCTCAGCCGATTGCGGCAGCGCGATCTGCGTAGTGCAACATAAGAGTGAATGCGAATTATCCGCCCCAGATCACTTTTACGTAGTTTTGGGTTTCCTTATAGGGTGGTACGCCACCGTGTTTTTCGACGGCTTCAGGACCAGCATTGTAGGCCGCGAGAGCCAAACGCCAGCTTTTGAACTTGCGATACTGCCAAGACAGATACCGCGCGCCACCTTCCAAGTTCTGTTTAGGATCATGTGGGTTAACACCCAAAAGCTGTGCCGTTCCAGGCATCAACTGCGCCAAACCCAACGCACCCTTGTGCGATTTCGCGTGCGGGTTCCAGCCGCTTTCCTGCTGCACCAACCGCAAAAACAAATCTTCCGGAATATTATGCTTACGCGCCGCTTGACGCGCCAGTGTCATGTACTCACCACGGTATTTTCCGGTGTAACGTTTGTTGAACTGAGGTTGAGCGGTCTTTGGTTTCAGCCGTTCGGAATCCCGATACTGGGTTGCAGCACGACTATCTAAAACCTTGGATTGTTTTAAGAATATGTCTTTCCGACTCTTTGTCGACAACGTCTGCGCTGCGACCGGAACCGAAACCAGCGCAAAGAAACAGACCGTAAAACAACCAACCAGAAAACGCATCAACGCCGCTCTCGCTCGTTCAGGAACCTTACCGAGTATAGATATTTCAGTTTATAATGAAAGCTTGGTAAAGAGGCGCTTAGTAATTTCTTGCTCAGTGTTGCAGCCATCAATCTGTGTTTCAACCAAGACGCAGGCCGTATAGGGTCGCTTGGAAACACCGCGCCAGATTCGGGCGCGCTCACGTCAATTCAGAACGGGGAAATACATGGCGGGTTCAGTCAACAAGGTCATTCTGGTCGGAAATCTTGGTGCCGACCCCGAAGTCCGGTCTTTTCAGAACGGCGGCAAGGTTTGCAACTTGCGCCTTGCAACTTCGGAAACATGGAAGGACCGCAATACCGGCGAACGGCGTGATCGGACTCAATGGCATTCGGTCGCGATTTTCTCGGAACCGTTGGCACGGATTGCGGAACAATATCTGCGCAAGGGCAGCAAGGTTTATATTGAAGGCCAGCTGGAAACCCGCAAATGGCAAGATCAATCCGGCCAAGATCGCTATACGACCGAGGTTGTACTGCGCCCATATCGCGGTGAGCTAACCCTTCTGGATTCGCGGGGAGAAGGCGGTGGCGGTGGCTACGGCGGTGGTCAATCGGGCGGTTATGGCGGTGGTCAGGCCGGTGGCGGATACGGCGATCCCTATGGTGGCCAATCCAGCGCCCCTGCCCCGGCATCCGGCGGAATCGACGACGACGAGATTCCGTTCTAAACGCAACGGAGACAAATCATGACATGGTCCTTCTCACTCGGCCGGGTTCTTGGGTCGGAACTGAGGGTCCATGTCACCTTTTTCCTGCTGTTGGCCTGGGTTGGGTTTGCAGCCTATTCCAGCGGCGGTTTGCCCGCTGCCATCGAAAACCTGATCTTCGTTCTCGCGTTGTTTGCCTGTGTCGTTGCGCATGAATTCGGCCACGCCCTGATGGCACGGCGATACGGGATCAAAACCCCCGACATCACTCTGCTTCCGATCGGAGGCCTGGCCCGGCTGGAACGGATGCCGGATCAACCGATGCAAGAGGTCTGGGTGGCGCTCGCCGGGCCCGCCGTGAACATCGTAATCTGGGTCGTACTGGTGGCGTTTGGCGCAGGAATGCCTATCGAGGCAATGACGCAGATCGACACGACCGGCCCGAGTTTGCTGAACCGATTGGCCTACGTGAACCTCCTGCTGGCGGCCTTCAATATGATCCCGGCCTTTCCGATGGATGGCGGGCGTGTTTTCCGCGCCTTGCTATGCTTGAAGATGGACAGGGTCAAAGCCACAAAAGTTGCCGCCTCGGGCGGACAAATCGTTGCCGTGGCCTTTGGCTTTTGGGGTTTGAGCACTGGCAACCCAATATTGGTGCTTATCGCAATTTTTGTCTTTGTCGCCGCCACTTCCGAAAGCCAGGATGTCGCCATGCGTTCGGTCGTGCGCCGGGTTCAGGCACGTGATGCGATGATTACGGAATTCCACGCCCTGTCTCCATCCGACACACTGGCAACGGCGGCGCAGGCGGTCATTCACACCACGCAACACGAATTCCCGGTTCTGGATGCCGAAGGCGCTTTGCTGGGATTCTTGACCCGCAACCGCCTGTTTGCGGCGCTGGCTGGGGACAATCCACGCTCGAATCCAGTCACATCTATCATGGAAACGGATATCCCGCAGGTACAGTTGACAAGCGGGCTCGAGACGGTACTGGAAAAACTACACGAGGGCGCCCCGGCCATCGCTGTCTGCACGCAGGCCGGGAATATGGTTGGCTATATAACCCGCGAGAACATCGGTGAGTTGATGGTGATCCGCGGCCGCTAATCAGGCTGTGGCCAATGCGTCTTCCAATACGGAAACCACGGCCTCACGCGGGACGTCCGAGGTCACGAATGCTTCGCCGATTCCGCGCGCCAGAATGAACCGCAGTTGGCCGTCTATGACCTTTTTGTCCTGCGCCATCAAATCCACCAAAGCTTCAGCTCCCGGTAAATCGCCGGGAATATCAGCCAAATCCGTTTTCATCCCCATCGCACGCAGATGCGCCCGGACCCGACTTGGATCTTCCTGCGAACACAGGCCAAGTCGCGAGGACAGCTCAAACGCCAGCGCACAACCGATGGCCACGCCTTCACCATGCAAAAGACGGTCCGAATACCCGGTCGCGGCCTCAAGCGCATGACAGAAGGTGTGGCCGAGGTTCAGCAGCGCACGGTCACCCTGCTCGGTCTCATCCCGAGCCACGATATCGGCCTTCATCTGCACCGACCGTGTCACGGCGCGCACCCGCGCATCCATGTCTCCGCCGGAAACATCCGACCCGTTTGCCTCAAGCCATTCAAAGAACGCCGCGTCACCCAGCAGACCGTATTTCACAACTTCGCCGTAACCGGAGAGGAAGTCCCTCTGGGTCATGGTGCCAAGCACCGAGGTATCTGCCAGCACCAGTGAGGGCTGATGAAACGCTCCGATCAGGTTCTTGCCTTGCGGTGCGTTGATCCCGGTCTTGCCGCCCACCGAACTGTCGACCTGCGCCAGCAGAGAAGTCGGGATTTGTACAAACCGCACACCCCGGCGCAGGACAGCGGCAGCAAAGCCAACCAGATCTCCGATCACACCGCCACCCAGAGCAACAACCACGTCGCGGCGCTCGATTTTCTCGGCCAGCAACCATTCGACCGTGCGCTCAAAATGCGGCCAGCTTTTAGTGCTCTCACCTGCGGGCAAAGTCAGCGAGGACATTTGAATCCCCGCAGAGGCCAAACCGTCACGCAGAGCGTCCAGATGCAGCGCTGCTACATTCTCATCAGTCACAACTGCAACCTTTGGGCGCTGCAACAACGTTGCAATTCGGGTGCCGGCCTGTGCGAGCAAGTCAGGACCGATTTCGACGTCGTAGGAGCGTTCGCCCAGTTCTACATGTACGGTTTGGTGCATTACTTCCGTTCCAAAACATCGGGGCGGGTTGCCAAAGCGTCCAACACCCGGTTCACCATATTTTCAATCGAGGTCTCGCCATCCGACTCAGCGATCAGATCCGCCTGCGCATAAACTGGTACTCGATCCTCATATAAGCCGCGCAACGTCTCATAGGGGTCAGCCGTGCGCAGCAATGGGCGCGTGTCCTTGTGCTTGACCCGGTTCCACAGGACCTCAAGGTCGGCTCTCAACCAGACGGAAACACCACGCTCGGTGATCATCGAGCGGTTCTTCTCCGCAAGAAAGGCGCCGCCTCCGGTCGACAGAATGCCTTTTTCCTCATCCAGCAAACGTCCGATGACCTGAGATTCCTTGGCACGAAAAAATGGCTCTCCGTCGCGTTCGAAAATCTCGGGGATGGTCATATTGGCCGCCGATTCGATCTCGGCATCGCTGTCAAGGAAGGGAACGCCCAGTCGTGCGGCCAATGCTCGACCCACTGCGGTCTTTCCAGCACCCATCATTCCTACAAGAACCACTGTTTTGTGCAGTGCAAAGCCTGCATCCAGCTCCGAGTCATGGGTGTTATGCTTAATTTCGCTCATTTCACCGTGAATGACGTGATCTTAAGAAAAATGCTAGCTATAACTATGACAAAAGAGAAAATTGGGGCAGCGTTGAGCAATGGGCCGTCTGATCAAGTTCCTGTTATATCTAATTTGCCTGTGTTTTGTCGGGTTAGTGGCGTATGCCTACCTAGGGCCGTTTTTTGGCGTGGATTTCTCGGCACCACAGGACGAGATACGAGAACCGGTAATCCTGAATGTCGAATAAGGCCGCAGTGTTCGCGCTGTTTCTGGCCGGATCGGCGCAGGCGCAGCAAGAACCTCTTTCTGTCATTGAATGGCTGAGCAATCCTCCAGAGAACCTGCCGGGGACCGTTCTGCTTGAACCTCCGGTGACAGAAACCGGTGTGCAACCGGATGTCGAGGTCACACCGCTTGAGGCACTGTCACCGCCGCTTGGACTGGTGTCTTCGTCAGTGACTGGCCTGCCTGTCGGCATTTGGCAGAACAGCGATCCGGACCGACTGGCACAGTTGATCGCTCGCGTGCCAGTCAAGTACAACCCCGCTATGCAGCGCCTTTTGTTCACCCTGCTTCTGTCCGAGGCGAGAGCACCTGCAGGGCAGAATGCTAAGGAAGCACTGTTGCTGGCCCGCCTTGACCGATTGATGCAACTGGGTGCCGCCGACCCTGTGCAGTCTTTGGTACAACTAGCCGGACCCACTGACAGCCGCGAACGTTTTCAGCGTTGGTTCGACGCAACCCTTCTGACCGGGGATGAGGATCGCAGTTGTACCGCTCTGATTGCGCAACCGCATCTGTCGCAAGACTACGCGGCGCAAATTTTTTGCAAGGCTCGCCGGGGCGACTGGGCGTCTGCCGCCCTAACGCTCGAGGCCGCCCATGCATTACAGATCCTTCCGCCCGAGGATCTGGATGTTCTAGATCGCTTCCTCAGCCCCGAACTGTTTGAGGATGCCGAGTATTTGCCGCAACCAGACAATCCCGACCCGCTGACGTTTCGATTGTTCGAAGCTATCGGTGAACGCCTGCCCTCCGCCCCGCTACCACGTGCTTTTGCCAACGCGGACCTGCGTGATGTAGCCGGATGGAAAGCGCAGATCGAGGCGGCTGAGCGCCTGACCCGGATCGGTGCGCTGACACCCAACCAACTGCTAGGGCTCTATACGGAGCGTGATCCCGCAGCCTCGGGCGCTGTCTGGGACAGGGTTGCGGCCATTCAGAAATTCGAAAGCGCACTTGAATCCGGCGAGTCTGAATCGATTGCCACCACACTGCCAGTTGTCTGGCGTCAAATGCGCAGCGTTGGCCTTGAGGTTCCCTTTGCCGAATTGTTCGCCGAACGTCTGGCGCAGTTTTCGCTGCCGGACGCTAAAGCCGAGGACCTGCGGTGGCGTATCCTTCTGCTTTCTGAACTCTATGAAAGCGCCGCCCTGTCACCGCCGGACCAGTCTGAGGAAACGCTGTTTCTGGCAGCTCTGGCGCAGGGCGATCCAGGCCGCGCGCGTACACCATCGCCGCAGGCCGATGCGGTGGCTCAAGGATTTGCTTGGGCCGCGCCAATCCCTTCGGATATTGACGCGATGCTGAATAACGACCAGTTGGGTGAGGCCATTCTTGAAACTATGGAGCTGTTCGCTCACGGCGCGCGCGGCAACCTTGTCGATCTGACGGCCGCTATAGCAACGCTGCGCAGGGTGGGTCTAGAGGACACCGCCCGCCGAGCGGCCCTGAACCTTCTGATTCTGCAGGGCACCTGATCATGCCATCACCAGCAACTGCGGACCTTTGGATTTCCACTTTCCTGCAAGCGCAAGCCGCCGAACTTGGTGCGGCCAACAACACTCTGTTGGCTTATGGCCGTGACCTGAAGGACTTTGCCGCCTGGTTGGAGCATCGCAAAACCGGGTTTGCCGAAGCCGATCGGGATCGGATCGAGGCTTATCTGATCGACTGTGACGCACAGGGACTTGCGCAATCCACCCGCGCGCGACGGCTGTCCGCGATCAAACAGATCTACCGCTTTGCTTTTGAGGAAGGTTGGCGAGACGCCAACCCCGCCATTCAGATCAAAGGACCCGGACGACAGAAGCGCCTGCCCAAAACGCTGGACGTGCCCGAAGTCGACCGATTGCTGCAAGCTGCCCGTCAGACCGGGCGCACCGAAGCGGACCGAGTGCGCAACACCTGCCTGATGGAGGTTCTCTATGCCACAGGCATGCGTGTGACCGAGTTGGTTTCGCTGCCGGTTTCCTCCGCCCGGGGCGACCCACGCATGCTGCTGGTTCTAGGCAAAGGCGGCAAGGAACGGATGGTGCCTTTGTCCCCTCCTGCCCGAGAAGCTTTGGCGGTATGGCTCATTGTCCGTGATGAAGCCGAGGATCAGCTCGTATCCGATGGTGGCCAAAGGTCCAAATTCCTGTTCCCTTCGCGCGGTAAGTCCGGGCACCTGACGCGACACATGTTCTTCCTGCTGGTCAAAGAACTGGCAGTTCAGGGCGGAGTTCCACCGGAAAAGGTCACCCCGCACACACTGCGCCATGCCTTTGCTACGCATCTGCTGGCCAACGGGGCTGACTTGCGGTCGATCCAAACCCTGCTAGGTCATGCCGACGTGGCGACCACGGAGATCTACACCCATGTTCTGGACGAACGTCTGGCCGAGCTGGTGTTGGAGCATCACCCGCTGGCGAAAGACCCGGAAGACAATGGCTAACCCCTTGATCCGCAGGGGTCGCGCCCCCATAACGGATGCAGTAACACAAACAACCAAGGACCGATGGAACCCTCTTCTTCTCTGATCGACGGCGCATTCTGGTTTACCACAGGCGCCATTCTGCTTTTGCTTGTCCTGTCGGGCTTTTTCTCGGGTTCTGAAACGGCTTTGACCGCCTCATCACGCGGCAAGTTGCGGGCGCAAGCCGACAAGGGTTCGCGCGGCGCACAAAAAGCGCTGGATATCACAGATGATAATGAACGGCTGATCGGATCGGTCCTGCTGGGCAACAACCTAGTGAACATTCTCGCGGCGTCGCTGGCGACGGCACTGTTCACGCGACTGTTCGGTGAAAGCGGAGTGGCTATGGCTACTCTGGTGATGACCCTGCTGGTGCTGATCTTTGCTGAGGTTCTGCCCAAGACCTACGCGATTACCAACGCCGAAAAAGCCGCTTCGCTCGTGGCACCGATCATCAGCGTCGTCGTTAAGGTTTTTTCACCCATCGTTGCAGCGGTGCGCCTTCTGGTGCGCGGCGTCCTGCGCCTGTTTGGCGTGCAAATCGACCCGGATAGCAACATCCTCGCCGTCCGTGAGGAAATCGCCGGGGCTTTGCAACTGGGCCACTCTGAAGGCGTGGTCGAGAAAGAAGACCGTGACCGTATCCTCGGTGCGCTAGATCTGGGTGATCGCGCGGTGGAAGAGATCATGCTCCACCGCTCGAATATCGAGATGATAGATGCCGACGACGCGCCCGAAGCCATTTTGCAGCAATGTTTGAAGAGCCCACATACCCGTCTGCCTGTGTTTCGGGATGAGCAGGAGAATATCGTGGGCGTCGTTCACGCCAAAGACCTGTTTCGTGCCATGTATGCCCATGCTGGGGGCACTGAAGGTGACTCAAATCGCCTGAAGGAATTCGACATCTCGAAAGTGGCGAATGACCCCTATTTCGTGCCGGAAACCACCACTCTGGACGACCAGATGCGTGAGTTCCTGCGGATGCACAGTCACTTTGCGCTGGTGGTTGACGAGTATGGTTCATTACGGGGTTTAATCACATTGGAAGACATCCTCGAAGAAATCGTGGGCGAGATTGCTGACGAGTTCGACATCGAGGAAGACGTTCCCGTGACCCGCACCGAGGACGGTCAGTTTCTGGTCGAAGGCGCGATGACGATCCGCGATGCCAATCGCGCAATGGATTGGTCCCTACCCGATGACGAGGCAAACACTGTGGCCGGGCTTGTCATTCACGAGGCGCAAATGATCCCGGTGGTGGGTCAGGTGTTCTCGTTCCACGGGTTCAGGTTCGAAGTCACCGCGAAGGAAGGAAACCGCGTGACCGAGTTGAAGGTTCGTCCATTGTAGCCTGCGACACGATTTGTCGCTAACGGAACAGTAAACCCCTCCCTGCGCTTGCACGCTTTGGCAAAAACCAACGGAGGCGAGACGTGAAGACCACAACCCAAGTAGCTGTGATCGGCGGAGGTGTCGTCGGATGTTCGGTTCTATACCACCTTACCAAGCTAGGCTGGTCTGATGTCATGTTGCTGGAGCGGTCAGAGTTGACCAGTGGCTCAACCTGGCACGCGGCGGGTGGGTTCCACACTCTGAACGGCGATACCAACATGGCCGCACTTCAGGGGTACACAATCCGTTTGTACAAAGAGTTGGAAGAAATCACCGCAATGTCTTGTGGCCTGCACCACGTGGGCGGGGTGACCCTAGCCGACAACCAGGACCGGTTCGACATGCTTCTCGCCGAGCGCGCCAAACATCGGTTCATGGGGTTGGAGACAGAGATCGTTGGGCCGGAGGAAATCAAGAAAATCGCCCCGATTACCAACACTGATGGGATCATTGGTGCGCTCTACGATCCGCTGGACGGGCATCTTGATCCATCAGGCACGACCCATGCCTATGCCAAGGCGGCCCGGATGGGCGGAGCTACGATCGAAACCCATTGCATGGTGCGTGAAACCAATCAGCGACCGGACGGAACATGGGACGTAGTCACTGAAAAGGGCACCATCCATGCCGAGCATGTAGTCAACGCAGGCGGACTCTGGGCGCGCGAGGTGGGCGCAATGGCTGGAGTTTACTTCCCGCTGCACCCGATGGAGCATCAGTATCTGGTCACCGACTCGATCCCTCAGATCGAAGCGATCATCGACGCCGGTGGTGAGCATCCCCATGTGATGGATCCCGCTGGTGAAAGCTATCTGCGGCAGGAAGGACGGGGCCTGTGCATCGGGTTCTACGAACAGCCCTGCAAGCCGTGGGCAGTGGATGGCACACCTTGGGAGTTCGGTCATGAACTGCTGCCGGATGACTATGACAAGATCACCGACAGTATCGAATTCGCTTACAAACGCTTCCCCGTTCTGGCCGAGGCCGGTGTGAAGTCGGTGATTCACGGCCCGTTCACATTTGCACCGGACGGCAACCCTCTGGTCGGGCCAGTGCCTGGGATGCGCAACTATTGGTCAGCTTGCGGCGTGATGGCCGGCTTCAGCCAAGGCGGTGGCGTTGGCCTGACGCTGGCGCAATGGATGATCGAAGGTGAACCCGAGCGCGATGTGTTCGCGATGGATGTTGCGCGTTTCGGCGACTGGATCAGCCCCGGCTATACCCGCCCTAAAGTCATCGAAAACTATCAGAAACGATTTAGCGTCGCCTACCCCAACGAAGAACTGCCCGCCGCGCGTCCCAACCGTACAACGCCGATGTACGATATCTTCAGCGATCTTGGCGCGGTTTGGGGGCAGCAATACGGGTTGGAAGTTCCGAACTACTTCGCCCAGGGCGATGAGCCGGGTTACGAGACCCCTTCCTTTCGCCGCTCGGATGCGTTTGACGCAACAGGCCGCGAGGTGCGTGCAGTTCGCAACGCCGTCGGCATCAATGAAGTCCACAATTTCGGCAAGTACCGCATCACTGGCCCCTCGGCGCGTGACTGGTTGGCCTGGATCATGGCGGGACGGATTCCCCAACCGGGTCGACTGTCGCTGACTCCAATGTTGTCGCCAAAGGGAAAGCTGATTGGGGATTTCACCGTTTCCTGTCTGAATGAAGGTGAATTCCATCTGACAGCTTCCTATGGCAGCCAAGCGTTTCATATGCGTTGGTTCCTGCAGCACCAGCAGGACGGCGTGCGAATTGAGAACATCAGTGATCAATTGAACGGGTTCCAGATCGCAGGCCCCAAGGCCGCAGAGGTTCTGGCGGACTGTACCCGAGAGGAAATCTCAAACCTGCGGTTCCTGGATGTTCGCCGCATGACAATCGGCATGACAGACTGCATCGTCCAGAGGGTCAGCTATACCGGTGACATGGGGTACGAGATTTATTGCGATCCGATGGCGCAACGACAGCTCTGGTGGACATTGTGGCAAGCGGGGCAACCACATGGCATCGTGCCCTTCGGCATGCGCGCGATGATGAGCCTGCGCCTGGACAAGTTCTTTGGTTCCTGGATGCGGGAGTTCTCGCCTGACTATACCGCAGCTGAAACGGGTCTAGACCGGTTTATCGCGTTTTCGAAAGACGCAGAATTTGTCGGTCGGGCTCCGGCCGAACAAGAGAGAGCGCAAGGACCAAAGCGCAAACTGGTTGCGTTCGAGGTGGACGCGGATGATGCCGATGTGAACGCATACGAGCCCATCTGGTTGGAAAACAAGGTTGTTGGCTTCTGCACGTCGGGTGGGTTTTCCCACTACGCTCAAAAGTCGGTCGCGTTGGGCTTCCTACCGACAGACCGGGTGGCAGATGGGTTACAAGTTCAAATTGAAGTCCTGGGCCAATTGCGTAAGGCCAAAGTAATTTCGGAGCCGCTATTTGATGCCGATGGTGCCCGCATGCGGGGATGACACCGCACGGCTACAACGTCATGATTAAGGCATGACACCGATACCCATCATCCTTCTGGCGGCCGGACAATCCAGCCGCATGGGCAACGAAGACAAGTTGTTGCAAGTCGTCGACGGTCAACCTTTGCTGCGCCGCGCGGCCCGGATTGCACAACGGGCAGCTCCGGTTATCGTCGCGCTGCCCCCCTCCCCACATCCACGATATGAGACCCTAGACGGTTTAGACTTGTGCAAAGCTGAAATTCAGGACGCCAAGGAAGGAATGAACGCTAGCCTCCGTGGTGCACTGGCTCATGTATCGCCCGGTGCTCCAGCTGCGATGGTATTGCTTGCCGATCTGCCCGACATCACATCAGAGGATTTGAAAGCCGTTTTGTCATCTGTTCAATCCCACCCGGATAAGCTGATTTGGCGCGGTGCTACGGAAACCGGTAAGCCTGGGCACCCAGTGGTGTTTAACCGTAGCCTATTCGGACAACTTGAACGCTTGTCGGGAGACCAAGGCGCACAATCAGTGGTTCGCGCTTATTCAGACAAAATACATCTGCAACCTCTACCCGGCCAGAACGCCTTGCTGGATCTAGACACGCCAGAGGAGTGGGCCGCATGGCGCACAAAACGCTCTATCTGAAACTAACACGGCCCGGTCGTTAAAGACCGGGCCGGTACCCAAAACAGGACTACCACTTTTCATCAATCCTAGAAACGCTGCCAATAGTGCCTAATGGCATTTTGGCTATTCCGCCGCCGAACCTAAACAAGACCCCCTCGTTAACATGCCGCTCAGCGTTTCCAGTGACTGCGTCAAGCCTCTGGCACCCCCTAGTGCCTTTGGCTCCCCCTCGCTTGGGCACTATCATCGTCACCCATCCCAAGGTTTCAAACAACGTAAAATTAGAAGTAGAGGTTAATTTTGCAGATTTCAGAATGGTTTTTTCGCAACATTCCCTAAATGCGATTCAACCCTAAGAAGAGCTCAGCAACAGAGAGGTTGGAGCCGCCACACAATTAAGCACACACCTAATAAGGTATCGAGTAATTAAGCTATATATTGTTGTTGGTAACCTCGTTGCTATAGAAACAGCCCCACAACTAAGAGGGGAGCTATCAGAAAACCGAGGCTTCAGCATCTCATTTGTTAACTAATTTTATTCAATTCAACTCTTTTCGCGTATTGAGGTCGATATCGGCAACAATCCACCGATTCGCGCCTAGTGATTCGCACTGCCGAACAATCACCGCCACAGGCCCGACGACATAGAACCGACAATTTGTGGCCAAATTAAGATTTCTTAACATTTTGCTCAGGAAAGAAACAGACTGTGGGCGCATTTGCTGTTTCAACGCGCGGCCGCAACCGCGTGATATAAACAGGAGACAAAAATGAGCATCCGCAAAACCTCTCTTCTTTTGCCACGGACATCCGGATGGGTTGGTGCCGGAGCACTGAGCGTAGCTATGCTGGCAACCACTGCCCTACCCTCGATGGCTGATGAGGCTTTGGCCGACCTGGTGGAAACCGTTTCCCCGTCGGTCGTGACCATCATCGCCGAGCAAAACGCTGCGCCGATGCCTGCACAGGGACGGAATTTCGATTTTGATCAGCAGCCTTTTGGTGAGTTCTTCAAACGCTTTGGCGCACCCGAAGGATTCAACGCGCCGCAACGCGGGCCAGCTCAAGGGCTTGGATCGGGCTTTGTTCTGAACAAGGACGGATACATCGTCACCAACCATCACGTCGTTGACAACGCGTCGTCGGTCACCGTCCGACTTTCGGACGACCGCACATTCGAAGCTGAAGTCATCGGCACCGACCCGTTGACCGATATAGCTGTGCTGAAGATCGATGCGGGCGAAGATTTGCAGGCCGTGCAACTGGGCGACAGCGACGTAATCCGCGTGGGCGAAGACGTTGTTGCTATCGGAAACCCGTTCGGGCTGCATTCGACTGTGACGACCGGGATCGTGTCAGCTAAAGGTCGCAATATCTCGGAAGGGCCCTATGCCGAATTCATTCAAACAGACGCGGCTATCAACAAAGGCAACTCGGGCGGTCCTCTGTTCAACATGGACGGCGAAGTGGTGGGCGTAAACTCGGCCATCTACTCTCCTACCGGTGGGTCCGTGGGTCTGGGCTTTGCAGTAACGTCGAACATTGTTGAACATATCGCCGCTGACCTGCGCGACGACGGTCAGGTAAGCCGCGGTTGGCTGGGTGTTTCAATCCAAAACGTCAGCCCTGAACTTGCTGCGGCCATGGGCATCGACAGCTACACCGGCGCACTTGTGTCAGATGTTGTCAAAGACAGCCCGGCCGAAGGTGTGTTGCAACAAGGCGATGTCATCCTGACCTTTAATGATGAGATCGTGGACTCCAGCAGCGACCTTCCGATCCTTGTAGGCACAACCAAAGTGGGCACAGACAGCATTCTGACCGTTCTGCGAGATGGCAAACAGCAACAGTTAGAATTGACCATTGGTCAACACCAAAGCGCCTCGGCCCAGATCGACAAGTCGGTCGACGAAACCGTCTCGGGTACTGCTCTGGGTGTGACTGTCGCGCCGCTGACCGACACAACTCGCGCCGAAATGGGAGTTGGCGAAAATGTCGACGGCGTAATCGTCACCGACCTGAAACCCGATAGCCCGGCTGCCAAGGCTGGTCTGCAACGAGGCGATGTCATCGTAAAGCTGGGCGGCCAGGAAACCGCAACACCGGACGCGCTAAAAGCTGCGCTGGACAGCGAAAAGACCGACCCCGCGCTTGTTCTGATCAATCGCGGTGGAAACCAGATCTTCGTTGCCGTGGAAATCGCCTGATCTGACACAAGCGCGCGCCACGTGATGGGGAAATCTGGCGGGCGCCTCCTCGACGGTTTGATTGTCCGCAAACCGCCGGGACTGCCGGGTGCGCAACTCCGCACCCGGCAGATTGTTTAGCCATACCATGTGCTTTGTCCCGATTTTGTGTTTAAATCCCGGTAGAAAGGAACTCGGATCATGAGCCGTCGCCTGCTAATCGTCGAAGATGACGAAGACACACGGGAATTCATCGCCAAGGGTTTTGGCGAAGAAGGCTATGTCGTCGAGCAGGCCGAGGATGGCCGCGAGGGCCTATACCATGCCACCGACGGCGGGTTCGATGCAGTCGTTCTCGACCGGATGCTGCCGGGCCTGGACGGCCTTTCACTGATCAAGTCGATGCGCGCGGCGGGTGTGAAGACCCCAGTACTGATGCTGACTGCGATGAGCGCCGTCGACGAACGTGTCAAAGGTTTGCGCGCTGGGGCGGACGACTATCTTGTCAAACCGTTTTCTTTTCAGGAACTACACGCCCGGATCGAAGCCCTGCTGCGCCGTCCGCAAGAGGCCGAGGAAAGCCCGACCTTGACCTGCCGCGACCTCGAGATGGATTTGCTGACCCGCAAAGTCACCCGCAACGGGCGAGAAATCACCCTCACCCCGCGCGAGTTCCAGATCCTCGAATTCTTCCTGCGTCGGAAAAACCGCGTTGTGTCGCGCACCATGTTGCTTGAGGGCGTCTGGGATTACCATTTCGACCCAAACACCAACGTGGTCGACGTCCATATCTCCAAGCTGCGACGCCAACTGGACGAAGGTGGCGAGCCACCGTTGATTGAAACCGTCCGGGGTGCCGGCTACATGATATCTGATGGATAACATACGGCTTTCCTTCAACAATTCGCGAACACGCCTCGTACTGGCCAGCATGGTTCTCAGCACGTTGCTGACGGCCACTGTGCTGGCACTGGTTTATGTGACGGCGAACCGCAGTATTGAAGGCGAGACCCGCTCGGTCGTATCAGCCGAACTGACCGGACTTGCAGACGAATACGAACGTCGTGGCCTGCTGGGATTGATGCGCGCAATTGAACGACGCATCCCCACCGCCTCGGAGAGAGACGCCCTATATCTGTTGACCGACCGGTTTGGGGTCAAACTGGCCGGGAACCTCAAGCAGTGGCCCGAGCACATCGCGGCTGGCAGCGGTTGGGTCGATCTTGAGCTACGCCGGGCCGACAATGACCAGCTTGTACCAATCTCAGCAGCCTCGGTCCGCCTGCCCGGTGGCGAACGCCTACTGGTCGGTCGTGACGCGCTGGCGCGGCAGCAGTTTGACCGGGTTTTGTTGCGTTCTGTCGGCATCGCGCTTGGGATTGCTTTGGCGCTGAGTATTTTGACCAGCTGGTTGTTCTCCCGGCTAGTTTTTTCCCGTCTGTCCGACATCGCCAGTACCGCCGAAAACATTGTCTCGGGCGATCTGTCCCGACGCATGCCCTTGCGTGGAACCGGTGATGAGTTCGATCAGGTGTCCGGGACACTGAACACCATGTTGGATCGTATCGAGGAACTGGTCAGCAACCTGCGCACCACGTCGAACTCCATCGCGCATGATTTGCGTTCGCCTCTGTCACGCCTGAAACAAAGGGTTGAAACCCTATCCGATCCTTCGAAAACAGATCAGGAACGCGAGATTGATGTCGCGCGGGCCAGTGTGGAAATCGACCACGTATTGCGCGTATTGGGACAGCTGACCGAAATTTCACGAGCCGAGGCAGGCGTAGGACGGGATCAATTCGAACCGGTGGACCTACAACAATTGGTGGCGGACGTGGTTGAGCTTTATGATCCGGTAGCCGTTGATCAGGGAGTCCGGCTTGAGGTTGCGGGAGCGGCCTCGCCCATCCCGGGGCACCGTCCGTTGCTATCTCAAGCCCTTTCGAATTTGCTGGAAAACGCGATGCGCTACGCGCCGCAAGATACAACCGTCACGATCAGCTTGTCGGAAGACGGCCCCTATACCAGCCTCAGCGTCCGCGACCAAGGTCCGGGAGTGCCGCAAGAGGACTTGTCACGACTGCAAATGCCGTTTGTAACGCTTGACCCGGCCCGAACCGAGCGCAATGCCGGGCTTGGTCTGGCACTTGTAGCCGCAATCTCGCATATGCACGGAGGTGCATTTGAGGCTCGTAATTGCGATCCAGGCCTCGAAGCGGTGATCAAACTGGCGCGGAAGCCCTAAGCAGGCACACCCTTGATTGCCATAGTCTTGTTTTTATAACGCTTATCGGCGGTTACATCGGCACCGAACCAAGCAGGCGGCGTATAGGCCTGCGCCTCGGCTTCACTCTGAAACTCCACCTCGACCAATCGTAACGGGCTCAGATCACCCGAAAACACGTCCAACTCAAACACACGCCCATCCGGCAATTGCCCGGTATAACGTTCTTTTTCTACGCGGCGCCCGTCCGTCTCGGGCCAGAAAGTTTCGAATTGCTCTGCAGTAATCTCGGCCTCGCGTTCAATCCGCACCATTGCTCCGCTGCCCTTGAGGGTCAGGAAGAATTTGTCGTTTTTCTGACGCAAACGCAATTCGGTGGAGTCATCAGGTGCCGTCAAATAACCCTGACGCACGACGGCCTTTTCCGCGTCACTCAGGTCCGGCAACTCCGCGACCAGAAACTTGCGTTCAATTTCGGTGCTCATTTGGTTGAAACCACTCCATTTTCCAATTCATCGAACAGCGCCTGATAGGCAGCGCTTGCCGCACTGCGGCCAGCATAGATGCTGACCGGGGCGCGGTTTTGACCCATGCGTTCAATATCCGCGGCAAACGGAATTTCACTGTTCAGGAACCGCTTCTTGTATGCTTTTCGCATTTTCTCCATCGTCTCAAGATGCAAGGTCTTGCGCCGCTGAACCATCGAGAAGAACGCCTTGATCTTTTTCTTTGGCAGCTTCTGCTTTTCGAAAAAACTTACCAACTGTTCCAGTGTCCGCTCGGACAGGGTGGTCGGAATAACCGGCACGAGGATTTGATCGGCGGCCTTGAAGATATTCTCGGACAGGGTCGAAAAATTCGGAGGGCAGTCCAGGATGATCACGTCGTAATCACTGCCCGCCGTCACCAGCGCTTTTTTCAACCGAGATCGTTTGTTCCGCATGCGCGAAAGAAACACGTCGAAATCGCGGAAGGTCAGGTTAGCGGGCAACACGTCCAGCCCCTCAAAATCACTGGCACGGATCGACTTGGTGAACCGCGCGACATCCTCGAAGAACCGCGCGTCGGTTAGTTTTTTCGACGGCTTCACACGAAAATAGAACCCCGATGCGCCCTGCGGATCGAGATCACACAACAGCACCGTGCTTCCCGCCCGCGCATAGGCGTAGGCCAGGTTCACTGAGGTCGCGGTTTTACCCACCCCGCCCTTGTTGCTGTAGCAGGCAATGATCTTCACTCCTCAGTCCTCCTTGTGGTGAAACAGGGTTCGGAACAGGTGCTGAATGTCCGGGCTGTCAAAATGCTGGAAATTGGCGATGACACGGTCGCGCTCGGCTTTTTGGCGTTGATCAAGCACAGCGATTAACCCTCCAACCGACATGGCAAGTTGAGCGTTCGCCTGGCCTTGGGAATTGCTTTGGGTCGCAACGAATTCAAACAACGCCTCTTGCTGGACCGAATAGTCGTTGAACAGACCAAGGTTATCCTGCAGCTTTTTCAACGGCTTGATAAGCTTTTTGAAATCAGACTTATCGAAAAGAGGAGCAAAAAACTCCATCAGATAGCGCAGTTTCTTGCAATCAATCCGCAAGTCATGCACGACCTGGTCCGGAGTGTCCGGGGTAATACCGCGCGCCAGCTTGCACACCTTACGATAGCGCTTCCAGATCAGTGCACAGGCATAGTCGTATGCACCGCGATCTGCTTTTGGGCCAGGCTCCAAGCCTTTTGTATCTGCAAACAGCGCAAATAGGTCATTCATTTTCTGGTCGTAAGCAGCACTGCGAAACCGTCGGGACAGCCCAGCTAATGCACGGGTCCGTTCCTTGGCAAACTGTGCGAACATGGCCTCGACCCCCTGATGAAGGTTGGCCGGTATCAAATTAAAATAAATGTCTTTTTCCAAAAGATAGACATCCAGATCCCGCACCCGCCCTGTAGGCGCCATCAAGTCAGAGAATTCACGTTTCAGCACGTCTGTCTGCTCAGGGGAAAACACACCCTTGAACAGGCTCAGCACCGACCGAACGCGGCGCAGTGAAACCCGGTAATCGTGTAAAAACTCTGTGTCGATATCGGCGATTACACCCGCCTCATTCTGGCGCGCGACAACCAGAAAGGTGCGAATGATATCGGCTGCCACTTCGATAGAAGGCTCCTGCATACCCAATTTGACTTCGGGCTTAGCGTTGTAGGGAGTCGCATCAGAAAACAGGCTATGAAATACCGCCTCAATGCCCCCATTCCCATCCGCCATGCTTTCAAACGTTGAACAAACCGACTGATAGGAACGGTCGTAACCACGCATGGGATGAACCGTCACAAGGGCCACCTGTCCGTCATTCGCAGTCAAAGACAGCACACTTCCCCGCACTTGGGTCTTTTGCAGATCATCCAGCACGGCAAAATTAGCGGTTTCAACTTTGCCCGACCCGATGCTCATCAGGGCACGCAATTTGGGAAACCCTACCAGCGCTGAACGAACCGGCCCATCCGGCATGTCCTGAACAAATGTTCCTTTGCCTTTGCACCTTTGAACGGCCACGTCCCCCTGGCCCCGCAGCAGACGCAAGGTGCCACCAGATGCAATTAATAGCTGACCTTGTGCCCGCAGCGATTGATCATGGCAATCCAGCAGATCAAAGGGGCGAGCGGCTGTTGGCGCTTCAAAGACAGGCGTCAGCCCTCTAAGCGCATCCGAGAGCCCAGCCGGATCGAATTTACCCGGAATGATAAAGAAGCTGCTGGTTTGCCCCATCAAGACCGACCCTCTTTCGGTGTCTCAAGATACTCGTTTACCAAAATCTTGATGGTATTTTGGACGCTGCCTCCCCCTTCGATTGCGAGATTTTTTAAAGAATTCAACGTCTTACCATCTAACCTCAGCGACGTGTTCTTTTTGCTCTTGCCGGATTTTTCACCGGTTTCCTTGCTCTTGGACATCGGCAACCTCGTGACAGCATGGCTTCATGAAATTGCATACCTTGTAATGTGGCAAGGTAATTCTCAAGCTGACCCTACGTCAGGTCGACAGTCCCGCAACACAAGGCTAAAGGTTGCGCATGTCAGACCCCATCTCTTCGATCCGTAATCTTGGCCCTGCATTTGAGCAAGCCTGCGCACGTGCAGACATTCACTCCGCCCAGCAACTGCGTGAGATCGGTCCGGATGAGGCCTATGCCCGTGTAGTGCAGGCCGGAACTCGTCCACATTTCATCGGCTACTACGTGCTGGTCATGGGACTGCAGGGCCGCCCTTGGAACGACTGCAAGGGCGAGGAGAAAAAGGCGTTACGCCAACGGTTTGACGCGATCAAAGCACGTGTCAGCTCAGCGCCCGAACATAAAATGATCTCGGATCTGGACGCAATCGGCGTGCGCGTGTCGGCCGATGATCTCAATTCGGAATAAAAAAGGCCGCCCCCGACGCCGGGAGCGGCCCAATAATCCGATCTGATGGTGGATTAGCCGACCAATTCGATGCCCGAGAAGAAGTAGGCGATCTCAACAGCTGCAGTTTCCGGAGCGTCCGAACCGTGGACCGAGTTTTCGCCAACCGATTCAGCGAACTCGGCGCGGATGGTGCCGGGGGCTGCGTCTGCGGGGTTGGTTGCGCCCATGACTTCGCGGTTCTTTGCAATGGCGCCTTCGCCTTCCAGAACCTGAACAACAACCGGAGCCGACGACATGAATTCGCACAGTTCGTCATAGAACGGACGCTCGGCGTGCACGTCATAGAACTTGCCAGCCTGAGCTTTGGTCATGTGGATGCGTTTTTGCGCGACGATGCGCAGACCAGCTTCTTCGAACTTGGCGTTGATTTTGCCAGTCAGGTTACGGCGGGTTGCATCGGGTTTGATGATCGAGAATGTGCGTTCCAGTGCCATATCGGCCTCTCCTTAACATAAGGCGCGGGTTCGCGCCGAAATCCATCGCGCGCCGCCTAGCACGGTCTGTCTGATATGAAAAGCACTATGATGTGTTGCGGTTCAGATCGCTTCCGGAAGTGGGTCCTGCCGGTCGACCCAGCGCACGAAAAGTACAGCCAGAAGACCGGTGAAACTACACGCCCACATCATGCCCAACACCAGAAACGGACCGTTCTCGGGGCTGACCCAGAGACCGGTGAGCGATGTCAGAACGGCGCCCAATGCCACGACTATAGCGCCAGACAGGCCTGCTGCGCTGCCTGCTAGTTTAGGGCGAACAGACATCAAACCCGCGGTCGCGTTGGCATTGGTCAGACCATTACCGAACCCAACGAATATGGCCGATCCGAAGAACACCCAAACCGAACCAAGATCAGCAAGGAACAGCAACAAACCGACCAGTGGCCCCGTCGATGCGACGACGCGCCCAATCAGGATCATTGTGGTCAGCCTTGTGCGCCCTGCGATCCGCCCAGTGATAAAGTTGCCCACCATAAAACCGCCGGTGATGATGCCAATCCCCAGCCCCAGCATCGCGGGGCTCAGATCGAACCACGCCGCTGCCACCAGGGGCGCACCGGTGATGAAGCTGTAAAACCCGCCGATCGAAAATGCGGCACACAGGGCGTAGCCCCAGAACCGGCGGGCGCGAAACAGGTGCGGGTAATCTTTTAGCTGTGCCGAGAAGGTCGAGGAGCGGTTGGTGTTGGTCTCCCCCATATCCACCCAGAGTAACAACAGCACCCCTGCCCCAAGTATGGAATACAAGACAAAGCCCGCGCGCCAGCCAAACAGGCTGTCCAGCGCACCACCTAGCATCGGCCCGAGCATCGGGGCCAACGCCATAGCCATCGTGACATAGCCCAATTTACTGGCGGCCTCATTCGGTGGGTACATATCGCGGATAGCGGCACTGGACAAAACCGGCCCCGCCACCACAGCGGCCTGTAGCAGGCGAAAGCCGAGAAAGGCCCAGATCGACTCGGCCAGCACGCAACCGATAGATGCCGCAACAAAGATCGACATACAGATCAACAGGATGGGCCTGCGTCCGAACCGGTCGGACAGCGGCCCCATGATCAATTGCAGCACCGCGGACACGGCCAGATACCCGGCCACCGACAGGTTCACCAGCGCATAATCGACCTGAAAATCACCGGCCATCCGCGCCAGCGACGGCAGGAACATGTTCAGCGTAAGCACAGACAGCGCCGTGGCGAACACCAGAGTGACCAGAGAAGGAGGCGAAGACGCCGCGCGCATAATGAATTCCGTCAGGATCAGACAACCGGACCAGCGCTAGCACATAGACCGCGTTATGAACATGCCAAGCCGCTGGCGGCGTCTGAAATGCTCTGTTATGAGCGGCTCATGTTACGGATCGAAGACATCACCTACGCGGTCGAGGGCCGCCCTTTGTTTGATGGCGCATGCGCTACTATTCCTGACGGCCACAAGGTCGGTCTGGTGGGGCGCAATGGCACCGGCAAGACGACTCTGTTCCGTCTGATCCGGGGCGAACTGGCACTAGAATCGGGCAACATATCCCTGCCAAAACGGGCGCGGATTGGTGGGGTGGCACAGGAGGTGCCCTCGTCCGATGTCTCGCTGATCAACACGGTGCTGGCTGCCGATACAGAGCGTAGCGCGCTGATGGCTGAAGCCGACAGCGCTGAAGACCCTGCACGCATTGCTGATATTCAGACCCGTCTGGCCGATATCGACGCCTGGTCGGCCGAAGCACGCGCAGCCTCGATCCTCAAAGGCCTTGGGTTTGATGACGAAGATCAACTGCGCCCCTGTTCCGACTTCTCGGGCGGTTGGCGCATGCGTGTCGCTCTGGCAGCGGTGCTGTTTTCGCAACCCGACCTGCTTCTGCTGGACGAACCGACGAACTATCTGGATCTTGAAGGCGCCCTGTGGTTGGAAAGCTATCTGGCGAAATATCCGCATACGGTCATTATCATCAGCCACGACCGAGGGCTGTTGAACCGGGCAGTTGGCTCGATCCTGCATCTGGAGGACCGCAAGCTAACGTATTATGCGGTACCATACGACAAATTCGCCGAGCGTCGCGCTGAACGTCTGGCCCAGGCCGAATCCGAAAACGCCAAGGCCAAGGCGCGCATTGCTCACTTGCAAAGTTTTGTTGACCGTTTCCGGTATAAAGCGTCAAAAGCCGTTCAGGCCCAGTCGCGCCTGAAGATGATCGAACGCATCCAACTGGTCTCGACCCCACAAGAGGCAGCACTGCGGGCGTTTTCATTCCCCGAGCCCGAGGAACTGTCCCCCCCGATCATCCAGATCGAAGGCGGCGTGACAGGCTATGGCGAGACTGAGGTTTTGCGCCGTTTGAACCTGCGCATCGATCAGGATGACCGGATCGCGCTATTGGGAAAGAACGGTCAGGGCAAGTCGACCCTATCCAAACTGCTGTCCGATCGACTGCCACTGATGGCGGGTAAAATGACCCGCAGCAATAAGCTGCGCATCGGCTATTTCGCACAACATCAGGTGGACGAACTGCATGTGGATGAGACGCCGCTGGACCATCTACGGCGGCTGCGCCCGGATGAAGCTCCGGGCAAGTGGCGTTCGCGTCTGGCCGGGTTTGGTCTGAACGCGGATCAGGCGGAAACACTGGTCGGACGCCTGTCCGGGGGCCAGAAAGCCCGCCTGTCGCTGCTGATCGCCACCATCGACGCACCGCATATGCTGATCCTCGATGAGCCGACCAACCACCTGGACATCGAAAGCCGCGAGGCGCTGGTCGAAGCGCTGACCGCCTATTCCGGCGCCGTTGTTCTGGTCAGCCACGACATGCATCTGCTGTCGCTGGTCGCGGACAGGCTGTGGCTGGTTTCGGACGGCACGGTCAAACCGTTCGACGGCGATCTTGAAGCTTACCGCGCAATGCTGCTGGCCCGCGACAAACCGGTCAAAGTGAAACCGCAGACGGCGAAGCCGAAGCGCCCCTCGCGTGAGGCGGTGCTTGCGCTGCGTGCAGACCTGCGCAAATGCGAGGACCGGATCGAGAAACTGACAGACATGCATGAGAAGTTGTCGACCAAGCTGGCAGACCCGGCGCTGTACGAGGACGACAAGATCAACGACCTGCAGACTTGGAATCGCAAATTCGCCGAGGTTGTCGAAGCCATGCAAAAGGCCGAGGCGCTCTGGGTCGCCGCCGCTGAACGTCTTGAAAACGCCGAGAACGCAGCATGATGGATTTGGCCTTTTTTATTACTGCTTTCACCACCTTGTTCGTGGTGATTGACCCGTTCGGCACCACCCCGATCTTCGTGGCGCTGACACAGGGCATGGACTCCCGCGCCCGCCGTAAGGTCGCGTTGCGCACCTGTGCGACGGCCTCGGGGATTCTGATCGCCTTTGCGGCCTTTGGCGAGGCAGTGTTGGGCTTTGTCGGCATCTCGATGGAGGCATTCAAAGTCGCCGGTGGTGCGCTGCTGTTTCTGACAGCGCTCGATATGTTGTTCGAACGCCGCACCAAACGCCGCGAAGATCGTGTCGAAGAGGAAGAAGAACACCCCGACCCGTCCGTATTCCCTCTGGCCATTCCGCTGGTGGCCGGACCGGGCTCGATTGCGACGATCATCCTGCTGGCCGGTCAGCACCCGGGCATTCTGGGCATAGCCGAGGCCATTCTGGTGATGCTGGCGGTGATGGCCGTGGTTCTGACCTTCTTCCTGTCGGGCGGGCTGATAGCGCGCAT
Organism: Ruegeria atlantica; assembly: GCA_013032095.1. Classification (GTDB taxonomy): domain Bacteria; phylum Pseudomonadota; class Alphaproteobacteria; order Rhodobacterales; family Rhodobacteraceae; genus Ruegeria; species Ruegeria atlantica_E. The sequence goes on along the minus strand of WQBJ01000001.1, from coordinate 344,722 downwards.
TCTGGGCAAGACGGGTCTGAACGTGCTGACCCGGTTGCTGGGGATGCTTCTGGCCGCACTGTCGGTTCAGTTCATATTGGACGGCCTCAAGGCCTTTGGTTTCGCGTCGTAAACCCCCATATATCTCATAACGAGTTGGTAAGGGTAAAGGTATGGTCGGCGACGATATTGGACGTTTGGTATATCTGGTCGTGCTTGGCGCGGCGGTGGTGTTTTGGTTTGTCTCGCAGAACCGCCAATCTCTGAATAAAACCATGCAGCAGGCGATGGCTTGGGTGTTCATTTTCGTTGGCGCCATTGCCGTTGTCGGGCTGTGGGAAGATATTCGGTCAACCGTTGGCCCAGCCCCGCAAATGACGGTTACCGGCGAAACGATCGAAGTGCCCCGCTCTTATGACGGCCACTATTATCTACCTGTTCTGGTGAACGGAGAACCAATCACCTTCCTTGTTGATACAGGTGCCAGCCAGATCGTGCTGAGCGAACAGGACGCCGAGCGTATTGGCATCGACCCCGACCAATTGAACTATTTCGGCCGCGCAGCCACCGCGAATGGTGAGGTCCGGACAGCGCCCGTTCGACTGGACAGTCTTGAGCTTGGCCCGATCATTGATCGCGGTGTCGCGGCGTGGGTCAACGAGGGCGATTTACGCCAGTCTCTGCTGGGCATGGATTATCTGCACCGGTTCTCGAATATTCAATTCACGGATGGCCGTCTGATCTTGTCTCGCTAAGGGCCAGTGACCGCATTTCAAAGTTGAGAACAAAGAGGGAACATGTTAATCTGACAGCATGTCTACAAATCTTCTCGGCCGCAAACCCGCGCGCGAAGCGCCGGGGTTGGCCTTACACCCGCAGATCACCCTGCAACTGGGCCGCGTGCACGAGGCCTGCGGCCCCGCCCGACGTAGCTTTGCCATGTGGCTGGCGGGTCAAGCTCAAGGGCCGGTGCTGTGGATTTCGCCTGCATGGGAGGCCGGGCAACTCAACCCCGACGGCATGATGCCCTTTGCCGACCCGGCGCGGTTTATCTTTGTCCGCCCCACCCGCGCCGAGGATCTGCTTTGGTGTATGGAGGAAGCACTGCGTAGCGGAGCCATCCCGCTGATCATCGGCGATTTGCCCGGTGCGCCGGGGCTGACGCCGGTGCGGCGCATGCATCTGGCTGCGGAACAGGGCGGCGCGATGGGACGGGCCCCGCTGGGTCTGCTGCTGACGCCCGGCGATGGTGGCGCGCAGGGCGTTGAGACGCGCTGGCACATGGCCGCCAACCATCAAGGCGAGGCCCGCCGCTGGACCCTGACCCGCCGTCGCGCCCGCGCCCTGCCCCCGGTCAGCTGGCAGGCCACCCAGACCAAATCGCGTGCCGGATTGAACCTGACCCGGATCGAAGCCGAAGATGCTTTGGTGTGACACCTCACAGAGTTAAGAAAACTTGTGACTGGCAAAAGTTCGGCTCCCATCCTAGCCTTTCAGTATTAGCAACCGATCCACGGCAGCCGACACTCCTGGCTTCGCCCGCCGATCGTGCCCCCGTAGACAGGAGGCCCTTGCATGAACCGACTGACCCGCCGCGCACTGCTGGCCGGTCTGGCAGCCTTGCCCCTGACACGTCCAGCTCATGCTGCAACGGCCCCTTACGAACTGGTGCCCCAAGGCACGTCCGTCGACTTTACCTTTGACCTGTCGGGGCTCGCCCAATCCGGCACAATGCCGGTCCAAGCTGCGAATATCCAGATTAACCTAAGTGACCTGACCAAAAGCCGCGTGGTCGTCACCCTGAATGCGGCCGAAGCCCGAACCAAACTGCCATTTGCCCGGACCGCGATGTTGGGCGCAGAAGTTTTGGATATCGCGAGCTTTCCGACGATCCACTTCGCGTCAACCAAAGTGGAACTCGGCGATGGTGGGCGAATCTCACGCGGCGCGAAAATCACCGGCGACCTGACCCTACGCGGCGTAACACGCCCCATCACCCTTCAGGCCGACCTCTTTCGCCCCCATGGCAGCGCTGCCAACAACTTGGATATGCTCTCGATCCGCCTGACCGGAGCCCTGAACCGCCACGATTTCGGCGCGTCCGGCTACGCCGATCTGGTGCAAGATACTGTGGGACTGGATATCCAAGCGGAAATCAAACGGGTCAAATAGACAAAAAACGACGGTTCAGAGTCGATTAGATGCGCGCATTCCTGCTTTATTGGGGCAAGGTGGCGTCATCATGCGCACGATCATTTCTTTTGCCGCCCTATTTCTTTCGGTCATTCTGCTGCAGCTTTCCACGGGCGGCGTCGGGCCGCTTGACGCCATTTCGGGTTTGACACTGGACTTCACGACCGAACAGATCGGTCTGCTGGGTTCGGCGCATTTCATCGGCTTCTTTGTCGGGTGTTGGTGGTCGCCTCGCTTGATGGGCAGCGTTGGCCATTCTCGGGCCTTTGCGGTCTGCACCGCATTGGGTGCGATGGGGCTGATCGGGCACACACTGACCGATAACCCGTATGTGTGGGCCGCCCTTAGGATCGCATCGGGAACCTGTGTGGCGGGGTGTTACACGGTGATCGAGGCCTGGTTGAACGCCAAGGTCAACAATGAAACCCGCGGGCGCGCAATGGGCACCTATCGGTTCGTCGACATGGGCGCATCTTTGTGTGCGCAGCTGATCATCGCTGTACTCCCCCCGGCGTCGTATGTGTCCTATAACCTGCTGGCCATATTGTGTTGCGCCGCGTTGCTCCCGCTGACGCTGACCAAGGCCTCACAACCAAAAACCCCGGACGCCCCGCGGTTAAGACCTAAACTGGCCTGGCGCAGTTCACCTCTGGCGGTGGCAGGCGTGATCGTCGCGGCGCTGAGTTCCGCATCCTTCCGTATGGTCGGTCCGGTATACGGCCAAGAGGTCGGTTTGGGCGTGGATCAGATCGCGTTCTTCCTGGCCTCGTTCGTTCTGGGTGGGGCGTTGGCGCAATACCCGCTGGGTTGGCTCGCCGACAAATATGACCGACGCTGGGTGCTGATCTGGCTGTCCGCCGCGGCCGTCCTGAGCTGCGGCGTAACGATGGCAGCAAGCGGCACAGGCACATTGGGTGTCATGCTCGCCGCCGGCGTCTTTGGTCTGACAACTTTTCCGATTTTTTCCGTATCATCGGCCCACGCCAACGATTTTGCCACCACCGAGGAACGGGTCGAGCTGTCCGCGGCCTTGATGTTCTGGTACGCGCTGGGGGCCATTGCCTCGCCTTACATCTCTTCCACTTTGATCGAAGAGTTCGGCCCCGGTGCCCTGTTTGCATTTGTGGCAGTTGGACATCTTGTGCTGATCGTTTTTGGTATGGCCCGGATGCGTTCGCGCCCGACACCGGAAGAACGCACCAACTATGTCTACGCACCGCGAACGTCGTTCACAATTGGGCGATTGCTGAAACGGTCGCGGGAGGAATAAAGGGCCGGGAAAACCCGGCCCCTCGGTTTATTGTTGGGTTGGCGGAGTTTCGTCTTCCACCACCTCGGCGACGGTGCCGTGGTCGACCGTTTGCTCCAGCGCACCGTTCACGACGCCACCGACACCCTGCTCCATCGACAAACCAAGCTCTTCACCCAGTTTCTTGAGCGCGGGCATCTGGACCGCCATGCCCATGATCGAGTCCAGTGCCTGATTGACCACCGGCTTGTCGCCATTGGCCGCAGCGCCAGCGGGGCCTGCACCAATCCCACCGACCTGATGGATCTTGATCGAGTCGATCTTCTCAGCCGGCTTGACCATTTCCGCGATGATCGACGGCATCGCCTCGATCCGGGTCAGGTCGACCTTCATGCGAATCTGTTCCGGCGACAGGGCGTTGTCGGCCTCGACAATCGCGCGCTTACCTTCCGCTTCGGCCAGCATGTCGTTCTTCTTGGCCTCGGCGCGGATATTCAGAGCGTCCGCTTCGGCCTGTGCTTCTTCGCGACGGGCTTCGGCACGGTCGGCGGCGGCCTCTTTCTCGGCCTGCGCGGCCAGACGGATCGCGGTGGCCTGACGTTCGGCTTCACGAGTCGCTTCGATCAGCGCGATCTGCTTCTGACGCTCAGCCTCAGCCACTTCACGGGCGGTTGCGACGGCTTCGGTTGCCTTGGTCGCTTCGGCACGGGCCAGGTCAGCCGATGCACGCGCGCGGCTTTCCTCTTCGGACTTCTGCGCGATGATGATCTGACGTTCTTGCTCAGCCACTTCCAACTCACGCTCTTTTGCGATCTCAGCATCGCGGATCTTGCGCTCACGCTCGATCTCGGCGGCGCGGATGGCTTCTTCACGCGCAATCCGGGCGCGTTCGGTTTCACGAACCGAGTCCTCGGTCCGCGCGGCGATCTCGGCCTCTTGCGCCACGCGCAGGGTTTCCACTTTTTGAGTCTGCTCGATGCGTGCCTGCGCCTCATCCTGCTCGATCAGCAGTTTCTGGCGTTCTGCCTCCATCGCGGCACGACGCACCTCAACCTCGGCTTCAGCATCAATCTGCGCACGCTCTTTCTTGGAGACGGCGATCACCTCGGCCAGCTTCCGCATACCCACAGCGTTAAAGGCGTTGTTTTCGTCCAGCGCTTCAAACGGCGTCTGGTCCAGCGCGGTCAGAGAGACGGATTCCAGAGACAGACCGTTTTTCAGTAGGTCTTCAGAAACGGCATTCTGTACCTCTTGGACAAAGTCGGCGCGGTTTTCGTGCAGACCGTCCATGGTCATCTGAGCGGCCACAGCACGCAGACCGTCGATCAGCTTACCTTCGATCATTTCACGTAGTTGTTCGACATCGAATGTACGGTCACCCAGCGTTTGCGCGGCACGTGCGATGCCCTCTTCTGTCGCCATGACCGAGACGTAGAACTCGACGCCCACATCGACGCGCATCCGGTCTTTGGTGATCAGCGCGGCCTCGCCACTGCGCTGCACCTCAAGGCGCAGGGTCTTCATGTTGACGGGGCTGACTTCGTGCAGCAGGGGCACGATGATAACGCCGCCATCCATGATGACCTTTTTGCCACCTGCGCCCGTTTTCACCAGGCTGACCTCTCGGGTCGCGCGGCGATAGAGACGGCCAAGTACAAGGCCGATAAACAAAACTACCGCTAATATAGTCACAACTGTGACGGCCAGGAATGTAAGTTCCATGCAAAATCCTCCGAGTTGGGGTTTGAAATTTCGTTAGTCTGACAAGCCGACCAGAACGAACCGGTCGCGCCGTCGATCTCGCAGCACCAGAACTTCGGTGCCTTGCTTCAGCGTGTCCTTGTCCTGCAGCGGTTCCGCCCGCAGGTAATGAGAATTTCCATAGCGATCAGTCACGCGCACTTCGGCGGGACGTCCGCGGGTTGCGGTTCCTTGCGTAACCACGCCACGCCGACGGGCCAGCAGGCGCTCGGACAACGCCTGGGTCTCCGTTTTCGGCAGCAGTCGAGCGAAAACACCCCCGAACCCCCGCGCGAACCACAAACCAAATGCTCCGGCGGGAATTGCCGCTATCCAGCTTGGCAGATCAAAGCCCAGAAGATCACGCATCGCCAGCTGCAGGCCCATTCCGGACAGTCCGAACCCGGCCAGCAGAACCGCAACCCAGATCATGAAGGGTATCTTGCCAATCCCCAACCAACTCAGCGGGCCTGCTGCGGTCGCGGTTGGAACCTCAGCCTCAACGTCGGCCAATTCGAAATCGCCCAGATCGACATCCGCATCGATATCCAGATCAAAGTCGCCAATATCCATGTCAGGGGCATCGACCATGTCCAGATCGGCTTCGGCCTCACCCGCCATCAGACTTCCACCCAGAACCAGCGCAATCAGTTCAAGGCCCAGAAGACCGAACAGAAGCGCAAGCGCCAAGGTAAAGGGCGCAAACGCACCCTCTAGTAGAAAGTCAAGCATCAGCAGGTTGCCCTCGTTTTTGTATACTTTGGTATACGTAATAGATGGGTATACATCCAGAAAATTCAAGAGGTTGTGATTCTGATTTACAACCTATGGGTAATGCGTCGCTTGAACCAAGTGCAATCCGCGTTCAGGTTTTGGCCGGATTCTCGCGGACATAAGTGTCTAAAATGACATCCTTGCGAAACCCGGGCTTTTGCTGGCCGGTGACATAAGGTAGACGGGCGCCCAGACAGTTACGCGGATACGGAACATGGCTCGAATTCTCATCACCTCGGCAATCCCCTACATCAACGGGATCAAGCACCTCGGCAACCTGATCGGCTCGCAATTGCCCGCCGACCTGTACGCACGCTATCAGCGTGGCCGTGGGAACGAGGTCATGTTCCTGTGCGCCACGGATGAGCATGGCACTCCGGCGGAATTGGCCGCTGCAAAAGCTGACAAACCCGTGGCCGAATACTGTGCCGATATGTATGCGGTTCAGGCCGATATCGCCAAACGTTTTGGGCTCAGCTTCGATCACTTTGGCCGCTCCTCCAGCGAACAGAACAAACGCCTGACTCAGCATTTCGCAGGCAAACTGGATGAGGCTGGGCTGATCCGTGAAGTCAGCGAGAAGCAGGTTTATTCCAATGCCGACGGCCGCTTTCTGCCCGACCGTTATATCGAGGGCACCTGCCCCAATTGCGGTTACGAACGCGCGCGAGGAGACCAGTGTGAGAACTGCACCAAGCAACTGGATCCGACCGACCTGATCGAGCCTCGCTCGGCCATTTCCGGCTCGACCGATCTCGAAGTACGCGAGACCAAGCACCTTTATCTGCGTCAGTCGGCCATGAAAGATGAGTTGGATGCCTGGATCGACAGTAAGACCGACTGGCCGATCCTGACCACGTCCATCGCCAAGAAATGGTTGCATGACGGCGACGGCCTACAAGACCGCGGGATTACTCGCGATCTGGACTGGGGTGTACCGGTCAAGAAAGGCGACCAAGACTGGCCCGGCATGGAAGGCAAGGTCTTCTACGTCTGGTTCGACGCGCCGATTGAATACATCGCCTGCGCCAAGGAATGGGCAGATGCGAACGGTAAGACGGATTCTGATTGGGAGCGCTGGTGGCGCACCGACAAAGGTGCCGACGACGTGCGCTACGTGCAGTTTATGGGTAAGGACAATGTGCCGTTCCATACCTTGTCCTTCCCGGCCACCATTCTGGGCTCGGGCGAACCGTGGAAAATGGTCGACCACCTGAAATCCTTCAACTACCTGAACTATGACGGCGGTCAGTTCTCGACCTCTCAAGGTCGTGGCGTGTTCATGGATCAGGCGCTGGAGATTTTGCCCGCCGATTACTGGCGCTGGTGGCTGCTGAGCCATGCACCAGAAAGCAGCGACAGCGAGTTCACCTGGGAGAACTTCCAGCAATCGGTGAACAAAGACCTTGCGGATGTTCTCGGCAACTTCGTCAGCCGGATCACCAAATTCTGCCGCTCGAAATTCGGAGAAGCTGTTCCGGAAGGCGGGAGCTATGGCGAGCGTGAGCTAACCCTGATCGAAGAACTCACCAAACGTGTCCGCGCCTATGAAGGGCATATGGAGGCGATGGAGGTTCGCAAATCGGCGCAGGAGTTGCGGGCAATCTGGGTTGCGGGCAACGAATACCTGCAAGCCGCCGCCCCGTGGTCGACATTCAAGGAAGACCCGGAACAGGCCGCAGCACAGGTGCGTCTGGGCCTGAACCTGATCCGTCTTTACGCGGTCCTCAGTGCGCCGTTCATCCCAGAAACCTCGGCGAAGATGTTGAGCGCAATGAACACGCTGGACACCAACTGGCCCGACGATGTCGCTGCCTCGCTGGAAGCCCTGCCCGCCGCGCATGAGTTTACTGTGCCCGACGTGTTGTTCGCAAAAGTCACCGACGAACAACGCGAGGATTGGCAGACAAGGTTCGCTGGCACGCGCGCTTGATCCGCCAGAAATCTAGAATTGGGAATCGGGGGCCATTTGGCCCACGATTCATTTGCGCCCCCCAAAACGTAGACTCATAGACCTAAGTCTTCTCAGCGACGGAAAAAATTCCGTGGTTCTTGGCAATCTATTGCATTCAATAAGCTTGAGATCGTGTCCCAAAACGGCCATCCTGACCTGAAATTCAATCGACTCGTCGGAGCGCTCAGCGCGCTCTAACGAGAAATCCTTAGAATTAACGAGGCGCCCGCCATGTCCCTTGCATTGAAGAACTCTCTATTCCGCTTGGGCGGACCATCCCGAGCCCTTGTAGGTTTGGCCTGCCTGAGCTTGGCGCATGCGGCAGCAGCGCAAGATCAAAGTGAAGCCCCGCCCCCGAAAGTGTCGATTGCAGCCGCCTACACTGAGGAAATCACCGAAGAAGCTGTCTTTATCGGGCGGGCCGAGGCTCTGGATAAGGCCGATATCGTTGCGCGCGTCAGCGGGTTTCTGGAAAGCCAGAACGTAGAAGATGGTGCCTTGGTCAAACGGGGTGACGTGCTGTTCACCATCGAACCTGACCTTTACGAGGCGACACTGCAATCCCGAAACGCCGATCTGGACAGGGCCGAAGCCAACCTAGAACTGGCAAAGGTCGATCTGGCTCGTAAAGAGGAGCTGTACAGACGCGACGCTACACCGGAATCCGAGCGCGATATCGCCCGGGCTAACGAATTAGTAGCCGAGGCTGAGGTAAAAGCCGCCAAAGCTGCGATTCAGCAGGCGGAGCTTGACCTAAGCTATACAAAAATCCACGCGCCCTTTGATGGTCGCATCGGTCGGGTTGCGATCAGTGTCGGTGACGTTGTCGGTCCGACCAATCCTCCGCTGGTCAATATCGTCAGCGAAGCCCCTATCTACGTTAATTTTTCCATCAATGAAAAGCAGTTCACCACGGTTCTTGAGGCTGTAGGAGAGAACGCTTCGTCCCTGGCGGAAAGCAACAAAAGCCCGAACGTGCACGTAACATTGCCGAACGGATCGGAACTGGATGAAACCGGTAAAATTGTGTTCGTCGACAACCGGATCGACCCTCTGACCGGTGCTATCAGGATGCGCGCCGAATTCCCTAACGAAAACCGACTCATCATCGACGGTGCGTTTCTAAGCGTGCAAATCGAAGCGCTAGAACCGACACTTGAGGTCCTGGTTCCACAAGCCGCGCTGCAACGCGACCAACGAGGCGAATTTGTGCTGGTCGTCAACGACCAGCAGATGGTCGAGCAGCGCTATATCACCACCGGAGACAACGAAGGAACGGCGGTGATCGTCAAGGACGGTCTACGTGAAGGGGAAAGCGTCATCGTCGAGGGCCTTCAAAGGGTCCGCCCAGGCGTCGCTGTAGATGCCGTCGTGGCATCTGAGCAGCCGGGAGAGTAACCGATGTTCTCAGCCCTGTTCATTAGCCGGCCCAAGCTGGCGCTTGTTATTTCACTCGTCCTGACCATCATGGGTGGGATCGGCTATCTGGTTCTGCCGGTGGCCCAGTTCCCCGACATTACACCGCCTGTGGTCAGTGTTACGACCACTTACACCGGTGCGAACGCTGAAACGGTGGAAAACACCGTCGCCGCCCCTATCGAGGCGCAGGTGAATGGCGTGGACGACATGATCTATATGACGTCTACCTCATCGGACAACGGGTCGTATTCGTTGAATATTACCTTCGAAGTCGGTACCGACCCAGACATTGCATCGGTGAACGTGCAGAACCGGGTGGCGCAGGCCATGTCCTCTCTGCCCTCCGAGGTGACATCTTCGGGTGTGGTCACGCAAAAGGCATCGACCAACATGCTGCTGTTGGTAACGCTGACTTCGCCAAACGGCACTTATGACAGTGTGTTTCTGTCGAACTACGCTTCTATTAACCTGAAAGACGCATTGGCGCGGGTTCAAGGCGTGGGTAAGGCCGACGTTCTGACCAATCTGGAATACGCCATGCGAATCTGGATGGACCCGGACAAGATGGCGGCCTTGTCCATCACTCCGGGCGATGTGATCAGCGCCATTCGTGAGCAGAACGTCGAAGTCTCGGCTGGCTCGATCGGTGCTCCCCCCGTGCCCGAAGGACAGACCTTTCAGTATACGATCAAGACCAAAGGCCGCCTGACGTCGGCCGACGAGTTCGGGGAGATAGTCATTCGCACTGGTGATGCTGGTTCGATCGTGCGGGTCAAGGACATCGCACGGGTAGAACTGGGCGCACAATACTACGCGGCATCGGGCTATTTCGACAGCGTACCGGCAACCGTCATCGGCATCTATCAGGCACCCGGTGCTAACGCGCTGGCAGTGTCTGAACGGGTCGAGGCCGAACTGGAACGCCTGTCACGCACCTTCCCGACCGACGTTGAATATGACGTTCCCTTCAACACCACCGACTTTGTTGAACAGTCCCTGAATGATGTGGTCACCACCCTGATCATGACATTCACGCTGGTGATCACTGTCGTTTTCATCTTTCTGGGCAGTTGGCGCGCGACGATCATTCCGGCGGTTGCGATCCCGGTCTCTCTGATCGGCACCTTTGCCTTCCTGTTATTGTTTGGCATGTCGCTAAACACGATCTCGCTGTTTGCGCTGGTTCTGGCGATCGGGATCGTGGTGGACGACGCGATTGTTGTTGTCGAAAACGTGGAACGGATTATCGCGGAAGAAGGTCTGCCTCCGGCAGAGGCCACTCGCAAAGCTATGGGGCAAATTACTGGCCCGGTGATTGCAACCACGCTGGTCCTGCTGGCGGTGTTCGTGCCGGTGACCTTCATGCCGGGCATCTCAGGGCGGCTTTATTCGCAGTTCGCTGTGACAATCTCGACCGCTGTTGTGATCTCGTCGATCAACGCTCTGACCCTGTCACCGGCCTTGTGCGGGCTTGTTCTGCAAGCACGGTCAGGTCCTCCCAAGGGCCTTCTGGCGGTATTCGAGCGGTTTATTGGAAGCGTTCGCAATGGCTATGTAGCCATCGTACGTAAGCTGCTGATCCTGCCGGTGATTGGCCTTGGCATCATCGTTGCGCTGGCGATGGGCACAGGCACCATCATGTCCAACACATCCAGCGGTTTCTTGCCGCTAGAGGACAACGGTTACCTGTTTGTCGACATTCAGCTACCCGATGCGGCAACGCTGGAACGGACCGAAGTCGTCTCGGCACGTGTCGACGATCAAATTCAGCAAATCCCGGGCGTGTCGAGCACCGTTCTGATCAACGGCTTCTCGATCCTGAATGGCACCACGACGAACGGCGCGGCAATTTTCGTAAACCTCGAAAACTGGGATGAACGTCAAGATGATGACTTAAGTGCAGACGCAATTCTGCAGAAGGTTCTTGCGATTGCTTATGGCGAGTCCGCAGCTTCAATCGTGGCCTTCAACCCGCCGCCGATTCAGGGCCTCGGTAACTCAGCCGGTGTTGAGATGGAGGTACAGCAGACCGGGGGCGGTTCACCACAGGATCTGGCCTCGGCCGTGGGTTCGTTTGTCTACGCCGCGAACCAGCGACCCGAGATCGGGCAAGCCTATACCACCTTCCGCGCGAACGTTCCGCAATTGTTCGTCGATCTGGACCGCGAGAAGGCCAAGACGCTGAACGTGTCCGTGGCCGAAGTGTTCCAGACCATGCAGGCGCAGTTGGGGTCTTACTACGTTAACGACTTCAACCTGTTCGGGCGAGTCTATCGCGTGATGATTCAGGCCGACGGAAGCTATCGCGATAATGTCGAAGATATCTCGAACCTCTATGTCCGGTCGCAAGAGGGTGAGATGGTGCCGCTGGGCACACTGATCGACGTTGAAAACGTGCTGGGGCCTGTTTTGCTAAAACGGCACAACCTGTTCCGGTCGGCAACAGTAACTGCAGTACCTGCGCCGGGCCTTTCAACCGGTGACGCGATCACCGTGATGACCGAGGAATCGGCAACTGCCCTACCGCCCGGCTATGCGTTTGAGTGGACAGGGACGGCACAACAGCAATTGGCCACGGGTGGTCTTGTGATCGTGATCCTGGGTCTGGCGATCATGTTCGGCTATTTGTTCCTTGTCGGGCAATACGAGAGTTGGACGATGCCGGTATCCATCCTGCTCTCGGTGATCGTCGCCCTGTTCGGTGCGGTGGCCGCCGTGGCCATCGTGGGGAGTGACATCAACCTGTATACGCAGATCGGGATGATCATGCTTGTGGGGCTGGCGTCAAAGAACGGCATTCTGATCGTCGAATTTGCGATGGAACAGAGGGCCAATGGACTATCAATCAAGGATGCCGCCGCCGAGGCCGCCTTCCAGCGTTTCCGCGCGGTGATGATGACGGCCCTATCCTTCCTGCTGGGGGTCGTGCCGTTGCTGGCAGCCAGCGGTGCAGGCGCGGCCAGCCAGAAGGCCATCGGTGTAGCAGTCTTTGGCGGGATGCTGGCAGCAACGCTGGTCGGTGTCATTCTTGTGCCAGTCCTCTATGCCCTGATGCAAAGCTTAAGGGAGTGGATCAAAGGCACCAAGAACGATCCCGGCCCTTCGGAAGAAGCAGCTTAAAATAAAAGCCCCGCCGATTTGGCGGGGCTTTTTCTTAGGCAGCGGCTTGCGCGCTGCGTTGATCCATCCAGTCCTGGATCCGAGCAATCTGCTCGGCACTTAACCGCAAACCCAACTTGTTTCTTCGCCAAACCACATCCTCGGCCGTACGCGCATATTCCTTGTCCATCAGCCACTCCAATTCCCGTGCGGTTAGAGTGGCTCCGAAGTCCTCGCCCAATTCTTCGGCAGTTGCCACCTGCCCCAGAATTGCACGCGCCTCAGTTCCATACGCACGCACGAGGCGTTTGGCCCAAGCTTGATCCAGAAAGGCATAGTCAGATTCCAACCCGGCGACCAGATCCTGCACCCCATCGACCGGGAAGTCACCGCCGGGCAAAGCAACGCCTGCCGTCCACGATCCGGGCAGATCTGGAAAATACTCGGCCACCTTCTCCAGAGCACTTTCTGCAAGCCTTCGGTACGTTGTGATCTTTCCTCCAAAGACGTTCAAAACCGGCGCTCCACCCTGCGCGTCCACTTTCAAAGTGTAATCTCGTGTCGCAGCGGTCGCGCTGCTGGCACCGTCGTCATAAAGGGGGCGGACACCGGAATAGGTCCAGACGATGTCGTCACGCGTCACCGGCGACTTGAAATACTTGGTAGCAAAGGCGCACAGATAGTCCTGTTCCGCTTCAGTACATACCGGAGTTTCGGATGGATTCGGATGATCCTGATCCGTCGTGCCAATCAGGGTAAAGTCACGCTCATAGGGAATAGCAAAAATAATACGGCCATCCTCGCCTTGGAAGAAATAGCACTTGTCGTGATCGAACAGCTTGCGGGTCACGATATGGCTGCCACGCACCAGCCGGACACCCTCTCGCGAGTTCACGCGGATTTTCGATTGGATGATATCCCCCACCCAAGGACCGCCAGCGTTGACCAACATTCTGGCTTTGATCACGCGAATGTCGCTACCGCTGTTTCGGACCGTCACTGCCCATAGGTCGTCGACGCATTCGGCCGATAGAACCTCGGTGCGAACCAAGATTTCCGCCCCACGCGCCTCGGCGTCGCGCGCATTAAGAACAACCAAGCGCGAATCCTCAATCCAGCAGTCGGAGTATTCATATGCAGTTTCGAACTTGTCCTGCAGAGGTCGCCCCTCGGACGCCGTCTTCAGGTTCAATGAGGCTGTACCGGGCAAAATCTTACGCCCACCCAGATGGTCGTACATGAATAGTCCCAGCCGGATCAGCCAAGCCGGACGTCGCCCTTTCATCCAAGGCATGACGGTGCTCAGCAAGCGCGAGGTCGGCGTTTCGGAGTCAAACCTCATATCCGCGTGGTAGGGCAGCACAAAGCGCATGGGCCAGCTGATATGCGGCATCGCCCGCAAAAGGGTTTCGCGTTCAATCAGAGCCTCTCGGACTAGCCGAAACTCGAAATACTCCAGATACCGCAGCCCCCCGTGGAACAGTTTGGTCGAGGCCGATGATGTTGCCGAAGCCAGATCATTCATCTCGGCCAAGGTCACCGAAAGCCCCCGGCCCGCGGCATCCCGCGCGATGCCGCATCCATTGATGCCACCACCGATGATGAAAAGGTCCGATACCTGTTCGTTTGTCTGTTCCATATCCGGATGATTCCCCAAGGTGGAAAACGTGCGCTCATTAATCGCGGGAACACTCGTATCGTCAATGTCGATTTTCGTTTATGTTCGTTTTGCCGCACGTCAAACCGAATTTTAGCTAAAACTGAACGATCAGTTGCAATTGACGTAAAATAGAACAAAACCGAACATACTCTAATTGGAGCAAGCCGTGTCCCTTTCCTTTCGTCAGTCCGACATTTTGAACATCGCCAAACTGGACGGCCGCGTGACGGTGGAAGACCTGGCCGAGCGGTTTGACGTGACTGTCCAAACCATCCGCCGCGACCTCTCCGAACTGGCCGACATGGGCAAGTTAGATCGCGTACATGGCGGCGCAGTCTTACGCTCGGGCGTGTCCAATATTGGCTATGAGGATCGCCGCGCTATGAACGCGGACGCCAAGGCGCGCATCGCGCAAAGCTGCGCGCAAGATATTCCCGACGGTGCGTCAGTATTCCTGAACATCGGCACCTCAACCGAGGCCGTCGCCCGGCAGTTGCTGGGCCATAGGGATCTGATGGTGGTGACGAACAATATGAACGTCGCCAATATTCTCGTCGACAACCCCAATTGCCAGATCGTCGTGGCAGGTGGCGTGCTGCGCCGTTCCGACGGTGGACTGGTCGGAAACCTCACAATCTCGACCATCGAGCAATTCAAGTTCGATTTTGCCATCATTGGATGCTCGGCGATGGATGCCGAAGGAGACTTGCTGGATTTCGATTTTCAGGAAGTGCGCGTCAGCCAGACCATCATTGCGCAGTCCCGCCAGACTTTTCTGGTCGCCGACCAATCCAAGTTCCAGCGCACCGCCCCGGCGCGGATCGCGTCGCTGTCCGATGTGGACGTATTCTACACCGATCACGCCCTGCCCGATGAACTGTATCGGAAATGCGCCGAGTGGAAAACTCAAATAAATCTGTGCGCCTGACGCCAAGTAACTCGCATTAAACGAAAATCCTGAATTCAGGTTCTTGCCAGATTTTAATTCGCCTGACACACTCACCCTAAAGTTACCGTCGCGCACACAGAGAGATCAGGGCAGTGTTGGCGCTCAAATGCGCGCTAATATTTGCCATAACAGCACCTGAACTCTTACCATTCGACGACCATTGCCGAAAATCGGCTAATATTCACGCCCGCCTTGTTGTCGGCGAAAATTTAAGAAACCGGCTGACGACCATAAATTGATTGACGAACTGGGCACCAACAACTGAGGATGGAGTAACCTTCCCAAAAGGAGGCACGAGCATGGGACTACTAGGGCAGCCACTGGGCGTCTACGACTACCTGACATTCGTGGCACTGATTTTACTGCTGGCAGCAGTGATGGGGCTATTTCTGTTCATCATGGGATTGCCGGGACGTATCGCGATCAAGCGTAATCATCCGCACGCAGAGTCCGTCAAAATTATGGGCTGGATGGGGTTTTTGGCCATTGTTCCGTGGGTCCACGCCTTTATCTGGGCGTTCCACGATAGCGCCACCGTGGATATCCGCCGTATGCCGGATGATGAGCGCGACGCGGTCCGCAAGGAAATCAAACGGTTGGGCGGCACGCTGAACGAAGAGTACCGTGACCCGCTTGATCCCGACGAGACGCAGAAAAGCTAAGGCCAAAGGAAGTCACAAAATATGTTTGTCGCCCTCGGCATTACGCTGTTCTACATCATTTTTGTCTGGTTCATTTTCTTCAAAGCGAAGTGGCTGAAATTCAATATTACCTGGGGGATTGTCACCTTTTGGGTCGGCGCGCATCTGCTCCTGGTTTTCCTCGTTGCTTTGCGGTTCTTTCAACCGTTTTCCCTCGACAGCCATGTGGTCCGCTCGACCATTCAGATCGTGCCTCGGTTAACCCAGCCTACCCTCCTGACCGAGGTTCTGGTCGAACCCAATACCGAGGTCAAAAAAGGCGATCCTCTTTATCGCTTTGACGACACCGTTTTCGCGCTGGAGGTTGAAGAGGCCACCGCACAATTGGTTGCCGCCGAGCAGAATGCCAAAATCCTTGAACAGGATGTGATTGTCGCCGCCGAAAATGTCGAGCGCGCGAATGCGCAACTGGCTTACGCTCTGACGCAGCAAGCGCGCTATGAAAACCTCGTGCCCGCCGGTGGCGCGCGTCAGGATGAGCTGGACCGCTGGAACGAACAGGTCACCGAAGATCAGGCTCAAATCAAAGAAGCCGAAGCCAATTTGGAAAAAGCGCAACTGGCGTTGGATTCGCAAATAGACGGGGTGAACACCGGCATCCTTCAGGCGCAAGCGCAGTTGGAGAAGGCGCAGTATTTTCTTGATAACACGACGATTTACGCGCCCGAAGACGGCATGATCGTCTCACAACAGGCCCGACCAGGACTGGTTGTGGGGGAAATCCGACTGGGAGCGATTGCCAGTTTTGTCACCAAGGACAACCCCTACATTCTAGCCACCTATCGCCAGCAAAACCTGAAATTCGTCGAACCCGGGCAAGAGGTTGAGGTGGCGTTGGACCTCTATCCCGGCGAGATTCTGACCGGCAAGGTCGAGGCGATCTGGTGGGCCACCCGTCAGGGTCAGTATCTGCCATCGGGTCGCCTGCCCGGGTTTGAATTGCCGAAACTCCCGGGGCGCATCGCAGTGCAAATCTCGGTCGATATCCCCGATGGCCACACCTTCCCTGCTGGTGGCCACGCCGCCGTGGCGATCTACACCGGGCAAGGCAAGAGTTTCGAGTTTCTGCGCCGCATCAATATCCGCCTTTATTCCTTCGCAAACTTCATCCGACCACTGGATATCTGAGGACACATGACATGACCCGGGCCAGACTTCACAGCAAACTGATTGGCACCGCCCTTTTCGCTGCGCTGCTGGTCGGCTGTACACCGGTTGGTCCGGACTTCGTGCGTCCGAACTCTCCGGTCGTGAAGGAATGGATCGAAGTGAACAGCCCCAGCACTGGCCCAAGCGGGCTGACCTCACGCAGCGCGCCGGTTGTGAAATGGTGGGAGACGTTCAACGACCCCACCCTGAACAAACTGATCGCCGAGGCCTATGCGCAGAACCTTGACTTGCAAGTCGCCGGTGCGCGTGTCTTGCAGGCTCGTGCGCAGTTGGGGATTGCCTTTGGCGAACTGTATCCACAGTCGCAGGCTATCGGCGGGTCGATCGAACGGAGGCAGATCAGCGAAAATTTGGGGCCGATTTCCGATATCAACCGGATCATCCCTCTGGACACCGAGTTTTCCACGTCGCAGGTCGGGTTTGATGCGCAATGGGAACTGGACGTCTGGGGCCAGCAACGGCGCGGCGTTCAGGCGGCCCGGTCTAATCTAGCGCTGCAAGTGGCCAACTATGACGACGCGTTGGTGACTCTGACCGGGGATGTGGCGGCATTGTATGTGAACATCCGCGCGCTTCAGGAATCTTTGGCCATTGCGCGCGAGAACATTCAACTGCAACAGGAATCCGCTGACCTGACAGAGCTACGGTTTAACAACGGCGTGACGACTGAGTTGGACGTGCAGGAATCCACCGCTTTACTGAACAACACCAAAGCTCTGGTGCCCGAAATTGAGAGTGACATTCAGCAAACCAAGAATGCTCTGGCCGTTTTGCTGGGAACAACGCCGTCGCGGATGACCAGCCTGCTGGGCAGTTCCGGACGCATCCCTTCGGCCCGGTCCAATGTAGCCGTTGGTGTCCCGGCGGAACTGCTGCGACGCCGCCCCGATGTGCGGGCGGCCGAGTTGGCAGCCGCCACCCAATCGGCGCAAGTCGGGATCGCGATGGCCGACCTCTATCCACAGTTCATTCTGTCGGGCTCCATCGGCCTGCAGGCCTCGGGCGGTCGGGATTTGTTTACCTCGGCCAGTTCCACCGGGTTGGCTAATGCTGGTGTAGTCTGGAACGTGCTGAATTACGGCCGGATCAAGAACAACGTGCGTGCGCAGGACGCAGCCTACCAGGCGCTGATCGCTAACTATCAGAACACCGTCCTGACGGCCTATTCCGAAGTGGAAAGCGCGATGGTCGCCTATGCCCAGTCGCGCAAGCAGGTGGGGTTTTACGAAAACAGCGTCGCCGCATCGCGCAAGGCGGCTGAGATCGCCGTGGATCAGTATCGCGACGGCATCGCCGACTATTCCCGAATCCTGAATACGCAGACTGCTCTGCTGAACTCTCAGGCCAATCTGATAGAGGCGCGCCAACAAGTGTCCAGCA
The DNA here is from genome assembly GCA_013032095.1 of Ruegeria atlantica. Taxonomy (GTDB): domain Bacteria; phylum Pseudomonadota; class Alphaproteobacteria; order Rhodobacterales; family Rhodobacteraceae; genus Ruegeria; species Ruegeria atlantica_E. Next base: position 326,455 of record WQBJ01000001.1, on the reverse strand, counting down.
ATCTGGTCGCGGTTTACAAGGGGCTTGGGGGTGGTTGGCAGATTCGTCAGAATCAGGAGTTCCTACCCGAAACCGTTCTGGCTGAAATGGCATATCGGACCGACTGGGGAGATCTGCTGCAGGAGACCCCTACCCGTGCCAGCCTGAACTAATCGCTATTTCGTAAGACCGCGCAAGCCGCCGGACACCAGCACATTCACCTCGTACAATATCCGGGGCGCTGCCAACCCGCCGGGACTGGCCAGATAGTTTGGGCTCCATTCCGGATCAAATTTCTGTTTGAACGACCGCAGTCCCTCGAAGTGATAGAACTGCTCTCCATGCTCATAAACGAACCCACCGACGCGGTTCCAGAAAGAGGCCAATTGCCGGTTCTCGATCCCCGAAAACGGCGCGGCACCTAGAGAGAACCAATGGAACCCCTGCTCTGCCCCCCAAGACATCATCTCAGCAAACAGCGCGTCCATGACAAAGCTGGGGCTGTCGGGTTCATAGCGCATCAGGTCCAGCGACAGTTCTGATTTATGACCACCCTGAAACAAGTTGGCAAAGGCAACGATCTTACCCGAGTTGCCCTTCCGAAGTACCGCATGATCGAAGTAAGACAGGTAGTCGTCATCGAACCCGCCCAGAGCGAACCCCTTTTCCTCGCCCGCTTTATTTTCAAGCCAGTCATCCGACACCCTGCGCAACTCAGGCAAGACCGGGGCCAGTTCCTCTTTCGGGATAATCTCGAAGACATACCCCTCCCGTTCCGCTCGGTTCTTGGCCTGACGGAACCGCTTGCGTGACTTACCGTCCAGCGAGAAATCTTTCAGCGGTACCCGCGCGACCTCACCGATTTTCAGGATGGACAAGCCGAGATCCAGAAAGGTCGGTAGGTACTTGGTAGAGACACTGTAAAAGGCGCAGAGCTTGCCCTCGCGGTCCGCCATCTCGCGCAGTTGCCAGATCAGTTGCTGACCGGTTTTTTCGTCACCCACCGGTTCTCCCTTGGAAATGAGGGCATTTCCGGTGTCGGCATAGGCCAGAAACGCGCTTTCATCCGGCGCAATCAGGAATTGCTTGTCCCCGGTCAACGAAATCTGAGCCTCGGTATCTTCGCTTTCCAAAGCAAGAAGTTCAACAACCGGTGGGATTTCAGTGCGTACCGGCTCGGGGATTTCCCGCCCGAACAGAGAATTCACGGCCACTATGCCAAGAATAAGCGCCACCACGAGGCTGGACCGTAGAAAACGCGAGGCGTCTCCGTTCCAAGCAAAATCCCACCAAAGCGCGTTTTGGTATTCGACATGCGAATAGGCGAACAGCCCGATCCAGAAGATGACTGCCAGCAAGGCAATGACACTCACCAGCCAAGGAATATTTAGCCGAAAGATCGAAGCTCCACTGACGCGATAGAACGCACCCCGAAAGGTGGCCAGCACAGCAATGGACGCCAGCATACCGACCGCTTCATGCGTATCCAGACCCTTCGTTAGTGAAGCAACGAACCCTGCCACCATCAGCAACATCGCCACAATCCACGCGCGGTAGAGTTTGCGGAACAACCCGCGCGAGACCAGAATCAGCAGCACGCCAATCGCGCTGCCCGCCAGGTGAGACGCCTCGACAAAGGACAAGGGTAAGAAATCCCGCAACACGCCAAGGCTCTGGCTGCTGGACGGCAAAGCTCCCGAGACCAACAAAATAATCCCGGCAACAGCGGCCACGCCTGCTGCTACCATTGGAACAATCGGGCGGATGGCGCGATAGACCCAGGTGGCGGCTCCGCTGATATGATGCCGATGCGTCAGGGCCGAGGCGACTGCGATCGACAAACTGGCAATAGCAAACGGCAGGAAAGTGTAGACCAACCGATACAGTAGCAAAGCCGCGATCACATCGGAACGGCCAGAAGCGCCCAAACCCGCGATCAGCGTCGCTTCGAACGCGCCGATACCGCCCGGGGCATGGCTGAGTATACCGACTGCTATCGCTCCGATGTAGATCGTGAAGAAAAAGGGAAATCCGACACCGAGGTCATTGGGCATTAGAGTGTAAAGCACCATCGATGCGCCGAACAGGTCTCCGATTGCAGCCAGCGTCAACAAGCCCGCCAGTTTGCCCCCCGGCAAATTGAACCCAACCCCGCCATAAGCCAGCTTGCGCCCACCCCTTGCAAGCCAGAAGAACAAAGTTACCAAACCGGCGAGCAAGCAAAGCCCGATGATGGTTTCAGTTGTGTCGTTGATCGGTAAAAGCTTTGATATTCCATCAGGGTGCAGGGTGAACAAAATACCCAGCAGCAACACCAGACCTGACCAGAACGCGATCCAAGACGTCGCGATGACACCTGCAACCCGGCTTAGGTCCAGCCCCAGCGATGCGTAGATACGATAGCGGATCGCGGTCCCGGTGATGTAGGAAAAGCCCAGGCAGTTCGACACCGCATAACCGCTGGCCCCCGCCATTCCGGCGACGGTCAAAGGCACCTCGCCCTTGGCCACGCTTTGTACGGCAAACACATCGTACATCGAAAGGGACAGAAAGCTGAAACATGTCCAGCAAAAGGCGAAGAACATGAGCTTCCAGGACATGTTCGCCACATCGGTCTGAACATCCGCCCATTTCACATGCTGAGACAGTTCGTGCAGCACGACCAATGCGATCAGCGTAACCAGAATAGGAATAGCAATCCGGACAGCGGGCTTTTCAAGAAATCCGGCCACCCGCTCGGCAAGACGCACGGCCCAGAGTTCCTTGTCAGTCTCCTGCGTGGTCATGGTTTCCCCCTGCTCTGAGGCACTGCAACGATCCCGCGCGCGGATGGGCGACGCAGGGCAACCTTGGCACAATTTCCTTGAACCTCAAAGCGCTACGAGGGATTAGACACGCCCTTTGCGTGTAGAGAGCAGTAGATTGGTCTCGGAGCGCGTGATCCCCTCCATCCGACGTATCTGGAATAGGACCTCGTCGAGTTCCGAAAGGGTTTCGGTGCCGATCTCGGCAATCAGATCCCAGCTTCCGTTGGTCGTATGCACAGCGCGCACCTGTCGCAGAGCGGCAATTCTAGCCATCGTTCTCTCAGTCCCGCGGCCTTCGATTTCCAGCATCATCAGGCCGCGCACCGGGCTTTCTGCAACGTCCAGCCGTGTGAGAACGGTAAAACCCACAATCTCACCAGATTGCTTCAATCGCTGCAATCGACTGCGCACGGTGGTGCGAGTCACCCCCAGCGTTTCAGCTAGCTCGGACAGCGAGGCCCGTGCGTCCCGATGCAGGGCATTCAGCAACCTGTTATCCAATTCGTCCATTTGTTTTTCTCAGTTTGAAACCTAGGGTTCCATTTTGAGCATTTTGATCTCTTTTCGCAAGCCATCACGAAGATCTAAAAGTACATATGGACAACAAACACGTTATATTGGTCGGCGTCCCATTGGATTCGGGCAAACGCCGACAGGGCTGCCGGATGGGTCCCGACGCCTATCGGGTCGCTGGTCTGGATCAGGCTTTGACAGACCTAGGGCACCGGGTCAGCGACCTTGGCGACATTCATCCGGACGACACGGATGTGCCCCCGCACGAACACCTGTATGCCCTGCCCGAGTGCGTTGGGTGGACCAGCGCACTTAGCCGAACCGCGCAGGAAACTGCCCCACAAGGGTTGCCGATCTTCATGGGTGGCGATCATGCGCTTTCGATGGGCACTGTTGCAGGCATGGCTGCCCATGCCGACCAGATCGGACGCCCCTTATTTGTGCTCTGGCTGGATGCCCATAGCGACTTTCACACACCCGACAGCACCGACAGCGGAAACTTGCACGGTACACCCGTTGCGTATTTCACAGGCCAACCCGGCTTTGACGCCTTTCCACCGGTGCCTGCGCCTGTTCCGACGGACCGCGTGGGTATGATCGGTTTACGCTCAGTCGATCCGGCGGAACGCGCACGGCTAGAGCAAGATCACGCGATGCTGGCTGATATGCGCAGCATTGACGAGCACGGAATTAAGGCACCCCTCATCGCGTTTCTGGAACGCGTTCGGGCCTCGAACGGCATTCTGCACGTCTCATTGGATGTCGACTTCCTCGACCCTTCGATTGCTCCGGCCGTGGGCACAACTGTCCCCGGTGGCGCAACCGAACGTGAAGCACATCTGGTGATGGAACTACTGCATGAAAGTGGGCTCGTCTGCTCACTGGACCTGGTCGAGTTAAATCCATTTCTCGACGAACGCGGACGCACCGCAAAGCTGATGGTCGATCTGGCAGCCTCACTTCTAGGCCGCCGCATCTTTGACCGCCCAACCCGGAGTTTCTAATGCAGTCCTTGCAAGCCCCCTCGGCCGTTGTGATGATCCGGCCACACGCGTTTGCTTCGAACCCCGAGACGCGCGACGACAATGCGTTTCAAACACTGGCCAATCGCTCGGCAGCGGCCACGTCTCTTGACGCACGCAACGAACATGACAAGGCGGTCGCGCAACTGCGCGACGCTGGCGTAAGAGTCCATGTTTTTGACGACCACGGTGAACACGACACGCCGGACAGTGTCTTCCCGAACAATTGGTTCTCGACCCATCCCGGCGGCCATGTGGCAATCTATCCGATGTTTGTTCCGTCACGCAGACGCGAACGCCGCGCGGATGTCCTTGAGCTGTTGAAACAGGAGTATCGTGTTCAGGACGTGATCGACTATTCCGGGCTGGAACAGGACAAGCTGGCCCTGGAAGGTACCGGAGCGATGGTGCTGGATCACGTTGGCCGCGTGGCCTACACGGTTAAATCCAATCGCGCAGACCCGGTTTTATTGGAACGATTCTGCACCCATTTCAACTATGAACCTATCGTGTTTGAGGCACAGGATTCCGAAGGGCGCGACGTTTATCACACCAACGTTCTGATGGGCATCGGAACCGAATACGCGCTGATTTGTCTGGACATGATCACCGATCCCGAACGACGCGCTACGGTCAAGGCGCGGCTCGAAGAATCCGGACGCACGGTCATAGACCTATCTCACGAGCAGATCGCCGAGTTCGCAGGAAACGCCATCGAACTCAGCGGTCGCGATGGCCTGGTGCTGGCGCTGTCCAGCCGGGCGCTTGCCGCGTTAACCCCTGAACAAATCGCTATAATCGAAGCCAGCGCGACACCGTTGCCGCTCTCGGTTCCAACAATTGAAACTGCCGGTGGATCCGTGCGCTGCATGATTGCAGGCATCCACCTGTCCCGCCGATAGGAGACCCCGATGCAACCTTCTGACAAGGCGCTTGTGCCTTTTGTATCCGTCGACAACATGATGCGTCTGGTGCATCACATCGGGGTCGAGCGAATGATCACTCAGATCGCGGCCCAGATCGAAGCCGATTTCAAACGCTGGGAGAGTTTCGACAAAACCCCACGTATCCCGGCCCATTCACCGCACGGTGTGATCGAACTGATGCCTACATCAGACGGCGAGGCATATGGATTCAAATACGTTAACGGCCACCCCAAGAATACTTCCGAAGGGTTGCAGACCGTGACCGCCTTTGGCTTGTTGGCGGATGTCTATACCGGGTACCCGACACTGCTGACCGAGATGACAATGCTGACCGCGCTACGAACAGCCGCAACGTCAGCTTTGGTAGGTAGCTATCTTGCACCGAAATCATCCTCGGTCATGGCTATGATCGGCAATGGCGCTCAGTCAGAGTTCCAATGTTTGGCGTTCAAGGCAATGTGCGGGATCAAAACCGTGCGCTTGTACGACACTGACAGTGAAGCGACCAAGAAATGCGCAGCTAACCTTCAAGGAACCGGCTTAACCGTCGTATCGTGCTCAACACCCGAAGAAGCCATCGAAGGCGCGCACATCATCACAACCTGCACCGCTGATAAGAAATACGCCACGATCCTGACAGACAACATGGTTGGCCCCGGCGTACACATCAATGCCATCGGCGGTGACTGCCCCGGCAAAACGGAACTGCACCGTGATATCCTGCTGCGCTCGGACATTTTCGTCGAATACCCCGAGCAAACTCGGATCGAGGGCGAGATTCAGGCTCTGGACGATGACCACCCGGTGACCGAGATGTGGCAGGTCATGACCGGTCAAGCAGAGGGTCGACGTGACGATCGTCAGATCACCCTGTTCGACAGCGTTGGCTTCGCAATCGAGGATTTCTCGGCTCTGCGATTTATCAAGTCCGCAATCGAAGGCACTGACTTCTTTGAACCTTTGGATATGTTGGCCGATCCGGATGATCCGCGAGATCTGTATGGGATGCTGATGCGGGCAAGCTAAAGAACCCGCCAATAGCAGCACTTCGCCCCCGGCTCAGCACCGGGGGCTTTTTTTCTATCCGGCCAGAGACGGCAAATAGAGCACTATAGCGGGGAAAGCCACCAGCAGCGCGATAGTGACTGCGTCTGCAATGAAGAACGGCGTCACGCCTTTAAAGACGTCCTGAACGCTCAAATCGGGCCGCACGCCTGCCACCACAAAGCAGTTCAGGCCGATGGGGGGCGTGATCAGGCAAAACTCGGCCATCTTAACGACCAGAATACCGAACCAGATCGCGCACATGGGACCGGACATTCCGAAAGCGCTGTCAGCCGCGCTGACCGTCTCGCCACCGTTCAGAGCCATGACAGCCGGGTACACAACCGGCAATGTCAGGAGCAGCATGCCGATAGCATCCATGAACATGCCTAGCACCGCATAAGCCAGCAGGATGCAGATCAGAATCAACATCGGCGACATTTCCAGTGAGGTGATCCAGTCGGAAAACGCACCTGGCAGGTCTGCGAAGCCCAGGAAACGTACGTAGATCAGCACACCCCAAATGATCGTAAAGATCATTGCCGTCAGCTTGGCGGTTTCCAGCAGCGCAGATTTCAGCTCAGTCCAACCCATCCCGTGGAACAGGGCAAAGCAGAAGACGATGAATGCCCCAATTGCACCGCCCTCGGTTGGGGTACCCCAGGCCTTTTCGCCAAACGGGTTGTAGACAAAGCAAATGATAATCAGGATCACTGCCACAATAGGAATTGCGCCCGGTAATGCTGCAAAGCGCTGTTTCCACGTAAAGCCCGTGACCGGAGGTCCGACGGTTTTGAAGAAAACGGCAATCCCAACAATTAGTAATCCGTAGACAACAGCCGAGAACGCACCCGGAATGAACCCGGCTAGGAGTAGCTTGCCCACGTCCTGCTCGACGATAATGGCATAGATCACGAGGATGGCCGATGGCGGAATCAGTGAAGCCAGCGTGCCTCCGGCGGCGACTACCCCGGCGGCGAATTGCTTGTTGTAGCCGACCTTCAGCATCTCTGGGATAGCTATGCGGGCGAAGACTGCGGAGGTGGCGACTGACGCGCCCGATACGGCGGCAAACCCGGCCGTTGCAAAGACGGTCGAGACCGCCAGCCCGCCCGGAACCCAAGCCACCCAACGTTTAGCAGCCTCGAACAGCGCGCGGGTGAGACCCGCGTAGTAGGCAAGATACCCAATCAGAATAAAGGTCGGGATTAGGCTGAGCGTATGGGCAGCCACTTTCGAATGAGGAACCTGCCCCGCTGTCTTAACGGCAACTGTCAGGGCTTTTCCGAACCGGTCGGGATCGTACCCGAACTTGGCCCAGAATATCCATACAAGCCCAACCAACCCTACGAGGCCCGCTGCAAAAGCCACGCGCATGCCTGTGACTACCAGAACCAGCAGACCGCCTGTTACCCACAGGCCAATGTCTATCGTGTCCATACGCTAGTCCTGCCCTTCGAATTGGTCGGCCTCAGCGGCAGCCTGTGCCGCTGCGTCCTGGATCAGTGGCACGGCCACAGGGTGTTCAAGCCCCAGCGCAAAGGCGCGACCGTAGCCCCAGATCTGCAGCACAAGCCGCACACACAAAACTGAAAACGCCACCGGGGCCAACAGTTTGGCTGGCCAGAGCGGGATGCCGATGTCGATTGAACTGTCACGGCTCCACAGCGGCGCGCCAAAATCGAAGGACCGGTCGAAATGAGACCAGCTGCCCCAGACCAAAGCCAGCATTAGAACGAGGATCAGGATCACCGAGATCAACTCGAACAACCAAAGCGCCCGCCCGTGCAGGCGCGCAATCACGATATCCATCCGGATGTGACCACCACTGCGCTGTACGTAGGAAATGCCTAAGAACGCGATCAGAGGCATGGCCTGTTCGATCCAGTCCACATAACCCGGCAGAGGCGCATTGATTGCGTTGCGCCCGCTAACCGAGACGACAGCCAGCACCATCAGGCCAAAAACGGCCAGTCCGCTGATCAAGGCCAAAAACTGCTCTAACTTCAATAGGTGACGATCTAGCCGACTGAGGCGGCTGCCATCCTCAAGCACCGTGGCCTGTCCTGCCATTCCGGTGATCCCCTGTATCTTAGGATTGTTATCCGGGTGCCCGGTTGGGCACCCGGATGAAATGATCAGTTTCCGCCGCGCTGCTGTTTCAGTGTGGTCTGGACCAGATCATAGAGGTCCTGCGCAGGCAGGCCCTGAGCGGTCATGTCCGCAATCCATTGCTCGCGGATAGGGTCTGCTGCCTTGGTGCGGAATTCCTCGATCACGGCTTCATCGATCTCAACCTTCTGAACACCCTTCTCGCTTAGAACGCTGTCCCATTGCTCCAGCAGCCCACCATAGTTGGCGAGGTAGTGGTCGATTGCCTCGCCGATAGAGGTGTTCAGCGCTTCGCGGTGTTCGGCAGGCAGAGCCTCGTAAGCCTCGATGTTCACCACCACCGGGCAGTTGACCGTGCCGGGATTCAGGTTGGCGGTCCACCAGTCGGCCTCATTTATGGTGCCAAAGGACAAGTGCGCGTGCTGAGCAAAGGCAACCGTGTCGACGACACCCGACTCCATCGCGTTGAATGCTTCGGTCGCGGGAACCGAGGTCGGCACACCGCCGACCGCTTCAAAGGCCTGCCCCAGCCCACCGGTAGCGCGGACGCGCATTCCGTCAAAATCGGCCAATTCATCGCGCGGCTCACCTGTGCCAACGATATTATACTGCGGCATGGGCGACGTCATGATGATGCGCGCATTCCATTGTGCCATCTCATCCTTCACCGCAGGATGGTCATACACCGCATGGCTGACGGCCACCTCTTCCTCAAGCGTGTTCACGCCAAGGAACGGCAGTTCCAGCACCGTAATCGCACGGTTCTTGTCGCGGTGATAACCCGCGCAGAACTGGGCCATCTCGAAGGCACCGATCTCAATCCCATCAAGGTTCTCGCGCGGCTTGGACAGACCGCCGTAGCTGACATTGATAGTGAAATCGCCGTTGGTCTTTTCGCTGACCAACTCTGCCAGTTTCTCAACATGTTCTGTGAAAGCTCGACGCTTACCCCAGACCGAGGCATTCCATTCGGTAGCTGCGGCCTCAGTGACGAATGCAACACTTAAGGCGGCGACAGCGGCGCCGCTCAACATCTTTTTCATCATGATTTCTCCCTTTGTTGCGCTTCTTGTTCAAGCGCTTGCGGTCAAAGCTAGCGCCAACATGTGAATGTGCCAACCCCCGGGCGGGTCGGACACCCAGCAGATGCCGGCGCTAACAACTTAATGGTGATTCAGAGATGCTGGATTTTTCAGGGGACACCCTTAGGGACTAAAGAAAATTCCGTGACAACCTAAGCATTGTTTTTGTTATATTTTTACCATCATAAAGTACATAAATTTACATGCACTGCCCATTAGGTAAAATTTGTTTACAAACAAATGCTGAGATTTCGGTAATTTATTTCATTGTTTTCAAATCCGCTTAATATTCCTCTCGGGGAGGAAACGGGTCGACATCGCCCGTTCCGCGGGCAAGATTCGGCCCAGTGAAATGAAGTCCAGAGGGAGGAGCCTCAGTATGACAACCGCTGCCCAGGCAGATGCCAACGTATATCCGCCGTCCGCCGAAACCGTTGCACGCGCCCATGTCGATGCCGCCAAGTACAACGAGATGTACAAGGCCTCGATCGAAGATCCCGCCGCGTTCTGGGATGAACAAGGCAAGCGGGTCGACTGGATCAAGCCTTATACTCAGGTCAAGGATGTCAGCTATGAATTCGGTTCGGTCGGAATTAACTGGTACGCGGACGGCACATTAAACGTATCCGCCAACTGCCTGGACCGGCACCTGAAAACACGCGGCGACCAGACTGCTATCATCTGGGAGCCGGACGACCCAAACGACGAAGCGCAGCACATTACCTATGCCGAACTGCACCGCCGCACCTGCCGGATGGCCAACATTCTGGAGTCGCTGGGCGTTCGCAAAGGCGACCGCGTTGTCATCTATCTTCCGATGATCCCCGAGGCGGCTTACGCCATGTTGGCCTGTGCCCGGATTGGCGCGATCCATTCGATCGTTTTCGCAGGATTCTCGCCCGATGCTTTGGCGGCCCGGATCAATGGCTGCGATGCGAAGGTTGTCATTACGGCCGACGAAGCACCACGTGGAGGCCGCAAGACTCCGCTGAAGTCCAATGCAGACGCAGCCCTGCTGCACTGTAAGGACACCGTCAAATGTCTGGTGGTCAAGCGTACAGGCGGTCAGACCACATGGATCGACGGGCGCGACTATGACTACAACGAAATGGCGCTGGAGGCGGATGACTATTGCGCACCCGCTGAGATGAGCGCCGAGGACCCGCTGTTTATTCTGTATACCTCCGGTTCGACCGGTCAGCCCAAGGGCGTTGTGCACACCACCGGCGGCTATCTGGTATACGCCGCGATGACGCATGAGATCACGTTCGACTACCATGAAGGCGATGTTTACTGGTGTACCGCCGATGTGGGCTGGGTCACCGGACACAGCTATATCGTCTACGGCCCCCTGGCCAACGGCGCGACCACGCTGATGTTCGAGGGTGTACCGACCTATCCGGACGCGAGCCGGTTCTGGCAGGTATGTGAAAAGCACAAGGTCAATCAGTTCTACACCGCTCCGACCGCGATCCGGGCACTGATGGGTCAAGGCAATGAGTTCGTTGAGAAATGCGACCTGAGCGACCTGCGGACACTGGGTACCGTGGGTGAGCCGATCAACCCCGAGGCCTGGAACTGGTACAACGACGTTGTCGGCAAGGGTAAATGCCCCATCGTGGACACGTGGTGGCAAACCGAAACTGGCGGTCATCTGATGACCCCCCTGCCCGGCGCACACGCGATGAAACCCGGTTCGGCGATGAAGCCGTTCTTCGGCATCCAGCCTGTCGTTCTCGACCCTCAGTCCGGTGTTGAGATCGAAGGCAACGGTGTTGAAGGTGTTCTCTGCATCAAGGATAGCTGGCCCGGTCAAATGCGCACTGTTTGGGGCGATCATGAGCGGTTCGAGAAGACGTATTTCTCAGATTACAAAGGCTACTACTTCACCGGTGACGGCTGTCGTCGTGATGAAGATGGTGACTACTGGATCACTGGCCGCGTTGATGACGTGATCAACGTTTCGGGTCACCGCATGGGTACAGCCGAAGTGGAAAGCGCACTGGTGGCACATGCCGCTGTAGCTGAGGCCGCCGTTGTGGGCTATCCCCATGAAATCAAAGGACAAGGCATTTATTGCTATGTCACTCTGATGAACGATCGTGAGCCTTCGGACGATCTGCTGAAAGAGCTGCGCACCTGGGTCCGGACCGAGATCGGTCCGATCGCCTCGCCTGACGTGATCCAGTGGGCTCCTGGCCTGCCCAAGACCCGTTCGGGCAAGATCATGCGCCGCATCCTGCGCAAGATTGCCGAGAACGACTTTGGTTCTCTGGGTGACACTTCGACCCTTGCCGATCCTTCGGTGGTCGAAGACCTGATCGAAAACCGCGCGAACAAGTGAGGGCATGATGGACGCTTCCACGACCATAACTCCCGCTGTTCTAATCCTTCTCGGCCCTCCGGGTGCCGGGAAGGGCACACAAGCGCGGATGCTTGAGGACAGGTTCGGGCTGGTTCAGCTAAGCACCGGTGACCTGCTGCGCGAAGCCGTTGCTGCCGGCACCGAAGCAGGCCAAGCCGCCAAGGCAGTGATGGAGGCCGGTGATCTGGTCAGCGACGAGATCGTCATCGCCATTCTTCGCGACCGCATGGCACAGCCGGATTGTTCCAAAGGTGTAATCCTCGATGGTTTTCCGCGCACCACGGTTCAGGCCGAGGCGCTGGACGGTCTGCTGGCCTCGGCCGGGCAAAAGATCAACGCCGCAATCAGCCTTGAGGTTGAGGACGAGGAAATGGTGATCCGCATCTCGGGCCGCTACACCTGTGCCGGTTGCGGTGAAGGCTACCACGACACGTTCAAACAGCCGGCGAAAGAAGGCGAATGCGACAAGTGCGGCCACACCGAATTCAAGCGCCGCGCCGATGACAATGCGGAAACCGTAGCTTCGCGTTTGACCGCGTATCACGCGCAGACCGCGCCGCTGATTGACTACTACCAGACCCAGGGCGTGCTGAAGGGCATCAATGCCATGGGTCAGATCGATGACATCGCCCGCGCCCTGCAAGGGGTTGTGAGCGACGTGATGAAGTAAGGGGAGGAGATAAGCCCCCCTACAGGGCTTTGATCCTAAAACAGAATACTTTGATGGACCCGCCTTGGCGGACCGGAGGAGTTTTGCCTGACGCCTCCCCGGTGTTGGGCACACAGTAAAGCGGCCCGACGCACTGGAGGAGTTGGGCAAAGGGCCGCCCAACGAGGAAGCGAAGGAGGAACCCGCATGTCGGATCAATCTACAAACTCCGCGCAGACTGCCGAAGCCGACAAGGGCTATTGGCAGGCCAACCTGCGTCTCATCTACATCAGCCTCGCGATATGGGCGCTGGTGTCTTTTGGATTCGGCATTCTGCTGCGTCCGTTGCTGTCGGGGATCGCCGTTGGCGGCACCGACCTAGGCTTTTGGTTTGCTCAGCAGGGATCAATCCTGGTCTTTCTTGTGCTGATCTTCAACTACGCCTGGCGCATGAACAAGCTGGACGCCGAACACGGCGTGGATGAGGAGTAAACCCAATGGACCAGTTTACCATCAACCTGCTGTTTGTTGGCGCGTCCTTTGCGCTCTACATCGGCATCGCGATCTGGGCCCGAGCGGGTTCCACATCGGAATTCTACGCTGCCGGTCGCGGCGTTCACCCGGTCACCAACGGTATGGCGACAGCAGCGGACTGGATGTCCGCGGCCTCGTTCATCTCGATGGCGGGCCTGATTGCCTTCACCGGCTATGACAACTCGACCTTCCTGATGGGTTGGACCGGTGGCTACGTGCTGCTGGCTTTGCTGCTTGCGCCTTACCTGCGTAAGTTCGGCAAATACACCGTATCGGAATTCATCGGCGACCGCTTCTACAGCCAGACCGCACGTATCGTTGCGGTGATCTGTCTGATCGTTGCTTCGGTGACCTACGTGATCGGTCAGATGACCGGCGTTGGTGTGGCCTTTGGCCGCTTCCTCGAGGTCTCGAACACCTCCGGTCTGCTGATCGGTGCTTGTGTGGTGTTTGCCTACGCGGTGTTCGGTGGGATGAAAGGCGTGACCTATACTCAGGTCGCTCAGTACTGCGTACTGATCACTGCCTACACCATCCCGGCGATCTTCATCTCGCTGCAGCTGACCGGCACGCCGGTCCCGGCACTGGGTCTGTTCAGCGATACCGCCAGCGGTGAGCCGCTGCTGACCAAGCTGGACGCCATCGTGACCGAGCTGGGTTTTGCTGACTACACGGCGCACCACTCGAACACGCTGAACATGGTTCTGTTCACGCTGTCGCTGATGATCGGTACCGCCGGTCTGCCGCACGTGATCATGCGCTTCTTCACCGTGCCGAAAGTGTCTGACGCTCGCTGGTCCGCTGGCTGGACGCTGGTCTTCATCGCGCTACTGTACCTGACCGCCCCTGCGGTTGGCGCAATGGCCCGTCTGAACATCACCGACATGATGTGGCCCAATGGTGGCATCGACGGTGGCGCTGTCTCGGTCGAAGAGATTGACACCGATCCGCGTTATGACTGGATGAAAACGTGGCAGAAAACCGGTCTGCTGGACTGGGAAGACAAGAACGGCGACGGCAAAATCCAGTACTACAACGACCAGAACGCCGACATGCAGGCTCTGGCAGAAGAAAAAGGCTGGGTTGGTAACGAACTGACCAAGTTCAACCGCGACATCCTGGTTCTGGCCAACCCTGAGATTGCCAACCTGCCGGGTTGGGTGATCGGTCTGGTCGCTGCCGGTGGTCTTGCGGCTGCGCTGTCAACCGCTGCGGGTCTGTTGTTGGCGATCTCGTCGGCTGTGTCTCACGACCTTGTCAAAGGTGCGATCAACCCGTCGATCTCTGAAAAGGGAGAACTGATGGCGGCGCGGATTGCAATGGCCGTAGCCATCGTCATCGCAACCTATCTGGGTCTGAACCCACCGGGCTTTGCGGCGCAGACAGTGGCCTTGGCCTTCGGCTTGGCGGCAGCCTCGATCTTCCCGGCGCTGATGATGGGGATCTTCTCGACCCGCATCAACAACACCGGCGCGGTCTGCGGTATGCTGGCAGGTCTGACCGTAACCCTGGTCTACATCTTCCTGCACAAGGGCTGGCTGTTCATTCCGGGCACCAACTCGTTCACCGATGCTGACCCGCTGCTGGGTCCGATCAAGTCAACCTCGTTCGGTGCCATCGGTGCAATGATCAACTTTGCAGTCGCATTTGTTGTCGCCGGTATGACCAAAGAGACTCCGAAGGAGATCGTGGAATTGGTCGAAAGCGTTCGCATTCCCCGTGGCGCGGGCGCAGCTCAGAATAAATGAGCATGATGCGGCATATGGTTAACTTCCATGTGCCGCGTTTTTCGATCTACTGTTCCCGTCCGGCACACCACCGGGCGGGATTTTTCAACCAGAAACACAGGACTGTCTGATGCCCCTGTCCCATGACCAGATCACCCGGTTTCTGAAATCCGTACACCCTTATGACGCTCTTCCGTCTGAAACGCTGGACGAACTGGCAAAGCAGATCGAGGTGTGGGAAGTCGACGAAGGGTCCTCTGTTTACGAACTGGGCAACACCCTGCCCGGCGTCTTCGTGATCTACGAAGGACAGGTTGAGATCACAGATGAAAACGGCGCTGTCGTCTCGCATCTAGGCTTGCGCAACTCTTTTGGTGAGCGCGGCTTGTTGAAAGACGGCAAAGCCGCGACCCATGCACATGCACACACGCCGTCTGTTCTAATGGTTCTCCCACCGAATGTGGTGCGCGAGTTGATCGACGATCACGACGTAGTTGCCAAATTCTTCAACCGAACACGAGGAGAGCGCGCTGGCCCGCAAAGCCTCGCCACCAGTTCGATTGACACGCTTATGGCTCGCAACCCAGCCGTCTGCCCGCCTTCGATGCCGGTGCGCGAAGCGGCACAGGTGATGCGAGACCGCCATATCTCGTCTCTCTGCGTCAGCGAGGGTGACAATTTTCTAGGCATCGCAACATTGAGGGATATTTCCGGAAAATACGTAGCGGACGGAATGCCCGAAAGCACCCCTGTTTCTGCGATCATGACCCCTGATCCGATCACCTTATCTCCCTCCGATATTGGCTCAGACGTATTGCACGTGATGATGGAACGCGGGATCGGGCATATCCCGATTTCCGAAGGCGGCAAGCTGGTCGGAATCGTCACTCAAACCGACCTGACTCATTACCAGGCAGTCAACTCTGCCGAATTGGTTCGACGGATCGCCCATGCGAACTCCGCCACCGAGATGGCACTGGTGACAGCTGAAATTCCCCAGTTACTGGTGCAACTGGTCGCCGGGGGGAACCGGCACGAAATTGTCACCCGTCTTATTACCGACATTTCCGACACCGCCACCCGCCGTCTACTGTCACTTGCTGAGAAGAAGCTGGGACCGCCGCCAGTGCCCTATCTATGGCTGGCCTGCGGCTCTCAGGGGCGCCAGGAGCAGACCGGCGTGTCGGACCAGGACAATTGCCTGATGCTGGACGACAGCGTGACCGACGACGACATGACCTATTTTTCCGAATTGGCGAAATATGTCTCGGACGGGCTCGACACCTGCGGGTATTTCTATTGCCCTGGCGACATGATGGCGACCAATCCCCGTTGGTGTCAGCCAGTGCGCGTTTGGCGAGACTATTTCAACGGCTGGATCGCGAAACCCAACCCCGAGGCGCAGATGCTGGCCTCGGTCATGTTCGACCTGCGCCCTATCGGTGGCGCGTTCGATCTTTTTGCTGATCTACAAGCCGACACGCTGGCGGCCGCGAATGCGAACTCGATCTTCGTGGCACACATGATTTCAAACTCACTGAAACACACGCCGCCGTTGGGCCTGTTGCGTGGCTTTGCTACCATTCGCTCAGGCGAGCATCGCAACACGCTGGACTTGAAGCACAATGGCGTCGTGCCCGTGGTTGATCTGGCCCGTGTCTACAGCCTGCAAGGTCAGTTGACCGAGGCCAATACACGCGCGCGTTTAAAGGCGGCCGAGGCCGCAAATGTACTCAGCCCTTCAGGGGCACAGGATTTATTGGATGCCTATGACCTGATCGCGGAAACGCGGCTGGAACATCAGGTAAGGCTGGTCAAATCCGAAGAAAAGCCCGACAACTACCTTCCACCGTCCACCTTGTCGGACTTTGAGCGAAGCCATCTGCGCGATGCTTTTGTCGTTGTAAAAACAATGCAGTCGGCGGTAGGGCATGGCAAAGGTATGCTGGGCTAGGCAAAAAATTGAACGGGCGCGAACGTCCGAGACGCGGAGAGATATATGTTTCTGGAACTGATCGGCACAATTTTTGCAGGCTTTGCATTCGCAGGCGTGGTGATGGTGCTGAACAAATTGACCGGTGGTCGCCTGCCCCGCTGGGCAGCTCCGGTGGCTGCTGGTTTGGGTATGATAGGGATGACCATCGCCAGCGAGTATTCCTGGTACGACCGCACGGTTGAAACACTTCCCGAAGGGATGGAAATCGTGCAGGAAGTTGAAAGCAAAGCCTTCTATCGCCCGTGGACCTATGCAGTACCGTTCGTGAACCGGTTTGCCGCCTTAGATACAGCCTCGGTCCGCACCAACGAACAGGTACCGGAACAACGGCTTGCTGACATGTACTTCTATGGCCGCTGGTCGCCGATCTCGAAACTCCCGATAGCCGTCGACTGCGCCGCCAACAGCCGCGCCAGCTTGGCTGACGGGATCGAGTTCGGGGACGATGGCCGTTTGCTAAACGCCGACTGGCTCAAAGTCAGCGCCGGCGACCCAATCATCGAGGCCACCTGCGGAGTGTAACATGCTGACCCGGCTAAGCCTGCGCGTTCGTATATTTCTGTTCTTCTGCCTGCTGGCAGTAGGTGCGCTGGCGGTCAGTTCAGTGGCGCTTTGGATCAGTTATCTGCGTGTCGCCGATCCTAGCCTTGTGAACGCTTTCATCCTGGCTGAAATTATCATGGGTTTTGGGTTTATTGCCCTGATTATCGCGATCTGGTTGATGTTTGACGACAACGTCGCCAAGCCCATAGAACGCTTATCGGCTCAACTGCGCGCCCGCGCCCATGCGGGTGTCAGCACTGATGTTGACATGCAGGCCGCACGGTATCTTGGCGATCTTGCCCCTGCGGCCGCCGGGCTGGCAGAACAACTCTCGGACAAGACCATGGACGTAGCCGAGGCCGTAGCCGCCGAAACAGCCCATCTGTCTGCAGAAAAGCAAAGGCTGACCGCGTTGCTGACCGAAATCCCGGTAGCAATGGTGCTGGCCAGTCCAACCCATAAAATCGTGCTCTATGACGGGCAGGCAGCAGGAGTTCTGGCACAGATCGCTCATCCCCGCTTGAACGCCTCGCTTTTCGAATATCTGCAACCCAACGCCTTGCAACACGCTTATGAAAAACTGTCGAAATCCGGCCTTGAGGTCGACTGCACATTGTCCAGCATCGATGGCGCGCAGACGTACACTGCCCGGATGAAACCTCTGGGTGATGCGCCCGGGTACTTGCTGATCTTCGACGAAAGCGCGGCCAATATCTCACCAGAAGCTTCACGGCCTTTGGTCTACGATTTCGACCTGCTGAACAGTGCGGCCGGAGGTCAGTTCGAAACCCTTGCTCTAAACGAGCTGTGCTTTGTCGTGTTTGACACCGAAACCACAGGGTTGCTGCCGCACAAGGACGAGGTCGTCCAGATCGGAGCTGTTCGTGTCGTGAACGGGCGTATCGTCGAGGGTGAGCGGCTCAACATGCTGGTCAATCCCGGCATACCGATCCCGCCAGCCTCGACCAAGGTACACAAGATCAGCGATCATATGGTTAAGGGCGCACCGGATATTGGCGAGGCCGGGCGCACTTTTCACCAATTCGCCCGGGACGCGGTGATCGTGGCCCATAACGCGCCGTTCGACATGGCCTTTTTGCGGCGCCACGCGAAGCGTATGTGTGTCGACTGGGATCATCCAATTCTGGACACGGTTCTGCTGTCCGCGGTCCTGTTCGGAGCCAGCGACAAACACACACTGGACGCCCTATGCGACAGGCTGGAAATCACCATTCCACACGAGTTGCGCCACACCGCATTGGGCGACGCTGTTGCCACGGCGCAGGCGCTGGTAAAGATGCTGCCCATGCTGCGAGCCCGCGGCATGGCAACTTTTGGTGCTGTCATTGAGGCCACTCGTCAGCACGGCCGCCTTTTGGAAGATCTGAATTAAGCGTCAAATTGTCCATGCAAGACTCAGCTTTTCATGGACAATTCCTGCGGGCCGTGGCACCTGATGCAGGCCACTGCACGAGCGGACGATGACAGAGAAAACCTTTACCCCGACCCCAGACCAAAGCATCGCTTTTCGCGAGGCGTTGGGATGCTTTGGCACCGGCGTTACTGTGATTACGACGAACACCGAGAACGGACCGCGCGCGATCACCGTGAACTCGTTTTCGTCGGTGTCACTGGACCCACCATTGGTACTGTGGTGCTTGGCCAAGGATTCGCATCGTTTCAACTCTTTCAACGCCTGCAAGCACTACTCAATCCACGTGATGGCAGAGGAACAGCAGGAGCAAGCTTTGAAATTCGCTCGCGACGGATTGGATTTCTCGCATGCAAACTGGGACCCGGACCACAGAGGCCGTCCGCAACTGGTCGACTGTCTTGCCCGGTTTGACTGTCAGTTGCACGCCAAATACGAAGCCGGGGATCACCTGATCCTTGTTGGCGAGGTTGAACAGGTGATGTATCGCACCGGTAACGGCCTGATCTTCAAACGCGGTCAGTTCGGCGGGTTCGCGGACCTGCTTTAAAACTCATTCGTCAAGTGAACCGTGAACGGCCAATGCCTCGAGCTGGGTCTCTTGCGGGGTGATGATGCGGAACGCTTCGTGCACGCCAGTATCGGACAATTCGCGGGCGACCGTGAGCAAGGTGTTGGTCGCATGTTCCTCGCAAAGCTCGGACATGTGCTGAATCTCAGCCTGAGCAACCCCTAGTGCTGCTTCGACCGAAGGCGCGCCATAGAATTGCACGAAATGCGCAGCCAGGTTTTGTGCGATCTGATCCAGTTCGGCTGGTTCAACCTGCGTGACCGCCACAAATGTTACACGTCCGAAGGTTTCAACTCCCAGCCAGCCGTTTGAAAACGCCTGCCGCGCCTTTCCTTCCAGATCGGACTGCCCCCAATTCGAAAACTCGAATCCGCCCGAGATGCACCATTCTCCGGTCCGGGCTGGCGAGTGGAACACGTTCATGTCGCTTTCGTCGAAATGGATCGCGCGAGCAAGTTTCATCATCCGTTCTCCAACAATTCCGTCATGGGGCGCAACCGGGTTTCCGAGCCGTCGCGGATCAACATGCCAAACCGCTCGTCCGTGCCCAAAAATACGCCCGTCTCGCAGGGTTCGCCAACACCCCGGAGTAAGCCCATCCATTCACCATGCAGAGGGGCATTGCCATCCTCCTGCCAACGGTTGAGCCAGGTGAGCATGTGCCGCGACCAGCTTTCGACCAGTTGTACGGCCGAGACGTCGGCACAGCCTTCATCATAGAGCGCCGTGACATCCGGCGTTTTCCCCGGATCTTCTCCGGTCTGAAGCAACGCCAATTCCCAGCCGACCACCAGCCAGTCTGGTTCGGTCTCGGGATCACCAGTAGAAGATACGCAATGGAACATCCCGCATTTCGCGCCGTTCACGCAGATCAGACCATCCCAACCCAGATGAACCGCGACCTCTGGCGGAGCCAGCGCGCCCAGCGCGTTTTGAAATCCGACAGCGCAAAGAGGCAACATCGCCATGGCGTCCTTCAATGGCACCTCAGGCGCAAAGACGATGGCCACGCGCAGGCGGTCGGCCTGAATGTTGTACACGACCGACCCTGCATCACACCCCAGCGCGGCCATTGCCTGAGCGCGCTCAAATGGGCTTTCCCCACCCTGCACCGGATGCCCCACTAGCAAGGGGGGGAAGACCGGCTCGCTCATGCGTTGCCCTTTGCGATCATGTCGCGGGCTATCTTGCGGAACGCCTCGGCCTGCGCGCTTTCGGGCTTGCTGACCACGATGGGCGCACCTCCGTCAGCCGCGACCCGGATGTCCAGATGCAGCGGGATTTCCCCCAACAGCGGGACGCCCAGCGCCTCGGCCTCGGACGCAACACCGCCATGACCGAACACGTGCTCCTCATGCCCGCAGTTCGAGCAAATATGAGTCGACATATTCTCGATCATCCCGACGATCGGCGTCTTTAGCTGATTGAACATATCGATTCCCTTGCGGGCGTCGATCAGGGCGACGTCCTGCGGGGTAGAAACAACGATTGCACCGTCCACCTTGAACTTCTGGCTCAGCGTAAGTTGTACGTCGCCGGTGCCGGGCGGCAAGTCGACGATCAGCACGTCGAGCGCGCCCCATTGCACCTGATTCATCATCTGTTGCAGCGCCCCCATCAGCATGGGGCCACGCCAGACGACCGCCTGCCCTTCATTGGTCATCAAGCCCATCGACATCATGGTGACACCGTGATTGCGCAGCGGCAGGATGGTCTTTCCGTCCGGGCTGGCAGGGCGACCAGAGACACCCAGCATCCGAGGCTGCGATGGCCCATAGACATCGGCGTCCAACAGACCAACGCGACGACCTTCAGCGGCCAACGCACAAGCGAGGTTGGCAGAAACGGTGGATTTACCGACGCCGCCTTTGCCCGAAGCCACGGCAATAATCCGGTCCACACCCGGAACGGCCTGCGGTCCGGTCTGCGATGGCTTTGGTTTGGGCTTCAGATCCGGCGGTGCCTTATCGGAATGCGCGGTCATCATGGCCGAGACCTTGTCGATCCCTTCGACCATCTGAGCGGCCTGTTCGGCGGCGGCGCGAACGGGTTCCATCCTCTCAGCCTGCTTGGGATCAATTTCCAGCACGAAACGAACTGTGTCGCCTTCGACATTCAGCGCGCGGACGACGCCTGCACTAACGATATCCTGACCGGACACAGGATCGGTGATCTTTTTCAGGTTCGCCAGAACCGCATCACGAACACTCATGCCTTTTCTCCTTTGGGGTGCCCAACCATGTGGTTGAATTTCATTGCATGTGTCTCCGTCTCATTCAGTTTATTTGACGCATTTGGGGCCGGGCCGCTAGGTTGAGCCATGCGCTTTGTCCTTTTGTGCCTGAGCCTGACGCTCTCTACCAGCCCCTCTTGGTCGCAAGAGGCGTTGGGGCTCGCCGCCCCGGCCGAGGTAAAAGACTCTGGTCTGTTGCAACATATTCTTCCACGCTTCTCGCTCAAGACCGGGATACGCGTTATTCCCGACGAAGCGGGCGTTTTAGTGCTGGAAACTGCTGCGCCTGGCGACCCGGTCTTTGCCCGCGACGGTGTGATATATCACCTGCGTATCGGAGACGACGCCAAACACGAACGATTCCGCGACTGGCTGCTGTCCGATATCGGCAAGAACACAGTCGAAAGCTTTACTCCGGAACAGGGCGCGCCCTTCTCGGCCAGTTTCGAAGTCGCAACCACACAAGAAGACATAGTGATCGAAGGGGACGCCGCACGGGGTGAGGAGCTGTCGATGACCCATTGCGGACGCTGCCATGTGATCGGGCCACAAAACCGGATGAACGGTCTGGGCTCGACCCCGTCTTTTGCGGTGCTGCGTGCAATGCCGGACTGGTCGGAGCGGTTCGAGGCCTTCTTTGCGCTGAACCCCCACCCCGCCTTTACACAGATCGACGGGGTTACTCTGCCTTTCGCCCCAGAACGCCCATCGCCCATTCACCCGGTCGAGATGACTCTGGACGAACTGGACGCGATTCTAGCCTTCGTCTCGGCCATCAAAGCCGCCGATCTGGGCGCTCCTTTACAGCTTCAATGATCCTTTCGTTGTGAAAAATAGTCTTCGGTCGTAACGACCTTGGGTTTCGGTTTCGACTGGAACGGATTGTCCTGCTGCTGGAACTGCGCGTTGACACGGCAGTTGTCGCACATCTGGATCATCCGCGCTTTGTCCGAGGTGGCAAACATCGGATGCGTACCCGAGAGCTTCTCCATAATCCGTTCGACAGTGGACTTCACTCCAAACAATGCGCCGCATTCGACGCATGCAAAAGGCTCCTCCTCATTCAGCACCTGCTGAGACAAGGCCGCATCGCTGAGGTCCAGTTGCGGGACAAGAGTAATCGCGTTCTCTGGGCAGATGCCCTTGCACAGACCACATTGTAGACAAGCGTCCTGCTGAAAGTTCAGTTGCGGTTTATCCGGGTTGTCGATCAATGCACCGGACGGACACAGCGACACGCAGCTCAGACACAGCGTACAGGCATCCGTTTTCACGGCAACGGCCCCATAGGGCGCGTTCTCTGGCAGCGGCAGAGGCGCCTCGGCCTGCGGGTTCAACGCCTGTGCCGACAGCCGCGCGATTTGCCTTCGGTTGCCCAGCGGCAGAACCGGGTCGGCAAGAGGTTGTGGTACGTCCTGCTCATAGAGCAGGTCTGTCATTGCATCCGGGTCGGCCTCATCGATCAACCCCACCCCGTCCGGCCCAGCAATCGCCTGGGCCAACGCCAGTTCTCGGCCCAATGCATCACGTTCTGTAGTCGGGGCCATTAAAACATCGACCCGAGCGAAACCATGCGCCAGAGCAGCCAGCATCTCGGCATGACCAAAGCCCGAGATCACGTTCAACTCAAGTGGGATGACATCCGCAGGCAAACCACGCCCAAAACGAGCAGCCAGTCGGATCATCTCGGCCCCATACGCGTCATGAACCAAAAGACGGGGGGCCTCACCCCCTGCCCGGCGATAGGTCCGCGCCAGAATGTGCATGCGCGATAACAGGGCCGATACCGGTGGGTCCTCGTAGGTAATCGCGGTCGAAGGACATACCGCTGCGCATTCACCGCATCCGGCGCATACCATTGGGTCGATAGAGACATGCTCGCCCGCTGGTGTGATTGCACCCGTTGGGCAGATATCCAGACAGTTGGTACAGGCGACCTGCTCGGCGCGAGAATGGGCGCAGAGCGTCTCCTCTATCCGCACATAGAGCGGCTTTTCAAACGTGCCGACCAGTTGGGCGGCCTCGAAGGCCAGGCGTTCTACGGCAACCGTATCTTTGGGATCGGCCCGCAAATACCCTTCGCGCTTGGCGGGAGCTTGAACGAAGGGGGTGCCTCCGGACAAATCAATGACAATGTCACAGGTCGAACGCGCCCCATCGCGAGGCTTGGACCACGCAAAGGCCCCACGGCCACCCGGTTGAAGTTGCTGCAGGCTGTTTAATTGCAAAGAGAACCCGCCCAATGCACCGTTCAGCGACCGAAGTTGTCCGCGCACCACGTCAAACGCCCGCGTCATTGGCTGTTCGTCATCTGTCAGCAAAACCGTCACTGCCAAAACAGAAGACAGCCACTCGGCCAGATCAAAGGCAACCTCACCGGGCCCGACAATGAAACAGGTGCCGTCGCTGTAGACGTCTAAACTGGGCGTGATTGGTTGCGGCAGCAGCGACTCGGCGGCCAAAGCGGCCATCTTGGGCGTTGCGTCACTGCCCTGCTCAGACCACCCGGCGCGGTCGCGCAGGTCCACAAATCCCGGCGCTTCGACATTCAATTCATCAGCAAGGGCTCGAAACACCTCTTGCTCCTGCCCGCAGGCAATCACAACCTGCTCGCCCTCTTTCAATAACTCTGCTGCTACGCTCAATTCATCGGTGCAAAGCGCCTTATGTGTTTTGGAGCAGTCAACTTGGCACGCCACACCAATATTGTCGCCGTCAACAGTTTGGCTGCCGACGCAATTGCAAAGCAAAAGTTTGGTACTCATATCCTCCCCCGGACATATTCCCTTCGCTTAGCACAGTAGACCGTATTCCCAGACAAGCAATCCGGCGGTTGGTAACACCTGACGAAATCGTGAAACAAATAGGGATACCCGATCAATAAGCTAAGGTAACACCCAATAAAATAAAGGTGATCGCTAAATCGTCAGACATTTCATACTTGGCACAAAGGTGATTTGTGTACCATAGTAGACGCCATGGAAGGCAGGGGAGAGCCTTTCGGGGAGGAGTCAGTGGCCAAGGCCGCAAGCCAGATTGAAATGCCAATCGGCGTCGTCGTTCGCAAAACACCCGGTGTTACTCGCTGGGCGAAATGGAACTGGCGCGCCGTCGCCGTGCTGCCCGGTGCTGGGCCTGCCGACTGGCAGGAGTTGCGCCGCGAAGGTGAA
This sequence comes from Ruegeria atlantica, assembly GCA_013032095.1. Classification (GTDB taxonomy): domain Bacteria; phylum Pseudomonadota; class Alphaproteobacteria; order Rhodobacterales; family Rhodobacteraceae; genus Ruegeria; species Ruegeria atlantica_E. Next base: position 301,750 of record WQBJ01000001.1, on the reverse strand, counting down.
GCTGTTGAATATCACGCCGCGACCCTTCCCCTAACCCTCTGGGCTGACGAGACCGAGGCCTACATGGTCAACCTGTCGGATGGGCAACCTTCGATCTACCTTGTTCTACGCGATGCGCTGGATGACGAACGCCCGATGGACGCGGTGCTTGTCACGGCGTCCCCGTTCGAAGGGCAAGACTATGCGGATACCGGAGAAGAGATCGTTGAGAAGATTCCGATGTCCGAAGGGCTGATCGCTTGGGTTCGGGATTTCGCGCTGGAACATCACCGTGATGAGGTCTTCGTCAAACGCCGCCGCGACAAGAAACGGACAGACCTTGTAGAAGACGGCAAGGGTGATGCGCGTATCCGTCAGGACTCAGACGTCTACCGCGCGCCGCGGAGGATCGTGCAATGACGCAAGCCCGCGATTTCTGGTCCCGCCGCAAAGCCGCCGTTCAGGCGGAAACCGAAGCGGAAGTTTTCGCGGCCGAAGAACAAGCTATCGCCGCTCAGCAGGCCGAGCTGGAAGAAAAGAGCGACGCCGAGATTCTAGCCGAGTTCAACCTGCCCGATCCCGATCAGTTGCAGGCCGGAGATGATGTTTCGGGTTTCATGGCCAAGGCAATACCCGACCGCCTGCGCCGTCGCGCCCTGCGCCGGTTGTGGCGGCTGAACCCGGTACTGGCCAACGTGGATGGGCTGGTTGATTACGGCGAGGACTATACCGACGCCGCCTGCGTGATCGAGAATATTCCAACAGCCTATCAGGTCGGCAAAGGCATGCTGGCCCATATCGAGGCCTTGGCTGCCGAGGCTGAAGAGCCCCGTTCAGAAGACGAACCCGAAGTGCCGGAAACCGATTTGGAGCCCGACTTGGAGGAAGACCCTGCACCCCAGCCAGTTTTGGTTGCTGAAGCGGAAGAGCCGGAAGAGGTCGAACTGCCCCCTGCCCCGCGTCGCATGAAATTTGAATTTGAAGGATGACCGAATGACCGCAGACAACGCGCACAATCTGGATATCTCAGCAGAGGATCGCCTGCGCGCGGATTTCTACAATTTCCTCGGTCTGCTGCTGGCAGCGCCCCCCGATCAGTTGCTTCTGAACCAGATGTCGGGCCTGACGGGCGACGAGACCGAACTCGGCCAAGCCATTCAGGCCATGGCCCGTGTTGCCAAAGTAACAAAGCCTGCCGCCGCGGAACGCGAGTTCAACGCTCTGTTCATCGGGCTTGGCCGGGGTGAGTTGCTGCCCTATGCCAGCTTCTACCTGACAGGTTTCCTGAACGAGAAACCTCTGGCGCAGCTGCGCAACGACATGGCCGCACGCGGCATCACGCGAGCACAAAACGTGTTTGAGCCCGAGGATAACATCGCCTCGCTGATGGAGATGATGGCGGGCATGATTGTTGGTCGCTTCGGCGCGCCTGCGTCTCTGGAGGATCAAAAGGCGTTCTGGAGCAAACATGTGGGCCCCTGGGCCACGCATTTCTATTCGGATTTGGAAGCCGCTGAAAACTCGGTTCTCTATGCCTCGGTCGGTACTGCCGGTCGGGTGTTCATGGAGATAGAGCGTGAAGCCTTCCGAATGACGGCGGGGTGATCCGCCAATACTCGCCAGCGCCCGAATTGGCGCTAGATCGCAAATGGGAAAGGAGGAGCCCATGAGCAAGACCAAGGAAGAAGGCGCAACGCGCCGCGACTTCCTAAAACTGGCCGGAACCGCAGCACCCGCTGCCGTTGCCGCAGCCACCCTAAGCGGAAAAGCCGAAGCAGCCGAGCTGCCCACGGACGAAACCCGCATGCAGGACACAGCGCACACCCGCGCTTACCTGGACAGCGCGCGCTTCTAAGCCGCCTCGACTACGCCCGGTTTCCTGACCGGACGATGTCACCAACCGACTGACGGTTGCGATTGGCCCTGACGTCGGCATCAGCAGTACCAAGCCAGCCGTGGCTTACACGGCGCGCAAGGGAGGAAACCAATGCTAAGGAAAAAGACCAACGGGGTTGCGAGACGCCCCCAGCGGACAAGTATCCTGTCCCAGATCGGCGAGAAAACCGTCGATCGCCGCGCATTCCTGCGTGGCTCGGGCCTGACGATCGGCGGCCTCGCCGCGATCAGCGCCACGGGTGGAACCGTGACGCCAGCCAGCGCCCAGACAGCGGCAAACACTGCCGTGGAAAATATCAAATCCGTATGCACCCATTGTTCGGTTGGCTGTACAGTCGTTGCCGAAGTGCAGAACGGCGTCTGGATCGGGCAGGAACCCGGTTGGGACAGCCCGTTCAATCTGGGTGCACACTGCGCCAAGGGGGCCTCGGTTCGCGAGCACGCCCATGGCGAACGCCGCCTCAAGTATCCGATGAAAAAGGAAGGTGGCGAGTGGAAGCGGATCAGCTGGGAAGAGGCGATCAACGAGATCGGCGACGGCATGATGAGCATCCGCGAAGAATCCGGGCCAGACAGCGTGTACTGGCTGGGCTCGGCGAAGCACAATAACGAACAGGCCTATCTGTTCCGCAAGTTCGCCGCCTACTGGGGCACGAACAACGTGGACCATCAGGCCCGTATCTGCCACTCAACCACCGTTGCGGGTGTTGCGAATACATGGGGCTACGGCGCCATGACCAATTCGTACAACGACATCCATAACTCTCGGGCCATCTTCATCATCGGCGGCAACCCGGCCGAGGCGCATCCCGTCTCGCTGCTGCACGTTCTGCGCGCGAAAGAGCAGAACAACGCCCCGCTGATCGTCTGCGACCCGCGCTTTACGCGCACCGCGGCGCATGCGGATGAATATGTCCGCTTCCGCCCCGGCACGGACGTCGCTTTGGTTTGGGGTATCCTGTGGCACATCTTCGACAACGGCTGGGAGGACAAAGAGTTCATCCGCACCCGTGTCTGGGGTATGGACCAGATCCGTGAAGAGGTTGCCAAGTGGAACCCGGATGAGGTTGAACGCGTCACCGGCACGCCCGGCTCTCAGTTGCGCCGCGTGGCCCGCACCATGGCCAACAACCGTCCCGGTACGGTGATCTGGTGTATGGGCGGTACGCAGCACACCAATGGCAATAACAACACCCGAGCCTACTGCGTGCTCCAGCTTGCTCTGGGCAACATGGGCACATCGGGTGGAGGTACCAACATCTTCCGCGGCCATGACAATGTGCAGGGCGCGACGGACCTTGGTGTTCTGTCCCACACCCTGCCCGGCTATTACGGCCTATCCGCAGGTGCCTGGGGGCACTGGGCGCGTGTCTGGGGTGAAGAACCGGAATGGCTGGCTGGTCAGTTTGCCACGATCAAGGACAAGGAAGGCAAGGACAAGCCGCTACAGAATGAGCGCGGCATCCCTGTTTCCCGCTGGATCGACGGTGTTCTGGAAGACCCGGCAAACATGGATCAGGACAACAACGTCCGCGCCATGGTCCTTTGGGGTCATGCTCCGAACTCGCAAACGCGGGGACCGGAAATGAAGACGGCGATGGAGAAGCTGGACATGCTGGTCGTGATCGACCCGTATCCCACCGTTTCCGCCGTTCTGCATGACCGCACCGATGGCGTCTACTTGTTACCCGCCTGTACGCAGTTCGAAACCCGTGGCTCGGTCACGGCCTCGAACCGGTCGCTACAGTGGCGTGACAAGGTGGTGGAACCGTTGTTCGAAAGCCTGCCGGACGAAGTCATCATGGCCAAGTTCGCCAACAAGTTCGGCTGGGCAGATCGGTTCTTCCGCAATATCGAAATGGAAGATCCCGAAACCCCGAATGTTGAAAGCATCACACGTGAGTTCAACAGGGGCCTCTGGACCATCGGATATACCGGGCAATCGCCTGAACGTCTGAAAAGCCATATGGCCAACCAGCACACGTTCGACAGAACCACGCTGCAAGCCATTGGTGGACCGAACGACGGCGAGTACTATGGTTTGCCGTGGCCTTGCTGGGGAACGCCAGAAATGGGTCATACGGGGACTCCAAACCTCTATGACATGTCCAAACCGGTAGCCGAAGGCGGCCTGACATTCCGCGCCCGTTTCGGTGTGGAACGCGATGGAGATAACCTGCTGGCCGAAGGGGTCTATAGCGCCGGATCGGAAATTCAGGATGGATATCCTGAATTCACGATGCAGATGCTGATGGACCTTGGCTGGGACGGTGACCTGACGCCCGAGGAACGCGCGGCTATCGACGCCGTTGCGGGTCCAAAGACCAACTGGAAAACCGACCTTTCGGGCGGCATCCAGCGGGTCGCGATCGAGCATGGGTGTGCGCCCTTCGGGAACGCAAAAGCCCGCGCGGTCGTCTGGACTTTCCCGGATCCGATCCCACTCCATCGCGAGCCGCTCTATACGAACCGGCGCGATCTGGTGGAAGACTATCCGACCTACGAGGACCGGCAGGCCTATCGCCTTCCGACCCTTTATGCCTCGATCCAGAAGAACGACTTTTCAAAGGATTATCCGATAATCCTCACGTCAGGTCGTTTGGTCGAATATGAGGGCGGCGGCGAGGAGACTCGGTCGAACCCGTGGCTGGCCGAGCTGCAGCAAGACATGTTCGTCGAGATCAACCCGCGCGATGCCAACAACCTTGGTATCCGTGATGGGCAACAGGTCTGGGTTGAAGGTCCCGAAGGCGGCAAGGTCAAGGTGATGGCGATGCTGACCAACAGGGTCGGTGCCGGCGTGGCCTTCATGCCATTCCACTTCGGCGGCCATTACCAAGGGAAGGATTTGCGGGACAAATACCCCGCAGGTGCTGATCCCTATGTGCTGGGTGAAAGTTCCAACACCGCCCAGACCTATGGCTACGATTCAGTGACCCAGATGCAGGAGACCAAAGCGACTCTCTGCAAGATCTCGGCAGCGTAAGGAGGACGATAATGGCTAGAGCAAAGTTTCTCTGCGACGCTGAACGCTGCATCGAGTGCAACGCCTGCGTCACCGCGTGCAAGAACGAGCACGAGGTACCATGGGGCATCAACCGCCGTAGGGTGGTGACGATCAATGATGGGGACCCGGGTGAACGCTCGATCTCGGTGGCCTGTATGCATTGCTCGGATGCGCCCTGCATGGCGGTGTGCCCGGTTGACTGCTTCTATCAAAACGAAGAAGGGGTCGTCCTGCACTCTAAGGACCTGTGCATCGGTTGCGGCTATTGCTTCTACGCGTGCCCATTCGGCGCGCCGCAATACCCGCAGGCCGGCAACTTCGGATCACGCGGCAAGATGGACAAGTGTACCTTCTGCGCTGGTGGTCCCGAGGAAACGCACTCGACCGCAGAGTTCGCCAAATATGGTCGCAACCGGATCGCCGAGGGCAAACTGCCCCTCTGCGCCGAGATGTGCTCCACCAAGGCCCTGCTTGCCGGTGACGGCGACGTGGTCTCGGCCATCTACCGCGAGCGCGTCGTCGCGCGCGGATTTGGCTCGGGCGCATGGGGTTGGGGCACGGCCTACGACCAGAAAGACGGCTAAGACCGCTTTCATGAACCAAACAGGCGACCCGCATCCGTGGGTCGCCTGATCAGGGATTTTGACCGAGGTTCAGATGTTCCGCTTATTCATTGCATTTCTGTTCGCCCTAGGTTTGGCCAACGCTGTCGCAGCCCAGACAAACGACGCCGAACCTGCACCTACGACCGATGAACGCGCTCAAACCGGTGGAGCGACGACGCTTGAGGACATTCTCGCCCGGCAGCGCGGGGAAAAGGTGGACAACAGCTATCGCTCGGAAAACACCGGACAGGGCAACGCCGAAGGTCTTCTGGGCCAGTTGGGGACGCGCGGTGTTGCCTCTGACAGCGATGTTTATCGCGCGATTAGATACGGCTCGGCGAACACCACGGTTTCGTCCAAGGGGCCAGCAGCGGGTGTTCTGATACAGGATGGCGGCATGTGGTGGCTGAACTTTCGCACCGGGCCTCTGCGCGAATACGGTACCTATATCCTTGGCGGAATGGTTGCCATCATCGTGCTGTTTTTCTTGATCCGAGGAAAAATCCGCATTGACGGAGACAAGACCGGCCGCACGGTCACTCGATTCAACGGCTTTGAACGCTTCGGTCACTGGCTGTTTGCCGGGTCGTTCCTGGTCCTCGGGATAACGGGCCTGCTAACTCTTTATGGCCGCGACTTCCTGATCCCGGTCTTCGGGAAAGAAGGCTTTGCGACCATCGCACAGGGGTGCAAATGGCTGCACAACAACCTCGCATGGTCCTTCATGCTGGGGCTGATCATCGTCACTGTGAACTGGATTGCTCACAATATCCCCAACCGCACCGACCTGAAATGGCTGGCCGCCGGAGGAGGTTTGTTCACCAAGGGCAGCCACCCGCCCGCCAAGAAGTTCAACGCGGGCCAAAAAGTTATCTTCTGGGCCTGCATCCTGCTAGGCGTTTCGATCAGCCTGTCGGGCCTGTCTTTGCTGTTCCCGTTCGAACTACCGATGTTCGCCAAAACGTTCGAGGTCGCCAATTCCACAGGCATTCCTCAGATGCTGGGCCTGAACTTGCCAACGCAGATGTCTCCGCAAGAAGAGATGCAGTACGCACAAGTCTGGCACGTGATGGTCGCCTATGTGTTCATCGCCATCATCATCGCGCATATCTACCTCGGCTCGGTCGGAATGGAAGGCGCCTTCGATGCGATGGGCACCGGCGAGGTCGAAGAGCAATGGGCGCGTGAGCATCACTCGCTATGGCTTGAAGAAGTTCAGGAAAAAGAGGCCGAAAAGGCAGCGGCCTCCCCTGCGGAATAGATGCGGGGGCTGGTCATGGCCCTGGCGCTGGTTCCCCTACCCGCCATGGCCGAGTTCTTCACGCTTAAGGGTCACGGTGGGCCGATCATGGGGATCGCCACCTCGCCGGACGGACGGATTGCCACGGCCAGCTTTGACAACTCGGTCGGCCTGTGGTCGGACCGCAGGCCAGAGTGGCTCGAAGGGCACGAGGCCGCCGTTAACTCCGTGGCGTTCAACGGACGTGCGATCTATTCGGCCGGAGATGATTTCACTTTGCGCCGCTGGCCTGGAGGAGAAATCGTCGGCCAGCATAAAGGAAAGATTGTGGGGCTGGCGGCCTCGAAAACCCATGTGGCAACCGCTAGTTGGGATGGCACCATCGGGATATGGCCCGAAGATGGTTCGGATCCGCGAACGCTGACTGTGGGCAGCGGTGTAAATGCCGTTACATTTTCACCAGATGGCTCAACGCTCTACTCCGCTGGAATGGACGGAACGCTGCGCGTGTGGGATGTCGCCGGTGGACAGGAAACACAGCGTTTGATCGAACATGGGTTCGGGATCAACGAGCTTGTTCTGAACACCCAAGACAACTGGATTGCCTATGGTGCGGTAGATGGAGTGACGCGCATTCTGGACTTGAGTACCGGCGACGAACGCGACTTCACCCTCGACCGCCGCCCTATTCTGGCGCTGGCGCTTAGTCCGGACCGCAGCATTTTGGCGGTCGGCGACGGTGAGGGCTACATCATGATCGTCGATACGCAGGAATGGCGTATCGCGCAGGACTTCCGTGCCACATTGCGCGGGCCGGTCTGGGCGTTGGCCTTTTCAACGGACGGCCAGAACCTCCATGCAGGCGGCATTGACGAGGCGATGTACAGTTGGCCTATTTCGGCTCTTGGTGATCAGGAACAGATGGCCTCAGCTGAACCCAGCTTTCTGAAGAACCCAGACGACATGAGCAACGGCGAACGCCAATTTGCCCGTAAATGCTCGATCTGTCACAGCCTGACACCTGATGGTGAAAGGCGTGCGGGGCCAACCCTGCATGGAGTCTTTGGCCGCAAAGCTGGAACACTACCGGGATATTTCTACTCGGACACACTGCAAGACTCTGATATCATTTGGAATGACGAGACGATAAATGCCCTTTTCGACGAGGGGCCAGACCACTACATTCCGGGGTCAAAGATGCCGATGCAGCGGATTACACAGACGCAGGACCGTGACGATTTGATCGCCTTTCTGCGCCGCGCAACAGCACCTGGGAACGCAACCGGAGGAGACCAATGAAAGCCTTTCTAGCCGCTGTGGCCGCAATGGTTGTGATTACTGTCGCAGCCCCCTTTGCGTTGCAACAGATCGGGTTCAGCGCAGCTGATGCAGGCTCCGGTTCAGCGGTACGCCTAGACTGAATGTCCGAATACCTGACCACCAAAGAGTTGGCCGACCTGCTGCGCATTGGCGAGCGGAAAGCCTATGACCTGGCCTCATCCGGTGAAGTCCCATGCGTGCGCGCCATGGGAAAGCTTCTGTTTCCCCGGGCCGAAGTTATCGCTTGGCTCAATGCCTCACGCTCGGGACCCCAGGTCGCCGAACCGCCGCTACCCCCAATCGTTGCCGGCAGCCACGACCCTTTGCTGGACTGGGCGCTGCGCGAAAGTGGTTCGGGATTGGCAACTTATTATGACGGCTCATTTGACGGGCTGAACCGTCTGAAAGATCGCAGTGCTCAGGCCGCCGCCCTGCACATTCACGAAGACGACGGTTTCAACACGCAAGCCCTGCGCGACCACTTAGGCGAGGCCCCGGTGGTTCTGTACGAAATCGCACAAAGGCAGCGCGGGCTACTTTTGGCACCCGAAACCACCGACATCACCGGGTTTTCCGACCTGAAAGGACGGCGCGTCATCCTGCGCCAGGACAGCGCTGCCAGCCAACGCCTGTTCGATACTCAGCTAGAAGCCCACAGTTTGACACGCGACGATCTGGATACCCTGCCCACCTGCGCCCGCACCGAAGAGGAACTGGCCATTGCCCTGCACGACAGCAAAGCCGAGGCCGGGTTCGGGCTGGGCGCCTTGGCTGGGCTATACGACCTGGGTTTTGCACCGACCCATTCCGAACGTCTGGATCTTGCAATCTGGCGCCGTGCCTATTTCGATGACCCCATGCTGAAACTGCTCAGCTTTGTGCAATCAGAGCGTTTCAGCACCCGCGCCACCGAATTTGGTGGTTATGACCTGTCCGGCCTGGGCACAATCCACCATAATGGTGCGAGTGGATGACGCATTATTTAGCGTTCGGAAAGAACAATTGCTGGCCATCCAGCTTGTAGGACGAAATCGCCGCCTGCCCGTCAGGGCCTGTGAGCCAATCGATGAACCTCTGCCCGGCAGCGGCACGCACACGTGGATGTTTCTCGGGGTTAACCAGAATAACACCGTACTGGTTAAACAAACGCGGATCACCTTCGACCAAAACCTCCATGTTTCCTTTATTCCCAAAGGACTGCCACGTAGCGCGATCCGTCAGCGCATAGGCTCCCATCCCGCTGGCAACATTCAGCGTTGCCCCCATGCCCGAGCCGGTTTCACGATACCAGGTCCCCGACGCCCCAGTCGGATCAGTATCCGCCGCAACCCACAAGCGCAGTTCTGCTTTGTGAGTACCACTGTCATCTCCGCGCGAGGCAAAGGGGGCCTCTGCCTCGGCTACAGCAGCTAGAGCCACCGCCACATCTAGGCCACCCTTGACCTTTGCCGGATCGGATTTTGGCCCGACCAACACAAAATCATTGTACATGACGTCAAGCCGCTCAACGCCCCAGCCGTCAATCACAAACTGTTCTTCGGCCGGTTTAGCGTGTACCAGCAAAACATCTCCGTCCCCATTAATCGCATTCCTTATCGCCTGCCCTGTACCAACGGCGACCACGCGCACGTCAATGCCCGTTTCGGCCTCAAACCATGGTAATATGTAATCCAGCAGTCCCGAATTCTGGGTCGAAGTCGTCGACTGCACCACGATAAACGATTCTTCGGCATTGGCCGCCCCTGCCGACAGACCAACAGCTATCAAGGCTGCCCGAACGATATTCCGGATCATTTAGATCTCCATTTTTGATTAAGTGACCAGCCCACCTGCCAGATATCGGCGCGCGGCATCGCTTTCGGGGGCATCCAGTACCTGTTTGGCGACCCCGTGTTCAACCACATGACCGCCCTGCATCATCACGATATCGGCGGCCAACCGCCGAGCCTGTCCGATGTCATGTGTCACCATGACGATACGCACACTTCGGGACGAGGCCCTCAGGATCATCCGTTCGATCATCTGCGTGGCGTTGGGATCCAGCGCGCTGGTGGGTTCGTCCAAAAACAGCGTCTCGGGGTCCAGTGCGAGAGCGCGCAAAATCGCTAACCGTTGCGCTTCACCCCCTGACAGCGAGCGTGCGGACTGGCGGGCTTTTCCATCCAGCCCACCCTCAGCCAGCAACCCTTCGATACGGGACTTCCGTAGCCTGCGGGAAAAACCTTGGCGCTTCAGGACGAAATCCAAATTGGCCGCAACCGATCGGCGTAACAGCACGGGTTGTTGAAATACCATCCCTTGCCGCGCCTTGTGGTTGGCATTCAGGACCACGCCATCCTGCCTGACTTGACCACGATCCGGCACGATCAGCCCATGCAGGCAGCGCAACAGCAGGCTTTTACCCGAACCGTTTGGCCCAAGGATCAAGGTTGGCCCGGGGCCGTCTAGCGAGAGTTGCGACACATCCAGTAATACCTTGCCCTTGCGGGAAATCCGCACCCCATCCACCGACAGGCAACTCGCCATTTCCGAGACCAGGTCACGCATGGCGCAGCCCCTCCTGCTCGGCGCGCAGGCTGAGCGTACTGACCATAGCGTTAACGGCTACAGCAATACCGATCAGGATTGCGCCAAGCGCCAAAGCCAATGCCAGATTACCCTTGGAAGTTTCAAGCGCGATGGTCGTTGTCATCACCCGCGTCACATGGTTGATGTTGCCGCCCACGATGATGACTGCCCCAACTTCAGCAATGGCACGCCCAAAACCGGCCAGCAGCGCGGTCAACAGCGCCAGCCTTGCATCCCACAACAATACCGGCACCGAAGCCAGTCGCGACACGCCCAGAGAGCGGAGCTGCTCTGAGTATTCCTCAGCCAACATCTCGACCACTTGCCGTGTCAGAGCCGCAACTATGGGTGTAACCAGAACCACCTGCGCGATGATCATGGCGGTCGGCGTGTAGAGCAATTCCAGAACGCCCAGAGGCCCTGAACGCGACAACATCAGGTAGACCAACAAGCCAACTACAACTGGAGGCAACCCCATCAAGGCGTTCATCAAAACGATCAGCACCCGTCGTCCCGGAAAGCGGGCAACGGCCAAAGCGGCTCCAACCGGCATCCCGATCAGCGCAGAGATCAACACGGCAAAGACAGAAACTTTTAGGGATAACAGCACAATCGCCCACAGCTCTGCATCCCCATTCAGGATGAGAGAAAGTGCGGAACTGAATTCTGATGCAAATCCCTGCATTTTATTCCATTTTTTCTGCATGTCGTATGAAATGCGCCTAATTTCATAATAATACTAGAACATCTGAGCACCAAGTACAGACACGTTTCCGACATCTCCAAAAGAAAACGCGGCCCCGAATGGGACCGCGTTCAATCTCAGCTTGGAATGGGATCAGTTCAGGGCTGCATCCGTGATCTGATGGGTCCAGGCGCCCTCGGGCTGCTTGGTGATCACCGGGTCAGATCCACCAGCCAGCAGTGTGCCCACCGTGCGTTCGAAATCCGCCGGATCCAGCGCGCCATTCGAACCGGCGGTCAGCTTGGCGATCTCACCCATCATGCGTTTCTGATGCTCTTCGGTCTGGGCGCCAGTGGCATCGTTTTCCAGAACGATCTCGGCTGCTTCGTCCGGGTTTTCCTCGGCGTATTTCCAACCCTTCATCGAGGCACGGACGAACCGTTCCATCTTGTCGGCGAAGGCCGCATCGCTCAGATTCTCTTCCAGAACGTACAGACCGTCTTCCAATGTGGCGACGCCCTGATCTTCGTACTTAAAGGTCACCAACTCATCCGGGCTGACGCCTGCATCAATGACCTGCCAGTATTCGTTATAGGTCATGGTGCTGATGCAATCGGCCTGACGCTGCAGCAGAGGATCGACGTTGAAGCCCTGCTTCAGAACCTCAACACCGCTTTCGCTTTTGCCACCTGTGTCGATGCCTAGCTGGCTCATCCAGCTCATGAACGGGAATTCGTTGCCAAAGAACCATACGCCCAGCGTGCGGTTCTTCAGATCCTCAGGCGAGGCAATCCCAGCATCCTTCCAGCAGGTCAGCATCATGCCCGAGCTTTTGAACGGCTGCGCGATGTTGACCAGCGGCAGACCCTTTTCGCGCGCAGCCAGCGCGGCAGGCATCCATTCGACGGTCACATCCGCGCCGCCACCCGCGATCACCTGCGTCGGTGCGATATCCGGGCCACCCGGCAGAATGGTGACGTCCAGCCCCTCTTCCTCGTAAAACCCTTTGTCCTTGGCCACGTAGTAACCCGCAAATTGCGCCTGCGTGACCCATTTGAGCTGCAATGTCACCTCATCCGCCGCCAAGGCAGCACTGGCTGCCAGGCTGAAGGCGGCGACCGCTCCGCTGAGTAGCTTGTTCATCTTCATATCTCCTAGTTGTTAGTGCCCCGTTTTCGGGGTCTGTTGAAGTCTTGTTATCCGCGTTGCGACGGGTGCCAGAATGTCACCGCCTTTTCGATCATGGCAACCAGCCCATAGAACGCCGTCCCGGCCAAAGCGGCCACGACGATCTCAGCCCAGACCATATCCAGCGAGAGTTGCCCGACGCTGGTCGAGATCCTGAACCCCATACCCAGGGTTGGCGAACCAAAGAACTCGGCCACGATAGCGCCGATCAATGCCAGAGTGGTAGAAATCTTTAGCCCATTGAAAATAAACGGCATCGCGGCAGGCAGGCGCAGTTTCAGGAAGCTCTGCCAATAGGTCGCCGCATAGGTCTCCATCAGGTCGCGCTGCATGGCCGTGGCCTCTCGTAACCCCGCCACGGTATTTACCAACATTGGGAAGAACACCATCACCACGACCACTGCCGCCTTGGAATGCCAGTCGAACCCGAACCACATCACCAGAATGGGAGCGGTGCCAACAATTGGCAGTGCAGCAACGAAGTTGCCTACGGGCAGAAGGCCAAGGCGCAGGAAATCCCATCGATCCACCGCAATCGCCATCAGGAAAGCTGACCCGCACCCGATGATATAGCCGCTCAGCGCCCCTTTAATGATGGTTTGCACGAAATCTGCCCACAAGACTGGCAAGCTATCGGCAAAACGCACCGCAATCACCGAGGGCGCAGGCAGGATGACCAGTGGGACATCAAGCCCCCGCACCACCAGTTCCCATATACCGATCACAGTCAGGCCAAAGATCAACGGCGCCAGCAACCGAACCATGCGCGTATCTGCATAAGGGCCACTGGCCAAGCGACTGTTCAACCACCACCCCAATAGCCATACGCCGATTGCACCGAGAATAGGAATCATAGCGCTATCCCCATCCGTTTTAGAACCGTTCGCTCGATCAGCCCCAGCAGACCGACCAGGCAAGCTGCCAGAATGGCAGCCGCAAACAGGGCGGACCAGATTTGCACGGTCTGCCCATAGTAGCTGCCCGCCAGCAATCGCGCACCCAAACCGGCGACAGCCCCGGTCGGCAATTCACCGACAATTGCTCCGACCAGCGAGGCTGCAATGCCGATCTTCAATGAGGTGAAAAGGTACGGCATAGACGCCGGCAGACGCAGCTTCCAGAACCCCTGAGACCGGCTGGCATTGTAGGTGCGCAGCAGGTCTAGCTGCATCGCGTCGGGGCTGCGCAACCCTTTGACCATGCCGACAACGACCGGGAAGAAACTCAGATAGGCCGAGATGATCGCCTTGGGAATGATCCCCTGAATGCCCACCGAATACAGCACCACGATAATCATCGGCGCCAATGCGATGATCGGAATGGTCTGGCTAACGATGGCCCATGGCATGACCGACAAGTCCATGACCCGGCTGTGCACAATCCCGACGGCCAGCAGGATGCCTAGCCCGGTACCAATCACGAAACCTAGCATCGTCGCACTCAGCGTCACCCAGCCATGATAAATCAGCGACCGTTTCGAGGTGATTTTCTTCTGAACTGTCGTCTCCCACATTTCGATGGCAACCTGATGCGGCGCTGGCAGACGCGGGCGATCCTGCTCCCACGTGGCCGGGATGGCGAAACTGTTGTTCAGCGCCAATCCGAACTCGGACATATCCCGCCGATCTTTGGCTGACGGAGGCTGCACCTCGGCACCTGCCCGTTCCTGTTCGGTTAAAACGCCTTTGATGTTCATTGGAACACATGCCGCGTACCAAAACGCAACAATGACCGCGAGAACGGCCCAGAATGCTTTAAGACTGTCATTCATCATCCGCATGCCCCGCCCGCAGGCCTTCACGCACGCGATGGGCGACCTCAATGAATTCCGGCGTGTCGCGGATATCCAAGGGGCGCTCCTTCGGCAGAGGACTATCGATCACATCCGTAATTCGCCCAGGGCGCGGGCTCATCACTACGATCTTGGTGCTAAGATACACCGCCTCGGGGATCGAGTGCGTCACGAAACCGATGGTTTTTTCCGTCCGTGCCCAAAGGGCCAGAAGCTGCTCGTTCAGGTGATCACGCACGATCTCATCTAAGGCACCAAATGGTTCGTCCATCAGCAGAATGTCGGCATCGAAGGCCAGTGCCCGCGCGATGCTGGCGCGCTGTTGCATCCCCCCCGACAACTGCCATGGGAATTTGCCACCAAACCCTGCAAGATCAACGAGTTCCAGAACCTTGCTCACCCGCTCTTCCTGCTCGGCGGACGAATAGCCCATGATCTCAAGCGGCAGTTTTATGTTCTTGGCAATGGTGCGCCACGGGTACAGACCCGCCGCCTGAAACACATAGCCATAGGCCCGGTTCCGCCGCGCCTCGTCTGGGGTCATGCCGTTGACGGTCAAAGCCCCTCCGGTCGGTGTCTCCAGTGCTGCGATACAACGCAGAAAGGTAGTCTTGCCGCAGCCCGAGGGGCCGATGAAGCTGACGAACTCGCCTTTGTCGATGGTCAGGTTCACATCTTTCAACGCGTGAACCGGTCCATCATTTGTTTGGAAAGTAAGGTCCAGTTGCCTTGCCTCGATCACGGGCTGGGTAGTGCTTTCAGTATTCATTCCATTGCCTTGAAAAGGTTGGGCTTTGGGCCGCCCCTAGGGACGACCCGCGCACAATCAGACTCCCGTCGCCGGGATACCCGTCCGCTCGACCGGCCGCGGCGCGGTCAGCTCCTTCCAGGTGCTCAGCGCCTTGTTCACGTGGCCGTTGGGTTCGCGCGCAACAAACTCACCATGCCCTTCCTGAGTGCGAATTTCACCGTCATGCACCGCCACCTGACCGCGTGTCAGTGTAAAGCGCGGCAGACCTTTGACCTCTTTGCCCTCGAACACGTTATAGTCGATCGAGGATTGCTGCGTGTCCGCGCTAATCGTCTTAGTCTTTTCAGGGTCCCAAACCACGATATCAGCGTCCGCGCCAACAAGGATCGCACCCTTTTTCGGATAGCAATTCATGATCTTGGCGATGTTTGTTGACGTCACAGCTACGAACTCGTTCATCGTCAGCCGTCCGGTATTCACCCCATGGGTCCACAGCATCGGCATCCGGTCTTCCAAACCGCCCGTGCCATTCGGAATTTTGGTGAAATCCCCCACGCCATAGCGCTTCTGCTCAGTCGTAAAGGCACAATGGTCGGTCGCCACTACGCTCAGAGTACCCGAGTGCAGACCATTCCACAGACTGTCCTGGTGCTGCTTGTTCCGGAACGGAGGGCTCATGACCCGCCGCGCCGCGTGATCCCAATCGTGGTGGAAATACTCGCTCTCATCCAGTGTCAGATGCTGGATCAGAGGTTCCCCCCACACCCGTTTGCCGTTCATCTTGGCCCGGCGAATGGCCTCATGCGCCTCTTCGCAAGACGTATGCACAACGTATAGCGGCACACCCGCCATGTCGGCGATCATGATGGCGCGGTTGGTGGCCTCACCCTCCACCTGCGGCGGACGCGAATAGGCATGCGCTTCGGGGCCTGTGTTGCCTTCGGCCATAAGCTTGGCCTGTAACTCGGCTACGACATCGCCGTTCTCTGCATGCACCATCGCGATGCCACCTAATTCGGCCAGACGCTTGAACGAGGCATACAGTTCATCGTCGTTCACCATCAGCGCGCCTTTGTAGGCCATGAAGTGCTTGAACGTGTTGATGCCGCGCGTTTCGATCACCGTCTTGATGTCGTCGAACACCTGCTCGCCCCACCATGTCACGGCCATATGGAACGAGTAGTCGCAATTCGCGCGGGTCGACTTGTTGTCCCAACGCTTCAGAGCGTCCAGCAGGCCCTCACCGGGGTTCGGCAGCGCAAAATCCACCACCATCGTGGTGCCACCTGCCAAGGCCGCCCGCGTCCCGCTTTCGAAGTCATCACTGGAGTAGGTTCCCATGAACGGCATCTCCAGATGCGTATGCGGGTCGATCCCGCCCGGCATGACATAACAGCCGGTTGCATCCAGTTCCTTGTCACCTTTCAGGTCCATCCCGATTTCGGTGATCACGCCACCTTCAACCAACACATCCGCCTTATAGGAAAGATCGGCGGTCACGACGGTTCCGTTCTTGATAACAGTGCTCATTTTAATCTCCCTGATGCGGTCTGCGCCGCTTGCTTCATCTGGCTAAAAATATCCCGGGGAAGTCGCCCTGTGGGCGACGGGGGCTGAGCCCCCCTACTCCACGATCTCAGCCGTCTCGACGACCGCATGAAACAGAACATCCGCCCCGGCCGCAGCCCAATCCTTGCTGATCTCTTCCGCCTCGTTGTGGCTTAGCCCGTCCACACATGGACACATCACCATTGCGGTCGGTGCCACACGGTTGATCCAGCACGCGTCATGCCCCGCCCCTGAGATGATATCCCTGTGCGAATAACCCAACCGTTCGGCTGCATCGCGCACAGCCGCCACACAACCTGCGTCGAATTCTACCGGGTCAAAGCCGCCGACCTTCTCGAATTCAATCTGCAGACCCATCTCTTCTACGATGCTTTCAGCGGCCACGCGCAGGCGGTTCTCCATATCCGTGATCACATCCAAATCAGGTGAGCGGAAATCGACAGTAAACACCACCTTGCCCGGAATCACGTTGCGTGAGTTCGGATATACGTCGATGTGCCCTGCTGCTCCTACAGCATGCGGCGCGTGCGACCACGCGATCTCATCCACTTTTTCGAGAATGCGCGCCATCGCCAGACCAGCATTCTTGCGCATTGGCATCGGAGTCGACCCGGTGTGCGCGTCCTTTCCCGTCACCGTGATTTGAGTCCAGCTCAGCCCCTGCCCGTGGGTGACCACGCCGATGTCCTTGCCCTCGGCTTCCAGGATCGGCCCTTGTTCGATATGCAATTCAAAGAAGGCATGCATCTTGCGAGCACCGACCTCTTCGTCGCCCCGCCAACCGATACGCTGCAACTCGTCTCCGAACTTCTTTCCTTCGGCATCCTCACGATCGTAGGCCCAGTCCTGAGTGTGCATCCCCGCAAACACGCCCGAAGACAACATCGCCGGGGCGTAGCGTGTCCCCTCTTCATTGGTCCAGTTGGTCGCGACAATGGGGTGCTTGGTCTTGATCCCCAAATCGTTCAGGGTGCGGATAATTTCCAATCCTCCCAAAACGCCCAACACGCCATCATATTTGCCACCCGTAGGCTGCGTATCCAGATGAGACCCCACATAAACAGGCAGCGCCTCGGGGTCAGTGCCGTCGCGACGGGCAAACATATTGCCCATCTGGTCCAGCCCCATGGTGCACCCCGCGTCTTCACACCATTTTTGGAACAGTGCGCGCCCTTCCGCATCCTCATCCGTCAAGGTCTGTCGGTTGTTACCACCCGCGACGCCGGGGCCAATCTTGGCCATCTCCATCAGGCTGTCCCACAACCTGTCGCCGTTGACCCTGAGATTCTGCGCCGGAGCTGCCATCTTATTTTTCCCTATTGCTTGCGATTTGGCTCGCTTTTGGTGTCTTGATTTGACCATCTGGTCAAACTCACGCTATCACGGGTTCGACATCAGTCAAGAAATTGCATGGTGCCGCCGGATTTTTCGGCATAATTGGCTCCCGCATGGCAAAAAAAGAGACACGCTGGAAACATGCCCAAGGACCGCGCTCCGACTCGAATTCAGAAAAAGAACCGTGCTGCGATTCTCGAAGCTGCGCTGAACGTGTTTTCCGCCCATGGTTTTCGCGGCGCAACTGTCGACCAAATCGCAACCGAAGCTGGGCTGAGCAAACCGAACCTGCTGTATTATTTCCCGTCGAAGGAGGCGATCCACGCTGCCCTTCTGTCAGGCTTGCTGGAAACATGGCTGGCCCCATTGCACGATCTGGATGCCAATGGAGACCCGATGGAGGAAATTCTCTCCTACATCCGCCGGAAACTGCAAATGAGCCGGGAATTGCCCCGTGAAAGCCGCCTGTTCGCGAATGAACTTGTTCAGGGGGCGCCCCGCATTCATGAGGCATTGTCGAACGACCTGAAGGCTCTGGTAGACGAAAAGTCGGTAATCCTGACCGAATGGATGGATCAGGGTAAAATTGCCAGGCTGCACCCGTCTCACCTGATCTTTTCGATATGGGCGCTGACACAACATTACGCCGACTTTGATGTTCAGGTTCGAGCAATACTGGGCGATGAAGACCCATTTGAAGGTGCGGAACCGTTTATCGACACGCTCTATCGCAAACTACTGACGCCATGAAAAAGGGGCCGTCTACCGGCCCCTTATGGTTTGCTCCAGTCGATTTACTCGGCGGCTTTCGCCATCGGATTGTTCGGATGCGTTGTCCAGTTGGCATAATCGGGCTGCACTTCCAATCCAGTGCGCGGGTCGACCTCTCCGGCCACCATCGGCACCATCGAGATACATCCATCAACCGGACAGACATCCACGCAGAGGTTACAGGCGACGCACTCGTCATCCAGGACCTCGAACACACGATCCTCGGACATCGAGATCGCCTGATGGCTGGTGTCTTCGCAGGCGGCGTAGCAGCGGCCGCATTTGATGCACTGGTCCTGATCGATCTTAGCTTTGGCTACGTAGTTCAGGTTCAGATACTGCCAATCGGTCACGTTCGGCACAGCAAGACCAACAACTTCTGATACGTCCTTGTAGCCTTTTTCATCCATCCATTTGGACAGACCGGCGGTCAGCTCATCAATGATTTTGAACCCATATGTCATGGCTGCCGTGCAGACCTGAACGGTACCACAGCCCAAGGCCATGAACTCTGCCGCATCCCGCCATGTTGTTACACCGCCGATACCCGAGATCGGTAGTCCGTGCGTCGCTTGGGCCCGCGAAATCTCGGACACCATCGACAGCGCAATCGGCTTCACCGCAGGACCGCAATAGCCGCCGTGGCTGCCCTTGCCGTCAATCGAGGGCTCAGGGCTGAACGTATCCAGATTGACGCTGGTGATCGAGTTGATCGTGTTGATCAGCGACACCGCATCCGCACCGCCATTCTTCGCAGCCTCAGCAGGCTTGCGGATATCGGTGATGTTCGGCGTCAGCTTCACGATGACCGGGCGGTCATAGTATTGCTTACACCAGCGGGTCACCATCTCGATATATTCCGGCACCTGCCCCACGGCAGACCCCATACCGCGTTCGCTCATCCCGTGTGGACAGCCGAAGTTCAACTCGATCCCGTCTGCGCCGGTCTCGGCGACGCGCGACAGGATTGCTTTCCACGCCTCCTCCTCACAAGGCACCATGATAGAGGCGATCAGCGCACGGTCCGGGTAGTCGGCCTTGACCCGCGCCATCTCCTCAAGATTCACCTCTAGCGGACGGTCGGTTATCAGTTCGATGTTATTCAGGCCCAGCAACCGACGATCCGCGCCATAGATCGCGCCGTACCGTGGGCCATTTACATTCACGACCGGAGGACCTTCGGCCCCCAGCGTTTTCCAGACGACACCGCCCCATCCAGCCTCAAAGGCGCGGCGGACGTTATATTCCTTGTCGGTCGGTGGCGCCGAGGCCAGCCAATACGGGTTCGGGCTTTCTATTCCAAGAAAGTTTGTCTTTAAATCAGCCATTTATCCGGCCTCCCTGATGCAGTTCAGCATCCTTATCTTTTGGTTTCACGCGGTCAGGCTAGCGTGGATATCCATCGCGGCATCGCGACCCTCGGCCACGGCAGTCACGGTCAGGTCTTCTCCGCCTGCCGCACAGTCACCGCCAGCCCAGACACCGGCCATCGATGTGCGCCCAGCTTCGGTCACGGCAATCTTGTTGCCGTCCAACTCAAGCCCTTCCGGCGCACCGTCAAGTTTCTGACCAATCGCCTTGAGAACCTGATCCGCGGCCAAACGGACCGTTTCACCGGTTCCGGATAGCTGACCGTCATGGCTGGAAGTATACTCCAATTCAATCTCAGCCGCCGCCCCATTTCCATGAATGGCGACAGGCTGCACATTGGTCATGATCTTGACGCCGTGCGAGGCTGCCAAATCCTGTTCGTATCGGCTGGCACCCATGGCGTCACGGTCGCGACGGTAGGCGATAGTAACATGCTCGGCACCCAGCAGCTTTGATTTCACCGCCGCGTCCACAGCGGTCATGCCACCTCCGATGACCACGACGTTGCGGCCGACCGGCAGGTTCGCCAAGTCAGAGGCTTGTCGCACATCCGAGATGAAATTGACGGCGAAGCGAACACCCTCCTTCTCAGCCCCATCTGCCCGCAGGGCGTTTACCCCAGTAAGACCGATGGACAGGAAAACGGCATCGTAATTCTCTACCAGACCGTCCAGCGTGATGCTCTCGCCCAGTACTGATCCTGTCTCGATGGTGATACCGCCGATCTTCATAAGCCAGTCAACCTCAGCCTGTGCAAAATCGTTGGTCGATTTATATGCCGCGATCCCGTATTCGTTCAAACCGCCGGGCTTAGGCTTGCTTTCGTGGATCACAACGTCATGACCCAGCATCGCAAGTCGATGCGCGCAGGCCAGACCTGCTGGACCTGCCCCGACCACGGCAACGGTCTTACCCGTCAGTCCGGCGCGCTCAAACGGATGATCTCCGGACACCATCACGCTGTCGGTTGCATAGCGCTGCAGGCGGCCAATCTCGACCGGAGCGCCTTCGGCTGCCTCGCGCACACATGCCTCTTCGCACAGTGTCTCGGTCGGGCAAACGCGGGCACACATGCCGCCCAGAATGTTTTGGGCTAAAATGGTTTCGCCCGCCGCTTCGGGTTGCCCCGCCTGAATCTGGCGCATGAACAGCGGAATATCGATGTCCGTCGGACAGGCCGTTACGCATGGCGCGTCATAGCAGAAATAGCACCGATCCGCCGCCACGGCGGCCTCATGCGCGGCCAATGGCGGATGCAGATCCGTGAAATTCGAGGTCAGCTCATCGCTGGAAAGCCTCCCGGAGACAATGCCGGGGGCCATCTGGCCCTGTGCCATCACTCTACTCCCTGTAGATATGTTCGTTATGACCTCAGCTTGCCACAATCTGATTTTTTATCAATTGGTAAAATTTATAAAATCGACAAAAAACTGAAAAACTGCGCCTTTTCCCTTGAATTTCAGCGAAAACCGTCAGTTTTTTAGGCATCTTACGAAGTCGCAACATCTGAGCAGTGTTGGCGCGCATCAAATCTGCACTCATTTCCAAGGATTCAAAAATATCCCTGTATCTGGTTTTGACGGCCCCAACTACGTGCTGTAGTTCAAACGCAACCCGAGAAGCGCCGACAGTGGCCGCAAATCCGAAAGTCATCCGATGCAGGCCAGCCCTTCGAAGTTCAACATCGTCATCATCGGGCAAAACAACCGACTACAATACGAAGCACTTCTGTTTGCGGCATCTCTGCGCCACAGCTCTCCGAATTTCACTGGCCGGTTGTTTGTGGCGGTCCCTCGGCCGGGCCAGCGCTGGCAACAGGACCCTAGCATTCAGAACGAGGATGTGCTGAAGGCGCTGCGACAGCTGGACGCCGAAATCCTGCCGTTTGACAACCATGTATTTGGGCAAAGCTATCCTTACGGCAACAAGATTGAAGCCTTGCTGGCCTTGCGCGAAGGTGAACCGTTCGTGTTCTTCGACAGCGACACTCTAATTACGGGAGATCTGGCCTCTGTCCCCTTCAACTTCGATAAACCGGGGGCATCGCAAAAGGTTGAAGGCACATGGCCAAAGCCAACTCTCTATGGCCCCGGTTTCGATGGTATCTGGAGCGCCCTTTACCGCCGGTTTGAGCTGGATTTCGAAAGTTCTTTGGATACCAGCCAACCCGTGGATTACTGGCGAAGGTATCTGTATTTCAACGCCGGCTATTTTTTCCACTCCTGCCCGCAAAAGTTCGGACAACGGTTTCTGGAATATACCCGTACGATCCGGGATGAAGAGATTCCAGAACTGGCTGGCCAGAACCTTGATCCGTGGCTGGATCAGGCGGCACTACCGTTGGTCATTCACTCCTTTGGCGGAGGGCGCGATGTGTTGCCTCCGGGTCTACTGGACGGTTCCGTCAGCTGTCACTACCGACTGTTTCCCCTGCTTTATGCCCGTGAAAGCGACCATGTGGTCGAGGTGCTGGAAACCGTTGCGGCGCCCAACCGGGTCAAGAAAGTGCTCAAGGGCTATGAACCAATCAAGAAACTGGTCCTGCAACGCAAGGGTCACAAGATTCGCGATCTGTTCGATCGCGAAAACCTGCCGCAGCGCGAACAGGCCATTCGCAACACGATCAGGAACAACGGCCTGTGGATGCGCTGATTGGGTTGTTGTGCGAAGGCCGTCAATCGCCTAGAGATTCTGCAACACACATTCCAACAGGAGATTTTAACGATGTCAGACGGCCCGACTTACGGTTTTGACACTCTGCAGATTCACGCAGGCGCACGGCCTGATCCCGCAACCGGGGCGCGTCAGACTCCGATCTATCAAACAACAGCTTATGTCTTTCGCGATGCCGATCACGCGGCTGCCCTGTTCAACCTGCAAGAGGTTGGATTCATCTATTCCCGCCTGACCAACCCCACCGTGGCCGTTCTGCAAGAACGTATCGCTACGCTGGAAGGTGGCGTTGGCGCGGTTTGCTGTTCTTCGGGTCACGCGGCGCAGATCATGGCTCTGTTCCCGTTGATGGGGCCGGGTTGCAACGTGGTGGCCTCGACACGTTTGTACGGTGGCACGGTCACGCAGTTCAGCCAGACCATCAAACGCTTCGGCTGGTCGGCCAAGTTCGTCGACACCGATGATCTGGACGCGGTGAATGCCGCCATCGACGAAAACACCCGCGCAGTGTTCTGTGAGTCCATCGCCAACCCCGGCGGTTATGTCACTGACATTCGCGCACTGGCGGATATAGCTGATGCAGCGGGCATTCCACTGATCGTCGACAACACCTCTGCTACACCATACCTGTGCCGCCCGATCGAACATGGCGCGACTCTCGTGGTGCATTCGACCACAAAATACCTGACGGGCAATGGCACAGTCACAGGCGGCTGCATCGTGGATTCGGGTAAGTTTGACTGGTCGGCAAATGGCAAGTTCCCCTCGCTCAGCGAACCGGAATCCGCCTATCACGGGCTGAAATTCCACGAAACCTTCGGCCCTCTGGCGTTCACCTTCCACGGTATCGCAATTGGCCTGCGTGATCTGGGAATGACCATGAACCCACAGGCCGCGCATTACACGCTGCTGGGAATCGAGACCCTGTCCTTGCGGATGGATCGTCACGTAGAGAACGCACAGAAGATCGCCGCCTGGCTCGAAGCGGACGACCGAATTGAATATGTCACCTACGCAGGCCTGCCCTCTTCGCCGTATCATGACCGTGTCCAAGCGCAGTACAAAAAGGGTGCCGGTGCGCTGTTCACCTTTGCAGTCAAAGGTGGATATGATGCCTGCATCAAGTTGGTCAACGCGTTGGAAATCTTCAGCCATGTCGCCAACTTGGGTGATGCGCGGTCGCTGATCATCCACTCGGCCTCGACCACACACCGCCAGCTAACCCCGGAACAGCAAGAAGCCGCAGGTGCCGGGCCAGGAGTTGTACGCGTCTCTATCGGCATCGAAGACGCCGACGACCTAATTGCCGATTTGGATCAGGCACTGGCCAAAGCCACGGCCTGAGTGATGAGCAAGCACGACACCAACGATCTGGGCCAACCCATCGGCCTACCGGTTTCGGGTGATTTCCCTCGCCCGACGCCGCCTTACACGCCAATGGAAGGCCAGTATTGTTCTGTCGTGCCGCTCGACGTGAACAGGCATGCGCCCGGATTGTTCCGGGCCTTTGCCAACGATACGGACGGTCGCAATTGGACTTATCTACCCTACGGGCCGTTCGGTTCGGAACAGGACTTCGAGGATTGGACCCGCGCAAACTGTATGGACGCCGACCCAATGTTCCATACGGTTTTGGACAACAACGAAACGCCTGTCGGCATGGCCTCGTTTCTGCGAATAGAACCAGCTGCTGGAGCGATCGAGGTCGGCCATATCCACTTCTCGCCCCTATTGCAGCGCAGCCCTCAGTCTACCGAGACCATGTTCCTGATGATGCGCCGTGTATTCGACGAGTTGGGATACCGCAGATACGAATGGAAATGCGATGCCCTGAATGCCCCATCCTGCCGCGCGGCTGAACGGTTGGGTTTTACTTTTGAAGGCATCTTCCGGCAGGCCACCCACTACAAGGGCCGCAACCGGGACACGGCGTGGTATTCGATCCTCGACAGTGAGTGGCCCCGTATTCGCAGCGCGTTCGAGGCCTGGTTATCTCCGGAGAATTTCGACCAGACGGGCCAACAGCGAGAGCCGCTGAAGGCCCGTGTCGAAGGTTAGTTTGAAATTTCAAATTCCATCGACACGCTGACCGATACCGATATCTCACCACTTGCGACGGGCACACCGCCCGCCTCGGACATGGCCATTGCTCGCATCTGAGGCGCTGGTCGGATGCCACCAACCTGCTCGCTGATCTGCTGAACCTCGCCCAACGTCACATTGGCCGCCTGCGCCAATTGCTCGGCCTTCGCGGTCGCCTCTGCCACGGCCTTGGCGCGCGCCTGAGTCTGCAGCGGCGTGGGATCCTGCACACCAAAGTTTAGCCCGCCAAAGTTATTGGCCCCGTCCTGAATGACCGCGTCCATGATCGTTCCAAGCTGCGTAAGATCGCGAACACGGACCTGAACATTGTTGGAGGCAACAAATCCGGAAATCTCGGGCTGTTCACCGCTCGAACTGTTACGCCCGGACCAGACTGGCGAAAGCGACAGATCACGGGTCTGAACGTCCCGTGCCTCGATCCCCATGTCTTCCAGCCGCTTCAGAATCTGCGCCACGGCATCAGATGTCGCCTGCATCGCGTTAGATGCCTGCGGGTCTTCGTTGGTCACCCCCAATGTGATTGTTGCCATATCAGGTTCAGCCTGTACGGTGCCGACAGCATCCACCATGATGCGACGTTCTTCCGCATGCGCCATGCCTACGGCAGTCACGGCCAGCATCGCAGCCAAAAAAGCAATTTTCTTCAAGGTCTTCCCTCCAATTTCTTCACGTTCAACATGGGGCTGCCAAGTACCGCGGAACAAGGGGAAGTACTGGCTTTTTCTTTTCCTCGGCAGGATCCTGCTCTAATGTCTGCCTGCGGACGGAAACCCGTTTGCATTGATGCTGACAATTATGGTTCCTCGGGAATATGAAACCCGCCTTTGCGCTGTCTTTTTCTTCAACCGGAATAACTGTGCACCACCAATCGGATGACGATTGGTTCGGCATTGGTGAGGTTGCTCTGGACGCGCCAGACCTGAACGCGCAGTTGAACACGTTGCGGGACAAAGCCTTTGCCTTAGAAAACAACCTGAGCTGCAAAGTCGTGCTTCCTACCGATCAGGTTCGTTTCATGTCGGCAGAAACAGAGGGGCAGCCCGCTGAGGAAAGCGCGCAGCGCGTGCAAGCTGCATTGGCCGAGGCCACCCCCTATTCGATCGAGGAACTGGTCTTTGATTCTGCAACCGTTGGCTCCACCACCTATGTGGCCGCCGTCACGCTGCAGACATTGGACGAAGCCCGAAATTTTACAACGGAACACGGATTTGTTCCCGTCCAGTTCACGGTAAAAGCTGATCCTAGCGTTTTCCCGACCGAACCACAGTTTCTGACGTCTGAAACTCCGGCCACTGTGATCGAGCCTACCGCCGAAAACGCAAGGAAAGAAGCAGACGTTCCGACCCCGACGGCCCACCCCATTGCGGATGTAACGCCTTCGGAGGTTTTCCGATCGACACCAGATGCGGGCGCACAATCCAGTGCCGTCACAAAACCAGTCACCAAACGTTACGCAATTCCGGCAGTCGCTGCTTTGGCTATTGTGGCAGTGCTGGGTGTCTGGGCGCTGTCCGGGTCGGAAAAAGTTGAGCCACCTGCCCCGCAAACGGCCCAAACCGAAGATACACCAACGGCATCGGAAGCTCAGTCGGACGTCATTACCGAAATTTTAACAGAAATCGAAACGGCTCCCCTTGAAGCAACTGAATTGCCCTCGGAAGTCGCCTCACCCGAACCGAACCAACCGGATCCCGCAGGCACACCCCAGCCCGATTTATCGCCAACGGATGCCGCAATCCTCGAAGCGCTAAACATCGCGCCAACAGTTGTCGACGAGGTCCCCCGCGACCCCGAACCGCAAGTGTTGCCCCCTCAATCTGCCGTTTCCATCTCGGTACCCGGCCTTTTGGTGGCGCCTGCTATCGCCCCTGAAGAAGAACCATTTCTGACTTCCATTGATAACTCCGACCTTTCCAACGACGCGATTGCCCTCCCACCGAGTGAGAGTTTCGCCACCGACGCCCCGTTTGAGCAGTTCGCGTTGCCCGGCAACGCAGGTACCCGGTTCGAACTGGATGAGCGTGGTCTGGTCACGCCCAGCGTCGAAGGTACGCTCAACCCTGCTGGGGTCGTCGTCTACCTGGGGCGTCCGTCGAAAGTACCT
This sequence comes from Ruegeria atlantica, assembly GCA_013032095.1. Lineage (GTDB taxonomy): Bacteria > Pseudomonadota > Alphaproteobacteria > Rhodobacterales > Rhodobacteraceae > Ruegeria > Ruegeria atlantica_E. The sequence goes on along the minus strand of WQBJ01000001.1, from coordinate 274,793 downwards.
CCAGAACCGCCCGTTCGGTTCGAAGAGGAGCCAGCGCTTGATGATACATCGGACAGGCTGGCCGAGTTGCGCCCCAAACTGCGCCCCCAAGACCTGATTGAGCGGTTTGAGCGGCAGCAACTGGGTGGCCGCACGCGGGAAGAACTTGCCGTGCTACGCCCCAAGCTGCGCCCCGTGTCGCTGCAGCAAAAGGAAATCGACTACACCCCGACCGCTCTCGCCGTCGTCCGTGTCCCGCGCCCAAAGCCGCGCCCGGCGGGATTGACACCATCTTCAGGCACGCAAACCGCCAACCTGGGTTCGACGGCCGCAATCGCTCACGATGAGGCCGGGTCGTTCCAGCCAAGGGCCGTTGCCCCTAAAATCCCTTCATCCGCATCCGTCGCACGGCAAGCGACGATCGACAATGCGCTGAACCTGCGCAAGTTGAACCTGATCGGGGTTTACGGCACACCGGCCAACCGCCGCGCCTTGGTGCGTTTGCCGAGTGGTCGTTACAAAAAGCTGAAAGTTGGAGACAGGCTGGATGGCGGTAGAGTCATCGCGATAGGCGATACCGAACTACGCTATCAGAAAAAAGGTAGGAACTTGACGCTGAAAATGCCACGTGGATAAGCGCACGGGCGAGTTCCCCCGCCCGTGCTGAATCAAACCCGGCATTCAAGCCGCTGTAATCTCTCCGCTTTCGATCTGTTCGCGCTCGATGGATTCGAACAGCGCCTGAAAGTTCCCCTCACCGAACCCATCGTCGCCTTTGCGCTGGATGAACTCGAAAAAGATCGGCCCGATTACGGTTTTCGAGAAGATTTGCAGCAAAATTCTGGTCTCACCGCCGTCCAGAACCCCCTCGCCATCAATCAGAATACCGTGCTTCATCATCCGGTCCAGCGGTTCTTCGTGATCTGCAACGCGATCTTTGGACATGTCATAGTAGGCCTGGTTCGGGCCAGGCATGAATTTCAGCCCCTTTTCAGCAATCGCATCTGTCGAAGCATAGATGTCTTCACTCCCCACCGCGATATGCTGAATCCCCTCACCCTTGTACTTGTTGAGGTACGATACGATCTGCCCGGTCTCGCCCCGATCTTCGTTGATCGGAATACGAATGCGCCCGCACGGCGAAGTCAGAGCACGGCTGAAAAGACCGGTGTACTTGCCTTGAATGTCAAAAAACCGGATTTCGCGAAAGTTGAACAGGCTCTCGTAGAACTTGAACCATTTGTCCATATTTCCGCGATAGACGTTATGCGTCAGGTGATCGAGGTAATAGAACCCATCACCGCGCGGCTTGGATTTGGTGGTCCATGTGAACTCATGATTATAGGGCGAAGTGTCATGGTACTGGTCGATAAAGTAGATCAGAGAGCCGCCAATCCCCTTGATCGCCGGTACATTCATCGTCTTGTCCGCCGCGTCATAAGGCTCTGCGCCTTTGGCTACCGCATGCACATAGGCTTTCTGGGCATCCACCACACGCCAACCCATCGCTGGGGCGCATGGGCCATGTTCTTGGACAAAACGCGCGGCGAAGCTTTCGGGATCAGCGTTGAGAATATAGGTCACGTCGCCTTGCTGCCAAAGTTCGACTGCGGGCTTGTCCGTGTGGTGAGCAACCTTTTCGAAACCCATTTTGGAAAACAGGTCGCGCAGTTCCTGTGGATCGGGGTGGGCAAATTCCACGAATTCAAACCCGTCAGTGCCGACTGGATTTTCTTTGCTGATGGTGGACTTCGGGGCGTTATGAGGGAAAGGACCCATGGTGTGTCTCCTTAAAACAGGAATTTCTTTGCTGATTCCAAAATACGCCTTATTCCGCGCTGTTTCTGCGCATAGTTTTCGTGTAAACTAAGTTTGAGTGCGCAGAACACGCATTATTTGGTAAAATTTTGGAGAAATTCCGCATATGCTGGATTCCACCGATATGCGTTTGCTGTCCGCCCTACAGGTGGACGCACACTTGACCGCTCATCAGCTTGGCGAATTGCTGAACCTGTCACCCAGTCAGGCCGGGCGGCGACGGCAGCGGCTTGAGGCCGAGGGCTACATCACCGGCTATGCCGCACGGTTGGACCCGCTGAAACTCGGGCTACATGTGCAAGGATTTGTTCAAGTGCATCTGGGCACCCACGGCCCCGAGCAATCCGAAAGTTTTGCGCGGATGGTAGACACCCGCCCTGAGATCACCAGCGCTTGGACGATGACCGGAGAAGCAGACTATCTGCTGCATGTCTATTGTGACGATCTAGCCGCGCTCAATCGCTTGCTTCATCAGGTGATACTGCCGCATCCTGCGGTGGCACGAGTCCAAAGCCAAATCGTGATGGACCAACTGAAACGCGACGCCCCTCTGCCCACCTGACCTGACCGAAAGGACCAACATGGACGATTTCCTTTACCAGGCTTCGATCTATCTGGCTGCTGCCGTGATCGCCGTGCCGTTATCGGCGCGTCTGGGGCTGGGTTCTGTGCTGGGATATCTGGCCGCAGGAATAGTAATCGGGCCCGTGTTTGGCCTTGTAGGAGCCGAAACCGAAAGCCTGCAGCACGTGGCCGAGTTCGGCGTTGTCATGATGCTGTTCCTCATCGGTTTGGAACTGGAGCCGCGCGCCCTTTGGGATATGCGCGACAGGCTATTGGGACTTGGCGGATTGCAAGTTGGGCTTTCGACCGCAGCTATTGCCGTGGTGGCAGTTTACGCGAACCACCCTTGGTCTGTCGCTCTGGCCGTCGGGTTGACACTTTCGCTGTCCTCGACCGCGATCGTGCTGCAAACCCTGTCGGAAAAAGGGCTGATGCAAACGAATGGTGGTCGTGCCACATTTTCGGTGCTGCTGACGCAAGACATTGCGGTCATCCCCATTCTGGCCCTGTTGCCACTGCTGGCGCTACCAGCCATGCCGCATCTCGAAAGCGATGGCTCCATAGACCGCGGGGTGAAAGACCTGCACGATACCGCCCATCACAGCCTTTCGCTGGTCGATGGTTTACCAGGGTGGGCTGTCACGCTGGTTACCATTGGTGCGATCGCATTTGTTATCCTTGCCGGTGTTTACCTGACGCGCCCCCTGTTCCGCTTTATTCACGCGACTCGCCTGCGCGAGATGTATACTGCATTGGCCCTGATGATCGTGGTCGGCATTTCCTTCCTGATGACCCTAGTTGGCCTTTCCCCCGCTCTAGGTGCGTTCCTGGCGGGCGTTGTTCTGGCCAGTTCGGAATTCCGGCATGAGATGGAAAGCGACCTTGAGCCCTTCAAGGGCCTGTTCCTCGGCCTGTTCTTTATTACCGTCGGTGCCGGAATTGATGTCGCCTACTTCTTCAACGATCCGCTAGAGCTAATCGGGCTGGCTCTTCTGGTTATCCTGACCAAGGGCATCATATTGTTTCTCGTCGGGCGCGCTTTCAGGTTGCGGGGGCGGGATCACTGGTTGTTCACACTTGGTCTGGCACAAGCTGGTGAGTTCGGCTTCGTTCTGCTGGCCTTTTCAACTCAGCAGAACGTCATTCCGCCCGATCTGTCCCAGAAACTGCTCATGATCATCGCACTGACCATGCTGATCACGCCGCTACTCTTCATCATTTACGACCTTTTGTCCCGCCGGATCAGAGACAGTGGCCCACAGCCGGAACCGGATGAAATCGACGAGCAAGGTCCAGTGATCATCGCCGGTATCGGCCGATTTGGTCAGATCGTAAACCGCCTGGTTCGCGCCAGCGGATTTAAAACGATCGTTCTGGATCACGATATTGAAACCGTTCAACTGATGCGCCGCTTTGGTGTGAAAGGGTTTTTGGGCGACCCCACCCGTCCTGAGTTGTTGCGCGCGGCGGGGCTGGAAAAAGCAACTGTTCTGGTCGCCGCGATGGACGACCCAAAGAACGTAACGCGTCTGGTCAGTTACGCCAGGCGTCAACGCCCGGACCTGCACATCATCGCCCGCGCTCATGACCGAACCCATGTGTATGAGCTGTATCAGGCTGGTGCCAACGACATCGTACGCGAGATGTTCGACAGTTCCCTACGGGCCGGTCGCTACGTGCTTGAGAATATTGGCCTCAGCGAATACGAGGCCGCGCAAGCCGAGCAGACGTTTTACCACCACGACCGAGACTCGATCCGCGATCTGGCCGAGCTTTGGATTCCCGGAATGCCCACAGCGGAAAACAAGAAATACATCGAACGTGCTCAGCAGTTCGAAAAAGATCTGGAAACCGAGCTTTTGGAGTTGGCTGAAAAACACGCGAAGAAATCGGCCTGATCCGGATCTTCGGATCAGGCCTATAATGTTAACTGTCTGATACTCCAGCCTCGGCAAAGGTCGCCATGCCTGAATGACAGGCAACCGCGCTTTTCAGGATATTGATGGCTAGCGCCCCACCCGAACCTTCGCCAAGCCTGAGGCCGAGGTTCAACAATGGTTGCTTGCCCAGCTTGTCGAGCACCGCACCATGCGCGCCTTCTGCGCTTTGATGCCCTGCCACAGCATGGTCCAATGCTCCGGCGGAAACGTCTGCCAGACAGGCCGCCGCGGCCGAGCAGATGAAGCCGTCCAGAATAACCGGAATACGCAATACGCGAGCGGCTGCAATAGCTCCGGCCATGGCCGCGATCTCACGCCCACCGAGGCAACGCAGGATGTCCAGCCCGTCTCCGACCTCTGAGTGCAGAGCCACACCTTCCGCCACCACACGAGTTTTGTTGGCCAACCCGGCGTCGTCCACACCTGTGCCGCGTCCGGTCCAGTCCGCAGCGTCTCCACCAAACAGGGCGCAAGCGATTGCAGCAGCCGGGGTGGTATTCCCGATTCCCATTTCGCCAACCACCAGCAGATCGGCATCGGGGTCAACGGCGGTCCAACCGGTGCGTAGGGCTTGCAGCAACTCATCGTCGGACATGGCTGGGCCTGCGGTGAAATCCGCGGTTGGCCGGTCCAACTCCAGCGCGTGCACATTCATCGTCGCACCGGCGGCTTTGGCAAGTTGATTGATCGCCGCGCCACCGTGTTCAAAATTCATCACCATCTGCACGGTCACTTCAGGTGGAAAGGCCGATACGCCCTGCGCGGTTACGCCGTGATTCCCCGCAAACACGATGACCTGCGGCGCGGCAATCTGTGGGCGAGCGTCCGCGCGCCAACCAGCATACCAGATCGCTAAATCCTCAAGCCGGCCCAAAGCACCTGGCGGTTTGGTCAACTGCCCGTTGCGGTCAGTCGCTCCTTGCAGTGCGCCATCATCCGGGCCGGGCGCCTGTTTGAGGGCGTCGCGGAAGGTTTTCAGATCAATAAGTTCGGGCAGCATCTAAAGCCTCGTTGCATCAGAGTGGTCCTGCGTGTTTAACCGAAGCGTCCAGTCCAACAAGACCCTGAAAGGCGTGGGAGTGCATAAAAGCGACACCAACCTGATTTCCGCGTGGGACATTCCACTTGCGCTGGTCCTGCTGTCCCGCTTGCCCCTGCCGCATTTGCCGGAAAACGTCTTTTCACGCCAAGCCAACGCTGCTTGGGCCTTCCCCTTGGTCGGGTTGGTCGTGGGTCTACTGGCCTGCGCAGTCGGTTGGGTTGCAATGGTGTTAAACCTGCCCGCAACGGTCGGTGCCGTTCTCCTGGTTGCGGTTCTGGTCATGACCACGGGTGCGATGCATGAAGACGGTTTGGCCGATACTGTCGATGGATTGTGGGGCGGCTTCAAACGAGAGCGCCGGTTGGAGATCATGAAAGACAGTCACATCGGCACCTATGGTGTTCTGGCGCTGATATTCTCGCAGCTTGCACGCGTTGCACTGATCGCGACGCTACTAATGGCCGGTGCTTTTGCCACAATCCTCGCAGCCTGCATCATGTCCCGCGCATTCATGCCGGTTCTGATGACCACACTGCCGAATGCACGGAACAGTGGCCTGAGCCACTCTGTTGGAGGGCCACAGGCTGTGACAACCATAACAGGTCTGGTGCTGGCACTGATTTGCGCCGTGCTTCTGATGGGTGCAGGCGCAGTTTGGGCCACGGCCATTGCTGCGCTAGTCACTGCCGGGCTCGCTGCGACAGCACGAGCCAAGATTGGTGGTCAAACTGGTGACATTCTGGGCGCAACGCAGCAACTGGCAGAGCTTACATTTCTAACCGCAGCCGCAGCCGTGCTTTAAGAGGTTCCGCCCGTTTCGATCCTCAGTCTCTCACCGCAGTGCTTGCAGTGCACCGCGTCTGGGTCGTGGCGATAAAGGCCACAGCTTGGGCATTTGTGGCGCACTTTCTGCGGCATGAAAATTGCCTGCGCCAAACGCACGAATAAGGCCACGCCGACCACCATGATAAACACCGAAAACAGCTTACCCCACGGTGTCGCCAGGGTGATGTCACCAAACCCAGTCGTGGTGAGCGTCGCCATGGTGAAATACAGCGCATCGATATACGCATTGGGGCTGTTATCCGGGATAAAAAACACCAGAACAGCCGTTGACGTGGCAAATACAAACACCAGCAGATTTATGGCCGCAATGACTGCGTCCTCATGTGTACGAAAGAATTGGCTGTCACGCCGAAGATCCCTAAGCAAATGGTAGGAGTGGATCAGACGTAAGGCGCGTAAAATTCGTACGAAGGCCAGATTTCCAGGCAAAAACGGCTCGAGCAGTAGAGAAGCAATCACAACGATATCAGCCAGCGTGTAAATCTTGCGGAGCAGCTTCCACCGGTCCTTCGCGATCCAGAGCCGAGCTAGAAAATCCAGAAGAATAACAAACCCAACGCCCAAGCTGGCTAGGGTAATACCCGGCCCGTGCGGTACATTCGCCGTGGCCACGAAAAAAATGATCGACGCGGCATCAAAAAGGATCAGGCAGTAGCGGAACCAGATCGAAATCGGCTCATGCGCAATATACAAAAACTTAATGGTTTGCTTTATCCTGACCATGTATCCGCCTCTGCCTGTTGGAAAATTAGCGGCAAAGGTGAAATTCACCAAGAGCTGGCATGAAAAAGGCCGCCCCCAAGCAGGAACGGCCTAGAAATGAGTCTTTTCTGCAATCAGGCTGCGCGGGAGGTCAGAACCTCGTCCACCTGCTTGGCGGCAGATACCTCACCTGCACCGGACACAGCGGCGACTTCGCGGGTCAAACGCTCCAGCGCAGCTTCGTACAGCTGACGCTCGGAATAGCTCTGTTCGCGCTGGTCGTCGGTGCGATGCAGGTCACGGACCACTTCGGCAATCGAGATCAGATCACCCGAGTTGATCTTTTGTTCGTATTCCTGCGCACGGCGTGACCACATGGCGCGTTTTACCTTGGCCTTGCCTTTCAGCGTTTTCATCGCCTGGCTGATGACATCGGGCGAGCTCAACGACCGCAAACCGGATTCGGTAATCTTGTTGGTAGGCACCCGCAAGGTCATCTTGTCTTTTTCAAAGGAGATGACGAACAGCTCAAGCGAAAATCCCGCGACTTCCTGTTCTTCGATCGAGATGATCTGACCTACGCCATGCGCAGGATATACAACATAGTCATTCGGGCGGAACTCAAGCTTTTTCGACTTAGACATTCAGGTTCATCCTTGGTTACAGAGCGAGACACGGACGACAAAAACCACTAGCCGGAGCATCTTTCGGCTCCGTCAGGCGGTTATTTTGTCATAAAATCAGAACTCCAAAGCAATCATACTTACGGAGCACATCCCCATCTCATTCATCATTCAGCTTCAGAGTATATCACAAATTTACGACGCCCGAAAGGTCACGCCCGAATCCGGAGGTGAAACCCTATATTTTTCAAAGCGCTGAAACCTGTTTCTATACCTGAACCGACAAGTTCAGAGGGCGAATCGCTTAGCCCCCTTCGCCGGGTGCTTCGGAGAAATACTTCTCCATTTTGCCCTCTTCCCCGTCGCGTTCCTCGGCCTCGGGCAGCGGATCTTTCTTGGTGACGATCACCGGCCATTGTTCAGAGTATTTGCGGTTGAACTCGACCCACTGGTCCATACCCGGCTCGGTGTCGGGGCGGATGGCGTCGGCGGGGCATTCCGGTTCACACACACCGCAGTCGATGCATTCGTCAGGGTGAATGACCAACGTGTTCTCACCTTCGTAGAAGCAGTCCACCGGGCATACTTCGACGCAGTCGGTGTATTTGCAGCCAATGCAGTTTTCGGTGACAACATAGGTCATAGTCGGAATCCCATATACGGTTTGGGCGTCTAGCTAATCCAGTATTATACCGTCTTCAAGGGCGGATCAGCCCTCTTTGGTGCGAGAAAGATCAAGCGCGCGTCGATCTTTCTTAGTCGGACGACCTTTTCCCTCAAAACTAGGGTTTTTAGGAGGCGTGTCCTTCTTTTCCGTCATATCGAAATACAACGCCTGGGCCTCAGGCGCCGGTCCGCGCCGTTCGCCCAGTTTTTCGACACGAACCACCCGCACGACACGCCCCTGAGGGAAGGTCAGAACGTCCCCGGGTCCAACTGCTTGCGCCGGTTTCAGGACCCGGTTTCCGTTCAGCCGCACATGGCCGCCGCTGACCTGCTTGGCGGCCAGGCTGCGGGTCTTGAAGAACCGCGCCTGCCACAGCCATTTGTCTACCCGCAGCTTGGCCTCGGCCATCGGCGTTTAATTACCGTCTTTCAAACCCATCAGCGCTGCTGCAAACGGGTTATCCGGATCGATCGCCTTTTCCTTTTTCGGCGGCCGGGAGGAGAAGGTCTTGGCACCTTGCGGCTTACCGCCCTTCTTGCCCTGCGGCTTGCCACGTCCGTCCTGAGGCTTGCCACGAGGTTTGCCTTTGCCTTGCCCCTGCCGCTGCTCACGACGCGGGCCACGGCTCTGTTGACGTTGACGCCCCCAAGTGAAGGTATAGAAAACCTCGATCTCAGGTTCTTCCGATGCAGGAGCCTCGGCTGCTGCCTCGGTGCTTTCGGTGGCCTCGACCGGTGCCTCGGTGGGTGCGGCAACCTCTTCGGCTGCCGCCTCAGGCGTTGGGGTCTCTTCGGCCGCCGGTTGCTCGGTCGCTTCGGCGGTGGGTTGTTCTGCCGGAGCAGGTTTCACCTTTTCACGCTCGCCGCGTTCAGCCTTGTAACCCAAGCCCTGCATCAGATCGGCGAACTGCTCCAACGTCATGCCGGTGATCGACAGCATATCGGGCTTGGCTTCGAACCCGCCCCGGCTGTCTTCGGCGCGCAGCATATCCGCCAGACGCTCCAGCATGTCGATCCGGATCGAGCGTTCACCTGCATCACGGTAGCCGCACATGGTGTCGTAGCCCTCGGGCGCGTCTTTGGCGACCGGAACGGTGACCAGACCCGGAGGCGGCGCTTCGGGGAATTCCTGAAGGCCATTGGCCAGCGCCCACAGAACCAGACGCAGGCGCGTTGGCGCGGGTTTGAGCAGCAGCGGCATGAAGATGGTGAACTGTCCGAATCGGATGCCGTGCTTGCGCAGCGCGCCGCGGGCGTCCTGATCCAGATCCTTGACCTCTTGCGCAACGCCAGCGCGAGGCAGCACACCCAACGCTTCGACCATACGGAAGGCGAACCCTTTGGCGAGGCCAGTCAGTTCTTCGTCACGCGACAGGGTCAGCAGCGGCTCGAACAGCGCGGCCACTTTGCGGTCGATAAAATGCTGCAGGCGGCGCTGCACCTTCTGCTCAACCTCCGGCCCTGCGGCCTCGTCCACGAAAACCTCGACCATCGGCTTAAGAGGCTCTGCCCCGGCAACCAGTTTGCCGACGGCATATTCGCCCCACATCAGGCCACCCTGATCGGTGAAATCAATTTCGGTATCGGGCGCATTGTAGAAGCGATCAGCACGCAGATGGAATTGCGGCGCGAGTGCTTGCAGGGACGCCGATTTCAAAGCTTTCGCCTCGGTTCCTTGCGCGCTTTTGTCCGGACTAAACCGGAACCCTTCCAGACGACCGACGAATTCGCCTTCGACGGTCACTTCACCCTTGTCATTTACTTCGGCCAAAAGGGCCTCCTTCTGTTTGAGCCGGCGCAGCAACACAGATGTGCGCCGGTCCACAAATCTTTGCGTCAGTCGGTCATGTAATGCATCCGACAGCCTGTCTTCTACAGTGCGCGTTTCGTCTCGCCAATGCGATTCGTCACGCACCCAACCGTTTCGCTGCGCAACATATGTCCAAGTGCGAATATATGCCAACCTTTTGGAGAGTGCGTCAATATCGCCATCCGTACGGTCGATCCGGCGTATCTGCCTAGCCATAAAGTCATCCGGGATCGAACCGCGTTCGTGCAAGTGGCCATATATCACTTCGAGCAGGCTGGCGTGTTCAGCATGGCTGATGCCGCGAAAATCGGGGATTCGGCACACATCCCACAGCAAACGGATGGATTGCGGATCGCTGGCGCGGGCTGCGACTTCGGTCACTTGCGACAGCGACTTGAGCACGTTCAGATCGTCTGCGGGCCGCGCTTTAATCAGATGTTCGTCGTTCGGGCTGATCTCAAGCGAGTCGATCAGCGCGTCAACCGATCCGAACCGCAAGGCAGCATTCCGCCAGTTCAGTTTTTTCATCGGCGTGAAACGGCTGTCCATGATCGCCTGCGCCACACCTTCGTCCAGCGGCGGAGCCTCTCCAGTCACCCCGAAGGTGCCGTCCGACATCCCTCTTCCTGCACGCCCAGCGATTTGGGCCAGTTCATTGGGGGCCAGCGGGCGCATCCGACGACCGTCGAACTTGCTTAGAGAGGAGAACGCGACGTGGTTTACGTCCAGATTTAGACCCATCCCGATGGCGTCAGTAGCAACGAGATAGTCGACTTCGCCATTCTGATATAGTTCTACCTGCGCATTCCGCGTGCGAGGGCTGAGGGCCCCCATAACCACGGCCGCCCCGCCTTTTTGGCGGCGCAGCAGCTCGGCGATGGCATAGACGCTATCGACCGAAAACCCAACGATGGCGCTGCGCGGAGGCATCCGGCTGATCTTTTTTGATCCCGCGTAAACCAGTTGGGACATGCGTTCGCGTCGGACGAACTGAGCCTCGGGGACCAAAGCCGCGATGGGGCCGCGCATGGTGTCCGACCCTAGAAACAGCGTCTCACTCGTACCGCGCGCCCGCAGCAGACGATCAGTAAAGACATGACCGCGTTCGGGATCGGTACAGAGTTGGATCTCATCGATCGCAACGAAATCCGCGCCCTTACCTTCCGGCATCGCTTCAACCGTGCAAACCCAATACTGGGTGCGCGGCGGCACAATGCGTTCCTCTCCCGTGACCAATGCCACGACAGAGGGACCACGAATGGCGACGATCTTGTCATAGACCTCGCGCGCCAGCAGACGCAGCGGAAGACCGATCACACCTGTTCGGTACCCGAGCATCCGCTCGATCGCGTAATGAGTTTTACCTGTGTTTGTCGGGCCAAGTACGGCCACGATTCGGGATGACCCGCTCACCTTTGCCCCCTGCCCCGGTTCTTTAGAGGGCCGAGCCCTCGACCTGAGGCTTCAGTCGATTCACCGCATTGGTTACTTCTTCGTGATGAGGATGTATAGCCAGCGCGCGCTCATAGGCCTCGAGCGCTTTATCGGGCTGTTCGATGATCTCAAAAATCAGGCCCAACCCAAAAATGGCTTCGTAATTGTTAGGGTTGAGTGTTATCGCATGCTCAAGATCGGCCGCGGCCATGCCAAAGCGATCCATACCAAAAAATGCAGACGCTCGCAGATGCCAGCCTTCGGCAAACCCCGGTGCGTGATCGGTCAGTGCCGTCAGGTGTTCTATGGCCGCCACTGTATCTCCGTCGTCCAATGCCTCGCGCCCACGTTCCAGTAGAAGATCAGCCGAAGCAGAGCCCGATTGCGACCACAAAGCCTTAAGCTGACGGTCGATGCCAACAGCCTGTTCCGGCGTGGATTGCACCAGTTGCTGCAATAGCTCGGACTCATCCCGCGAGTCCGCCTGCTGCGCAAGCGAACTGGTGGAAAAAATGACCGTGACAAAAAGTGCCGCGACGGTACGTTTGAGATTGATGATTGCAATGCCCATAACAATGTTCAGTGTAGCGTTGCGACCGGGGATGTCCATTCACGGCGCAGAAACAATATGAGGAACACCATGAGCGACATTCTTGAAAAAGCCGCAGCGGCGCTGAACGAAAAGCTGTCCGGCGGCGATTTCGACGCATCGGCCAAGTTTGCCATCTCGGATCTGGGAGCCATCGTGCTGGACGCAGACGGCGCACGCGTCAGCGATGACGAAGCAGACGTTACCCTGACCGCGGATGCGGATACGTTCGAACAGATCCTGAGCGGAGAATTGAACCCCACCGGTGCGTTCATGTCCGGTAAGCTGAGTGTGGACGGCGATATGGGTATTGCTATGAAACTCGCCTCGGTGCTGGCCTGATGGAGTGCTCGCCGGCCCCTTTCTATGAAGACGTGGCCGGCGGACCCGCCGGTGGTGCGGCCCATTGGCTGAGAACTGCAGACAATACCCGTATCCGCGTCGGGCACTGGCGTGCCGAGAGCGAGGCAAACGGCACGGTGATGATGTTCCCCGGCCGGACGGAGTATATCGAGAAGTATGGCAACGCGGCGGCTGAATTTGTCGGCCGGGGCTTTGCGTTCCTGGCTGTCGACTGGCGCGGTCAGGGGCTGGCGGATCGCCTGTTGGATGACCCGCGCGTCGGGCATGTCGATCAGTTCACCGACTATCAGCAGGATGTGCATGTCACTTTAGGCCTCGCCGCCAAGCTTGGCTTGCCCAAACCTTGGTACGTAATCGGTCACTCGATGGGTGGGGCCATCGGCCTGCGTGCGGTTCTGGAGCGCGACTGTTTTGCCGCCTGCGCCTTTACCGGCCCGATGTGGGGTATCTTCTTCACGCCCATCATGAAGCCGCTGAGCCGGTTGACCGCCTATTGGGGACCACGGATTGGGCTTGGGGAAAAGGCCCCTCCGACCACATCTCTGGAAAGTTATGTTGCGTCCCAACCTTTTGACGGAAACATGCTGACGCGCGATCCGGCGATGTATCAGATGATGAAAGACCAACTGGCAGCATACCCGGAGCTGGCGCTTGGGGCGCCTTCTACTATTTGGCTGCGCGAGGCGTTGGACGAGTGTGCTTGGTTGATGGAGCAAACTGCGCCCGCAACGCCCGGCCTGACCTTTCTGGGAAGTCATGAACAAATCGTGGACCGAAAGGCGATCCGCGCACGAATGGCAAATTGGCCCAGCGGCGTTCTGGTCGAAATCCCAGACGGCGAACACGAAGTGCTGATGGAAGCTCCCGATGTGCGTGGGCCGGTCTTCGATCAACTGTCGGCTCATTTTCTGGCCACACAATCGGGGGCGCCCGCCGCGACAGCACAATCCCGCTAAAGAAAACCTTACGCAAAGGCGGCTTGTGATCCAGGCCGCCCAAGCCTAGATGGTTGCCAAAGCAGATATTCCGAGGTGATCCATGCGCGACCTTCCCTTTCCCGTACGTGACGCAAACGCAGCCGGAGGAGCCGGCGATCTTGGCGACCTGCCAGAATGGGATCTGACCGATCTATACAGTTCGGAAGAAGCGCCGGAACTGGACCGGGATCTGGAATGGCTTGAGGGAGAATGCGCGGCCTTCGCCTCCGATTACGAAGGCAAGCTGGCCGATCTGGATGCCGAAGGCCTTCTGACCTGCGTTCAGCGCAACGAAAAGATCAACTCGATTGCCGGTCGCATTATGTCTTTCGCCGGTCTGCGCTATTACCAGCTGACCACCGACGCAGAGCGCGCCAAATTCCTGTCAGACATGCAGGAAAAGATCACAATCTTCACCACCCCACTGGTGTTCTTCACGTTGGAAATCAACCGCATCGACGATGACGCGCTAAAGGCGCATTTCGATGCAAACGCCGATCTGGCTCGTTACGAACCCGTCTTCCGCCGTATCCGCGCAATGAAACCGTACCAGCTGTCGGACGAGCTTGAGAAATTCATGCACGATCTGGGCGTGGTCGGGGACGCATGGGAACGCCTGTTCGACGAAACCATCGCTGGTCTTACTTTCACCGTCGACGAAGATGAGTTGAATATCGAAGGCACTCTGAACCTGTTGACGGAACAAGACCGCAGCAAACGCGAAGCTGCTGCGCGCGAACTGGCCCGAGTGTTCCAGGAAAACGTCAAAACCTTCGCCCGGGTTCACAACACGCAGGCCAAGGAGAAGGAAATCATCGATCGCTGGCGCAACATGCCGACTGCTCAGACCGGTCGTCACTTGTCGAACGACGTCGAGCCCGAGGTCGTCGAGGCGCTGCGAGAGGCGGTTGTCGCCGCCTACCCCAAACTGAGCCACCGCTACTACGAGCTGAAACGTAAATGGCTGGGTCTGGACGTCATGCAAGTCTGGGATCGTAACGCGCCCCTACCAATGGAAGACACCCGCATCGTCGGCTGGGACGAGGCCGAAAAAACGGTGATGGATGCTTACAATGCCTTCGATCCCCGCATGGGAGAAATCGCCTCGCCATTCTTCTCGAAAGGTTGGATCGACGCGGCGGTAAAACCCGGCAAAGCCCCCGGTGCGTTTGCGCACCCCACAGTGACTGACGTTCACCCCTATGTGATGCTCAACTACCTCGGCAAACCGCGCGATGTGATGACGCTGGCGCACGAACTGGGCCATGGCGTCCATCAAGTGCTGGCTGCCGATCAGGGTGAAATGCTGTCGTCAACTCCGCTGACATTGGCCGAGACGGCATCGGTTTTTGGTGAGATGCTGACCTTCCGCAAGATGCTGGATCAGGCGGAAACACCCGAACAGCGCAAGGTGCTGCTGGCCGGTAAGGTTGAGGATATGATCAACACGGTCGTCCGCCAGATCGCGTTCTACGACTTTGAGTGCAAGCTGCACGCCGCACGCCGCGAAGGCGAGTTGACCCCGGACGACATCAACGCCCTGTGGATGAGCGTTCAGGCCGAAAGCCTTGGCTCTGCGTTTGAATTCATGGAAGGGTACGAGACCTTCTGGGCTTATATCCCGCACTTCGTCCATTCACCCTTCTATGTCTATGCCTATGCCTTCGGTGATGGTTTGGTTAACGCCCTCTATTCCGTTTACGAAAGCGGCTCGGAAGGGTTCGAGGACAAATATTTCGAGATGCTGCGCGCCGGTGGGTCCAAACACCACAAGGAACTGCTGGCACCGTTCGGACTGGATGCGAGCGATCCGAAATTCTGGGACAAGGGTCTGTCGATGATCTCGGGCTTCATCGACGAATTGGAGGCCATGGAGGACTGACCCCAGAACTCACTTCTGGCTTTTGGTCGTCAGGAATACGGCGACCACGATCAACACACCCCCAAGGGCCGCGATCGGTGTGATTGCGGCCCCCAGGAACAGGGCTGAGTTGATGAACGTGAACACCACGGATGCTGCAAACATTAGGGTCGCAGTCAACGTCGACACCCGGGCCGCAGCCTCATACCAAAGGTAATATGCCAAAGCGGTTGGCAGAACGCCCAGCAAGACTAAGAACACCACATCATTGGCAGTGGGAACTTGCAAGGAAAACGCAGCCAAGGGCACCAGTAGAACGCCTGAACACAGAAAGATTCCAAACAGGAAATTCAATCGCTCGCCGGTCGATTCCGAATTCCGCATCGCTCGGCTGCTGCTGATCAAGAACACGGCCCAGCTAAGGCCCGCGCCTATCTCAAGCAGGTCACCAAACAAAGGTTCTCCGCCACCCTGAAAATCGCGGTAAACGGTAAGAAAAACACCCAAAATTGCCAACACTGTGGCCAGAACATCGGTGCGTGTGACAGGCGTGTCGGCAAAGAAATACAAAAACACCAGAACGAAGAACGGAGCGGTGTTTTCCAGCACCATCGCATTCGCAGCACCGGTATGTTCCAACCCGATATGAAAGAGGATGTAGTTGACCACCGTGGACAGAACCGCGAGCCTAAAGTTCCAATCCCCCAGTTGAATCGACACCGCAATCCGCATAACCCTCAGCATGCAATAGATGGCGAGTGCGGCGATAAACAGGCGTGTCACAGCAATCTGCAATCCGCCCAAATCACTGGTGAGGTAGCGCACGATAACGCTGTGCGTGCCCCAAAGGAAGGCCGCCAAAAAACCCAGAACCATACCGTTTTGCATCAGTTTGGAGCCGGGCATACCTTAGCCCCGTTTACTTCAACTGACTGTCTTTGGAGCCGCGTCGGTTGATCCCCACGCGCGCCTTGAAAGCTCCGTCCCGCTCTTGCTGGCAATCCAGGCATAGTTTGACGCCCGGTAAAGCCAGGCGTCGTTTCTCAGGGATGGGCTCCTCACATTCAGCGCAATGCGTCAGGCTTTCGCCCACAGGGCGCTTTTGCGCCTGCATCCGGGCGAGTTCGTCCGAAATGGATGCTTCGATCTGTTCACTCACCGCGCCGTCACGCGCCCAGCCGCCTGCCATGGTCTCCTCCTGATCAGGTGCCCGCCAGATTAGACCGGCTACGCGCGACGTGGCAAGTCAGAGGGAGACGGCCCCTTCCAGAACTCGGTCAATCATCTCTTGGGTTCCGCGCGAAAATTCCAACGGGCACGGATAGTCCTCCCCAGCTCGCACTGATCGGCAAAATGCCTCGACCTGCAGTTTGTAGTGGTCGTCGCCAGGGAACCTTGTGACCTGTAGCTCCAAGCCCGGGCGGTGCAGTTCGACCCGCGCCTCGCCAAAAACCCGCGCGTTGAACGGGGCGGTCAGGCGGATAACACCGCCTTCACCGTGGAACACCATTTCCTGATGCGGGTGCATACGGATCGAGACATAGCTGGAGTATGTAAAGTCCGGGAATTGCGCCCGAATTTCAGTGAAGGCATCGATCCCGTCTTCCCACCGGATTGCAGATTGTACTTCAACAGGCTCTTGCCCTGTCGCGAACCGAGCGCCTCCGATGACATAGACACCGATATCGCGAAGCCCTCCGCCACCTGTTTCAGCCCGGTTGCGGATGTTCTCAGTGTCCGCACGATTGTCAAAACTGAACGCTCCAGTCACGTGGACCAGTTTACCGATAGCCCCATCAGCGATCAGCTTGCGCACCAACTGCCACTGCGGGTGATGAACGATCATATAGGCCTCGGCCGCCAGCACCCCCGCCTGATCGCGTTTCTGGATCAATGGTCCAAACTCGGCTGCGGTCATGGCCATCGGCTTTTCACACAGCACGTGCTTGCCAGCGTCCAGCGCTTTGAGACTCCACTCCACATGCAGATGGTTGGGCAGTGGGATGTAGACCGCTTCAATCTGGGGGTCCGCCAGCAGCTCCTCATAGCTTTCATAGACTGTTAGATCTGGGCAAAAGGCCTGAAACGGTTCAGCCTTTATTGCGCTTGAGGTCGCCAACCCCGCAAGTTGCGCACCGTTGGCGGCGTGAATTGCGGGTGCCATGTACTGACGCGCGAATTTGGCAGCGCCCAAAATGCCCCACTGAACGGGTTTTTGCATGTAGTTCTCTGACATCTGTGACTCCGCGACGAATCTTGCAGTTATCGCTAACATCGCATCTCTATCAAGCAAACGACGTTAAGTCAGGCTTTTCTCTTCATTGATCCCCCGTAATCTGCGTCCACAAACAAAACAGGGGGGCGAAGATGCGGAGGTTTATGAAATGGATAGGAGGGCTCACCCTTCTAGCGCTCATCGCAGGTGCAGTCGTGTTTTTTGGATTTCTGCCGCCTTATATCGAGGCGGGGCGCAACAGTGTGATTGACCACGATCCGTATGAGGTGTCTGGTCAAGCGGTTTCTTTGCACGAGATCCTGATAGTTGGCGACCTGCACGCAGACCCTTTGCTCTGGAGCCGTGACCTGACTGAGCGCGGCACACGCGGACAGGTCGACATCCCACGCCTGATCGAAGGCAATGTGGCCCTACAGGTGTTCACCGCAGTCACCAAATCCCCCGCCGGACAGAACTACGAGGTGAATTCGGCCGAGACCTTTGACAACATTACCCTTTTGGCAATTGGTCAGCTCTGGCCGCTGCGCACCTGGGACAGCCTGAAGGAACGTGCCGTCTATCAAGCGGAAAAGCTGCACCAGTTTGAGTCCGCCTCAGATGGTCGCCTCAAGGTCGTTAAAACCCGCGCTGATTTGGACGCTGTGCTTGCCGCACGCGCGGCCGGTCTGCCTGTCGTCGGCGGTATCCTCGGTATTGAGGGTGCTCACGCTTTGGAAGGCGATCTAAACAACTTGGATACTCTGTTCGACGCGGGGCACCGAGTCTTTGGGCTGCATCATTTCTTCGACAATGAACTGGGTGGATCACTACACGGTTTCGGCGACACAGGTTTGACCGAGTTTGGCCGTCAGGTTGTGATGGAACTGGAGCAACGACCAGTGGTCATCGACCTAGCGCATTCCAGCCCACAGGTAGCGAGAGAGGTTATCGAGATGACCAATGTACCCCTGATCGTCAGCCATGGTGGGCTACACGGATTCTGCCCGGTGAAGCGCAATTACCCGGATGACTTGATGCAGGCCATCGCGTCAACGGGCGGCGTTGTCGGCATGGGTTATTGGGCGGATGTGACCTGCGGAGATATAACGCCAGCGGGTATCGCTAAGATGATCAAAGCGGCGGTTGAAACAGTCGGCGAGGATCACGTCTCCTTGGGGTCGGACTATGACGGTTCGGTCGAAACCGCGTTTGATACATCGGAGTTGGCCGCGTTGACCTCTGCCTTGCTGGATCAAGGTTTGAGCGAAACGCAAGTTCGCAAGGTCATGGGCGAGAATATGGTTCGCGTATTCCGTCAACAGCTGGACTAGCTGAAGAAGCAGCTGCATATCCTTGAATTCACAATAGAACCCGGCGTTTTCGGACTACCAAGACCTTCGGCACCACATCATGAAATTCGAATTTCGTGATCCGACTGCGCACTCGCCTCGTAGAAGTTTTATCGCCGAAGGAGAGATGTGATGTGACGTTTGCCTCTCCCGGACTAGGCGCCAACCAGGGTGGGAGAGTAACAGATATGCCTGACACTTCAGAACCTCAGACGATTACCGATACCGTTGTAGCTGCAAGCGGCGCTCCGGGAACTTTTGACTCAGACGGCAGCGATTTTGACATTTTGCGCGAGGCTGTGCTCGCCGCGGGTCTTGATGTCGCTTTAGCGGATCCCCACGCGGATCTAACCGTCTTTGCGCCCGAGGACTCAGCATTCATCGGCCTCGCCCAGAATTTGGGGTTCGAAGGGTCAGACGAAGCCGGAGCACTCAACCACATCGTAAAAGCCCTGACGTTATTGGGCGGCGGTGACCCTATCCCCTTGCTGACCGAAATTCTGACCTATCACGTCGTAGACGAGTCTTTTACCAAAGAGCAGGTTGTAGGTCTTGGCGACGGCGCAGAAATTGAAACATTGCAAGGCGGCGACGTGGAACTGAACTTGTCGACACTGAGTTTGGGAGACAAAGATCCCGGTCTCGATGATCCCGGACTGATCGGTTTTGACGTGCCTGCGTCAAATGGGATCATTCACATTCTGGACGGAGTTCTGTTGCCCGTATCAGTGACAGGTATTCTTAGTAAAAAGAATACCGATTTCATCTTGGGCGGCGACTCGGATGAATTTCATTTTACTGGTCGCGGAGATGACTTCGTACATGGTGGAGGTGGCAATGACGTCATCGGTACCGGGCGCGGCAACGATGTAGCCCTAGGCGGAGATGGTGACGACACCATTTTTGGAGGCCGCGGCAAGGACATCCTGCGCGGCGACGCCGGCCAAGACAATATCTTCGGAGGCCGCGGCAAGGATATTATCGATGGAGGTGCCGACGATGACTTCCTGTTCGGCGGTCGAGGCCGCGACACCTTTGTCATTGAAGACGGTGATGGACACGACACTATCGCCGACTTCAGGGTCGGAAGAGATAAAATCGACCTAAGCGGTTATGAGGGCATTGAAAGCTTCGAAGACATCGAAGACCACATCTCTAGCAGCTTCTTCCGGACTGAGATTGAGTTGGGTGATGGCGATAGCATCGACCTCCTAGGCGTTAACGCCAACCGTCTCTCGGAAAGCGACTTCATTTTCGCCTAAAAACAAAAAAGCCCGCCACATCCGGCGGGCTTTTAGGTTTTCTAAGGGCACCTTTAGACCGTACCAAGCATGCCCTTTTCCCGAGCGAGTTCACGCATTTTCTTCTGCAGCTTTTCGAAGGCACGTACCTCGATCTGCCGAATCCGCTCGCGGCTAACATTGTACTGCGTGCTCAGCTCTTCCAGCGTGACGGGTTGATCCATCAGGCGGCGCTGAGTCAGGATGTCCTTTTCCCGATCATTCAGGACGTCCAGAGCAGCCGCCAGAAGCTCGCGCCGGGCGTCCAGCTCGTCGCGGGCTTCGTAGTCGCCCGCCTGATCAGCGTCTTCATCCTCAAGCCAGTCCTGCCATTGCATGGTGCCTTCGCCTTCGGACCCGACTGTCGCGTTCAGCGAGGCATCGCCACCGGACATGCGGCGGTTCATGCTGATAACTTCCTCTTCGGTCACGCCCAGATCATTGGCGATCTGCTTGACGTTCTCTGGACGCAGGTCGCCCTCTTCCAGCGCACCGATGCGAGCCTTGGCCTTGCGCAGGTTGAAGAACAGCTTTTTCTGCGCCGAGGTCGTGCCCAGTTTCACCAACGACCACGACCGCAGGATGTATTCCTGGATCGAGGCGCGGATCCACCACATTGCATAGGTCGCCAGACGGAAGCCTTTTTCGGGATCAAACCGTTTGACTGCCTGCATCAGGCCCACATTGGCCTCGGAAATCACCTCAGCTTGCGGCAAGCCATAGCCGCGATAGCCCATAGCGATCTTGGCCGCCAGTCGCAGGTGCGAGGTGACCATTTTATGAGCCGCTTCAGTGTCTTGCTCTTCTACCCAACGCTTGGCGAGCATGTACTCTTCTTCCGGTTCCAGCAGCGGAAACTTACGAATTTCCTGCATATAGCGGTTCAGTCCGCCTTCCGGCGTCGGCGCGGGGAGATTTGCGTAATTTGCCATGTTTCATGTCCCTCCGACAAATGTTTAAGTCGTTAACATGGATATGGGAAGCCGTCCCAATCCGTTCAAGAGGTACCGTTAACAGTTTGGAATTAACGACAGATAAAGGAAACCTAAGAAATTCTTATTCACGTAACTTTGCGCATTATGTCAGCGGCGTGCGCAGCTGTTCAATGAGATTTTCCATGTCTTCCGGCAAACCGGCCTCAAACCGCAGATTTTCCCCAGTAACCGGGTGTTCAAATCCCAAAACAGCGGCGTGAAGCGCCTGCCGTGGAAAGGCGCGCACGGCCTCGGCCGTAGTCACGCTGAACGCCTTAGCGGCCAGTTTACGTTTACCTCCGTAAACCGGATCGCCCACCAAACCGTGCCCGGCATGGGCCATATGAACGCGAATCTGGTGTGTACGACCAGTTTCCAGCCAACATTCGACCAACGCCAACCCTGCCGGAGCGCCAAAGGTCTCAACTACACGAGCACGTGTCACGGCATGGCGCCCGCCATGAAACAGTACTGCCTGCCGTTGCCGGTCGGTCTTGTGCCGAGCCAGTTGCGTGGTCAGCCGCATGATGTTTCCGGGTTCAAAACTGACGCCTTTAACCCCGCGCAGACGCGGATCATTCGCATCCGGCACGCCGTAGCAGATCGCACGGTAGTACCGCTCAACCGTGTGCACCTCGAACTGAGCGGCGAGACCGTGATGCGCTGCGTCCGATTTCGCGACAACCAGGAGACCGCTGGTTTCTTTGTCGATGCGGTGCACGATACCGGGGCGTTTCACCCCACCTACCCCAGACAGGTCGTTCCCGCAGTGATGCAGCAGCGCATTCACCAACGTCCCGTTCGGGGATCCCGGCGCGGGATGCACCACCATGCCCGCTGGTTTGTTAATGACGATCAGGTCGGCATCCTCAAAAACGATCTCCAGCGGGATATCTTCCGGCCCGATATGGCTGTCTTCGGCTTCGGCCACAGTGATCGTCACGGATGCGCCCTCGGCCACCTTGGCCTTGGGGTCACGGGCCTCGGTGCCGTCGATCAGAACGGCGCCTTCGTCGATCAGCTTGGCCAACCGTGTCCGAGAGAGGTTTTCCTCGGCTGGCACATCCCGCGAAAGCGCCTTATCAAGGCGTGGCGGCGGATCGGCCGCGATCTGAAATTCAATCTGGCGGGTGCCCATGACTGTCCCTTCCGAACCCCAAGAACCGCAGGAAACGCCACAGCTTCGTCTGCTGCGGAGAATGGTCATGCTGCTGACCGCGGTGATGATTGGCGGGGTTCTAGTGACATTCGCACTGATTGTCATCCGGCTATCGGACAGAACCCCCACCCTACCCGATCAGGTCGAACTGCCCGACGGGGCAAAAGCGCAGGCCGTGACGATCGGAAGCAACTGGTACGCGGTAGTGACCGATGACAACCGCATTTTGATCTTTGACAAAACGACGGGCAGACTGCGCAGTGAGGTTCAAGTCGAGTAGCTCTGTTGAGAGACCAATTGTGTTTAGTTTGGTTCCTGTTTCAATAGATTGATCATGGTACACAATCCCATTGAGAATGTTCTGTAGCTTCAATCTCACAAGCGCTCATTCGAGACCCAAAAGTTTTGGTCCAAACTGATTGCGGAATTTAACCCGTTCATTGGATTTGCTACAGAATGTTTGTGAACTTCAAAACGCGCAAAAAAAGAATGCCTCAAGCCTCCTTGATTGCGAAAAACCCTCGTAAGAACTATCTATCGCTGGATCCTATAGGCGTGGAGAACTAATGCCCAAGCACCGTTTCACGATAATGTCGATGATGAAGGACGAAGGTCATTCATTGGTGGAATGGGTCGCTTACCACAAACACATAGGTTTCGATAATATCGTCGTTTACACGAACGACTGCACTGACGGCACCGACGACATGCTGATCCGCCTAGAGGAATTGGGCTGGGTGCAACACTTCCGTAACGACGTTCCAGAAGGGCGAAAGCCGCAGCCAAACGCCCTCGCGCTTGGAACCAGAAATCCGGAAGTTACCGACAGCGAATGGATTCTGACAATGGATGCGGATGAATTCCTATCCATCAAAGTTGGTCGTGGTTGGATTACAGACCTCGTCGACAATATGGACCCAAAAGCAGACGGCATTGCTATCACCTGGCGTTTTTTCGGATCAAATAACGTGACGCGGTGGGACCCCGGGTTGGCAATTGAGTCCTACACACGATCCGCACCTGACAAATTTCCGAAAGGCTGGGGAGTAAAAACCCTTTTCAAACCGTATCGGGACATGAAACTCGGGATACATCGTCCGCACATAAAGAAAGCCAAAAAGGTCCCTGCTAACGCCAAACTGCTATTGGACCAATTATGGCTGAACGGTTCTGGGGATCCCATGCCCCACGAGTTTTCGTTGTCAGGCTGGCGTTCCACGAAACCGACCCTGGGATACAACTTGGTTGAGATGAACCACTATGCTGTTAAGTCCTACGAGTCATACTTGCTCAGGCGTATTCGCGGCAACGTGAACAACAAACCTGACAAGTATAATGCCGCATATTTCGCGCTTTTTGACCGAAACGAGTTAGAAGTCACAAACGTGCAACGTCATGTTCGTGCCACCAAGCGAAAAATCGAAACTATTTTGGCCGACCCTATAATGCGAGAGTTGCAACGAAAAGCTATCTTGCACCACCAAAACCGCGTCCAACAACTACGCGAGACCGAAGAATACGAAGAATGGTTGGACGAGTTGAAAAAAGCGGGCCAAGTTCCGCTGGATAAACTCGATGAAGTTCTCTTCATTCAACACTTGCCGAAAGAATGGCAGTTGAAGGTCAAAGAACTTCAGGCACAAGGTGTACCTGACGGCGACATAGCCAAAATGATAGCTCAGACCCAAACGGCGAAGAAGGGTCAAACTCGCCGAGAGTTGCTCGAACTATCAGGTAAGGCCACGGCAAACCAAGCTGAAGGCGACAAACCAGACGCGAGCAGACAAACAGATGTCCAAAACGAATTGGAAAACCCATTTATGAATACCGAGGCAGCGGCAAGTTTGGGAGTGCCATTATCGAAAGACCGCACCCTCAAAATGGCTCTGGCGGCCCAAGCCGTAGATCAGGCCGACGAAAGCGTCGCGGACGTGGTAGGAAAAGCCCGAACCATAAAACAAGCGGTGAGCAGAAACCGAGCCAAAAGTCTTAGCTCTCGGGGCGTTGTAGACAGTAAGACGGATTCTGAAGCCTCCCTTAAGCGACCGACGCACGGGGGCGAGGATGAAAACTGAGGACCTTCCTCCGAACGCAGGCCGGAAACTTTTGGTATCTACGGTCAAAAACGAAGGGATATATCTGCTGGAATGGCTGGCCTATCACAAATCAATAGGCATCGATGATTTCTGCATATTTTCCAATGACTGCAGCGATGGCACAAATTTGATGCTCAACCGCCTCGATCAGTTGGGCGTAGTCCGTCACTTCGACAACCCTCTTGGTCCGAGAATGGACCCGCAACGCGCCGCATACTCCAGAGCAAACCGAATGGACTGGGTCAGGGATGCGGACTGGGTACTAATCGTTGACGCCGACGAGTTCCTGAACATCCACGTGGGCGATCGCAGCATAGATGCTTTGATCGAAAACTGTGGCGCACCGGACGCGATATCAATCAATTGGCGCCTCATGGGATCGTGTGGATTGGAACATTGGGATCCAGAAGCATTGGTCACTGAACGCTTCACGCGCGGTTCTACTTTCGACGCCCCGGAAAATGGTTTGGTCTGGGGGTTCAAAACGCTGTTTCGCCCGGCATCGTTCGACTATTTTGGGGTGCACCGTCCGCGCTTTTTCAAACACCGAGAGATCGAGCCTGACATGGCGCGCTGGACCAACGCTGACGGGAACCCAATGGGGGGGAATATTCTCCAAAAAGGATGGCGCGGAAGCAAAGACAATGTCACGGGCAAAAGTGCGCAAGTGAACCATTACGCCGTAAAAAGTCGGGAAGAGTTTTTGCTCAAGCGGTTGCGTGGAACTGCAAACTCAAAAAACAAGGACCGCATCGACATGGGGTATTTTGAAAAATACGACATCAACACCAACCATGACGATTCAATCGATACTCTCGCCATTCGCTCGATCATATCTGATTGGTTAACTGATGATGATTTAGCCGCGTTGGTTCGTTCGTGCCGTGACTGCGCGCGCCGCGTTCTGGACTATCAATTAGAGGCACCCGAGTTTCGGCAGTTTGTTGACACTGGGCACTATCAGACACAATGATTTGAGGCCTCATGAGATTAAGACTTCATTTCGCAGCAACATACTTCAAGCCAGCGACCACTTGGATGCATCGAGCGCTACTAAAACAGTTGGAAGCGAACAGAGTCCCAATTACTTGGGTGTTCTTCCGACCCTTGTTGGAAAGACCTTTACCTTCGTAGGGTCCAAGGTTGAAATAACCTTGTAATCATCTCCCAAAATCATGTGCTGAGAGAACCACGAGAAGCCCGAATGCGCGTTACCTCTATAACTCCGATGAAAAACGAAGGCCCGTACATAGTTGAATGGGTCGCGTACCATAGAATGCTTGGCATAAACGACATGCTTGTCTTCACAAACGATTGTGACGATGGAACCGATCAAATACTAGAACGCCTTGATGAAATGGGTCTGGTTCGCCACATTCCAAACCCTTCTATCCTGCACCAGAATGTCAGGCATCACATTCACCTGGTTCGATACATTAATCATTTCCCTAGACTAAGACGCTCGGATTGGGTGACGCACTTGGACGCTGACGAATTTGTGAGGGTCAAGACTGGTGGCAGAAGGTTAAAGGATCTCTTCGAAGCCTTGCCCGACGCCCACATTATTTCTCTTTCTTTGCATTCTTTCGGATCTTGCGGAGAGAACGAAATTTCTACCGGGCTTCAGATTGAGAAGTTCATTAAAAGACAGCCGTTGAACAGCCCACAAATGCCGGTCAAGTATTTTGCGCGGCCAAACAATCATATATTGAGGTTGAACAATAACGCGCCTGTTATATCAAAAGATCATCTGGCCAAAGTAAATTGGGTAAACGGTAGTGGAAAACCCATACCTGAAGAAATCTGCGGTAGTTCAAAATTCAAAAACCTACAGCGACCGCATAACGGCGTTGCTCTCGCTGATATAGCTCATTTTGCAGTTCGAACAGCTCAGGGGTTCATTGTTCAACGGGACCGAGGCAGTGCCAATCCATTACCGAATTCGGGGTACGACAATCTAGCAAAGGCGTTGAAGTACTGGCGAAAGTTCAACAAAAATGACGATGTCGATATCTTTCTAGTAGATGAAGTTCCAAAAACACAAAGTTTCGTAGAAGAACTTTTGCTTGATCCAGAACTGCGCAGCCTGCACCACGCGTCATTGGAATGGCATAAAAATCGCTTCGAAAATCTTGTCTCTCAACCGAAGTTCAAAGACTTGTACAAGGCAATAATCGATGACCACACTGAGAAGTACGGGTGAACTAATATCCCTACTAAACAAATAACAGAGCGCTCATAGGGTTATCCTCTCCGTTCTAACTTCCACTATGTCAGGTATTACCTATTACACGTTACACGGTGCCTCTGCCGGATCAATATTGTGTTTGACCAACAGGTCATACACATAACTACCTTCCGGCGGCAAGCCATTGAATTTCTTTGCGATATTTCTAAATCGTCTTCCCCAAAAATGAATAGATAGAGTGTCCTCACGAATGAATCGCTTTGTCCGTTTAACCCTATTGGGCTTTAAGGGCGCGCCAGCAAATTCAAATGGAACAGGGTAAAGGACGTGCGCTGGTCTGGCGTAACGATCTTCACCAGTTTTCTTGAGGAACCAAGTCAGCGCGTCGGGCCCCCAGACACCCCACGCGAGTAGAGATACGTGAACTCCTGAACCTTCCGATTTACGATCCCTCAAAAACTGCTGTCTGGTTTCGCTTGTCCAGGGTGGAATCGGAAATTCATCTTTTGTGAATTGTAGCATCTCATCAAGCGCCTTCGACGATTTCGGCAATCGAAGCACTCCGCTGTTAATCTTAACGGAGTTGTCCAAGTTCCAGCCAAAAAAGTGCGTGTCACCAATATCCCAAGGTTTGCAGCAATAGGCATCAGTATCCGCCCAGATGTAGTCGGTTTGCTGCAACATATGCAGCCGAAACACATCCGAATGAAATGCTGGGCTACCTGTTTTTGCGTGCCGAACGATATTGTCTGAGGGAAAAATAGTATTGGCATCTTCAACTTTTACGCCGTCGGGAACACCCAACACGTCGCGATAAGCGAATAGCGTCACCTGGTGGCCTTGGTCCAAAAAGGATTGAAGGCAAAGTTGCTCCAACCAACTTAAATTTTCTCCAATCCAAAGCGACCCGATTTCTGGTAAAGTCATTATTTCTCCGCATTTTTTCGGGTGACCCACGCCAACATTTCGACCGAGAGGATTTCAACCTAGAGCGAACGGTATTTTGCGATCGCATTAGTGTCAATTCGGATTGCTCGTTCATTCTCCCTCAGAATTTTGACCGAAAACACGAGC
Source organism: Ruegeria atlantica (assembly GCA_013032095.1). Lineage (GTDB taxonomy): Bacteria > Pseudomonadota > Alphaproteobacteria > Rhodobacterales > Rhodobacteraceae > Ruegeria > Ruegeria atlantica_E. Next base: position 247,244 of record WQBJ01000001.1, on the reverse strand, counting down.
GCTTGGCAGGCACGAGTCGACCCAGTTTGAGTTGCTTTCATAGCCAAGTTTTCTCAGGGCACTGCCATAGCGCGCTTCATAAATCTCGGCGACTTCGCGCGGAAGTTTGGTACACCACTGAGCTTTTGCGCCCGACCCAATGTGTAATGAGATACGTGCCTTTCGGTCAGAACTCTCTCTCAAACCGCCAAACAATGAGTTTTTCCAATATGACTGCAAGGCCCTGTCAACATCTAGGCCTTCTATATCAAAGCTGCAAAGGATACTCCGGAATAAGTCGCAAGTTGTGTCTTCGATCAGGTCCTCGTACTTCACCTCAATCGCATTCTGATGGCCGTATGGCCAAGCCAGCATCTCATTTAGGGTTTGATGGTGTTTATTTTCCAATTCAAACATCAGCTTGTCGACTTCACTGGGCAGGCTACTGATGTGCTCCTTGTAGGTCTTTCCGTTCCATTCGGCTTTTCTCGCTCGCAAAAACTTCTCATTCCCAATTGGCGCAATCTGATGATAGCGAGTTCCAGACAATAACACGTCGCGTGGATCGCGGATAACATGCAAAAACCTTGCATAATCCAACCCCATAAGTTCATTGGGAAATTTAGATGACCAATTCACAATTATCTGCGGGCCTACTTTGGCAGCGTCGGCAAGCCTCTTTGCTCTGTAGCATTGCATAAATGGGATCGACTGATCTTGATGGATATCTCGAAAAACCTTTCGCATCCATATTGTGCCAGTCTTGTGATGCGTACCGACACACAAAAATCTAGGCTTCATAGCTCAAAGCTCTCTTGAGTTGATGTTCGAAAGGTTTCAAATCGAATTTGGCTTGGGCGTTTAGCGCTAACAACGACATTTTTTTGGAAGCTATGATCAAAAATTGAAGACATTGACAAAACTATTATGCAAGACGCGCGATCACCTCAATCCCTACTTTATGTTTGGTCAATTTTGAGGAGCAGACCAGCTGTTGCAAGCACCCGAAAACTCACTATTTTACTGAACCGTCGACATACAGGAGCAGTGGTCGAGGTATGTATTTAGTTGGACTTGGGCACCCGCGTTGCGGCACTGGTTTTACCGCGAGACTTCTGCAAAGGTCGGGCCTCCGCGTGGGACATGAAAAAAAACGGGCAGATGGTATTGTTTCATGGTGCCTTGCGTCCGAAGAAACTGAGGTTCCTTGGGGCCAAGCACTAGGGGTACTTAGAAGGGACTACGACGTGTTTTGCGTCGCAAGATCGCCACTTGCGTCTTTGCCATCGATTGTACCTGAGGTTCAGGTTCGGCGTACTTATCGATTCATCCGGAAAGTCATAAACGAAAAATACAACTCGGATGCACTCCCAACCATATGGCAAGACCCTTTTCGTAATTCAGTGTTAAGCTATTGTTATTGGTATGATCTATGCTTGTCACTCAGGCCGGACATTATTTTTAGAGTGGATGAACTCGAGGATGACAACATTTTGTCTGAATATACGGGCGTCAAGATTAGCCGAACCGACTCTATAAACAAAAACCACAAACCGCATCGGAAGAAACCACAATTGGCAGATGATGATTACAAGCTACTTCCACGCGAAGACTTGGAGCGACTTTGCGACATAGCCGACCGACTAGGTTATCCGGATGAAGCGAAATTTCTCAAAAGCTTGTAGTTGCCCTCCGGAATCAAATGTTCGTCACGCGAATTCACTGATGTCTCTCGTGTGTTTGCGAGAATACGTTCTGATTGTGATCTTCGGATCAATAGTCATCGTACAACTAAATAAAATTCTCATCCCTTGCGCGAGGCCGAGGTGACCGCGAAATGGTAGCTCTGCCTTGTCACCCCGCGAGTTTTCACATCGGTTGCATCCTAAATGAAGCCTATCCTGCATCTCGAGTTGGCATGGCGATACAACGGAAAAGCGACCCTACCTGCATGAAGCTGCCTCGTGCACCTACGCCTGAAAACTCAACGAGAGACTCAACCTACCAGACCGAGAAAAACGGCAAACTGATCGTTATCGGAAAACTGGAGTCAATTTGGTGATGGCCGCAAAATTTTGCGACCTGCTCGAGGAGAAGTTTTCTCACAATGCGCTACAGGAGGCCTGCTACGGTCGGTTACTATTGTAGCCGTTTTCCACAACGAAGTAAGGGATTGAATGGTGCGGTCGAGAAGACTCGAACTTCCACGGGTGTTACCCCACAGCGACCTCAACGCTGCGCGTCTACCAATTCCGCCACGACCGCACTGCCAATGACTTGGTAGAGGGGCGTATAGACGCAGAAGATCAGGATGTGAAGAGGCAAAAATCACACTGGTTTGAATTCCCTGCGGACACCCATATCTATATCACCACAACATTTCCCACCCCGTCAGGAGCCCGTGCATGTCAACGTCCGATCCCCGCCCTATCGTCCAGATCGACATCGTCTCGGACGTGGTTTGCCCGTGGTGCATCGTTGGATTTAGGCAACTTGATGCGGCCCTGCAGCAAAGCAACGTACTGGCACGCCTCAGGTGGCATCCATTCGAGTTGAACCCCACCATGCCGCCCGAAGGTCAGAACTTGCGCGAGCATATCATGCAGAAATACGGCTCGACCCCCGAACAGAGCCAACAGGCGCGAGACCAACTTACGCGGATTGGGGCGGAATTGGGGTTTACCTTTAATTTCAGCGAAGACAGCAAAATCGTGAATACGTTTGCTGCGCATCAGTTGCTGGACTGGGCCGAATCTGAGGGCCGCCAGCATCCATTAAAAATGGTTCTGTTTGAGGCCTATTTCACGCACCAGCAGGACGTCTCAGAAATCGCGTTGCTGCTGGATGCGGTTCAGACCGCTGGGCTGGATCAGGATGCCGCCCGAGCAGCACTTGCATCCGGCGCGCATGCTGCACCAGTACGGGAGAAACAGGAGTTCTGGGCAAGCCGTGGGATTTCGGGTGTGCCCTCCATGGTGTTCGGCGGCAAATACCTTCTGACCGGGGCGCAGGGCACCGAAACCTATGCCCAGGTTCTGCAACGTTGCCTGGCCGAGGTCGCCTGACCCCTTCCCCTAGCCACGCCTGCGCGATATGGAACCACCATGGAATGGAAGATCACCGACGGGTTAACCGATTACACCGAAGCCGTTGCCTTTATGGAGGCACGCGTCGCCGCCATTGCTGCGGGCGAAGCCGATGAATGCGTTTGGTTGCTGGAACATCCAGCCCTCTACACGGCGGGCACGTCGGCTCGGATTGAGGATTTGACCGACCCGGACCGGTTTCCCGTCTATGAGGCCAAGCGCGGCGGGGAATACACCTATCACGGACCCGGCCAGCGCGTGGCTTACGTTATGCTAGACCTCAACAAGCGCGGTAAAGACGTCCGGGGATTTGTCAAAAGGCTTGAAACCTGGGTGATCGCTGCGCTGGCGGAATTCAACGTCACAGGTGAAATCCGCGACGGGCGCGTGGGTGTCTGGGTGCAACGCAATGACAAACCTCTGACAGCGACAGGCCAACCTGCTGAGGACAAGATTGCCGCCATCGGATTGCGTCTGCGCAAGTGGGTCAGCTTCCACGGGATATCGATCAATGTTGAACCTGACCTTGAACATTTCTCCGGCATCGTACCTTGTGGCATTACCGAACACGGCGTGACCTCGCTGGTCGATTTAGGGCTGCCGGTGACGATGGCGGATGTGGACACAGCTTTGCGAAAAACCTTTGCTGATTGCTTTCAGACGGTCGAGTCCTGACAATGTAGCGAATCGACCAGCGCCCAACCCCAGATTGACAATCCCCACCCGTAGATAACCTTTGTTTCCGGTGGTGAATGCAATCCGCCATATTGCCTATTAATTTTGGGTTTAATTCCGATAAATCCCAATCTGATGAATACAAAACACCAGATAAGAGTTACTCTAATCTTACCGTTCTAGAGTGAGTGGTGTGTTAACCGGTGAACCCGGGAGCCCTGGGTATCGGAAAAGTGTTTGGTTACGAGTCTGCCGTTCCGACCCCAAATCGGAACGGCAATTCCTTTTCAGGCTTCGACAGAACCCTCGTGACCGAACCGGGGCGATTTCACACGCACCACGTCGGTCTGCTCCAACTCCAATGTCACGTGACCGATGCCAAAGCCGGATTGCAAGGCTTCCTTGACCGCCAACCTTATGGTTTCTGCATCTGCCGAGTTCCGGGCTGCAATTTCGAGATGTGCCGTTAATGCCGGTTCTCGCTCCTGCATACTCCAGAGATGGATGTGATGTACCCCCGCCACACCGTCTGTGGCTTCGATTGCGGTTGCCACATCTTCGGGGTTCAAATCTGGTGGTGCGCCAAGCATCAAGACGCGGATGGTGTCGCCAATCTCGGATTTTACGTGCCACAGGATGTAAACCGAAATCAGGATTGTGACGGCAGGATCTACCCACGTCCAACCAAAAAGGATCACAGCCGTACCGGCGAGGATGACGGCAATCGACCCAAGCGCATCGGCGACGTTGTGAATAAATGCCGCTCGGATGTTCATGCTGTCCTTTGACATTGTGTAAGTGAGCACAGCAGTGATGAGGTCGACAATCAACGCCAGCGCTGCGATCCAGACCACCATCCATCCGTTGACGGGTTCGGGCTGAAGGAACCGCATCACGCCTTCGTACAGCAGGTACAATGACAGCACGATCAGCGTGGTGTAGTTGATCAGGGCTGCAACCACCTCGGCGCGCCCATAGCCAAAGCTCATGCGTGGATCGGCGGGGCGCCGCGCGACCTTGCGCGCGAAAAAGGCGATGATTAGAGCGATGGCATCTGAAAAATTGTGCAACGCGTCGGCAATCAGCGCCAGAGACCCTGACAGAATGCCCCCAATGACCTGCGCCAGGGTCAACAGCATGTTTACCCCGATTGCCCCCGCGACGCGCATATCGCCCGCACCGGGGTCGATATGGTTATGACTGTGTCCCTTGTGATCATGCACCATGTTGCCAGTATTCCTTTTTTGGCTGCACAGCTTATGTAATTCCTCTAGTCACTAGAGGTTCAAGGGGCAAAAGTCGAAAATGTACTCAATCGGAGAATTATCACGTCGAACCGGGGTTAAGGTGCCAACAATCCGATTCTACGAAGACAAAGGGTTGTTGCCGCAACCGGAAAGAACAGCGGGAAACCAGCGCCGGTATGATGATGCCGTCCTAAATCGATTGCGCTTCATTCGCCACGGTCGGGACCTCGGCCTGCCTTTGGCCGACGTCGAGGCTTTGTTGTCGTTGGAGGGGGCAAGTGGTGCCGACCTCGATCGTGCGCACGACATTGCCGAACGCCAACTGGTCGACATACGGCAACGTATTGATCAACTTCGCAGTCTCGAAGCAGAACTTGCCCGCATCACTGCTGCATGCGACGGGCGGCATGACCATGTATGCGCCGTACTCCATGCTTTTGGCGACCACAGCGCGTGCCTGGGGCCTCACAACCTAACCAAATGATCAGGCCAGCGCTGCTTTGACCTTCTCGGCATGCTTGGCGATTAAATCAAAGTCACCCATGTTACCCGGCGGGCGTATGGCGACACCTTCTTGACGAGGAAGGATATGGAAATGCAGGTGGAACACCTCCTGCCCGCCTGCCGCCTCGTTGAATTGCTGAACCGTGACACCATCCGCGTCAAACGCCTGAACCACAGCTTTTGCCAATTTTTGCACTGTCGACATGACGGCGGCCAGTTGCTCAGGCGAGGCATCCAAAAGGTTTCTGCAGGGCGTTTTGGGAATCACCAGCAGATGCCCATCTGTTCGCGGCATGATATCCATGAAGGCCAGCGTTTCGTCATCCTCGTACACACGGGTCGAGGGGATTTCTCCTCGAAGAATCTTGGCGAAGATGTTGTCAGGATCGTATTCGGACATGTCTGGTCTCCGGTTTCGGGTGTTGCTGACAGTACTGCGGCCCTCATTGCCAGTGGTCAAGGCGGAACTCCGCCACATCACAAGAGAGAGCGCTTTGCGTCCCTTGAAATCCGGAAGGTAATCGCCAGATAGACCTCATCCAAGGCCGAGAAATCGCGGGTTTCCCTCCTGCCCGCGACAATTAATCTTGATCCAGATCAAACTCGACCATTGAAGGTGCCCCCTTCGCATTCTAAAACCAGCAGGAATCCCGCGCGTTGGAGAGGTCCAACAGCGCGGTGCAGTTGCAACAGGAGGCACCTAAATGGCAGACGCAGCCATTCATGGTCACGATCATGAAGACCAGCGCGGCTTTTTCACTCGCTGGTTCATGTCGACCAACCACAAGGACATCGGGATTCTCTACCTGATCTTCGCGGCCATCGCCGGGTTTATCTCGGTAGCGATGACCGTCTACATGCGGCTCGAGCTGATGCACCCTGGTGTTCAGTACATGTGCCTCGAAGGATTCATGGCTGACCCGTGTACGCCGAACGGACATCTGTGGAACGTCATGATCACCTACCACGGTGTTCTGATGATGTTCTTCGTTGTCATCCCCGCCCTTTTCGGCGGATTTGGCAACTATTTCATGCCGTTGCAGATTGGTGCGCCGGATATGGCTTTCCCGCGGATGAACAACCTGTCCTTGTGGCTGTACGTTGCAGGCACCTCGCTGGGTGTCGCTTCGCTGCTGAGCCCCGGCGGTAACGACCAGCTTGGTTCAGGCGTGGGTTGGGTTCTGTACCCGCCGCTGTCCACGACCGAGGGCGGCATGTCCATGGACCTTGCGATCTTTGCCGTACACGTATCGGGCGCCTCCTCGATCCTCGGCGCTATCAACATGATCACCACCTTCCTGAACATGCGTGCCCCGGGCATGACCCTGTTCAAAGTGCCGCTGTTCAGCTGGTCGATCTTTGTCACCTCGTGGCTGATTCTGCTGTCGCTGCCGGTTCTGGCGGGCGCGATCACCATGCTGCTGATGGACCGCAACTTCGGCTTCACCTTCTTTGATCCGGCCGGTGGCGGCGACCCGATCCTGTATCAGCACATCCTGTGGTTCTTCGGCCACCCGGAAGTGTACATCGTGATCCTGCCTGGTTTTGGCATCATCAGCCACGTGATTGCGACCTTCGCACGCAAGCCGATCTTCGGTTACCTGCCGATGGTCTGGGCGATCATCGCGATTGGTGTTCTGGGCTTCGTCGTGTGGGCGCACCACATGTACACCGTTGGCATGTCGCTGCGTCAGCAGGCCTACTTCATGCTGGCCACGATGGTCATCGCGGTTCCGACTGGTGTTAAAGTCTTCTCGTGGATCGCCACAATGTGGGGCGGCTCAATCGAGTTCAAGACACCGATGCTGTTCGCCTTCGGCTTCCTGTTCCTGTTCACTGTTGGCGGTGTGACCGGTGTGGTTCTGTCGCAGGCCGGTATCGACCGTGCCTATCACGACACCTACTACGTTGTGGCGCACTTCCACTACGTGATGAGTTTGGGTGCGGTCTTTGCGATCTTCGCGGGCGTGTACTTCTACTTCTCGAAGATGACAGGCCGTCAGTATTCCGAGTTCTGGGGCAAGGTTCACTTCTGGATGTTCTTCATCGGCGCCAACCTGACCTTCTTCCCGCAGCACTTCCTGGGCCGTCAGGGCATGCCTCGCCGCTATATCGACTACCCTGAGGCATTCGCTCAGTGGAACTTCGTATCGTCGATCGGTGCCTTCGTGTCCTTCGCTTCGTTCCTGCTGTTCTTCGGAATCGTGTTCTACGCCCTCTTCCGCGGCGCAAAGGAAACACGTCCGAACCCGTGGAACGAGTACGCGGATACGCTGGAATGGACCCTGCCTACCCCGCCGCCCGAACACACGTTCGAGCAGCTGCCAAAGCAGGAAGACTGGGACAAGGGCCACGCGCACTGATCCCAATCAAATCTAAAGAAGGCCCCGCCTGACTGGCGGGGTTTTTTTCTTTCCGGCAGTGGGTTGCGGCGGAAAAGTCGCCAGACCAGCGAAAATCGGCTATCCTGTCAGGGATTACACATCCGGCAACCCGGGGGTATCACATGCCTGACATAGATTTTTGGTATTCCATTGGCAGCACCTACAGCTTCCTGACTGTCATGCGCCTGGATGATTGGTGCGCTGAGCATGATGCCTCGGTGAGATGGCGACCGTTCAACGTGCGCAGTGTAATGTCTGATCAGAACAACATTCCGTTTGCAGGCAAACCTGTAAAATCTGCATATATGTGGCGGGATATCGAGCGCCGGGCTGCAAAGTACCATATCCACGCCCGGCTTCCCGCCCCCTACCCGATTTCGGATTTGGCACTGGCCAATCAGGTCGCTCTGCTGGGCATGGGTGACGGCTGGGGCAAGAACTTTACTCAGACGCTGTATCGCATCTGGTTTGAAGAAAATGTCGAAGCGGGCAGTGAGACCGCAATCACCGAAGCCCTGCATAGATGCCAGCAGGACCCGCGTCTGACTCTGGCCCGCGCCCGCAGTCCTGACACTGTCGCGGCGCTTGAGGCCGAAACCGAACAGGCCACAAAACTGGGAGTTTTTGGTGCGCCTAGCCTTGTGGTTCGAGGTGAAGTTTTTTGGGGAGATGACCGGCTGGACGATGCGCTGTCCTGGGCGCGTGTCGGCCACGTCGCCTGATCATTTCGCTTCGACACACGCCGGCACTACGCTAGATTCCAACTATGCCCTACCAATGGAAACATACCTCTGAGACGGAACAGGAACTGCGCCTTTGGCCGCATAACTCACTGCCCCCGCGCGGAGCGATGATCGTAATCTTTTCGGTGTTCTTGTTCGGTCTGATCCCATTGCTGGCGATGCTGGGGTCAGTCATCCTTTGGGGGCTGTTGCCCTTCTTGCTGATTACCGTTTTGGGATTATGGCTGGCCATCCAGTCCAATTATCGTGCACGCAGTGTCTTCGAGGTTCTGACACTCAGTGGAACGCAGGCCCGGTTGGTCCACCACACACCGGGAAAGAAACAACAGGAATGGTCGTGCAATCGCTTTTGGGCGCGCCCAGAGATGCATGAAAAAGATGGACCTGTACCACACTATGTCACCTTGATCGGTGACGGACGCGAAGTTGAGATCGGAGCTTTTCTTTCCGAGGAGGAGCGCATCGCACTATACGGCGACTTGATGCAAAAACTGCGCGAACCAGTCGCGCAGTGAATTGCGTTTTACAAAGTGAGTCGCCTTAGCCGTTTGATGCTGCGCAGAGGTGGTCTTTGACCATCGGTCCAACCTTGCCGAAGTCCATTTGGCCGGTATAGCGCGTCTTCAATTCACCCATTACCTTGCCCATGTCACGGATTGAACCTGCGCCAGTGGCAGTGATCGCCGACTGGATGGCTTTCGAGACCTCTTCGTCATCCAGTTGCTTGGGCAGGAATTCTTCGATTACCAAAACTTCACGCAGTTCGCGTTCAGCCAAATCCAGGCGTCCCCCCTCTTCATAGGCGCGCGCGCTTTCCTTGCGCTGTTTGGTCATTTTGCCAAGGATTTCAAGCACCTCAGCGTCACCACAACCCTTGGCCTCTTCACTGTCGGACCCGCGCGTAGCGATATCGCGGTCCTTGATCGCAGCGTTAATCAACCGCAGCGTCGACAGGCGCTCAGCGTCCTTGTCTTTCATTGCTTGCTTCAGGGCAGAGTTCACCCTTGATCGCATATCCATATGATCTGTCCATCCCCATGGAAAAGGAACCCTGAACATATCGAAACAAAAAGCGCGATACAACAGGGGGTGAATATACCTAAGTTGTTGATTTCAATCAATAGCCCAAAATTTGAACAGACTTGACCCAGCGCTCTAACCCCCTTAGGTATGCGCCGATTTACCCAGCAGGAGAGTCGCCCGATGGCCCAGAACGCCCCGTCCAAGCCCACCGCATGTCTGGCATTGGCCGACGGAACATTGTTCTACGGGATGGGCTTCGGCGCCACCGGCCACACCGTGGCTGAGCTGTGCTTTAACACCGCCATGACCGGTTATCAGGAGATCATGACCGATCCTTCCTATGCCGGGCAGATCGTGACCTTCACCTTCCCCCATATCGGCAATGTCGGTGTGAACCCAGAGGATGACGAAACCGGTGATCCTGTCGCCGCCGGGATGGTGGTCAAATGGGACCCGACCGAGCCTTCGAACTGGCGCTCAGTCGAAGAACTGAAAACGTGGCTCGAACGCCGTGGTCGTATCGCCATCGGGGGTGTCGACACACGCCGCCTGACCCGCGCCATCCGTCAGCAAGGCGCGCCGCACGTCGCGTTGGCCCATGATCCCGAAGGCAACTTCGATATTGAAGCTCTGGTCGCCGCTGCGCGTGACTTTGCCGGGCTTGAAGGTATGGACCTTGCCAAAGAAGTCACCTGCGCCCAAAGCTATCGCTGGGATGAAATGCGGTGGGCCTGGCCTGACGGCTACACCCGTCAGGAAGCCCCCGCGCACAAGGTTGTTGCCGTGGATTTCGGCGCCAAGCGCAACATCCTGCGCTGCTTGGCCTCGGCCGGTTGCGATGTGACCGTGCTGCCCGCGACCGCCACGGCAGCCGAAGTGCTGGCACACAATCCAGACGGTGTGTTCCTGTCCAATGGGCCCGGAGACCCGGCGGCTACCGGTGAATATGCCGTTCCGATGATCAAAGAAGTTCTGGACACCACCGACCTGCCCGTTTTTGGCATCTGCCTCGGCCACCAGATGTTGGCACTGGCCTTGGGCGGTCAGACCGTCAAGATGAACCACGGCCACCACGGCGCGAACCACCCGGTCAAAGACATGGAGACCGGTAAGGTCGAGATCACCTCGATGAACCACGGCTTTGCGGTGGATGCGCAATCCCTGCCCGAGGGTGTCGTCGAGACGCACCGCTCGCTTTTTGACGGCTCAAACTGCGGCATACGCATGTCCGATCGCCCGGTCTACTCGGTTCAGTACCACCCCGAAGCCTCGCCTGGCCCGCAGGACAGCTTCTATTTGTTCGAACGCTTTGCTGATGCAATGGCAAACCAGAAAGCACAGGCATAAGTGCCGTTTCGAACATAGTTAACTGCCTGTTAACCTAAATTTGACAACCCTGACGCGCCGTCACCGCGTCAGGGTTGTTTCTTTATGGTCGAGCTGAACCTGCAGCACTTCGCACACGCTGCGCCGATCCCTGCACAGGGAAGTAAGCCACTAGGCGCTTACTTAATTGACAGCGGACTGATCACCCAGTCGCAGCTTGACGAGGCTTTGCTTCTGCAAGCCTGGCAGCAGGCTCCGCTGGGTGAAATTCTCGTCTCCGAAGGTTGGATCACCCGTCAGGATGTGCAAGGTGCGTTGTCTGAGCAAAGTGGTCTGCAAATTGCCGATCCGGAGTGTCTGCCTCCAAATCCTGATTTGTGTCAGATTAAACCCGTCGATTTCTGGCTGAACCACAATGTCATTCCATGGAAGCGAGTTGGCCCTATTCTACTGGTTGCCACGGCGCGCCCAGACCGCTTTCCGATTGTGCGCGAGGAATTGAAGGATTGCGGCCACACGATTATTCCCGTGCTTGCGGGAAACGATCAGATTGATGACACAATTGCTCGCCTGTTTTCCGCGCCACTTGCCGAAGCTGCCGAAACTCGAGTGGAACCTGAGCAAAGCTGCCGATCCTGGTCTCTGCGATCCCCAGCCTGGCCAGTGGTTATTCTTGTAGGTGTGGCAACCCTGTTTATCGCCAATCCCTTGGTCGGGCTTTCTTTTCTAGTCGCTGCAGCGGTTCTCAGCTTGTGCCTTTTCATGTGCCTGCGCATCTCGGGTTTTCTTGCTTTTATTTGGCATCGTTGCGCTCAAAAGGCCGAAACAGCAGTCCCCGGTCCTCCTCAATCGCTGCCCTGCGTATCAGTCATGGTTCCGTTGTACAAAGAACGAGAGATCGCCGATGCCTTGATTCTGCGGCTGCGGCGTCTGACCTACCCCAAGGCGCTGTTGGACATCATTCTGGTGCTTGAGGAAACCGACGAGGTCACAAGATCTACTTTGGCCAAAGTTGATCTGCCCAGCTGGATCAGAACCATCGAGGTGCCAGAGCTTAATGGCCTGACCACGAAACCTCGTGCGATGAATTATGCGTTGGACTTCTGCCGCGGCGATATTTTGGGTGTTTGGGATGCAGAAGATGCGCCACAACCCGACCAGATCGAGCGGGTTGTTCGGCACTTTGCAAGTGTCAAAGAAGATGTCGTCTGCCTGCAAGGGGTTCTCGACTACTACAACCCGCGCACCAATTGGCGATCACGGTGCTTTACCATCGAATACAATAGCTGGTTCAGAGTCGTCCTTCAGGGCATCGCTCGGCTGGGACTTGTTGTTCCCCTGGGCGGGACCACATTTTTTTTCCGCCGCGACAAGCTGTTGGAACTGGGCAGATGGGATGCCCATAACGTCACTGAAGACGCCGATCTGGGCGTACGCCTTGCGCGAGCGGGATACCGCACTGAAATGGTTGATACCGCGACTTTCGAAGAAGCTAATTTTCGCGCCTGGCCCTGGGTTCGGCAGCGCTCTCGCTGGCTCAAGGGGTTCATGATCACATACCTTGTTCACATGCGGGCCCCGCTGCGCTTGCTGAAAGATCTTGGCCTCCTACGGTTTCTTGGCGTTCAGGCCTTCTTTCTGGGAACCGTCGGGCAATTCCTTTTGGCGCCTGTCCTGTGGCTATTCTGGCTGAAGTGTCTCGGAGTGCCCAGCCCGCTGGACGCTATCCTCCCGGTCAACGCGATCACCGTTCTGATCGGGCTGTTTTTGGCTGCCGAGGTCACAAATGCCACAATCGGAATCGTCGCCGTATGGGCCCGGGAACGGCGCTTTCTTGTGCCATGGGTCCTTGCAATGCCGCTGTATTTCCCGCTTGGCGTTCTAGCGGCGTACAAAGCCCTTTGGGAACTGGTTCTGAACCCGTTCTTCTGGGACAAAACCCAACATGGACAGGCCAGTGAAGAAGGACCGCCTCCCGCGTGATCAGCTCTCGCGCAGGACCGCATCCTGTTTCAAACGGGTCATGAACGCGACCGAGATATGTTCTTTGAGCGCACGCTCGGCGGCCTCTTCGTCCCGCGCTGCGATAGCTTCGACAATGCCCTTATGTTCGCTCTGCGCGATCTCACCGCGCCCCTGTACCGCCAGAGACGTAGTAGCCATCAGAGCCATTGTGCGGTGCACAAGGTCCAACTGCTGCACAAGATAGCGGTTGTGCGAAGCCAAGTGTATCTGCTCGTGAAACCGACGGTTCGCTCGCGACAGGGCCGAAGGATCGTCGACCAGCGCGTCATCTTCGGCCACCATTTCCTGCAGCACCTTGATCTCTTCTTCGGTGGCGTGCTTAGCGGCTAGCTTGGCGGCCAACCCTTCCAGCTCGCGCCGCACCACATAGAGTTCGGCCATCTGGTTGTGATCCAGCGAAGCCACGATCAGCGACCGCCCGTCACGTTCCAGCAGCGACTGCGTTTCCAGCCGTTGCAAGGCTTCACGGATCGGCGTGCGCGAAACCCCGAACCGTTCAGCCAGTTCGCTTTCGACCAGACGGTCTCCGGGCTTGTAAACACCCACGTCAATCGCTTCGAGAATAAGGCTGTAGGCGTCTTTGTTGGACTGTTTGGATTGGGGCATAGGGTGGTTTGTCTCCTCGTTCGGACATGTCTATCCGTCACTTGCCCCTAGGATCAAGAGCGGCATTGAAAACCGTCCCTCCGCGCCCTAAACCCAAAGCATGGTCAAACCTGCCTTTAATCACGTCACCCAATGGGTGTTCGACCTCGACAACACGCTATACCCGCCTCATATGCGCCTGTTCGACCAGATCGAGGTGCTGATGACGGATTACGTGGTGCAGGCCATCGGCGTGGACCGGGCTGAAGCGGATCGTCTGCGCTCCCACTATTGGAGGGAATACGGGACGACGCTAGCCGGGTTGATGGCCGAGCATGATCTGGACCCCGACCCTTATCTGCACGCCGTTCATCAGGTGGACATGAGCCACATGGACGCCGACGCCGAACTAGCCGACCATATTCGTTCCCTGCCCGGTCGTCGCATCGTTTACACCAACGGCAGCGCGCCCTATGCCGAGCGGGTTCTTGAAGCGCGAGGTCTCAGTGGTTTGTTCCATGCGATATATGGCGTCGAGCATGCAGGCTATCGTCCGAAACCCGAAAAAGCGGCGTTTGAGGCGATCTTTGCGCAGGATGGAATCGACGCGGCGAAGGCTGCGATGTTCGAGGATGATCCGCGAAATCTCGCTGCTCCGCACGCGATGGGAATGCGCACGGTTCATGTCGCGCCCGAGCCGCATGAGGCCGATCATATTCATCACCATACGGATGATTTAACCGCGTTTCTGGCCCGCCTGCGGTAGGCTGTCACACTGCGACGATCTGCTTATTCTGCAGGCGCAGCATCGCCCCTATATGCGCCTCAGCGACGAACAGAATCGGAGAACCCCATGAGCGCGATCGAGATGCCTCGGCGCCTGCCCATTTGGCAGCGCTTGTTGTTTGCAATCCCCGTATTTGGCTGGCTGGCCCGCGATGCCGCCAACGGTGAGGCGGAAGATTGGTATTACACGGCCGCCGCAATCTTCAGTATGTGGGGATGCTCGGCACTACTGTTCGGTCTGCCAGGGCTATACATCCCGGCCGTCATGATGGTGCCGATGATGTTCATCATCCTCCTCCTTATTTCGCGCGGCTGACACACGAGACAGGATGTCACTTGGCACCGGCCTTGGAACCGAACTAGGTTCTGCCCAAGACTCGGAGACCAAGGCCATGACTGACAGCTGTGACATCCTGATTTCCGGCGGAGGAATCGCCGGACTGACCGCCGCGGCGGCCTTTGGAACTGCCGGGTTCGACGTGGTTTGCGTCGATCCCGCCCCACCGATCACAGAACGCGACGTGGACGGGTCGGACCTGCGAACCACGGCGTTTCTGCAACCGGCGCATGGGCTGCTGGAGCAATGCGGACTGTGGGCAAGGCTGGATGAACATGCCGCTCCCTTGCAAATCATGCGGATCGTGGATGCGGGCGGTGATGTGCCCGAACCCCGCGTGGTGCGCGATTTCAACGCCGCCGACATCTCTGATCAACCCTTTGGCTGGAACCTCCCCAACTGGTTGTTGCGGCGAGAAATGGTCGCGCGCTTAACCGAGTTACCCAATGTCGATTTTCGCCCCGGCACCGGCACCGTCAGCCTATTTACACGCACCGCCGAAGCCCGTGTCGGTTTATGCGACGGCAGCCGTATTCGCTGCAAACTGGTTGTTGCCGCAGACGGGCGAAACTCGCCCATGCGTGAGGCGGCTGGGATTAACGTTCACACCACGCGCTATGGCCAGAAGGCGCTGGCCTTCGCCGTCACCCATCCGATTCCGCATGACAATGTCTCAACCGAGATCCATCGCTCGGGCGGGCCATTTACTCTGGTCCCCCTGCCCGACTGGCAAGGACAGCCCTCGTCGGCGATTGTCTGGATGGAACGCGGACCCCGAGCGGTCGAACTGCTGAATACCGAACCCGAAGCCTTTGAAACATTGATGACCGAACGCTCTTGCGGTCTGTTTGGGCCGCTAAAATTGGCCTCGCGCCGGACGATCTGGCCGATCATCAGCCAGTCGGCAGAACGTCTATCGGGTGAGCGGATCGCCCTAATGGCCGAAGCCGCCCATGTGGTGCCACCCATTGGCGCGCAGGGGCTGAATATGTCTCTGGGCGATCTGCGCAGCCTGCTGGATCTGGCGCAAGCACGGCCCGAAGGTCTGGGCGATGCGCAGATGCTGGACGCCTATCACAAGGCCCGCCACACCGAGATCGAAATGCGTGTCAAAGGTATCGACCTTCTGAACCGCGCTTCGATGATCGAAGCACGTCCGTTGAGGGATGTGCGGGCGATGGGGTTGAACGCGCTCTACTCCCTGCCGCCCGTACGTAAGACTTTGATGCAGATGGGCCTCGGCGTGCGCTGAGGCCCAACGATCAGAGAACCTGATCCAGCACGCGCTTGAGTCGCCCAATCGTGCCATCCACGTCATAAAGCTTGTCCAATCCAAACAAACCCAGACGGAAGGTGCTGAATCCCTCAGGCTCATCACATTGCAGCGGCACACCGGCGGCGATCTGCATGCCCAAGGCAGCAAATTTCTTACCATTCTGTATCTCGGGGTCCGAAGTATAGCTGACCACCACTCCCGGTGCACCGAACCCCTCGGCCGCAACCGAGACAACGCCTTTATCCTTCAGCATCGCCCGAACACCATTGCCTAAGGCCCATTGTGCGTCCCGCAGCTTTTCGAAGCCGTAATCCCGGGTCTCGACCATCGTATCCCGGAACGCCTGCAAAGCATCCGTTGGCATGGTCGCGTGATAGGCATGCCCGCCGTTTTCATAGGCCTGCATGATTTGCCGCCACTTCTTCAGGTCGACCGCGAAACTATCAGACGTTGTCTCCTCAAGGCGCGCTTCAGCCCTTTCCGACAGCATAACTAAACCAGCGCAGGGCGAAGCGCTCCACCCTTTCTGAGGAGCGGAGATCAGGACATCAACGCCGGTTGCCTTCATGTCGATCCAAGCGCAGCCGGATGCGATGCAGTCCAGCACCATCAGTGCCCCAACCTCATGCGCTGCATCGGCCATGGCCGTGACGTAATCATCCGGCAGAATCAGACCCGCCGCAGTCTCAACATGTGGCGCGAATACAATATCCGGGCGCTGTTCACGAATTGTCGACACGACCTCTTCGATTGGGGCTGGAGCAAACGGGGACGGGCTGGAATTACCGATCTGCCGCGCTTTGAGCACCGTAGCAGACGCGGTCAGCGCTGCGGATTCAATAATCTGGCTCCACCGATAGGAAAACCATCCGTTGCGAACGACCAGAACATTGGCGTTGCGCGCAAACTGGCGGGCTACAGCCTCCATCCCATAGGTACCGCCGCCTGGGATCACGGCGACACCTTCTGCCTTGTAAACATCCCTCAGCATGGCGGAAATATCACGCATGACGGTCTGAAAGCGCGCCGACATGTGGTTCAAGGATCGATCCGTGAACACAACCGAAAACTCTTCGAGCCCGTTCGGATCGATGCTATCCAATAGCGCTGGCATGATATGTCCTTTCCTAGCGTGTTCAGGATTTCTGGAAACTTTATCGGGAATCGTAAAGCACCATTTGACTGCAACAATTGACCCAACGGAACCCAAAATCCTAACGAAAAACCGACTTTTATATGTGTAAATTACGCCATTCGTGACGCCAAACAGTATCAGCCCCCTTTACACCCTGACGTGTTTCTGAACAGATACATTCACTTTGTAGAAGAAAGGTATTTTCACCAGTGACTGCGCATAAGCGGATCAGTTTTCAAGTCGTTCGTGACGAAGTTAAACGGCGGATTGAAAGCCGGATCTGGCCTCAGGGTTCTCTGTTGCCAACGGAGACGCAACTGGCCGAAGAATTCAATTGTGCTCGCGCAACCGTAAACCGCGCACTTAGGGAACTTGCCGAACAGGGCTTTGTCGAACGGAAACGTAAGAGCGGTACACGGGTAAAAAAAGAACCCAGCAAACACGCCAAACTGGAATTTTCGCTTACTCGTCAGGCGGTTGAGAACCAAAACTCGACCTATCGTTATGCCTTGGTTGAGCGCAGTATCGTGCCCAGCCCAGGCTGGCTGGCGTCGCAGCTCAGTGTTTCACCGCAAGCGCGCGTATTGCATGTGATCTGTATGCATTATGCGGATAACCGCCCCTTTCAGTTGGAGGAGCGTTGGATCAACATCGAAACCGTACCCGAAGTAGAACATGCCGACCTGAATGCGCACGGCCCGCATGAGTGGCTTTTGAATGCCGCCCCCTTTACAGAGGCCGAGATCGCCTTTTGCGCGGTTTCAGCCGACGGTCGATTGGCGGAGTTTATGGGGACCACCGCCGGAACGTCCATGATTCAGCTTGAACGTACGACTTGGAAAGACGGTGAGCCGATGGCGTTCGCCCGAATGACACATCACCCAGGCTACTGCATCCGCACCAAATACTGACCTCGCCTATCCGATCGGGCCGGGCAACCGTTCTTCGCTCAGCAGCACGTTTGCTTCTACGTCTCCCGCACCCGGCAGAGTCATGATCCGCCGCCGTAGCACCCGTTCGAAATCGGACAGATCGCGCGCGACGACCCGCAGACGGTAGTCGTAAAGGCCCAGTACATGCTCGACGGTCTGCACCTCGGGTATGGCGCTGACAGCACGTTCGAAATCCTCGAGGCTGACCTGCCCTTTGCGTGCCAGCTTGACTCCCAGAAACACGGTCACACCAAATCCCAACGCCTCGGCATTCAGGCGCAGGCGCCGCCCCTTGATGACGCCCGCTGTTTCCAGCCTGCGGATACGCCGCCACGTTGCCGGTTGAGACAAGCCGAGTTTGCGCCCCAGCGCCCCCGCACTTTGCGCAGCGTCCTGCACCAAGGCACGCAGAATGTTCCGGTCGATTTCGTCCAGTTCGATCATACCGGCAGCACCACGTCGCTTTTGACCCGTGCGATATGCATCAACGCTTCGATATCAGCGATATGTGGCAAGGTCAGAATGCGGTCGCGGTAGAGTTGCTGATAATGGGTCATATCGCGCGCCAGCACAGACAGACGAACATCTACCCGACCCAGGAAAGTTTGAATTTCGATAACTTCCGCCACTTGCCGCGCAGCCGCAGTGAACTCATCAAATGCGCGCGGCTGGGTCTTATCGAGTGTCACGCGCAAGGACACTTCGACCGCATATCCCAATGCAGACCAATCGATCACAACCTCCTGCCCCTCGATGATACCAGCTTCTTGCATTTTCTCGATCCGACGCCAGCAAAGGCTTGCGCTAATGCGCGCACGCTCAGCCAGTTCGGCAGTTGAAAGGCTGGGGTCGGCCTGAAAGTGGCGCAGGAGTCGCCGATCAATATCGTCCAGCATGATTTTTTCCTGATTTTTCCTTTTCGCGAATAATTTCTCACCAGAGAGACCAAAATTCAAGGAAAACGCCATCGCATTCCCGGACTTGAGCCAGTAGAACCACCCGCAACCGAAACAGAAAGGACCCAGACATGCGCGTTTATTATGATCGCGATTGCGACATCAACCTGATCAAAGACAAAAAAGTGGCCATCCTGGGCTATGGCTCGCAAGGTCACGCCCATGCGCTGAACCTGCGCGACTCGGGTGCCAAGAACCTCGTCATTGCCCTGCGCGAAGGCTCGCCTTCGGCCAAAAAAGCCGAAGCAGAAGGCCTGCAGGTCATGGGTATCGCCGAAGCGGCCGCATGGTGCGACGTCATCATGTTCACCATGCCCGACGAACTGCAGGCAGAGACCTACAAGAAATACGTGCATGACAACATCAAACCCGGCTCGGCCATTGCCTTTGCCCACGGCCTGAACGTCCATTTTGGCCTGATCGAGCCGAAGGAAGGCGTTGACGTCATCATGATGGCCCCCAAAGGCCCTGGCCACACCGTGCGTGGCGAATACGTCAAGGGCGGCGGCGTACCCTGTCTGGTCGCCGTGCACAACGACGCAACCGGCAAAGCGCTGGAAATCGGCCTGTCCTACTGCTCGGCCATCGGCGGCGGCCGCTCGGGCATCATTGAGACCAACTTCCGCGAGGAATGCGAAACCGACCTGTTCGGCGAACAAGCCGTTCTGTGCGGTGGTCTGGTCGAACTGATCCGCTGCGGGTTTGAAACACTGGTCGAAGCCGGTTACGCGCCCGAGATGGCCTACTTCGAGTGTCTGCACGAAGTGAAGCTGATCGTTGACCTGATCTACGAAGGCGGCATCGCCAACATGGATTACTCGATCTCGAACACCGCCGAGTACGGCCAGTACGTCACCGGCCCGCGCATCCTGAAATACGACGAAACCAAAGCCCGCATGAAAGCGGTTCTGGACGACATCCAGCAAGGCAAGTTCGTCCGTGACTTCATGCTGGAAAACGCTGTTGGCCAACCGACCATCAAAGCGTCGCGCCGTGCCAATGACGAGCACATGATCGAGGAAACAGGTGCCAAACTGCGCGCCATGATGCCTTGGATCTCGGCAGGCAAGATGGTCGACAAGGAAAAGAACTAAGCCTGACTTTCGTCAGCGATAGGGCGGCCCCAGTGGCCGCCCTTTTTCTTTTCCCCGTCAATCAACCTATTGAAGTTACTCGCGCTTCACGCAATCAATCACCGCATTGAGTCCCGAGGTCAGGTTTCAACTACATGATCGATCAACCCACATCGCGCGACTGGAGCGGCGTCATCGCCCTCGGCCTCATCTGGGGCGGCACGTTTATGGTCGTTGCTCTGGCACTTGAGGGGTATGGGCCGGTTACCGTTGCCACTGCACGCACCACGTTGGGAGCGCTGACGTTGTTGACGATGATGGTGCTAACCGGGCGCAAGTTACCAACGGGCAATCCGAAACTCTGGGGATACATCGCTGTCATCGGTGTGCTGTCGACCGCCCTGCCGTTCATGTTGCTCAGTTGGGGGCAACAATACGTCGCCTCGGCCTTTGCCGGTCTGTCTATGGCCGCCATCCCCCTAATGGTGCTACCTCTCGCACATTTCTTTTCCGATGAACCGCTGAACACCCGTAGGCTCATCGGCGTCTCGCTGGGGTTTTCCGGGGCATTGGTTTTGATTGGGCCGGGACTGGCACAAATCGGACAAGGGGCAGAGCCTTTTGCGCAACTGGCCTGCATCAGCGCTGCGCTCTGCTATTCCTGCGCTTCGATCTTCACGCGGCGCTGCCCGCCGATTGATCCGGTCGTACTCTCAGCCCTTTCGCTGGTCGTTGGCGCAGCGCTCTTGCTGCCGATCATGCTGGTGACTGAAGGCCTTCCCAGTTGGGAGGGCACGCGCCCCGGTCTGGCCATAATCGCGCTAGGTTTGGTTCCCACTGCTTTTACCACCTTGTTGCGCGTCTCGATCATTCGCAGCGCAGGGTCCGTTTTCCTGACGCTGGTCAATTACCAGGTCCCCATCTGGTCGATGGTCTTCGGCGCGTGGATTCTATCCGAGGCCCTGCCCCTGCGATTTTACATCGCGCTGGTGATGATCCTGACCGGACTGGCGATAAGCCAGTGGTTTAGCCTGCGAAAGATGCTGGTCGGGCGCTAGCCGGCGACCGCCTCTACCTCGGCCACGATACCATCGACGACTTGGGTCAAAAGGGCATCATCCTCGCATTCGGCCATAACACGGATCAGAGGTTCGGTTCCCGACTTGCGGATCAACAGGCGCCCTTGCCCGTTCAGCCGCGCCTCGGCATCAGCAATCGCGGCCTGCACACTGGCGGTTTCCAGCGGTGCCTGACCCTCACCATACCGCACGTTCTTCAGCAATTGCGGAACGGTTTCAAATTGAATCGACAACTCCGAGGCCTTGCGGCCCGAATGCACCATCTCGGCCAGGAAATGCAAACCGGCCATGAGACCGTCACCGGTGGTGGCATAATCGCTCATTACGATGTGGCCAGACTGTTCGCCGCCCAGATTGAACCCGCCTTCGCGCATCCGTTCGACAACATAGCGGTCGCCGACAGCGGTGCGTTCCAGCCGCAATCCCCGAGTCGCAAGATGCCGCTCCAACCCAAGATTAGACATGACAGTCGCGACCAAAGCACCGCCTTTCAGACGATCCGCCTGCGCCCAACTGGTCGCCAGCAGCGCCATCAACTGGTCGCCATCGGCCACCTGCCCGTTTTCGTCGACCATCACGACACGGTCAGCGTCTCCGTCTAGGCAAATCCCCACGTCAGCCCCATGGGCCACGACCGATTCCGCCGCCAGTTGAGGCTTGGTCGAACCGCAATTGAGGTTGATATTCTTACCGTTCGGCGCGATCCCAACCGGGATGACCTCGGCTCCCAACTCCCATAGAACCTCAGGCGCAGTACGGTGGGCAGCACCGTTGGCACAATCAACAACCACTTTCAGACCATCCAAACGCAGATCGCGGGACAGCGAAGACTTCACCCGCTCACCATAGCGGAACCGCGCGTCGTCCACTCGGCGGGCGCGTCCGATATTCTGAGCCTGAGCGGGTTTGACGCCCTCTTCAATCAAGCGTTCAATTTCAAGCTCGGCCTGATCGGACAGCTTGTAGCCGTCGGGGCCAAAGAACTTGATACCATTGTCGTCGGCCGGATTGTGACTGGCCGATATCATCACGCCCAAATCCGCCCGCATAGAGCGTGTCATCAATCCAACCGCAGGGGTCGGCACTGGACCCAATAGCAATACGTTCATACCAGTCGAGGTCAGGCCTGCCGTCAAAGCATTCTCAAGCATATACCCAGACAGGCGGGTGTCCTTGCCGATCACAACTCGGTGCGCTTCGGACTGATCGCGTCGGAAATAACGTCCCACAGCCGCGCCGATACGCAGGGCCATCTCGGCCGTAATCGGATGGGTATTGGCGGTGCCCCGCACCCCGTCGGTCCCGAACAGCTTGCGCATCGTGGTACTCCGTTAATTTCTTGCCTGCGACCGGATTACCGGACAGCGGCCCAAAGACGCAAGGCCTGAGCAGTCTCGACCACATCATGAACCCGTAAGATCTGCACGCCCTGTGCCAATCCAGCAAGCCCGACAGCGATAGATCCTGGCGCACGTGCGTCCTTGCGCGGTTCCTGGCCGATTTCTCCGATGAACCCCTTGCGCGACACGCCCAATAGTATCGGGCAACCAAGTCCATGGAACAGGCTAAGGTTTTGCAGAAGCGTCAGATTATGGGCATGCGCTTTGCCAAACCCAATCCCGGGATCGACGACAATCTTACTCCGGTTCAGGCCCAGCTTTTCCAGGTGCGCCACCTGCCCTTCAAGGAAATCATAAACGTCCAGCAATACGTCATCATATTTCGGATCGTCCTGCATCGTGACCGGGTCGCCCTGCATATGCATCACACAGACAGGTGCGTTAACCTCGGCGCAAAACGGCGCAAGCGCTGGGTCGAAAGTGAATCCCGACACATCGTTGATCAGGCCAGCACCCACATTCCAGGCCGCTCGGGCAACGCTGGCTTTGCGTGTGTCGATAGAAATCAGCGCCTGTGTTTCGGCCCGGATAGCCTTGATCAGAGGTTCGGTCCGGGCAATCTCCTCATCCTCGGGGACGAAATTGGCCCCAGGACGCGTAGATTCACCGCCAATATCCAGAATTCCAGCACCCTGTGCCGCCATCTGCTTGGCTGCAGCCACCGCCGTCTCGACCGAGTTGTGTATCCCACCGTCCGAGAAACTATCTGGGGTCGCGTTGAGAATTCCCATAATCTGCGGCCGGTCCATCGACAGTTCCGCGATATCGGACCGCGGTCGGGTCAATCGATTCAGCGCGTCCGCCGGGATGTCCTGCGCGGTGACAATTGCCGGAGCTTCAGTGCGAGACAGCCGTTCAGCGTGGGTGAAACATAGGGCTTGACCCGCAAGCGATACCGCCCCGTCCGGGAGAGCGGAACCGTGCAGTACCAGCGGTCGGAAGTACTCGGTCACAGTTGCGCCTGATCCACGGGAATTGCGCGCAAAGGTGTTTTCGGAGCCGTTGGCAAGGCGCCACCAATCACCATCATCTCGCTGGCTTCGAAAGTGGCGGCAAACCAAGCTGCCAAAGCTACGGCATCCGACGGCGCAGCAGACGGGCCGTCAACAGCATCCAAGACGATCTTGGACGGAGCCCAGACACAGATCTGACCATTCTTCATCGCCCAGTCCAGCTCTGTCCGGGTGGACACGACCACGCAGCGGTGGTCCCGCGCCGCCAGAACCCAGGCGTTTTGTTCAATCGCCAGCAGGTCGATCCGACGTTGCGTCATCGCGTGACCAGTCTGTGGTACAGCCATATCCGACGCACCTACGCACAGGATCAGCGGCCGCTGACGGTTTTCCAACTGATCAATCCAACCGGTCAGATTGGACGACGCGATGGCTTCATTCGAGAGAAAAACCAGACGCGGATGCGGGCGCTCTTCCTCGACCACGTCATGATGGATTTTGTCCTTGCCACGCACAATTTCAACGCCGAGAGCACCGGGGCCACGATCCAGTTTTTCAATGCGAACAAAGGCCCTTACGGCTTGAGGCTCAAGTAAAATACGCTCCGCCACTCGATCTGCCAATGTCTCAAGCAGGTTCAGACGCTCCGCAGCCAGTTCGTGAGCAATCGCCTCGGTCACGCGGTCGTAAGACAGAATGCGATCAACGTCGTCGTCAATCGGATCGGTCAGCGGTCTCACTTCGACGACGATGTTGAAGCAGATGCGCTGGGTCGTGCCGCGTTCGGCCTGAAAGGCGCCAATTTCAACTTCGACGATATGGTCCCTGAGCGAGATGCGATCCAGCGGACCGCGCGTGGCAGTCGCTTCGGACCGCTCGGACGGGTGCGCAAAGGCAAGACGGATTTCAGAGCTCATACGACGGACCTTTTCGGGCTTTTAGGCTGATCTACCTAAACTATACGATGCGGGGGCGTATAACATCGCAGCAAGCGCCATTCTAGTCGCCGATTGCGGCGTCAGGTGACGCGAAACCAGCTCATCATTCCGGATGCGGCGTGCCCGAGCATGTGACAATGGAGCAACCAGTCACCCGGATTGTCTGCCACAAGTGCGATCTGACGGGTTTGTCCGCGTTCGACCAGCACTGTATCTCGCCAAGGACCAAGGCTGCCGTCGGATAGGATCAGTCGAAAATGATGCCCGTGCAGGTGCATAGCATGTGGAAAAGCGGTTTCATTGACAAACTCGATCCGGTGAGCACTTCCCTGCTGAGCATCAAGAAACGGTTCGTTCGGGCGTTCGGCATGGCCATTCAATGCCCAGAACCGGCCCAATTGCGCCAACTCGCGCCCTGACAGCTCTGTTTCGCCCAACTGGGCGGATTCTAGCCAGCGCATCGCGCCGCCCTGCAATGTCATGCGATGTAGCGGCGCACCATCAAGTACCATCTGAGGCAACGGATTCGGCGGCAACGGTACTATTCCTGACCGAGCAGCCTTTGCAGCCCTGCCAGACACTGGAAACCGAACTAATCCAAAGCCCCCTTCGCGCTCTCGGCTGACCAGGCTGGTGACCGTATCGGACTCGGCCTGCACGTCCACAATCAAGTCCGCACGTTGGGCCGGGGCCAGCGGGAAACTTTCCCCAACTGCTATAGGGGTCTCCAGCGGCATACCATCCAAAGCCACAATCCAGCCCGTCAACCCATCCAGCGCCAGATCATAGATCCGGGCGTTCGAAGCGTTGATCAGTCGCAAACGCAGACGGTCCCTGCTTTGCACAGGATAAGACGGATCAAAGCGACCATTGACCGAGACAAGATTACCAAACCTCCCGGCATGGCTCTGATCATGACCATTGTCGAAATCATCAACGATATGAGCCGTTTCCGGGTCCAGCCGCCAGTCATCCAGCATCAGGGTGAGATCGTGATCGACATCCGGCGCGTCAGCCTCTTCAACGATCAGAGGGCCGTAAAGGCCACGCGCCACTTGCTCGACCGAGCGGTTATGCGCGTGATACCAATAGGTTCCTGCATCGGGAACCACAAAGTCATACGTAAAATCCTTACCGGGCGCGACAACGTCTTGTGTCAGACCGGGTACGCCGTCCATCGCGTTGTCAATCCGGATGCCATGCCAATGCACCGTGGTTGCCTGAGGCAAGTTGTTTACAAGCCTGCGCTGAAGTCGTGCGCCCTGCGGCAACCGAATTTCAGAGCCCGGGACACCACCGCCATAAGACCACACTGGAGTTTCAGGATAGCCGTCCGGGGCGATCTGCTGCATCGCCGTCTGCGCAACCAAATCCTGGCCAGAAGCCCACGTGACCTTGGGCAACACCGCCAGCGCGGCCGCAGATTGCAAGAATAGTCTACGTGAAAATGACATTGCGGGCCTCCTGGCCCGCAACATAGGTCATAAAACGCCCCGCGCCATCAGGGTTCCAGCGCGGGTGCGTCAATCAGTTGCTCGCTGTCCGGTAGTTGTGGCGATAGAAAATATGCACACCAATGCGCGCAGTTTCCTTGTAAACACGCGACCAAGATGGGCGAACCGCCGTGGTGTGGTAATGTGTTGCACCTTCGGTCAGTTCCTTAGCAACACCGTCGATCGCGGCGCGCGCGACCTTGGATACCCGCTCATAGGCTTTTTTCTCGCGGATCACTTCTTTGTGGCCGTCACAGGTGTAGGTGAACTGGCACTGGTACTTTTTGCCTGTTCCCTGCTTGATAACACCGCACAGAGTGTTCGGAAAACGGCCACTGTCCACTCGGTTCAGGATGACCTCGGCAACAGCGAACTGACCGCGCACGCTTTCACCGCGCGCTTCAAAGTACAGCGCTTCGGCCAGACATTTAAAGTGTTCGTCCCCGGTGGCTTTCGGCTGTTTATCCAGCCAATCTTTTGAGTAAGAAATCTTTACAGGTTCAGGTTCCTTACGGGGTTTGAACAAGTTCAGATAATCGCGAAAGTTTTGACCGGGCACTTCGGTCCGGGTGACAAGTTCGCGTTCGGCAGTATCAGTGGCTTCCCTTTCAGCGAAAGACACACTCGGCAGCACGGTTGCTGCCATTGTGGCAACAGCCAGTATGTATCGTAGCATCAGATAACCTCGCACAGGCACATATCGCGCCGTACCCTCCCCCGGCGGGCGCGACGAGGCATCTAACGCAGTCTGGTCGAGACGTCCAGTTCTGATGAAAACGCAAGTGGAAAATTGCCCGTGGAGAAATTTAATTCTGCCACAAGGTTGCAATAAAACCACTAATCCTAGGGTAACCGACTTGTGTCAACCCCCAAGTCTGGACGAAATTGCCAGTTGAGCGGAAGCCAGCCGAGCGACAGGCACTCGGAACGGAGAGCATGACACATAGTCAAACCCCAGATCACGGCAAATGGCGATTGATTCGGGATTCCCGCCATGTTCACCGCATACTGACAGAGTAACATCCGGCTGGGCCTGCCGTCCACGTTCAGCCCCAAGTTTCAGCAACTCCCCGACCCCGTCCGGATCAAGTACATGAAACGGGTCCTCAGCGAACACACCCTGACGCACATAGGCTGACATGAACCGGCCCGCATCATCGCGCGACAGGCCATATGTCATCTGGGTCAGGTCGTTGGTGCCGAAACTCAGGAATGAAGTCTGGGGCGCTATCTCATCCGCTCGCAAGCAGGCGCGCGGCGTTTCGACCATAACGCCAAGACGATATTCAAATTCCTGCCCCCGCTCGCTCGCAACCGCTGCAGCGACGGAGTCGATGCGGGACTTCACCAGTTCAACCTCACGCTTAGCCGAAACCAACGGGATCATCACTTCGGGCACAACCGGAGCACCGTCCTTGCTGGCTTCAAGCGTAGCCTCGAAGATAGCGCGCGCTTGCATGTCGTAGATTTCGGGCACGGTCACACCAAGGCGGACTCCGCGCATCCCCAGCATCGGGTTGTATTCGGTCATTGCAACCACACGCCGCTCGACATCGGAAACCGGCAGGTCCAGCGCCTCGGCCAATTCGCGCTGCCCACTTCGCGTTGTCGGCAAGAACTCATGCAAAGGCGGATCGAACAGGCGGATACAGACCGGTTGTCCCTCCATGATCCGGAACAACTGCGCAAAATCCTCGCGCTGCATCGGCAACAGGCGTTCCAGAACCGCCGCACGACCGGATGAGGTTTGCGCAAAGATCATTTCACGCATCACGGTCAGGCGACCGGGATCAAAGAACATGTGTTCCGTGCGGCACAAGCCAATCCCTTCGGCCATGAAGTTGCGTGCAGTCTGCGCATCAGCGGGCGTATCGGCATTGGCCCGGATGGCGATGTCACGCTCTTCATCGGCCCACCCCATAAGTGTCTGAAAACAGTCGTCCAGCGCAGCTTCCAGCATCGCCGGCTGCCCCGCCAGAACCTGCCCCGAGGTTCCATCGATCGTCAGGATATCACCGGTCTTGAACACGCGCCCGTTTGGTGCGGTGAGCAGCTTCTTCTTGGTCTGAAACCGCATCTCGGACGCGCCGACGATACACGGCAAGCCCAGACCACGCCCGATCACTGCTGCATGACTGGTCATGCCGCCTTTTTCCGTCAGAACGGCCACGGCGGCGTGCATCCCCCGCACATCCTCGGGTGAGGTTTCACGGCGCACCAGAATACAGGGTTCCCCACGCGCGGCGCTGGCTTGTGCCTCGGCGGCGGTAAATACGATCTTGCCGGTCGCGGCACCCGGGCTGGCGGCAATCCCGGTGGTCAGAACGTCGCGCTTGGCGTCTGGATGAACCTGACGGTGCAGCAGTTCATTGACCGAATGCGGATCGATCCGCATCACTGCCTCTTGTGGCGGGATGATCCCATCCTCGGCCAGCCGCACCGCGATCCGCATTCCTGCTCGCGAGCTGCGTTGAACTCGGACACCGTCAAGAATGTGGACCTTGCCATTCTGAACGACGAACTCGACCTGCATTTCCTCGCGCAGCTTTTCCCGCATCAACGCCGCATGGGCCTTGAGGTTCGCGAAGGCTTCGGGTGCAACATCCTCAAGTGACGGCCCGCGCTCATCTTTTTCCAAGTAGAGGGCCGAGACCCCCTCCCCCAGCGCATCGCGCCCCTGGCTTTGGCTCAGATAGCGACCGGTGATCTGCGGCATCCCCGTCGTCGAGTCCACAAGTTGCAGTACGCCCGAGCCGCACTCACCCTGCCCGACACCCGGAATCATTTCCTGAATAACCAGCCCAAGGCCCGCATCCGCCGGGGCCCCTTTGGCCTGCCGCAATAGTCGCGCCGACGTACCATCCCACGCCCGCGCCATTGAGCGCAAAACGGCAGAGAGTTGCTCCTTCCGATCCTGAGGGAAGGCTTCTTCGGTCTCATCCTCATAGGCGCGCAATGTATCGCGCAAACCGGCTTTACCATCGCTGTCGATATCGTCGAACACGTCCGCATCCAGACGGGCCACATGGATCGCGTAGCTTTGCACAAAGCGCAAATACAGTGCCGCAGCGGCCTCGGTCCCCATCTTTTCAGACAGCTCCGCGTACCGGGCCTCGTTCATACCGATATTCAATATGGCCCCCGGCCCGCCCCAATCGGGGTCTTCGGAACTGGGTCGAACACACAGCAGCGCCGCCTCGTCGAACTGTTCGAGAATGGCGGTGATATCCAGCACCTCGCCCTCGGCAATGCGATGCACGGCATCAAAGGACAACGCCACTGTCCGTGGCACCGGCATATCCAGCCGGACCAGACGTTGCAGGCATTTCGCCCGCCCGCCATGCGTGTTGGCGTTCACGGGCGCTTCGGACGTGATCAGAGTGGTATGCGGATTATTCTGCACTGCAGCACCTTTTCGTTTCACTGCAGCATAAGCCCTTGCACCAATGGCGCAAGGGCGTTCTGGCTTAGCCTTCGATCTTGCTCAAATCGGCCACGCTGGAGCAGACCTGCCGGATTTGACTTAGCAGGTTCAAACGGTTGCGGCGCAGAATGTCGTTGTCGGTGTTCACCTGAACCTCGTCAAAGAACGCATCGACCGGACCACGCAGACCTGCCATTGTGGCCATCGCTTTGGGGAAATCCTCGGCCTTCATCGCAGGTTCGATATCGGCCTGCGCCTGCTCCAAGGCGGCAAAAAGCGCCCGTTCGCTGTCGGTCTCAGCGAATTTCACATCCGCGCCATAGGAGTATTCGACCCCGTCTTTCTCCTCGGCCTGAGTCAGGATATTGTTGGCGCGCTTGAAGCCCTGAACGAGGTTTTCGCCATCCTCGGTGGCGATCACTTCATTCAGAGCGCGGGCGCGTTTGACCAGCAGGTTGAGGTCGTCATTCCCCTCCATCGCGATACAGGCGTCGATGATGTCGTGGCGGATGCCCTCGTCGCGGAGGAAGACTTTGAGGCGGTCGTGGAAGAAGGAGAGGAGATCGTCAGATGCGTCTGGGACCTTTTTCTCAAGTTCAAGAAAAGCTGCCGCAGGCAAATCATCTATTCTGTCTTTAACGGTCTGGAATGCAGCACCAAAGACACCTCGCTCTGCGATTTCTTCCAAAAGATCAAGAACTTTAGCTTCCGGCAACGCCTCATTGATTGCGCTTTCTGCTCGTATCAGTTGGCTGTCAAAGAACCGATCCAAAGACAGTCGCAGATCGTTTTCGAGTATCAATCGAGTTACACCCAATGCAGCACGACGCAGAGCAAACGGGTCTTTCGATCCGGTCGGTTTCTCATCAATCGCCCAGAACCCGGTCAGTGTGTCCAGTTTGTCAGCCAAAGCCAC
Organism: Ruegeria atlantica; assembly: GCA_013032095.1. Taxonomy (GTDB): domain Bacteria; phylum Pseudomonadota; class Alphaproteobacteria; order Rhodobacterales; family Rhodobacteraceae; genus Ruegeria; species Ruegeria atlantica_E. The sequence goes on along the minus strand of WQBJ01000001.1, from coordinate 216,969 downwards.
AGTCACCGACAACGGCGCGGTCGGCACGTCGTCCGAGGGCCCAAGCGGAGAGTAATGCTCCTGCGCCACGGCGGCCACGGCGGCGTCCTCGCCTGCCGCTTCGATGTAGTAGCGGCCCATAAGCCCCTGAAGTTCGGGGAATTCATAGACCATCTCGGAGCTCAGGTCGGCCTTGGCCAGACGCGCGGCTTTCTCGGCTTGTTCGGCATCCGCTCCGGTCACCGGGGCTAATTCGCGGGCCAGCGCGGCGATGCGGTCTATACGCTCGGCCTGTGTGCCCAGCTTGTTGTGGAAGGTCACGTTCTCCAACGCGCGGGTCCATTGGGCGATGTCCGACTTGGCAACGCGCAGGTCATTCTCCCAGAAGAATTTCGCATCGGCCAGACGAGCCGACAGCACCTTTTGGTTCCCCGCCAGAATGGTCGCGCCATTGTCGGCGGTTTCGCGGTTGGCGACGGTGATGAAGCGTTCGATCCGACCCGTTTTGGGATTGCGGACCGAGAAGAATTTCTGATGCTCTTTCATCGAGGTCTGCAGCACCTCGGGCGGCAGTTCGAGGAACTCCTCGTCAATCTGACCCATCAGCACCACGGGCCATTCGACCAGCCCAGCGACTTCGGCCAGCAGGCCCTTGTCCTCGACCACTTCCAGACCGGCGGCAAAGGCCATGTTCTGGGCGTCGTTCCAGATATGCTCGGCGCGGTCGGCCGGGTTCAGCACCACAAAGGCGCGCTTCAGCTTCGCAGCGTAGTCGTCGAAGGACGTGACCGAAAACCGATCCGGCGCCATGAAACGGTGACCAGAGGTCGTGTCTCCGGCATTGATCCCCTCGACCTCCAGCGGAACGACCTGCGCGCCCGCCTCATCGGACAGGATACACAGGATCGAATGCAGCGGGCGCACCCAGCGCATCGGGCCACTGCCCCAACGCATGGACTTGGGCCAAGGGAAATTGCGGATGGTAGCCTCAAGCACTTCGGCCACGATCTCAGCCGCCGGACGCCCTGCTTTCTCGATAGTGGCAAAATACACAGCGCCTTTGGGGGTATCGCGTTCCTCCAACTGTTCGCGGGTTAGGCCTGCACCGCGCAGGAAGCCTTCGATGGCCTTGTCCGGTGCACCAACCTTGGGCCCCTTGCGCTCCTCGCGGATCGTGGGGCTTTCGGCTAGCAGTCCTTCGATGGCCAGCGTCAGGCGACGCGGCGTGGTCAGGGCCGCGGCCCCGGCATAGGTCAGACCGGCCTCGACCAAACCATCGGTGATCCGCTTTTTCAGGTCCTCGCCCGCGCGGGTCTGCATGCGGGCGGGGATTTCCTCGGAAAACAGTTCGATCAGCAGGTCGGGCATTTTCAGTCCTTAGAAATTGACGATCGTCTGGATGACGATGGCATTGGCGATATCCACAAAGAAGGCGGATACAAGGGGCAGCACGATAAAGGCAATAGGCGACGGGCCATATCGCTTGGTAACTGCGGTCATATTGGCGATAGCGGTGGGGGTGGCACCCAAGGCGAAGCCGCCAAACCCTGCAGACAGAACAGCAGCGCGGTAGTTGCTGCCCATCACCGGGAACAGCACCCAAATCACGAAAGCCACGGCAAACAGCGTCTGCGCCCCCATAATGACAACAATGGCAAGACCCAGCTCGGCAATAGTCCAGAGTTGCAGGCTCATCAGCGACATAGCCAGGAACGCACCCAGCGAGAATTCCGAGATCAATGCGAGCGAGGGCGTGCGCGACACCGGCGGCGCCTTGGGTGCCAAAGCTGCGCGCAGGTTGGCTATGACGATGCCCATGATCAGGCAGGGCACAAACAGAGGCAGCTTCAACCCTGTGGCGTCAATTGCCTCGTTCAGGGCATAGCCGAAGATGATCGCCAGGTTCAGATGCAGCAGGACGCGCATGATAGTCAGGTGATCGATCTTAGCTTCAGCCTCATCCGGATTGTCCGGTAACCCGACCGTGTGCTCTTCGTCGGGGCGATCAGGCGTCAGGTTTTTGCCTTCGATCAGAAAACGCGCAATCGGTCCACCCACCAAGGCGGCCAGCACTAGACCTAAGGTTGCCACAGCCACCCCCAGCTCGGTAGCACCCGCCAGTCCTGTTACAGCACCAACCTCAGGCGCCCAGGCAATAGCTGTACCGTGGCCGCCGATCAAAGAGGCTGACCCGAATAAAACCCCGGCCTGCGCCGGATATCCAAAGGCCACCGCGCCGACCGCGCCAAGAACATTCTGGGCAATGATCGTCGCCAAGGTCAGAACAAGAAGCAAAAACAGCGGCTTGCCACCGGAAATAAGATCAGACAACCGGGCATTCAGACCGATTCCGGCAAAGAACACAACCAAAAGGAAATCTCGGGAGGCCAGATCAAAATTCAGTTCGACGCCCGCGATCAAGTACAGAAACAGCAGTACAAAAGACGCTAGCAGTCCGCCTGTTACCGGTTCCGGGATGTTGAACTGGCGCAGAACCGCGACGCGGGCGTTTATCTCGGCCCCGGTCAGGTAGACCGCAATACCAAGCGTGGCGGTCAGCAAACTGGGAATCTCAAGCGCTGCGTCGGTCATGGTTACCTCAACTCTTGGGCCGAGGCGGGCATTCCTCGCCTACAACAGTGCCGTCATACGCCTTTTCGCCGCAATTGTTGAGCGCGTGCCAAACATAGCCTTTGCCATTCTCGGTCACAGCGACGATACGGTCGACACCGTAGTGTATGTTCTTGGCTCCCATGAAGGCCTGCGCCTGACCAGACTTCAAAGCTTCGGCGATGGCGGCTGCGTCGTAGCAGTCAAACCATCCCGGCGCAGTCAGAGGTTCCGCGTTTTCGACCGTCTGATAAGCGGCGAGGTCTTCGACTGTTAGCTCAGTTTCAAAACAAGCCCGGTAACGGATCGGAGAACTGTCGGCATCAATCGCCTGAAACGCCGAATACGCGATGGGTTCTGGGATTTCAGAGCCCTTGGACAAAAGCACCACATCCTCACCGGGCCGGGCAGCGACGTCATAGTAAAACCCGTAGACCTGAAGGTAATACATGCCCGCTCCGGCCAGCGCCGCCGACGCAAGAAGAATAATTGCTAGCAGTTTTCCGGTCATCTTTCGAACATCCTAATCACGCGGCCTCTTTCAACTTCAATGGAAATAGGCCAGTTTCCAAACCGATACAGGTCGAAACGAGGCTTTTGGAATGGACATGACCCTTGCCGTTGGGTTCTTCGGCGCGTTGTTTGCGATCATGAACCCGATCACCAACCTGCCCGTTTTCCTGAGTGTCACCGACGGCCTGACACCGGCTGACCAACGCAAGGTTGCGGCAAAAACGGCGACCTATTGCCTGATCCTCGGCGGTGCGTTTGCAGCCATCGGCAACCAAACACTGGGCCTGTTCGGGATCAGCGTAGACGACCTGCGTGTTGCGGGTGGTCTGGTCGTTTTGATGATCGGTCTGAACATGCTGAACGGTAACGAAAGCACCTCGCACCACGGAACCGAGGGAGAAAAGCGAGCCTATCCCGAACCGGCAACGGTGGCCTTCTACCCGTTGGCCTTTCCCATTCTGGTTGGCCCGGGCACGATCACGACGCTGATCCTTTATGCGCACCACATCTCCAAGCCCGCGGACACTATAGTCTATGCGAGCGTGTTTCTGGCCGTTCTGTTCCTGCTGTTCATCACCTTCTGGAACGCTTCGGCCCTGTCCAAACGCCTGTCCGAAAACGCTCGCGTGATCATGAGCCGCTTTATGGGCATGATCCTGTCGGCCATCGCAATCGGGATGATCGCAGACGGCCTGAAAGTGCTGCTGCCGGGATTGGCCTGAGCGCCCCATCAGACCTCGAACCCGGCGGCCTCAGTCAACAGAAACGCATCGGCGCATTGTTTGGCGAGCGCCCGAACCCGGCCGATATAGGCCTGCCGTTCTGTCACCGAGATCACGCCCCGAGCGTCCAGCAGGTTGAAGACATGGCTGGCCTTGATGCATTGATCATAGGCCGGGTGTGCCATGATGATACGCTTGCCGGTTTTGGGATCGTCATGTTCCTGCGCCAGAATGGCGGCGCACTCAGCCTCGGCCTCTTCGAAGTGGCGCAGCAGAACCTCGGTGTTGGCCACGTCAAAGTTCCAACGGGCGTATTCTTCCTCGGTCTGTTTGAAGACGTCGCCGTAGGTCAGCGGGCTGGGTGACTGAGGGTCATTGAAGGGCATGTCCATCACGTGATCGATGCCCAGAACGTACATGGCCAGGCGCTCCAGACCATAGGTCAGTTCGCCCGAAACCGGCGCACAGTCATGGCCGCCGACCTGCTGGAAATAGGTGAACTGGCTGACTTCCATGCCGTCACACCAAACCTCCCAGCCCAGCCCCCAGGCCCCCAGCGTCGGGCTTTCCCAGTCGTCCTCGACGAACCGGATGTCGTGCAGGTTCATGTCGATGCCGATGGCTTCAAGACTGCCTAGATAAAGTTCTTGCAAATCCGGCGGACTGGGTTTGATCAGTACCTGATATTGATAGTAGTGCTGCAGACGGTTCGGGTTCTCACCATAGCGTCCGTCGGTGGGGCGACGTGACGGCTGCACATAAGCTGCTGCCCAGGCCTTGGATCCAAGCGCACGCAGAGTTGTGGCCGGATGAAAGGTGCCTGCGCCCACCTCCATGTCATAGGGCTGCAGGATGGCGCAGCCTTTCGACGCCCAATAGGTCTGAAGCCGCAGGATAATTTCCTGAAAAGAACGAGGTGCATTGGACGGTTCGGTCATGACATTCCCTTTGGGCACATCTGCGCCCGGTTCCGGTCGGTTTTGCCCTTCCTATGCAAGGGGCCAAGGGGCGTCAACGGGCCAATGGGTCCCCGCTGTCACTGCGCCGCCACACTGGAAATTCCCCGTATTCCAAGCATGGCGTTCCTGACCCCAAATCGCGTAACCTGCGGCAAAGCTAAAACACTGCAGACACGGGCAGACAATGACACGCATATTCTCGGTAATTTTGTTTCTATTTCTCTTCGGCGTGCGCGCCGTATTTGCGCAGCAGGACGCAGGGGTCTGGGTGCAGGTCGAGGCACAACCCTCGTTGCGCGAAGCGCAAGAGCGCGCGCAAGCCTATGCAAACGCCCTGCCCGACGTGAACGGTTTTCGCCTGAACTCTGGATGGTATGCCATTGTTATTGGTCCCTATTTACGCAGCGATGCCGAACAGGTCCTGCGCGTCTACCGGGCCGAGGGACAGATCCCAGCCGATAGCTACATCGCGTTCTCAAGCTCGCTGGGTCAGCAATTCTGGCCGGTCGGCGCAAACATACTGAACCGGGGCGTGGTGACACCACCGGTCGAAAACACACCGCAACCTGAACCAAGTATTTCCGGGCTAACACCGGAACCTTCAGATGAAACCCGGTCTCAGGCTCTGCAATCCGAACGGCTGCTGACCGCGCAAGAGCGCCGGGATTTGCAGACAGCCCTTCAGGCTGCAGGGTTTTACAATGCTACGATTGACGGCGCTTTCGGTCAGGGAACGCGCCGCTCGATGGGCGACTGGCAGCGGTTCAACGGCTTTGATGCCACAGGTGTTCTGACCACGGCGCAGCGCAAGGCGTTGATGGAAGACTATAACGCACCGTTGATCAGCGTTGGCATGGAGCGCTACTCGGACCCGCAAGCCGGAATTGATCTGGACCTGCCGCTGGGTGTTGTCGGCTTCGACCGCTATGAAGCCCCCTTCGTGCATTTCAAAAGCACCAACGATCTGAACGCCCAAGTACTGCTGATCAGTCAAGAAGGCGACAAGGCTACACTTCGAGCGCTGTACGAGGTGATGCAATCACTGGAGATCGTTCCTCTGGGAGGCCCCCGAGAACTGCGCGGCGACCGCTTTACGCTGGAAGGGCGCGGCAACGGGATCGTGTCCTACACCGAAGCTGTGTTGGGCGACGGTCAGATCAAGGGCTTTACACTCGTCTGGCCCGAAGGCGATGAGGCCCGCCGGGTACGGGTTCTGGCCGCGATCAAGGCCAGCTTCAGGACAAATGATGCCGTTCTGGACGCAGGCGCAGGTGCCGATGCGGAACAAGGGATCGACCTCGTCTCGGGCCTGCAGGTGCGCAAACCCCGCCTGTCCCGGTCCGGCTTCTTCACGGATGCGAACGGAACAGTCCTAACGGTCTCAGAAGCCGCCAACAGCTGCTCTCGGATTACGCTAGAAGGTGATCAGGAACTTCAGGTCGCCTGGTCGGACACCGATCTTGGCGTGGCCGTTCTGCGCCCCAGTAGCAGCCTTGCCCCAATTAGCATCGCCGAGTTCAGTGCGGACAGACCTCGGATCCAGTCCGAAGTCGCGGTGTCGGGTTTCTCATATCAGGGTGCGTTGGGCGCGCCGACGCTAACCTACGGTCAAATCTCAGACGTGCGCGGGTTGAACGGCGAAGACGGTGTGAAACGTTTGGCTCTGGCGGCCCAGCCGGGCGACGCGGGCGGCCCTGTCTTTGATGACGCCGGTCAGGTCGTCGGCATGTTGCTGCCCGCCCCGTCCGACGGACGCACCCTGCCTGCGTCGGTCAGCCTGGCTGCCACGGTCGAGAGACTGAATACGGTTCTGGAAAAGGCGGGCGTGTCCGGTCAGTCCAGTCAGTCGACCGCTGAAATCTCGCCCAATGAACTCAGCCGAAGGGCCAACGGGATGACCGTACTGGTGCACTGCTGGGATTAAACCGGTCCGGAAAATTAAAACGCCGCCTCATCGGGCGGCGTTTTTTATTGGACGATGTCCGGCGTCACTCGGATAAGGGTTGGAACCGGTGCGTCAAAGGCGGAACGCACGGTCGCCTGCATTTCTTCCAGGCTAGACGGCGCGACGGACAACGCCCCAAAGGCCTCAGCCAGCTTGCAAAAATCGGGGTTACGGGCGACGACCGCATTGGGGGCGATTTGACCTCGAACCATACTATCCTCGATCTCTTTCAGCTTGCCGTTGTCCCACAGGATGATGGGCAAGGACAGGCCCAGCTCTACCGCAACGCCTAATTCCATCATTGTGTAGTGGAATCCGTAGTCCCCCGCGATCACCGCAGTGGGCTTACTTCGACGGGCAACTGCACCACCAATACCGGCTGGCAGGCCATAACCCAAGGTGCCAAATCCGGTCGGATGGTGCCAATGATAAGGATAGGCCATGTCCCAAGCCTCTTTCGCTACATAGGCAATTTGGGTCATGTCGGAGTAGATCATTGTGTCAGCAGGCATTACATCGCGCAGAGCATCCAGAACCGGCAGGATCCCCGGACGTTCGGCGTCCAATTCCGCGCGCCAGCGGCTGCGCGTTTCGGCGATTTCTTCTGCGGCCCATCCGGTGGCTGGTTTCACGTGGTCAATCGCAGCCCAAAGCGCCTTTGCAAAGCTCTCACCATCCGCTTGCAACTTGATCCCAGCGCGGTGATGGTCGGACAGAACCTTGGGATCAAGATCAACCCTCACCAGATGGGCGGAATGCCCCAGCGTGTCGCGCCAGAGGTCGACTTCACCCAACTCTGCGCCTACCGCAACCACAAGGTCAGCGGAACCGATCAGCTCGGCACTGCCGGGGCGCGAAAGCGTGGCGCCAAAGTCGAGCGCATAGCCTAACCCCGCCATTCCGCGCCCTGCGTAAGTCGTAAAACACGCAGCACCAAGCTGCGTCAAAATTTGCCGCCACAAGTTCGAACGCGCCCCTCCGCCTAGGATGAACAACGGCCTCCGGGCGATATTCAACAATGACAGCACCGGAGCAACGTCCGGTGGCAAAGCCTTGGTCCGCAGTCCCGGCTGATTGGGAAACGGCGCGGGATCTGCATCGGCCTCAAGTTGGGCGATCGGCACTTGAATATGCTTGGGGCGTGGGCGCGAAAGTTCGAACTCTTCAAACGCTCGCTCGACAAGCCCATAGGCTGCTTGCGCAGTGTTGGCCTGATGAGACCAGTCGGTAACTGTCTCAGCCGCCCCGCGCTGATCCTTCATCTGGTGCAATTGGCCATGCACCGCCTGCGCTTCATCCAGACACGAGGACATCACTAGCAGCGGAACCGAATCCGAATAGGCCTGCCCCATCGGCGTCATGATATTGCACAGCCCAGGCCCAGTGATCACATAGGCCACCCCCGGCTTGCCGGTCGCGCGGGCATAGCCGTCGGCCATGAACCCAGCCCCCTGTTCATGCCGCGCCAGAACATGGGTGATGCCTGCTTCTTCGATACCGCGATACATTTCCTGATTATGCACGCCCGGGATACCGAATATCACGTCGACGCCGCGATCCTTCAGCATATGCGAAATCTGGGCACCCAGAGGTCTTCTCATCAGCTTCTCCAGAATTGAACGGTAAACAGGGCGTAGACGGCCAACAGCTCAAGCCGACCGACTAACATACCAATTGACAGCAGCCATTTGGCCGTATCGCTCAGCCCCGCGAAGTTGCCCGCCGGGCCGATCTGATCCCCCAGCCCCGGCCCCACATTCGCCAGCGCCGTGGCAGCACCCGAGACAGAAGTGATGAAATCCAGCCCCGTCAGCGCCAACGCCCAGGCCAGCACGCCTAGCGAGAGCACGAAGAACATGAAAAAACTCATCACCGAGGTTAAAACATCCGTCCCGATCGTGCGCCCGCCGTATTGTGGGGTAAAAACACCATGCGGCGATCGGATGCGTCGGATCTGGGTTTTGATCGAAGCGAATAGCAACTGATAACGGAAGATCTTGATCGAACAGGCGGTTGAGCCCGCGCAGCCTCCGATCAGGCCGATCAGAAAGAACAGCATGACTGGAAAGCTGCCCCAAGTCATATAGTCGACACTGGCGTAGCCTGTACCAGAAATGATCGACGTGATGTTGAACAAGGACTCCCGGAAGGCCTGTTCCCAGTGATGCGGAAAGACCGAGATCAGAAACACAGCCATGACCACGACCAATACCAGAATTGTCGCCAGAAAGGTCTTAATCTGGCTGTCCTGCCACAATGAGTTGGTATTGCCATTGGCGAACTGAACGTAACGTACAAAGGGCAGCGCCGCGAGTATCATGAAGACGGCAGCCGCATACTCGGTCGGTCCCGAAAACTGCGCGAAAGAGGAATCGTAGTTGGCGAATCCACCTGTCGCGATGGTGGTCATCGCGTGCACCACAGCGTCGAAAAAGCTCATCCCGAGACCGGCATAAACCAGTGCGCAGACGAAGGTAAGAAAGACGTAGATCAGGGAAATCTGGCCCGCGATCTCCTGCGCGCGCGGCAGGATTTTTCCCATGGTTTCAAACCCTTCCGAGCGGAAGATTTGCATCCCCCCGACCCGCAGCTCGGGAAGGAAAACCATGGCGACAACGATGATACCGATTCCGCCCAGCCATTGCAGCAGTCCGCGCCACAACAGCAACCCTTGGGGCAAATCATCGAGGCCGGAAATCACCGTCGAGCCGGTGGTGGTCAGCCCCGACATCGCCTCGAAATAAGCATCGACAAAGCGCAGTTCGGTTTCACCAATCAGAAACGGGATCGCGCCGAAGAACGGCAGCGCGACCCAAACGCCGGTGGTCAGCAAAAAGGTCTGACGGATCGTGAGACCTTCGCCCACCCCGTTGGAGCAGCTGATGGATAGGACCACTCCGGTCAGAATGGTGATAATGCCGCTTTCCAGGAATACATGCCACTCGCCCCGACCTTCGATGAGATCCGCAAGCATGGGCAGCATCATGGTCGCCCCTAGAATGGCGACCAACAGGCCAATCACATATCCAACCGGGCGCATGTCCGTCATGAGGCGCAGCGTTGGCGCGCCTGCACGACTGTGTCAAGCGGATGTCCCGTTTACTTGTCCGTTTTGCTGACAGGTGTGGGCATTGCGGGCGGTTTCGACGGCGTGCGTGTCCGGCGTTGTGGGGCCGCAGCCTGAGCGGGTTCTACCTTGGGTGTAGCAGGTTTGGCAGGAACCTTGGGCGCAGCGGGCTTTGCTGCCGCCGGATTCGGTGCCACAGGTTTCGCTGGCTCAGTTTTGGGTGTCACAGACGAGGTGGCTGCCTTGGGCGCTGCAGGCTTCGCCGGTGCATTTGCTGCTGCGGTTTTTTCGTTAGGTTTGGTCGCTGGCTTTGCCGATGCCTTGGGGGCAACAGGTTTAGGCGCTGCAACTTTCGTCGTAGCCTTGGGTGCTGCAGGTTTAGCAGCTGGCTTTGCCGCGGTGGGTTTAACCGTTTGCGCCTTGGGCGCGGGTTTGACTGCTGCAGTTGACCGGCGGGCTCGAACTGCTGGCTTTGCGGGCGCTGCTGCCGGTTTCACTTCCTGCGGAGTTGCCGTGATTACAGGCTTTGCCGCCGTCGGAGAAGCTGGCGCCTTGGCCGGAGTGGCTACAGACTTGACGGTGGCAGGCTTCGGTGATTCGGCCTTGGGTTTGGCTGCCACTTTGGCCCGTGCCGCTGGTTTGGCTTTTGGCTTTGACGCTGCTTTGGCTTTGGCCGCGGGCTTGGCGGCAGCCGCCTTAGACTTAAACTCCGGCTTCGGTGTTACCGGTGCGGGAACCGAAGAGGACACGTGCAGTGCGTGTACCGGTACGAACGGCAGCTCCATAGCAGAGGCGGCAAAAATTTGCATGATCTTCAGTTGGTTGCTAACCGCGTAGCCGGCCATACGAATAGCCGCCGCCTGGAATTCCAGCGGTTGGGTAATCGGATTCATTCGTCATTTCTCCTGTGAAAGCGATACAGCCGCCAAAGGAAAGATCGTCCGCACTCCGTCCGGATTTCTCGGACGGGCTAACTAGGCCTGAAATCCCGGGGCGTCGCACGTCTCGGCTTCCTTTCAGAGTGGCATGATCGCGCACACCACGGCTGCATACCCCGCTATTTTAGCGCGAAACACAGTGCGTACGCAGCATTATTTGCTGCGATGCGGCAAAAATTCGCCGATAGTCTAATTTTGAGACTTGCGGGCGCGCTGTTCAGTCACCCAACATGGAACAGAGTCGAGAACAGACGCGGATCAAGACTGGAGGAAACAAAGGTCGGACCTTCGGTCAGAACAGATACCGCATCGTGGCTGTGCAGGCTTTCCTGATGGCTGGCCACCACGCGGAAATCGCCGACATGGTGATCGGCCAGAAGTTCGGCACAGAACAGGCGCGCAGCGTCTTCGACGAAGATCGGGTTGGCAGCGTTCAGTTCGGCAAAGGCTTGTTCGTCCTCGCGTTTGACCATCACTTGCGTTTCGGTCGGCACCGCACGGCGGCAGAGCGCGATCAAATCCTCAAACCACAGGCAGTCTGCAGCACAATCTACAACAACCGAAATCCGTGCGACAGAACGCTGCGAGTGCGGCGTTGCAAGCTGTCCACGCTGCGAACGTGCGTGTTCGCTGAGCTCCAGAGAGCAGGGACAGGTCGACGAATAGACATAGTCCAGATGCATGATCTTCTGACGCACGCCGTTCTGCTCAACCAATTCCAGCGCAATGTCGTAATACTGGTACCCTTCCAGCCCCGAACGAAGGCTTTGCACCCGATCCGGATAGGAAAAACGCATCTGGATACGCGCATCAAAGCTGTCCAGATCGGTCATGTAATCGTTCAGCGCGGCTTCCATCACTTCAAAGCTGAACGTACGCTCGGCGTGTTTGTAGAACGAGCGCATGATCCGGGACATGTTAATGCCCTTTTTCTCAGCCTCAAGGCTGACCGTCCCGGTGACCGAGGTCTCAAGCGTCAGGTCTTCGCCATGCTTGCGATGAAAGCGGATCGGCAGGCGGAAATTCGAGATGCCTACATGCTGAATCTGCTGTTTGGCCCCGCGGATCAGGCTGGACGGGCCGTTCTGAAGATCCGGCAGCGATGCACGATAGGCCGCGTCGACTTCAAACGCCTCGGGGTAGTCGCGCGATAAGGTCGGATAGTTCAACGGCACCAGCCCAGGGACAAGACGTGCCACGGCCGGGTCGAGCTGACTGATTTCAGCTTCGGTCGCTGTTTCGACCCACTTGCGCAGAGTTTTCAGCGCGGCAGCGGCCTCTTTACTGTCTGGCGCATCATCAATGTCACGGGGGTGCACATTCATTGATAGGGCTCCTCGGTTGGTCGCCGGACTATATACAGCTTCGACGGATTTTCCAGTTTAACCGTATACGCGTCAAAGCACAGCCCGGATGAATTTCAGCACGGAATTCGGAACTTGCGCCCCTATCATGCAGTTTCATCGCGGGCATAGCAGAATATAGATTGATTTCAGCGCTGAGAAACGTCCAATGCTCGCTTAATATCGGCAAGCAAGTCGCCAGCGTCTTCCAGACCGATGGACAGGCGGATCAGGCCGGGGGTGATACCCAACTCGTCTTTCTGCTCATCGCTCAGCCGCTGATGCGTCGTGGTCGCCGGGTGCGTTGCAATCGACTTGGCGTCGCCAAGGTTGTTCGAGATCACCGGGATCGTCATCGCGTTGAGGAACGCAAACGCGGCGTCTTTCCCACCCTTGATGTCCAGCGAAAGAACCGTTCCGCCCTTACCCCCCAACTGCGACTGCACCAACTCGTTCTGAGCGTGCGTCTTCAAACCCGGATACAGCGTCCGCTCCAATGCGGCGTGACCTTCCAATGCCTCTGCCACAGTCTGAGCTGTCTCGGCCTGCGCATTCACTCGCAGCGCCATGGTCTCCAGGCCCTTCAGCATGATCCAGGCGTTAAACGGGCTGAGCGCACCGCCGGTATGCTTCAAGTACGGCTCAACCGTACCACGGATAAAGTCCTTGGTGCCGATGATGACACCGCCCAACGCACGGCCTTGCCCATCGATATGCTTGGTTGCAGAGTAAATGACCACATCGGCACCCTGTTCAATCGCGCGCGAGAAAACCGGGGTCGAGAAGACGTTATCTACAACCACCAGCGCGCCAACCGAATGGGCCAGTTCGGCGACGGAGGCAATGTCAATCACTTCAAGCGTCGGGTTCGACATGGATTCAAAGAACACCGCCTTGGTGTCGGGCCGGATCGCCGCTTTCCATTGTTCCAGGTCCGTGCCGTCAACAAAGGTCACATCGACACCGAACCGTGTCAGAATGTTCTCGACGATATACAGGCACGAGCCGAACAGGGCCTTGGCCGAGACGATATGGTCGCCAGCCTTCAGCATTGAAGTCAGCGCGCCGTTCACGGCGGCCATGCCGGACGCCGTTGCAAACGCGTCCTCGGCGCCTTCCAGCGCAGCAATGCGTTGTTCGAACATCGAAACGGTGGGATTGCCATAGCGAGCGTAGATGAACTCATCCGGGCCACACTCCAGAAATCGGGCCTCGGCCTGTTCGGCGGTCTCGTAAACGAAGCCCTGTGTCAGGTAAATCGCCTCGCTGACCTCGTTATATTGGCTGCGACGGATGCCGCCGTGGACGGCTTGGGTGCGTTTGTTCCAGCTCTCGCTCATGTCATTCCTCTCGACCCTTGTCTGGCAAGGGCATCAAAAAACCCCAGACGCGGTCAAGCGAAAGGGGCCTTTCATCCTGACCTTTTAGCGGTTTGGTTTAGCGTGGCCCGCAATCCGGTAACAAATCGCCACGTAGTGTTGTTGCCCTTACGCCGCACTCGCGGACTCGTCAACCCTGCCAAAGGCATCGTCACGGTTCTGCAACCGTCCTTTGATCAGAGCGTCATAGCGTAATGGCACATCAGCACCACAACATCTTGTGCAAAGCAAAGCAGATGTCATTAATCAGGATGAATGCTATCGGGGACACGTTCGCCCTGGACGGAAACCCACAGCGCCGAATTTGCCATTGGTCCAGCCCGGCGTTCTGCACGTCTGTAATGCCCTACTGCGCGGTGATGACCCGCTGAGCTTACCGCCGATACTGCAGGGCCGGCCCAGAAGCTCCACCCGCCGCTGGTCACGGCTCTTTGCCCCGTCCCGCCCAAAAGGGCTCTTGCCGTTTGTACAGAAAGCCTCATGATCGCCTCAACCTGAGGAGAAATCATGATTGACTTGTATTTCTGGCCCACGCCGAATGGCTGGAAAGTGTCCATCGCTTTGGAAGAGATGGAGCTGCCCTACACCACGCATCTGATCAATATCGGCAAGGGTGATCAGTTCGACCCTGAGTTCCTGAAGATTTCCCCCAACAACCGGATGCCTGCCATCGTCGATCCCGATGGTCCGGACGGTGAGCCGGTTTCCGTGTTCGAAAGCGGCGCGATCCTGATGTATCTGGCCCGCAAGACCGGGAAATTCTATGGAGAAACCGAACGCGACCGGATCGCGGTCGAAGAATGGCTGATGTGGCAAATGGGAGGCGTCGGTCCGATGGCCGGTCAGGCGCATCACTTCTTGAAATACGCCCCGAACTTGGAGCCACCGCAGGACCTGCCTTATCCCAAAGACCGCTACCGCACCGAGGTTGGTCGGTTGTATGGAGTGCTCGACCGGCGATTGGCCGAGAACGAATACGTCGCGGGCGAATTCTATTCCATAGCCGACATTTCGATCTGGGGCTGGGCCAGCCTCTGGGAAGGCCAACAGCAGGTTTTGGAGGACAAACCCCACTTCACCCGCTGGCTTGAGACCGTGAGCGCCCGCCCGGGGGTCCAAGCAGGACGCGCTTTACACGCCGAGCTGCGCGGAGATCACCGGGACAAGCAGGCGCAGGGAGTGTTGTTTAAGCGATAAGGCACGTTGATCCTATGTCGGCTCTGGGCCCAATGCTGACACAGTAAGTTCATTGGCAACGGGTGCCGTGCTGGCTTCTATACTTGTACAGTCGGCGCAGCACGAGATCCGTTCCGAGACCATCAGTCGTTTTAACGAGCAACAGATCGGCCTAGAAAACTACATCCATTTTGTGAGAGGGTTCTGTCAAAGCCGTAGCGGGCGATGCATCTGGATGAAATGTCTCACGCTGGCGAACTAGTTCGGAATTGGAGATTACAGTGAGTGGCGAAGACAACAAACCCATCCCAGTACATGTGGAGTTAGACCCCCATCACGAAGATGCTATCGTTCGGTGGTGTAATCGCATGATCCGCCACGGTGTTAGAGCGTTGTCAGTGCTAATGCTCGGTATCATTCTTCTGGCCATTATAGACGCTGGATTCACAACATATCAGAAGTTGTTGGAACCGCCTGTTTACATCTTGGAGGTCAGTGACCTTCTCACGGTGTTCAGTGCCGTGTTGGTCGTCCTTATAGCAATAGAAATCTATACAAATATCACGCTCTATTTGACTGCTGACGTCATCCACATCAAGCTCGTTGTCGCGACGGCCTTGATGGCGGTAGCTCGAAAAATCATCACACTTGATGACAAAAGTTTGGAGCCTCAATACTTTCTTGGTTACGCAGCCATCGGCCTAGCTTTAGGCGTAACGTACTGGCTTATAGAGAGAAAACCGTAAACCGAGTCGCTCGTTCACCTCCAATACTCCGACGAAGCCGTTTGCAGAACCCGAAACAGCAGACAGTTTGGCACATGCAATCCTGCTTGTCTCCTGACTATCCCGCGGCGCAACCGTTTTTTCCAATAGACGCCGTACTGCCCAGTTGGGAACTGCAGCTTTGTCCGCATAGCGGATCTACCCCTGCCCCCGTACCAACACATCCAGCATCCCCGAGATGTCCTCGATCTCTTCCGCGATCACATGGGTCACCGAATGCGCCCGCTGCATCCGGCCGGTGACCTTCAGCAGCCGCCCCGATATCACCGCGCGGCGGAATTGCTCATAAATTTTGCGCCAGACCACAACGTTCACAATCCCGGTCTCGTCCTCAAGCGTGACAAAGATCACCCCCTTGGCCGTCCCCGGCCTCTGCCGCAGGATCACCAGCCCGGCTACAGCGACTCGCGCGCCCTCGGGCGGATCGTCCAGCCGGTTTGCGGGCAGACAGGCAGGCGGGCGCGGCCAGTCGCTGTTTTGCGAAATGGAACGTAGAGGGGCAACAAGCATGAGAACAAAAATAGAACAAACGTCAGGAAAGTCCAGACGCGGCGTGCGGAGTCGCAAATGAGGCTGGAAAGACCTAGATGCCTTGACTAAGGAAGGTTTCGAACATCGCAAAAGGAAGACGCACGCAATGGCAAAGATCACCTATGTCGAGCATGGCGGTACCGAACACACAGTCGAGGTCGCCAACGGACTGACCGTCATGGAAGGGGCCCGTGACAACAACATTCCCGGCATCGAGGCCGATTGCGGCGGTGCCTGCGCCTGTTCGACCTGCCATGTGTACATCCACCCAGACTGGGTCGAGAAAGTTCCTGCCAAAGACGACATGGAAGAGGACATGCTGGACTTTGCCTTTGAGCCCGACCCGGCCCGTTCGCGCCTGACCTGCCAGATCAAGGTCACGGATGAGTTGGATGGTCTGGTCGTGCAAATGCCCGAAAAACAGATCTGATGCCATCCAAAGCGCCGCGTCGGTCCGATCGCCTGCAGCAAGGTCGGACACGCGGCGCCCTGTTGGTAATGAGCCTGTGGCTGATGGGGGCAAGCCCCGGCACAGCAGCCGATATCGTAACCGAAGCCCGCTTCACCGAACCGACCACACGCTACCCCCACGGTGTCTTGGGTGACAGCATCGAATACGGTGCTTTGGAACTTACCGTCAAAAGTGCCGACGCAGAGCGTAGACGCAGAACCTTGATGATCCGCCTTCCCGAGGATCGCGTTTTCGAAGACCTTTCACCTCGGCTCGTTGATATCAACTCCGATAGCACACCCGAGGTCGTCGTCGTCGAATCCCATGATCAGCTTGGTGCGCAACTCGCAATCTACAACGCGCGCGGAGAAAAAATCGCCGCAACGCCACATATCGGCACCCGGTTTCGATGGCTGGCACCGATTGGCGCTGCAGATCTGGACGGCGACGGCTATGTGGAAATCGCCTATATCGACCGCCCACATCTGGCCAAGACCCTACGCATCTGGCGTTTCAAGGGTGACGGCCTGACTGAAATTGCTTCCTTATCCGAACTGACCAATCACCGCATCGGCGAAGACTTCATCACCGGCGGTGTCAGAGATTGCGGCAATGGTCCCGAACTGATCGTCGCCAGCGCCGATTGGCAGGAGATCGTCAGTGTCCACTACGATCAGAACTGGAAAACGCAGGAACTGGCCGCTTTCACCCAAGCGGCGATGAAACAAACCCTGAACTGCGCCCAATAAGCCCGACAGCAGCCCGCGTAAGCGGGCTGCCCGGCCCAAGGCCTTTAGCGTAGCATCTCTGATGCGGCGTCAGGGCGCGGGAGCCCTATCGCTCATAGCGCCCGCCAACCGATGTCGCGGCGGAAGAAGCCGTCCGGCCAATCAATTCCATCCACTGCCGCATACGCCCGGTTCCGTGCCTCTTGCAGCGTGCCACCGCGGGCCGTGACGTTCAGCACCCGCCCGCCGGCAGCCTGCACCTGCCCCTCAACGGCCTTGGTTCCCGCATGAAACACCACGTTGCTGCTATCTTCCGTCAGAGCCTCCAACCCGTTGATGACGCTTCCCTTCTCATAAGCGCCCGGATACCCCTTCGCCGCCATCACCACGGTCATCGCGTGATCATCGGCCCAATTCACCCGTGCCTCGCCCAGTCGACCTTCGGCGGCAGCATGCATCAGGTCCAACGCCTGCGCACCAAGCCGCATCATCAGCACCTGACATTCGGGGTCGCCAAAGCGGACGTTGTATTCAACCAGCCTCGGCTGCCCGTCCTTGATCATCAGACCGGCGTAGAGAACCCCCTGAAACGGTGTGCCCCGACGCTTCATCTCGGCAATGGTCGGACGCACGATCTCATCCATTGCCCGCGCCTCAACCTCGGCACTCAGAACCGGCGCGGGCGAATAGGCACCCATCCCGCCGGTATTCAAACCGGTATCACCTTCGCCTACGCGTTTGTGGTCCTGCGCAGTGCCGATAGAGAGGATGTCCTCGCCATCGCATAGCACGAACAGGGACGCCTCTTCCCCGTCCATGAACTCCTCGATGACAACCTCGGCCCCTGCTCCACCAAAAGCGCCGCCGAACATGTCATCAATTGCGTCCAAGGCGGTCTTTTCATCCATCGCAACGATCACCCCCTTGCCGGCAGCCAAACCATCGGCCTTGACCACAATAGGCGCGCCCTGTTCGCGGATATACGCTTTCGCAGGCTCCGCTTCGGTAAAACGTGCATAAGGCGCCGTCGGTGCTCCGGACGCATCACAGATTTCCTTGGTAAAGCTTTTTGAAGCTTCTAACCGCGCAGCCTCGGCCGATGGGCCAAAGACCAAAACGCCTGCCTCACGCAAACGATCTGCAACGCCCGCGGCCAGCGGGGCCTCGGGGCCGACGATCACAAAATCGATCGCATATTCCTCCGCAAAGCTGACCACCGCGCCGCCATTCTCGATGTCAAAAGACGCACATTCCGCTATCTGAGCGATCCCGGCATTGCCCGGAGCAACAATCAAACGGTCACATTTGGGATTCTGCATCACTGCCCAGGCCAGGCTGTGTTCCCGCCCACCACTGCCGAGAATGAGGATATTCATGAATGCACTCCGATCTGCTTGGCCTCGCTTGCGGGGCGTTCTAAGCTGGCCGGGCATTTGACACAAGGCGCTGAAATGTCCGACCTGCTTGATGACCCCATTCCCGGTCAAAACACCCCTGAATACACTGTTTCTGACATCTCGGGCGAGGTGAAACGCACCCTTGAAGGAACGTTTGGGCGAATCCGTGTGCGGGGCGAGGTCGGACGGGTGTTCAAGGCGCGCTCTGGGCACCTGTATTACGACATTAAGGATGACCGGAACGTGCTGGCCTGCACAACGTGGAAGGGTCAGATCTCTGGCCTGTCCGTTGTGCCGGAAGAAGGGCTTGAGGTCGTTGTCACCGGCCGCCTGACTGCCTTTGGAGCGCAGTCGAAGTATAATCTGAACGTCGATGAGGTCGCTGTCGCCGGGCAAGGCGCGCTGATGGCGCTGTTGGAAAAGCGCAAGAAGCAACTTGAAGCCGAAGGGCTGTTCGCGCCTGAACGCAAAAAGCCTCTGCCCTACTTGCCGCAGATCATCGGCGTAGTAACCTCTCCTTCGGGCGCTGTGATCCGTGACATCCTGCATCGCCTGCGAGACCGCTTTCCGCGCAAGGTCCTGATCTGGCCTGTTGCCGTTCAAGGGGCAAACTGTGCGCCCGAAGTCGCCAACGCGATCGAAGGCTTCAACCAGCTGACACCCGGCGGAGCCCTGCCCCGCCCCGATCTGATCATCGTCGCCCGGGGTGGCGGGTCCATCGAAGACCTCTGGGGCTTCAACGAAGAGATTGTGGCCCGCGCTGCTGCGGCCTCGGACATTCCGCTGATTTCAGCCGTCGGGCACGAAACAGACACGACGCTGATCGACTATGTTTCCGACCGCCGCGCGCCCACTCCGACAGCCGCCGCTGAATTGGCCGTGCCTGTGCGGATGGAACTGCTGGCTTGGACCGGTGAACAAGGCGCGCGCCTGTCCCGCGCTGCGACAGATGCGGTGCAACGGAGGTCGCAGCGCCTGCGTGACCTTTCCCGCGCCTTGCCGCGCCCGGACAGCCTGTTGAACACTCCACGTCAACGACTTGATTTAATTGCAGACCGCCTGACTCCGGCATTGGAGCGCGGAGTCCAAAATCGCCACTTGCAAGTTGTGAAGCTATCCGCCCATCTGCGTCCTTCGACCCTGCGCAACCTCGTTACAAGCCGTCAGGAAGCCGTGTGGAACCTGTCCTCGCGCCTTTCGCTGCGCCCGATTCAGCGAGAGATCGAAGTGCAGCGCCAGACCGTCACCCGTCTGGCGGACCGTTTGAACGCCGCGCAAGCAACGCGACTTGACCGGATGCGGCAACAACTCAGCTCAACGGACCGCCTGCGCGAAACGCTCAGCTACAAGGCCACGTTGCAGCGGGGATACGCTGTCGTTCGCGCCGACGATCAGGTGGTGACTACGAAAGAACAAGCCGCAAAACACAGCGCACTTCAGATCGAGTTTGCTGATGGTATCCTGACTACTGGTCAAGCCACTGCTGCGCGGTCAGCCCCTAAGAAAGCCCCCCAAAAGGACGCCCCAGATCAGGGCTCATTATTCTGAGGGGGCCTTAGACGCCGATATCCGGCCCGTAGCACACCATCTCTTCGTCAATATCCTCGGCTTCGTAGAGTTCCGTCTGGGCCGGATCACCCTCGAATTGTGCGATCAGGCCAGTCCCTGACCGAGTGAAAACCCAGCATTGCGGGTCCAGTCGATCTTCGTAGATGAAACAGATCTGCCCATCCAGTTCGTACCAGACACCTTCCTTGCAATCACCATCCAAAAAAGACCAGATGACACGGCGATTTGGTAAGTACTTCTCAACTCCATAGACCTGCCCCTGAAAGCCGTAGAACAGCGTTTTGCCTCGCGTATATTCATCGAAGTCAGCCGCAGACAAAGTAGATTGCGCCGATGCTGAAACAGCAGGCAAAACCATTAGAATCGCTAAACATCTGAGCATGGCAACATTCTGCCAGACGTGATCACTCAGTACCAAGCACCATTTCCGCAGAACCACCTGCCTCAACGTCACCGGTTGAGAAAAAGCGGCCACCCGGCACAAGTTACTGAAAACCGGGAGGTATCCATGACAACTGCTCTAATCTGGCCTGCCGCCGCCTGTGCTTTGGCCTACCTGCCCCTGTCACCGTGCTCAGCCAGCACGATGAGGTCATTGCTAAAAACTGCGGCAGTTGCATTGCTGGCCGCGACCGCTTTGCTGGATTCAGCCCCGCTTCTTCTGGTGGTTGCGCTTGCCCTTTGTGCGATTGGTGATGCGCTGTTGTCGTTCGAAACCGACGAAACTTTTATGGCCGGAATCGGCGCGTTCGCCGCCGGGCATATCGCGTATATCGCCCTGTTCCTGTCCCATCCCAGCAGCGACCTCGCGTTGATTTTTGACAAGCCCGGTTACTTTTGGTCCCTCATCATTCTGGGTCTCGTCGCTGCCACCCTGTTGGCACCGCGGGCTGGGGACCTAAAAGGTCCGGTGCTGGGCTACATTCCGATCATCCTCGGCATGGGCGTGACCGTTCTGGCCGTACCTGAGACCGGAGCGCTGCGGTGGGCCCTACCCGCTGCCCTGGCCTTCATTGCGTCTGACCTGATTCTAGCAACCGAGAAATTCCTGCTGCCCCCGAACCACCCAGCCCTAAGGATAACACCTTATCTGGTCTGGCCCCTCTATTGGGGCGCACAGGTCGGATTGCTGATCGCCTTTCTCTGACCCTTTGCAACTGCCGCAATTCCGCATTAGGTGAAGGGAACACCTGCGGAGACCAAAAATGGCGTTTTTCTCAAAGCTCAAGGACAAGCTGTTCAAATCCTCGTCCCGCCTCGAACAGGGGCTTGAGGCCATCGTTGAAGATGGCGGAGAGGAAACAAGCGCCCCGGACCCGATCATCCCGGAGCCTGAGCCGCAGCCCGAACCCGTACCGGAAGTCCCGCAGCCGGTCCCGGAAGTGCCAGAGCCCACTCCAGCCCCCCAACCGGTCGAAGTGCCTGAGCCCACGCCTATTGATCCAACACCTGCGCCTCCACCTCCCGAGGATAAGCCTTCCAAAGGGATGCTGGGCCGCTTGTTCGGTCGCAATGAAACCAAATCCGCCGTCCGCCGCACGCTGGATGACGACATGCTGGAACAGCTCGAAGAGCTTCTGATCGCCTCTGACATGGGCGTTGATACGGCGCTGCGCGTCACCGCCAACATGGCCGAGGGGCGTTATGGCCGCAAACTTTCGACGCAGGAAATCAAACAGCTTCTGGCGCAGGAAGTCGCCCGTGTAATGGAGCCAGTCGCCAAACCCTTGCCGATCTACCCCAAGCGCCCCCAAGTAGTGCTAGTCGTGGGCGTGAACGGATCTGGTAAGACCACCACAATCGGCAAGCTGGCCAGCCAGTTCAAAGCGGCTGGCAAAAAAGTCGTCATCGCCGCCGGAGACACCTTCCGCGCCGCCGCCGTCGAGCAACTGCAAGTCTGGGGCGAACGCGCAGGCGTCCCGGTTCTGACCGCTCCCGAAGGGTCTGACCCCGCCAGCCTCGCCTTCGACGCTCTGACCAAAGCACAGGAAGACGGCGCAGACCTTCTTATGATCGACACCGCAGGCCGCCTGCAAAACCGCGCCGACCTAATGGAGGAGCTGGCAAAAATCGTTCGTGTCATACGCAAGAAAGACGACACCGCGCCGCATAACACCTTGCTGGTCCTTGACGCCACAACCGGTCAGAACGCGCTGAGCCAGGTGGAGACCTTCCGCAACCTGGCCGACGTCTCGGGCCTGGTGATGACCAAGCTCGACGGCACAGCCAAAGGCGGTGTTCTGGTTGCGCTGGCCGATAAGTTTGGCCTGCCGATCCACGCCATCGGTGTCGGAGAGCAAATCGACGACCTCGCCCCCTTCGACCCCGAAGAATTCGCCGCCGCCTTGACCGGCCTCGAAACCTAATCCGCATTTCATCTGGCCCCTCCCCTCAGCAAAAAGACCTGATACTTGAGCGACTGGCTGATCTCACTCGAAGGCACGGATGCAGGCCATCAACTAGCCCTCGGGCTTGCCCTGATGGCCGCCTTCCTGCACGCGGTCTTCGGAGCTCTTCAAAAGGGGCGCCACGACCCGTGGCTGTCGCGCGGGGCCATCGACGCCAGCTATTGCCTGATGGCCGCCCCGTTTGCGTTTTTTGTGGTGCCTTGGCCGGAACCTTATATGTGGCCGATCTTTGCCACCGTCTGGTTAATCCACGTCGCCTACAAGGTCCTGCAAGCGATGGCGTATACCAAGGGCTCTTACACTGTCGTCTACCCGGTTGTCCGTGGCACCGGTCCGCTGTTCACCGTCATCGGCGCTTATCTGTTGTTCGGAGAGATCTTTACCGGCACCCAATGGTTCGGCGTGGCCGTCCTGCTGGCCGGTATCTTTGGATTGGCCGTCTATAACTTTCGGTTTCTCGAGACCAACCGTGAAACCCTGGGCATTGCGCTGGTATTGGCCGTTGCGACCGGCTTGTTCGTTGCTCTCTACACCACCTACGACGCCTATGGCATTCGCGCCACCGCCGATCCGTTCACCTTTTTGGCCTGGTTCTTCATGATCGACGGTGCTGCCATGCCCTTCTACGCCTTTCTCAGATGGCGGGCTATGATCAACCGCCCAGCCATCGGACCTTTGATGCTGCGCGGCCTTGCAGGCGGCATAATCGCCCCCATGTCTTTCGGAGCGATCATGCTGGCCACGAGGCTCGATAAAGTTGGCGAAGCCGCAGTTCTGCGGGAAACCTCAACCGTCTTTGCAGCCCTCATTGGATGGTTGGTGTTGAAGGAAACCGTAGGGCCACGGCGGATTGCGTTGATGGCATTGATTGCATTAGGCGCCGTAATAGTTGAAATGGGCGGGTAAGCAGCAGGAAGAACCGATGACAGGCAAAAAAGAAATCAATCCGTTTCTGAAACAGGTGCTGGAGCTTGGCCCCCCACTGGCCTTTTTCTTCATCTACCTGCGCCTGCGCGACGATAGCTTTCAGATCGGCGGCATCGAGTATTCCGGCTTTATCGTTGCCACCATCCTCTTCGTACCCTTGATGCTGGCCGCAATGGGCATCCTCTGGTATCTGACGGGCAAGCTTAGCCGGATACAAATTTTCACCGCAATCATGGTGATCTTCTTCGGCGGCTTGACCGCATGGTTCAATGATGAGCGGTTTTTCAAAATGAAGACCACACTAGTCTACGGCTTTTTCTCGATCATGCTGGGCATCGGCCTGCTGCAAGGTAAATCCTACCTCGCCTATATTCTGGATGAGATGCTGCCCATGCGCCACGAGGGTTGGCTGATCCTGACCCGCCGCCTGTGTGGATGCTTCGCGGTTCTTGCTATTGCCAATGAATTCGTCTGGCGGACGATGTCGACCGACCTTTGGGTCAAGATCGAAACCTTTGCGTTCCCCATAGCCTTGATGGCGTTTCTGATGCTGCAATTCAGCTTGCTACAGAGCTACATGGACGATCCAGACAGTCAGTAAGAATATCCAGATTTCAAACCTAATCCCTGAGTTTAGGAGGTTTTGCACCTTTTCCCGGCCAGATTGCGCCGGAAGCCAGACAAAAACCTTGGCTAAACGCCAAAGCTGTGGAAAGTTGTGTCACCACCCACCACTCACAGCCGGAGAACCCGAAATCCATGACGGCTTTCCCAGACAGCGGCTTTCTGTCCGAAGCGTCCGACGGATTGAAGGCTATGCTTTCCGCTCAGGCGACCGAGATTTCTTTGGAGCGCGGGGAGGTTCTGTTTGAACAAGGCGACGAAGGCGATGCTCTGTTTGCCATCCTTGAAGGCACGCTTGAGGTGTCCTTTCTGGCCATGAGCGGCCGCAAACTGTCTTTGACACTTATGCGGCCCGGAGAAGTCTTTGGCGAAATCGCCCTGTTTGACAGCGGCCCCCGCACCGCCACCATCGCTGCAGCCGAGCCGTCCCGCGTATTGCGGGTGCGGCAAGGCGACGTAATGGAGCAGATTCGTGAGCATCCCGAACTGGCCGTTGACCTGATCCGGTTGGCAGGATTGCGCATGCGATGGATGGGATCGCAGTTGAACGAGCAGGTGTTCCTGCCGATGCCGATCCGGCTGGCGCGCAAGTTGTTGCACCTGTCCGGGCTACAGGACGACCCCTCTAATCGGATCACGCTGTCGCAAAGCGAACTGGCCGAATTCGTTGGGGCCACGCGCGAAGCGGTGTCCAAGACCATATCTACGTGGAAGCGCGACAACGTTGTCGAGGCCTCCCGCGGTGGGATAATGATTCAAGATTTCGAGGCCCTCAAGGCGCTGGCCGACTCGGACCTTATCTAACCCCTGTGACCTGCTTCACAGACCACGGATCACGTTAAGACTATCTTCAAGACTGTTACCGTAGGAGGTCAGAGAATCATCCCCGATATCTGTCCACTGACCTCTCCCTGTATCAGAGCCACGCGCCTCCCCGGCGTGTGGCTCACTTCCTCGCAGCACAAAAAAAGGCCGGAGCGGGTGCCCCGGCCTTTTGATTTTTTCCGGTAGTGAGTTATTCGTCCAGGCTCAACGCCACAAAGCGGGGTTCGCCACCACGACGTACAAGCAGCAACAGCGACTTGCGTCCCGCTTCTCGCGCTTCTTCCATCCGCGCCTCAAGGTCTTCAATCGAACTGACCTTTTGCTGACCAGCCTCTGTAATCAGGTCACCGGCACGCAGACCTTTTGAGAAAGCCTCGGATGCTTCGTCGACTTCGGTCACAACCAAACCTTCGGCGTCCGCATCCAGACCAAGGTCCGATCGCAACGTGTCAGTCAAAGGCGAAATCGTCAGACCCAGAATATCTGCGTTTTCTTCAGCGGGAGCTTCAGGTGTATCCTCTTCACCGTCTTCGGCGCGCTCTGCATCCTCGCGACGCCCCAAAGTCACCAGTACAGTCTGGGTGCCGCCATCCCGGTGCACCACGACCCGAACCGATTTGCCAACAGTAGTCTCACCCACTTGGCGCACCAGACCGCGTGTATCTTCGACCTCGACGCCATCAAAGCTTAGGATCACGTCCCCGGCCAGCAGCCCCGCGTCCTTGGCCGGACCGTCCGGAACGTCACTGATCAGCGCACCGCCCGGCTTGTCCAGACCCATCGCCTCAGCCATATCTTCGGTCACATCCTGAATGCGTACACCCAACCAGCCGCGGCGGGTTTCCCCGAACTCGCGCAATTGATCGACAACCTTGACCACAACATTTGAGGCCATCGAGAAGCCAATGCCAATCGAACCGCCATTGGGTGACAGGATCGCGGTGTTCACACCGATCACCTCACCATTCATGTTGAACAGCGGCCCGCCCGAGTTCCCCCGATTGATCGCCGCGTCAGTCTGGATGTAATCGTCGTAGGACCCGCTCAGCGCCCGATTCCGGGCCGAAACAATACCTGCAGAAACCGAGAACCCCTGCCCCAGCGGGTTGCCCATGGCGATCACCCAATCGCCCACACGGGCAATGTCGCTGTCACCGAATTTCACGTATTGCAACGGACCCGAAGCCTCAACCTTGAGCAATGCAATATCTGTTTTCTCATCGGTGCCAATCACCTTGGCAGGGAGTTCCTTCTTGGGCTGCCCATCGCCAGGGAAAAATTCCACAAGGATCTCATCCGCTTCCGCGATGACGTGATTGTTGGTGACGATATAACCGTCCTCAGAAATCACGAAACCGGAACCCAGAGCGTTGCTGCGACGCGGGCGATCGCCATCTTCACCGTTGCGATCTTGGAACTCGCGAAAGAAGTCCTCGAACGGAGAGCCCTCGGGCACGATCCCCTGTGGGCCGGTCTGTCCTTCGATCAGGGTAGACGTGGTAATGTTAACCACTGCCGGGCTGATCTTTTCGGCCAGCGGTGCCAGACTTTCACCCCGTGCCTGCACGGCGACGGTCTGAGCCAGTACAAGTAGCATTCCCGCAAAGGCCATCCACATCAGCCGCATGAAACCAAGACCATCATCCCGCGGGACAGAAATACTGCGTGCTTGTGCCTGCACTTGGGAACTCCTTGTCGACATCTATCGTGCGGTCGCCCCTCAGCGACCTTTCTTAGCAACCAATGTAGTGAGTTTGTTCAAGCCCGCAACTCGGGATCGCGGGGAATTCACTGGCAATTGAAATCATCGCTCTAAAACCCGAGCTGATATGCGCCCCAAAGCAGCACCAGACCGCTGACTACACACAGCAGACCGGCCAGCCGCCGCGCCTGTTCGGAAAGGGATCGCAATGCCTCGAGCATACGCTCAATAAGCGAAGGGGCCAGCGCATAGGCCAGCCCCTCGACAATCAGTACCAGCCCGAGGGCTAGAAGGATCATACCCATTACCGGCCGCCCTGACCGGTGGGTGACTTCAGATAGTTGAAGAACTCAGAGTCCGGGCTCAGTACCATCGAGCTATTGCTGCCGCCCAGCGCGCGTTCATACGCCGACAGGGAACGGTAGAACTCGAAGAACTCCGGGTCTTTGCCAAAGGCTTCGGCGAAGATCGCGTTGCGTTCGGCGTCCGCCTCACCGCGAATGATCTCGGCTTCACGGTTGGCATCCGAGACCAGTTCAACCACAGTCCGGTCGGCCTGCGCGCGGACGCGCTGCGCGGCCTCGTTACCGCGGGCGCGTTCGTCAGTGGCCTCACGCTCACGCTCGGCCTTCATCCGGTCGAATGTGGCCTCAAGGTTGGCCTGCGGTAGGTCCGTGGCCTTCAAACGCACGTCGATCACGTTGACGCCCAGCGCCTGCGCTTCGGCAATTGCGCTGTTGCGAATGCGCAGCATCAGTGCCGCCCGGTCCGAACTCAGGATATCGCGGGACGAGACCGAACCCAGCACTTCGCGAGTCTCAGCACGCAGAATGCGGTCCAGACGATCTTCGGCCACAGGGATGCCGCCGACGCCAACAGCCTGACGGAAGCGGTTCAGATCGGAAATCCGGTAGCGCGCGAAGGCGTCTACCACCAGACGACGATCATCCAAAGGTGTAACTTCAAGCGGCTGAACGTCGATGGACAGGATACGGTCGTCATAACGCACGACCTCCTGAATCAGCGGAATCTTGAAGGCCAGACCAGGTTCTTCCTTGACCGCGACCACACGGCCGAATTGCAGAACCAGCGCGCGCTCGCGCTCGTCCACGATAAAGATCGAGGACAGGCCGACAACGCCGAGAATTACGACGATGATGAGAAGAATGGGTGATTTACGCATCAGTTGCTCTCCTCGGCCTGATTGCGGCGCAGCTCGTTCAACGGCAGATAAGGCACGACGCCCTGCCCCTGGCCAGTAGAATTCTCGTCAAGAATGATCTTGTCCACGTCACCCAGAACCTGCTCCATCCGTTCAAGATAGAGACGCTTGCGGGTCACGTCCGGCGCTTTGCTGTATTCTTCGAGAACTGCACTGAAACGGCTGGCCTCACCCTGGGCGCTGTTGATCTGCTGAGCGCGATAGGCTTCGGCTTCTTCCAGAACCTGCGCGGCTTCACCACGCGCTTCCGCCAGCACACGGTTGGCATAGGCGTCGGCCACGTTTTGCAGACGGTCACGCTCCTGCGCGGCGGCCTGAACGTCGCGGAACGCGGCAATCACGTCCTGCGGTGGGTCGGCCTTGTCAAAGTTCACGCGTACGATGTTGATTCCGGAATCGTAGCTATCCATTGTGGACTGGATCAATTCCTGAAGACGATCCGCGATAATTCCGCGATCCCGATTCAGGATCGGTGCCAGTTCGCTTTGCGCGATGATTTCACGCATCGCTGATTCCGACACAGCACGGATTGTCTGGCGTGGATCACGCAGGTTGAACAGGAACTTGGCCGGGTCGTTGATGTTCCAAACGACCTGATAATCGATATCGACCACGTTTTCGTCGCCAGTCAGCATCAAGCCGTCGTCACTACCACGCGTGCCGCCCATATCCTCGGTCTGTTCGCGGGTAACCGGGATGACCTCAGCGGTCACGAAAGGCCACGGGGCGAAGTTCAGACCCGGATTGCCAACGGCTGAGAACTCACCCAGGAACAGCTCAACCGACTGTTCTTCGGGCTTTACAGTATAAAAGCTGGCCGCGCCCCAAAGAACGGCGGCAACGACCACACCGATCAATACGGTACCTTTGGTAAAGATGGGACCACCCCCACCGGCACCTTGTCCACCGCCGCGACCAGAACCGCCGCGTCCGCCCATCAGGACGCGCAGCTGTTCCTGGCCTTTCTTCATCAGCTCGTCGATCTCGGGAATCTGCGGGCTGTCGCCTTCGGGGGGCTTGCGCCCGTCCCCGTTGTTACCCCTATTTCCTCCACCACCTGAGGAGCCTCCGCCCCCCCAGGGGCCACCGCTGTTGCCCGCCATATGTATCTATTCCTTCGTGTTGGACCGTGTGATCACGGGTTCCCTTGTAACTTGTGTGCGCGCGGTTGCAAATCAAGCAGTGCGCACAGGTTGCCGCATTGTAACCAGTTCCTCGGCCATGACCGGATGAACGGCTACCGTGCGGTCGAAATCTTCCTTGGTCGCGCCCATCTTTACGGCAATTCCGGCCAGTTGGATCATCTCACCTGCCCCCGGCGCCACAATGTGGCAGCCCAACACTTTCCGAGTCGCCTGACTGACAATCAGCTTCATCAACACGCGCTGCGTGCCGCCGGCAAACGACTTCTGCATCGGTTTGAACGAGGTTGCGTAAACTTCAATCGGTTCCTGTGCCGCTGCGTCTTCTTCACTGAGGCCCACGGTGCCGAACTCCGGCTGAGTGAAGATCGCGGTCGGAATTAGTTCGTGATCGACCGGGGTCGGGTTGCCTTTGAAGACGGTCTCGACAAAGGCCATGCCCTCGCGGATCGCAACAGGTGTCAGGTTCACGCGGTCGGTCACATCCCCGATCGCGTATATCGAAGGCACACCAGTCTGGCTGTATTCGTCCACAATGATCTCACCCTTGCGGCCACGTTCGACACCAATGGCCTCGAGCCCCAGATTGTCGGCATTCGGCGCGCGTCCGGTGGCATACATGACCACGTCAAACAGTTGTTCAGACCCGTTGGTGGCCTTGACCCAAATCTTGTCACCCTGCTTTTTCATCTCAAGCACGTTGGTGCCCAAATGCAGATCGATGCCGTTCTGGCACATCTCTTCGCTGATCAGCCCGCGCGCCTCTTCGTCGAAACCGCGCAGGATTTGCGCACCGCGATAGAACTGGGTGGTCTTCACACCCATCCCGTTCATAATTCCAGCAAATTCGCTGGCGATATAGCCGCCACCAACGATCAGAATACTTTCGGGCAGTTCCTCTAAGTGAAAGATCTCGTTCGAGGTAATCGCCAGTTCCGAACCCGGAAACTCGGGCACAACCGGGCGGCCACCCGTGGCGATCAGAATATGTTTGGCCGTCTTACGCGTACCATCGGCCAGCTCAATCGTATGTGCATCAACGACATGCGCACGCTGGTCGAAGCTTTCGACACCGTTATTCTTCAGGATGTTGCGATAGATTCCTTCCAATCGGTCCAATTCCGCCACCAACTTTCCGTGGAACGTGTTCCAGTTCAAAGCACCCGGCTGAATGTCCCATCCGTAAGCCTGCGCATCACCGACCATGCCCGAGAACTCGCTGGCAAAGACCATTAGCTTTTTCGGCACACAGCCACGAATGACGCAGGTGCCGCCATAACGGTCCTCTTCGGCCAGCGCCACCTTGGCACCGTTCTCACCAGCAGCCACGCGCGCCGCGCGAACGCCACCCGAGCCGCCTCCGATGACGAACAGATCATAGTCAAAGCTCATAGTATTTCCCGTCATTGTTCTGATTGGGGTGAATTTCAGCAACCCTCAGATATGGTTTACTTCCAAAGTTGCAATTCATTCTGAGTCAAAGAGTAAGCCGAAACTGAAAGCGGGCGTTTGATCCACGATTTCCGGTTTGCGATTATTTGACATTCGGCACTTGGCACCCGGAACGCTCCTTAATCCGCCAGATCCGAGAACAGGTTGTCACCGCCCTCGACCAATTGGTCCAGTTCGGTGGTGCCACCATTGAGATCTCGCAGTTCAACCCGGCCATCACCATGACCGATTACGACGGTGTCACAGATATCGATAAACAGTCCATTTTCGACCACACCCGGCACCTGATTAAGCACCAGAGCCAGTTGCCGCGCATTGCCGATGCGCTGCAGATGCAGGTCAAGGATGTGGTTCCCCTCATCTGTCACAAATGGCGCTTCGCCATTCATCCGCAGCATCGTCGAGGTGCCTAGGACATCCATTGTGTCTAGCGCTTCTTCGATCAGGGTGCGCGTGGTTTGCCAGCCAAAGGGGATCACTTCGACCGGCAGCGGGAACGCCCCCAGCGTTTCAACTTCTTTCCCGGCATCCGCGATAACGATCATCTGGTCGCTGGCTGTGGCGACAATCTTTTCCTGTAGATGCGCACCGCCGCCGCCCTTGATCAGGTTCAACTCTCCGTCGAACTCATCCGCGCCGTCGATGGTCAGGTCCAGCCAACCGGCCTGATCCAGCGAAACGACCTCGATCCCGACTTCACGGGCCAGTTGCGCGGTGCGGGTCGAAGTTGGCACACCCTTGACCCGCAACCCCTCGTTCCGCACCCGTTCGCCGATACGGTGCACCATCCAGGCGGCAGTTGATCCAGTCCCCAAACCAACGCGCATTCCATCTTGAACCATGTCCGCCGCACGGCGCGCGGCAGCAAATTTGGCCTTTTCGATGGGCGACAGATCTCGGGTCATGGCAGCGTTTCCCTGTATTGCTATGGGACTTATACGAAATGCACCCACCAACTGCGAGTGCCAATTCAGCCCCCTGCATCGCAAACATGTGACTAAAATACGCGTTTCCAATTGGAAACGTCGCAATCAAGACTTTCGCCCCCAACGCCCCGATATACATTCAAGACATGACTGCGCCCTATCGCTTGCACTATGCCCCCGACAACGCCTCTCTGGTGATCAGATTGGCGCTGGAAGAGATGGGCCTCCCTTATGAAACCGTTCTGGTGGATCGTCGCCGGAACGAACAGGATAGTGCGGCTTACAGGGCGCTAAACCCGAACGGTTTGATCCCGGTGTTGGAAACTCCACAGGGACCGATCTTTGAAACGGCGGCCATTCTGCTGTGGTTAGCAGACACGCATGAGAAATTGGCGCCTGCCCCAGACAGCCCAGATCGGGCGGCATTTCTGAAATGGCTATTCTTTGCGTCGAATACGTTGCACGCCGATCTGCGCATTTTGTTCTATGCCGAGAAATACATAGACCCCAGGCAGGCCGAAGCCCTGCGCACCGGCATCCGCCCGCGCCTGCGCCAACACCTACGCGTCCTAGACGCCCAGGCGCAGCAGGCACCGGTCTGGTTGAACGCAGATCGTCCGTCGGTTCTGACCTATTATTTGGCCTGCCAGATGCGCTGGATGGCCCTGTATCCTGCCAAATCCGACCGCAGTTGGTTCCAACTGGCGGACACGCCCCATCTGCAAAAGATCCTGACCCGGCTGGAATCCCGGCCCGCGACCCAAGCCGCCATCCTTGCCGAGGGGTTGGGGGTTTCGCCGTTCACGTCTCCGAGTTACGCTACACCTGAAGAAGGCTCAGCTACCTGATATGTTTCTATCTGTCTTCGATATGTTCAAAGTGGGCATCGGCCCGTCATCGTCTCACACAATGGGGCCAATGGTTGCAGCCGCGCGGTTCCTTGACATGATGCGCGCGTCGCCGTTCGAATTCGCCGGACTACGCGGATCGCTACACGGATCATTGGCCTTTACCGGTGTCGGCCATGCAACTGACCGCGCCACCATCCTCGGGCTGGCCGGGTTCGTGCCGGACACCTACGACAACGACAAGGCCGAAGCCGCGCTGGCCGAAATCACCGCCACGCACACCGTGTCGCCCGAAGGCCTGCCGACGCTTCAGTTCGACCCAAAGACCGACCTGATCTTTGACTACGAAAACAATCTGCCGGGCCACGCCAACGGCATGATCCTGATGGCCACTGATGCACAGGGCGATGTTATCCTGCGGCAGGTTTACTACTCGGTTGGCGGTGGCTTTGTCCTCACCGAAGAGGAACTGGCCGAGGGCAAAGACACTAATGACGGTCCGCCCGTTCCCTACCCTTTCCATTCGGCCGCCGAGATGCTGGAGATGGCCAGGGACAGCGGCAAGACCATCGCCCAGATGAAGCGCGAGAACGAAATCGCGCGCGGCTGCGCCAACAGTTTCGCTAAGGGAACGGCGCGCCTGTGGGAGGTAATGAATAACTGTATCGAACGTGGCCTGAAGACTGATGGCATCCTGCCCGGAGGTCTGAGTGTACGCCGCCGCGCCAAGGGTATTCACGAAGCACTGCTGGCTGAGCGTGGAATGAACCTGAACGCACCACACACCATCAATGACTGGATGAGTGTCTACGCGATGGCGGTAAATGAGGAAAACGCCGCCGGCGGGCAAGTGGTCACTGCGCCGACCAATGGCGCTGCAGGCACGATGCCTGCTGTGCTGCGTTATTACCTCGACCACGTGCCTGGGTCTTCGGAAAGCCACGTCGAGGATTTCTTGCTGACAGCCGCCGCTATTGGCGGTCTGGTGAAATATAACGCTTCGATCTCAGGGGCCGAAGCAGGTTGTCAGGCCGAGGTCGGAAGTGCATCCGCTATGGCAGCAGCAGGTCTGTGCGCCGTCATGGGCGGTACGCCCGAACAGGTGGAAAACGCCGCCGAAATCGCGCTCGAGCACCATCTGGGCATGACCTGCGACCCAGTTGCCGGGCTGGTGCAAGTGCCGTGCATCGAACGAAATGGTCTGGCGGCGATCAAAGCCGTTTCAGCGGCATCGCTGGCTTTACGAGGTGACGGGAAACACTTTGTACCGCTGGATTCCGTTATCGAAACCATGCGTCAAACCGGCCACGATATGCACGAGAAATACAAGGAAACATCGTTGGGCGGGTTGGCGGTAAACATACCCAACTGCTGACGCCACAACAGGAGGGAGACCATGCGTGGACATTGTCTGTGCGGCAAAATCCGTTACGAAGTTGAACCTCCTGCCCTCTCCTGCGTCACCTGCCACTGCGATAGCTGCAGACGGCAATGCGCCGCGCCAATGACAACTTATTTCGGAGTGCGTGATGGTCAGTGGCGCTGGGCCGGGAAGCTTCCGAAAACCTTCAACTCGTCCCCCGGAGTTGAGCGTAGCTTTTGCCCTGACTGTGGAACGCCGATCTCGTTTCGATCGCAATCCATGTCGGACGTTCTGCACCTGTACGTAGCGACTCTGGCGGACCCGAACCAGCTGGTACCTACCCTGCACGTAGCACATGAGGAAAAGCTTGACTGGATAAAGCTGGGTGACGACCTGCCCACCTGCATTGGGCCGGATTATACCAAGGTCCAACCCCTGCCCTAAATGCTTTTCATCGGGCAACAATCCCCGTAGCGTCGCGGGTATGACACAGGATCGTCCGGTCTTTGGCATCGCCCTGATGCTTGGCTTTTGTATCATCGCGCCGATGGGCGACGCGGTGGCGAAGCTGTTGAGCGAAACCACTCCAATTGGCATGCTTGTCTTTGTCCGCTTTGCCGTTCAGGCGCTGGTGCTGATCCCGCTGGCCCTACTGACAGGCCGAACACTGCGCATGCGTGGCCGCATTCTACGGCTTACCTTCATTCGCACGGTTCTGCATATCCTCGCACTCTCGGCCATGTTCAGTTCACTGCTTTTCCTGCCGCTGGCCGATGCGATCGCCATCATCTTTGTAATGCCGTTCATCATGTTGATTCTGGGCAAATACGTCTTGGGAGAAACCGTCGGCCCGCGCCGCCTGATTGCCTGCGCCGTTGGCTTTGTCGGTACATTGCTGGTCATCCAGCCCAGCTTTGTACAGGTGGGCGCTGCGGCCCTGTTGCCACTTGTAGTAGCGCTGCTTTTTTCTCTGTTCATGCTGGTGACCCGCCAGATCGCCAAGGAGACCGACCCAATCGCCTTGCAAGCCGTTTCGGGCCTGATGGCCACCATCTTGTTGATACCGGTCCTGTTGGCCGGATCAATCGGTGGCACCTGGGCCGTGTCGCTGATCATACCGCACTCGGACATACACCTATTGCTGGTGGCCATCGGGTTGCTGGGCACCGTCGCGCATCTGTTGATGACGTGGTCGCTGCGCTTCGCGCCCTCGGCTACGCTGGCGCCGATGCAGTATCTGGAAATTCCGATGGCTACTCTGTTCGGCTGGCTCATCTTTCATGATCTTCCCAACGGAATTGCAGCTATCGGAATTGCGATCACCATTGCTGCGGGCCTTTACGTCATTCTGCACGAGCGGGCCAGCGCTCGGTCTTCTCCGACAGAAACGCCTGCATGACCTGATCCAACGCCGCGCGCGGCACCATCACCAATAGGCCCGGCCCATTCACCGACAACTCTACGTCCGCCAACGCGCGATTGGAGGTCCCGACGCGTCCATTCGGTTCTAGCACCAGGTTATCGATCGGCCACTCCAACCCTCGACTTCGGCCGGTCACTCGCTCGAATGGAAACAATGAGACTACATCGCCGGGCGTCAGGCTGAGCATGATTCTGGGAGGCGCGAGAAACACGACTTCGCGTTCTCCCAGCAGCAGGCAGGGACGATCTCGCAACCGCACCAGTGCATTGAGCACCGCCAGTTGGTGATCCAACCTCCCGCCCAAAAAACCAACTCCCAGCACCAAGGGGGCCTCTACGCTGCGCAGCGCCTTGTCGAAATCCGTGCTGTCCTGTTCGCGGATCGGGAACAATCGCTCTTCCGGGATTTGAGCTCGATAGTTGCTGCCCAGCGAATCAAAATCTCCTATCACCGCATCCGGCATATGCCCCATGTCCATTAGTGGTACCGCTCCACCATCTGCGGCCACAACCGAATTGACGCGAATCAGCACCAGCTTTAGATCGTCAGGCCCGACCTGACCGCCGCCGACCAACGCAATTGGTCTCTCAGATCGCACAATTGCTGTACTTTTTTGAGGATTGATCATTTTTTCCCGGTTTTGGTCACATTGAGACCACAAAATGGTAAGTTGATGCAGAGAGTTCCGAGCCACAGGTGTGTCTGTCGCAGTGTTGAGTGGCTCTCGTAGTTTGTAGAGGACGTGCGTCTGATGGTACAGAATAACAAGGTATTGACCGTTTCTTACGGAACCTTCTCATGCACTTTAGAAGGATTTGACGACTCCTTTGAGACGATGAAAGCGATTGCCGAGTACTTTCGGGACCTCGCTGCCGATGACCGCTACTTTGGTTCTGAGCCTCCGCAACCCGATACAGAAATGCTGACACGGATCGCTCAGCGGGACGCTTCGCGCAGAGTTGAGGCCAGCCAGAACGAGGCTGGATTGCTGATCCGCGCCACTGAAAATGCCGCAGCGCCATCGCAACCCGCCGCCAGCGCACCGGACCTGAACACCATCAATACACCTCCCCCCTCGCCCCCCACGCAACCGTTTTTTCCAGAGGCTGAAACCGTCGAAGATGCCCCGGCGCCTGCTGCTGACAGCATAGCGGCCAAGCTGCAACGCATCCGGGCTGTTGTCTCTCATTCCGAGGAAAACTCGGTCATTTATACAGAAGACGAAGACACGGCCCTGATGAAAAGTGCCGGTCCTTCCGATGCGGTCGCTGCGGCTTTTGCTGCCGGCTCATTGGATCCTGCGGATTTGAATGACACCGCAGAATCAAGCGCGTTCGTTGATACACCAATCGACGCTGAGGAAGCGGCAGAGCCCGAAGCAGAGCTCGTCGCTGAAACCGAAGAGGTAGAGATTTCGGAATCGGAAAGCGAACCAGAAGCTCTGGAAACGAACGCTGAACTCGAAGATCAGCTCGAAAAAGACAATGCCCTGCCGGACACTTGGTTCACTGATCTCGAAGAAGAGGAAGAAGTTACCAACATCCTCAGCGACGCCGCGGACGATGAAATCGATACCGAGACTGAAGAAGGCGTCCTGACCGAGGATGACGAGATTAACCTGCTGGACGAGATTTCCAGCGTGGAATCCATTCTGGCAAACCGTGCAGCCCAGGCGGACACTGAAAATCTTGAAATGGATCAAGATGTTTCACGCCTAATGGACAAAGCCGGCGAGCATTTGAATGACCCGAACACCAGCAACCAACGCGAAGCGTACACACATTTGCGTGCTGCCGTTGCTGCGACAGAAGCCGAACGCAGTGACAAGGGGACTGTTAAGAAAGACGGTGATGAGCATGGCTATCGCGGCGATCTGTCCTCGGTTGTCAGCCCCCGCCGCCCTGAAGTAGAAGTTACCACTGCGCGCCCCAGCAGCGAGGTCTCCGCGCCGCTTAAACTAGTGGCGGAACAACGTATCGACAATCAGGACGCAGACGCGGGACCGATCTCTCCACGCCGAGTTACGAGCGAGTCCGATGACGAAACGCCTGAGGAAGGCGGCTTTGCCCAGTTCGCCGAGGAACAAGGTGCGCAATCCCTGTCGGACTTGTTGGAGGCCGCCGCAGCGTATCTTTCCTTCATCGAGGGCCAAGAACAGTTCTCACGGCCTCAGTTGATGAACAAGATTCGCTCGCTCAAGCAGGACGATTTCA
Organism: Ruegeria atlantica; assembly: GCA_013032095.1. Lineage (GTDB taxonomy): Bacteria > Pseudomonadota > Alphaproteobacteria > Rhodobacterales > Rhodobacteraceae > Ruegeria > Ruegeria atlantica_E. The sequence goes on along the minus strand of WQBJ01000001.1, from coordinate 179,802 downwards.
ACCGAGAGGAAAGCCTGCGTTCATTTGGTCAACTGTTGCGGGACGGAAAAATTGAAAAGGCAGGTGGAGGACGTTTCTCGGCCTCAACCCAGATCGGCTTCCGCCCTGACGACGAGCGAGCTGCAGGTTAGTAGCCACCTCAATCAATATACGATGGGTCAGAGGTTCCTCTGGCCCATTTTTCTTGCAAAGACGAATTGCATTTCGCCATTTAAGCGCATTTGCACGGCGCAAAGCTATGCTGCAACGCAGAAACGTGATACAAAACGACGCAAGATGACATATTCACAAGTGCTGTTCAAACAAGGGTCGCGCCATGTATGAACTTCCAATTCGACGTCTCAGAATTTACGATAAACCAAAAATAATAAGTCACTTCAACAGCCTGGACAGCGAAGCTCTGACATCTCGGTTCGGAGCTTCGATCAGTGCCGCATGCGTTCAAGGTTATCTTTCCGGTATATTCGACAATGCGGCGCTGGTGTTTGGGGCCTTTCCGGATTCCTGCCTGCGCGGTGTGGGTGAGCTGCGCATTTTGCCAGACAACAGAGCCCATGTGGCCGAGGCCGCATTTACCGTCGAAACCGAGTGGCAAGACCGCGGTATCGGAGATGCCCTGCTGTCTCGGGTCATCACTGCGGCCCGCAATCGCGGCATTCGAGAAGTTCACATGCTCTGCCTTGCGACCAACCAGAAAATGCGGCGCCTTGCGGCCAAGCATGACGCTGAACTAAGTTTGCTTACCGGCCAGGTCGAGGCAACTTTGACCGCGCCTTGGCCCACCCCGCTCAGCATTGCCGAAGAGATTTCCGGAGAATACCACGCCATGGCCCGCGCTATCCTAAGCTGGCCTTCAATGACCCAACGGACGGGCTAACTTTAGAACGCAAAATCCAGCGCCCTTTGCGCGCTTCTCCGGCAATCAGGAACAGACCGTCCAGAATGTTGAAGATGGATACATTACCGTCGACCGGAGGGTTTGGCCCGATATCAAGCGAGGTTCGAAACTCAGGACCCTAGATATATGGGACCACCGTATATTCCCGGTCATTGGCCTGCGCAGAAACAGCAGACGCCAGCACCAGCAACGCGCCAAAACACGTTTTCTTCATCACTGCCCCCGCCTCTTCGCCAGGATAAACCCTACTCCTGACTAGGTTGGCACGCAGATCAGAGCCCGGCAACGCCAGCGACTATTCAGAGTTTTGATCCGGGTCTTCTTTGCCAACCCCTTTGAAGACAAACTTGAATGGCAATGCCCATACAATACCCAGCCCGACATAGACCAGCAGTTCCAGCCAGATTGGCGGACGGTCGAGCCAGTTCACCACCGTCACAACCGCCACGATATAAATCGGCAACCCGATCAGCAGCAGCACCAGCGACCAGCGCCGCCGGGCTTTGTAACTGAGGCCGGGCTTCTCTTCGCTGCTCATCAGTCAGCAAACGGGTCGGTCACCAGAATGGTGTCATCCCGCTCCGGGCTAGTGGACAGAAGTGCTACGGGGCACTCGATCAGCTCTTCAACGCGGCGCACGTATTTGATCGCGTTTGCAGGCAGGTCCGCCCAGCTGCGCGCACCTTCGGTGGATTCGCTCCAACCGGGCATTTCTTCGTAGATCGGCGTGCAGCGGGCCTGCTGATCGGCCGCAGTGGGCAGATAATCCAGATGCTCACCATCCAGTTCGTAGCCTACACAGATTTTCAGCGTCTCGAACCCGTCCAGAACGTCCAGTTTGGTCAGTGAGATGCCGTTCACGCCGCTGGTTGCACAGGTCTGGCGAACCAAGCAGGCGTCGAACCAGCCGCAGCGGCGCTTGCGTCCGGTGGTGGTGCCGAATTCGTGTCCACGTTCACCTAGGCGCTGGCCATCAGCGTCGTCCAACTCAGTTGGGAACGGGCCTTCGCCCACGCGGGTGGTATAGGCTTTGACGATGCCCAACACGAAATCAATCGACCCTGGGCCGATTCCGACACCCGTCGCCGCCTGACCGGCGATCACATTGGACGAGGTCACAAACGGGTAGGTTCCGAAATCAATATCCAACAGCGCGCCTTGTGCCCCTTCGAACAGGATGCGCTTACCGGCTTTGCGCTTTTCGTTCAGCACCTTCCAGACAGGTGCGGCAAAGGGCAGGATTTCCGATGCGATCTCTTTTAGCTGCGCAAACAGCGCGTCGCGATCAACCGGCTCAATTCCCAGACCTTTGCGCAGCGGGTCATGGTGCTGCAACGCGCGGTCCACACGGGCCTCAAGCGTCGCTTCATCTGCCAGATCTGCAACGCGGACAGAGCGGCGACCAACTTTGTCTTCGTAAGCCGGACCGATGCCGCGACCGGTGGTTCCGATCTTGGTGCCTTTGCTCGCGGCTTCCTCCCGCGCACGATCCAGTTCACCGTGGATCGGCAGGATCAGAGGTGTATTCTCAGCAATCATAAGTGTCACGGGCGAGATATCGACGCCCTGCGCGCGGATGGTTCCGATTTCCTTGATCAGATGCCAGGGGTCCAGAACAACACCGTTGCCGATGACGCTTAGCTTGCCGCCGCGCACAACACCCGAAGGAAGCGCATGTAGTTTGTAAACTTCGCCGTCAATGACCAGTGTATGACCGGCATTATGCCCGCCTTGAAAACGCGCGATCACATCTGCCCGCTCGCTGAGCCAGTCGACGATCTTGCCTTTTCCTTCGTCACCCCATTGGGCGCCGACAACAACCACATTGGCCATATCCGGTCCTTTTGCGCTGAATTATCAAACTCGGCTCGTATAACGAGGACAAAGCGGCAGGGAAACCGGTAATTCGCCGCAGTCGGGAGCTGCGCAGCTCAGGGTGCTTCAGACATGAGCGGCGTTCTCTACCCGGTCTCGGCCAAATGTACCGGATGTCCGTGAGGCGTCGTCAGATAAGCGTCTTCCCAAGCCTGCCTGATGCTTTCGACATCCCCCGGCAACGCTGCGCCCTGCTCGGCCAAAAACTGCTCTAGGGTTTCAAGCCATGCAACGAAGTAGTCGTCGCCGCCGTCCAAGTCTCGGTTCAGCCCATTGTGTTTCAAGGTCTGCGAAAAGCGGGCGGCCCAATCAGGCCAGTCGAATCGCCCTGCTTCGTTCAAGGCCACGGTCATGGCAAAGACGTGTGCGTGCCAAGGTTCGGCAAACACAGGTTCAGGCGCGGTGTGAGTGGCGCAGGTGGTCATAACGGCTCCAGATAACTTTGCCACAGATCCAAGACCACCTCGTCCTGCGGGTGTTCCGGGTCAGCCCAGAGTTCCGATGCTGCGAAGACCACTGCGTAGAGTGGCTCCGGCGCCTCGCCCAAACCATGAGCATTTGAGTCCGGCAGCACATGGGTGCCATGCAGCCGCAATATCCAGCCTTCTGCACCTGCCGCATAGATCGGAAGGCGCGTATGGCCGCCATTTACCAGTCGATTTGCTGCCGGATGTAGCGTGCGGACGCTCTGACCAACCTCAAACAATACCGGTTCGTTTGATGGACGGTCCGCAGGCCCACCTTTCGCCAGCGCGGCCGAAACACTTTCGGCCTTTAAAACTCGTGACGCGAGTGGATGCGGATCGTTCGCACCTTGGCCAGACAAATCCTCGGCGGTCAGTACGCCTTTTTCAACAAGCAGGTCGGCAAGGCCAGAAATCCACTTCTCGTAATAGGAAAACCGCGCGTAATCCTTTGGCGAAAGTTTTTCCCGCGCGTGGCGTGAGACGTCGATGTTCCATTGCCCCAGAAACCCCGCGGCCAACGTAACAGCAAGGGCTCGCCCATGCCAATCTTCGGCAAACACAGGAGCATCTTCGCCCTCGGGCGTAACCCGACCGTCACCGAACCGCCCGCCCATATCGTGCACACGCGTCATGACGGCACCCTGGGAAGACCCGTGCCAATCATGCTGTCGCGGGTCACAAGCGCGGCCAGATCATCTTCACTCATTCCTTCTGTGCCTTCAGGGCGCATGGGCAGGACGAGGTAGCGGATTTCAGCCGTCGAATCCCAAACCCGCACGCTAGTTTCGACGGGCAATGATACTCCGAACTCTGCCAGAACTTTGCGCGGCTCTCGCACGGCGCGGGCGCGGTAGGCGTCGGATTTATACCAACTTGGCGGAATTCCGAGCAGAGGCCACGGGTAACAGCTGCACAGGGTGCAAACGACCATATTGTGCTGCTTGGGCGTATTCTCGACAACCACCATGTGCTCACCCTGACGGCCATAATACCCGAGGCCAGCAACGACCCTGGTCGCGTCCTGAAGAAGCGTTTGCTTGAACTCGGGATCCGTCCAAGCCCTGACCACGACCCGCGCACCGTTCTGAGGACCGATCTTGTTCTGATAGGTGTCGATGATTTCGTCCAACGCGGCGGGGTCGATCAACCCTTTACGCGTCAGAATCGTTTCCAGAGCCTTCACGCGAAGAGCAGGTTCCGGGGGCAAAAGGGCATGCGGGTGGTCGTGATCATCATGTGGCATATGCCGCAGCCTGCTTCACCGTCAGTCACCTGTCCAGTCTCGTTCATGTGATACGGATAATCACCGGTCGTGATGGCAACTCCTCCCTTGCCCCCGATGGCAAACTTGCATAAGTACCACGCGATACACGCCACGCTGTACAGGACCACCATGGAAAACGTCGTTCTCATCATCCATCTTCTTCTGGCTCTGGGCCTGATCGCCGTTGTTCTGATGCAGCGGTCCGAAGGCGGTGGCCTGGGTATGGGCGGTGGCGGCGGTGGCGCCATGACGGGCCGCGCAGCGGCAACTGCATTGGGTAAAGTTACCTGGATTCTGGCAGCCTGCTTTATCGTTACATCGATCACGTTGACCATTTTGGCAGCTCAGAAGTCCTCGGGCAGCTCGGTGATCGATCGCTTGGGCGTTCCAGCCCCGGCACCAACTGAAGAAAGCACTCCGGAAGTTCCGGCGGCCAACGATCTTCTGCCTCCGGCACAGGGAGACAACGCGCCGCTGATTCCACAGGCCGACTGATCCACAAAACCTAGAAACTCGGAGGAGAACTGCAACAGCATCTTGCGGTTCTCTTGCGCTATTGGCGCGAATCCTTTATACGTGAAGTCCCGTGATGCAGCGGTTTTTCGGAGCCGCCGGGCAGCTGATAATGACGTCTCACGGGAGCAGCCGAAAAACATGGCGCGTTTTATTTTCATCACTGGTGGTGTGGTTTCGTCCTTGGGCAAAGGACTGGCTTCGGCGGCTCTGGGCGCGCTGTTGCAGGCTCGGGGATACTCGGTTCGTTTGCGCAAGCTGGACCCGTACCTGAACGTCGATCCGGGCACGATGTCCCCGTTCGAACATGGCGAAGTGTTCGTGACCGATGACGGCGCCGAGACCGATCTGGACCTGGGTCACTATGAGCGTTTTACCGGTGTGGCCGCCCGCAAGACCGACTCGGTCAGCTCGGGGCGGATATACTCGAACGTGCTCGAAAAAGAGCGTCGCGGCGATTATCTCGGCAAGACCATTCAGGTGATCCCGCACGTTACCAATGAGATCAAAGATTTCATCGCAATCGGTGAGGATGAGGTCGATTTCATGCTCTGCGAAATTGGCGGCACCGTTGGCGACATTGAAGGCCTCCCCTTCTTCGAAGCCATCCGCCAGTTCAGCCAAGACAAACCGCGCGGTCAATGCCTGTTTATGCACCTGACGCTGCTGCCATACATCAAGGCGTCCGGCGAATTGAAAACTAAGCCGACCCAGCACTCGGTGAAAGAACTGCGCTCGATCGGTCTGGCCCCCGACATTCTGGTCTGCCGCTCCGAAGGTCCGATCCCGACCAAGGAACGCGAAAAGCTTGCACTGTTCTGTAACGTCCGCCCCGATAGCGTGATTGCGGCGCAGGACCTGTCCACAATCTATGACGCTCCGCTGGCCTATCACAAAGAAGGTCTGGACCAGGCTGTTCTGGACGCGTTCCAGATCAGCCCGGCGCCCAAGCCCGATCTTGCCAAGTGGGAAGACGTCAGTGACCGCATCCATAACGCTGAGGGCGAAGTGAAGGTCGCCATCGTCGGCAAATATACCCAGTTGGAAGATGCCTATAAGTCTATTGCCGAAGCCCTGACTCATGGCGGCATGGCCAATCGGGTCAAAGTCAAGGTCGAGTGGGTCGATGCCGAGGTGTTCGACACTGAAGATGCGGCCCCCCATTTGGAAGGCTTCCACGCGATCCTCGTCCCCGGCGGTTTTGGTGAGCGTGGCACCGAAGGCAAGATCAAGGCCGCGCAATATGCGCGCGAACACAAAGTGCCCTACCTTGGCATCTGCCTGGGCATGCAAATGGCGGTGATCGAAGCAGCCCGTAATGCGGCAGGAATTGCCGAAGCAGGTTCCGAGGAATTCGACCACGAAGCCGGGAAAAAGCGTTTTGAACCTGTGGTTTACCACCTCAAGGAGTGGGTACAGGGCAACCACAAGGTCGAACGCAAAGTGGGCGATGACAAAGGCGGGACTATGCGTCTGGGCGCGTACGACGCTGTATTGGCCGAAGGCTCTAAAGTGGCCGAAGTCTATGGTGGCACCAATATTGAGGAGCGTCACCGCCACCGATACGAAGTGGACATCAAGTATCGGGACAAGCTGGAAAAAGCCGGCTTGAACTTCTCGGGCATGTCGCCGGATGGACGTCTGCCGGAAATCGTCGAATGGTCGGATCACCCTTGGTTCATCGGTGTGCAATATCACCCGGAACTCAAGTCCAAGCCGTTTGATCCGCACCCCCTGTTCCGCGACTTTGTACGCGCCGCGAAGGACAGCTCGCGTCTGGTCTGATCACGGGCCGACAACAGTATTGTACCGGTCGGCGCAAAACCCTTTACGCGCCGACGGTTCGCACAGTTAACTGCCGCCATTGCAGCGACAGGAGACCCGCCATGAGCACACAGATCACGAAAGCAGAGACCTTCGCAGCCCTGCACAAGAAGGGCGAGCCCGTCATACTGTACAACATCTGGGATGCGGGCAGCGCCAAGGCAGTCAGCGATGCGGGGGCGAAAGCGATAGCAACCGGCAGTGCTCCGGTCGCGATGGCCCAAGGGTATGCGGACGGCCAGAACATCCCCATGGACGCGGCATTGGATAACGCCCGCCGGATCGTGGTGGCGGTTGACCTACCAGTGACGCTCGACTTTGAAGGGACCTATGCCGAGGACGTGCTGGGTGTGGCCGCCAATGTTCAACGCGCGCTGGAAACCGGAGTTATCGGTTTCAATTTCGAAGATCAGATCGTCGGCACCAGTAACCTCTATGACATCGAAACTCAGGAAGCGCGTGTCCGGGCCATGCGCGAGGGCTGCGATGCGGCCGGTATCCCCGCCTTTATCAACGCTCGCACGGACATCTTTCTGAAAGCCAAACCAGACACGCATGACGATGCAATGCTGGATGAGGCCATCGCGCGTGCCAAAGCCTATGCCGATGCCGGGGCGAGTGGATTCTTCGCTCCAGGGCTGAAGGATGAGGGCATGATTGCCCGGCTATGCGATTCGACCATCTTGCCGGTCAATATCATTGCCCTGCCCGGCACACCCGGTACTGCCACGCTGGCCAAGTTGGGTGTGGCCCGGATCAGCTATGGCCCTGTACCATACCGGAAAATGTTGGGTTGGCTGACGGAACAGGCACAACAAGCGCTCCAAGAAGGCTGATTCAACCTGCACCGGCAATCTTGTGATCATCATGCCTATGACGGGTAGTCTGCGCTTGGCGGGCTACAAAATATGGAATAACCTGACGGCATGTTGAAAAAGCTCTTTCAGGCCTTTCGCCCGCCGCAACACGACAACCTGCCCGACCCGGACGCCGAACTGGCCCTAGGTGCGCTGATGGTGCGTGTGGCGCAGGCAGATCGCGACTATAAGCTTGAAGAAATCAGGCTGATAGACCGGATTCTAGCGCGACTCTATCAGCACAACGCAATCGAAGCCGCCAAAGTTCGCGCCACTTGCGAAAAGCTGCATGCCGCCGCCCCCGATACCGATACGTTCGGAAAGCTGATCCGCGAAACCACCGACCTGCAAGAACGTCTCGCCGCGATGGACGCCCTGTGGGAGGTCGTTCTGGCCGATGGCAATTCGGACGAGGGCGAGATGAACATCGTGGAAGAAGCACGCATTGCCATGGGTCTCAGTTATAACGACAGCCAGACCGCCCGTGAGCGGGTGCAAAGGCGCTTGGAAGAGCGTTAAGCCGCATCTATATCTAAGCCATGTTTAGTGATTTTCTCTCCCGGCTGACACAGCCCGCCCCCGACCCGCTTGCCGAAGATGATGCCCGCTTGGCCCTGACGGCCTTGCTAGTGCGTATCGCCCGGTCCGACAATGACTATGCCGATACTGAAATGGCGCGAATCGACAAGATTTCGGCCGAACGCTATGGCCTGTCTCCGTTCGAGGCTGCGGCCCTGCGCGCCCGGGCCGAGGATCTGGAAGCCGAAGCTCCGGATACCGTCCGTTTTACCCGCGCGATCAAAGAGGCCATTGCCTATGACGACCGGCTTGCGGTGGTACAGGCGATGTGGTCGGTCGCTCTGGCCGACGGGCAACGGACGGGTGAAGAAGATTCCTTGCTGCGGCTGGTGGTCAGCCTGCTGGGCGTCAGCGACGTCGATTCCGCGTTGGCCCGTCAGAAGGCTGCCAAATCGTGATTGCGATGCTGGGCATGTATGACATGCCCGCGCTACAGCCCGCGAATGATCGTTTTTGGACTTTGATTCGTGAACACTTGGGTTACGGCCCCGATCAACTGACACGTAACGCTGATTTTTGGGAGGTCTGGCTGAGCCCGAACCTGACCTTTGCCCAGACTTGCGGCATGCCCTATCGAACGCGCCTACACGACAAAGTGCAACTGGTCGGCACACCGGATTACGGGTTGGAGGGCTGCCCACCCGGCTACTACCGCTCAATCTTCGTCGCTCGCAAGGATGACTTTCGCAATCTGGACCAGCTTTCATCCGGCACATTTGCGTTTAATGAGGCTCTGTCACAATCCGGCTGGGCGGCGCCAATGGTCCACCTGGACGCACGCGGCCAACGCCCCAATGCCATGCTTGAAACCGGCGGCCATGCGCTTTCGGCGGATGCGGTGGCCAACGGTCGGGCGGACTTTGCTGCGCTGGACGCACTGTCTTGGTCATTGCTCCAGTCGCATTCCGATTTTGGCACGACCTTGCGCGTAGTCGAGGCAACGTCTCCGACACCTGCACTTCCCTATATCACTGCTAAAGGCCAAGATGTGGGCGCTATTGCCTACGCCATTCGGGCCGCGATCCATGATCTGCAACCGAACGACCGCGATTTGCTGCACTTGCGGGGCTTGATCGACATTCCTGAAGAGGACTATCTCTCTGTCCCCAACCCCGCTTGAAATTGGGCTGACAGCTCAATCGCTAACCAAATTGGCCAATACGTATGGTCAATTTGACGGTTTCAGCACCCGATCATGTCAATTGCGCATTGCATTGCCCCGATTTTTGCGCCCTATTACCGCACCAACACCACAACACATGGGCCACCCGTGACAGATTCCACTCCCGTTATCGAAATCAAAGATCTCCACAAGAGCTTCGGCCAACTTGAAGTGCTGAAAGGGGTTGATATTACGGCCAGACGCGGGGATGTGGTTTCGCTGATCGGTTCCTCGGGTTCGGGCAAATCCACCCTTCTGCGCTGCTGTAACCTTCTGGAAGACAGCCAGCAGGGCGAAATTCTGTTCAAGGGAGAACCCGTCCGCTGGGCCGGTGACCTGCATCACCGTCGCCCTGCCGACCCGAAGCAGGTCATGCGCATCCGAACCAACCTGTCGATGGTATTCCAGCAGTTCAATCTGTGGGCCCATATGACCATCCTGCAAAATGTGATGGAGGCCCCAGTCACCGTTCTGGGCCGCGACCCTAAAGAAGTCGAGGACAGCGCGCGTAAGTATTTGGAGAAGGTCGGCATCGGCGACAAATGCGACGTCTATCCTGCCCAGTTGTCAGGTGGCCAGCAACAGCGCGCGGCCATCGCCCGTGGTCTGTGCATGGAGCCTGAAGCGCTGTTGTTCGACGAGCCCACCTCGGCACTAGACCCGGAACTGGAACAAGAGGTTATCAAGGTCATCAAGGATCTGGCCGCTGAAGGCCGCACCATGATCATCGTGACCCACGACATGAAAATGGCTGCGGATATCTCCAGCCACGTCGTATTCCTGCACCAAGGCCTGATAGAAGAAGAAGGCTTGCCGGAAGATATCTTTACGTCCCCCGAATCCGAACGGCTTCGGGGCTTTCTCTCCGCCACCAAGGCGGCTTAAATTAACTTCAGGACAGAAAACAAACTGGGGAGTATCCAATGAAAAAACTGATTCTGACCACAGCGGCACTGGCGCTTGGCGCCGGTATGGCCATGGCGGACACCATCCGTCTGGGCACCGAAGGTGCTTATGCGCCGTGGAACTTCGTCAACGACGCGGGCGAGATCGACGGGTTCGAGCGCGAGTTGGGTGATGAACTCTGCAAGCGCGCCGACCTGCAATGCGAATGGGTCAAGAACGACTGGGACTCAATCATTCCAAACTTGGTATCGGGCAACTACGATGCGATCATCGCGGGCATGTCGATCACCGACGAGCGTGACGAAGTCATTGACTTCACCCAGAACTACACGCCGCCGGATCCGTCCGCTTATGTTGCCATGTCCGATGGCGTTGACCTGGCGGGCGGCGTGATCGCTGCTCAAACCGGCACCATTCAGGCGGGTTATGTCGCCGAGTCTGGTGCAACTCTGGTTGAATACGCGAACCCTGAGGAAACCCTCGCAGCCGTACGCAACGGTGAAGCAGATGCGGTTCTGGCCGACAAATCCTTCCTGGTGCCCTTCACCGAAGATGGTTCGGGCCTGCTCTTCGTTGGCGACGAGGTCCCACTGGGCGGTGGAGTCGGCATGGGCATTCGCGAATCCGACGGTGACCTGAAAGAAAAGTTCAACGCAGCCATCCAGTCCATGAAGGACGACGGCAGCCTGAACGAGCTGATCACCAAGTGGGAAGTGTCCTCGACCTTCTAATCTTGCACTATGCGGCGCGCCTACCCCCTAGGGCGCGCCGCCTCTGAGCCCTTGCCAGTCAAAGAGGCCCGTCATTTTCTCGTTCTGCACTGATCCCGATACACTCGGCACCTTCCGTTGGTTCTCATGTTATCTGACCAACGGTGTGCATTGGGTGTTCTACCTGTCCTTCTTCAAGGTTCTCTTGCTGCTTGCGATCACCGCACCGGTGGCTCTGGGCTTTGGCTTTTTGGGCGCCATGGCGGCCCGGTCGCATTTCCTGCCGCTCAGCCTGCTAGGCAAGGGCTATATCGCTATCGTGCGCGGTGTGCCGGATATCGCCTTCTTTATGTTCTTCGTAATCGCGCTGGATCAGGCATTCGAATGGACCCGTCACAAGATCCTGTGCCCTGAATGGACTGACCCGATCCGGCAAGGCAATGACTTCATCGTCTGCCAGGCGGCCAAACTGCCATTGGGCAGCGCCCCGGAATGGGTTCATGAAACCTACGGCTTCTTTCTGGCCGTCATCACATTCTCCATCGTTTTCGGAGCCTTTGCAGCCAACGTCCTGTTCGGCGGTATGCGCGCCGTGCCGCATGCTCAGCTGGAAACGGCCGAGGCGTATGGCATGACCCGCCGCCAGACCTTTTGGCGCATACTGGTGCCGCAAATGTGGGTCTACGCCCTTCCCGGTCTGTCGAACCTGTGGATGGTCTTGATTAAGGCCACGCCGCTGCTGTTCCTGCTGGGCATCGAAGACATCGTCTATTGGGCGCGCGAACTGGGTGGCTATAAGAACCCGAAGTTCACCCAATATCCACATGGCGATTGGCGTATGTGGTACTTCCTCGCTCTGCTGGTGTTCTATCTCGGCATGACCCGCGTCTCGGAGATCGGTCTTGAACGACTGATGCGCCGCCTGTCTCACGGTCAGGCGACCTCGGGCGGAGAGCTGCTGCGCAAGGAGACCACGGCATGAGCTGCATCCAGACCATCCAGGATTACGGCCTGCGCTCGATTGGTATTGGTGAGCGTCTTCTGCCCCGCAACGATTTCACCCTCTGTGAGCAATTCACTCTGATCGGCTCGGGTATGATCTGGAATATCTATTTCGGGATCATGGCGCTGGCGACCGGGTTCTTTCTGGCAACGGCGCTGGCGTTGGGCAAAGCATCCACGAACAAATGGCTGCGGAAACCTGCGGAATGGTTCATCTTCCTGTTCCGGGGTTCGCCGCTGTTTATCCAGTTCTTCTTCGCCTACTTCTTCTTCCTGTCGCTGAAGCAGAACTATCCCTTCCTCGACGCACTCACGTCAGCCTGGCTTGGTGCGCTGATCGTGCTGTTCTTTAACACCGCCGCTTATTCCGGCGAGATCTTCTATGGCGCGCTGCGGTCGATCCCTAAGGGCGATATAGAGGCTGCAGACGCCTATGGCATGACCGGTTGGGCGCGCTTTCGTCGCATCATTTGGCCAACCATGCTGCGACTGGCGTGGCCCGCCTACACGAACGAGGCGATCTTCCTTTTCCACGCCACGACGCTGGTGTTTTTCTCGGCCTTCCCGGTCTGGCAGCAACGGGGCGATGCGCTGTACTACGCGGGCTATTTCGCGGACAAAACGTTCAATCCGTTTATCCCGTACCCGATTCTGGCCTTCTACTTCATCCTGCTGACGCTGGTGGTTATTTGGGGGTTTGGCATGGTCAACAAACGGCTGAACCGGCACCTGCCCGCCGCCAAGCGCAGCAAAATGAAGCTGAAACTGAACCTGGCGCGCTGATCTCAGGCGCGCCAACGGTTAAGCTGGCGAACAACGCCTATAAAGAAACTGGAAACACATAATGAGGGCCTGACAGGCGCTTTTTTTCGATTTGCTTGAGGGAGATGGTACCGCCTCCCTGGCTTGAACAGGGGACCTCTGGATCCACAATCCAGCGCTCTAACCAACTGAGCTAAGGCGGCACTCGTGAGGGGCGATGTACCGAACGCGCCGGGGGAATGCAAGAGGATTAAAGCCGAAATTTCCAGCTTTGTTCGACAAGATCGACCCCGAAAGAATGCACTGGTTTGCTATCCAGTAGTTGCCAGCCATTACGTCGATACAGCGCACAAGCCGCGCGGTGGCTTTCATGAGTCCAGAGCCGCATTTCCGTGAACCCTACTCCACGCGCGAAGTCCGTGCAGGTATCCAGCATTTGCTGTCCTAAACCTCTGCCCCTAGCTTCTGGCACCAATAGAAAAAGGCGTAGCTTAGCGGTTCTTTCATCCAACGCGACACAAAAGATACTGCCTAGCCTTTGTCCAGCGCGTTCCGCGATCCAACCACGTTCACGCGCCGGATCATGTTCGGCGACAAAATCCTCCAGTATTTGCTCAACCAAAGTTCCAAACGAGTCGTCAAACCCTTCATCACGCGCGTAGAATTTGCCGTGTTGTTCCACCAACCAGGGTGCATCCGCGGCACAAAAGGGTCTGATCTGAATACTTTCCATACCGCACCAAACCGCAAAGGCAGCTTGATTCTCAAGCCTTTGCGCGCTAGCACGAACGCTCAGTCCCGGAGGCGAACATGGGCATCAACACCGAACGCGACATTCAGGCGAATCTACAAATCGGCCCCACCGATCAAGGCATGATACGGCTGTTCATCGAGGCCGATGGCATCGAGATTCCTATGGACTTCGATCCTGAAGAAGCCGAGGAAATCGCGGATGAAATCCGTGCCGCCGCCCAAGCTGCCCGCGCCGTAAAGCGCTGAGCGCTCAGATCCGAGGATCGCGCAACGCCTGCAATCTGCGAGCCGCGTCAGTCGCGAACTTTTGGATCATCTTCTTACGGCGTGCCGGAGCGAGTTTGTCTTCCGGTGCCATACGTACAATCTCAGCGTCATAGGCATCTGCTATGATCAACCCTGTTTCTTCGGGCAGCAAATCGGTTGGAAAATCGGTATCGACGGCCCAAAAGAACCTGTCGCACCACTCCAGATATCCCTGCCATTTTGAATCCGACTGATAGTCGGCCCGGCCGGATTTACATTCGATTACCCACAGCTCTCCTTTCGGACCCAGCCCCATTACATCCACGCGCAGCCCTCGGGCTGGCACAAACTCCTCAACGGAAACAAAGCCATGCGCCCATAGATGGCGAGACACGCCTCTGGCCAGTTTTTGTCCGGGTTTCAAATCGAGTGTCATGCAAAAAATGTGAACAATTCATGAACATAAATCAAGCATCACTTCACCCTTGACGTAATACCTTTTGGTATCATATTAAAGCGATACCAAATGGTATCCCTTATGGTAGACCACATGCAGCACCAAACTCAAAATGCGTTTCGCGCGTTGGCCGACCCGACCCGGCGCGACATTGTGCAGATGCTCGCCACGCGGGACATGACCATCGCCGAACTGACCGAGCAGTTCGACATGACTCGCGCGGCCGTCAAGAAGCACCTGACCGTGTTGTCGGATGGTGGTCTTATTACTGTCGAAGCACGCGGTCGGGAACGCATCAACCGGCTGAAACCCCAGGGGATGGTCCCTGTTCTCGACTGGCTCAGCTTTTTCGACCAGTTCTGGGACGACCGCCTGAACAATCTAAAAGAAGCTATTGAAAGGAAAGATAGATGACACATGCCGTTCTGCAAAAAACGATCTTTCTGCGGGCCGCCCCCGAGACGGTTTGGGACTATTTGACGGAACCAGACCGGCTGGCCGAATGGTTCCATAAGCCCGAACGCCCTTTGGTCGCGGGTCAAAAGCTTGAGATGTTCGGTACGACCAGCGGCGATCTGCTAATCTGGGGCGAAGTGCGCGTTGCCCGACCGCCAGAGTATCTGGAGTACACTTTCATGATTAAACCCATGGGTGACGCTGTCAGCGTGGTCAAATGGACGCTGGAACCTGTTCCCGGCGGCACGAAGCTGGGGCTGCTGCACGAAGGCTTGCCGCAGGACGCTGACGCCTTTGGTCTGATCCTGTCGCTTGATAGCGGCTGGGACGAGCATTTCGGTCAGATGCGCACTGCTCTGCATGAAACTGTTGACGCCTGACCCCTTGTGCAATCCCGCCGCACGCCCTACTTAAGCGCGTGGCGGGTTCTGCCCTTCTTGTGATTGGTAGCATTCTGGTGGCCTTAAGCAATTCCGAGGGGGCTGGCTCTGTTCAGGTCCTGGCCTGATTACCTGGCGCCCACCTGTACATACAGGTCCTCGGGAATCACACCGCACGGTTGACTGGTGGTCCCGCCACATTTCCACCTTAGCTTTCGATCTCTGAAGTAGCCCGTACGACAAAAGCCCTTTCTTTGAAGGCGAGAAGTCAAACATCCTGCGGCCATTCTATTGCGGCATGTATTCATCGAAAAAGCTGATCTTTGGCTCGGGCCATGACGGCACTCTCAGGCCAAGTTCACGCAGTCCTTCAATATTGTCTGACAGGTACAGTATAACGCGTATGGGAAACCTGTTTTGGAACCTCTAGAAGACAGTAGGAACATAAATATCAAAGGGTGGCCAAAAGGTTCACAGGCGTCATCTGAAAAATGCGCGCCGCTTGGACTCCATCGCAGGTTCTAGATCGCCCAAATGGACATCCATTTGCATATGGCCATAGCAAACGATTCTGTTGATAGTGGCCGGCTCACCAGCCTAGGCTATTAGTAATGGCGTGATTTAGGTCTTCAAGGTCTTCGCGAAAAGCCTGAGGCGCAGATACGCATTCCTACGAGAGAATACTTAAAGAGACTGCCTCCTTCATACTGGTCGTTCTGTTTAACCGGCATCAGATGGCAAGGAGATTCAACATTCACATGCAGGTGTCGCAAAAAACAATTCTGGGTACTTTTGCGACCAAGACACTTATCCCTAACGTTTTCTAAGTGTTTCTGGTCTCTTCGACCTTGACTGTCGCTGGCTTGAAGCTGACAGCCACGGGGGTACCGCGGCGCGGCCCCTGAGGTTTTTCGGCCATGCTCATGATCGCGTAGGCGAACTGAACTCCGGCAAATACGATACCGTTCATGAACCAGATCATGAGTAGCGCAATAAGGCCAATATCAGATCCGGTGATCAAGCTGCGCAGATTGGCAACATTCAGCGCTAGCAAGACCCCGACGAAGATCGCCGAAATGACAAATCCCCAAGCAACCTGCGTGATATACAGACGGATCAGTTTCGGCATCGCGAACCTCCTTGCGCTCTGACATTCAGGTTAGCGCATATCAGACCGCAGTAAAGGCGTCAGAACGCCTCGGGCTGGGCTTCGCGCGCCATGTGATCGAGAACAGCGTTGACGAATTTCGGCTCCTTACCTTCCGGGAAAAAGGCGCGGGCAACGTCGACGAATTCCGTGATGACCACCTTGGGCGGTGTGTCGCTTTGCGTCAGCTCGGCCCCGGCGGCCCGGAAAGCGGCGCGCAGGGTCGGGTCGATGCGCGCGATAGGCCATTTGGCCACCAGAGCGCGATCTGTCATCTGGTCGATCGGCGCCTGATAATTCACGGCGTCCTCGACCAGCTTGCGGAAGACGCTAATATCGCCGTCCAGCATCTCTTCGCCCTCGTAGACAGCGCCAAAACGGTGATCCAGAAACTCGTTCACAACCTGCTCGGTTGTCTGGCCCGACTGTTCCATCTGGAACAGCGCCTGCACGGCATAGAGCCGGGCAGCCGATTTCATCAAGCGTTTCTGGTTGGCCGGTTTTGGCGCGTCTGTCTGGGTCATACTGTCGTGGATCCGTTGCTGTCGCCCGCCACAAGGATGGACTCGGACGGCGGCTTGAAGCCAACGCCCTTTTTCGAAGCGCCCCACTTACGGCTGAGCGCGATCAGATGCAAGGCCGCAGCGGCTGCTCCGCCACCTTTATTCATCTTTTCCGGATTTGCGCGAACTTCGGCCTGATCGTCATTTTCGACGGTCAGGATACCGTTGCCGATGAGAAGGCCCTGCAAACCCATCAACTGAATGGCACGGCTGGAGTCATTACAAACCGTCTCGTAATGCGTGGTCTCACCGCGAATGACGCAGCCCAGCGCGACATAGCCGTCGAAGTTGCACTGACGATCAGCCATGGCGATGGCCGTGGGGATCTCCAGCGCGCCCGGCACCTCGACCACTTCGCAGGTACCGCCAGCGGTCTCAATCTCGGCCTTGGCACCGGCAACCAGATTGTCGGCGATAGAACGGTAGAACGGAGCAACTACGATCAGCAGCTTCACTGGTTTATCGAAGGTTGGCGTTGGCAGTACGCCGTGTTTGTCTTGTTCAGCCACGATCAGTCATCCTCGAGTATCGAACGGGTGCCGACGATGGACAGGCCAAACGCGTCGAGTCCCAGATATACGGTTTCCGGTGAATCCGTCAGAAGCACCAGTTCATGAATGCCCATTTTGGACAGGATCTGTGCGCCCAGACCGGTTTGCTTGATGGTACGCGGGCCTTCGTCCTCGACCGCATACAAAGAGTTGCGCGGCTGGCGGAAAAGGCAGACCACGCCACGGCCCTCTTCAGCAATCTTCTCCATTGCGCGCGGCAACTCGCGGGAAGATTTCGGGCCAAGGCCCAGAATATCTGGCGCTTCATGCAGGGCGTGGGTGCGAGTCAGCACCGGCTCGGGCGTGGTGATGTCGCCCTTGATCATGACCACATGTTCGATCCCGTGAGTCTGGTCGGTGAATAGGCGCATTTCCCATTCGCCACCATATTCCGAGGTCACCGTCTCGCGAGAGGTCTCGACCACAAGATTGTCATTGCGCGAGCGGTAGGCGATTAGATCGCTGATCGTGCCGATCTTCATGTCATGTTCTTTAGCAAACGCCACCAGATCGGGCAGACGCGCCATGGTTCCGTCGGGCTTCATGATTTCACAGATAACGCCTGAAGGGTTCAGACCCGCCAGTCGCGAGATATCCACCGCGGCCTCGGTATGTCCCGCGCGCACCAGCACCCCGCCCCGCTTTGCGCGCAGGGGAAAGATGTGACCGGGGGTAGCGATATGCGCCATCGTGTTTTGTTCATTGATCGCTGTCGCCACGGTCAGCGCACGGTCAGCGGCTGAGATACCGGTCGATACGCCCTCACGCGCTTCAATGGACACGGTGAACGCGGTTTCATGGCGGGAGGAGTTATTCACCGCCATCATCGGCAACCCCAGAGCCTCTACCCGCTCGGCGGTCATTGGCAAGCAGATCAGCCCACGCCCGTGGGTTGCCATGAAGTTGATCGCCTCAGCGCCCGCAAACTCGGCAGCAATCACCAGATCACCTTCATTCTCGCGATCCTCATGATCGACCAGAATATACATCCGGCCCTTTCGGGCCTCTTCGATGATGTCTTCAATTGGGCTGATCGCGTCGCGCAGTTGGGCTTCGACGGGTCCGGGGGTTTCAAAGCTCATGAAACAGCCTTTCGCAGAGCAAGTTTGATCGGCTGGATAGACCAACCGGATAGTAAATGCCAGACCGCAAACGACTGCGAGACGCTACCAGACGATCCGCCCGCTGATATCCGAGACCTGAAAAATTTGACCCTAAATTGAAGCCAATAACACCAAACCACGACCATTGGACCCTAAACGGCCACAAAAAAGCCCCGATACCGTCTATCGCGCGCCAAAATATGGCAGGAATTTTGCGTGGAATTTAGCCAACCGGATTTCAGTGAATGGCACACATAAATAGCAGGACCATTTTTGCCGGTTTCACCGCCGCGGGTCACACACTCAGTTCGGCGCTTTGGCGCAATCGGCTATTTCTTTCTATCGTTCTGTTGCACATGTTCGCCGGTGCAGTGATTAGTGCACTCAACGGTCTTCCGTATTGGGAACTGCTTTTGAGTAGTCTGAGAGCTATTCTTGGGAAAATCCTCAAATACACCAGTGTGTTTGCCGCCTTTTTTCTTTTCTGGCGATTTATTTACGCAGCATTTTGGGTGAAACCCGCTAAGCCAATTCACTGGATGATCTCCGACACCCGACAATACCTGTCTAAATACGTGAGGGTTGCTGATGGCACATTGTGCTTTGTCTTTGTCGCGATGCTTGCGACAACTTTCGCATGCCTCAAGAACATGATCCCGGTTTTTGTACCCTTTTCATGGGATCCAATGTTCGCGGAACTGGATAGAATGCTGCACGGCGGGTTCGACGTGTGGACACTGCTTTGGCCCGTATTCGGATACCCCTTTGTGACAACCGTGATTAACCTCGCGTACCATGCTTGGTTTGTACTGCTCTACGTGCTGGTTTTTGTTGCGGCGTATGACCGGCGTGAGCCCGAAAGAGGCATGGTCTACCTAGTGGCCTTTGCTCTTACATTCATCATAGGCGGCAATGTTCTGGCAACTCTGTTTTCTTCAGTTGGCCCAGTCTACTACCAAGAATTCGGATTTGGCGACACGTATGTACAGCAACTGCGCAATCTGGAAATGCTAAATGAGGTCAGCCCCGTCTGGGCCCTCAACGTGCACGAAATGCTCCTGAACAACTACTACAACGACGGTTGGGTCCGTGGCATTTCCGCGATGCCCAGCATGCATGTCGCAAGCAGCGTCCTCATGGCACTCTATGCGTTCCGCTTCTCGCGCTGGCTTGGCTGGGCGTTCACCATTTTTGCGGTAGTGATCCAAATCGGTTCAGTACACCTTGCATGGCACTATGCGATTGACGGCTACCTCGGAACCCTGGTTGCTTTGGTCTGCTGGTATCTGGCCCAAGTCTTGACCAGGGTATTCTATTCAGGTTCTGCCCGGTTCCAGTCAGCAAGCCTCGCCACATAGCGCGCCAATGTGTCGATCTCAAGGTTCACGCGGTCGCCGATAGATACATCACCCCAAGTTGTCACCTCTTTGGTGTGTGGAATGAAATTGATGCCAAAGTCGCACCCGTTTACATCATTGACGGTCAAAGAGGTTCCGTTCAACGCGACGGAACCTTTTGGCGCGATAAAACGAGCCAGTTCTTTGGGCGCGCGCAAAGTAACACGGGTGCTGTCGCCTTCGTCCTGAATAGCGACCACCTCAGCCACACCATCGACGTGACCCGAGACAATATGCCCGCCCAACTCATCCCCGACCTTCAGGGCGCGTTCCAGATTAACACGCTTGCCCAACTGCCAACCGTCCAGATTGGTTTTTGACACCGTCTCAGCGCTGATTTGTACGTCATACCAGTCATCACCCAGCGCGATTACAGTCAAGCAGACACCATCGCTGGCGATCGAGGCGCCGATATCGATTCCCGCCGTGTCATATTCGGTTTTGATCCGGGCCCGCAGATCGCCTTGCTGATCCAGTTCGGTGACAGTTCCGATATCGGTGACGATCCCTGTAAACATTCCGCTAACCCTTAGTTCATAACTTGATCCAGTTTTCCAAGCCGAGGTAAGCCCAAGTGGCGTGGCGGACAAGCCCCACCTTGCCGCTGAAGGCCCAAACAGGCATAATTTACAGAACAAAGGGCAAGAGCAGTATTGATGTCACCTAACGCCGAAGGCCTGAGTCGCCGTGTCTTCCTGTTTCTACAGGGACCACATGGCCCGTTCTTCAACGGGCTCGGCCGTATGCTGCGGGATTCTGGGGCCGAGGTCTGGCGTGTCGGGTTCAACGCCGGCGATCAGGCGTTCTGGTTCGACAAGGCCTCATACATCCCATTTCTGGACACGCTTGAGCAATGGCCAGCGGCGCTGTCTGACGTGATCGACAGCAAGGACGTTACCGATATCGTGCTGTACGGCGACACCCGCCCGGTTCACGCCCGCGCCGTAGAGCTAGCGAAAATCAAGGGAATCACCGTCCATGTGTTCGAGGAGGGTTATCTACGCCCGTGGTGGGTCACGTATGAACGGTTCGGTTCCAACGGAAACTCGCGCCTGATGTCGTTGAACGTGGAGCAGATGCGGCAGGCACTTGATCAATCCGCCGCTCCGAGCCCGCCCCCACCGTCACACTGGGGAGATATGCGGCAGCACATCTTCTATGGAGCGCTTTATCATTGGTTCGTGATGTTCCGAAACCGGCGCTATCAAAACTTTCGACGGCACCGCGATCTACCGGTATCAAAAGAATTCCGGTTATATTTTAAACGCCTTGCACTGATGCCGTTTCACAGGGTTCAACGCCATTGGGCTACGGCACGTGTGCGTTGGGGCGGGCACCCCTATCATCTGGCCTTGCTGCAACTTGGACACGACACCTCGGTGCAGTCCCATTCGGATTATTCCTGCATGTCCGACTTTCTCGAGGACGTGATCAAAGGATTCGCAGAGGGGGCGCCCGCACATCACAGGCTGGTTGTCAAAGAGCACCCGCTTGAAAACCACCGCGAACCCCTGCACCGCTGTGTACGTCAGCTTGCTCGGGCGTATGGTATCGCTGATCGGGTGCATTATGTCCCCGGGGGCAAGCTTGCTGGATTGCTGGACGAAGCCAACTCGGCCGTCACGATCAACTCCACCGCCGGGCAACAGGTATTGTGGCGCGGCATCCCCCTGCGGATTTTTGGCAAATCGGTCTACGACAAACCCGAATTCGTGTCGCAACAGCCGTTGCCCTCATTCTTTGCTATGCCAATGCCTCCAGATCAGGATGCCTATCGCAGCTACCGCCAGTTTCTGCTGAAAACGAGCCAGATTCCGGGAGGCTTTTATTCCCGCCGGGGCCGCCGACAGTTGCTGCGCGGTGTGGCAGACATGATGTTGAACGCCAAAGACCCCTACCAATCCGTGCAGGGCTGCAAAGAGGCGCAGACGCCACAGTTAAGGTTGGTCGAGTAATTCAGGATGCTTAGAGCTAGATGTTGTCTTACGAACCGGGTAGCCTGCGCCAAACAAAAAAACCACCCAAAGAAAACTGAGGATAACCGGCAGTGAAGCGCTTTCCAATCCGATGGATCCGGGGGATCTCTTTCGTGGCAGCAATGGGCCTGGTGGCTGCATGTCAACTGCCCAAATCGGGTCCGAACAAGAGTGAAATTCTGTCAGGCTCGACAGCGCAAGGCGGCAACGCATTCGTGGTCGAGGTTGATGATCGCGTTACGAAAGCCACTTCCGTCATTCCTCAATACGGTTTTTCTTCGGCCTTCCGATCCGCACCAAATCTGGCTGCAGATACCGTACGCGCCGGTGACGTTCTCGGCCTAACGATTTGGGAAAATGTGGATGACGGCCTGCTGTCCGGCGAATTGAGCAGTGCCACCCCCCTTGAGCAGATGCAGGTCGACAGCGACGGCTTCATTTTTGTTCCCTATGCAGGGCGCATAAGGGCAGCTGGCAACACACCTGAGCAATTGCGCCAATTGATTACCAGCAAGCTACAAGACCAAACTCCTGACCCTCAGGTTGAAGTACGGCGCACTGCAGGCAACGGATCGACCGTGTCGTTGTCAGGACAGATCGGCGCGCCGGGCGTCTACCCGATTGAGCGGCCCAGCAGAACCCTGCTGGGAATGCTGTCGCAGGCGGGCGGCGTCGCCGTCGGTTCAGACATTGCGCTGGTGACATTGATCCGAGGTAATGAGCGGGGAACGGTCTGGTACGACGATCTGTTTCAGAATCCCAAACTGGACGTCGCGTTGAGAGGGGGGGACCGCATCCTCGTCGAAGCGGATAGCCGATCCTACATTGCGCTGGGCGCGACCGGGCAATCGCGCGTGGCGTTCGACACGCAAGACCTGTCCGCGCTTGAGGCCTTAGCTCAAGTTGGTGGTCTGCAATCCTTGTCTTCAGACCCGACCGGGATTTTCGTTCTACGCAAGGAACGGCAGGACATTGCCCGCAACGTGATGGGACGTTCTGACCTGCAGGGAGATCAGCGTATGATCTACCTGCTAAACCTGACCGCCCCCAATGGCCTGTTTATCGCGCGCGATTTCGTCATTCGTGACGATGACACGATTTTTGTAACCGAAGCCCCGTATGCACAGTGGAGTAAGTCGATCTCACTTATCGCTGGTGGTCTGACGCCATTTGCAAACGTTGCCACACTGACGGGTGGCTGATGCAGGGTGAGCCGACAGCCGGGGCACAGCGTACCCGGCTGCTTGTCTATAACGGCGGCTTCTTTACACAGCGCCGTATTCGGCGCATTCTTAACCTCAAAGGCTATGACATCCGCTTGGGCTTGCCCGGGGACGGCGACGTCGTTGGCATTTGGGGCAACAGCCCAACAGCGCATCGCGGCCTGACTATCGCTGCCCGCAAAAACGCGCCGATCCTGCGGGTCGAGGACGCCTTTCTGCGTTCCCTGCATCCAGGGCGCATGGGCGAACCTCCTTTGGGTCTTTTGCTCGACCGATCCGGGGTTCATTTCGATCCCGCCCAGCCGTCTGGCCTTGAAACTCTGCTGGCCACGCATCCGCTGGACGATACCGCTTTGCTGAACCGCGCTCGGTACGGAGCCGACAGGATGCGCGAACTGCACCTTAGCAAATACTCTGCCGTCGATCCGACGGTCCCACTTCCGGAACCCGGTTATGTTTTGGTGGTAGATCAGGCACGGGACGACGCCTCGGTCCGCGCCAGTGGAGGGGACGATGCCCGGTTCCGCGAGATGCTGGTCATGGCACAAGAGGAAAACCCCGGCGCCCGCGTTCTGATCAAGACACATCCGGAAACCATTGCCGGGCACCGCAGCGGGTATTTCTCGGAACAGGACGAGACCGACAGGGTTTCACTACTAGATGACCCAACCAGCCCGTGGCCCCTGCTGGAAGGCGCAATAGGTGTTTACACCCTATCCTCACAACTAGGGTTTGAAGCCATCATGGCCGGACACAAGCCCCGTGTCTTTGGTCAACCCTTCTATGCCGGCTGGGGACTGACTCTGGATGAGACCTACCTCCCACGCCGCCAGCGTAGCCTGACTCGCGCCCAGTTGTTTGCGGCGGCAATGATCCTCTACCCAACATGGTACGACCCCTACCGGGACCAATTGTGCGAACTGGAAACCGTTCTCGACACGCTTGAGGCACAGACACGCGCTTGGCGACAGGATCACAAGGGCTGGACCGCGTCTGGCATGCGGTTGTGGAAACGCAAGCACCTGCAACAAATGTTCGGTCGCGAAAAGAAAATCCGGTTTGTTGAAGCTCCGCCAGAGGCGTCAGACCGCCCCCATATGGTCTGGGCCAACCACGCTCGCGGGGTGGAAAACGCGGTCAGGATCGAAGACGGTTTTCTACGGTCCAGAGGGCTTGGCGCCCGTCTGGTACCGCCGATCTCCTTGGCTACGGACGATCTGGGTATCTATTACGACCCGACTCACCCGAGTCGGCTGGAAGAACTGATCTCCATCCGTGAGACCCTGCGCCCGGACCAAGACTTGCGAGCCGAGCGGCTGGTCGCGCAGATCATCTCGGGTCAGTTCAGCAAGTACAACACTGGCGGTGACGCCCCAGCGCTGCCTGAAGGGCATCGTATCTTGGTTCCGGGACAGGTCGAGGACGATGCCTCGATCCTGCTGGGCACTTCTGACGTGCGCACCAATCGCGACCTTCTACGCGCCACACGCGAGGCCAACCCAAACGCGATCCTGATCTACAAACCTCATCCCGATGTCGAAGCCGGGCTGCGTGAAGGAGCAATTGAAGACGAAGGCTTTGCCGATGTAATCGCATCCAACACCAATCCGGCCGCTTTGCTGTCACAAGTGCAGGAAGTCTGGACCATGACCTCTCTGCTTGGGTTTGAGGCGTTGCTGCGTGGGGTCCGCGTCACAACACTCGGAGCGCCCTTCTACGCCGGATGGGGGTTAACAACCGATCTGGGAACAGTGCCTGCCCGTCGAGGGGCACGACCATCTGTGTTGGGGTTAGTGCATGCTGCGCTGATTGATTACCCGCGGTATCTGGATCCGGCAACCGGGCAACCCTGCCCCGTCGATGTCGCATTGCAACGCCTGACCGACGGGAATACCCGCAACGGTAGCCCGTCTCTTCGCCTGCTGTCCAAACTGCAAGGCGCGTTTGCCACGCATGCGCATCTGTGGAGACGTTAACGCAACGCTCGCGCCCAACGATGCAAAACGTCCGGCCCTATGGCCCGTGTTTCGATCAATTCGAATCGAGGGGCTGCGTCCAAACTTTCCAATCCAAGCGACCCTATAGCCGGTAAACCCTCGGCACCTATTGTCAGACCGGCGCTGAAGCCGACCAGTTCATCCACAAGGTCTTCTTCCAACAGGGACGCCGTAAGCGCCGACCCGCCTTCGCAGAACACTCGTGTCAGACCCGCCTGCCCCAGTTGTTGCAGCAGATCGGTGGCGTCTATGTGGTGTTCCCGCAAGGCACAGGGGATCAGTCGCGCGCCCAGCCCCTCCCAAGCGCGGGCGCGCTCGGCATCCGGGGACGGGCCGTGGCACAGCCAAACCGGTATTTCGGACGCTGTGCGCGCCAGTTGGCTCATTAGAGGAATATCCAGATGCCGAGAGATGACGACCCTGACCGGCTGCGCCTCAATCCCCAAATCGCGGACCGTCAGCGACGGATCATCGGCCCGCGCCGTCCCGGCCCCAACCATCACCGCATCGTGGCGTGCTCGCATCGCGTGGACGGCGCGCCGCGCCTTTGGTCCTGTAATCCACTGGCTGTGGCCACTGGAAGTGGCAATTCGTCCGTCGAAACTACTGGCCAGTTTGAGCGTCACAAACGGTCGCCCTTGTTCTGTTTTCAGAAAGAAACCCGCGTGATCGCGCGCGGCTTGTTCAGCCAGAACACCGGTCGTCACCTCAATCCCGGCCTCGCGCAGCATGGCAAAGCCCTGCCCCGCCACGCGCGGATCGCTGTCCTCAATCGCCGAGACTACTCGGGCTACACCTGCCTTGATCAACGCTTCAGCACAGGGCGGCGTTTTCCCATAGTGCGAGCAAGGCTCTAAAGAGACATAGGCCGTCGCCCCACGCGCGGCCTCTCCGGCTTGCGCCAATGCCAGTGGTTCTGCATGCGGACGACCACCGGGTTGTGTCCAGCCGCGCCCAACAATCCGGCCATCGCGCACGATAACGCACCCCACAGCCGGGTTAGGCCAACACGCACCTTGACCGCGCTGACCCAATGACAAAGCCAGCGCCATATATCGCTTATCTGTTTCGCTCACTCGTCCGTCGAAGGCTGCGGCGGGCGCAGTTCGTGGACAAACTCCTCGAAGTCATCGGCCGCCTGGAAATTCTTGTACACACTTGCAAATCGAACATAAGCCACGGTGTCGATCCGTGCCAGAGCTTCCATGACGATCTCACCGATTTTGCTGGACGGGATATCTGTTTCGCCCATGCTTTCCAGACGACGAACAATGCCGGAAATCATCTGGTCGATCCGATCCGGCTCAATGGGCCGTTTCTGCATCGAAATGCGGATCGACCGTTCCAGCTTGTCGCGATCGAAATCCTCGCGCTTTCCATTGGTTTTGATCACCACAAGATCGCGCAATTGAACGCGTTCATAAGTGGTGAACCGCCCCCCACAAGCGGGACAAAACCGGCGCCTGCGGATCGCGACGTGATCCTCTGCCGGGCGTGAATCTTTCACCTGAGTGTCGATATTTCCGCAAAACGGGCAGCGCATCCGCCGTCTCCTCGTCCCTGGTTCGGCCTCTTTTTGTAAGCGCTTCGGCTTACTTATCCACAACTATAGGGCAGCCGCTAGGATTTGGGTAGTCGGAATTTTTCACCGCTATATAAAGGGGTCACGTGAAATGTGCGGCCACCTTCCGTTGATGCGGCGCAGCGCGATGCTCGAACAAATAAACGCCCTGCCACGTGCCCAAAACCGGATGTCCAGAGGACACAGGAATCGAAAGCGACACGGGCAATAGCGCGGCTTTGATATGTGCAGGCATATCATCCGGGCCTTCGTAGGTGTGCCGCAGATAAGACATGGATGGATGATCCGACGGCGGCACCATCCGGTCAAAGAAAGCGCGCAAATCCGTCTGAACTTCGGGGTCAGCATTTTCCTGAATAACCAGCGAACAAGAAGTGTGCCGTACAAACAGGGTCAGCAATCCATCGCTTCCGACCGGGTTTAGCCAGTGGCGCAGGTCCGAGGTGAACTCGTATAGCCCCGGACCCTGAGTTGAAATTATGAACTCGGTCTGCATCCTTTGGTCAATCTTTAGTCGATGAAAGGTCGCGTGTTGCATCGGCCGTTGGCAGCCGAAACGGACATGCTGAAACCGGGTTGGAATCCTGCCGAGAAGACACCGCTGCTTTGCTGCGGAACACCATCAGGTGGCGTGAGAGAAAACTGAACCGCAGTTCTGCGACCTGTCGCCTCGCTTGGACCGTATCCCCGCTTGACGTAAATCCGCTGTTGCCAACTGGCGCCCAACGTTCTGCGGGCAAAGTCAGATGCCGCACACCAATACCCATCCACATCGGTGCGGCCGCGCGGGATTACCTCAAAGACCGAGTTGTTCAGTGCAACCGTCTGGTAGCCAAAACGAGCGAACGCCGATGATGCTGATGTGGTCAGCACGAGGGTCGCAAAAAATGCGTAAGTCATAACCTTTTTCATAATCATACTCTTTCCTGTTTCGAGGTAAGCATTGAACTAGTTTACTTGGAAATCCAACAAAGGCAGATCACGATCTATTCAGTAAGGACACGTCTGGGCGCGAAGAGGTGCGAGCCAACCACGATACCGGATCAATGGCCCAAGCCCCGGCATATCAGCCGATACGTCAAAGCAAAAATGCCCTTCTTCTCCTTGCCATTCTACCGTTGACGAACGTGGCAGCAGAATATCAGGGCAACGAACTCCCAGTATGTTAAGTCGTCGAATGTGGATCAAAAGGCGCCCGGCGTTGATCTCGGGCGTCAACCAAAGGGTCAGAACGCCCAACCGTTCACAAACACAGTCAGCGTCGTGATCAAACGTCAACTGTGATCTGGTGGAGTGCCCTTTGAAGTCCCGCACCCACTGCCACGCATTCCCGGAACGGTTTATCCTGACCCGCACAGGGATGTCGTCGGCAGCCGGAGGAAATCCTCCAAACCGCAAGGCAAGCGCGGTCAGCCGCCCCCGTCCCCTGATAACACTGCATCGCCCTGCATAATCGCCGGATAGGCTGTGCAACTGACGCACTGCCGGCGGCACATCTGCATCAGCAGGTAGGGATTGAAGAAAGGAGTCGGGTTGCACTCAAAACCCCTCAGGCAAAAACCTGGATCTCAACGCCTGGTCCGGGATCAAACAGGTCTGAGCGCGTCCGAAGACTTTGTACTGATTCTGCGCAATGACGTAGTACAGCGGGTCCTTAGCCCAGACAGGAAGGAATCTGCACACAGACAAGACTGGCCAAATTCCTGGCAAGGCTCTCATAGCGGCCGCAAACGCATCTAGGCCCTGATGGACCTTGCCATTCACAATGACGAGATTGGTCTCAAAGTTACGCGTTGGCTGGCCAAGTTCTCGATACCACTTTTGTCCCAGCGGTGATTGCGCAGTTGCAAATTTAAAGCGCTGCGACTTGTCCCGCGCCACCATAAACTGAAAGAAACCAGAACACAGAACACATTCACCATCAAAAACAATGGCATCCTGGATGTCCGCCAGTTCCGTTAAGACAACGTTTTGCTTGTTTGCTTGGTTGGATAGATCCATCAAACCAAGTCTTCCACTCAGACCAGCACCCGGCAATGCGACAAGAGGCCATTCGGACCCGGTTGAAAGAAGTACAAGATGTGTCGGGGAGCCGCAGGCTTTGGTAATTTTTTTCCAGGGCTCTGACCTTATCCCCTAAAAGGTGCTGACCCGACAACGACCGGAAGCTAAAATATGTCAGCCCTTGGGTCTTGTTTTCATCCGCCAAAACCATTCGAATTCCAGACAGTTGACAATCAGGCAGCCGCAAGCCCGTCGAAAGAGTTCGGAGTTCACTTAAAAGACAGTGGAGAAATCCATGGAAGTTGATATCGCCCGCATCCAGCTATTGACCAAAGCGCTTGATCAACAAACGAATTGTTCCGAGGCATCTGATCGGATCCTGCAAATGTGCGATCTGACCCGTGACGCTATCGCTCCGCCAGCCACAACATGCAGTTCGCACCAGGAAGCCCTGTTTGTACGCTATGCCTGCGATGCGGTAGGTGATATCACGTTTGCCGCTCAAACCGGGATGCAGTTTTCGTCGACCTCTAGTCTGACCGCGTATATCAGTAAGTATTCACGCGACCTGCGGCAGGTGATCGAGAATACCTCGCGCTTTCACAAGATCATCGACCCTGCCATCGCTTTCACCCTGCGCCTTGCCGGAAACTTCGCCACCATCGAAGCCGAATGGAAAGACGCCAGCTTTGCTCGCTATCACAGAAGAACCGAGTTTCTAATATTCGCCGGGCTCGCCCGGATGCGGACCCTGACGCAGTTGAACTTCTATCCAATCGAGATACGGTTCCAGCACGAGGTAGGGAAAAACAGTGATAAATTTCAAAAGATTGCAGGTTTTCCCGTTATCTTTGGTGCTGAAAGGATGGAGATCGTACTTGCCTTATCGGCGTTGGATTTGCCGATACCGACATACGACTCGAACCTACGCGCACATCTTTTGGAATACGGAGAGCGTGTTCTAGCCGAGAGACGCTCACCCAAGCAAAAACTGCGTGCGCAGGTCGAAGGGCTTATCACTCGGTCGATGCCTGGGACGATCATCCATGCCGACGAAGCCGCCGCCAATCTGGGAATGAGTTCCCGCACCTTTGCCCGAAGGCTCAAAGATGAGGGGGTCAGTTACCGTGATATCGTCGACGACCTCAGATGTGATTTGGCGCAAACCTTTATCACCAACGGGATGCCCCTATCCGAAATTGCCTACTCACTGGGGTATGCCGACCAGCCCGCCTTTTCTACGGCCTTCAAACGCTGGACTGGCCAGGCCCCCAGCACATTTCGCAGCCGTCTGGATGTGCCAGAAAGATCCTGAACTGGGTGGCCGGGGGTCATCAGCGGCACAGCCTCGCCCCGGCCTGTCCCATGAGTGGACACCAAGGATATAAAGAGCCGCAAGGTCTGCGCCTTGTGAGTTGCCGCCAATTTGATTGTTGGAACGGTCAACGTGAAATCACGTGAAGGAAAAAAGGCGCCTCACTTGAGGCGCCTTTGTCTTTACTGATCCAGGAAGGACCGCAACTTGCGTGATCGGCTGGGGTGCTTCAGCTTGCGCAGTGCCTTTGCTTCGATCTGACGGATCCGTTCGCGGGTCACACTGAACTGTTGACCTACTTCTTCCAGCGTATGGTCGGTGTTCATGCCGATGCCAAAGCGCATCCGCAGAACCCGCTCCTCACGCGGCGTGAGCGAGGCCAGAACCCGAGTGGTCGTTTCCTTGAGGTTTTCCTGAATGGCGCTGTCCAGCGGCAGCACGGCATTCTTGTCCTCGATGAAGTCGCCCAGCTGGCTGTCTTCCTCGTCGCCAATCGGCGTCTCGAGTGAGATCGGCTCCTTGGCGATTTTCATCACCTTGCGCACCTTCTCCAGCGGCATTTGCAGCTTTTCAGCCAGTTCTTCCGGCGTCGGCTCGCGGCCGATTTCATGCAGCATCTGACGACCGGTCCGGACCAGCTTGTTGATCGTTTCGATCATGTGGACCGGGATACGGATCGTGCGCGCCTGATCCGCGATCGAGCGTGTAATCGCCTGACGAATCCACCACGTTGCATAGGTCGAGAACTTGTACCCGCGGCGGTATTCGAACTTGTCCACCGCCTTCATCAGGCCAATGTTACCTTCCTGAATAAGATCAAGGAATTGCAGGCCACGGTTCGTGTACTTTTTGGCGATCGAGATCACCAGACGCAGGTTGGCTTCGACCATTTCTTTCTTGGCCTGCCGCGCCTCTTTCTCACCCTTCTGAACCTGCTGCACGATGCGGCGGAATTCCGGGATATCCAGACCGACATACTGACCGACCTGAGCCATGTCGTTGCGCAGCTCCTCGACCTTGGCGGTCGAGCGTTCGATGAACATCTGCCAGCCTCGGCCCGGCTTTTCGGCCATCTCGGCCAGCCAGTTCGGGTCCAGTTCGCGTCCGCGATAAGCGTCAATGAATTCCCGACGGTTGATGCGGGCCTGGTCGGCCAGTTTCACCATCGCACTGTCCAGCGACATAACGCGGCGGTTGATGCCATACAGCTGGTCGATCAGTGCTTCGATCCGGTTGTTGTGCAGGTGAAGACCATTCACCAGTTCAACAATCTCAGCGCGCAGCTTCTGATAGGTCTCTTCGTCTTGCTCGCTAAAGGTGCCATCTTCGTTCAGCGTTGCGGAAATCCGGCTGTCCTGCATTTCGCTGAGTTGCGCGAAGTCGGTCGAGATGCGCTCCAACGTGGTCAGAACCTGATCCTTCAGCGCGGCTTCCATCGCGGCCAGCGACATGTTGGCCTGATCGTCGTCATCGTCATCGTCGTCGTTGTTCAGCGGATTGCCGTCAGCATCCAGCTCGGGGCCGGTGTCCTTGGCAGGCTTGGCCGCCTGCACTGCCGAGGTGTCAACGACGGGCTCTTCGACATCTCCGTCTTCGTCCATCTGGTTGCCGAAGGTGGCCTCCAGATCAATAACGTCGCGCAACAGAATGTCTTCTGACAACAATTCGTCATGCCAGATGGTGATCGCCTGGAAGGTCAGCGGGCTTTCGCACAGACCGGCGATCATGGTGTTGCGACCGGCTTCAATTCGCTTGGCGATGGCAATCTCGCCTTCGCGGCTCAGAAGCTCAACCGACCCCATCTCGCGCAGATACATGCGCACTGGATCATCGGTGCGGTCCAGCTTTTCTGTTGCGGCGCCGGCTAGCGCAACCTCACGGTTGCTTTCGGTAGTCGTCAGCTCAGTCGAGCCTTTGTTCTCTTCTTCTTCGGCCTCTTCATCTTCGATGATGTTGATGCCCATTTCGGACAGCATCGACATAACGTCTTCGATCTGTTCCGAGCTGACCTGATCCGGCGGCAGAACCTGATTGAGCTGGTCGTAGGTGATGTAGCCTTTCTCGCGGGCCTCGGCGATCATCTTCTTGACCTGGGCCTGGCTCATATCCAGCGAGATTTCCTGTTCCTGCTCGTCGGATTTGCGATCTTCGGTCGTGTCTTTGGCGGCCATTCAATGCTCCTGCAGGGATGGGTGATTCGTTTGTACCGAATCATTAGCGCGTAGAAGTGATTCGGCCACCCGTTTACCTGTTTTTCTTTTCCAGTGCCTTACGAAAACACCAGTTTAGCGGCGTTTCCGTTCAAAATTGATCCCGGACATGATTGCCTTGAACGCGTCTTTCTCGTCGCGGTTGATTCGCGCGCCATTGTCGGCAACGTCAAACACGGCCTTGTCTTCATTCTGGCTGCGACTTGTCCGATTGCGCTCTTCGGCGGCTTGCGCCAACCGGTATGTAAGCGCCTCATCAGCCAGATCAGACAATTCCTCCGCCGCTTCGGCAATCTCAGCATCCAACCCCCGGAGCGCTTTGATCTTTGCGAGTTCCTCGGCCAGCGTCATCTCGGCCTTTTCAACGTCGCCCGGTTTGTACACACAGGGGATAACTGCGACATGGCGAAGGGCCAGCAGGTTTTCAAGGGCATCCGGCCCCAAAGTTTCGGCAATGTGGTCTTTCAAGTTGTCCGGATCGTCAATTGCGTGGCGCAGAATGGCATGACGCAGCGCAGCGTGATCCGGATCACGGCACTCCATCTCCTCCAATTGGTGCTCGAACTGAATGACCACTTGTGGGTTCAACGCAGCGATTGCGAGGATAGCGGCTTCGCGAAGTTGGATCTCGGCATTGTCTGACGAAGCAAGAAACGATGCGCGCGCTCCGGGCGATGCTGGCTGCTTCTGTGGTTGCCACTTACCACGTGGCTGCCACTGACGGTTTTGAGGCTGGCGTTGAGGACGGAAAAGCTGCCAGCGCAGGTCCTTAATCTCCTGCCCATAGTGCGACCGGATCGACGGATCGCGGATCAGCTTAATCTTGTCGCGCAGGGTCTTGTCCAAAGCGGCCTTACGTTCGGGGCTATCAAAGACCTTGCCTTCGGTTTCGCGCTGCCACAATAGCTTGACCATCGGGATCGCCCCATCCAGCACAGCCTGCACTACCCCGGCACCTTCGCTCCGCAGCAGGTCATCCGGGTCCTTGCCTTCGGGCATCAAGGCAAACCGCAGGGATTTTCCGGCCTCTAACAGCGGAAGGGCCAGATCAACCGCACGCATTGCGGCCCGTAGCCCCGCCGTATCACCATCCAGCGCAATGATCGGCTCGTCCGAAATACGCCATAGCAATTGCAACTGATGTTCGGTGATCGCAGTGCCCAACGGGGCCACCGACGCACCAAACCCCGCTTCGGCCAGCGCGATCACGTCCATATACCCTTCAGCGACGATCAAAGGCTTACCCTTCCCTGCCGCCTGACGCGCGGGACCGTGGTTATAGAGGCTGCGGCCCTTATCGAACAATTCGGTTTCGGGCGAGTTCAGGTACTTGGCGTTGTCGTTCGGATCCATCGCCCGACCGCCAAACGCAATACAGCGACCGCGTGGATCGCGGATTGGGAACACAATCCTATTACGGAAAGTGTCATAGGGCTTTTTGCCCTTGTTCGACGGCTTTGCCAAACCTGCGGCAAGGATCAGATCTTCCTCTACGTTTTTGCCACGCAGATGATCCCAAAGCGCCTGCCAACCATCTGGTGCGAACCCGATCTCCCACCGCTCCAAAGCCTGCGCGTCCAAGCCCCGTCGGCTGAGGTAGTCGCGGGCAGCGCCCCCTGCCCCGGTTTTCAATTGCAAGCGGAAGAATTGAACCGCCTGCTCCATCACCTCGGCCAGTTGCGATCGGCGGTCCTGTTTCTCTTGCGCTCTTGGATCGCGCTCTGGCATCGGCATCCCAGCCTCGCGCGCCAGAATCTCGACCGCTTCGATGAACGAGACGTTCTCGGTCTCTTTCACAAAGCTGATCGCGTCGCCTTTGGCGTGGCAACCAAAGCAGTAATAGAACCCCTTCTGGTCATCGACGTGGAAAGAGGCCGTCTTTTCGTGGTGAAACGGACACGGCGCCCACATGTCGCCTTTGCCTTGGTTGGATTTGCGCGCATCCCACATGACTTTACGCCCGACGACCTGAGACAGGCTCAGACGGGTGCGAAGTTCATCTAGAAATCCGGGGGGCAAAGACATGCGTCAAACCTGCCAGAAATGAAAACGCGCGCCAAGGGGATGGCGCGCGGTTGTCCACAGAGAAATCGCGACCCTGTGGATTATTGCTGCAAGCACAGTTCAAGCCAGGCCGCGCCAAGATCCTTTTTACGCACGTCGCGCATCTTTTGTTCGTACACCCAAGGCGTGATCAGAGGGATGGCGGCATTGTAATTTTCCGGCCACGTTGGAGACGAATCCGCGACGGCTTGGGGCACATCGCGTTCCTTGACCTTATCCAAACGAGCCTGCTGGATCGCAGCAACGACATCGGCCTGATACTGGCAGCTTTGTTCTTTGGTTTCTTCGGCGGCCAGCGGTGTGGCCAGCAGAAGGGCCGCAAAAGCGGTACGCAACATGGGGGTCTCCCGGAATCGTTTCTTTCGCGGCAGTTTACTTGCCCAACGCACCGGCTGCTATCACCCTTTTTACCGCGCGCCTCCTACAAGGGCCTAGCGGCAACAGGGGCAATCAAGTCGAAACCGGACTGCCCCATGAACCATGGATCAGAGACCCTTGGCCCGGTAGCTTTTCGAGACGCGGTCAATGGCTACGATATAGGCCGCAGTCCGCAAATCCTCGACATCGTCGCGGCTATGCCAGACCTCGCGCATAGACTGGTAGGCGATGCGCATCGTGTCATCCAGACCCGAACGCACGAGTTCCAATTCATCCGCGCCCCTGAGATACTTGGTCTTGAAATCCGGGGTCATCGACCATGCGTCACCCAGATAGCGGTCCAACCGCTCTAACTCGCTGACGATCAGTTCGTGGCGCGCCTCTTCCTGTCGACGCTGCATTCGGCCAAAGCGGATGTGGCTGAGGTTCTTGACCCACTCGAAGTAAGACACCGTCACACCACCGGCATTTGCATACATGTCGGGAATGATGACCGTGCCCTTCTTACGCAGGATTTCATCTGCACCCGCCGTCACAGGACCATTGGCCGCCTCGATGATCAGAGGTGCCTTTATCCGCTCTGCATTGGACAGGTTGATTACACCCTCAAGCGCCGCCGGGATGAGGATATCGCATTCTGCTTCAAGAACCGCGCCTCCCTCAGCCGAATGCGTCGCATCCGGATAATTGCTGACCCCACCGTGCTTCACAATCCACTGACGCACGGATTCAACATCAATCCCGTCGGGGTTATACAGCGCGCCGTCCCATTCAATGATACCGACAATCCGCGAACCGTCCTCCTCGCTCAGGAACTTCGCCGCGTGGTATCCCACGTTGCCCAGCCCCTGCACGATGATGCGCTTGCCGTCCAGCTTGCCCGAAAGGCCTGCCTTCTGCACATCCTCAGGGTGGCGGAAGAATTCGCGCAGCGCGTATTGAATGCCCCGTCCGGTCGCCTCGACACGCCCCGAGATACCACCTGCATTCAGCGGCTTGCCCGTCACACAGGCGCGCGAGTTGATATCCGTCGTGTTCATCCGCGCATACTGGTCGGCGATCCAAGCCATCTCACGTTCACCCGTGCCCATATCCGGTGCGGGCACGTTCTGAGACGGGTTGATCAGATCACGCTTGGCCAACTCGTAGGCGAAACGACGGGTGATCTGCTCCAGCTCGTGCTCTTCATATTGACGGGGATCAATGCACAATCCGCCCTTCGAGCCGCCAAACGGTGTTTCAACCAGCGCGCATTTGTAAGTCATCAGCGCTGCCAGCGCTTCGACCTCGTCTTGGTTCACCGCCAAAGCGTAACGTATACCGCCCTTGACTGGCTCCATATGCTCAGAATGGACCGAACGATAGCCGGTAAAGGTGTGAATCTCCCCTCGCAGTCGCACACCAAACCGTACGGTGTAGGTGGCGTTGCAGACCCGGATCTTTTCTTCCAGCCCCGGAGGCAGGTCCATCAGGGAAGCCGCCCTGTTGAACATGAGGTCTACACTCTCGCGAAAGCTGGGTTCTTTAATGGCCGTCATTTAATCCTCCGTGCCAGCGAACGACTTACGTTCTGACGATTTGTCGCACCCTATGCGTAAACGATCAATATTTAAGCAGAAATAAAACCCGAAAAAGATGACGAACATTCCCGGACCAACGCTGAGTCGAAACTCTCGGCCCGCACCGCCGGAATTGTCGACCATTCGACAACAGAACCACCTGAGGCCCCCAATTATCCAGCTTTTGCCCGCAAACCAGCCAATTCAGTGGCTTTTTTGCCCAAATCCCGCCACGTTTCGGCGTTAATTTTTGGTTAAAATTTCCTTGGCAGTTTGGATGTCTGCTCAGCGAGGTCGTGGATATGATAATGCGCGTATTTAAGTGCAGCACTAAGAAATTTGAGCAAGCAGCCTCATCGGCTCATCGTTTCTCGCAAAACGAAGATGGTGGGGCATTCACGATCTTTGTGTTACTCGGATTTGTCCTCATACTTGCGACGGCTGGTATCGGCGTGGACATAATGAACTTTGAGCGTGACAGAGCGAGCCTTCAGGGTGCGTTGGATCGTGCAGTTCTTGCCGCCGCAAACGTGAAACAAGAGCTTCCTCCAAAAGACGTTGTCATCGACTATATTGAGAAGTCCAACGTCCGTGGTGAGCTTTCAGGAGAACCTGTCGTTGAAACCGGCATCGGGTCAAGAAAAGTTACCGCATATGCTGAAGTCGACGTCAAAACGCACTTTATGCACTTTTTCGGATACCCCAAACTAACCGCTAAAGTCGGGAGTGTCGCAGAGGAGTCTCTGGGTTCGATCGAAATCTCTCTGGTCCTTGATATCTCTGGCTCAATGGGTTGGGATTCGGCAACGCAAGTGGAAGATGAAAATGGAAACCTCGTGACCATTTCAAAGCTTGCGGCACTTCAGGACGCCGCAGTTAAATTCGTTGATACGATGTATCTTGAAGAGGATCCTGACAAGATCTCGATCTCCATCATACCTTACAACAATCAGGTCAACGCTGGACCGAACATTCTGAACAACATGTCTGGTGTCACCAACGAACACAATTACTCGCACTGTGTAAACTTCACGGCAAGTGATTTTGAGGACAACGCGCTCAATCCAGCGCATACGCTAAAACGAACGGCGCATTTCGACCGCAAAAATTATAGCGACGACTACGATGATGACGGATTCTATACCCCGGTCTGCACCACCCGGGCTGGCAGTTCGATAACGCCTGTAACAAATGTCATTTCGGACCTTCACGATCAGATCAATGCAATGACCGCGGGCGGAAACACGTCAATTGATATCGGTGTCAAATGGGGTGCTGCGCTGCTGGATCCCCAATTCCGGTCGGTAATAAGTGCTCTGTCAACGCAGAACGTCGACACAAACGTAGTTGTCGATCCCGAAACAGGCCTCGACGAAGATGGAAACGAACCCAAAAAGGTTGTGCCAGCAGTTTTTAACGACCGTCCCGAGACATATGACACCAATGTCCAAAAGATTTTGATTGTCATGACCGATGGCGAAAACACCGAGAACTGGGAGTTGGACGAAAATCTGCGCGCTGGAAGTTCGGATGTATGGGTAACCGAAGAAGAGTTCGAAATAGAAGAGTGTTGGTACAACAGAAGAGGAAGACTCCGCTGTAGAACAGATACATTCTCCGAAGAATACAGCGTTAAAACCTCCGACGACCCGCTGCTGTACTACTGGACCCGGCATGGGACAGAAGACAATCCTGAACCCTATGGAGGCGACGCCGCCACCCAAGCAGACGGACAGGCAATTCGCCTAACCTATCCAGAATTGTGGAGCCGCGTGAACCTGGACTGGAATGCCGCGTACAACTACGCTTGGCAAAGCAACAATAATACCAATTGGTATTCCAACGCGTTTACAGAGACATACAGAACAGTCAAAGATGATCGACTGGAGGATATCTGCGACGCGATCAAGGCACAGAATGTTGATGTCTACTCCATTGCATTTGAAGCCCCAAGCGTAGGGGTTACCGCAATGGACAATTGCTCCAGCGGCGCCGGTTACTTTTATAAAGTCGAAGGCGGAGGAACCCTGGACGATGGCGTTGAAGAAACTGAATCACTGACTATCGAACAAGTCTTCCAAACTATTGCTGTGTCAATCAAACAGCTGAGACTTACGCAATGATCCCCAAAGTGTTAAAAAGCTTAGCTCGAATAAAGCGGTCTGAGGATGGGAGCATGACCGTTGAGTTTGCAATATGGTTCCCACTTTACATGTTCTTTATTCTTGGGGTCATCGAATATTCGATGGTCACGATTCAGCAAGCGCTATTGGATCGCTCTATGGATTTGGTCGTGCGTGATATTCGCCTTGGGATAAATCTGGAAGACAACGAGCATGACACCATCAAGGATGCAATCTGCGATGGGATGGTCGTGATGCGAAAATGTTCCGACAACTTGCAGCTCGAGATGATTATTCAAGATCCATACAGCGGTGTAAATCTCCCAGAAGTACCAGACTGTACAGACAGGGCTGATGAGGCCAAACCGGTTCGAAACTTTTCAAACGGTGGATCGAACGAGCTGATGATTTTGCGCGCTTGTGCAAAGATCGATCCGATATTTCCGACGACTGCAATGGGGCGGGCTGTGTCGGGCGATGATGGCTTGGTCACATTGACAGCGACGACAACCTTTGTTCAGGAGCCATAAAATGGCGCGTCTCTCCTCACGCATCCACCGTCTCGTTGGCAGCTTCACAGCTCGTGAAAACGGCAGCCTGACTGTGGAGTCGGTAATAATTTTCCCTGTACTGGTTTGGGCTGTTACGCTTACTTATACGTATTTTGACGGGTTTCGCGAAAGCACCGCCAATTTGAAAGCCGCATACACAGTAAGTGATTTGATCTCGCGTGAAAGTCAGGTCCCAATCACCGAAACCTACGCGCTATCCATGCACTCGATATTCAATCGTATGGTCAGAGATAACTCGACTCTGAGCATGCGTTTGTCGTTTGTTACATACCAAGAAGGGGACGAGGGTGAAGAAGGGCGCCATAACGTGGAATGGTCGACGAGTTGTGGCTATCAAAATATCTGGACCAATGACAATGTAGACCGATTGTCTGACTCTCTTCCAGAGATGGCGGACTTGGACAGTTTGATCATTGTTGAAACGTCGAAAGACTATGTTCCGCTACTCACAACGGGCTGGCTGAACAGAACCCACCAATTTGACAACTTGGTTTTCACGCGGCCGCGTTTTAGCCCTAAAATCGAAGACGACGACATTGCTCCTGACTTCTGTCCGTAGTTTACGGCAACATTGGATGCAGCACCTGCAGCATAAACTTGACTTCGGCGGCGGTTGTCATTCCGCCGACGCCGACTCGTCGACCCAGTCGCCACCATAACCCCGGTGCCCAACTGTTTTCAGCGCTCTCCTTGGTTTTTAAAAGAAATCCATTTGAAGGCTTGAACGCAAACACACCTTGATCGATGGCCTCTATATCCTCGACCTTCGCTATCAAGTGCCCTGTCCCGGTTCTGAGCTCGGTCTGAGTCAGTTCTATCGAGTCACTCGTCGCCTTCCACATTCGCTGCGCCAGCCAGAAGGCCGCGCCACCGACGGCCAGCAAGAAAACCTGCCACACAGGCTCCGGAGGTTGCGCGAGGGCGACATACAAAACCAGCACACCGACGATGCTGAGCATTCCCACACCCAACCAACGTCTAGCGGGTGAAGGCCGAATTGTTGCCAGTACGTCTTGTTGCATGTGATCCCCAGCTGTTTTTCCTAGGGTGTAGCGGCTTTGATCCCGAAATGACAGAGGGGCATATTTTCGCACATTTAGCGTTCTTTTCTGCTGATTGACGCAAGTTTTACCAAGCATACATGCTGCGCGTAGCTTCAGGAGATCAACATGTCTTTGAGACCGACTTTAGAGACCCGAAAAGCCATGCCGACAATGGAGGGCGCAGGCGTCAAACTGCATCGCGCTTTTGGGTTTCAAAACCCATCGGAACTCGACCCGTTCTTGTTGTTTGACGATTTTCGCAATGATCGCCCGCAGGATTATCAGGCCGGCTTCCCCTGGCACCCCCATCGCGGGATCGAAACGATCACCTATGTCTTGGCCGGTTCGGTCGAGCACTCGGATTCGCTGGGCAACAGTGGAACGCTGGGTGCCGGCGATGTTCAGTGGATGACGGCGGGATCAGGCATTTTGCATCAGGAAATGCCGACAGGAAACCGATCCGGTCAGATGCACGGATTCCAATTGTGGGGCAACCTGCCCTCAGCGCAAAAGATGACGTCTCCGCGCTATCAGGATGTGCAGAGCAAGGATATCCCGGAAATCATTGATGACGATGGCACAACAGTTCGTGTGATCGTAGGAGAGTTCTGGGGCAAGACCGGGCCAGTCGACGGGATTGCCGCTGACCCGCAATACCTGGACATTCGGGTTCCTTCCGGGGTTCGAAAGACCTTTCGGATCGATACCTACCGTCGCGCCTTTGCCTATGTATTTGAAGGTGAGGCTGCATTTGCCGACGCCTCGCAACCTGCTGGCGTTCTTCTGGAAAAAGAAGTCGCGGGCCAAGAGGTCAATATCCGTGACATGTCCGGCGACCGGACGCTTGTTCGTTTCGGCACGGGTGATGAGATCACGGTACAGGCTGGCCCTGAGGGCGTGCGCTTCCTTCTGATCTCAGGTGCGCCTATTGCCGAGCCTGTGGCCTGGCATGGGCCGATCGTGATGAACACTCGGTCGGAGTTGGAGCAAGCCTTTCGAGAACTGCGCAACGGTACATTCATTCGCCCTGCGCACTAAACCTTTCAGGTCGAGACAGATCGGCGGACCATGTCCCAGTAGACCTGCTCAACCTCATCCAGTGAAAGGCGACCACCTGCGCGATACCAGGTCATTACCCCGTTCAGCATGGCAATTACCGCGAGGGTGGCGATCTTGGTATCCGCAGTATCGAAGACCCCGGCCCCCTGCCCCTTACGTAGGATGGCCTCAAGTGCGTCTTCGTAACTGCGGCGCAAGGCTTCGATTTCCGAAAAATTTTCGGGTGTCAGGTTGCGCAACTCCATGTATGCGATGAAGACTTCGTCCGGACGCTGCATGTGAAAGCGGATGTGAAATCCGACGAACTGGCGCAGCGCTTCGGAAGCATCGGCAGGCTGGTCCAATTGGTCATAGGCCGACAACAAATCCTGCATATGCTCGTGCATCAAACGGTACAGTAGGCTCTGCTTATCCGGCGTGTAGTTGTATAACGCTCCCGCTTGCACACCTACCTCTGCCGCGATCTGGCGCATGGACACCGCTGCATAGCCATGGCGAGCGAACAGCCCAAGGGCCGCCTTGCGGATGCGTGGGCCGGTGATATCGGAATGTGAACCTTGCGTACGTGCCATCGGGCCACAATATCTGAACGTATGTTCAAATAGAACCCCGCTTGAACCAATACTATAAAAGGTGCATCACAGGTGCACTCGTGCTTTGAAAGGGTTCTGCATGAAGCCTCTGCCTTTTCTGATCCTGTCCCTCGTCTGCGCCGGATGCGCCGACTTTCCGGAATTGGAGGGGCGCGAGCTACCGGAACTCCAATCAGCCCGTTACCCGGCACTAATTCCCCTGCAGGAAAATCTGGGGCCTCCGGTAGATCCGGTGAACGAAGCCGCCGAAGTCGAAGAAGACCTGACCGCGCGACGCGAAGCGCTCGAGAAAAAGTCACAAGAGCTCCAGAACGCGGAAATCAACTGACCGACTCTAATTCCGGGCCCGCCCGGGACCGCGACGCATTGCACCCTAGCGCCGAACCCGTTAAGGCAGCGCTGAACGGGCGACAGGCCCGATACCACGGAAATTTCGAGCGGAAAGGAACCCACGGGATGACACAGGCGCTGCGGCTGGGAATTGCGGGCTTGGGAACGGTTGGCGTGGGTGTCGTGAAGATCATCCGGCGCCATGCGGACCTATTGCAGGCACGTACGGGTCGATCGGTCGAGATCATCGCCGTATCAGCACGCGATGCGAACAAAGACCGTGGTGTGAACCTGTCGGACTATGCATGGGAAACCGACCCCGTGGCTCTGGCCAAACGCGACGATATCGACGTGTTTGTCGAGTTGATCGGCGGTGACAATGGCCCGGCGAAAGCCTCGGTCGAGGCGGCGCTTGCCACCGGCAAGGACGTCGTCACAGCGAACAAGGCTCTGCTGGCAATCCACGGTCAAGAACTGGCCGAAAAGGCTGAGGCCGCAGGACGTGTGATCCGGTTCGAGGCGGCGGTTGCTGGCGGTATTCCGGTCATCAAATCCTTGACTGAAGGGCTGGCCGGGAACGAGATCACCCGCGTAATGGGCGTGATGAACGGTACTTGCAACTATATCCTGACTCGGATGCAGTCGCAGGAGTTGGGCTACAACGCTCTGTTCGAAGAATGTGCCCAGCTCGGGTATCTTGAGGCCGACCCGAATCTGGATGTGGGCGGCATCGACGCAGCGCATAAACTGGCGCTGCTGTCCTCAATCGCCTTTGGCACCAAACCGAATTTCGAAGGCATCCAGATCGAAGGTATCCAGCAGATTACCTTGGAAGACATTCATCAGGCCGACGACATGGGCTATCGCATTAAGCTGCTGGGCGTTGCACAACGTTCGGCCCGCGGGCTAGAGCAGCGCATGCAACCGTGCCTGGTGCCCAGTAGTTCGCCTCTGGGGCAGCTGGAAGGTGGCACCAACATGGTGGTTATTGAAGGCGACGCGGTCGAGCAGGTTGTCCTGCGCGGTCCCGGTGCAGGCGAAGGCCCCACTGCCAGCGCAGTGATGGGCGACGTCTGCGATCTAGCGCGTGGTCTGCAAATCCCAACCTTTGGACGGCCCGCGACCTCGTTGAAAGACGCGAAGCCTGCCGTAACCGGGTTGCCTGCGCCCTACTACCTGCGTCTTGCCCTGTTCGACAAACCCGGCGCGCTGGCCAAAGTGGCCGCCATTCTTGGCGATGCGGGCGTTTCGATTGACCGGATGCGTCAGTACGGGCATTCCGAAAGCACCGCACCGGTTCTGATCGTCACTCACAAAACCACACGCGCTTCGCTTGACGTGGCCCTTGACGGGTTGCGTGAAACCGATGTTGTGGCCGGAGAACCCGTCGCATTGCGGATTGAAGAGGTTTGACCCTTGCGGCCTGCATGAAACGCAGGCTATGCCGGACAAAACGCCTTTACTGACCTGAGGATACCAAACATGAGTGCTGCCAAAGTAGATTTCAACGACCGACTGCTGTCGCTGGGCCTTGCACGTGTCGCAGAACAGGCCGCGCTGGCTTCGGCCTCTCTGGTCGGTCGCGGTGATGAAAAAGCCGCCGATCAGGCAGCCGTGAACGCGATGCGCGAACAGCTAAACTTGCTGGATATCGCAGGCGTCGTGGTCATCGGTGAAGGCGAGCGCGACGAAGCACCCATGCTATACATCGGCGAAGAGGTTGGCACCGGGCAAGGTCCTGGTGTGGATATCGCTCTGGACCCGCTGGAAGGCACCACCCTGACCGCGAAGGACATGCCCAACGCGCTTACCGTTATCGCTATGGGACCGCGCGGTTCGATGCTGCATGCACCGGACGTGTACATGGACAAGCTGGCCATCGGTCCGGGCTTTGC
Organism: Ruegeria atlantica; assembly: GCA_013032095.1. Classification (GTDB taxonomy): domain Bacteria; phylum Pseudomonadota; class Alphaproteobacteria; order Rhodobacterales; family Rhodobacteraceae; genus Ruegeria; species Ruegeria atlantica_E. Next base: position 136,007 of record WQBJ01000001.1, on the reverse strand, counting down.
CGAGGGTGTTGTCAATTTGGATATGACGCCGCGTGAACGGGTTGAAGCGCTGGCCAAAGCCAAGGACTGTGAACCCGCCGACATCACCGTTTGCATTCTGGAACGCCCACGTCACGAAGCGATGATTGCAGAAGTGCGCGAAACCGGAGCTTCGATCCGTCTGATCACTGACGGCGACGTGGCTGGTGTCATGCACTGCGCCGAAAGCGAAGAGACCGGCATCGACATGTATATGGGCCAAGGTGGCGCGCCCGAGGGCGTTCTGGCCGCAGCTGCGCTGAAATGCATGGGTGGTCAGATTTTCGGCCGCCTGATGTTCCGCAACGATGACGAACGCGGCCGCGCTGCCAAAGCAGGCATCACCGATCTGGACCGTGTGTATTCTCGGGATGAGATGGTAACAGCCGATGTGATCTTTGCCGCGACTGGCGTAACCGGCGGATCGCTGCTGCCACGCATTAAGCGCGAGCCCGGTTGGGTTGAGACCACCACGCTGCTGATGCGCTCGAAAACCGGCTCGGTTCGCCGTATGTCGTACCGCACGCCGATGTGGCCGCACACTGAAGCATAAGCGGCTTGCGCCGCTGCTTACGGCTAGAGTATTTGTAAATTGAAAATGAGGCCGGGTCCGCAAGGGTCCGGCCTTGGTGCATGAGAGGCAGGCCATGAGCTTTCTTGGGGTAGAGCAATCCTTGAACGGGCGGCGTTGGGTGGGACCGTCAGCTGAGACCGAACGGGCCACTGAGATGTTGGTCCAACAGGCTGGCCTGCCCCATGCAGTGTGTCAGGTTCTGGCGCGACGTGGGATTCCGGCAATGGAGGCTCCGGGTTTTCTGGAACCCAAACTGAAAGAACTGCTGCCCGACCCCCGATCTATGAAGGATATGGAAAAGGCCGCGACGCGATTCCTGTCTGCGGTTCGGAACAATCAACGGATTGCGGTGTTCGCGGATTACGACGTGGACGGCGGTAGCTCGGCGGCCCTATTGCTGGTTTGGCTGCGGCAGATGGGATTGCAGGCAACCCTGTATGTGCCCGACAGAATCGACGAGGGCTACGGTCCTAACGTTCCAGCCATGAAGGAGTTGGCTACCACACATGACCTGATTATCTGTGTCGACTGCGGCACACTCAGCCACGAACCGATAGCGGCTGCAAACGACACCGATGTGATCGTGCTGGATCACCATTTGGGCGGCGAAACCCTGCCCGACTGTGCCGCTGTCGTGAATCCGAACCGGCAGGATGAAAGCGGCGATCTGGGGTATCTTTGCGCTGCCGGAGTTGTTTTTCTGATGCTGGTCGAGGCCGGGCGCCAACTCCGTGAGGCTGGGGTCAAGGGCCCGGACCTGATAGGCCTGTTGGACCTAGTGGCGTTGGCGACCGTAGCGGATGTGGCGCCCTTGGTCGGTGCGAACCGGGCGTTAGTGCGTCAAGGGCTTAAAGTCATGGCCCAACGACAAAGGCCGGGTTTGGTGGCGCTGTCGGATGTGGCGCGCATGGATTCGGCACCCAACAGCTATCACCTCGGGTTCCTGCTTGGCCCACGTGTGAATGCAGGTGGGCGAATTGGTCAGGCCGATCTGGGCGCGCGACTGCTGAGCACAGATTCGATGACCGAGGCCAAGGCATTGTCTCAACGGCTAGATGAGTTGAACACCGAACGCCGCGATATCGAGAATGCCGTTCGCGCCGCTGCGCTGGAACAGGCCGAGGAACGGGGTCTGGACGCACCTTTGGTCTGGGCCGCAGGAGAAGGCTGGCATCCCGGTGTGGTCGGCATTGTGGCCTCTCGACTGAAAGAAACCGCAAACCGCCCTGCAATTGTCATCGGCTTTGATGGCGATGAGGGCAAAGGTTCGGGCCGGTCAGTCTCGGGCGTCGATCTGGGCGCGTCGATCCAGCGGCTGGCCTCCGAAGGCCTCCTGGTCAAAGGAGGCGGTCACAAGATGGCCGCCGGGTTGACCGTGATGCGCGATCAGCTAGAGCCCGCGATGGAACGACTCAGCGAATTGTTGTCCAAACAGGGCGCGGGCGAAGGTGGCCCGGCCGATCTGAAACTGGACGGAACTCTGATGCCCAGTGCAGCCACAGTTGACCTGATCGAACAGATCGAAAAGGCCGGCCCGTTCGGCGCCAGCGCCCCAGCCCCACGCTATGCTCTGCCTGACCTGCAGGTCCGCTTTGCAAAACGCGTCGGTGAATCTCATCTGAAACTATCCCTATCCGACGGTGTCGGTACTGGTTTGGACGCCATCGCCTTTGGCGCGTTTGACGGACCGATGGGTGAAAAGCTGTCCAATCACGGCGGCGCGCGCTTTCATTTCGCCGGGCGGCTAGAGGTCAACACTTGGGGGGGGCGGCAAAGTGTGCAACTGAGGCTCGAGGACGCGGCGGAGGCAATTTAGCCCCGAATTCCGGCCCGATAAAAAACTTTCACATCCCTGCATTTTTCGGCTTGCGGGGGGGGGAGGTAAACCGTAAAAGGCCCTCCACAAGCCAGCGTGGCCCGTTCGTCTATCGGTTAGGACGCCAGGTTTTCAACCTGGAAAGAGGGGTTCGATTCCCCTACGGGCTGCCACTTGTGCTTGTTTGGACCAAGTGGCCCGTTCGTCTATCGGTTAGGACGCCAGGTTTTCAACCTGGAAAGAGGGGTTCGATTCCCCTACGGGCTGCCATTTTCTCCTCACATTCCGAACTTGTCGCGACACAGATCCTGAATCTGGCCCCAGATCGATTTGAATTCCGGCGTGTTTTCTGCAGCGTAGTGGAAGTTTTTCAGCAATCCGGTGAGCTGCGTGAACACCTGCCGAACTTCGGCCTTATCCGCGAATTCTGCCGTCGATTGGGTCACATCATACACCAGCTTGAATGTCATCTTCTGGCGCTCAAGCGGGACAGTTGCATCTACTTTGTCGAACGCGTCCTGCTGCAGGTACACCATATCCACGAACAGCGCCTTTTGCTGAGTGATAAAATCCTCGATGGTGACGCCCTCTTCGCCCGTCACCTGCATCATCTGATCGACCTGCTCGCCCTTTTCGATCAAATCCAGAAGCTCGCGCACTTTTCGGGTCCAGCCGGCCTCTGCGTTTTTGTCGTACCAGTCCGATAGCTGATCCGTGTAGCGCGACCAGCTGAGCATCGGGTCGACCGCGGGGTAGAACCGCTTGTAGGCGCGTTCCGAAGACAAGCCGAGGAAGCACTTCACCGTGGACAAGGTGGATTGCGTGACCGGCTCGTCAAAGTTACCGCCCGCAGGTGAGACGGTGCCGATCAGGGTCAGGCTGCCCAGATCGCCGTCATTGGTTTTCACCGCGCCTGCGCGCTCGTAAAGCCCCTTGATCGAGCTTTCCAGGTAAGCGGGAAAACCCTCTTCGCCCGGGATTTCCTCAAGCTTCCCGGACGTTTCGCGCATCGCCTGCGCCCAACGGCTGGTGCTGTCTGCGATCAGCAGCACGTCGTAACCCATCTGGCGGTAGTACTCGCCCAATGTGATGCCAGTAAAGATCGACGCCTCTCGGGCGGCGACTGGCATTGAGGACGTGTTGCAAATTATGATCGTTCGATCCATCAGGCTACCGCCAGTGGTCGGATCGGTCATCTTTGGGAATTCATGAATCGTCTCAACCACCTCACCCGCGCGCTCTCCGCAGGCTACGACGATGACGATATCCACTTTTGCGTTCCGGGCGATCAGGTTTTGAAGCACCGTCTTGCCAGCACCGAACGGTCCGGGAATACAGGCTGTTCCCCCGCGCGCTATGGGGAAGAACGTGTCGATCAGGCGCTGAGAGGTTAGGACCGGCTCGGTCGGATAGAGCCGCTCGGAAAGGGCGCGTTTCAGGATGCTTTCTGGCAGAGGTCGACGAACCGGCCATTTCTGAGAAAGGGTCAGCGTATGCTCTCCACCCTGCGAGTCCTCAAGACGCGCAACAATGTCGTGGATCGTGGCCGCGCCTTTCTGGACCCAGACGACCTTGTAGTCCCCCACCCAATTGAAGGGCAGCATAATCTTATGGTTGAAATGGCCCTCGGGCACAGTTCCGATACTGTCGCCCGCAGTCACCGTGTCGCCGACCTTGATCGACGGCGTAAACGACCACTTCATCTGATCGTCCAGCGGTGCCACATCCGCACCGCGCGGCAGGAATGTTCCGAACTCGGCAGCCACCTTGGGCAGCGGCGATTGCAAGCCGTCAAACACCTGCCCCAGCAGACCCGGCCCCAGTTCGACCGATAGCAACTGTCCCGATTGTTCGACCGGGTCGCCAACGGCGACACCATCGGTACTCTCATACACTTGTACATCCGCCGTATCGCCGCGTACACGCAGTACTTCTGCTTTCAGGCGCTCTTGACGACCACCAGGACCGGGGCGTGTAGGCAGGATGAAAACGACCTCGTTTTTTACCAACTGCCCCGGCTGGCCCGAAGCATCATGATTGGCTTGGATCTGCACCAGCCCCTCCTGCACCGAGACAACGCGGGCGGTGGCGGTCTGCGTGGCGGGGGTCGGGGCTGTCATGCGCTTGCTCCATCAAAACCGATCTCGGCGACGCCGGCCATGGCCTGCTGCGCCAAATGTTCAAATCTCTTGGCCGCGTCCTGCGCATTGCTTTGCGCCCAGCGGTCGAAAATGTTCCAGGTCAGCACGTAGATCGCCACCGCTTCGAAATCGAAATAATGACGCGCGGCGTGCCGTTTCAGCTGCTTTTGACTGACCGACAAAAGCAGCCGTTCTAACCCCAGAGGGTCTTCGCCGTCGAGCAATTGCTTGGCCTCTTTGATCCACGGCATCGGCCCGTCCAGCTTGAAGGTCGGGTCGCTCCAGTTAGCCGGAATGTGGCGGCTCCATCGTCCTGTGCCATAGGCTCCAGTTGGAGGGTTACCCCCCTGCTTGCGCAGGCGCAGCGCGGCTATGGCCGTGCGCAGGTCCATCCTTTCGATAAAGACCTTTCGCAATGTCGGTTGTGGGATGTCCCTCAATGCCTCTTTGCACCGCTCAATTGCCTGAGCGTCAGTGACGTCCATATCGTAGTCGCTCCAGTTCAGAGCACGCTCCAACACCTTCAAAACACGTGCGTCCTCAGGCTTCAGCGCGCTCAGTCGCCTGTCCAGCCGCAATCTCGACAAAGGCGGCTGTTTGGCCACAAACAACCGCTCCGAGCCCGGCAGGCTGCTTATCAGTGCGATATAGGCATCGGGGTCCGGCATCTCAGCGGATCACCCCTTCCAACACAGCACGGAAGCGGGGTTGTAGATGCTCCATTAGCAACGAGGCCACGGCCTTGTCGGTCAGGTCCAGTACTACGCCCTGATCCTCGGCCCGAACCCGGATGCCATCCTGTGTGTCGTCCGAGGCATGCAGTTCCACCTGCTCGCGTAGCATCTCGGCGGTCAGACCAAGCACGTATTTGGTCAGCTTACCCGACTGGATATCATCAGCGTTCTGCTTGATGTCCTCTTGTGTAGCGATCTTGGCTGGTAGGATGACTTGTACTTTGCCGTCGAAGTTTGCTCTCTCAGCGGCTCTGCCAACGACTTCAAGGATCATCTGTTTCAGCAGGTCCGGTTCGGTCATTTCCTTGGTGACCAGACGTTCGACATCTTCACGAAATCGATCCGTCAATCCGGCCTTCATCGTCAAGACCGCATCACGCATAGCGGTGTTCAGCGCCTCTTCGCCGGCTGCGCGGTAGTTGTCGGAGTCCGAGCGCGCCTTTTTCTGATACTCATCAGCCTCGCGCTTGGCGTCGGTCAGAATTTTCGCCGCCTCAGCCTTGGCATCAGCCCTCAGTTTCTCCGCATCCGCCTGACCAGCAGCCACCCCATCGTTTCTCAGCTTGTCGATCAGTGCGTCAACGCCGTGCGAGATCATCCCATCCTGTGCCATCAGCTAATCCCCGCGCTGATGACGAGGGCGAAGACAAAGGCAAAAACGCCGAAGCCCTCGATAATCGCGGCAGGTGCCAGCGACAGGCCAAAGATCTCTGGTTTCTCTTTGGTTGCGTTAATCGCTGCCGCACAGGCCCTACCCTGCCAGATGCCGCAATACATCAGCGCGATGCCGGACAGGATACCGATACCGAACAGCCCGCCCGCGTTTTCCGGCGTCACGTCGCGGTTCAGGGTGAACATGATGACGATACCGTAGATCACCATGGTTGACGGAAAGGCCGACACACCGACAAAACGGCCATAGCCGCCGTCGGTTTCGGTCATCGCGCCGATACTGGCCATGCCCGCAATCGAACAGCCAATCGCGCTGGCCGCCGCGCCCAGCGCCATGGGCGCGTAGATACCCAGCCAACCCAATGTCAGAACAAGCTCATTCATTCCTGAACCTCCTTGCGGGCGAACGGGCGAAAGACGATGCCTTCGTCCGGCAGACCCCATTTAAAGAATTCGATGTAATTGAGACGTAACCCGTGGACGACGCCGCTCATCATCGCGAGAGCGAAGTTAAGAATATGGCCGATGATCAGAATCAGCAGCGCGAACAGAATGCCCGGCCCTTTCAAAGCGTGCATCACCGAAACGGCCAGATCGTTGAAGGTGATCGCCAGCGAGGCCGAGGCCAAACCCAGCGCAAACAGGCGCATATAGCTGAGAACGTCCCCAAAGGCGCCCATCGCTCCGGCCAGAGCTTGGATACCATCGATCAGGCGCCATACCCAATCGGTTGGTTTTTTGATCTGTCGTTCGCTGGAATACAGGAGGATACCCAGAACGCCCGCACCGAGGATCACAGCGCCCGGCGTCGGGTTGTCGCCCTTCATATAGCTGAGCCACAGGACAAAGCCTCCTATCAGCGCCGCAATCCAACCCAAATTGGCAATCGCCTTGCGCTGTCCCCAAGCGGCACGTGCGGCCAGCGCGTTGGCCAGCACCAAGTGCAGAACACCGACAACGATTGATACCATCATCATCGCGCCGAAATTGTTCAAATCGAGAATTTTGACCTTGGCGAGGATCGACCCGTCGGGCGGTGCCACCCCGAAGTAACTGCCGACCAGAACACCATAAAGAATTGTCGCGCCGGAAATGATCAGCCCATACAGCCGCCACGAACGTTGCCCAACCGTCCCGTCCATACGTTTCCAGAACAGCAGCAGACCCAAAAGAATGACGGCTCCATAGCCCGCATCAGCAACGATCATCGCAAAGAAGAACGCGAAGGAGGCCGCGACGATAACGCTTGGGTCCCAATCCTTGTAGCCGGGCACTTGATAAAACAGCGCCAAGTCTACGGCTGCGCTGCGTTTTTCCGGTTGCTCTAACAACGTGGGTGGCGAGTCGTCTGGCCCCGGCTCTTCGATCAATACAGCCGCGTCCCTGACATGCGCCATGCCCAGAACCGCTTCGATCCGATCCTCGGGCACCCAGCCCTGCAGGGCAAACATCGCTTCTTCGTCGCGCACTTTCTGTGTTGCATGAGCCAGTTCCGCCGCACTTTCAGCCGCGGACAGATTGCGCCGCATCAGCGTCAGGTAACGGGTCTGAGCGACCCGCTCGGCCTCAAGCGCCTCGATGGCGACTTCGGCCTCTTCCAGCTGCGCCTCAAGCTCATGAATGGGCAGTGAGCCTGTATGCGTGCGAGCCACTGGCAAAATATCGTCGGTGGGTTCATCCGGGGAAATCAGGACGGCATAGATGAAACGGTGATCCTGCTCCAGGATGGCCCAAGGCAGCGTTAGCTGCTCCAGAGCGTTTTTGTGCTTCATTGGCAGCTGGTAAAACCACAACCGATTGCCGGCCAGCACGTCATTGGGTGGAAAATCCAAGTCTCCCCATGGCCGCACCTGAGAAATTCGATGAGCCAGAAAGTCACGCCGATCCGTCATGTCGCGGCTGCGCTGCATCAGGTCCAGCACGTCTTTGACGAAGTGCTCCATATCGAAGTCCGGATCGCGCTGTATCTGACGCCGTGGCTCAGGCACATCCGTTAGGAAACGCAATGCCTTATAGGCATCTCTTGCACCGCGTTCGCTGATCTTTTCCGGCTCGGCTGGCGGGGGCGCCAGCGGTAGCACATGCATACACCCGAGCTCCTGTAACGCTTCAAGCGTCTCGGTCTTCTGCGCCGCACGTCCGACCAGCGAGAGCTTCTTGAGCCGCGCGACACTCATGACGCCGCCTCCTGCGCATGTTTGCGCTTGGAAATTTTCGAGCGCACGACGGACTGCATCTGCTCATCGCTCAGGTAAATCCGGATTTTCTTGATATTAGCCTTGGCACGCGGGATCAGGACCTTTTCGAACAGGTTGACACGTTGGGTAATCGTGGCGACGGCCTTGTCGAAAATCCGAACCCGTTCCTCGGCCACTTTGACCCGAAGGCGCGCCTCGATCATGTCATGCAGCATCTGCGCGGCAGCATCGACCCAATGTGGTTTGGCTAGCAGAGAATATGGACGAACCGCGACATCTATCCGATCAAGGGCTGGCATTTTGACGCCCACGACATTGACCTCTTTGACCTTGTAGTCCTTGAGCTCTACCAGCCCGTCCAGATCAACACCCTGTTGTGCCAGCATCGGCAGCTTGGCCCCGATCTGCTGGGCCAGGTCTTTCACCTCTTCCTCCAGACGCCGCACATCCTCGCGCGCCTTGACCCGTTCCGCCATCAACTGCTGGCGCTTCAGGTCAAGCGACGGCAGGAACCGTTCATAGCTTTTCAGCTGCGTCTGCTGGCGGGCCAGCGACGATTTATTCAGCTGCAACCGCGCCATCGGCATCCTTTGGGAAATACTTGTCGACCAGGGCCTGCTTCATCAGCAACTGTTCAGGCTGGAAGCACTCAGCCAGCGTTTTCCACCCCAAATCAAGCGCCTCTTCCAGCGGGATTGAGACGTTGATGTCCATGAACCGCTTGCGGAACAACGCGCCGAATTTCAGCAATTGGTGATCGTAATCCGACAGGTCAAACGCCATCGCCTGTTTCTGCGCGGCATCACGACTTTCGGAATAGAAGCGGATCATCGTGTTCATGATCTGACCGTGATCTTCCCGTGTGGTCTTGCCGATCACGTTCTGCTTGAGGCGTGAGAGGCTGCCGAACGGGTCGATCACGCCCGAGTGCAGATAAAACTGCCCCTCAGTGATGTAGCCAGTGTTGTCCGGAACCGGATGGGTCACGTCATTGCCGGGCATCGTCGTCACGGTCAGAACGGTCACGGACCCGCCCTTGGCGTAGTCGCAGGCTTTTTCATAACGCCGCGCCAATTGCGAATAGAGGTCGCCCATGTAACCGCGCTGCGAGGGAACACGCTCCTGACTGATGCCAACCTCTTTCATCGCGTCGGCAAAGGCTGTCATGTCGGTTAACAGGACCAGAACTCGCTTGCCCTCTTCCACCGCGAATTTCTCGGCCACGGCCAGCGCCATGTCAGGTACCAGAAGGCGTTCCACCAGAGGGTCCATCGCCTGATTGACAAACATCACGGTCCGCGAAAACACGCCCGCATCCTCAAAAGACGTCCGGAATGTGTGGTAGTCGTCAAAGATCAGTCCCAACCCGCCGAACACTACGATATCGGCATCTGCCTGAATACCGATTCGGCTGAGAAAGGCGTTGAACGGCTCACCCGAGACGGAAAAGATCGGGATTTTCTGGCTCTCGACCAGCGTATTGAACACGTCGATCATCGGCACATCGGTGCGGATCATCTTGTTAGGAACCGCACGCTCGGCCGGGTTAACGGTCGGCCCTCCAATGTCGATCCTCGGCTCGGCTGACAGGTCCGGCCCACCGTCGATCTCCACCCCTGCCCCATCGAAAACACGTCCCAGAATGTTGGCCGAATACGGCGTTTGCATCGGGTGCCCAAGGAAGGTCGCCGTCGCCTCAGTCGAGATGCCCTTGGTGCCCGAGAACACCTGCAGCGTCACCACATCCCGGTCGATAAAGATCGCCTGTGCAAGGGTTTTGTGCCCGTCGACGGTCTCAATTACTGCAAGGTCATTGAACCGAACTGCCGCGTCTGAGGACCCGTCCAGCGGCACCCTGACCTTGATCGTGTCCCCCACAATTTCCAGAACACGAGTGTATTTCAACAGACTCTGGGACATTGCCTATCCTCATACGTCCAAGTGATTTTAGCTAATCGTCGCCGCGGTGGTCAGCGGCATTTTTTACAATCGTAGGTGCAGCTTACAACGAATTCACGAATTGGCAACCGAGGATGAGACCGCACCCCGAAACCGGCGAAATTCTCAATTACTAAAAATTTAGTTTGACACGTATGCGAAAAATCGCCGATGCTGTTCGCCATCCGGTTCGCGCCGGAAACCATAATCTTTGGGAGGAGACAGATGCGGAGACATCTACTTTCCGCAGTGGCGGCGGCTGCCGTCATTGCGGGGCACGGTTCTGCTTGGGCAGACGAAGCCGCAGCACAACGTTGGATCGACGACGAATTCCAGCCATCGACCCTGTCGAAAGACGAACAGATGGCCGAGATGAAGTGGTTCATTGAAGCTGCACAACCCTACGCCGGCATGGAAATAAACGTCCTGTCCGAGGGTATCCCCACCCACTCGTATGAATCCGAGGTTCTGACCAAGGCGTTCGAGGAAATCACCGGCATCAAGGTCAACCACCAAATCCTCGGTGAGGGTGAAGTGGTTCAGGCTGTACAGACCCAAATGCAAACGGGTCGGAACCTGTATGACGGCTACGTCAACGACAGTGACTTGATCGGCACCCACTCGCGTCTGCAACTGGCATATCCGCTGACCGACATGATGGGCGGCGACTGGGCGGCGACAACCTCGCCGACGCTGGATCTGGATGACTTCATGGGCATTCAGTTCACTACCGGCCCGGACGGCAAGCTGTATCAGCTGCCCGACCAGCAGTTCGCCAACCTCTACTGGTTCCGCAAAGACTGGTTCGATGACGAGGACAACAAGGCCGCTTTCAAAGAAAAGTACGGCTATGACCTTGGTGTTCCGGTCAACTGGTCTGCCTATGAGGACATCGCCGAATTCTTTACCAACGACGTCAAAGAAGTCGACGGCGTGGCGATCTATGGCCATATGGACTACGGCAAGCGTGCGCCTGACCTAGGTTGGCGAATGACCGACGCCTGGCTGTCGATGGCCGGTGCCGGCGACAAGGGTGAACCAAACGGCGTTCCGGTCGACGAATGGGGCATCCGCATGGAAGCGGGCACTTGTAATCCGGTCGGCGCTTCGGTGTCGCGCGGCGGTGCTGCAAACGGCCCGGCTGCGGTCTATGCGATCCGCAAGTGGGATGAATGGCTGCGGAACTATGCGCCTCCGGGTGCGGCTTCCTATGACTTCTACCAATCGCTGCCCGCGCTTAGCCAAGGCAACGTGGCCCAGCAGATCTTCTGGTACACCGCCTTTACCGCCGACATGGTGAAACCGAAGTCCGAAGGCAACAACACCGTGGATGACGAAGGCACGCCGCTGTGGCGGATGGCGCCCAGCCCGCATGGCCCCTACTGGGAAGAAGGCCAGAAGGTTGGTTACCAAGACGTGGGGTCCTGGACCTTCTTGAAATCGACCCCTGAGGATCGCGCTCAGGCGGCTTGGCTCTACGCTCAATTCGTGACCTCCAAGACTGTCGACGTGAAGAAGTCCCATGTGGGTCTGACCTTCATCCGAGACAGCTCGGTCAATCACGAGTCGTTCACCGAGCGCGCACCCAAGCTGGGTGGCTTGGTCGAGTTCTACCGCTCGCCTGACCGTGTGGCATGGTCGCCGACCGGCATCAACGTGCCAGATTATCCGAAGCTGGCCCAGATCTGGTGGCAGCAGATCGGTGACGTAAACTCGGGTGCCTTCACGCCGCAAGAGGCAATGGACCGTCTGGCCGAAGAGATGGACATCACCATGGCCCGCATGCAGGCCGCGGATGAAAGCGCCGGTATCTACGGTGGCTGTGGCCCGCGTCTAAACGAACCGCAGGACCCCGCCTTCTGGCTGGAGAAAGAGGGTTCGCCAAAGGCCAAGCTTGAGAACGAAAAGCCGCAGGGCCAGACCGTCAACTATGACGAACTGGTTCAGCGCTGGCAGTCTCAGTAAGCCCATGAGAACCGGGGGTGCCGTTTGCGGCATCCCCATCCCAAGACCAGTGCAATGCACTGAAGGACCGGAACCCACGGACATGATCGAACTTCAAGACGCCACCAAACGGGTTGGCAATGTCATCCATATCAAACCGACGAACCTGACGCTGCAGACTGGCCACTTCAATGTGCTTCTGGGCGCGACAGGATCCGGCAAGACTTCTCTGATCAAGATGATGGCCGGGCTGGACCCGATCGCCTCTGGCAAAGTCTTCATGGATGGACAGGACGTCACAAAGCTGAATACTCAGAAGCGGCAGATCAGCCTGGTGCACCAGTTCTTCGTGAACTACCCGCATATGACAGTATTCGACAACATCGCCTCGCCGCTGCGTGTTGCAGGCATGGCGAAATCCGAAATTGAAGGCCGCGTGGAAGAGGCAGCTGACCTGTTGCAGCTACGCCCGATGCTGCACCGTCGCCCGCACGAACTGTCGGGCGGTCAACAACAACGTACTGCGTTGGCCCGCGCCATCGCAAAGGAAAGCCGCGCGGTGTTCCTGGATGAACCGCTGGCCAACCTCGACTACAAACTGCGCGAAGAACTGCGTGAGCAACTGCCTGACCTGTTTGCCGGACGCGGTGCCGTTGTGGTCTATGCCACCTCGGAGCCCGAAGAGGCGTTACTTCTGGGTGGGTACACAGCCCTGATGGAAGACGGCCGCGTCACCCAGTTCGGCCCAACCGCTGACATTTATCGCAATCCAGAAAACATCGCCGCGGCGCGTGTGTTCTCGGACCCGCCGATCAACGTGGCGCGTATCACCGTGACTGGTGCGCAGGCGCAACTGGCGGGTGGCGGCGGCTGGTCGGTCGCAGACATGGCTGACGGAGATTACATGGTTGCTGTCCGACCCCATCGGGTGACGCCGTTCCGCACATCAGAAACTGACGTGGAACTAACCGGTCGCGTGATCGTCACCGAACTATCCGGCTCAGACTCAAGCGCGCATTTCCAGCACGGAGATAACGCTTGGGTATCGCTGGCCGCAGGCGTGCACCCCTATCAGGTTGGCGAGGATCACAGTTTCTACATGAACCCGGCGCATTGCCGGTATTTCGGCCAAGACGGCCAAAGGGTGGCCTGACGTGGCACAGATCAAACTTTCAAACCTGCGACACAGCTATATGCCGACGCCGAAAGGCCCCGAGGACTATGCGCTGAAGGAAATCGACGTGACCTGGCGCGATGGCGGAGCCTATGCGCTGCTTGGCCCGTCGGGTTGCGGCAAGTCCACGCTGCTGAACATCATCTCGGGTCTGCTGACGCCGTCCGAGGGACAAATTCTGTTCGATGGTCAGGACGTGACCGCCCTGCCCCCCGATCAGCGCAACATTGCGCAGGTGTTCCAGTTCCCAGTGATCTACGACACGATGACCGTGGGCGAAAACCTTGCCTTTCCGCTGAAAAACCGTGGCGTGGATACTGCAACCATCGAACGGCGTGTGTCTGAGATCGCCGAGATGTTGGACGTCACGAATATGTTGAATACCCGCGCTTCAGGTCTGAGTCCCGATAACAAGCAGAAAATCTCGATGGGCCGCGGCCTCGTTCGCGATGACGTGAATGCGGTGATGTTTGACGAACCGCTGACCGTGATCGACCCGCATCTGAAATGGAAACTGCGATCCAAGCTCAAGGAATTGCATCAGCGCGTCAAAGCGACAATGATCTACGTGACCCACGATCAGACCGAGGCGCTAACCTTCGCCGATGAAGTCGTGGTGATGCAGGAAGGCGAAGTGGTTCAGATCGGCACCCCTGTTGAGCTGTTTGAGCGCCCTCAGCACACGTTCGTCGGTCACTTCATCGGATCACCCGGCATGAATGTCCTCCCCTGCGAGGCCAAAGGCGACCGCGCCTTGTTCGAAGGGCACGAAGTCATTTTGGAAGGTCCTACCCATGGCGATGGCGGCCGCACCGATCTGGGCATCCGTCCCGAATATGTGGGCTTTGGCGACACAGGCATCCCCGCACAAGTAACCAAAGTATCCGACATTGGTCGTCACTACGTGGTCAGCGCGATGGTTGGCAACACAGCTCTCAAAGCCGTAACCGAACACAGCGTGCCTGAACCCGGATCGCAGGTGTTCCTGCAATTCAAACCTGAACAATCCCGCGTCTATCGCGACGGCTGGATCGCAACCGAGGAGCGGGCACTATGAGAACGGAAAACCAAAAGGCATGGTTCTTTGTCCTGCCCGTGCTGGCATTGGTCGCGTTCAACGCGCTGGTGCCTATGATGACGGTCGTCAACTACTCGGTGCAGGAGACCTTCGGTAACAACCAGTTCTTCTGGGAAGGTCTGGGGTGGTTCGAACAAATCCTGCGCTCGGACCGGTTTCAGGCCGCTTTGGGACGGCAATTTCTGTTTACTTTCCTCATCTTGTTGATCGAAGTTCCACTAGGAATCATCGTCGCACTGTCCATGCCCCGCAAAGGGTTCTGGGTGCCGGTCTGTCTGGTGCTGATGGCTCTGCCAATGCTGATCCCATGGAATGTGGTCGGCTCGATGTGGAACATCTTCACCCTGCCCAAGATCGGCCTGATGGGATACTTCCTGAACGATGTACTGGGTATCAACTATGACATGACTCAACAGCCGATCTCGGCCTGGGTAACTGTCATCGTCATGGATGTCTGGCACTGGACCTCACTGGTCGTGCTGCTGTGCTATGCGGGCCTCGTGTCGATCCCGGATGCGTACTACCAAGCCGCCAAGATCGACGGTGCCAGCCCGTGGTCGGTATTCCGCTATATCCAACTGCCCAAGATGAAAACCGTCCTGACCATCGCCGTCCTGCTGCGCTTCATGGACAGTTTCAACATCTATACCGAGCCCTTCGTTCTGACCGGCGGCGGCCCCGGCAACTCAACCACCCTGCTCTCGATCGACCTTGTTAAGATCGCGCTGGGGCAATTCGACCTTGGCCCTGCAGCTGCGATGAGCCTAATCTATTTCGCCATCACGCTGCTGGTCAGTTGGGTCTTCTACACTCTGATGACAAAGGATGACGCGCAATGAAGAAGCGGTCTCTCATCCCGATCCTCTATATCGCGTTCCTGATGCTGCCGATCTATTGGCTGGTGGCGATGTCCTTCAAGACTACGAACGAGATCCTGTCGGGCTTTTCCCTTTTTCCCCAGACCTTTACGCTGGAAAACTACATCACCATCTTCACTGACCCGACTTGGTACTGGGGTTACATCAACTCGATCATCTACGTGACGATCAACACAGTGCTGTCAGTCTGTGTGGCTCTGCCTGCCGCCTACGCGTTCTCACGCTATCGGTTCTTGGGTGACAAGCAGCTGTTCTTCTGGCTGTTGACCAACCGGATGGCCCCGGCGGCCGTGTTCGCTCTGCCGTTCTTCCAGCTCTATTCGTCGATCCACCTGTTCGACACCTATCTGGCCGTTGCTCTGGCGCACACGCTGTTCAACGTGCCGCTGGCGGTATGGATTCTGGAGGGCTTCATGCGCGGCATTCCGAAGGAACTGGACGAGACGGCCTATGTCGATGGCTACTCCTTCCCGCGCTTCTTTGTGACGATCTTCCTGCCCAACATCAAAGCAGGCGTCGGTGTGGCGGCTTTCTTCTGCTTCATGTTCTCATGGGTCGAGATGCTGCTGGCCAAAACCCTGACGGCGGTCGAGGCCAAGCCCATCGCCGCCGTGATGACCCGGACGGCCTCCAGCGCAGGGTATGAACTCGGCCTTCTGGCGGCTGCTGGAACCCTGACCATCATCCCCGGCGCCATCGTCATCTGGTTTGTCCGCAACTACATCGCGCGTGGTTTCGCGATGGGACGTGTGTGAGGTTCGATATGCGTAAACTTCTTCTCACCCTCCTCTTCCTACCCTCGACGGCCTTTGCACAGGTGCAGTCCGGATGGGGCAATGTCGGCCAGCAAGAGGAAAAAGGTTTCTCGTGGACAGATCCCCTGTGGCCCGATTTCTGGATGGCCTGGACCCCGGCGACCCTGGCAGTGTTTGTGGGGATCTTTTCGGCCATTGCCCTGATCGGCGTGCTGGAAGGTTTCAAGTACCGCGACGGGATCGAGCGACGCGGTGTGTTGGGCCTGACGACCACGCTGGGAGATCGCCTATTCATTACCCTTCTGGGCTCGGCTTATATCTTCCTCGCCTGGCTCGGACTGGTGGGCCAACCAGTCTGGACGCCACTTTTCGTGTCCGTTGGCTGGGGCATTTTCGTCTTCTGGAAAGTTTAAGCTTTGCGAAACAGCGAAAGGATGCTTGTCTGTCAGGCATACTAAAAATGCGACACGAAAGACCGATGCGAAAGAAAAAAACAACAAACCTTCTGACCGAAGTTGAATTGGAGTTCATGAACGAACTCTGGGCACTAGGTCGGGGCTCGGTCCGTGACGTGCTTGATCGTCTGCCACCAGAACGCAACCTGGCGTATACATCTGGCGCAACCATCCTGCGTATTCTCGATGAAAAAGGCTTCGTCGAAAGCCGGAAGGATGGAAAAACGCTGATCTATAAGCCGCTTCTGGAAAAGGACAGGTATCAGGCGCGATCGTTGCAAAACCTGTCTCGCACTCTGTTCGACGACACACCGGCCTCGCTGGTGGCACGTCTGGTCGATGACGCGGGGCTGAGCGAATCTGATCTGGAGGAAATTCGGGCACTGGTAGAGAGGAGACTGCAAAATGACAGCGGTTAAACCGGTTCTCGATGCTTATCTGGAATGGAATCTGGTCCTAGGGCTGGCTGCTCTGGTCTGGCTGATCGCACGGAGCGTTATGTCCAAAACGTCTCTGAGCCACGGGTTCGTGGCGCAACTGCGGACCCTCAAGGCACTTTGCCTCTGCGTTGTTATCAGCCCATTGCTAGCGCTGGGCGTCTCCGCCCTAGCCTCTCACACTCCGGTAAAAGGCACTGTGGCAATCGGAGATATCGCAGTGGCAGCCTATCTGCGCGGTGACATCGCCATGCCGGCCACGCAGTTCGAGGCGCTGCTGAACACACGCCAACGCTGGGTCGAAGTGCTGTTTAACGGAGACCACGCAATTGTATCCGTAGTCCTCGCGCTTATGGCGCTGGTCTCACTGGTCTACGCTGTGCGTGTGATCCGAGATGCTTTGGCCATTCGCGAGACGGTAAACGCCAGCTTCCTTTGGCGCCGCTCGGACAAGGTGGACATCCGCCTGTCGGACCGTATCGCTGTACCTTTCGCGGTGCGCGGCCTCCGTCGACGTCATGTCGTATTACCCAGCCACCTGCTGAATTCCCCGCGCGAACTGCGCTTTGCCCTTGCGCATGAGCTGCAACACATCCGCGCTGGAGATGTGGAGTGGGAGTTGGGGTTCGAACTGTTGCGCCCGCTACTGTTCTGGAACCCGGCCTATATTGTGCTGAAATATCAGTTCGACCGCCTTCGCGAACTGGCCTGTGATCAGTCAGTTGTTGCCCGCAAAGGCATTGATGCCAACGACTACACCTCGTGCTTGCTGGACTATTGCGCCCGAACCGTTGTACGCGGCAGCCCACGCGTTCTGAACGTGGCACTGGTCACCGGCGGCAAGGCGAAACGAGTGCTGCGTCAACGGGTGATCGCGCTGGCGGATGCGCCTTCGGTCCAATCGTCAATGCCGTTCATGTTCCTCGGCCTGACGATCCTGTTTGCACTTGTCCTTGGACTGGCCGCCGCATCGGTTCAACAGACTGAGGATTGGAGTCATGATCGCCTGATGCTCTCGACTGTGGTCAACCTAGAACGGTTGGAAGCACGCAATCAGGGCAACTGATTACCAGCCCCTCCGCCCGAACAATGCCTGCAATCGGTTTTGCCCTGCGAACGGGTCGGCAGGTTTGGGCGCGGACAAATGCGATACGACCCGCTGTACCAAAACCCAACAGACCGCCGAAAAGATCACACCACCGAGCGCCTGCCCCAGCAGCACACCGGGCGCACCAGCGATATAGGCTCCGGCGATGGCGAAGGGCCATGTGCCCAGCGTGTGCCGCCCCCAGTTGACCCAAGTCGAATAGACCGGGTGGCCCAGATTGTTGAAACTGGCATTCGCGACAAATATCACTCCGTTGAAGAACGAAGCCAACGCTAAAGGCCCACAGAACAGGTAAATCAGAACGCGTGTTTCGCCCTGCGCCTGAAACAGGTCGGCAATCGGCGCGCGTAGCAGGAACAGAGCAGCGGCCATTAGGCAGACATAGACGGCAGTGAACTTGACCCCGGCCAGAAAGGTTTCGCGCACGCGGTCAAACTGACCAGCCCCGAAGTTTTGACCAACGATAGGTCCGATGGACCCAGACAAGGCAAACACGACCGAGAAGGCAACAGGCATCAGCCGTCCGATAACAGCCATACCCGCCACGGCGTCGGTGCCGAA
Source organism: Ruegeria atlantica (assembly GCA_013032095.1). Taxonomy (GTDB): domain Bacteria; phylum Pseudomonadota; class Alphaproteobacteria; order Rhodobacterales; family Rhodobacteraceae; genus Ruegeria; species Ruegeria atlantica_E. The sequence goes on along the minus strand of WQBJ01000001.1, from coordinate 117,526 downwards.
CTGGGCGATTTCACGAATGACGATGGCGTTGCCGATAGGCGTAGCGATATTGGTCAGAACAGCGGGTACGGCAATCGCGCTCACAGGTCGGATACCCACCTTCACACTCCCGAACGAAGGTCGGGCAAACCCACGGTGCACACGCACCGCAGGTCTAACAGACGCAATCAACATGCAAACACGCGCAATCACCGAAGCGATCGCTGCGCCATCCAGCCCAAGCCCCACCGCAAAGATCAGGATCGGGTCCAAAACGGCATTCGCTACCCCGCCGTAGATCGTTGCCTGCATCGAGCGTCGGGCATCCCCGTAAGCACGCAAAACCGCCATTCCGGTCATCGCGACCGCCATCACCCACATGGTCGGCAGGATGATTGAGACATAGCGGGTGGCTAGATGCAGAACCTCTCCCTCTGCGCCCAGAAGCGACAAGAAGAAACTCATGTTGAACAAGACAGTTACAGACACAAGCAGACCCACCAACGCGCCGAGAACAGCCACGCTGGTACCAAATTGCCGCGCTTGTTCGGTGCGCCCGGCGCCGAGTTCACGCGCCACCAGTGCTCCGGCAGCAATCGAAAGACCAACATTGATTGAATTGGTGAAGAACAACAGCGTCCCGGCATAACCGACGGCCGCAGCCAGCGCGTCGTTTCCCAACATCGAAATGAAAATCATGTCCACGAAATCGACCGCGAAAATCGCCATCAGGCCGATACTTGTGGTGAGAGACATGCGGGTAACGTGGCCCATAAGACTGCCAGACAAGAAAACCGCTTTGCCTTCTGATTGAGTCGTCATGCGTTTTCAGCCCTTGCCCCTTGAGCCAATTTGCCCGCGTTCCTTTCGGTTCAGCAATAGAAATCTCCTCGTGTAATTCGCGGCCTCGTTTCTCAAGGCCTCCGGCGCGAATTCTTTCCAGTAGTGACTAAACAAAGACTGCAGAAGGAAATCCGGCGTTTCCAATCGAACCTCATCGGGGTTCAGCGCAACAGCCGACCTTCCATAGACAACCTGACGATGCCGTGAACCGCGGAAAATTCAATGCGCACTACTCCGCCAAACCGTAGACTTTTATCCTCTGCTTGATGAAATCGAAATGACATTTAAAAATTTTGTATATTTTTTTAATGCTTACTAAATTTACACCCGAGAAAATTATCGATTTCCAAAATCCAGGAGCGCAGAAAGTCAACAGTTTACGGCTTTGTTTCTCGGTCCGGCGTTTGAGGCCGAAACCCACTTGAGGCCATTGCAGCGAAGTCTCAGCATATACGTAACGCAATAATGCCAGGGCGGAGAAAGGCGCACCCTCGGCCGGCACGATCATCGAATTATCCATGAAAACTGCGGTTTAGGATCGCGCGATCACCCACAAGTCTCGCAGCGACGATTGCGCGGGGACAAGTGCAACATAGAATGAATCCCGTGCGACTGCCAGAAAGCTCGCTGTTCCGGTCAAGGCGGGGATACCCTGCTCATCTGCCGCCGAACTAAGGCTTGACCCATTAACCAGTAGTTGCGCGGATTTCGGCCGGAAGCACGACACAGCTTTCCAACCCACCCAGGGCATCCGATTTTCCCAATTCAAGGCTTGCGCCGTAGGCATTCAATAGGTCAACCGCAATTGCCAATCCTAACCCATTGCCACTGACCGAGGTATCCAGACGGCCACCAGAGCGGAGTGCCTCGCACTGGGCGTCTTCTGGAATTCCAGGACCGTCATCTTCAACCCTGATCTCAATACAGTTTGAATTTTGGGACAAGGTTAGGCGCACGGTGCTATGACACCATTTGACTGCATTATCCAGTAGGTTCCCAAGAACTTCTTCAACATCCTGCGCATCCATACGCACCCAAATCTCTGGGTTGTCGGCAACTAATAGATGTTTGCCTTGTTCTTCGGTTATTGTTTTGAACAGGCGAGCCAACCTACTGACGGAATTCGACAGGTTCGTTCGCGAATGGGTCAATTCTGCCGTATTAATGGCCCTCATGCGGGCAAGCGATCGCCCTAACTGAGCGTCTATCCGACCCAACGCTTCCTCAGCGGTTTCCGTTTTCGCGCCATCCTCGGATAAAGTTCTCAGCTCATTTCTTAAAATAGCCGTTGGTGTTTTTAAGGCATGTGCCAGATCGGCGGCCTGTCGGCGCGACCCGGACACAATGTCTCTGTTGCGACGCAAAAGTTGATTCAGATCGCCGACCAACGGAGCCACCTCATCCGGATAATCATTTGCTCTAAGGTCGAGGTCGGTGTCCCAGCGGTGAGCCACATCCGACCGTAGTTTGCGAAGTGGCCTAAGAATAACCGATGTAAGTAGCAAAGCGCTCGCGACACAGATTAATCCGACGACCGCGAACACGAGTAAAAGACTTCGTCGAGCCGCCCGCCTTTCGTTGATTAACTCAGCCCGGCTTTCTGCAACGCTAACACCCCAAACTGTTCCGTCTTCATAAGTTATTTCCTGAAAGACACCACGCAGAACCTCCCCTTCGGGACCTGACGTATTCCAAATTGTTGCGCCTTCGCTGATGGCGGGCGGTTCCTCGATGGTTTCGTCAAACAGCGAAGCCGATGTGAAAAACTCTCCAGCGCTATTTGTAACTTGCCAATAACGGCCAGAATACGGGGCTTTGTAGTTTGGATCGAACATGAGATCGCGCAACGCGTCAGGATTCTGGGTCGCGACACTCAACCCGACGACAAGCCGCGTGTGGCGATCTTTAAGTTCGGAGTCGAACTGCTCTGACACACGAGAATCAATATATGAAAATACGGCTAGCGTACCCACTCCGACTGACAACGCCCCGGCAGCGATCCCGCCCATCAAGGCACGTTGGCGAAGTGATAACATCAGGCGGTATCGATCATATATCCACGACCTCGAATTGTTGTAATGAGGTCAGGTCCAAGCTTCTTACGCAGCCGGTTTATGAATACCGCAATGGTATTCGAGTCCCGATCTCCGTCGTATTCGTAGATGTGCTCCGAAAGCTCAGCTCTGGGGATCATACGGCCAGCGTTGTGGGCCAGATAGGTAAGCACAGCAATTTCTTGAGCTGTCAGGGTGACCGGAACGCCGTCTGCGGTCACACGCCCGTTGCGCGTGTCGAGAACAATGCTTCCCATTTCGATCACAGGATTCAGTTGCCCACTCTGACGGCGCAAGATGGCGCGGACACGTGCGGCCAGTTCGGGCAGATGGAACGGCTTGGTCATGTAATCATCCGCACCGGCATCCAAACCATCGACTCGTTCGCTCCAGCCGTCCCGAGCAGTCAGGATTAGAACTGGCGTCTTGATCCCCGCGCTACGCCAGTCGCGCAAAACGGAAGTGCCATCGCGCTGTGGCAAGCCAAGATCCAGGATGATCATGTCGTAGGATTCAGTCGTGCCCATATGCAGGGCGTCTATACCGTTGTTGACGATGTCAACTACGCGACCTTCAGCGTTCAGCAGTTTTTTTATCTGTTCGCAAAGGTGCGGCTCATCTTCCGCGAGTAGTATTCTCATAACTTATGTCTACAGGTACTTGAATAGAAAATTAACAACTATTTTTTACCGCCGCCTTTACCGTTGCCACCGCTGTTGCCGTTGCCATTGCCACCGCTGTTGCCGTTGCCATTGCCACCGCTGTTGCCCCCGCCACCACCGCTGTTGCCGTTGCCATTGCCACCGCTGTTGCCGTTGCCATTGCCCCCGCTATTGCCGTTGCCGTTGCCACCGCTGTTGCCATTGCCGTTGCCACCGCTGTTGCCATTGCCGTTGCCACCGCTGTTACCGTTGCCGTTGCCACCGCTGTTGTTGTTGCTGTTGCCACGTTGATTGTTACTGTTATTGGCTTTGGCTTGAGATGCAGCATTTGCAGAGTTAGCCTGCGTGGACTTTGCCGCCTTGGAGATTTGACGACCGATACTTGAGCGGTTCGACACAACAACCCCAGTTTGTGCGTTCACGATAACGCTAATGATTGTCCCATTAGGCTTCTTGACCAAAATCCGGTAATAAACTTTGTCGGTCTGAAACGCGCGCGCATCAACTGGAGTGCCGCCATACAACTTTTCGACACCTCTAATTACTTTCCTCAGCCGAATAGCGCTCCCCGAGGTCGTCGCCTTGCGCAATTCCGATTGTTTCATTTCGCGCGGAGCAGCATTCCCTTCTTCGACCTGAAGAAAGGAGAGGAGAGCGACTAGGCAAGTGATGACTAAAAGCTTCTTCATCCTCCGCACTCATTACAGTGTAAAAGCTACTTAAATCTAGCAAATTCCGCATTAACCCACGGTGAACAGTCGACTGACTGCAGGTTCCATGACGATGGCCCTTTATGCGCCATTGCTTCCCGATTCCGACGCAGTTGTTTCGTATTCAGAAACATCTCCAACACCTGAACTCAACTCCCGCACAGGTCGAAACAGTTTACACCCCGACAAGCCTTTAGACAGCCAGTTCGCTAGAAATCGACTAGATTGGATATGGCGCCCTTGTCGCAGCGTTAGCCTTTCACGACATCACAAAAGTGCAAATTTCCAAAGGTGAATCGTCTAGAATCACTGCCCACGACTCCCGCAATGGTCGAATCAAAACACTGGCTTGGCTTACGCTGGACCGCGTCAGCACCAGGCTTATGGCAAGAACTGTCGAAGAGCTTGGCAACGTCAGAACGGCTTGCGCCAGATATCAATACATTTGTGAAGATGCGCTTACTTGCGCTCAGATCGATCAAAAACACCAGACGCCTCGAAGTACCGCAAACGAACTTGCGAGCGACGAGGTCGAAGCCGAAGTGAAGCTGTCCACTAGGCCGAACGATGAGCAAAACGCATGCCCAAATCCAATGCCTGGATGCCGGTTTTCAGACTTCTAGAATCACCTCGGAGACGAGCCAAATTTTTTCCGACGCAAGAACGCCTCCCAACAAACAGCAGACGACAAAATACGTTTTCAGCTGTTTTTCTTCGCTTCCGCAAATCGCTTGTCACTGACAATGTCCGTCAAAGCGTTTTCGATCGGAGGGAACCGATCACAAACATCCTCCAAAGTGCTTGGCAGGTCGTTCGGTACAGAAGACCCATTAGACTTTTCACCCTCAAAAACATGGTTCGCGGCAACATATGTGCCAGCAGAATATTTCATCACGTCACTCTCCTTCAACGGACCAGTACGTTCAATTGCCTGCACAACCCCATAGGTTGAATATGCGCAAAAGTATATGAATACTATGAAAACAAATTGTTCACGCACAATTAACCCTGCCCCCCTCTATTGGAGGGGCAGTCACCCAAGCCGCTTTTAGTCTCGCCTACCCGACGCGCGCGATCTCGGATGGAACGAATTTTCTTGGGGTCTCCGCCTTGCGGTTCAACTGATGCAGCAGTTCGACCTGATTGGACACACCAGTCTTTGCAAAGATCGAGCTAAGGTGTGAACGCACCGTGGTCGGGCAAACAGACAGCGATTGGGAAATTTTCTTCACTGTCATTCCCTCTTTCATCATTGCGCAAATCCGGAACTCGCACCGGCTTAGATCCGCCGGGTTCTGAGGGTCTAGGATCGGAACGTAAATGTCGCTCTCAACTGCTCTGAGGCGATGGCCCCGCCCCTGCTCCAATCTAGCCGAGATTGTACCGGGGACGCGTCTGCTCCAGCCAGAAGCAAGCGTCGAAGCCATAATGCTCAGGAGATCCATCTCGAATTCCCTGGGTTCAAGAAGGTAATGCAACTCAAGGTAATCGACATGGCCGACTTTCGCCTCAAGCGGAATAACGATGACCTCGTCAATTCCGTTTAATTTCGCACGCGAAAAAGGGAATATGGGCGCATTGTCGTCCTTCATATCTGAAAATTTCCAGATTGAACCCGCTTTTGCTGCTTCTGCATTATCCCCTAATATAAATTCCGCTTTTGTTTGCGGCTGGGTAGGAAATGCTTTTCCTTCTTGCAGACAGCAACGCGCAATATAATCGGCTTTTCCACTTGGTTTCGAAGTTCGGACAATTAAAGCCGCATCGGCATAAACAATGCGAAGCAACTGATCCAATACTTCTGGAATGTTATTACTTCCATTTAAAGCGTGCGACCATTCCAGTACGAAATTCAAACTGTCCTGCGCGCAAGCGCTTCTAGCAAAACTAGCACTCATCACTCTGTTCACCAACCCGACCAAAAACACACAGTCGGGCTCCTTTACGTAGCCCCCACCACTGACACAAACTTGTTCGGTTTATGTCACGTCAGCAACTGGTTTTGCGACTGCATCTGAATACGCAAATACAAATCGAGAAAACCCGCAGACAAGTATCTTGTTGATTTTGTTGTGCTTTCTTGAACCACCGAACAACTAAGCCCCCTCTTAGCACGTCCCAATCACTGATTCCGTCGACTCAGGATACACCACCAGACTCTCTACAATTCAACACAAATTTACTACATTGTTTCCTAATGTGTTGATTCGGCACAACATAAACACGCCGTTCACCCAAGGTTAACTAAATTAATCCTCCTGGCGTTTCCGTCATAAAACTTACAACCTTAAATTGAATTCTTCCTAGCTTTATCGGAAGGCGAATGAATTTAACGCGGCTACCGTGATTCTCGAGCTGACGACGAATGCGTGGCTCGCGTTGCGATAAGACGTGACGTCGGTGTAAATTTAACCTTTCGGGGGAAACATGACTAAATTCCTGAACAAATTCCTAAAAGAAGAAAGCGGTGCGGCAATTGTTGAATATGGCCTTGCCCTTTTGGTTGTGGCTTCAATCGCGGTTGGTGCGTTCTCGTTCCTTGGCGATCAGACAGACGCACACGTAACCGGTGCCTGCGAAGCATTGGGCGACGTTAACTGTACAACCGTCACTCAGCCCTAATTGAACTGAGTAATATTGTGCAACGTCGGTGTTACTTTAATCGTTTGGGGGAAGCATGACTAATTTTATGAAAAAGTTCGTAAAAGAAGAAAGCGGTGCGGCAATTGTTGAATACGGCCTTGCCCTTCTTGTTGTGGCTTCGCTCGCGGTAACTGCGTTCTCGTTCCTAGGAGATCAAACCGACGCAAACGTATCCGGTGCCTGCGAAGCCCTGGGTGACGTTAACTGCACGACTGTCACTCAGCCCTAGTAAGCTGGGAAATTCCTACAAAAACAATTCTGCGCCGCTGCACCAATTCAGTAGTGGCGCAGAAAACACCGCCGGGAACTTCGAAAACTACGAAGTAGCAGTGTTTCGATTTTTTTGAGCGTAACTTTTGGAGACAGCGATGCGTATTAGACCACTTATCACCACGCTCTTCGGAATCGCGATTGCTTCTGGTTCCGTATACCTGGCGAAGGACTACATTCAATTCAATCCAGCTGCGTCTGCACCAACGACATCTAATGCCGATTTGGTCGAGATTTACGTCGCTCAGTCGGAAATCGAATTTGGCCAGACCATCGAAAAGCACATGGTCACAATCCATCCGTGGCCCCGCGAGGCGCTGCCTCCGGGTGTTTTCACGCAGATTGACGTGCTTGTTCCTGATAATCGCCAGAATTTGCGCCGCGCGAAGGGGCGGTTCTATCCTGGAGAAGTCATACTGCAATCCAAAGTTTCGAACTATGGTGAAAAGGTAACTCTGGTTCAGAAGCTGGGCGAGAATACGCGCGCCATGGCCATTAGGGTCAACGCAGAAACAGCGGTTGGCGGGTTTGTAACCCCTGGTGACTGGGTCGATATTGTCCTGACGCAAGGATCGAAAGCCGACCTTCGCGCAGTGACCATCTTGCAGAAAATCCGCGTGATCGGCGTGGACCAACAATCCGAAGAACTCAACAATCAGCCTGGCGTCGCCCGAACGATTACGGTCGAGGTCACGCCTCAGCAAGGTCAGCGTCTTGCGTTGGCGCAAAAAGCGGGGACCCTAAGCCTGACCCTCAGAACGCTGGATAGCGTCGAAGACGAGGTGATGGAGATGGTTCGCTTGCGTGACCTTCTGCAGGAAGAAGGGCCAGTCGAAAATGTCGAAGCCCAACCCACAGTCAGATTGAATCGCGGCACTAAGTCCGAGGTTGTGACCATCCAAAGAACCCGTCGCAAAAGCACAGAGTCGGCTGATACCGAGCCTACCGACCAAACCGAATCCAGCAACCAGACGGATGCTGAGGTCACCCCTGCAATCGTGACGCCAGAAACCCAAGCCAACACTCGTGAAATCGACGTCAGTCAAAGCGCTGGACAGTAGGGTAGTGTCATGTTTCGGAAAGCAATCACAACACGCTTTGCAAAGGACGAACGCGGCACAGTTGTGATCCTTTGGGGCACAGCGATGGTGGCATTTATCGGCTTCTTTGCAATCACATTGGATGTTGGCCGGTTAAGTTCGACCCATGCGGAACTTCAGTCCTTCGCGGACAACGTCGCTTTGGCTGCCGCGGCTGAATTGGACGGGCAACCCGATGCGCTTACCCGCTCGACAAATGCAGCCGTCAATTTGATCAGCCGCAATCAGACATTTGCAGACGGGGCCAGAACGCTTTCCGGCGCGGCCGAATTCACGCTTACCTTTTATTCCGCCCTGCCGGCCTCCGACGAAGATCCGCTCGAGGCGTCCGATATCACCACTGAACCGCGCTTAGCCAAGTTTGCGCATGTGGCCCTAACGCCAAGATCACTCAGCATGAACATGGCGTCTGCTCTGAACCGAATGGTTGGCGGTGATGGGTTTGCGGCAACCAACCTCACAGCTGAGGCCGTGGCGGGTTTTGCGAAGGCAGCGTGCGATATCGCTCCGTTGATGTTCTGCCTGCCCCCGAATTGGGAGACCGATTTGACCGTAGGTGATCAGATCCTGCTTCGCAGCGGCGGCGGCGGCGGCGGCGCCAGTGAGCCTCCCTGGGGGCCTGGAAACTTCGGCTTCATCGACCTGGAACTGTTTGGAGACGTCGAAGGCGCGTGTGAGAACGAAGGAGGCAACCAGCTTGCATGTCTGATTGCAGCGCAAGAGGCAATTACGCAATGCGTCCTTACCAACGGCTTCGACACTGAACCGGGGCAGAAGGAAGGTATCACCACCGCGGCATTCAACACTCGCTTTGATATGTTTGGATCCACCCTCAGCGGGGGCAAAAACAAAGAGATTTATGCACCCGCCCCCAACGTCATCAAGGGTATTCACAACGATACAGGTGGTGCTTGCATCCAAGGCGGTGAAGACCCCACTCCTGACACTATTGCCCTGGGTCGTGACAATTGCTTTGGTACTGACACGTGCGCCCACGGCAACCGGTTCGGTAATGGCTCATGGGATCGCCAAGCCTATTTGAACGCAAACCACGACTTGTCACACTTGGATGCAAATCCAGACGGGGTTGGAAGCGATCTTCACCTCCCTCCGCTGGTCGGAACGAACGCCGTTTTTGCCGGGACCCGCTACGGAATGTATCTGCGCGAAATCGCGTATGGAAACGATCCACTTAATGCCAATGCGCCATCCCTTCTGAATCCTTCGCTTTCGGAAACTGGTCGCCCAATTTGCTCCAGTCATATGTCGAGCAACCCCGCTCGGCGCGTAGTAAATACAGTTGGTGTCGATTGCGCGGTAAACCCTGTCTCCGGCAAGACTAAGAATGTACCAGCTTCAACGTTCATATCCGTCTTCCTGACTGAACCCGTAGGCGCCGACGGCCTATCTCCACCCAACTTTGACATTTATGGCGAGATCGTCGGCTTTCCCGAAGTCTCTGGTGTCGGCAACGGTGGCAATGGGTTCGGCGGTATCTTTCGCGACGTCGTGCAACTGTATCGGTAAGGGAGGAGCCTGATCATGCCTTTACGCCTGCCCTCCCCCCTAAAACGGTTTGCAAAGCGAGATGACGGCGCAATCCTTGTGGAATTTGGCCTTATCTTACCGTTCATGGTGCTCTTGCTGGCCGGGACATTGGAAGTCGCACGACTGATGTGGTCATACCAGGCAGTCATTGCGGGCGTTCGGGATGCCAGCCGCTATATGTCCCGAATTACACCTTCAGATATCTGCAGTTCTGGCGGATCTGTTGCTGCGCTCGCCCCCACTTTGAAGGGGATGATCGAGAACGAAAGGAAGGGAGGCGCAGGTATTCTCCCGCCCAACATAACCGTCAACTCGGTCACACCCAGCCTGACCTGCGTTACAGGCACGTACCGAGTTAGCCCGGCCCCTGTTGGGCAGGTCACCGCCAATGTCACCATTGATTTCCCGATGGGCGGCCTGTTTGCGGCGTTCGATGGCCGCGCACCTTCGATAACGACAAATGTGTCTGACACAACACGGATTTTTGGACAATGAAACGCGCACATCATATTCTTGCGCAAACGCGCCACCTGGGACGAAAGCTGGTCCAAAGTCAGGATGCTGGTGTTCTTGTCGAATTCGCCATTGTTGTATCCCTATTCCTGTTCCTTTTCATGTCGTTGCTGGATTTCGGCCGTCTTTCCTTCAGTGTGGTCAACGCGCAAAAGGCCGCGCAGATTGCAGCCCGTATTGCCATCGTTCGTCCGGCCGCATGTAACTATGCCGTTGACACTCCCCTTCCGCTAACCCACCAGCGCGGCAGCGACAATTCACTTCGTTTTGGCGCGGCATGCGACGCCGCAGCAGGCGTATGTATTGATCCGGGAGATCTCGTTTGTGTAGGCGGCGTCGAAAGATCAAACACCACGATTGGAACTTCAGCTGAAATCTGGGATCGGATCAGCCCGCTTTTACCGCTGGGCGCAACAATAGATAACCTACAGATAACTTATCAATTTGATCCCGAACTGGGCTTTCTGGGCGGCCCGTACACCCCGATGGTTACAGTTGAACTGGATCTGGCTGATTTTGAGTTCGTGTCACCGCTGGGCGCATTGGCCAATGCTGCGGGCGCGACGAACAGCTCACTCCCAAACGTAGGTGACACGTTGGGCTATTCCAGTTTCAGCGTCTCGCTACCTGCTGAAGACCTTGCACTAGGAGAATCAGGATGACGGAAGAAAACGTTTCCACACTGAAATCACACTCGGTCATGCTTGTTTCCGAGAACGAGGCCATCGCTCAGATTGTGGCTGACGTCTTTCCGGCGGCCGAAGACAATAAAGTCACCGAGAACGCGAGTTCCTTCCAAGCCTTGAATGGAACCGCCCTTCAATTGGCCTTCAAGCATGATTTAGTGATCTTTGAAATCGATCCGGATGATGCGGTTGAAGTGGACGCAATCAAAGACATTCTGGCGCATCGCGATGACGATACATTGTTTGTGGCCCTTACACAGAACGACCTCACGATCAGCAAGGCGCGTGAGCTGCGGAAGATCGGTATTGATGAAGTTCTGCCTCTTTCAATCGACGGCGAGGAACTGAAAGCCGCAGTCAGCGAAAAAATCAGCGCCCGCTCGGTCCCGCAGCAGGCATTTCAGAGCGCAGCCACCGTGCTGGGCAGGGTGATACCGGTCGCCAAGTCGCGCGGAGGCGTAGGCGCATCAACCGTTGCCGTGAATCTTGCTTGCTCATTGGTCGGCGGAAAAGGGTCTTTGTTCCGGAAGTCGTCAAAATGCCGTGTCGCACTACTGGATTTTGATCTTCAGTTCGGAAACACGAACGTTTTTCTGGATTTAGAAGACAATGGCGGATTTCTGCAATTAATTGAAAACGCTGAAAAACCTGACGATCGCTTTCTTTCTTCAATCTTGCAGGAGCACACTCTAGGCGTAGACGTTCTGTGCGCACCGGCTCCGATGGTACCGCTTCAATCGATGCGGCCCGATATGATTGAAGGAATGCTCGACCTGCTTCAACAGCGGTATGATTACATCATAATCGACCTTCCCTGCGCCGTTGTTGAATGGGTCGAGCCAATTTTCAAGCGGGCCGCCCAGCTTGCGCTGGTGACGGACACCACCGTTCCGTGTGTACGCCAGGCGCGGCGTTTGATCGATTTCTACCGAGAGGCAAACATGACCCTGCCGGTTGAAATCGTCGTCAGCCGCGAGCGTAACACGATGATCCGACCCTCGCATGTCCGTGAGGCCGAGAAGGTCTTGGAGACAAAACTGAAACACTGGCTGCCGGACAATCCGAAAGTCGCCCGCAATTCCGTGGATCTTGGACGCCCGATCGTGGACATCAAGCCGCAATCGGATCTTGGCAAAGCATTGTCAAAATTGGCTACTGCCGTGTCGGTCGAGGTTCAGCCTGTCGCCGCAAAAAGTACGTAAAAGGAGATCACCGTGTTCAACGAATTCAGATCACGAAAGGCTACTTCTAAGTCGAATGTGCTGACACTGGAACGGCCAATCGAAACGCCTCCGGCGCAGGTGACTTCCGAACCCGTAGACGCAGACCTGCAAGCTCACCTGGAACTCAAAAGTCGCTTGCACAGCGAACTTCTTGATCGTCTTAACCTGTCGGTCATCGACAAGGTTGAGCGGCCGGAGTTGAAACGGCAGATCGCATCTTTGGTTACAGGCATGATTGAAGCCGAACGCCTGCATATGCGGTCCGAGGACTTCACGACCTTAGTTGACGAGCTCATCCATGAAGTTCTTGGCTTGGGACCGTTAGAACCCCTGCTGGAAGATCCGACCATCAACGATATCCTCGTCAATTCTTATGACCAGGTTTACGTCGAACGGTTTGGCCTCCTTGAGGAATCCAAAGCACGTTTTCGCGATGAGCGCCACTTACTTCGGATCATTGACAAGATCGTCAGCAAAGTCGGCCGACGTATCGACGAGTCCCAACCTTGGGTCGATGCGCGATTGGAAGACGGCAGTCGTGTGAATGCAATCATCCGCCCTTGTTCTGTCGATGGACCTGCCCTCTCCATCCGAAAATTCTCTCGCAACCCCCTGACAATAAAAAAACTTGTTGAACAGGACAGTATGAATGATCAAGCTGCTCAGCTTCTCGAGGCTCTTGTCGAAGCACGGTTGAACATACTTATCTCAGGGGGTACCGGGTCTGGTAAGACGACCATGCTGAATGCCGTATCTTCGTTTATTGATGGCAGGCAGCGCATTGTCACAATCGAAGACGCAGCCGAACTTCAACTTCAGCAGAGCCACGTCGTGCGACTGGAAACTCGACCGCCCAATGCTGAGGGCCAAGGTGTCATCACGCAACGTGATCTGGTTCGCAATGCTCTGAGGATGCGCCCGGATCGTATCATCGTCGGCGAGGTTCGCGGCTCTGAGTGTTTTGATATGCTTCAGGCTATGAACACCGGGCACGATGGGTCAATGACAACGGTTCACGCGAATTCGGCGCGCGACGCGTTAGGCCGGGTAGAACAAATGGTCACAATGCTTGGTGCCGATTTGCCGGTCCGAACCATTCGATCACAAATCGCTTCGGCCATTCATGTTGTACTTCAACTCAGCCGTCTCAGCGATGGGACCCGTCGCGTCGTCAGCATTTCCGAGATAACGGGGATGGAAGATGAAACAATTACCATGCAGGACATCTTTGTTTTCAAACGCAGAGGCAAGTCTGAGAACGGTGAAATCCTCGGAGAGTTCCTGCCCACCGGCATTCGACCAAAATGCTTCGACCAATTGGTTGCTGCCGGGGTTGATGTAGACACCAACATGTTTATTCGCGGGGCTATGTCATCATGATTGACCTTCAGCCAAACACCATAAACATCCTGATTTACATCTCTATTTTCATCGGCATCCTGCTGGCCTACGAAGGCCTGCAGCAACTCTTCATGCGCAGGGAAACCCTTACAGAAGCGCGAAACAGGCGCATGAAAATGCTTCAGGGCGGTGCGTCCTCTGATGAGGTTCTCCAGTTGTTGCGAGACCCGGCTATGTCAAACCCAGGAGAAAGCCCTGGTCTAATCGCTCGCTTACGCCGTCTGAATGTTCAGGCCGGTGTCATGATCAGCCCGGCCTGGATCATCTTAGCCGCCATCGCACTGGCTGTTGGTGCCTTTGTCCTAGCAATCCGTTTTATGTCTCAGGAGCTTGCTTTGGGATGTGCGGTCGTGGCTGGCGTTGCCCTGCCGTTGCTGACGTTGCTTGCCCTGAAAGAAAACAGATCCCAAAAGCTAACCAAACAATTGCCGGACGCTCTGGACCTGATGGCGCGTGGTCTCAAAGTTGGTCATCCCGTTGCCGTGACGGTCGGCAATGTGGCGACGGACCTGCCGGATCCAATCGGTTCTGAATTCGGCATCATCCAAGACCAGATCAACTACGGTGATGACGTGGCCACAGCCTTTCAGGACTTTGCAAGGCGCGTGGGAACTGAAGACGCCAATTATCTGGCAGTCAGTATTGGTATTCAGCACGGCACTGGCGGCAACTTGGCGCGGGTGTTGAACATCCTGTCTCAGGTCATCAGAGACCGTCAAACTATGCAGAAGAAAATTAAGGCCATCTCCGCCGAGGGTCGACTGAGCGGCCTTATTCTCACGATCCTGCCATTGTTAATCTACCTCTCGATTGAGCTAGCTACACCCAGTTTCTACGGCGAAGTTCGCAGCGATCCGCTGTTTCCCTATTTCGCTGGTGTCATCATCGGTCTGATAGTCCTTCAGGGGCTTATTCTTAGACGGCTCGTTAAGTTCAAATTCTAACAGGGAGAAGAGACATGGAAACTATTCAAGATATCCTGAACGACCCAAATCTTCCTCTGCAGTATTTCTTGCTGGCTGGAATTGCCATAAGTGTATTCTTTGTGGTGTTGGGTGTGTCCGGCATGGCCACCAGCGATGACACGGCCGCGCGTCGTATGCGTGTGGGTGGCGTGTCGCATGGGCACGGAGCAGACTTCGACCTTCTTCAGGGTGACAACAGCGACCCGCATGGGCTGTTCAAAGCCTTTGTACCATCTTCAAAGCGAGAACGTTCCCGGGTTGGCCGGCTTTTGAAACAGGCTGGCGTTCAGAGTAAAAATGCTGTCCGCACTTTCTATTTATTTCGTGTTATCATGGGGTTCTTCCTTCCCGCCGCATTCGTGATAGCCATGGCCTTGCCGCTTGAAATGCAGGTTCAGTTGGGAATCGCAAGCGTGTTGCAAGGTCTCAGCTGGTTAAACGCTATGCAAATTGTGACTGCACTGATGGTCATCGGGTTTTATGGTCCAGCCCTGTGGCTACGGCGGCGGATAAGAAAACGCCGTACAGCGATTGAGCATAGCCTCCCGAATGCGCTGGACTTGATGCAAGTAGCAATCGAAGCCGGGTTGGGCTTTGACGCTGCGATGGTTCGGGTTGCCCACGAAATGGCACACGCTGCACCGGAAATATCGCAAGAGTTCACCATGCTACAGCTGGAACTTCAGGCAGGTAAAGAACGCCAGGCCGCTTTTCTGGACATGGCTGATCGCGTCGGTGTTGAAGAAATGCACTCATTTGCCAATGCGCTGTTGCAGTCCAACCAATACGGGACCAGCATTTCCACTGCCCTACGCAGATTTGCCACTGATATGCGGATGGATCGCGAGCTTCGGGCGCAAGAAAAAGCCAACCGCTTGCCCGTGCAAATGTCTGGCGTAATGGCTTTGTGCATGATGCCCGTGTTGTTGATGATTTGTTTAGCGCCGATGGTGATCCGTTGGGTGAATATGTTTGGGTGATAGCTGTCTGACCGCTCAGGAATAATCGAATTGGCCGAAAGCAAGCTCCGGAAGCAACTCACGGGTCGCCCACAATATGCTTTGGTGGCAACGCAAGCCTTGCGTTAGCTGTCGCGTTGGATTGGCATATCAGCCGATCCAATTGTAGCTACGATCAGGTTGCAGACATCATCTCATCGCTGTCAGATAAATTCGAACCAGCCTCAGATGGGCCATTGAGGCTACCCTTCAGGTGGTCCAAAGTTCGCGCCAACCGGTCAGAAGTGCGGACTGTGCCAGCGTGTATATGGCTCGGTTGGTGAGAGACCATTCAGGGTAGAAGTGGCCGTATACGGAGGATTGGTCGGTTGCAAATTTCTCCAAACTCGCATGCGCCTGCAACGTTGCGTGGCACGGTCTCTTTATCGGCGTAGCAGTTAGGAATTCTCAACCCGATTGTTAAGCCGCCCACCCATATCAACCTCAGCTTAGCTGACACTATCGCATTAGGTATGGCCCGTAAATTAAGGCGTGCTATGATTTTTTTTGAGCACGCCCCATGGATATTGATCAATGTTTCATTGCACTTCTCACCGAATTGCACACGTCAAAACCTCCAGTTTGCGTTACGCCCGTATCGCAAATCCTTGGCATAAAGATCGGGGTCAAGACCGACATCTTTCAGCATACGTTTGTCAAGCTGGGAAACATGTCTGTAGTCCCGCCGAATGCGGTATTCACGAATTGCCGCGTTTCTCATGCGTGAAAGCAGGCTTACAAAAGTCTGAGCCAGAGAGAATCCTCTAGTACCACGTCCATATGGCACTTGAGCACCAATCGGTCGATACAGCGTACTGCGGGGGCGGGATAATAAACTACGCTTGATTGTCATTTCTTCCTCCTAGTGTTGGCGCGACTGCACCGATTTCACCCGGACCAAAGCGACACCCAATCTTCCCGGCCTTTCATCTTGTTACGAAGACCGACCGCTAGATGAGCGCGCTAGAGTACCCGTAATTGTGTGAACCAAACCGCCGGTTAGACGGCCTTGGCTGTAGGTTGCTGTGTTGCCATGCAGACATGCTCCACATGACGATGGTCCGTGCCGCAACACCCGCCGATGACGGTCAAATTGGGCAAGAACTGTGTAAGCTCCTGATGAAGCTGACCGAATTCCTTCGGATTGCCGTCATCCAGCTCCTCAGCTTCGTCCAGCTCGGCATGGGACAGGCGCGACGCGTTGGCTCGCACGCCCATGATCCGCTTCGTCCACTCGCCGCCTTGCTCCAGAACTGAGCGGAAATGATCGGGATGCGCACAATTGATCATGAAGTACGCCGCCGTGCTTCCTGTGGCTCTGTCGACCTGCTCAATGGCAGAGCGCAGACCCTGGCCCGAAGGCAGCCGGCCGTCGGTTTCGACCGTGAACGAGATCACCACCGGAATGTTCACTGATTGAGCAGCGCGCACGATGCCAATCGCTTCGTCGACGTACGTCATAGTGATCGCGGAAACCATGTCAGCACCCATCTCGGCGAACCAGCCAACTTGAGTCTGATGATAAGCTTCGGCTTCCGATGCGCTCATTATTTCCGTCGGGGCATAACCGTCGCTGTGCGGCCCGATCACTCCGTTGACCACAAAGGGAGACTTTGGAGTTTCATGCTCCGCTCGCATTTTCACAAGCGTTGCGACCACCTCCCGGTGGACCTCTTTCAGCTGATCACGGTCCACTCCTAGCTCAGCTGCCCAACGGGGGCTGGCGCGCCAAGTCGGGGTGTCCATTATGAACCCACGGTGATGCTTTACTGCCAGCCGAGCGAACCCGCGCATATACCTGTCTATGGCGTCGATACCCTCCTGGCTTTCGAGCGCCTTGAAAGCTGCAAACAGCGGCAGATCGATCCCGTCGTGAAAGACCAGTGTGGTTTCAAGACCTCCATCAGCCACCATCTGGGTGCCGTTCAACTGCGGCAGCGCATTCCGATACTTCATTTGCTATTCTCCTGTTTCTGGGCTCCAAAACGAGCCGTTAAGGATGAAACGTGAATAGCAGCGGCCCGGTTTCGAACCTTGAACCGCATCTGAGCTTTTCCTGAGAAAGTATGAGGGCTAGGCTTGTTTCAAACGAGAAATGTTTCAAACATGATCGGTTCCGGGACATGAAATACGCTTTCAACGATTGTACGATTGATACCGATCTCTTTCAGATTTCGCGTGGTGAGGTCTGTAACAGCCTAACCCCGCAGACCCTGCAAATACTGGAATACCTCATTACAAACCGAGATCGGGTGGTACTGAAGGACGAACTGGTTGAGCAGGTGTGGCAAGGCCGGTTTATCACTGACGCCACTTTGTCGACTGCGATGAAAGAAGCCCGCCAGGCGGTTGGTGACACGGGGCGGGATCAGCACACAATCCGGACTGTACATGGGAAGGGGTTCCGCTTTGTCGCTGAAATCGACATGCCCGCGACCAACACACAAAACACACCAGCGCCAGACGGCATTGTTCTTGCGGTTCTGCCGTTCAGAAGTTTGGGCAAAAGTTCCGACGACGGGTTTCTGGCCGAAGGGCTGACCGAAGACACGATCACTAACCTGTCTCGATTTCGCGAGCTCACTCTGTTGTCACATCGCACAACCGCCCATTTGGCTGCGGATAGGGTTTCAAACTCGGAGATGTCGGACAGGTATGCGGTCACCCATGTCGTCGAGGGCAGCATCCGAAGGTCTGAAAACCAGCTGCGGGTGACCGTGCAAGTGACTGAGGCCTGTAACGGCAGGCTGGTCGCCACCGAGCAATTCGATCGCGGAGGTGGACCCGAGGACCTGTTTAATATTCAGGAAGATATTGCCGCCTTGATAGCCGGGCGCCTTGGTAGTCGCCATGGCCTCGTGGCGAAACAGGTCGCTCGCACCCTACCCTACGGACGGACGCATTCCTGGGACACTTATTTTCTGGTTGCGCAGTTTTATGAGTATTACCGATCCTACGATCATTCCATACATGAAGACATTCGGGACAGGTTGAAGAGTGCGCTCGAAACTGATCCCCAATCTTCAGATGGATGGGCAGCCTATGCCATGCTGTTGTTGGAAGAGTACCGCTATCACGTCAACCAGCGCCCTGATGTAGATGCCTTGGCGCTATCAGCAGAAGCCGCGCGCAAGGCAGTAGAATGCGACGGGCTGAACGCCTTTGCGCAAATGACGCTGGCGCTAACCATCTTCTATCAGATGGACATTGCCGGATTTAGGGTCGCCGCCGAACGGGCGCTCGAGTTAAACTCCGGCCATTGCGATGTTTTGGCCGAGATCGGGTCCTGCCATCTGTTTTTAGGCGAATATGATCGTGCAGTCGAATTGCTGGATCGTGCGATTGACCTGAGCCCAGTCCACCCCGGTTGGTACCATTACGCGCGGTGCTGGCTCTATGCATCGCAGGGCTTCACCGAGGCCGCGCTGATTGAGATTGAGAAAGTTCCCATGCCCGATTTCTTTTGGTACCAAGCGCATCTTGCCTGGCTACATGGCGAATTGGGCAACACTGAAAAAGCGCAAGCAGCAGCCGAAGTCATGCGAGAGATGTTTCCGATCTTCGAGGAGGTCGTCTATGAAGAACTCGCGCTGACCGGCATCACACCGGAACACGGCGAGATGGCTGTGCGAGGATGGCGCAAGGCCGGGCTCAGAATTCCGGAATATCCGAATTAGATCGCAGACGCGTCATTGCAGGCACGGCGATCAAGCCTGAGACCGCAACGGCGGCGGCCAAAGCCGGATAGCCTCCCACAGCGATAGAAAAGCTCCCTAGCACACCTCCCATTGCAAAGCCGAGAAGGTAGCGCGCCATACCAGTTGCCGGCGCATCTGTCCGATCCAGATACAGTGGAAAAAACAGGAAAAGGCCGAAAGCGTTGATTAGAATTGTGGCTCCAATCAGCAACTCAGACTTTGACAAATAGGTAAGCCCACCCGCGAAAGCGGCGAGTAGCAGACCAAATACTCCGGCATACAGGCTCAGCCGGTTGGGTATGATACCCGCAAGGTAAGAACCCAATCCCGAGAGCAACAGGCTTCCGGCCAGCCAGTCGCTAAGGCTGCCAAGGTTCAGTTCAACCGAAAAAACTTCGAGAAAGGCCCAATAAGCGCCCATGCAGATGAAGAACGGCAGCAAGCTAATGTCCTGCTTCCAGTTGAAGTGCCGAACACTGCTTTTGTTTTGCACAGGTAACTTCCGCAACAGCAGGATCACCTGTATCACCGTGAGAAGGGCCAAATGAGGCAGCAGTGACAACTCGGTTACATGGATACCCATAAGCAGAACGAACGAAGCAGCGCATCCGATGGCCATTCCGTTGCCAATCATTCGCACAATGCTTGTGTCCGTAAGGCTGCGTGACAGGGGCAGAGCCAAAACAAGACCCAAAGACAAACCGACAATACCCGCGCCAACAAACAGTACAGTCGTCGAAATAGTCTGCACCATCGCAGCACCAGAAACGCCACAGCAAGCAACGGCCGCAGCGGCGAGAGGCAATGTTTTAAATCGGGTGTCGGCTCCAGCCGCGCATCCGATTGCAGCGGAGAGCAAGACGACACTGGCTAACAGGCCGACCGTCACATCGGAGCTTTCGCTTTTAACTGCCAGTTCGACCAGCCAAATCGGCATCGTATTCAGAACAGTAACCGCAAGGGCGATGATGAATAAACGTGTCAGTTGACCATCCCTGCCAAGTCAGATTGTTTGTCTAATTCGATGTTTGTTCAAACTATTCTTCTGGTCAACGTTGCCGGTGCCGGACGTTGAATTTCACCACACCAACGACGGCATAACGCAATGAACCAGACATTCGACAAACAATGCCAAATGTCTGGTCTAGGAATTACGGCGTCAACCACGCCCTGAAGTATCCCACCAATGCGCTCGCATAAACTGCTGGATCGCCTTCGTTTTACCGCTCAATTTCTTGGCCTTTCCGGCTGTCAACGCAAGCTCCATCCATGCCTCTGGTGCTGTCAGCAAATCCGGGTAAGGCGTCTGTTTGTCGGTCGGAAGGAAACCATATCGAGGGTAGAAGGTCGGAACACCCAACACGAACACAGCGTCCGCTCCAATGGATTTTAGGTGTTCGATACTCGTTTCCATCAATTCCTTGCCGACGCCGTGGCCCTGAAACTCCGGCAACACGCCACAAGGAGCGAGCAAGTAGCATATCGCGTCCGGGTGTTCCTTGAAGACGAAGGGCGTAAACAGCACGTTGCCAGCTACTTGCCCGTCCCGTTTGACACTGATTGAGATCGTGTCCGGGTGATCAAGAAAATTTTTAGCGAGCTGCGCGGTTTCTTCGCCCTCTGTTTCTCCAAACGCTTTTCTGTGCACTTCCACGATGGCTTCGATTTCTGCGTGGTTCATAGTTCTTTCCTACCTTTGGTTCATTTGCGCGCGAACGGACTGGTTCCCTAAATGCGTAATCCGATAGGGGCGGCCATTTTTCGATTTGATGAAGCGCTTGTTTTTTAGACGTTTGAATACGTCCAACGTGCAGGCAGAGAAAACAAAGCCGTCACGGGTATAACACTGAACGGATTGCACCTTTCCGTTGTCGGCGCGCGAGTATTTAATCTCACCACCTAAGGCGAGTTCGTGCAAAACACGTTGCTCGTGCTTTGAGATGTTCATTGGGATGTCTCGATTATATGAAAGTACACAAATAAGACACTCAGCATCGCGCGTGAGTGTGCCTATCAATGTTGGTGTTCCTGTATTTGCTTCGCCAGGAACGGGCGTTAGGCCCGGGTCTCTTTCATAAAATCTCCATTGCGAGAGGCGACTCACCTCAAGCGTTCATCGTAGGTAATCTTCGATCTGTGAAACGTCAACTGGCTTACTGCGCCAAACTGGTGCGGAACGAACTGAGCAGACCTTCACGGCATAGGAAACCTTTGTCGGCCTGGGCTCAAAGCCGTCATCTGCTGCATGTCGTTCGACCGGCTGTTATGCGGATTTCATGTCGTTTGCCACAATATAAATTTGGAAAACAGTCTCCGGTCCTACTTATAATAACAACTGGCGGTTCTGACACTCCGTCATACTGCAATGTCGTTTTACCCGCTCACGCCTTGGTAAATTGAAAAGATGCAATCAAGTTTCTTTTTGAAATTTTCCCAACAAATTCCGATTTTTGACTTTGATAGATAAGCGCGTACAATTCCAACAGCTTTTAGCACTAGGTTTTCTAGATAGGCCACCTTCACGGAGGCATCCAGAAGAAAACAGCCGGCATTGGAGGGGGAAAAATGAAGAGACTATCCGTTGGTTTATTTGCCTTCTTGTTGCTAACGGCCTGCTGGGAAAAAGAAGAAGAAAAGACCGAGGCGGTTATCCGTCCCGTTAGAGCAACCGAGATATCCGACCTTTCCAGTTTACATGACCGTTACTTTGTCGGAACAGCCAGAGCCGCACGCGAAGTGTCTTTGGCTTTTCGCGTGCCAGGCAACGTTGTCGGTGTGGACGTGCAGGTTGGCGACCTTGTAGAAAAAGGTGATGTTGTCGCGGCTCTGGATCCTGCCCCATATCAAGCTGAGGTTGATCGGCTTACGGCCGAGCTTGCTAGCGCGCAAGCGACGTTCGAGAATGCCAAACTGCAAACTGATCGGCAGCGATCCTTGGTCGAGAAGGAAGTTGCCGCACAGGCGACACTTGATCGCTTTGTCGCGGGCGAGACATCGGCACAGGCAGCAATCAATTCCGTGCAAGGCGCGCTGGATCGGGCAACTCTGGACTTGACCTATACAAGCCTTGTGGCACCGTTTGATGGCCGTGTGGTCGCAAAGTACATAGAAGATTTTGAGGAAGTCGCCGCACAGACCCCGGTTCTGCGAATTCTGGATGCAGAGCACATCGAAGTGGTGATCGATATCCCCGAGCGATACATTGCCCTGATACCGCATGTTGAGGACATTACGGTCACCTTTGACGCGCTAGGGGACGTGGTTCTACCGGCCGAGATCAGTGAGATCGGATCAGAGGCTTCGGCGACGACCCGAACCTTCCCTGTCACCTTGATTATGCAGCAACCCGAAGGCTCACTTGTCCTTCCCGGCATGGCGGGCCGTGTTCGAGGCAAACCTAAAGAAGGGCATGAACCGTTCGATGCCATTATGGTCCCGGCCAGTGCAATTTTTGTCCCTGAGGGTGAAGCCGATCCTCATGTATGGGTGTTTGATACCGGCTCCGAAACTGTTAGTGCGCGGAAAGTAGCACTTGGCACACCCCGGTCGCAGGGGGTTGCTGTCAGCGAAGGCCTGGAATTCGGAGACGTCGTTGTTACTGCGGGGGCGAATTCTCTGCGAGAAGGTCAGAAGGTTTCGCTTCTTGCAGAGGATGAAGAGTAATGGGTCTCGCGGCGTTCTCCATCCGCAACGCCAAATTCATTTGGTTTACAGTTGTTATGCTCACATTGGGCGGCGTTTCAGCGTTCTTCAGCCTTGGACAGTTGGAAGACCCTGAATTCACTATCAAGACTGCGGTTGTAACCACCCCTTATCCAGGAGCGAGTCCTGAAGAAGTTGAGCAAGAGGTTACGGAACGGATCGAGCTTAAGCTGCAAGAGATCAAAGAAATCGACTACATCTCAAGCGAAAGCAGGGCCGGGCTTTCGACCATCAAAGTCGAGATTCGCCCGAACTATTGGTCCGACGAACTGCCGCAAATCTGGGACACGCTGCGCCGCAAAGTCAGAGACGTTGAAACAGACCTGCCCCCGGGCGCGGGCCGTCCCGCAATCAACGATGATTTCGGCGATGTCTTCGGTCTTCTTTTGGCGATGACCTCAGATGGGTTTTCGGCTCAGGAACTCGACGGGTTCGCCGAAGACTTCAAGCGCGAGCTTTCTTTGATCGACGGTGTAGGACGCGTCGACCTGTGGGGGGAACGAGACAGGGTCATCTATCTGGAAACACGCGAAGAAGCCCTGGCGGCTCTGGGCGTTTCAGCTCAGACTATTCTCAACACGTTGCAGACCCAGAACGCGATTGTGGATGCCGGGCGCGTAAATATCGGTAACTACCGAATGCGCATTGCACCGAGCGGGACCTTCACCAGTCCAACGGACATCGCGGATCTGGTTGTGCGGCCTAGCGGACTGGACCAGGCCCAAAGCGGTCAAGCGCGTGGACCCGAGTTGTTGCGGCTGGGTGAAATCGTTGAGGTCAAGGAAGGCTATGCCGATCCACCTACGACCATGATGCGCTACAACGGTCTTCCTTCCATTGGCCTAGCGATATCATTTCAGTCTGGCGTCAATGTCGTCAGCGTTGGAGAAGCGGTAGATGCACGGGTATCCGAGCTGATCGCGGGCTTGCCTGTTGGTATCGAGGTCGAACGGGTACATTGGCAGTCCGATGACGTGAACCTGGCAGTCAGCAGTTTCCTGGTAAGCCTTGGCCAAGCCGTCGCGATCGTTTTGATCGTTTTGACTCTGGCGATGGGCCTTCGGATGGGGTTCATAATCGGTAGCGGACTGATCCTGACAATACTCACTACCTTCATTCCACTGGCAGCGCTGGGCATCGACCTTCAACGGATGTCGTTGGGTGCGCTAATCATTGCGCTGGGTATGATGGTAGACAACTCGATCGTTGTCGCAGACGGTGCAATGGTTCGGATGTCTCAGGGAATGGATCGCGCAAAAGCCGCGATTGACGCTGCCACCCGTCCCGCCATGTCGCTGCTAGGTGCAACCTTTGTCGCGGTGATGGCCTTCTATCCCATATTTGCGTCGGTTGAGAGTGCCGGGGAATACTGCCGAACGCTCTTCTCGGTCGTTGGCATTGCGCTGTTGGTCAGTTGGCTGTTGTCGATGACGGTCACGCCATTGCAATGCGTTGCCATGCTGCCAGAGCCAAAAGGGGACAGCAGTGAAACTTTCGATACGGGCTTCTATGCCGTTTACCGCCGTTTTCTAGCCGCTGCGATCCGGGTTCGCTACCTGACCATCGGAGTGGCCGTGGGTGCTCTGGTCATTGCCGGGGTGGGTTTTGGGTCTGTCACGCAACTGTTCTTCCCGACCTCGTCCATGACCAAGTACATGATCGACTATTACGCGCCTGAGGGAACTCGGATCGAAGCTGTCTCCGAAGCCATCACGCGGATCGAAGAACAGGTGGAAATGGATGATCGCGTGACGGGTATCGCCAGCTTCATCGGCGCTGGGCCGCCGCGTTTTTACCTGCCGGTTGACCCAGAAGGCACCAATCCGTCCTACGCGCAAGTCATCGTGAATGTCGAGGATTACCGCGACATACCTGAGATGACCAAAGATATCTCGCTTTGGATATCGGCCAATTTGCCCGAGGCGACCTCTTTCACACGCCAGTTTGGCGTCGGCCCCAGCAATACGTGGGCGTTCGAAAATCGCATCATCGGCCCAGCGGATGCCAATCCCGAGACTTTACGCGGAATTGGCGACAGGGCTGTTGCAATACTGGACCAACATCAGTGGACCAAAGTGGCGCGCACCGATTGGCGTAACCGCGTTCTCAAAACCGTTCCTGACTATGATCAGGACCGAGCGCGATGGACGGGCATCACCTATGAAGACCTCGGAAACACGACAAAACGCGCGTTCGACGGACGTTCAGTTGGCCTCTACCGCGAAGGCGACGAGTTGCTTCCAATTATCGTTCGCCCTGGCGCGGAAGACGTGGCAGCGGTGGACAACTTCGAACTGCTGCAATTGCAGTCGCCGTTTTCGGTCGAACCCGTCCCCTTGGCGCAAGTTGTTCGTGGCGTGAATGTTCACCCAGAAGATCCCACGATAAATCGCCGTGACCGGCGCCGGACTCTGACCGTTCAAGCCAATCCGATCGACAGTGTGACTTTACCAAGCTATCGCGCGGCCGTTCTGGCCGATTTTGAAGCTTTGGAAGCAGATCTTCCGCCGGGCTACAGCATGGAATGGGGTGGCGAGTACGAGGACACCGTGTCTGCGCAAGCGTCATTGATACCGGGAATGATACCCGCGTTTTCGGTCATGGCGCTTATCGTGGTTGGGCTGTTCAATTCGTATCGCAGACCGCTGACCATCTTCTTGACAGTGCCATTCGTACTCATAGGGATCGTTCCAAGCTTACTCCTCACCAACACGCCTTTTGGGTTTGTCGCTCTACTTGGAGGCATGAGTTTGGCGGGCATGATGATCAAAAACGCGATCGTTTTGATTGATCAGATCAACGATAACCTGGCTGAAGGTCAGCCGGGTTACGACGCTGTATTGAACGCCGGTGCTTCAAGGCTTCGTCCAGTTGTTCTGGCTGCTGCAACGACCGTTCTGGGAGTTATCCCGCTGCTGCCGGACGTATTCTGGGTGGGCTTGGCCGTTACGATCATGGGCGGTCTGACCGTGGGCACGATGCTCACAATGATCCTCGTCCCTGTATTATTTGCCACGCTGAACGGCATTCGCCCTACAACCTAGGCCGCTTGATTTGGTCTTTGGGTCAGCCTGGCGGCGAAGCGAGGAAAATGGTTGAGAACTCGACCAGCGTTTGCTTTGGGGAGCGTAAATTGGACAATACGGTACTGTTCTTTTTAGTTGGAATCTTCGTCGTGGGCCTCCTGTCGTTAGGGTATTATGCCAAAGGCAGCGGAGCACTCTGGGTAATCGCAATATTGTTAGGTGTGTTGTTGGCCATGATAGCGTTCTTTGGTGGCTACTTTGGTGAAGCTCCGAAGTGAGGTTGGAAAGGCGGTCTAGACGAGGGTTTAGGCAGGTCAATTTTAACCAGTCTCAGGTAGGCCATGAGAGTTGTCGTCTAGTGGATACGAAAGATCGCGCCACTCGGTCCGAGCGGTGAACCGTCTCGGCTCTAATTTGCGACGACCGCCAAAATGTCGCTCTTGGTTTAAGTGGTTTTAGGTGGACGGCTTAATACCGGCGAACTTCTGCAAACTTCGCATGCGCCTGAAGTGCTTCATCACGCGTTCTCTTCGTCGGATTAGCCTAAGGGAATTCTCACCCGGTTATCGAACCACCTTCCCTTCTCACCCTAAGTTCTTCTGACAACACCACTAGCGCTGGGTGGCCCAGCCCGCGCACATCGTTTCTCAATTGGTCTTGTGCGCACCCTCTTCCGACCCACGTTTTTCCAGCAGGAAAAGGGCTAAAAACGTGACCAGAGCACCGGACAACAGGTATAAACCCGCCGCCCACAGTCCCACCAACGCAGTCAGGCCAATTCCGACCAGCGGCGCAAACGCTGCGCCGATGATCCACGACAGGTTGGTCGCCATGGCCGAGTCAGAATAGCGGTACTTTTTTGGGAACCGCTTGGGTACAATCCCACCGGCCTGACCATAGGCCAGCCCCAGAACCGCAAATCCAAACAGAATGTAGTAGTAGGGATTATAAGCCAAAGTCCCGATCATCTGGCTGAGCAATACTATCCGGACCGCGCTGATCCGAACCGCCGTTCGACGGTTATACTGATCGGCCAAGACCCCCGCAGCTTTGCAGCCAGGATTGGCGTTGCACATGTGCTGGTGTAGAGAGAGTGTGTGTCATTGGCGGAAAACCATCGACTGATCGACCTTGATGACCGGCAGGACCGGTCTCAAAGCGTGTTCTTTTCTTTGACGGAACGGGGTCATAATGCCCTCGCCGGAGTAAGTCCGACAGGACCGCACCGTTCCGGGAAAGCCCCGAAGTTCAATATCTCGCATCGCGGATAGTCCCGGCCAACCGCCGCCCTGGCGGCGCGACTGTGTGCTGGAACCTGGCGCAGGAGGTTCCAGTTGCGCTGGTGTTTAACGGCACCACGGCTGCGGCGAAGATAACCTCCCCGGAAGGCATTCACGATTTTGACTTGGGTTTTGCGATGACCGAAGCATTCATCTCAGAGGCTGACGATATCGCGGAATATGAACAGGTCGCGCACAAGCGGGTATTGAAGCGCGAGTCTGGTTGAATGAGCAGGCATCCGAAAAAGTCTCGGCCCGGCGGCGCGTGATATTGAGGCCAGTGGGATGCGGGCTGTGCGGCATTGATAGTCTGGAGCAGGTAACGCGCTCCCTAGCCCTATCGCAGATACATCACTACGGATCGGGGCCAACGAAGTGGCGCATGTACCCGAGTTGCAACGCGATCATCAGCGATTGCATGATCGCACGCGAACAACCCATGCGGCTGGCTTTCTGTTGCCCGAGCACGGAATTGTCATGGCGCGCGAAAATGTCAGGCGCCACAATGCACTAGACAAGCTGCTGGGTGCCCTGATCCGAACAGGCATCAACCCGGCCACAGGGGCAGTGGTGATGAACTCACGCGTGCCGCTGGAACTGGTGCAGAAAACTACCTTTTTAGAATGCCCGATGCTGATTGCGGTGTCATCTCCGACAGCCCTTGCAGTGGATCTTGCGGATCAAGTCGGCATTACTCTGGAGGTCAATACAAAGCGGTACGAATGCGCTGTGTTTACACACGAATATCGTGTTTTGCCTCAGGGCTGATCTGCACTTGTGTCCGAAGGACGCCAACGGCACTAAACACAACCCTCTGCAGGAAAACGACCCGAATGAATATGGAAGAAAAGCCTAACGCGCCCGAGGTATAACCAGCAGAAGGCTCGCCTGGAACCAGTATTGAAAATACCTAAATGGGTTGGGTTTAGTCGTGCACGGACGTTAAACCGCCCCCCTTGCCCCAACTCATGACTTCTTCTTCTGACGAGACCTCTATATCTGTCGCAAAGTCGGGATGGCCGTCAGTATGGTATGCGCGCCCTGTCAATGAATTTGCGCAAAGCAAATCGCGAGCGAACGACACGAAGCCCGGGCAGCCGCATGAGTTTGGTTTGCAGAAATGTCTCGAACTCCTCAAGGCTCCCAACAGCGACCTCAAGCAAAAAGTCTTGCGCACCCGTCATCAACGTCCCGGTCACAACTTCTTCGAAAAGTGCCACCTGTCGCTGAAACTCGGAAATCTTGTCTGCGTCCTGCCGTTCCAGCTCAACCGATACAAATACGGTTATTCCGAAACCAGCGACCTTTCGGTCGATCTGAGCGGCATAGCCTGAAATCAGGCCACTATCCTCCAACCGAGCCAATCGGCGTTTGCATGGCGTTACCGACAGTCCAACCCTGTCGGCAAGCTGCACAACAGGCATTCGTCCGTCTTTTTGAAGTTCACGTAAAATCTCTCTATCGATTTCATCCATAGTCGAAACCACTACCATTTTTGATTCTCATAGCATTTTTTGCTATTATTACTCAAATTACCCGCCAGATAGTGATTTTTGAACTCCGTTCCAAAGACTAAACTATTAAGGCAATTCAAAAAAATTACGCGCCGGGATATAGAATGACCCTGACCATCACCGAAGAGCCAGCGCCAGCCGACTACGAACGTCTTGTTTTTGCCGAAGACCCTGACACCGGGCTGGCTGCTTACATTTGCATCCATTCTACGATTTGTGGACCGGCCGCGGGCGGATGCAGGATGTGGAGTTATGACACACGCGAAGAAGCACGCGCGGATGTTCTGCGGCTCGCAAAAGGCATGACAGCCAAGAACGCAGTTGCCGGGCTGGGACTTGGCGGAGGCAAATCCGTCATCATAGGAAATGCGCAGCGGGACAAGACCGAGACCTTGTTGCGTTCATTCGGGCGGGCGGTGAACGCCCTGAAAGGGGATTACTATACGGCTGAGGACGTTGGTATATCTCCTGCGGATATGCACATAGTCGCCGAAGAAACCCAATATGCTGTCGGGTTGGATCACGGAGAGCATGGTAGCGGCGATCCTTCGCCCTTTACGGCTGAGGGTGTGTTCCAATGTCTGAAAGTCGGCGCCGAAGAGGTATTTGGAACCGCTGATTTGGCGGATCGCAGGGTTCTCGTTCAGGGCCTCGGTCATGTCGGCATGTCGCTCGCTGAAAAGCTGCACCAGGCTGGCGCGACCCTGATCGTGTCCGACATCAATGCAGCTGCGCTGGACCGGGCTCGTACCACACTTGGCGCCGAAATTTGCGCTGTTGATGAGGTATTCGACGTGCCGATGGACATTTTTGCCCCGTGTGCGCTTGGGGGCATCCTGACGTCAGAAACCGCCGGAAAAATCTCCGCAAGGCTGATCTGCGGTGCCGCGAACAACCAACTGGCCGACGATGGCGTCGCACAGATTCTGCGCGCGCGGGACATCCGGTATCTACCCGATTACGTGGTCAATGCGGGCGGTATCATCAGTGTGGCCAGCGAAATTCACCATGCGGGCAAAGCCTACCGCGATGCACGGCTGAATGAGGTCGCAACTCGTATCCGGGAAATTTTGGATCTGTCCAACCAGACGGGCGAATCCACGACACAGGTCGCTGATGAGATCGTTCGTGATATCCTTGCACGAGGCAAAGCCGACCAGCGGGAGTTGACTGCATGACAGAAGATACGAACCCTCTTTCGCTGAATGTACCTGAACCGGGTTGCCGCCCTGGCGACACTCCCGACTTTTCGGATTTCGAAATTCCGCAGGCGGGGGCCGTGCCGAGACCTCCGGTCGATGCAGACCCGGATTCGATCCGCGACATGGCCTTTTCCATCGTACGCGTTCTCAACAAAGAAGGCGCGGCAGTGGGGGATTGGGCTGGCGCGTTGAGTGTCGACGAGTTGCGTCAGGGTCTGCGCCATATGTTGACGCTGCGCACCTATGACGCCCGCATGCTGACCGCGCAGCGGCAAGGCAAAACCAGCTTTTACATGCAACACCTCGGCGAAGAGGCCGTATCCTGCGCCTTTGCCCGCGCGATGCGCCCCGGTGACATGAACTTCCCGACCTACCGGCAGGCAGGGCTGCTGATTGCACGTGACTATCCGATGGTCACGATGATGAACCAGATCTTCTCGAACGCCGAAGACCCACTGCATGGACGGCAATTGCCGATCATGTATTCCTCGCAGGAGCATGGGTTCTTTTCGATCTCGGGTAATCTTGGCACGCAATTCGTGCAATCCGTCGGCTGGGCAATGGCGTCGGCGATTTCCGGGGACACGAAGATTGCCGCAGGCTGGATCGGGGACGGGTCGACCGCCGAAAGCGATTTCCACGCGGCAATGGTTTTTGCCTCGACCTACAAAGCACCGGTCGTGCTTAACATCGTCAACAACCAATGGGCGATTTCCACGTTTCAGGGCATCGCACGCGGCGGTGTCGGCACTTTCGCGGCGCGTGGCCACGGGTTCGGCATTGCATCGATCCGGGTCGACGGAAACGATTATCTGGCTGTGCATGCAGTGGCCAAATGGGCCTGCGAACGCGCGCGCCTAGGTCTTGGGCCCACTCTGATCGAGCATGTAACCTATCGCGCTGGCGGGCACTCGACAAGTGACGATCCTTCGGCCTATCGCTCGCGACGTGAAGCTGCCGCATGGCCGCTGGGCGATCCGATCGAGCGGCTGAAGCAGCACCTGATCGTTCTGGGTGAATGGAGCGAGGACCGCCATCTGCAGGCCGAGGCGGAGGTTCTGGACGAGGTCAAAACCGCCCAGAAAACCGCTGAGGCCGTGGGAACGCTCGCCTCCGGCAAGCAACCCTCGCCGCGGGACATGTTTGAAGGCGTCTACGAGACAATGCCGCCGCATCTAATTCGGCAGCGCCAGGAAGCGGGGTTCTGACCATGGCCAAGATGACCATGATCGAAGCCATTCGCGAAGCCCATGACGTCGCGATGGAAGCAGATGAACGTGTCGTCGTCTATGGCGAAGATGTCGGGTATTTCGGTGGAGTGTTCCGCTGCACCGCTGGCTTGCAGGCGAAATACGGAACATCCCGCTGTTTTGACGCGCCGATCAACGAAGCCGGCATTGTCGGCACCGCGATCGGCATGGCGGCCTATGGTTTGAAACCTGTGATCGAGATCCAGTTCGCCGATTACGTCTATCCGGCCTATGACCAGATCGTTTCCGAGGCAGCGCGACTGCGGCACCGGTCGAACGGAGATTTCACCTGCCCGATCGTTATCCGTATGCCCACGGGCGGCGGTATCTTCGGGGGTCAAACCCACAGTCAAAGCCCAGAGGCTCTGTTTACTCATGTTTCAGGATTGAAAGTGGCTATGCCGTCCAATCCGCGCGATGCCAAAGGCCTGCTGCTGGCGTCCATCGCCGATCCCGATCCGGTGATTTTTCTCGAACCCAAGCGGCTCTATAACGGCCCCTTCGACGGGCATCACGAAAACCCGCTTGTCAGCTGGAAGAACCACCCGCTGGGGGAGGTGCCTGACGGGGACGACATTGTGCCCTTGGGCAAGGCCGCGATCCGTCGGGAAGGCGCCGATGTTACGGTGCTGGCTTATGGCACAATGGTTTACGTTGCCCAGGCCGCAGCAGAGGAAACCGGAATAGACGCCGAGGTATTGGACCTACGCACACTGATGCCGTTGGATCTGGACGCGATCACCTCTTCTGTCAAAAAAACAGGCCGCTGCGTGATCGTTCACGAAGCGACGCGCACTTCTGGCTTTGGTGCTGAGTTGATGTCGCTGGTGCAGGAAAGCTGTTTTTATCACCTCGAAGCTCCGATTATCCGTGTCACGGGCTGGGATACCCCCTACCCGCACGCTCAGGAATGGGAGTATTTTCCAGGCCCTGCACGGGTTGGCGAGGCACTGAAAAAAGTCATGGAGGACTGATCCATGGGCGTGTTTGCAATGCGTCTGCCCGATGTCGGCGAAGGTATCGCCGAGGCAGAACTGACCGAGTGGCATGTCAAACCGGGCGACCTGGTTCGCGAAGATGACATTCTGGCCGCCGTTATGACCGACAAGGCCGCGGTCGAGGTTCCCTCCTCGGTCTCGGGTAAAGTGCTGGAACTCGGCGGCGAGATCGGCCAGATGTTGGCCATTGGTTCGGTCCTGATCCGCATCGAAGTCGAAGGCGAGGGCAACGAGGCCAAGACGACAGCGGAACCTGCCCAGACCCCGCCAAAACCTGTCAGTGAAGAGACGCCTCCCTCTCCAGAACCGGCGCCATCGGCTCAACCCGTCGCGGCCGCCAAACCAATTCCGCGCACCAACGGAACAAAACCGCTTGCAGCACCATCTGTACGCGCCCGCGCCCGCGAAGAAGGGATCGACCTGCGCCAAGTCCCCGGCACTGGACCTGCTGGGCGGATAAGTCACGGCGATCTGGACAACTGGATCGCTTCGGGTGGAATCCAGCAGGGTGGCGTAACCCGAGGCCGGAATACTGGCGTTGAAGAGGTGCGCGTGATCGGCATGCGCCGCAAGATCGCGGAAAAAATGGCGCTGTCTAAGCGGCAGATCCCGCACATCACCATCGTCGAGGAAGTCGAGATGTCAGCGCTGGAAGACTTACGCGCCGCGCTGAACGAAAAGCACGCCGGAGAGCGAGCCAAGCTGACATTGCTGCCGTTCCTGATCCGGGCCATTGTCGAAGCGGTCCGCGAACAACCCGGTCTAAACGCACGTTTCGATGACGAGGCCGGCGTGATCTATCATCACGGTGGCGTGCATGTGGGCATCGCCACGCAGACGCCACAGGGGCTGAACGTTCCGGTGGTGCACCATGCCGAGGCCGGCAGCCTGTGGGACAACGCGTCCGAGGTTGCGCGGCTGGCTGAGGCCGCCCGCGACGGTTCAATCAAACGCGAAGACTTGACCGGTGGCACCATCACCATCACATCGTTGGGCCCGCTTGGCGCACTTGTTACCACACCGATTATCAACCACCCCGAAGTGGCCATTGTCGGCGTCAATAAAATGCAAATCCGGCCAGTTTGGGACGGGCAGCAATTCCAACCGCGCAAGATGATGAACCTGTCGTGTTCCTTCGATCACCGGGTCGTCGATGGCTGGGACGCGGCAGTCTTTGTGCAGAAACTGAAAACCCTGCTGGAAACGCCGGCCATGTTGTTTGTAGAGGGCTGAATGTCAGATATCGTGTGTAAACTACTGATCATCGGTGCCGGGCCAGGGGGCTATGTCTGCGCCATTCGTGCCGGTCAGTTGGGTATCGACACCGTTGTGGTGGACGAAGGAAAACCCGGCGGTACGTGCCTGAACGTGGGCTGCATTCCATCAAAGGCCTTGATCCACGCTGCCGATGAATTTCACAAGGTTTCTGCCGTATCAGATGGCCCGTTGGGAATCTCAACCAGCAATCCCATCATCGAAATGTCCAAGACGATCGCTTGGAAGGATGGTATCGTAAATCGTCTCAATTCGGGTGTAACCGGGTTGATGAAAAAAGCCGGAGCGCGGTTTGTCAGCGGACAAGCGCGATTTGTTGACGGCAAGACCGTCGAAGTGAAACACAACGGCGAAACGCGCACCATCCGCGCCGAACATATCGTTATCGCTTCCGGCTCCGCTCCCGTCGAATTACCATCCCTGCCCTTTGGCGGTCCGATCTTGTCCTCGACCGAGGCCCTGAGCCTGACGGACATCCCCGATAGCCTCGCAGTGGTCGGCGCTGGCTATATCGGTCTGGAATTGGGCACGGTGTTTGCCAAACTTGGTACGCGGGTCACATTGGTCGAGGCCGAGGACGCTATTCTGCCCCTTTACGACAAAGCGCTGACCCGCCCCGTTGCCAAACGGCTGGATGCACTTGGGGTTACGGTGATGACCGGCACGCGCGCGCAGGGCTTTGATGATGATGTGCTGAAAACCGATCAGGGGGACGTTGCTGCTGAAAAAGTTCTGGTTACCGTCGGCCGCCGTCCCCGAACGGTCGGGATCGGGATCGAGGAACTAGCACTGACCCAAGACGGACCCTTCATCCGGATCGACAAGTATTGCCAGTCCTCCATGCGCGGTATCTACGCTATAGGCGACGTGACCGGTGAACCGATGCTGGCGCACCGTGCCATGGCTCAAGGCGAAATGGTGGCGGAACACGTCGCGGGCCACTCGGTCGAGTGGGACAAACGCGCCATTCCAGCAGTGTGTTTCACCGATCCTGAAATTGTGACCTGCGGCGCTCTACCCGATGAAATTCAAGGCACCAAATCCACGGAATTCCCGTTTTCTGCAAACGGGCGAGCAATGACCACCGAGCGCGAAGAAGGCTTCATCCGCGTTATCTGGCGGGAAAGTGACCATGCAGTGGTGGGCATTCAGGCCGTCGGCAGTGGGTTATCAGAGATGTCCGCCGCCTTTTCGCTTGCTATCGAGATGGGCTCCTGTCTGGAAGACATTGGTGCGACTATTCACGCCCACCCGACCCATTCCGAAGGCCTACAAGAGGCCTGCTTGAGGGCGCTCGGTCACGCCTTACACATTTAAAAAACAAGAAAGTGATGCCCAACATCCGGCGACCGAGTCGCGAAGTTTGAGTTGGGCATACTGATCCGACCTTTTCTGGTTGTTGCCAGATAAGGTCTAAACAGCTTCAGCTAAGCCAGTGATGCTGTCCTTTTTGCAGCGCCAAGTTCACGCGACTCGGCAAGCGCCGCGGAGCGGGTCAGCATGGCGGTGTTTCAACTGGCTAGCGATCTTTCCTGTTTGAAATGGTTGTAGACGGAAGAATGGACGGTTGCGATTATCTGCACGATGTTCAGCCAACTGCCCGGCTCAAACCAAGTTCCTTTGACAAAACCTAACAAGGGTCGGCCTACGACGGTAGAGCGCAACAAAGCCGTATTTCGTTACAGCGCGATGGAAAGTTTTCTATTCTTCTGCTGTGAGGGCTTCGTTGTCTTTCTCATCAGAACAACTCCAGCAATCGTTTTACATCGCCTCCGCTATTTGCAAATCGGCAACTCCAGTGGCGGCTGTTTGGGCAAAGAGGCCCTCCATTGATTGATGACTGGTTGCAGGCTTTGCTTTGGCCAGAATTTAGGGGCACCGATTGCTTGCAGACACGCGGCGTTCCAGTAGAGGCCCGCGCGCGACAGAGACCTTCCCTTTTTCGCCGCCTTTGCGACAGCGTTGATGTCTCCGGATTCGGGATAAATGTAGAGGGTCGTGGGGTTCCCCTCCACTAGCGCCAATATCTGTTTCGAGGCGGATTGTGACCACGTTGTGCATCCGTTGCTGCGACCGCCGGTGTAGTTCACAAGCTTCCCGTAGGGGACATAACCGTCATTGTCGGCATGAGTGCTTTGAGGATTTTTGAACCTGCATTGCCATTTCAGGAACACGGCGGGATGGCCGCCGATGGCCCGTTCCCGAGCGTTGCTAGTTTCACCTTCACCATCAAACAAAAGGAACGTCCGGTAGAACGGCTTCGTCTTGCCAGACTGATTGTAGTAGCCCTTGAAAGAGGTCCGCGTTTCGGCAGTCAAATATGATCCGCCGGCGGTTAGTTTCGACCCCTCCGCGTTGCTGAAGTTCTTCGCGCATTGCCGACCGTTCGAGAAATTAGCGCGTTGCAGTTTTCGGCCATTGCCATAGCCGGACGAAACAGCCCGGAAAGATTTCTGTGACTCGCAGATGACGTAGAACCTCCGCCCCGGATTACCGTTGCTGGCTGTACTGGGGCGGGTCGCGTCTTTCGCAAGGTAACAAGGGTTTCTGACTTTGCCTTGCCGCACTTTCTCCTGATAAAGCGCACGTGCCCTTTTCAGAACTATCGGTGCGATTTGACCGTCCTTCGTGCCCACGTGCTTTTGCAGCCACGCTGGGATATCCGATGATAGCGCTTCGACACGGTCGGGCAGAGAGCCCACTGAGACCGTAATTGTCATCATGGTGACTGCGAGTCGGAGTGATTTCGGTAACAACGGAAAATCTCCTGCCAGATTGTCCTCGAAAGCAGTCTACCACAGATCGTACGGGCGGGATGACAGGTGCATGTATAGTTGGTCTTAACTGTTGCCGGAAATCTCATTTTTCGTTTGCATAAAGCTCTAACCAGCTTTCCTATAAAGTGATGTTCCGTAGACGGCTGGGCTACTGGAGTTGTGTATCCAAATGAAAGCCATGACTACGCTGCGCTCACTTTTGCTGGCTTCTGCATCCACCCCGGCGAAGTTTGATTACGTGAAGCTACATCAAACAAACTCTCGACATCACTCATACTGTACTATGAGCGCTTCAAAATCCTGGTCACCCGCAACCATAGTGTGATGACCTTTTCCCGACGTATCTTGCATATGCCAAACGTCGCCCGGACCTATTTCACGATGATCACCATCACTCGCGGTCACTAGGATTTTGCCCGCAAGGCAAACCAACTTTTGGGCCACTGGAGTGGGATGGATTGGTTCATTCCAACCTGACGGGAGTCTTAGAAACATAGTGCGCTTTACAGGTTCCGGTTCTGAAATTTCGATTGCCTGAGCGGGCGGAGCGAAACTCCGCTCTTCAACTTTGACCTCGATATCTTCCCAATGGCTTTCCCCGGCTGCGTCGGCGTAGAGTTTGTAATATCTCACGGTAAAATCCCCTTTTGCCCGTCGGTCCGGATCAGCCAATTCCAAATCGATAAGTCCTACCAGCCCGTCGCAGCGATCCTAAAGCTGAGAACCGATCGGTAGAATACTCAGAAAACCGGCAACTATGTGGTCCCAAGCCGAACCGGTCGGTTCCGCATCATATTCAAGGATTGTGCCATCTTCGCCCCGCGTCCTCCATTTGAGCTGACCCGCGCGCTCTAATGTAACGTGATAGGTGTACGCTGGTAACGCCTCGTCCAAAGCACCCATAGTTTGAATGGTCAGCGTCGGCGAGTCGATCAATATGCCCATTTCGGTATTGATGTTAACGGAACGTGGGTCCCAATTGAACGACCCAACAAACAGATACCGGTCATCAACGGCGAATGCCTTGGAATGCAGGCCGGAGCGGGACTGAGCCCAGTTAATACCACGGCGTTGAACTTGATAGGCGTCAGGTCGCAGTTCGTAAAGTTCAACCCCGCTACGCAGCAATGCTCTGCGCTTTTTGGCATAGTGAGCATAAACCGGTGCGACGTCATTCGACGCGAGTGAGTTGGTGACGACCTTGACGTCGACTCCACGACTTTCAAGTTCGGCCATCCATTTCACGCCGTTGTTTCGCGGCACGAAATAGGCCGATACGATATTCACCTCACTGTCGGCATTTTCGAAGTATGGAAGCAACTGCGATGCAAGAATTTGGTCTGAATTCTCAAGCCCTGCGGCTTTGGAAGGCGGGTCAGCATAGAGTTTCGCCGGCACCCAATCCAGTGAAAGTGCGCCGTGCGCAAAGTTCTCCTCGGCGGATTTTCTTAATGCCTCACCGTATTGGGTTTGCTTTGCTTCTTCCACCAGATCGTTGAGCCTGTCTCGGGCGTCACTCAGGCTAAAAGATTCCGGCTCCCCAACAACCACTCGGGCAGGAACAGCAAACTCGCTGTTCCAATAGGCGTCAAAGCTACGCGACACTTCATTTACAACGGGGCCCACGGCCAGAACATCTAGATCGGCATAGTTCATTTCTTCCCGCGCCAGGAAATACTCGGCCCCGATATTCCGTCCACCTACAATCGTGAACACATTGTCCGCCGTCATGGACTTGTTGTGCATTCTACGATTGATGCGTTTGAAGTCTGTCAGCCCCGCAATGAGCAGGCTTTGATTCCGCCAAAACGGATTGAACAAGCGGATTTCGATGTTTTCGTGATCATCCAAGGCGGCTGTCATCGCGTCATAACTGGATGTATCCATGTCATCCAACAGCAGCCGCACACGAACACCCCTATCTGCCGCCCGCAAAAGACTGGCTGCAAAAAGATGACCCGTGGGGTCGTTGTGCAGAAGGTAGTATTGCGCGTCAATCGTGCGCTCGGCCGCAGCAGCCATCAGAAGCCTTGAGACAAGGGCTTCTTCGCCATCACTGATTAGCTTGACGCCCGACCGGCCATCTTTGGGGTCTCCGAGACGATTGGCAGCTTGGCCAAGGGCAGTGCTTGAACTCGCCGGCAGCGAAGCCGTAACCGTCTTTTCGTATGTGCGAGTTTTAGGAGCGCAAGCGACAAGAACAAGCGTACAACAAACCCAAACCGCGATTGTCCATGGCTTCATCGGCTCCCTCCCACCTTCATTTGCTTGATGACTAGCCGACGGTGGTCTCATCAAGTAGTTCAAAGGCATCACTCACGTCGATTGTATGCTCCCCGCCCGTGACCGCCTCCAAAGCAGCACGTAGATCGGAGGTTACATTGTGTATGCGTTCATTTCTTTCGCACTGCCTTACTTGATCTACCGCAGTTCGAAGTTCGAACATCCTGGCCTGCTGTCGGCGCGCAGTTTCAATTGCATCACTAAACTCTGCTTCGGCAGTTCCATTCTCCGACATGGCGAGTGCATAGACCCTGTCCGTCTCAGCTTGGGCCCACCCCTCATTCGTCAGGCCTTGGTTTTCGCGCGCTTCGGCTAACAAGTTCAAAGCACCTTCCTGATCACCTGTTTTAAGTGTGAGTTCAGCAATCAGTGCTAAAAAGAAAGGCTTGTAGTTCCCCGCTCCGCTGGCCCACCAAGCTTCTGCCGCACTATGTAGTGCACGGATCGTGGTTTGGTTGGGTGATACAAAGGCTTCCACCCAGCTTCGCCAGAGGGCTGCAGTCACGGACATGAATGTGAAGGAGTGCTTTGCAGCCAGTTCCTCAAGTTGCTCCGCCACCTCAAGTACTCCTTCGGGTTCACGGCGCAGAAGATGAAGCATGCACAGGTAAGTAAGGGATTGTGCGATGCTATGAGCATGCTCGAGTTCACGTGCCGCAGCCACTGCTTGCTTTTGGAGTTCCAGTGCTCTGTCTGGGGCACCGCGCATCCAAATAGCCAAACTCAAAAAGCAGGACGTGATCGCCGCATGGTCTGACCCGTAAATGTATGCCAGGTGTTCATCCCGCTCCCGGTTGTAGAGTTCTAGTGCATTGTTCAAATGCTCGTACGCTGGACCCAGTTCCCCAATATGGAACAGAACTGCGCCCATAGCACGGTGTGCCACCATCTGATGCTGCGTCTCTCTGGTCTCGCTTGCCAACTTCAGCAATTGCCCGGCGACATTCCTCGCCAAATCATATTCGGCGCGCACCAAATGAAAGGAATACAACCCATTCAAAACTGGAAACAAATGCTCTGTCTCTTCAACACGTTCACACAGGTCTCGTATTCGAGCGTAGACCGAACCGGTTTCTTCAGCGGCTATACCAGCCGTAGATCTTAGAACACCCGCCCTAAGAACCTGTATTTCAATTTCTTTTCGATCACGTTCGCTACTCTGCCCCTGCTCACTCAACTGCTCGATTGCCAGGGAAAGCTGCGTATTCGCCTCAATATTTGCTGAACGCTTAATTGCGCGCTGACCGGCGAGGTAACGGCAATCGATTGCCTCTTTAGCCATCCCGGCCATCGTGTAGTGGTGAGCCAGAATTTCCGGGGCGGCGTCACCAATGCGAGTTTCTGTTCGATTTAATGACTGCGCGACCCGAGCATGCAAGACGCGACGCTCGCTCTTCAACAGACTGTTGTAGGCTGTGTCACGAATTAGGGCGTGACGATAACTGAAGGTCTCCAAATCTTCTGCTGCGGACGTAGTGACGATGCCTGCATCCACCAGAAGCTCCAAACTCGCACGCAACGCCTTATCACTGAAGCGGGATACTTCAGCGATCAACGGATAGGAAAACTGTGGTCCAATTACTGCTCCGATCTGAGCCACCTCCTTGGCAGAACTCAGTCGGTCAAGTCGCGCCATCAGCGCATCATGCAATGTGCTGGGAACCGGATTCGCCAGAGAAGACCCACCGGTTGCGCGAGTGTCCCGGTCTTCTGTCAAAACTCCTGATTCAAGGAGATCTTTCGTTACCTCTTCGACGTATAGCGGCACACCATCAGATCTCGCCGCGACCAATTCATACATCTCGTCAGAAATCGACTGGCCTTCGGCAACTTCGTTCACAATGCTTTTTACCTGTTCGAAATCCAGTTGCTTCAAAACAATTTTCGCCAAGTTCGGTTGCAGCGCCCATCTTGGGTCAAACTCGGGGCGAAATGTCACCACAACAAGCACAGGGAGGTCTCGAACCCGTTCCACAATACGGTCCAGCAGCAACTTGGTTGTTGGATCAACCCAATGCGCGTCTTCAAACAAAAGCAGCACCGGTTTCTTTCCCGCTTCGGAAACCAGATTATCCAACAGCATTCCCAGCGTCTGATCCATGACTTGCTGCGGCGTCAGTTCCAATGGCCCCAATTGACCCTCGAATGGAACGGATAGAAGAGAGGCTGCCAACTTCAGTGTATTGTTGGATCGATCACCTAGAAACGATGAGATTTTTTTGATTTTTATGACGTTTGAATCGTCGGAACGAAGATCTGCGGCATTCTCGAATTGACGAATTACAGGGTAAAATGCACTCGCATAATGGTAAGGAGAACACTGGCACCGAATTTGAGCGTGCGACGCTCCCGAAACATTCTGGCGCAATTCCTCCACCAGGCGAGACTTGCCAATTCCCGGCTCGCCCGAAACCAGCACGACCTGCCCTTGACCAGCACTAGCCAGTTTCCATTTGTCATTCAGGGTCTCGTATTCAGACGCACGACCGACCAAAGGCTTAAGCAGTACGTCATCCATTGTCAGGAAGCGGCTAACAGTTTCTCGTTCTCCAGTTACTTGCCAAGCCTCAACTTCCTTAGCAAACCCCTTAAGCTTGAATGCGCCGCGCAAAACATACTCGAAAGCGTCACCTGCCAACTGATGAGTGCTGGGAGAAACGATCAGTGTGCCCGGATCTGCCATTGCCTGAAGACGCGCGGCAAGATTTGGCGTCTCACCCATCGCCGTTCCATCCTCAAACATTTTTTCGCCGCGCAAATCGCCGACAACAACCAATCCTGTCGCAATCCCTATTCGGACATTAAGCTTCGCATGGGTTCGGATATCTGGTGTTTCCTGGATGATGCGCAAGCCCGCACGAACGGCACGCTCAGGGTCATCTTCGTGGGCATGGGGAAACCCGAAAAAGACCATAATCCCGTCGCCATAGTAGCTTGCAATGTGACCATCAAAAGCTGCAACAGACGCTGCACATGTTTCTTTGAAAAGCCGAAGGACTTCTGCCAGATCTTCAGGGTCGACACTCTGTGAAATTGCGGTCGACCCAACTAAATCGATAAACATGACAGTAAGTTGCCGCCGCTCTGCTACAATCGCAGGACCTAGTGCCGTGTTTTGCGGGCGACGTGCCTCCTCTGCATTGGCTCGAACAGCTTTCATAAAACGTCGTCTTGGGCCGAGAGGAAGGCCTAATGTTACAAGGTCTTCGTCAGTTAGCTCAGTAAGATCACCAAGTTCGATTTCGTGCTCAGCAAAGGCCTCGGCATATTTGGACAAACCGTGTTTCTCAAGCCAGATCGCGATATCGGACATATTGATCGTTTCGCTTGCTGCTCTGACAGAACCTTTATCTGCGCCCCACCAGCATGCGTCTCCTTGCTTTCTTGAAGTGTAGAACACCCGGCTGTTTTTGCCAAAGTAACTAGTTTGCGTTTTTTCAATGAAGAACGCCACTTTAGCATCGGTCAAGGGATTCACTGCCTCTTATTGGCTTAAAGCAGCCCAAAACTCGCCTGCAAGGGACGAGGAGCATACTGGTGTTTCGACGCATCCTCAATCTTGTTCAAAACAGAGCGTTTAATGTCCGCTTTTGATTATATCAGTTCAGCGTTCCGCAATTGCACAGAACGATCCCTCCCCGCCGCACTTAAGTGTACAGAACGTCCCAAAGCCGCCATTGAGCGCTGTTTTGAAATGCTGCGATTGCAGCCCGCGTTGCTGCCGTTCGCACCATGCGTGAGATTGAGGTCTCGCGGAACTCACTTGGCCACTGAGCCGCCGTTCGCCGCTGGTGCATGATCCAACGTCCACAATGGCAACTATGCGGACAAAGCAGCCATTTGCAATTCGGTTGACCACATCAAGATTACTCTATTCAGTCGATTGAGAACATTGGCCGGATCGGGTTTAGGGGTGTTGAAATGAAATGGATTTTGGCAGTTGCTATTATGATGGCAGGGCCGTCCTGGGCACAGGAAGCGCATATCAATACCGGTTGCGAAGTTGCAATGGAAAACACCCAACTACAATCTGAGTTTTTGAGTGAACTGCGCAAGAGTATTTCTTATCTCGAACTCAATCTCGCGGCTGATATTCTGGAAAGCAGCAATCAATTTACAGCTTCGAAGCTTGAGAGTTACAGACAACAAGTCAGCAAGATAAATGAAATGATTAATGCACAATTAAGCGTCAACCAAACAAGCGAGATTAATGTCTGGAATGCCTGTAATCGCTGAACCGCTCATGCGGCGACCTCGCACAAACCAAAACCGTCCCATGGTGCACACATGAACCTTGTCTATGCCTAAGAGAGCCTGAGATCAGTGCTCAGTTCACGGAACCCATGCTCAAACGAGGATGACACTTTGGGCTCAGAGCAGTCATTCGCTCTACTTGGCGTGAACGGGCGTTATGCGCGACAAAGCGGACGCTAATAGATTTGTTTTCCCATCAAGAGTAGGCTTTCGCATTAGGAGGCTTCATGAACGAAACAGACATATATAGCAAACAGCAAATGGGTGGATTGATCGGCAAGGGGAAAAAAAACGGCACTAATAGTAGTCGACTTTGTGAACGGCTTCATTGATCCGGAAATCTTTGGTGGCGGGAACACCCTTGAAGCCGCTCAAACGACGGTGCCTGTTCTCAAGGCATTTCGGGCACGAAAACTCCCGATTGTATTCTCCCGTATCGTATATGCTGATGATGGATTTGATGCAGGCGTCTGGTGTGAAAAGGCACCAAGGCTGCGCGAACTGACGGAATCCAACCCAGCAAGCCAAGTAATCGACATCTTGAAACCGGTTGATAGTGAAATTGTCATCCGAAAGACGCAACCGTCTGCGTTCTTTGACACCAACCTTGGCTCGCTGCTGCGTAACCAGAATGTTGACGCTGTTGCCGTCGTCGGCGCGACCACGAGTGGATGCGTTCGCGCAACCGTGGTCGATGCTATAAGCGCGAACTTTCGGCCTACCGTGATCTCTGATTGTGTTGGAGACCGGGCCTCAGGTCCGCACGAAGCCAATCTTTTCGATATGCAGCAAAAGTATGCGAACCTGATTGCTTCGAACGAGCTAGACAGCATCTTCGCATAGTGGGAGCGATTTCGCCTTTGAGCTCACTGCCGACCTCGGAGTAAATGCAGCATCGCTCTGTCTGCCTCGTCACGCTTGGACGAGGACGACCCGAACCTACCATTGGCCCTCGGTTGGCAATGCCGCGTCGCAAGCCCGTCGAACCTGCCCTTCGCTGCCGGTGCAAATTAGAAGGCCAGCTGAATTTACATTACCCTACTAATCGACACTTAAGCTTCAATCTTATTCAAGGGCGCCGACGGACGAGTTCGTCGGACGGATGCGACGGATGGAAAAAGAACGTCACGTGCCGCTCTACAAAAAATTCGGATATCGCTATGAAAAACCATCTGCCTCTGACCACGGTAGGATAGCTTGGCATAAAATGCCCATGACACTTTGAGTTCTTGCGGAGGGCGAGATGATACCACTTAAAAAACCCTTGAGATTGGCTACTGAAGCAGATGCTCATGCGCTTGCAGACTTGGTGAACTTCGCCGGAGAAGGACTGCCGCTCCATGTCTGGACTGGGCTGGCACATGATGGCGAAGACGCTTGGGCCGTTGGTAGAGCGCGCCAGGCCGAAAAAGCGCGAGAGGGGCAAGTGGTGGTTTTTGATTTTGGCAACGGGGCGGTTGCCGGCTTGACAGGATACGGGATCGGAGCTGAGCCAGAGGAAATTGGGGATAACTTCCCTGCATTGTTCCGTCCCTTGCAAGAGCTGGAAAACCAAGCGCTAGAGAGTTGGTACGTCAATGTTTTGGCGTGCTACCCGGAGAACCGTGGACAAGGCCTTGGTTCGAAGCTCCTTGATCTCGCAGATGAAATAGCCCGCGCTGAAGGATTTAAACGAATGAGCGTCATTGTTGCCGATGAAAACTTGGGCGCGAGACGGCTCTACGAGCGAAAGGGATATTCAGAATTGGCGAAAGCGCCTTGCGCCAAAGATGGCTGGGACACCGAAACAGAAAACTGGGTGCTTTTGGTCAAGTCGCTTTCTTGACGACTTGATTTCTTTCGCATCGGACGCGTGCTAGCGATATGGCGGAGCGTACGCTAGCGGCCGAAACGACCGTTTTTGGCAGTCGCGCCAAAAACTGACACTTGCGCAACCGCAGCGAATTGGCGCTCTGTCCGCATCCCTGTTATTGGCCCGCAACCCGGCAATGCGAATGACCATCAGACTTTTTGAGCGTCTGCTTTTACAATG
Source organism: Ruegeria atlantica (assembly GCA_013032095.1). Classification (GTDB taxonomy): domain Bacteria; phylum Pseudomonadota; class Alphaproteobacteria; order Rhodobacterales; family Rhodobacteraceae; genus Ruegeria; species Ruegeria atlantica_E. Next base: position 72,640 of record WQBJ01000001.1, on the reverse strand, counting down.
CCAGTAGGGAGCCCTTGCGGATGCAGAGAATGACGGCTTCCCGCCCTCTCTCAAGTGTATTGAACGGCTCTAAACTGCCGTTTAAGCGGCAATTGCGGCGCAACGGCGCGATCCGTCGAGCCGATACTTGAAGCGGCTGCGAAATCAAGGCTTGTTCGAGTTCACGATTTGCGGCTCTGCAAAGACCTGAATTTCAAACTAGTCAACCACCGATCTGGGCCATTGTGGCTTGAACGGCATAATATCTTTGAGCGTTGGGAGGATGCGTCCCCAGAAAGCGATCACCAGGATCGGGAACTCTTGCGAAGAACAGCGCACCTTTGAGTGGATCATATCCCGCTTTGTAAGCTATTACCGTGCCTAGCCGATCAGCTTCCAGTTCAAAGTCCTTTGAATAGCTGCGCCCACCAACAAAGGCTCCTAAATCTTGTGCTGCGGCAATGTCATTCGCCCCAGTTCCGGCGATAGTAGCCAGACCAGCAAAAATGATTGCACCAGCCGCCGCATTTTGGGCACGGCGCGCCAAATGCCCTTGAATATGGTGAGCAGCTTCATGTGACATAACAAATGCAAGTTCATCGGTATTGTTCACATCCTTAATCAGAGCTTGGGTCATGGTTATTACCGGGCGTCCCGACTTGCTTAAACTCTGATAGGCGTTAGAGGGTGCTTGCTTATTTGGATGAATGCGGATCAGAAAATCGCAATTCACACCCTGAGTGCGGCGACGGCACTCTCGCTCTGCCGCGGGCTCTACCCGAGAGGCGACCTGACGGAACCTTACTTGTGCCTGCTTTGAATTGACTGGGGTGCTTACGCGACCTGGGTTTGGAATGGGTGCCGAGGGAGGAGGCGCGGTTGACACACATCCCGCCAGCGTCAGGGCAACAAGTAACGATACAACTCGTTTCAAAAAACACACCTTTCGACCTTACTAGAGAACTCTACTAGAGTTCCTGCTAGTGACCAAACTAAAGCCAATGTCTTAATTCTGTAAACCTGAGGTGCCTCCCAATGAGGGAAGACGCGACATGCCTAAGTCGACCTTAATGGCCTTTGGCCGCCCCTTCCGATACCGCTGTACTAATTCCCTAAATCGGGTTTCCGAACTCCGTGAAGCAATACCAATTGATCAATACTCGCGCTGGCGACCCAATTCACAGTTGACGCGCGGTGAAGGGTTAGGCTGATTTTGAAGGGACATCTTCTGACGAGGAATGGGTCAGCGCAATTGCGTTAGCAACTGCACTGACCATATTTACAAACCTGGGACACAGGGTCGTTCTCACCCACAAGAACTACGCGTAGTCGGGCGCATCCAATGTAGCTCCATTTAAGTCTCCCTCGACGGCGGCGAGATAAGACTTGGCGGTGTCAGCAGCCGATAACCCTGTGCTTGGGTCCATCCCCATCATTTCCATCGTCTCTTTGACGAATACCGGACTGACTGCGTTCACTCTCAGGCCACGGCCAAGCTCCAAAGCGGCCGCTTTTGCAAAGGACTCCAGCGCTCCGTTTGCAAGGCTGATCACAACTGATCCGGGCATGGGATCACGCGACAAAATACCAGCAGTAAGCGTAAAGGATCCCCCGTCGCTGATATGCTCTTGCCCGATCCGTACGAGGTTGATCTGACCCATCAATTTGTTCTGAAGCGCCAGATCGTAAGCGGCGTCATCCAATTCGCTGAAAGGGGCAAAGCCCGCCAGTCCGGCCGTGCTGACAACCGCATCTACTTGCCCGATTGATCTGTACATCTCTTCTATTGACGTTTTAGAGCCGAGGTCGACCGAGACGTCACCGTCCTTGTATCCGGCACGGATAACCTTGTGGCGCTCAGCCAAAGCATCAGCGACCGCTTTGCCAATGGTGCCCGTCGCACCAACAACCAAAATGTTCATCTTGTTTCTCCTGTATGTATGGGTTCAGTTCTGACGTGTCACGCAACCACAAGGCTTGTGCCCGTAGCGTACTCGTAGGATCGACGGATGACGGCTTTGGCAGTTTCAAGCTCGGCCTCATCCCTCGGTGAAAACACCATCACCAGACCAATTGGGCGGAGGTTTTCCAGCACCAGGGTATGATGTTCGCCCCACCCTTTTTCCACGACTTCAAGAGCATCTTCGCGCGGCAACTGGACGTGCATGCTGCCGTTGTCAGGATGTGGGTGAATATGGGCAAATTCGCGCCCAGCCATAAAGGCGTCTTGGTTACAGCCTGCACAATCGTGAATGACCATCGCCCTAGCGCCTGGGACAGACACTAGGCTGGGGTGGTTTTCGACGCCGGGAAGGCCAAATGCCCATTGGCGCAGCTGATCAATGACGCGATCCGGCCCATGCTGCGTGATTTGAGCATGCGGCAGTCCATGTGTGGTCCGTGGCTGCGGACCCATCCGCTGTGGGAGACTCAGTGTCCGTCTCATGATGTTTCTCCAATTCGATGCACAGCGAACTTAGGTTGATAATTTTCGCAAGGTAATTCACGCTGTGTGCAAGGAGGCCTTGCATGAATGCACAAATATTGGATTGGAGTGATATCCCCTTCGTTCTGGCAGTCTGCGAGGCTGGAAGCTTGTCCGGCGCAGCGCGGCAACTTGGGGTTAACCATTCCACCGTTTTCCGCCGAATTGAGGGAGTCGAAAAGAGGTTGGGCGTACGCCTGTTTGAACGGTTGAGTCATGGCTATGTGATGACTGCAGCAGGCGAGCACTTCTATCGCAATGGTCTACAGCTTCGTGATGGCATGAACGGTATTCAACGTGAGCTTGGTGGGCGGGATTTGCGTCTGGAAGGCGTATTGACGGTCACCACAACGGATTCACTCCTCTATACTCTGGCATCTGTGTTTTCGGCGTTTCAAAACCGGTTCCCGGACGTAGAATTACGGCTTTTGTCTGGTACACAGCCACTTGATCTGATGCGGCGGGACGCAGACATCGCCTTGCGTCCCACACTGAATCCACCGGAACATTGGATTGGCCGAAATTTGGCGCAGCTGAGTTTCGCAACCTACGCGCACACAGATTACCTAGGCACTATTCAAAGCAAGCCTGAGACGGAACAACGCTGGATCAGAATGAACGATAGTGCCAATCCATCGACGATGAGTCTGATGACCACAGAGCTTAAACCCGCAGTAGCCCCGGTAACCTACTCCAATTCGCTGATGGGGGTATTCGATCTGGTGCGGGCTAAACTCGGAATAGCCGTTTTGCCCGCCTATCTTGGTGAGAATTGCGCAGAGTTGGTCCGCATTCATGAGCCTGATGAAAAATTCGCCTCCAGCCTGTGGGTGCTGGCACATCCCGATATCCGTCGGAGCGCGCGCGTTCACGCGTTCTTCGAATTTGCAACATCGAAGTTTCGGGACGGCGTAAAGGGCTTCTATTGAACTATAGTTCTAAGGCAAGACTGCGAGCTGCAGTATCACTGCATTCTGACAATGCGTACTCCATGCGCGGTGAGGTCGCTCCCGTGAGCGGACATCCGTCGATGGCACAGCAGTGCGCTTCAGTTAGCTTTTCTGGTCTATGTAGGCTGTGAATGATCCAGCATAGTCTGGATGCCAGCGGCTTAGTGGCGGTCGGTTTTCGATGATGTCGCCGACCGCCCATGCGATGCGTTTTTCGTCCAGAGCGCGGTCCACATCATTGTCAGGGCACAGGATGTAGAAATCGCCCCGATTCACGCTTTCTACAAAGAAATCGACCGTTTGTTCCGCTGTCCATGCGGCTGGTGGTTTTTCGGCGGCACCGATCATCGCGGTGTGAACAAATCCTGGAACCAAAAGATGTGCCGTGACCTGGCAGCCTTCCGTGTTGCGCAGTTCATGTGCGAGTGCCTCAGTGAAGACTTTCAAGCCCGCCTTGGACACGTTGTAGGCCGGGTTTCCGGGTGGCGTTGTAATGCCCTGTTTGGACCCGGTATTGATAATCGCGCCGGGGCGACCGCGTTCAACCATGCCCGGAGCGAACACTTGCGTTCCATGGACGGGTCCCCAAAGATTAACACCCAGGATCTTCTCCCATACATCGAGCGCAGTCAGACACGAATTGCGGCCCCCAACCCCTGCATTGTTCATTAGGATATCCGCGCCTCCAAAACGAGCAGTCACTTCTTTTTCAAGCGCTACGACTTGCACACGATCTGAGATGTCGGTGGAGGCAATCATCACGTCGGCTGCGCCGGCGGCGCGCAGGACTTCTTCCGCTTCTGCCAACTTGTCTGTGTCGCGATCAACAGCGACGACTTTCATACCCATGCCAGCAAACTTGGCTGCGGCCGCAAGGCCAATGCCCGAGGCGCCACCAGTCACGACGGCGACAGATTCGGATTGAAACGCGGGGTGTGTCATATTGATCATCCTTTTTTCAGGAAACCAGAATTAAAGGCGTAAGTCTGCGGCTGGCCGTTTCCCTACCGACCAGCCATTTGCTTCAGGTGGCTTTCCTGGCGGCCACGTTCAGTTTCAGCATGTATGCCATTCCAATGTTTGTGAAGAGCGCTTCGGAGTGGGGTGCTGCGAGATTGTTCATTGATTTGACAATATCCGCCATGGTGCTGTCAGAAAAATTCGAACCGGTATGAGCTAGGCCAGTGATGCTGCCCTTTACCCGACTCGTATAGGAGGTATTCGGCATTCCATGACGAGGTTGGGAAACGGATGTAAAGCAACACCGCAAGGCGAATGGCCTCGGAACTGATATTGAAGTACTTGAAAGGTGAACTCTTATTCATGGATCAGGCTGCGAAAGCCAACTGCCCGCCTCAAGAAAGGTTTTTCCGGCAAGGCCACCGAAAGGATTTCAGCATGCTGAAACCACTACAGCAGGGCCGCCTGACATCTATCTAGGGCGGCGGCCTGCATAACCCACTTTGGGAAAAGCAGCCCATGGTTTTGGTAGACGAGTGGTTGGAAAAATCTTCCCTAAAACTGCCTACCGACAAAACCGGCTCAGAACATTGCGAGTGATGGTTTCGACCTGTATGTCGCGCCGCGTCAACCCGGCAACCCATTCGCACGTTCCAGCGCAAAACACTTCACCATCCCCGCTTTGCCAAGAGACAATCGCCCCATTTCCGCGGCTTGATTTATCCAGGGTCTCTTCTTTCACGTCACCGAAGAGTGTCAGCGCTTTGAATTCGGCATCCGCGCTGCCGATGTAAAGCGTCTCTCCCCAATGGGAAAAATCCGCCTCGACATTGGTGGCCATCCCGAGCGCAATAATCTCTACGGATTTGTCTGTACCGTCCTTGCCTGTCGGATAGGGCAGCCCGTCATCGAAAGAGAAATCCAATCCGTCTACCTCGTACCCAAAGATTTTCGACTCAGCGCCCAATTGGTCGCCGTAGCCGAGCCGCACGCCTTTCAGGGCCCAATGATCCGGTTGGTAGACCGTGAACCCTCCACTGCCTTGCCCAACGCAATTTCCCAGCCCGGCATAGATGCCCTTAAGTCCGTTTACGCCGAATGTCTGCGCACCGGGTCGGTTGACCGGCGGAGCATCCCAAGTGCCGGTGACCAAGTGCTCCTTATCGCTGCCCATGAGGGGGTCGGCATCCTTGGCAGTGTATTTGTAACAGATCTGCGTTTGCACCTGATCCTCCAGCCGGGTCTGCCACAAGAAATTGCCGGCAAAGCGCGCGACCCGGCCACCGCCTTCTGTAAATTGCTCAACCCTGTCGCGCATGGTTGCAGTCCAGTATTCGTCATGACCCACGAATACTGCACATCGATGGCTCGTCAGCAGATTCGGTTCCAATTCCAGATCGTGTTGCGTGACGATTTCGAACTCATACCCTTCGGCTTCCGCCCAACGGGCGAAATGGCGTTCATAGCTGGCCCAACCTGCTGATGCATATTTCTTTGAATAGCCATAGGCATAAGCCCATTCCATATAGGGATAGCGGACCATGCCCTCCGGGTCGGTCGGCTTTTCGGTCAAAGCGCGGGGGGCTCCTGCAGGCAGTTTGCAGAACCCACGCGTCCATGGCCTTTGGTTTGACAGAATGGGCGAGAAAGCGTTTCGCTCTGGTCCTGTGATCCCTTCATAGGCACTGGAACCGCCCCAGCAATTATAGGCAAGCCAAGTGCCGGTCGCACAAACCAGAACCATCGCAGCCGGTTCTGCCTGAGCAGCACGCCGAACAAAGATCAGGTGATGCTCTTCGACTGCGTCTCCCTGACGCTCGGCACGCAGAGTGATCAGATAGGCCCCCGCCGTCCAGTCATCAGGAATGGTAAAGGAATGCGAAACCTCCCAATCACAACCATACACCGAGCAGTGCTCCGGGGTGTCCTGATGCAGACCAGGCAAATCCGCGACATGCATGACGGGCGCATAGTTGACGCCATCTCGTCCGACCTCAAGCGACCAGTTAGGAGCTGTGGTAGAAACGCGCAAATCGACAGTGTCGCCGGGACGGTATGTATAGCGGTCGGTGTAGCCCCAGATTTCCAACACCCGGTCATCTCTGGCAGGACCGATGTAGTAGTGATCCAATATGTGCCGTGCACGGGCACGGGTGCGTGGGGTAATCGCAGGACCTGCGCCTTCGTGTTTCGGATCATTCGCGGTTTTCATGCTTACACCCCGCTAAATTGTTGCCGCTTTCGTCGGTCACTAGAAGCCGATCTGAGTCAGTACCATCCTGAATAGCCTTTGCTCTCACCGGTGATCAGGCAATCTCGAAAAGACCAATATTGGTCCCGGCGCAATGCCCCGGGACCCGTGTTGCAACCTGTGCTGGTACCGACCTTATGCCAACCAGCATTTATGCGGTGCAAGGCCGTTCATGACTTCCCACTGGCCGTCAGCTTCCCAGCCCTGCACATCATCACGCACAACCTCCAGGAATTCGTTGAACATCGGACAGATCAGACCACCATCGTCATGCACCATCCGCGCCATTTCACCGTAGGTGTCCTTGCGGCGGTCAGCGTCCAGTTCTTTGCGAGCATCGTACAACAGTGTATCGAACTGCTCGTTCTTGAACCGGGTGTCGTTCCAGTCTGCAGTCGAAAGGTAAGCAGTCGAATACATCTGGTCCTGGGTTGGACGCCCGCCCCAATAGGACGCGCTGAACGGTTTTTTGCTCCATACTTCGGACCAATAACCATCCGCAGGTTCGCGCTTGATTTGTAGCGGAATTCCGACGGCGTTGGCGGACTGCTGGAATAACTGCGCAGCATCCAGCGCCCCTGGGAACGCGACATCGGAAACATGAAGCTCGATCGGGGAGCCGTCATGCCCCGACGCCTTGTAGTGCTCTGCCGCCTTCGCCGGATCAAATGCGCGTTGTGGCAGGCTGTCATCAAAGAATGGATAGGCCGCATTGATTGGCGTGTCGTTTCCAACCGCGCCGTAACCCCGCAGAACCTTGTCCACCATCTCTTCGCGATTGATCGCGTATTTCAGTGCCAGCCTCAGGTCCTTGTTATCGAAAGGTGCGGTATCGCTGTGCATGATAAAGACATAGTGACCGCGCCCCGCGACGCGTTTCACCTCAAGCCCCGGCGCGCGCGCCAAGAACTGGGCAATTTTGGGCTCAACCTTGTTGATGATGTGAACTTGCCCCGACTGCAGCGCCGCGGATCGCGCTGTGCTGTCATTGATGACAAGCATTTCGACCTGATCCACATGACCGCGTGTATCGTCCCAGTAATTCCCGAACTTCTCGAACACGTGGCGCACCCCGGGCTCGTCCTCAACAATCTTGTACGGACCAGTCCCGATCCCGGCCGCCGGGTCATCAAGACCACCGTTCGGCTGAATCAGCAGTTGATAGGTCGACATCAGGTAGGGAAGATCGGCGTTACCACGCTCCACCTTCACGATCAGATTATCTCCATCAACAAACATCTCCGAAATCGCCTTCATCACGCCAAACGCGCCAGACTTGGTGTTTTCATCCGAGTGGCGTTTCAAAGTGGCCAGCACGTCATCAGGTGTCACAGTCTTGCCGTTGTGAAACTCGACGCCCTTACGGATCTTGAAGGCCCACGTTTTTGCATCCGCGCTGCCCTCAACAGATTCCGCAAGACGCATGTTGAAGCTGCCGTCACCGTTGACGTCCAAAAGCGTTTCGCCGAAGGCCCGGGTTACGTGGTAGGGCACTTGGCTCAGGGCGGCGGCCGGGTCGAGCGTATTCGTGCTTTCCCCTCCGGCAAGGCCCAGTTTCAGAGTGCCCCCTTTACTGGGCACCGCCGCGCGCAATTCCTGGGTCAGTAACCCGTTTGCAACCACCGCGCTGACACCAAGCATGGCTGCGCGAGACAGAAACTCGCGACGTGACATTTTACCCTTGGCGCAAGTTGCCGCGAGATTTTTGACAGATTCCAAAATGTCCTCCCTGTCGATCGGTTCTTTGTGTCGGCGGTTTCCCCTTACTCAGGGAGATACTTGTCCGACCATTGTGTTGCGGCTGCCCCTGTTTCGATCATTCGATCAATAGCGACCTCGTCCAGTCCAACGCGGGCTAGAATTTCACGTGTGTGCGCGCCGTATTTGGGCATATGCGATGGAATTGCGATGCGGCCTCGCTCTGGACGGACAGCATTCGGTGCCACAAGGTCGCACCAGCGGCCCATCGGGTGCTGGTCGTGCCGGATCACGCGGAACGTTGCCTGTGACAGATCAACTGTACCGCCACTTTCAAACTGCAGAGCAGCGTCGCGGGTTTCATGTAATGATCCCAACGGAACAACCGCGCTGGAAGACGAGGCAAACGCCGCACTCCAGAAAGCGATAGGATGTTCGCGGAATTGCTTGGCAAGCGCAGCGTGCAATTCGCTTTCCGACAGGCCCGCAAGATCGGTAAGTTCCGGAATTGCCGACAGCGCCTTTTCTCGCTCGGTCGGGGCGGCGAAGAACATCCAGCCATCGGCCGCCTCGTAACAATGATAGAACGGTCCCCAGCCAAGCGCCTGACGCCCCGACGGTTCATCAAACGGCGCGCGCCCGTCGAAGTCATACATGAACTGGGCCTGAATCAGATTACCCGCAGCCGCCAGAGAGGCGCGGGCGATACCGCCCTCGCCCGTCCGCTCCAATTGCATAAGAGCACCACCAAGCGCCACGCAGGCACAGTATCCGGTCAAAACGTCAATCGTGCCGAAATGCGCGTGTTCCTCGGGCGTTTCCATACCACCGCCAAACCGAACCATGACACCGGTTGCCGCCTGCGCCAGGTCGTCATAACCAAGATGGTTCGACTTCGGCCCAGACTTCGGCCCGCCAAAGGCGTCAAGCTGCACCAGGATCAGTTTCGGGTTGATGCTTTTCAACCGCTCCGGGGATAGCCCCAGCGCATCGCGCTGTGCATCCGTTCCGTTCATGGTGATGACATCGGTTTCGGCGATCAAACGCGCCAGCGCGTCCTGCCCCTCATCGCTGCGCAGGTTCAGTAGGACACTTTGTTTGCCACGATGAGCATGCATACCAAAGACCACGGCATTCCAAGGGTCAACTGAAGGGTCAACGGGCTGAACCAAAGTGACGTCGGCCCCGTACCGCGCAAGCGTCGAGCCTATGGTTGGACCAGCAATCACATTGGTCAGGTCCAGAACCTTTACACCGTCCAACCAGCCATGCCCGACGCCATCACTTACTGCTGCAACCCGGGGAGCCTCGGTCAAAAGTGCCGCCAGATCGGCAGGACGCGCCGCTTGTTTGCTCGACGCGCCCGCATCGCTTGCAAGCCAGGCAACATTGCCCATCTGGTGCATATTGCCGTGGACCGGGTCCTCGACTTGCAGCACCAATCCAGATGCCAATGCATGGGGGTCGTTTAGCCATTCCTGCGAAGTCCGTTGCGCGGTGGCAGGGGCTTTTGAGGCCCCGAACAACTCCTCCCACTCATGCGCTGGACGAGTTAGAAAGGCCTCTTTCATCGCAGTGGACACCCGCTCGCGGTCGGAAACACCGACCGGGTAGTTTCGCGTCGACCATTCTGCGGGCCAATCTTTCTGATCCAGATAAGCATCGAAATCAGGCAGGCTTTCGGCCATCTCACTCAACCCCAGCGTCTGAAGGGCGCGTTCGGGATGGCCTTTGATGCTGCATGCTACGACATAAAACCCACGGCCATCCGCGCAGGGATACGTGCGGTAGAACGGATCCAGAAATTCGGACAGTTCCGAAAACTTCAGGCTCATCGGCAAGCCTTCCGCCGCGCGCCGCTCCAGCTCAACCTCGCGCGGGGATTTGTAGCGACCCGGGTAGTCCTCAATCTGCTCGCAATTGTAGACCAGCCCTTCCAGCAGGGCCGAGGCCAATGGCACCTCGATATGATCCCCGCCATTTTCGCCACGCGCGCGTAGCGCAAACAGCACTGACATCGCACCGAACGTCGCCCCATATGCCGACGCCAGCCCCAGCGGCGTGAAGGACGGGTTGATCCCCATCAAACGCCGATTCAACCCCATGTCGGTGAACTGACCGGTTCGCGCTGCGATTACGGCCTCCCACGCGGCGATATCCGCGAGTTCTGCATCGGTCGACGCGAACCCGGGCATGGAAAGCGACACAATGGCGGGGTTTGCCTGGCTCAAAGCCTTTGGACCCAAACCCAAACGCTCCATCACACCCGGTCGAAAATTGTCGATGACCACGTCGGCGCGCCTGACCAATTGCAACGCCGTCTCTACACCGTCCGTAGATTTCAGATCCAGTTCCAGCACAGATTTCCCGCGCGACAACATATCAGACGCAGGAGACTTGAGGCGAGGACCACTCGGAGGATCAATGCGGATCACCTCAGCCCCCATGTCGGCAAGCATCATCCCCACCAACGGGCCTGCAAGGTACTGGCCGAAATCAAGAACGCGAATACTCGAAAGGGGGCGATCGTTCATAGTGGTCTGACTCTTTCGTTTACGTGGCAGGTTCGTCTTCAATTTTCAGGAAAGGTAATCTTGAATTTTCCGCCTGCATTGTCCTAAATTGCCAAAAACCACCCCATATCGGACGAAATGACCCCTCTCAAAGCCAATATCCTGCTTTTCGAGAAATTTTCGAACATGCTTCTGGCGTGCCTGCTGGAGCCCTTGAGGGTAGTCCGGGACCAGACTGGTGCCGATATTTCCTGGTCTATTGTGACGCCCAATAATAACGCCGTCCGTAGTTCAAGCGGGCTGCGTCTTTCGCCCGATATCACGCGGGCCGAAGCGGGCAGTTGCGATCTGCTGATGGTCGTCGGCGGTGATGATTTCCGGCAAAACTCATCCGACCCTGCCAGTCGTAGATGCGCCGCTTTGATCAAACGGGCCAAAACGGTCATTGGCGCGGACACTGGAGCCTGGTTCCTGGCCTCCTGGGGTTTGCTTGAAGGTCGCAGAGCCACTTTACACTGGCAGACATTGGCCGAATTCGCAGAGGCCTTTCCGGGCGTCGAAACCCTACCGGACCGGTTTGTGCGCGATGGTTCAATCTGGACCTGCGGCGGTGCTTCGACCGCGATGGATCTGATGATCGCTTTCATTTCAGAGCGCTATGGTGACGCGTTGGCACATGATGCCGCCAGCATGTTCTTACATGACGGCTCGCGTTTTGAAGGGCTGGGCAGCGGCTCCATGCAGCCTAAAGGCTCGCAAAACCTCCGGCGCTGCATTTCCATAATGGCAGAAAACGTCGAAACACCGTTACAAATTGAAGACATCTCAAAGCGGGCCAATCTCTCGGTCCGGTCCTTGTCGCGCATCTTCGTCAAAGAATTGGGGATGCCGCCTCAGCGCTATTACCAGTTGATGCGGTTATCGCGTGCCCGTGATCTAGTAGCCCACACCGATCTCGTCCTGAACGAAGTCGCGATGCGATGCGGCTATTCTTCCGCGCAATCGCTGTCAAAGGCATTTTCGAGGCAGTTCGGGGTTAGCATCGGATCTACGCGCAAGCACAAGCAAATGTGGTGATCTTGAGTTGGAATGTTACAGCTCGCGCGCCTAACAAGAAATTGGCATTTCTTTTTAAGGCTCTGGGCCGATTTCTTAGCAAAACGGATTGGTGTTCCGAATGCGAATCCGTAAAGTGTCGGCTTCTAGTTTTCTTGGCAGGAACGCTGTTGCGGAGAATGTCTTGCTACCGCCCAACATCTCTGATGCAGGAAACGGCCCATAGTGGAGGTTCGGAAGTTCTTCCGATGCTGTCACACAGTTTAATGGCATCTGTCTGTCCTTCAAATTTCAGCTCACTAGAGAGGCGCATTATACCCAAACAGGTTTTTTCAATTTGCTAGACGCGCTGTGCAAGTCATATACCCAATCGCCGCTAATCAAACTATTACTTGTTGGCTGTACATGCTGCGGCAATGATGCCCATCTTGTCGTTTGCCGAAAGTCGCTCCGCGACGTCCCGAGAGTGCCGCGCTACCACAGTTTCAATCCGCGCTATCGCCTCTTCTCGATCTCGATTAAGACGTTTGATTTGAAGGCCGCATCGCATCCACGCCTCGGCATTCATTAGACTGGCAGTACGCACCGTGGTTTACGCTTGTTCGGAGTCTAAACCGGTTTCCTTGAGTGCTTAGAATAGGTTTCTGTGTAGATGGCACTCTGCAACCGTTGGAATTGAGGACTAGGCGGAACCTCAGCTAATAAGACGACCCAGCTCCCGACGAGCCGGGTGACAACATTAATTTTGGCCCTCTAACACCACGAAGTCTTAAAGCGCAAAGAATCTTCTCACGGCCTTGCCCCGATACTCACGATCCGAGTGTCGAGATTTTGTCTAGGCCCGCCTACCAAATGCCATGGGGTGAAGCTGGCGGTGTGGTCCGTCAACTTCATTCTCCGCGTCGCACTCTTCGTCTTTTCCCTCAGGCGGAGCCGCAGCCCATTGGCTATCAAGCAATTTAAAGACAAACAGCCATCACAGGAGCAAATCCGCTTAATTTCATAAGGCATCGCGAGGCTTTCAAAAAACCTCAAAGTGTGTCGTAAGGACAGGCCTCAGCTCGCTCATAGAGCGACTGACAAGTACTTTTGATTAAGATCAAGGGCGAACACACGCCACTTCATCATACTCAGAACGCTCTTCAGACCGATTTATGGGAGGATCGGAATGACCGTACTTATCGCCTTCGCTACTGTCGAAGGCCAAACGGCTAAGATTGCGCGTTTTATCAGCAATATCGCGAAGGAGGCTGGATACTATACGCGCTTGATCAATACCGATGAATTGTCCGGCCCAGTATCGTTGGACGGCGCGAAACGGGTAATTCTTTTGGCTCCCGTTCACGAGCGTCGTCACCCTGGGACATTCGAAGCTTTCATCACGTCGCACAAAGACGAGCTGGCAATACGAAAATCTCTCGTGCTCTCTGTCAGTTTAAAAGCCGCATTTGCCTCTGGCCATGAGGAAGCCCACGACTACCTCAACGAAATGCTGTTACGAACAAATTTCAAACCCGACGCGACCGCGTTGGTCGCAGGCGCAGTACGACCCGAAAACTACGGGTACTTTGAGAAGGAGATCGTTCAACACGTCGTCTTGTTGGGCCGGAATATCGATCCAAGAGATGGAGCGCGAGAATTTACGGATTGGGATGAACTTGCGTCAGTTGTGATGACATTCCTAGACGAGAACGACCAAGCAGACTTGACCTCTCTCAAATAAGTTCGTGAAGCCGCGGGATCGCGCCTCTGCCTATTTTAATCGCGAAACCTAGTGAGAATGCGTGCCCGCTCGCGTCAGTCAGTGCCCAAATAGGACTGGAATGTCGGTGTTTCCCAGCATTCCTAGCGTAGTTCCGCCAAAAACTGACTCTCGCAAATATGAATGCCCATAAGCGCCCATAACAACGAGGTCAGCATCTACTTCTCTTGCACGCTCCTGAATGCAGTATTCAATCGAATGTCCGTCACTCGCGAACTGTGATACGGTCACATTGCACCGGTGATGGCTGAGCCATGCCGCTATGTCAGCACCGAGTTCTTGGGCTTCTGGATCATCAGATGACGGCGGATCAAAACACCCAATCACAACTTCTTTGGCTGCCAGAAAATAGGGCAATGCAAAATGCGCGGCTCTGGATGCGGCCAAACTATCATTCCATGATAGGAAAACACGGTCGCGACGGGCAAACGGATCTCCATTAATCATCAAGGCGACTGGTGAATGGAACAATATTCCATAAGCGACTTTGTGAAACACGTCGGGGTCGTTTCGCAATTCAGCGTCTAGAAAGACAATATCGGAGCTATACGCTTGTCGTGCCGCCAGATTCTGTAGTTCTGTTACTGAACCCATAGAGGCTATCACATTCGCCGATACACCTTGGCGTGCAAGCAGCGTTTCAACCTCATTGGTGCGGGACTTTAGTTCGGCTTTTTTGTTTTCCAAAAGATCCAACCAATTGGAAGGTAGCCCTGCCTCAACAAACCTTTTGGATCCGTACTTTAAGTACGGCAGATTAGGCAACGCAGCAATGAGATGGCATGTCAAATGCCCGCTCTGGATCCGGGCAGCTTCAGCGCATTCTAGTATCGGTTCGTCGCTGGTATCAGCACCAAAAATATAGACCGAAGTTCTGCGTTGCATACCTGACCTCCATCCGAAACGTCACAAAGCGCCGGAAGCTGATCAAAGTTGCAGATGCGACCAACGCAGAGAAAATGCTGCCGGTCTCTCTTCCTACTTCGGCAACATGAAGAATTCTTCTAGTACGACCTTGCCTTCTGCTACCGAATACACGGCGATCTCGCGCAAGGTCATGCGCTCACCTGTACCCTTCTGAACTACCTCAGCCCTATATCGCACTCCGAAGCGGTTGGGCGGATGGACGTAGGGGCCATCTACTTCGAGTTCCTGGATTTCATGCGTTGCCAGCCAATCCTCCCTTTTTCCCTTGATGGCGTCCCGACCTTTTGTAATGCGGAATTGGCGAACCGGAGGCACGACTGCCTCTATCGACTGCGCATTTTCAGCATACAATTCTTCAACACTCGCAAGCCCCCTGCGATCACGCATGGCTTGGACGAATTCTCTTCCTATCTTGACTAGGTCTTCCATGTGTTCTCCCTTACTTTGTCATCAACTGTACCACTTCCTACTCTTTCCAATCTTGACAAGGATCAATGAGCGCATCGACCTGTTTCGATGATGCTGTTGGTCAAATTACAACCAGTCTCCGGTAGGCAGAAATATAATTTCGGAGCTGGTTTTGATGTGTTTGAAGGGCGATCGCGTATCCATGGGAGGCGGTCGCGAAGGCCCCCTGCCCGCCGCAACATGTTCTTCTGACAGGATCAGGTTACCGGCGCGCGCTGCTATTACCCCGCGCGCCAGTTGTCTTAGTTTTCAGGACCGGAAGGCCCCAGTCAGTTATAAGCGCCTACAAGACCCAGCGCGTCGAAGTCTCGGTGCAGCGTGTTCGTAGCGAGTGTCAGCGCTTCACCGTGGCGTTCGATCAGTTCCGCCCTGCGGACCGGATCTCGGGTCGACTCGATCCCGCCCCAGATGGCCGCCAGTGTTTCAACCGTATCACGGAGGCGCGTCAGGGTGTCCGCGTCCTCTGCAACAGACGCGATGACCGAGGCCGAAACTTTGCCAACCCCCGGTACTGTTTGCGCACCACCGCTTACGTAGTCCTCGGGCACCTCGCCTTTGCAGTTAATCACTTTGCGATAGCGGATTGCCGACAGTATCTGCTCTACTGCTTGCTTTGCGCCTTCGACACGCGAGGTGTGTTCAGTGTCAGCAGCAGCATGCGGCAGCAGCTCCAGGCGGCCGGGATATGCCTCGATCAATGGTCGGTAAGGTACCATCGGACCAAACAGGCTGCCGTCTTCGGCGACAAACAGGTCAGCGTCGATGGCTGCATAGGCCACCTTGCCAGACGCCATCGCCTCATTCAGCGCGTCGGCATCGACAACTTCTCCACGATCGTAGTTGACCAGTACCGCACCATCATTCAGGGCGTTCAGAACCGATGCACCAACAAGTCCGGCATTGGCGAAGACACCATCTGCGCCCTTGGCACCAAGACCTGTATGGGGCGACAGAACGTCAGCACCCTCTGCTGCCTCTTCCGGGGTTGCGGCATAGATGAAGCCTTCGCTTTCGATCCACTGACGGTGACGCTCACGAGCATAGATCGCAACGGTCATACCGAAGGCTTTGCCCAGCTTAGCGACTTCACGGCCGATATTACCGTAACCGATCACGCCCAGCCGTTTGCCTTCAAGCTTTTCAGTTGGATAGTCGCGCAGGTGCTTACCGGTATCAAAGTCACCATCAACGACGCGTTTGTGCATCTCGTCGACCTTTAGGTCAGGCAGAACACGCAGCAGGGCCTTCATTGCAGTTTGTGCGGTGGCGCGGCTGTTGAAGCTGGGCGTGTTCATCAGCGGAGCTGTTCCACCCGCGCCGTCACCACCCCCCCAGCAAGCACACGCCATGTTGCCGGTTCCTGCACCGATGCGCACACCGCCTTCGGGGAAAGTTGCGTTCTCAGGGAAGAAGGTCGCCGCCGCGATCACCGCGTCATACTGGTTATCGCAGCAGGCTGCGGTCAGTTCTTCATGAGTGGACAGGTCCGGCAGGTAGAAGAAATGCTGGCCTGCAGGCAGATTGGAACCATCCCAACCGCCATAAGTGAATGTTGCGCCCTGCTCTTCCACATAGGCCTTAACAGCGGAAGCATCCGGTTGGCCGTCGGCACCAAATTTCAATCCCACGAGGTCCGCCACCAGAATGCGATACGCGCGGTTCGGGTCATCTTTGCGTACATCCGCTCCCGCAGTCGCCGAGGCTTCGAACATGGTACCTTGAGCGGCGAGCTCTTCTTCCAACACGACAACTTTGGCGCGGTTGTAGGCATAAGAAATGTTCTCGAGCAAACGAACGATATCTTGAGAGTCGCGGATACCACCGATCCAGGCGCGGTAGTCACCCGGTGTTCCGGGAAATGCGTTGACATAGCGCGCAGCGTCGAGGCCGGGCTCATAATCTCCATTTGGATGCGTCAAACCTTCGTAACCCAGCAGTTGTTTGGAACGCGCGATGATACGCGCGTGCACATCGGGATCGGTGATGTCGGAATCGTTCACTGCCAGCAAGGTCACGGCTGCGCCACGTTTTTGTGCGTCGCCTACACCCGCAACCAGCAGATTCTGACCTGCAAGCCATTCGTCGATCTGCGCGCGGTTGGCGGCAGAGCGTTGGTTCATCACCTCAACCGAACCAAACATCTTTTCAACACGCAAAAGCCCATAGGTGGTTTCTGCAAAGGCCAGCGAAGAGAAGGTGTTGATCACGCCGCCGGTCATCTTGTCGGCTGCGGCATCGTAAAACGGGCCTAGGCCCGCAGTCTTTTCACCGGTCAACGGCTTCTTGGCATCAGTCGGAACAACCAGTTTCAACTGGCGCGCAATCGCCCAGGCCGGGTTCTTCTGGTTGTCTTCGATCAATTGCATCGCAGCTGGAGTGAAAGAAGCCAGGAAATAGCCAGAAACACCGCCAATTGCTTTCTGGAAGGGGGTGAAAATGTTGCACTTCGCCATGAACGCCTCGACCACGTCCTGCGGCCAGGGCATACCACCCAGCATCGAGGTGGCGTCGATCATCGCATGGTGGTTTACCGGATCGCGGTCCAGCCACTCGAGAAGCGATTTCACTTCTTCGGTCGTATATGTGGTGGCACCGGTGGTCTCGTGGCCGACGCCAACGAAAAGCGTGATACCCAAGGTTTCCAGTTCATCGGCGGAAGGGATAGTACCTTCGGCACCAGCAAACACTACCTTGTCTTCGTGACCGTTGGCAGCGAACTGTTGCAATTCCAGAATCTGTGTGCCCCAGCTTTGACGGAAGAAGCCGCCCTTGTTGGCCTCGTCCGTTTCAGGACGCGGTGTGTCGACGAACAGTTTCTGACCGCTCAGATTCGGGTTCATCAGATGCATGATGGCTACGGTAAAACCACTGTGGCCACCGCCAAGTCCCACAGCCATCTGATTTTCCTTGGGAAAGCCGAAATACCGGTGGATATGGAACATCATGTCCCGCAGGATTGCATCCGCCGGGTAGCCACGGTGCATTGAACGTCCAATTTCCGCTGTGGTGAACGGGCCCAGATCATTGCCCTTATCGTCGAGCTTGCGATAGTTGGTTTCCAACCAGCGGTCGAATTCGAAACGGTTTTTCCGCCCATCTGCCTCATCCTGAATAACGTCAGTGATAGGGCCCACACCAAAGAATGGGTTGATGGTCCGAGGCGGTGGTCCACTGCGGGTCGCTTCGATGGCGGTTTTGCGTTGTGCTTCAAGGTCGCTCATAGTCAGCCTGTCTGGTTACAAATAAGTCCGATCTGAGCGCATCGTAAACAGTGGTTCACTATCGGAAACATCGGTTTGCGAACTTTTCGCGACATCAAACGTCAAAATGGTGCTGTCAGACAATTTGAACCCGTCTCAGCTTGGCCAACGAAGGTACCCGCCTCGAAACAAGATCCACAGACAAAACCAGCGCCACGGTGTGCAGATGAGAAAGATAATGCCACTCAAGACACGCTGTCATCGACGCGGGGGTTTCCGCGGAAGATCGGGAAGTAGGTTTCGAAACGCGCCTTCTGCGCATCCGTTAACCATAATAGATCGGCACGTTCACAGCAAGATTCCGAACCTTGAATCCCGCAGCTATGCGGAAATCAACGGGTTCGGAGCCTAAAACAATTCCGACTGAAAGCCTGAGAGTTTCCTCCGATGCGTGGAAACTCAAGCTCAGCGGTCTCTGGGATTCAGAAGTTTTGTCAAGACTAAGTCTTTGGTGACTTGGCCAACTATAGCACCATTCTCGATGACGCCTATCGGGGCGCCTGTTTCGAATATTTTATTTACGACCTTTCGAATACTTGTGCTCGGGTCGACGGTAACTTCAGTGGTCTCTGTGGCAGCTTCCATCACGTCTCTGGCACATAGAACGCCAAGCGGGTTCATGTGTGTCACGAATTCCCCAACGTATTCGTTTGCCGGGTTGGAATAGATCTGGTGAGGCGTACCACATTGTACAATCCGGCCGCCTTCCATGATGGCGATGCGATTGCCGATCTTGAAAGCTTCATCCAGATCGTGAGACACGAAAATGATCGTACGCTTCAGTTTCCGCTGTAGCTCCAGCAACTCATCCTGAAGCTTTGTGCGAATGAGCGGATCGAGGGCCGAAAAGGGTTCGTCCATCAGCAGAATTGGCGCGTGCGTGGCAAAGGCCCGCGCCAGCCCGACACGTTGCTGCATACCACCCGAAAGCTCACCAACCTTCCGATCAGCCCAATCCGAAAGTCCAACCATTTCCAGTTGTTCTTCGGTCTGCTTGTTGCGCTCAGATTTGCGCATGCCCGAAAGCTCTAAACCAAGCCAGACATTTTCCCGAACAGTACGCCAGGGCAAAAGTCCGAATTGCTGGAACACCATGGCGATATGGTTCTGCCGTATGCGGCGAAGTGTCGTCTCATCCGCGTTCGAAACATCGACCATTCGAGACCCGTCATTTACGCGCACAGAACCGCGAACGACAGGATTCAAGCCATTGACCGCTCGCAGCAACGTGGACTTTCCGGAACCGGACAGCCCCATCAGGACAAGGATTTCACCTTCCTTCACCGTAAGCGAACAATCATGGACGCCCAGAACTTGTTCGGTTTTCTCCTGGATCTCGGCGCGTTCGAGACCTTGGTCCATGAGCGGTAGCGCTTGCTTTGGCTTGTCCCCGAAAACAATGGAAACTTTGTCGAATTCAACTGCGGTCATGGATTAGCGCTCCACTCTAAGAATACGGTCCAGCATGATCGCGACGACGACAATAATGAAGCCCGATTCAAAGCCCAGCGCCGTATTCACCTGATTGAGCGCCCGCACAACTGGTACGCCTAGACCATCGGCACCAACAAGTGCGGCGATCACCACCATCGAAAGGGACAGCATGATGGTTTGGTTGAGACCGGTCATGATTTGCGGCATCGCGTACGGCAGTTCGACCTTCCACAGGGTCTGGCGACCAGTTGCACCAAAGGCCTGCGCGGCTTCGAGCAGGGGCGTTGGTGTCGAGGAAACGCCCAGATGTGTGAGCCGAATTGGCGCTGGTAGAACAAAGATCACTGTCGCAATTAGCCCGGGGACCATGCCAATACCGAAGAACACGATCGCAGGGATAAGATAGACGAAGGTTGGTAGGGTTTGCATCAGGTCAAGTACTGGGCGCATGAATACATAAAGCCGGGGGCGATGCGCCACTGCGATGCCAATGGGTACACCAACCAACATACAAACAACACAGGATGACAGGACCAGTGTCAAACTCTCAGTGGTTTCTTCCCAGTATCCCTGATTCAAGATGAACAAGAACCCGAGCAGCACGAAAAGGCATGTTTTCCAGTTGCGTTGAAGCACCCAGGTAATTGCGACAAAAATCGCGATTACGATCAGCGGGTGCGGCGTTTGCATTAACCACAGAATAGAATCAATCAACAGCTCCAATACCCAAGACAACCAATCAAAGAATGGTTCTCCCACATCCTGAAGCCAGTCGAATACCGACTTGGCGGTCTTCCCCACGGGAATCTTAGTTTCCGTCAGCCATTCCATATGAATCCCCTGAGCCGCCACCGAAATTCGGATTTATGCCGGTTGTAGAAAGCTCCCCACCAGATTGGTGGGGAGCTTCGATTTGCGAAATTTGGTTACAGACCGAGTTGCTCTTTTACGGCAGCAACAGCGTCACCACCGTCTTTTGTGGTTACCCCATCCAGCCAAGCCGTGAACGCATCTGGATTGGCTTTGAGCCATGCACTGGCGGCGTCTTGCGGATCTTCACCATCGTCAAGAATGGAGGCCATGATCTCGTTTTCCATCGCGAGCGAGAACTTCAGATTGCCGAGGAGAGCGCCGATATTGGGGCATTCTGCTGAATACCCTTTGCGGGTGTTCGTATAGACGGTCGCGCCGCCCAGATCAGGCCCGAAGAAATCGTCTCCGCCCGTCAAATAGCTCATTTCGAAGTTGGCGTTCATCGGGTGCGGTTCCCAGCCAAGGAACACGATCGGATCGCCCTTGCGGCTTGCACGGTCGACCTGTGCCAACATGCCTTGTTCCGAGCTTTCAGCCACTTCAAAACCGGACAGCCCGAACGAGTCGCCGTCGATCATTGATTGAATAAGACGGTTGCCGTCATTGCCGGGTTCGATGCCGAAGATTTTTCCGTCCAGCGCATCTTTGTGGGCAGCGATATCCGCGAAGTCCTTGATGCCCAACTCGCTTGCGACTGAGTTGACCGCCAGCGTGTATTTGGCGCCTTCAAGGTTTTCACGAACTGTGTCGACGGTGCCTGCTTCGCGGTAAGGGGCGATATCGCCTTCCATTGTTGGCATCCAGTTACCAAGGAAAACGTCAATGTCACCTTCTGCCATCGACGTATAGGTCACAGGTACCGACAGAATTTTGATGTCTGTTTCGTAACCAAGAGCATCAAGGACAACCGTCGTTGCCGCGGTAGTGGCAGTGATGTCCGTCCAGCCTACATCCGAAAAAACAACCTCTGAACAGTCCGCAAACGCAGCACCTGCACAAGTGATGACAGCAAGTGTTGAAATAGTCGATTTGAGTTTCATCGTAGCTCCCCGCTTTATGTTTGATGAGTCAGATAACAAGTTATTTGATTGGTCAGTCAAGAAAAAACACTACAGGCATATTGAGCCCAAACCAAGTCGCTCATGCGGAAAAACATGGCGTCAAATTACGCATCGAAAATGTTGCAATCCCTCCTGACTTCGACACCTCTGTCTACCTATAGGCTTCAGTTGGCGTTGTCAGACAAATTCGACCCTGTCTCAGCTAGGCTCATAGAGTTGTCCTTTATGCAGCGCAAAGATCGCGCCACTCGGCAAGAGCCGCGGACCGTGTCAGCTTGCAAGGTCTCGGCCGGTGAGAGATCTTTTCTGGTTGAAGTGGTTGTATACGGAGGAATAAAGGGCGGCGAATTTCTGCAAACTTCTGATATGCCTGAAACGCTACACCGTGCGTTTTCTTCGTCGGAACGAAAAGTGCGAGTTCTCGGCGCGATTGTTGAGCCACCTGCCCGTCTTTTGTTTTTTGAGCACGTCCAATTCTCTGAGTACCGCGTGGTAAGACGCAAAACGATCCGTCAAGATCTCTTCGGCACAACTATTGCGCTCCATAAACTTCTTGATATATTTCAATACTCTATGCTTATTTTGGCATTTTGTGACAACCACTTACAGCACTCCGCTTTCGTGGTCGACGGCGTGCCAAAGGTAAGGCCGCCTGCAGTTGATCTTCACAAGGACCTCATCCAAATGCCGCTTCCATTTCGAGTATGCTCGCAATTTCTGAACACGCTTTATTCGGAGTTCTGACGGGAACATCGGACCAAAACGGTTCCACCAATATCGGACAGTCACGTTGCTCACGTCGATAGCGCATTCGTGCAGAAGGTCTTCAACATTCCGAAGCGAAAGCGGAAGACGGGAAGACAACATCACCGCCAGGCGGATGATCTCGGGGCTGGCCTTAAAATATTTGAGGGAGGCAGGTTGGGTCATTCCCAAACGCTAGCAACCGACCTGCCCCGCTCAAGCAAAGTTAATCTGACAAGACTTTTTCGGATGCTCCGACTTGCTGATATCCGCAGGGATTTGCTCGCCGCCAAGGCCGGCAAAGCGACAATCACCGAAATCTCGCAAAACCACGGCTTCACTAACAAGGGGCGTTTTGCTTCCGAATAACGAGATTTCTTTGGCGAGAGACCTTCAGGAACACTTCGCCGGCAAGTCAACGCTTAGTCGTCGACTTGCCGATAATCCTGTCTTTAGAACTAACTCCAATGCCCACTTTGGGGCTCAGTGTTACCGTTCGCTGCTTTCCGCATCAGTGACTGGATGCAGCCCAAGACGGAAACTCGGACCTCAGCATCGGTATTCCTGAGGAGCGCTTCAACACGAGCATCCAAGAATAATGGCATTCTGCAGCGTTGGTGTTTTTTAGCCAAATAGTGCAAAATAATTCCAGATTTACCGCACTATGTAGACCATTCGGCGGAATAGCGGGTATGAAACAAGACCGCGAAAAAGACTCAAAACGGCCAAATTTTGTTGCGCGTGGCGTCGCAAGAATCGCGCTTTCAGTTCGGGCGAAACTTCTTACCGCATTTTTAGGCGTCACGTGCTTGCTTGTCGGTCTGACACTCTTTGGTCTGTTTTCGTTGCACCAAGCAAATGTCCGAACCGAAGCGATGATTCAAGATCAAGAGCGTATCGCTTTTTTCAACGATACCTACATCAGTTTGTCCAACATCATAGCATATACCTTAGCGATTTACCCGAGTTTGGAATCTGAGGTCGCGCCAAAAGACCAGGGATTTTTTAGAGTACCGACAGGGCTTGTTTATAATCGAACGGTCGATCTTGAACGAGATCTCGCGGTGGGTGCGCGCCGGTTCGGACAGACCGGTATGCCAGATGAGAAAACGATTGCCGAACTTCGGGCCGACATTCAGTCCATCAAACCAATCACCTTGGAAATAAGACGCTTGGGGGCTGAAATGAAGTATAGAGAGGCCGCGGAATATGGAATTGCGCAAGCTTTCGAACCGCTCCAAGCAATGCAAAGAGAGGCTTACACCGTCGTACAACACATCGAACATGAGATGCGAAGCCGCGCGCGGACGACGACACAGGCTTATCTGACCTCTCGTCAGAACATCGTGGCGGCGGCGTTGATTGCGATCGGCGTCGCGCTTCTACTGGGGTATTCGATATCTTCTTCACTTTTGTGGCCAATTCAACGCATTCGCGTAGCACTCGGCAGACTTTCCAAAGGTGGGTTCGATGAAAGGGTCGACGTTCCCAATCGAGACGAGCTTGGTGAACTGGCCTACCACGTCAATCAGACCAGTCAAAAACTAGGGGAATTGTACGAACAGGTAGAGGCACAAAAAACGCAACTAGCCGACTGGAACGCTGTTCTGGAAACACGTGTGGCCGAGCAAGTCGAAGAGATTGAGCGCACCAACCGCTTGAAGCGCTATTTACCCGCACAAGTGGCTACGATGATTGTCGGCGCTTCGGATGGAGAAGACGTTCTTCGAACACGTCGAGCAGAGATTACAGTCCTGTTCGCCGATCTACGCGGGTTTACCGCCTTTGCGACTGCTGCGACGCCGGACCAGGTTATTGACGTTCTGAATACTTTTCACGGCACTTGTGGGCCGCTTGTGGAGGCGTGTGGAGGAACACTAGAACGGTTCCTTGGCGATGGCTTGATGGTCCTGTTTGGTGCTCCAGTTCCGGTAGAGAACGCGGCACAACGGGCCGTGGATTTGGCACAAGACATGCAAGGGAGAGTGCGCGAGGCTATGGCATCGTACAAAGCCGGGGCAGACGAGCGAGGTCTCGGGCTTGGAATTGGGATCGCTACAGGCGCTGCTACAATGGGCCAGATCGGATTTGAAAACCGCTTGGATTACTCCGCCATTGGACCCGCCCCAAACCTCGCAGCAAGACTTTGTGAAATCGCCAAGGACGGTCAGACACTGATTTCGCACGCTACAGCCTGGCAGGTGAAAAGCGAAATGATGCCAGCGGGTCCTTTCAATCTTAAAGGGGTCGGTTCAAGTATAGCAGCATTCGAGTTGATAACTTGTGCTGAAGGGGTCTAAGACCTTGCCTAATCTTTGGAATTTAGGAGAACCGACCAAACAGTAAAGGCTGGTATGGGATCTATGCGGTTTAATATCCAAACCATCTGAAAGGAAGGCATCACTTTCTTCTTTCGAGAAATCGGTCAAACTATGCGAAGCCTGCTATCTGCGCAGCTTGGACATCGATATAAGTCGCTGTGGGCTCAGCCGTTGTTCGCTGCGGAAGCATCGCGAAGTGTAGTGAGCCCTTTCCGGTCATTGCTTGGTTGTTCAGATACTGCAATCGCATTGAACCGCTTTTAGCGCACAGCCGACATTCGCTCCTTAGTATGAACTTCGAATGTTCACAGCCAGCGCGTTGCAGACATTGGTTAATTTTTGACGCGGCTGCCGAGAACTTTTTTGACGGCTTCAGCGATGTCCTCAACCACGTGGGACGGATTGGGATGATATCGCCTTTCATCTCCGCTTCGATATTTTCCGGTTCGCACAAGAATGGCCTTTCCGATTCCAGCTTTAATCGCGCCAGAGACGTCGCTCTCGGCATCATCACCAATCATCGTGACGTCTCGGGGATCGCACATCATGCTCCGTGCCCCAGCAAGAAAAAACTCACGTGACGGTTTGCCCAGAAGCACAGGCACGGTACCGCTTGAGTATTCAAGCGCCCGCACAAAGGCTCCAGCATCAAGGCTAAGTTCGCCATCAGCATCCTTGAACACGCGATTTGTTGCGAGAGCGATAAATGGTGCACCTTGCACAAGTTCGCGGAACGCAGCGTTCATCCGGTCAAAATTGAAATGTCGACCGGCATCGCCAACAACAACAGCGATCTTGTTGCTGGCTGGCAAGCCTGCGAAATCTTCCTCTAAATCGGGATGCACCAGCAGGTGCGGCGCAAGTCCTTTCTGCCTCAGCCAGCGGCAGGCCGCCTCAGCGGGGGTCAGGACTTCATGCGCTTTCAGTGAGAAGCCAAGTGCCTTGAGCTTCTCTAAAACTGACCGCTTCGGTCGCCTTGTGGAATTTGTAAGAAAGCGAACTGGCACGCCGTTTACTCGCAGTCTCTCAACAGCATCGACTGCCCCTATGATTTCGTGATCGCTTTCGTAGAGCACGCCTGCGATATCCAGAAGTACACCTGATCTCACCTTACCCCCCCTTGCTCACACTACTGTACGAAGCTTTGGGATCTTAGCTGAAAAGTACTGATCCAGATTAGTGAAAAGGTTTTAAAGAAGCCTGTCCAGCCCCAAACCAACGAGCAATGATTGTCTTGAAGGTTGTCTCATTGCTTTCGCGCAATCCCAACTTTTGTTTTAGGTTGCATGGCAGAAGCGTGGCTCCTGAGGCCGTCAAGGACGGCAAGCTTCAACAAGGGATGTAATGCCAGCAATCAGTGGCTTTATTCGGATATCTGTAAAGCCAATTTCTTCAAGAAGTGCCTCAATCATCGCAGGGCGAATGACCGTCGAATCTGGATTTCCCATAGTCATGGCCAGGCTCCAGCATGCAGCCATGCTTGGTCCTTGGTGATCGTCATCAACCATAAAGTCATGGATGAACAATCGACCGTTCGGGCTGAGTGTGTCAAACGAATGAGAGACAAAGTCTTTTGTAGCACTGCGCCCAATTGCGCTGCACAAATAAGACATAAGAACCGCATCCGCCTGCTCCGGCCATCCATTGAACCCATCTTTGGCGGAAATGAAGTCAATACGGTCAGCCAAATCGCTTTCTTCGACAAAATAGCGTGCCACTTCCAGAACGTTGGGGAAATCTGCAATCGTGGCTTTTAGCTGCGGAAATCGCTTGCACAGCATGATGCAGAAAGCGCCACTTCCACCACCGACGTCAAGAAGGGTCTCTACTCCGGAAAGGTCCACTGAGCGTGCGAGGACGAAAGCAGGACCAAGCGACCCGGCATGCTGGCCCCGCGTAAAATCGACCGCTCGTGAAAGGTCAGAAAACCCCCCTGTGTAAAGCCCGGCGACTTCATCACCACCTAGTGCGCGGTCCAATCCCGCAAGGTTTGGATAGACTTGACGATCAATTTGGAACCGATAATAGTCGCCGAAAAAGGCCTTTGACGATCGCAAAAGGTACCGCCGGGTCGCCGGCGCATTTTTATACGTGCTGCCGTCGAATTCCAGCAAACCCAGGCTGACACAGGCAATCGCCAGAGTTTCGATCAGGTTCTCCGGATGGTTCGTTTCTGCAGAAATCTCCGATAAAGATTTCGACTGATCTGCCAAGCACTCAAACAAGCCATTGTTCAAAGACGCAAACAACGCCTTCGACCCTATAAAGCCATAAGCAATCTGCGCGATTTCATGCACTTCGGTAAGCGGCTTCATCCGGCACCTCCTACCTTTGACAGGGATAAAACTCGCTGGAATTCCCAGTTTGAGCTGTGACGTGCAGCATAGCATTTGTTGGTTTTTAGACCAAATAAGATTTCTCTACTCGCAGGCCATGGATACACTCAATGTATTCGGTCGGGGCCGGTCTCATAACCGGTAGCTCAACGCGCAAAGCTGCCATTAGCTGGATACATTCCTCATCCGCAGCGAAAGGCAGTGCTAGACAAGTCAATTGGCAAAAAGGCTGCAAAATGTATCTAGCTCGGGTAACACTATCATATTCGACACAACAGTATTCCTTGTGCGATCGCATACCCGAATTTGAGTAGGGAGAGTTAGATGTCCATTGCTGCCCACAGAGCGGACGCCGCTGCACGTTCCATCAAGAAAGTAGAAGCCTTCTTTACGTCCTACAATGCCGCGGTGAAGGAAACACCTGCGGTCGCTGATTTCACGTTCGGCAACCCGCACGAAATGCCCTTACCCAAAGTCGTGGATGCTCTGAAGACACGCGCCGAACCTCTGAGTGTTGACTGGTTCGCTTATAAGACCAACGAAGCGGAGCCATGTGCTTTTCTGGCAGACGTGTTATCCGATGAGTTGGGACTATCTTTCGAGGCGGAAGACATTGCGTTGACCAAGGGCGCCTTTGGCGCGATCAAGATGTGTTTCACCATGCTTCTTGAACCCGGAGACGAATGCATCGTGCCGCTACCTGGCTGGTTTTGTTACGGGCCGATGCTGGCAGCTGCCGACGCCAAAGAAATACCAGTACGGTTAGATCCTGATAATTTTGATCTCGACCTCGAAGCCATTGCCGGGGCAATAACCGCGCGCACAAAGATCGTGGTTGTGAATACACCGCACAACCCGACAGGCCGCATTTACTCGCGTTCAGATTTGCAACAGCTTGCTGACCTGCTCGAGGAGAAGTCCGCTGAAATTGGTCATCGTATTTGGATTTTGTCTGACGAACCCTATCGCCGCATTCGGTTCGATGGCATTGGCTTTACGACCCCTGCTGCTGTCTATCCGCACACGTTGATTGACTACTCTTACGGAAAAATTCTCCTCGCACCCGGTCTGCGCCTCGGGTATCTTGCGATTTCCCCAACATTGCCTGTAGCGGAACGAGAAGAGCTTCGCGCACTGCGGTTTGCTGTCCAGATGGCGGATGGTTGGAATGTCCCGGACGCTCCGTTGATCTATGCCCTACCGGATCTTGAAGACCTCTCAATCGACCTTGCCGCACTGGCTCGCCGTCGTGAACGTATGCTTGGTGCTTTGGGCCAGTGGGGGTACAGGATGACAAGACCAGAAGGTACCTTCTATCTTTGGGGCCGGGCCCCGGGCGGTGACAGCGACGCCTTTGCTGAGTATCTCCAACAGCAAGGCGTTTACGTAATGCCCGGAACAGTCTTCGACCGCCCAACGGATTTTCGTATTTGCCTTACTGCTACTGACGAGATGATTGAAAACGCGATACCTGCATTTCAGGCCGCCGCGAACCAAATGCAGGAATGAGGAACTGGCGTTAGATCGAAACGTAGGTGTTTCGTGTGAATCGAGTTTTTTTCGCTAAGCGAACAAAAAAGTGTTTCTCTTGTTGGCCTCGGAACACAACAGAAACAATCGGCGCTGTCAGACAAATTCGAGCCAGCCTCAGCTAGGCCAGTAGAGTTGTCCTCTATGCCGCGCAAAAATCGCGCCACTCGGCAAGAGCAGCGGACCGTGTCAGCTTGAAAGTGTCTCGGCTGGTGAAACGGTCTTTCAACAGTATTCAGTCAACAGAAGCAATCAGATTGGGCAAGTTTGCATTGAACAAAAACCGAGTACTTTCGCAAGCCATTCCAAGGCTGGTGCAAACCGAGCTCCGGAGGCTCAGCTGTGAGCAAGAAAAGCTGTCACAAGAAGATCCGCTGCGGCAGCGCTGAGTGCCATTGGGATGTCATGCATTATGGTAAGTCGGGTCAGAGCTTGAAGGTCGACATCATAGCCATGAGGTGCCATTGGGTCGGCAAAGAAAATCACTGCGTCCAGCTCACCGGTCGCTACGAGCGCACCAAGTTGTTGATCACCCCCTCTGGATCCACGCTGCAATCGTCGGACGTTCAATTCCGGGCAGGTGCTGGCAACAAGTGCGCCGGTATCGCCGGTGCAAATCAGTCTGTGTCCTGCCAAAGCTGTTCTGTGGCGCAGTACCCAAGCGCGAAGATGTGACTTTCGGTCATCATGGGCCACCAGTGCAAACCTGCGCGAAGCCGTCGAGACCCCCTGGGCACTTGTGGTAATGGCGAGGATCGAACGGACCTGATCGACAAAGCTGGCGTCGGTCTGAAAAGCACCGGCGAATGCGGCCGTACCAACCGTAAAACCCTGCGCGCCGGATTCCGCTACTGCACCGATCCGGGCTTCGCTATCTATGCTGCCAGCCACAATCACTGGCTTGGCAACGGCCTGTGCCACTTGCCGCATCAGAGCCGGGACGTCACCGGAAAACCGATAAGCCAACAAATCCAGTCCGTGCACATGCTCGAGATCGGCCAACGCGCGAGCGGATGCTACGATGTCGCTGACGGGGCCTTCAAGCACGCTGGGATGACCTGTGATCCGTCCGGGAAACGGATAGTAGCGCAGAGGGTGATCGCGGGTCACTTCCGTGACCGCCGAAGCCCTCGTCCCTCCGAGAAGGCAATCGACATCTAGTCCTACGGCGGCGCGAGCTGAAGCCAACTCACTTTCCTCATCAAGACTGACCACTTCCAGGTAAGATCTTCCGCCGGCGGCACGAATGGTCTGCGCCAAGCCGCGTAGATCTTCCAGAGGCAGTCCAACATCCTTGAAACCGATATGACGAGCGCCCCCTTCCAGCGCCTCTTCCAAGCGCGCGTGGGCGTCGGGGATAGTGCGATCGTTCTCAGTTAGCATCAGGATGAAGTTGAAAGCCATTACCTAGCCCTTCCTGGTTGCTGCAATTGCCGGTGCAGATACCCAATCTGCAGACGCGTCAACGATATTCAAGTGTTCTTGACCTTGGGACGATCGTGCAAGGCCGTGCACATAGCCCACTGCCTGCCCAACTTGGAAATTCGCCGCAATCAAGGCAGCGAATACATCACCAACGCCATGCGGCACATCCGGATATCGTGGCGTGCAATACTCGTGAAATTCTCCACCGGACAATGAAAGGATACCCGTTTTTTCCGAACCCAATGGAGCCGAGGTGACATGAACCGTTTCAATGCCTAAAGCCTGAGCGGCACATTTTGCATCATCGACTGTCATACATTTCCGCTGCGAAAGCCACTCAAGTTCAAATAGATTGGGTGTCGTTATATTCGCAAGCGGTACAAGCCTGTCTCGAACCGCTTGCGCAACGCCCTCCGACGCGTATAGGCCATTTGGCCAATCTCCCAGAATGGGATCAACTACGATACGGGGTTTATATGCAACCTCACTGACCCGAGCCAAAAGCGCCGCTGCGGCATCAACATGCTCGACAGTGGGCATATACCCAACTAGCACTGCCTCGTGATCGGCGAGCCAACCGTTCGAACTCAGGGCTTCGGCCATAGCCACTATATGCTCCGCCGCAACCGGAGCACGCGCAACTTCAGGCCAGCCAGGGTGATTTGACAGAACGACCGTAGGCACAGAGGTGACGTTCACGCCCAGCCTTTGACAAACAGGCTGTCCTGCCGACAAACCAACGTGACCGATGGTCACGAAGCTAGAAATGATCATGATGCGCGCCACGTTCTTTCCTCACTGCAGCCGTCAGAGTTGATACTACACAGCATTGGATTCAATTGGACGACAAATGCAGTGCAGTACGCACCCCAAACAGCTTCACAAACCAAAGTGTTTCACCCAAAGCAGATATGGTCTTCCTACCTGCTAAGGGGGACAGTGATCAGCTTCATATACATAGCGTTCAATCGAAACAGGCGGGATCAGGCTTCACAGGCACTGCTGAACCCAGGTTGATACCGCGGACTTCTCACCATCCCCTAGGTTCCCAATTTTTTGAAAGACCACTGTTTCTTAGGCTTTTTCCTGTACACCGCCGTTTCCTGAATTCGCTGTTTTCGTCCTCCGTTTCAGGTGACTGCACAGCGTGTCTCGGCGAAAACAGAAGGTAAATCGAATGAAGTGCTACAAGCGTGAACATAGTGCCGATATCCCTGCCACGATAATGATACCGATGCTACCGCGCGCCTCAGCTCCGGAGCCTTCAACCAACACCAGCGGGACATGACCAACGACGGTAGCTATTGTCGTCATCGAAATGGCTTGCAACCGCGATTGTGCTCCTTCGACTATGCGCTCACGCGATCCTTGCCTTGCAACGACAATTCGTTTGCGAACTCTGTGATCAAAATCCCATTCTTCGCAACCAGCCCCACCAAAGTGATGATCCCGATCTGCGAGTAGATGTTGATCGAGGTTAGGTCAAAAAACGAGATCATCACTGCCCCGGACAGGGCGAGCGGTACCGAACCCAACAGGATGATCAACGGCGAACGGAAGCTGTTGAATTGAACAACCAGCGCCAGGTACACCATCGCCAAAGACATCGCCATGGTCACCACTAGGCTATCTGCCTCTTGCTTGATCTGGCGAGAAACGCCTGCGTAGTCGATAGTGTAGCCGGGCGGCAAGATGGATTTTGCGGCTTCTTCCAACGCTGCCAGACTCTGAACCTTGGTAGTGCTTGGGATCACACTGCCGGTAATGCGGAATGTCCGTTGCTGGCCAAATTTTCCGAGGGCACGAGGTTGCGCGACCACGTGAATATCAGCAAGCGCATTCAACGGCACCATCGTTCCATCGGACAACCGAATTGGCAGTGAACTAAGCGCCGCCGGTTCAGTCCGAAAACTATCTGCCGCCATCGGGATCACCTGATACGCCCGCCCACCCGCATCAAACCGATTGACGTATCGGTCCGATAGAAACGCTGAAAGCTGATTGGTCACAGAACGGCTCGTCAGGCTCAGATAGGTCGCCTCATTACGATCTTTTCCTCGCTATGCTCGGCGACCATACCCACCGTAGTCCGTGCAAAGATGCCCTTCTCGCTCCAACGCTTGCAACGGCTATAGAGCATCCTGTGTGGCCCGTAGGCTTCCAAGGCAACTCGCCAGCACAACCAACTGCGGTTGATGAAGATAATCCCGCTCAATACCCGTTTATCGCCAACGAGGGGCTCGCCATGTAATTTCGGAAAGAAAGGGGCAGCTTGGCCATCTGCTCATCGGTCAGCCAGAAGGGGTCACTCATTTCACCTCTCCATTTTCAGAGATGTGAATCTCGCAGCGCAGCGAAAATCAATGTGTCCTGACCTTGGTCATCCGCGTAGGTTCCGGAGGTAGCCTGTCCGCCTTTCGACCAGTTCTTCTGACAAGACCGGTCAGGATGTTTAGTACATCACGTTGAGCATCAGCAAAGAAACCACTAGGAACAGAACGGTCATAACACCTCCGGATCGCACAAAGTCCATTACCTTATAACCCGCCGGCCCCATAATCAGCGCGTTTACCTGATGAGTGGGTATGATGAAGCTGTTCGAGGTCGAAATCGCAACTGTTAGCGCAAAGACGGCTGGGTTACCACCAGCGGCGACTGCAATTGAAACGGCAAGGGGCACAAGCAGGACGGTGGCTCCGACATTCGACATAACCAGTGAAAAAGCAGTGGCCAATATCGCGACGCCAGCTTGAAGCGCCCAAATGGGCCAACCGTTCAAAATGATCATGATTTGCTGTGCGATCCACGCCGCAGTACCAGTATTTTGCACCGCTTGTCCCAGCGGTATGAGACATGCCAGCAGAAAAACCGTGTTCCATCCGACAGCTCGATACGCCTCATCGACACTGAGCACACGCGTGAGCATCATTCCGGCTGCGCCTGTCAAAAGGCAAAGGGATAAGCGAACGTCGGTGAACAGGATCAGCGACAGCGAAATCGCAAAAAAGGCCAAAGCCCAACCGACCTTCTGAGGTCGCAATTCATCTTGCGGAAAATCCGTTGTCACGACCACAAAGTCAGGATCCCGTTTAATCCGCATCAGGTTGTCCCACCTTGTGTGTGCAACAAGCATGTCACCCGCGTGAAATTCTTCGAGCCCGATCTGGGTGGACTCATGCGTTTCTGTCTCGACATGGCTGAGCGTTTCTTCTCCTCGATGAATAGCAAGCAGAGACATGCCGTATGTCTTGCGAAACAAAAGCTCGCGGGGGCATTTACCGATCAGCTTGCTGTCAGGTGTCACAACAACTTCGGCTATTCCGGCATTGGTTGGTGCAAACTCTTCGACGAAGATATCCAATTCAGGTAGAACAGTCAGATCGAATTTCTCTGCAAACTGCTCGACAACCAAGCGATTTCCTATGATAGCAAGCCTGCACGGAGCCGCGATCTCAGCAGTCAGGACCTGAACCATAGAAGTTTTACCACGATAAAATGTGGATATTATGTAGAGATGGTTTTCGTGGTTGATGTCAGCCAGTATCTGCCCAACCAGCGGGCTCTTTTCTGGCACGATCACTTCGAAAACATCCGCCTGCAACCCGTAAACACGTTGCAGGTATTCCTGCGTACCTTGCCCTGTGCCTGTATTGTCAGATCCGGTATCTCCGGGCAGCACCCAGCGCCCCAACAGCAGAAAGTACCCGATCCCGGTAAGGATCAAGACCGCACCGATTGGCGTCACCGAAAACAGGCCGAATGGTTCAATCTTCTGACCTTCAGGCAGCCCCTCGTTGGCAGTCTGGACTAGGTCGTTCAGCAGAATTAGCGGAGATGAGCCAACCATTGTCATCGTACCACCCAGAATGGCGCAAAACCCCATGGGCATCAGTAAGCGAGACAGGGGTATTCCGGATCTCGAGGAAATGCGGCTGACGACCGGCAGAAACAACGCAGCCGCCCCGACATTCTGCATGAAGGAGGAAATAACCCCGACCGTCCCTGAAACGATCGGCAATACCCGGTTTTCAGCTGTGCCACCATATTTGAGAATAACCGCGGCAACCTTGTTCATGATACCAGTTTTGTCCAAGCCGGCACCGACGATCATGACCGCAATGATAGAAATCACAGCGTTCGAAGCAAATCCATCGAACAGGTGCGTAACATCCGCCAGATTCTCCAGCCCCGGTGCGTAGCTGAGTAGGCCGACGAGGACCAGAACCAGTATGGCGGAGAGGTCAATTCTGACAATTTCTGAAACGAACAGGAAGACGGTGAAGGCCAACAAAACGCAAACCACACCCATCTCAAACGTAAAGGCAATATGTTCCACGGAGTTCACCGAGACTTTGTTTTTTAGGTAATGTGAACACCTAGACTATCGCGCTTGCGCTGTCATGATGTTTCGATATTCACCAAAGAAACGAAACAAAGTTTCAAGGTTTGACCGCCGACTTTGGCGAACGTCCATACAAAACAAGGTGGAGGCTGAATTGGTAAATTTTGAATCTACTTTATTCCGGATGGTGTGGTAGTCGCCACCCGTTTCAAGCAAAGCAAACGACGGAAACCCACCCGACGCTGTCAGATAAATTCGAGCCAGTATCAGTTAGGCTAACAAAGCTGTCATTTGGGCCGCGCAAAGATCACGCCGTTCGGCAAGAGCGGCGGACCATGTCAGCTTGGAAGTACCACAGCTGACGAGAGATCTATCCTGGTTGAAGTACTTGAATGCGATCGCTTATTTTTGCGCCCAAGCTAGAAAAGCCCCCCTGCCCACTTCAACCCAAGTGCTTCAGACAATCCCTGGAAGGAAATCAATAAAGTCCTGCGACCTTTGCCCTCAGTTTTATCAGCGATGCTACGGTGTCAATTGTGGGTGTTGTGATCCCTGTTAGATGCCCCAATTCCTGCACAGAAGTGACCAAGGCATCAATTTCCATAGGTCGATGCAACTCCAAGTCCTGCCACATAGAGGTCTTGTGTACTCCGACAGCCGCTCCGCCATCAATGCGCTTTTCAACATCAATTGGAAACCTAACCCCCAGTTTCTCGGCGATTTCCTGAGCCTCAAGCATCATTCCGCGTGCTACTGAACGCGTACCCTGGTCTAAACACAAAACATCAAGTGTTGAGTGCGTAAGGGCGGAAATCGGATTGAACGACAAGTTACCCCACAGTTTCAACCAAATTTCGTCCCGGATTCTTGGTCTGACGGGAGCGCGAAGTCCGGCGGCGACCAGCGCAGCCGATAGCTTCGCGGCTCGGTCTGATTTAGAACCATCGGGCTCGCCCAATGAAAAACGATTACCTTCGACATGCTTAATTGACCCCGGAGCAATAACCTCCGCAGCTGGATAAACGACACATCCGAGGACTCGATCTGGCCCAAAACCGTCCCATTGCGCGTTACCCGGATCTACAGACGCCAACCTCGTTCCCTCGTAGGGGCCACCCAGTTTGTGGAAATACCACCATGGTACTCCGTTCACACCGCTCACTATTGTTGTTTCGTCCGTAATCAGAGGCTGCATTGAGTCCACGACTGCTGGAACTGAGTGCGCTTTCAGTGTGATGAAGACATAATCTTGTGGGCCGAGATCGGCAGCATTGTCCGAAGCCTTTATTGAAACGTTTACGGGATCCTGTCCCTCCTCAACCAGGGTCAATCCCTTTTTTTGCATTGCCTCCAAATGTGGACCGCGCGCGACTACACTAACTTCTGCATCTGTCTGAGCGAGCTTGGCGGCAACGTAACCCCCGATTGCACCAGCACCAAAAATACAAATTTTCATGTGCCTAAGCCTCTGCCAGTCCTAGTTTAGCGGCCAACCCGATCCTTTGTATTTTGCCGGTAGCGCCTTTTGGGATCTCTTCGAGAATAACCACTGAAGTCGGCACCTTGAATTTGGCGAGCCGCGAACCGACAAATTCCCTAACTTCCTGCCCCGCTATCGAGGCACCTTCTGAGAGAACGACCGCCGCAGCGATATCTTCACCCAGTTTATCGTGAGGCACAGCAAAACAAACGGCCTGAGCTACGTCCGGGTGGCTGAGCAGCACGGCGTCAACTTCAAGCGGGCTTATTTTCTCTCCACCTCGATTGATGAGCTCCTTAAGGCGTCCGGTCAGTCGCAGATAATTCTCTTCGTCGAATGACCCTTGGTCACCAGTTCGAAACCAGAGTTTTCCATCCGCTTCAAAGAAATTGTCTGCATTTGCCTGCGGGTTGCTCTCGTATCCCGGTGTCACGTTCGGACCACTGATAACGATTTCTCCGACGTCCCACGAAGAGATAAGAACGTTTTCCGTCTCGTCTGCAATCCTGACTTCGGGGCCTGCTGCTATTCCAACGGATCCGGCCTTTTGCACCTGCGGAGGAAGCGGGTTGCAACACATTTGATGTGTGGCCTCAGTCATACCGTATGCCTCAATGACGGGCGCATTAAATGTTGACACCAACTCTTCCATTACCGGCCCCGGCAACGACGCGGAAGAAGACCGAAGAAAGCGCAACCGTGATTGTTCAATGATGGACTGGTTTCGCGCAGCTCGAGCAAGAATAGCCTGGTGCATTGTCGGAACTGCCGTGTACCAAGTCGGATCGACCTCGGCGATTTGAGAAAAGAAGCCAAGAGCATTGAAGCCTTGGGTGCAACTGATTTGAGAACCAGCGCTTAACGATGCAGCGACAGCCGCGATCAGCCCGTGGATATGAAACAGTGGCATAATACTCAGACAACGATCGTCGATTGTCAGTTTCAAAGACGAAGCCACGTTTCGTGCCGACGAATAGATATTGGCCTGCGTCAAGGGAACGATCTTGGGGCGCGACGTTGTCCCTGACGTGTGGAGTATCAGAGCGACGTCATCTTCACCCGGCGCGGATGTGTCAGCAATTCCAATTGGATCGCAGGACAAAATGGAAAACTGCCCGGCCTTGTGGAAACTATCGCGAGACGCTCTCAGGACAGCGATGTCAAGGTCCCTTGCCGCTTGTACGGCGGGACCATCTTCGTTTTCGTTTACAAAAAGGGCCTTTGCCTTCAGGTCTTTGAGGTAAAAAACGTATTCTTCGTAAGTGTACGCAGGGTTAAGGGGTGCCGTCGTCGCCACTTGGGCGACGGATATGAAGGCCGTCGCCATCTCTGGGCCATTGGGCAATACAATTGCCACCCGGTCGCCACGGCCTACTCCGATCTGATGGAGATCCTCCTTTACCTTTGCGCAAAGCTCACGCAATTCACGATAGTTCAACCAAGATCGACCAGGGGCACCAATGGCATTGGCAGTGCCGGAATGGGGTGCAATCAATTCAGAGACTAAGTGGGGCATCCGAGATCCATTAACAGAAGCATTGGCCTTTTATTCGCGGACTGGGGTAGTTTAGTGTTTACTAAGTTACATTGACGGTTAGGCTGCCCAGTTTGTCGACCGCCAAAACCATTACATCGCCTTGGTTGACAGGGCCAACACCAGACGGTGTTCCCGAAAGGATAACGTCTCCGGCAGCAAGTTCGAAATAATCGCTCAGGTAGGAGATCATCTCAGGGACTTTCCAGATCATCTGGTTCAAGTCCCCTTCTTGACGGGTTTCACCATTGACCGTCAGAGTAATTGGACCTTGGTCGAGGTGCCCGACTTCTGATGCCTTGTGAATTGGTCCGCATGGCGCTGAGCGCTCAAACGCTTTACCAATTTCCCACGGGCGGCCCATTTTTTTCATCTGCCCCTGCAGGTCGCGGCGGGTCATATCAAGCGAAAGACCGTACCCGAAGACATGATCCAATGCATCGTCTACCGCAATGTTCGTACCACCGGACTTTAGCGCGACGTACATTTCTGCTTCGTGATGCACATCGGAACTGTGTGGGGGGTAAGGGAATTCCCCTGAAGGATCCAAATTGTTTGGGTTCTTTTGAAAGAAAAACGGAGGTTCCCGGTTCGGGTCATGGCCCATTTCAATTGCATGTGCTGCATAGTTTCGCCCAATGCAGTAGACACGACGGACCGGGAACGTGCCGCCCCCCGCTACGGGTATTTCATGCACCTGCGGCGCGGGAATGACATAGTCGGACATCGCTTTCCTCCTGAACGTTTGATTGCCAAAGATCGGATTTCCAAGCGGTCAGACACCCTCCGATCGATGCCACGCCAGATATGATCGGACGTGGTCGCTTACCGAGTCATCGCCAAAATTAGGGCTGGTTTGCAAGAGCTCCAGGCCCCTTTCGGCCCGACCATTTCTTGAATTGGTTGGGCATTGGTGCTGCTTCAGTCGTCAGACTGGATGCTCTTTGGCAGTACACGCGAATAAACCGATTTCAGGTGCTCCACCATAGTACTGGCCGCAAGTTCACCGTCCCCCTTTGCGATGGCAGACACGATCATATCATGTTCACGAAAACTGGAATAATCCTCCGCAGGCTTCAGAGTTTCGCGTGGCTGCCCCCAAACAATAGACCTACGAACCGAGTTCAAAGTTTCAAAAAAGTATAGAAAAAGCTGGTTACGAGTAGAGCGGGCAATAGCGTAATGCAAATTGTTGTCCCATGCTTCGTACGTGCGCCAATCCTCTGCAGTACGACATTTGTCCGCGCAGAGCCTCATTTGCTCGCGATCCGAGCGAGTGGAATGGAGCGCTGCCAGGCGGCTAAGCTGTGGTTCGATCGTAAATCGCACCGACACAACCTGTTCAGGTTTTATTTGATTTCCCAAATACGTAACGTCTGTCAGGTTAAGAACCGGCCTGGAACCGACAAAAGTTCCCCTGCCCACATGACGCCAGATAAGCCCCTGCGCCTCAAGCTCTGCCAACGCTCTTCGCAACTGATTGCGGGTTGTACCAAGCTTTGAACAGAGTTCGCGTTCGGGCGGGAGCCTGTCGTTATGCCGGTATCCAGTATTGTTAATCAGGTCGCGCACGCGTTGCGCGAGTTCGGTTGGTTCGCTCACATCTCCACCCAATTTAGTGATTGGTTGATTGATTGAAACGCCAAGTCGGAAAAAACTCAAGGGCAAGAGAAAAGCAAAAAACGAGTCGCCGGACAGAGTCCGCGACCAGAGCTTAACTTCAGCACGAGGGAGGAGTGCCGAGTGCGGTTAGCAACTGTTTCCGTAGAGGGTCACGCCGTTTGCGTGGCAATACTTACCGACAGCAGCAGGTTGGACATTTTGCGCGCAACGCAAATGCTTGGCGAGGCGCTAGACGCCAGTTCGATGCAGCAGTTGATCGCAGGCGGCGCAGCTACGCTTAATGTCTTGAATACCCTCGTTGCGTCAGCAGAAGCAGGAGAACTGACAGACGCGTTGGTTCCCGCTGAAGCGCCGTTTCTGGCTCCAATTCCCGCTCCGCGTAAAAACGTGTTTTGTGTTGGGCGTAACTACGCTGAACACATTGCCGAGGGCGATCGGGCGCAAAATCAGAAAGTAGGTGTAACAGAGCATCCGGTTTTCTTCACGAAGCCGCCGACGTCCATTGTAGCACCAGAGGCCGACATTTTGATTTTTCCAACGGTTTCGCAGGCCATCGACTATGAAGTCGAATTGGCAATTGTGAT
Source organism: Ruegeria atlantica (assembly GCA_013032095.1). GTDB lineage: Bacteria > Pseudomonadota > Alphaproteobacteria > Rhodobacterales > Rhodobacteraceae > Ruegeria > Ruegeria atlantica_E. Next base: position 33,104 of record WQBJ01000001.1, on the reverse strand, counting down.
TGGAAAACCAGGGCGCAACATAGCTAGGGCTGACGCGTTTGACCACGTTTTCGGTTATACGATCCTCAATGACGTCACCGCCCGTGACATCCAGCGCCGACATGGCGGTCAATACTTCAAAGGTAAGGGTTTGGATGGCTCTTGCCCACTGGGTCCGTGCATAGTGACTGCTGATGAAATCGGCGATCCGCATTCTTTATCAATTGGATTAACGGTCAACGGCGAACAGCGCCAACATGGAACGACGTCGGATATGATTTTCGACATTCCAACGCTGATCGCATCCCTGTCGGAAGGCATGACCTTGGAACCTGGCGACGTAATCGCAACGGGCACACCATCTGGCGTCGGCTACGCGATGGACCCTCCACAGTTCCTGAAAGACGGGGACATCGTGGTTTGCGAAATTTCAGAAATCGGCACGCTCAGGAATACCGTGCGTGCTGTGTAAGTGGCTCCTGCATAGCTGAATCTGCGGGTTGCCAACCATGCAAGGGAGGAAGACTACAATGATGAACAGAAGGACTTTCACAGCGTCCTTGCTTTCGGCAGTTCCAGTGGCGGGAGCATTGGGAACAAAGGGTTTTGCACAAGATTTACGAGATATCACCTTCGTGCAACCAAGCCCATCGGCAATCAACTCATTTCCTGTATTCGTCGCCATTGGTGAAGGGTATTTTGCAGATGAAGGTCTGAACGTAACCGTCGAGGCGATCAATGGCTCAGGAGCCGTGCTTCAGGCGTTGTCTGCGGGACAAGCGCACTTTGGGCGCCCCGGACCGGGCCCCCTGATTGCGGCACGGTCGCGGGATGTGGACGCTGTCCATATTTACAACGTTGCGGCACGCAGCAACTTCGGCATCGCCGTGCCGGAAGACTCTGACATCCAAAACGTCGAGGAGCTACGGGGCAAAGTCATCGGAACAGGTACTGCCGATGGCGCGGAAGTGGGCTTTGCGCGCAATGTGATGACCGGGGCGGGTATGAAAGAGGGTGAAGACTTCACCTTCCTGACCGTCGGCGACGGTGGCCCGGCAACTGCGGCTTTCCTGAACGGTGAAATCGACGCGTATTCCGCATCGACAGCTGACACGGCAATTCTGAACCAGCGCGGAATGGCAGTACGTGACATTACGCCTGCGGAATTCGGGCGTTTCTTCGGAAACGGCATCGCCACAATGGCTGACACAATCGCCAACGACCGCGAGTTGGTCGAAGCCTGGAGCCGCGCATTCGCACGTGGTCATGCCTTTGCACTCGATGATGCCAACCGTGAAGCAGTGCTGAAGCATCTAGCGGACGGTAATCCGCAGGAAGGTGAGGACAAGGAGTTCCAGTCAGCGCTTTTCGATGCCGTACGCTCAAAAACCATAGCAGCAGATCCAAGCAATGGCCTGGGGTGGTATCCCGCCGAAGTCTGGCAAGAATGGCAAGACGCACTGGTCGCAGGGGGCGAAATTCCGGGGCCACTTGATGACCTGAGCGCGGCCTGGACCAATGAATTTGCTGCAATCGGCAACGAGGCTGTCAGCAAATGAACGCTGTAGTCACACATGAGTTTTCCGGCGCGCCCTTGGGCACGCCGGTCTATGAGTTGACCCACGTAAGCAAGACCTATGCACGCAATCTTGTTGTCGCTCTCGAGGACATTAATCTGACGCTTCGGAAAGGAAGCTTCACATCTGTCATTGGATCCAGTGGCTGCGGCAAGTCAACTCTGCTTAAAATCATGGCCGGTCTGATCCCGCCCACCAAAGGGCGTGTAATCCTTCAAGGGCAACCAGTGACAGGGACCCGCCGGGACATTGGTATGATGTTCCAGCAGGCGACGCTTTTCCCGTGGAAGACAGCTGTAGAAAACATCGTTTTGCCGATTGAGATCCGCGATGGAAAGGCAGCGGCCAAGAAGGCTATGGCCAAGGCCCACGAGCTTTTAGACATCGTGGGATTGCAAGGGTTCGAAAACGTATATCCGAACGAGTTGTCGGGCGGCATGGCGCAGCGCGCTTCGATCTGCCGGATGCTGATCACTGAGCCAGCTGTACTTTTGATGGACGAACCCTTCAGCGCCCTCGATGAATTGTCGCGCGACATGATGAACATGGAATTGCAGCGGATTTGCCGGGAACAGGATGCGACTGCTTTTCTTGTCACGCACTCCATTCAGGAAGCTGTTATTTTGTCTGACGAAATCGTCGTTTTGAAACCGCGCCCGGGCAGGATTGCTGAAATCGTTGAAGTCGACCTACCACGCCCACGAACACTCGATATGATGACGACACCCAAATTCGGCGCTATCGTAGACTACATTCGCAGCCTCCTGGATAAGGGAGAAGAAATGTGAGCGAAGTTCAAAATTACTCACCTTCCGTAAAAGAAGCTGACTCCTCAGAAGACACTGTATGGGAGCAGAAAGTTCACTTTATCGACTCGGTCCCTCGCTGGCTGGCGATGACCTTTGTTTTCGTGGTCTTCGTCGGTACCTGGCAAATTGTGACAAGCCTCAAGCTGGTCTCTCCGATCATTCTGCCGACGCCGATGGAAACCCTCAAAGATATAATCTTCGTGGGGCAAAACCTTTTGACCGGCGGGTACATGCTTGGGGCGCTGTGGATCACCATAAAAGAAGTCATCTATGGTTTTGCGCTGGCAATCGCGATCGGATTTTCGCTAGGTGTTCTGGTTGGTGAAACGGCCTTTGGTGAAAAGGCGGTAATGCCGTATCTGGTGTCCATCGATACGATGCCAAAAGTCGCGTTCGCTCCTCTCTTCGTAGCTTGGCTGGGCTTCGGCATTGAATCCAAGGTCGCACTTGCGGCCTTTATCGCGACGTTTCCAATTGTGGTTGGTACCGCGGCCGGGCTTCACGCCGCCGACGAAAATGCTCGCATGCTTTTCAAGACGATGGGCGCGAGCCGGATGCAAACATTAATCAAGATGAAGCTGCCAACCGGCCTGCCGCAGATATTCACCGGCCTCAAGATCGGAGCAGTCGGAGTTATGGCGGGTGCGATCACAGGAGAATTCCTGGGCGGCGGAAAGGGATTTGGCGAGTTGATCCGTGTCGCAGCCTCACAGCTCAATACTCCGCGCGTTTTCTCGTTGATCCTGTATCTCAGCCTCGTCGGTCTGGCTGTGTTTGCAACAGTGGTTTGGACGCAGCGCAAATTGGTATTCTGGCACAAAGAACAGGTTGGCAGAGATGACTTCTGAGCCTGTGAAAATTAGCTGCCAGGCCTTGCATGAATTTGTGGCGAGCGCGCTCGAAACACGAGGTGCGCCAAAAGTAGATGCGGATAAGGTGGCCTCGTTGATGGTCGAGGCTGATGTCTTCGGATATGGCACGCACGGGGTCTTTCGCCTGCGCCAGTACCTTGCCAGGCTGGCAGGGGGCGGGTGTAATGCCACGCCGAACGTCACCGTCATACATCAGACCGTCGCGACCGCATTGATTGACGCCGATGACGGTCTCGGCCATTTGGCTATGTCGGCGGCGCGAGATCTTGCAATAGAAAAGGCGAGAGAGGCCGGCATCGGATGGGTCGGTGTTCGGCGCGGCAATCATGCTGGACCATTGGCGCTTTATGTACGTCCGCAAGCTGAGGCTGGGTTACTTGGCATGGCCGCGGCGGTTGGCAGCGCGAACCACGTTCCGCCCTATGGCGGAAGCGACTTGCTTCTTGGCACCAATCCCATCGCTTTCTCTGCCCCTGCCGAAGGCCCCGACCCGTTTGTATTTGATATGGCGACGACTGTTGCCGCAATGGGCAAGATCAAAACCCTGTTACAGCAAGGCCAGCCTATGCCCGAGGGTTGGATGGTCGGGCGCGATGGGAATCCATTGACGGACCCTGCCCGCAAATCAGAAGGGTTTCTTTTGCCGATCGGCGGTCCAAAAGGTTTCGGCCTTTCTGTAGCCATCGGGTTGATGGCCGGGGTCTTGAACGGTGCAGCCTTCGGCTCTGATGTTGTCAACTTCACCTCGGACACGACATCATCCACAAACACAGGGCAATTCGTAATGGCGCTTAATCCGGCAGCCTTTGGGATGGAAAAAGACTTTGCTTCAAACGCAGCCCGCGTCTTTTCTGAAATGCGTGCATCAGCCCCCCTGCCCGGTCATGACCCGGTACGGCTGCCCGGAGACGGCAAATCGGCCGCCGCTGAGGCCCGCCGAAAAGACGGTGTGAGGCTTAAACCCGCACTTTGTCGGGACCTTAACGGACTTGCCCAAGACTGTGGGCTGAAGCCCCCGTTTCCCGGTCTCAACGCTGACTAGCAGGGTATTCGAGGGAAGTTTCTAGGCGCTTTTGTCCAGAATCTAGCGAAGCTAACACTCCTCCGCCTCCAGCGCTTTCACAAGAGCAGAAAGTTTGTTCATCATGTGAAGCTTCATGGTTTTACCAAGCCCATCTGCATCGCGAGCCTTAAGCATGTCCATCATGACTTCATGTTCGTCAATTGCCTGCGCCCAGCGCTCGTCCGACAAGTTGGCCATAAAACGCGCACGGCGAACGCGCGCGGCCAACAGTGTGTGATGGCTTTCCAAGACATCGTTCCGCGCCCCGCGTATCAGCGCCTGATGAATGTCCTGATTGGCCTTAAAATATAATTGTCGATCACGTGACTGGTAGGCTTTCAGCATATCCCTGTGGTGTCTCTCGATCCGTTGAATTTCCGCGGTGTCCACGTGCTGGCACGCCAACTCCCCTGCCAGTTGCTCAAGCGTTGCGAGCACTGGAAACGTGTTCTCCAACTCCTCTCTCGTAACACTCGCTACGCGGGCACCGCGGTTGGCCTGAAGCACCACAAAGCCCTCTGATGCAAGAACTTTTAGGGCTTCTCGCAATGGAGTCCGTGAAACACCCAATGAGTCGCAAAGTTGTTTCTCGGGCACTTTTTCACCGGGCTTCAACACATCTTCTACAACAAGGTTGCGCAAGCGTTCGACCAACTCTTCGTGTAGCGTAGTGCGTTTGATGCTATCCGTCAGATTCATAGCCACTTCCTAATCAGCAAGTACCGTTTCCAGCAGGCGCGCGACGTGCATGGGCCGCCGCCGGGTGCCCTCAGTGATTTGGTGTCGACATGATGTCCCATCCGCCACAATAATTGCATCCGCCGGTGCCGCTTCTAAAGCCGGAAACAGGTCGAGCTTTGCCATCTTGATCGAGACATCGATAGTGTCAGGCGCGTACCCAAATGCCCCGGCCATACCACAACAACTGCTTTCAATCATGTGAACCTGTGCCGCAGGAATACGCTTTAGTAAGGTGAGCATCGGGGTGACGGCATCGTGTACCTTCTGATGGCAATGTCCATGCACATAGATCGGGCGATCTACCGATTTCAGAGGCAACTCCGGCTGTTTGGCCAGATATTCTTCAAAGGTATGCGTGGCGTTCGATAAAGACTCCGCTTCCCGTCCCGGGCAAAGAGCCAAAAACTCGTCCCGGAACGTGAGGATAGAGGAAGGTTCAAGCCCGACTAATGGTATGCCATTAGCAACCGCCTCTCGTGTCGCGTCAATTACGCGCTGTGCCTCGTGACGCGCTTCTTCCACGCAACCCACAGCCAAAAGAGTACGCCCGCAATCCAGCGGCCTTCCAGTATGACCATCCCGCGCTACGGCAACCCGCCGCCCTAGCGCACGCAGGACCCGGACCGCGGCACGTAGATTGTCAGGCTCGAAATACCGGTTGAACACATCGGCAAACAGCAGCACCTGCGGATCAGCGTCCTGAGCCTCGGCATCCTGGAACGGGTCAGAAGACCACACTGGCAGGTCCCGTCGCGCCGAAATTCCAGTTGGTTTTTCAAGTAGATAGCGCAAGTGGTCAATTTTGTTCCGGGCATTCATAAGCCAAGCAACTTTTACAGCTTTTGGCGCATATCGGGGGAGATAAGCTATTAGCTTGTCTGCCAATGTCAGCCCGTCTCTTTTGCGCTTGGCTGACTGTACTTCGATCTTCATTCGCGCCATGTCGACACCAGTCGGGCATTCTCGAGCGCATGCCTTGCAGGACACGCAGTACTTGATCGTGTCCATCATGGCTTCTGACGCCAAACCGCCCGGTAACTGCCCGCTGATGGCAAAACGCAATGTATTTGCGCGCCCACGCGTAGCATCGCGCTCGTTTCGGGTCGCGCGGAAGGACGGACACATAACGCCGCCCTTGAGCTTGCGGCATGCACCATTGTTGTTGCACATCTCAACGGCACCCTGAAATCCGCCTCCGGCACCTGGCCAAGCTGACCAGTCCAGCGCTGTCTCGAATTCCGGCACTGAATAGTCCGGGCCGTAGCGGAATAGGCGGCGATCATCCATGGCAGGCGCGTGCACGATCTTGCCGGGGTTCATTAGCCCATCGGGATCGAACCGGTCTTTAACCTCCTCAAACGCGGAAACGATGCGCTTGCCGAACATCTTGCCATGAAACTCTGATCGCACAATCCCATCGCCGTGTTCGCCTGAATGAGACCCCTTGTATCTTTTGACCAAATCAAAGGTCTCTTCGGCAATCGCTTTCATTGTCCGGACATCTTTATCCTGCCGCATGTTCAAGACAGGACGAACATGTAAGCACCCGACCGAGGCATGAGCGTACCATGTCCCTTTTGTGCCGTGCCGGGTAAAAATTTCGGTCAGGCCAGCAGTATAGTCGGAGAGTTCAGGCAACGGGACGGCGCAATCTTCAACAAAAGAGATCGGTTTACCTGCCTCTTTCATGGACATCATGACGTTCAGCCCAGACTTTCGGTACTCGGCGATAGAGTTTTGCAATGCTACATCCGTGACTGAAACAACTCCGCCCCACCGGTTTTCCGCCCCATTGAAAGCAAACCCGAGATCTCCCATCAGTTGCGTAAGTTCGACGAGTTTTGCGGCATTAGCCTCAGCGCTGCCCTCAGCAAATTCCACCAACAACAACGCTTCGGGGTCGCCTTCTACAAACGCCTCAATTGTGTCGCGGAACAATGGGATCTCGCGCCCTAAGGCGATCATGGTGTCGTCGATCAACTCTACCGCCTGCGGTTTGAGCGTCACGAGGTGCTGCGTAGCCTCCATTGCAGCACGGAACGTCGGGAAATGACACACACCGGTAACTTTCTCACCCGGCAATTGAGCCAGACTCAATTCCAATTCTGTGAAATAGGCCAGTGTGCCTTCTGAGCCCACCAGCAAATGGGACATGTTGACGTCGTCACCTACGAGCGCATCGATATTGTACCCGCCCACACGGCGCTGAACTTTGGGAAAACGGGCGTCAATTTCTGCAGATTCGCGACGTCCAAGAGCGCGCATGACGCCAACAAGATCCGCATAGTTGCCAGGCGCCGCCGTATCGGAGCTGAACCGTGCTCCCATGCCGTCAATCAGAATTGCATTTATTGCAAGCACGTTGTCGCGCATGATGCCGTAGCGCAGGGATTTTCCACCTGAAGAGTTGTTGGCCGCCATGCCTCCAAGAGTGCAGCGAGATGCGGTCGAGGGATCGACGGGAAACCACAGACCATATTGTTTCAGCGCCTGGTTCAATTGATCCAGGACTACACCGGGCTGAACACGGGCGATGCGGTTCTCAACGTCCACGTCCAGAATGCGATTAAAGTGCTTGGTGTTGTCTAGAACAACGCTTTGATTGACCGTTTGCCCACATTGCGATGTGCCACCGCCGCGCGGAAGAACGGAGCATCCTTCGTCGCGCGCAACAGACATCACAGCCTGTATATCTTCTGTGGATCGGGGAACCACCACGGCCTTCGGTACCATCTGATAGATCGAAGCGTCGGTCGCATACCGTGCACGCGATGCCGGATCAGCCATCACCTCGCCCTGGACTTCAGCAAGCAGTCGGCGGTGCAACAATCCATTCTCTTGCATCGGGGCGCCTTCCCTTCGTTGTAAGCCCAATCTGAAGCTTCACTTCACCGTTGACTGAATAATGAATTCATAATTAACTTTTGCCAATAGGTAATCGCGCCACCTATTCGGCGCCAGCGGAAGGATCAGTTCAAATGCGCCAGGCGGGCAGACATTTTTTGCAAATTCCAGGGCCAAGTGCCGTGCCGGAGCGTATCCTGAAGGCCATTGGCATGCAGACCATTGACCATCGAGGACCCGATTTTGCGGAAGTTGGGAATAAGGCCCTCAATGGGATGAAAACGATTTTCAAAACGGAACAGAACGTCTTTATCTACCCGTCATCCGGCACTGGTGCGTGGGAGGCCGCGCTTGCGAACACTTTGTCCCCGGGCGAACAAGTTCTCATGTTCGAAACAGGACATTTCGCTTTCATGTGGAGCAACTTGGCCAGAAAAATAGGTCTCAAGCCAGAGCTGATTGAAGGGGATTGGCGTGGAGGTGCGGACCCCAATCAGATTGAAGATCGCCTGCGCGAGGACAGTCAGCATGAGATCAAAGCTGTTTGCGTCGTCCACAATGAAACTTCTACCGGGTCAGTCTCGCCAATTGAGGAAGTGCGCAGAGCTATAGATGCGGCGAAACACCCTGCGCTTCTCATTGTTGACTCGATTTCCGGTCTTGGGTCGATCGATTTTAGGTTCGACGACTGGGGCGTTGATGTCTGCGTCTCTGGTTCGCAAAAAGGGCTGATGCTACCGCCCGGTCTGAGCTTCAACGCTGTGAGTGATCGTGCACTGGAACATTCAAAGTCCGTGACCATGCCGCGAAGCTATTGGGATTGGCGGGAAATGGTCGTACCAAACCAGAAAGGGTTCTTCCCCTATACTCCCGGCACCAATCTTCTCTATGGGCTGAATGAGGCCATCGACATGTTGCACGAGGAAGGGCTGGAGAACGTGTTCGCTCGGCATACCCGCCACGGAGCCGCGACTCGGGCTGCCGTACAAGCATGGGGACTTGAGTTATTGTGTGCTCGCCAAGGTCAGGAGTCTGGCGTACTTACCGCAGTTAAAGTACCTGAAGGGCACTCTGCCGACGCCTTTCGTGCGACGGCGCTGGAGCACTATGATATCTCACTTGGAAACGGCCTGTCCAAAGTGGCCGACAAGGTTTTCCGCATAGGTCACTTGGGCGACTTCAACGATCTGATGTTGATGGCCACACTCTCAGGCGTAGAAATGGGGCTCGCCAAAAGCGGCGTGCCTCACAACACAGGTGGAACCCAGGCTGCGTTGGAGTATCTCAAGGCCGCGTAACGTTTGACAGAGTCTCTAAAAACGCAACTAGGTCCGCGATCTCTTGCTCGGACAAATTCAGTTCGGAGAGTATGGCCTCTCCATCGGTGTGAAGCCTTTCCGTATCAATTTCGCTGTAATGTCGGATCACAGCGTCCAAATCATTTAGGCTGCCGTTATGCATGTAGGGGGCGGTTTCAGCCACTCCCCTCAGGCTGGGTGTACGAAAGGTTCCAAAATCAGAATGGCTTCTGCGCACACTGCGAACCGCCCATGCACCTCGCTTATCCGGATCGTCGCTCCAGTCCCCGCCCAGTGTGTAGGCACTTGAGAGTAAGAAATTCAATCCGCCGAACCGCCCTTCGTCGACTTCGGTTTCGTTCAAAAAATATGGCACGCCGGCGTCGTGGAATTCGTTGTTGGAAAATCCTGGGCTGTTGTGGCAAAACACACAGTTACCACGCCCCAGGAAGAGTTGAAGACCTCGCTGGGCAGTTTCGGGGTAGTGTGCAGCCTCTGTCAGATCGCGGCGCTCCAACGCATCCCTAAAGTCGTCAAATTGTGTCCGCTCGGTTACCAGCGTTTCCAAGTAGGCCGATAGAGTTTTAGCAGTATTCACTAGCACCAGCTCTGGATCCTGACTTTGAATACCGCCAAAAATCGCCTCAAAATCATCAATGAAGGAGCTTTCAGAAAGGGCCGATTTTAAACTCTCTTTATTGTGAGCCATCTCTTGTTCTTCGATGATCGGATGCAAGCTGGCAGCCCAAAGACTGTCACTCTTACCGCCCCATCCGTACCAGCGAAGACCAGAAAGGTTCCGCAATGATGGCGTATTCCGATCTAACAGGACCCGGCCAAGCGCTCGCGTGTCCGACGTGGTAAATGCCTGTTTAGGATCATGACAACTTGCGCATGAAAATGCACCGTCGACAGACAACACCGGATCGGTGAATAAGGCTGCTCCGAGCGCAATCGCTCTTGCATCGTTTGATATTCTGTTGCTTGGATCCGACTGGAAGGACGGTGGCCACGGCCCAAAGGACAGAGTTTGTTGGATTTCCTCTTCAGACAGCAGAACCTCTGCACGCACCGCGCCCGTCAGGATGACCAACACGGCTGGCCCCCACAACCTCATTTCAGCGCAATGCTAGACGTGTAGGACAGCGATCGCCCTCTGAAGTCAACGTCAACTTGCAGCACCCACAGACCCGGCATGTGAAACAGCATCTCGTCCACCCGGAAGTTTCCGTCGCCCAACGCAGTGACTTTGGGAGTATAGTTCAACCCGTGTTTGTGAGCGGGCATGATTGCATCGACACGCATTTCATTCACGGCAGCTTCATTGCAAACTGTAACCAGAATGGAAAACGGTTGCGACAGTGGAATATCATCAACTGCAACATAAACCGCGGGCGCGTCTTGAGTTTCCGAATTCATACGTTCCCCTGCCGCTTCACAGGCAACGGCTGCGCCAGATGATGCCAGCAACCAGAAAATACAACGGATCATTCTGATGCCAGCAAGCGTTCCGCGTTGGCAAACGCGATGTTGTCTGCGATCTGGTCCGGAAGCAAATCCAACCATTCTCGTGAAAAATCGGCATGAGGGCCCACGTAATACCAACGTTCCGGAGCAAATGTATCCGTACCAACCATGAACCGATCAGGGTGCGCTTCAAACGCGGCCTTCCAGTCCGGGTCGACACGGCCACGCGAGACCATGTCTGAACGAAACGCCAGATCGGCCCAAAGCCTGGGATAGGTGTCTAGGGCATCAACTACGCTCGCCGGGTCGTCAAAACCAGAGTGGGCCCACAATACCCGTGCCTCTGGCCAGGTCTCAAAAATCAGGTCAACTGCCTCTCGATCGCCGTGGTGGTGCAGAATTAGGTTCCGCTCCTTTGCCAGTGCGATCATACGCTGGATAACCGGCGTTTTGATATCGTCCCCATAAGCGTGAAATTCACCAATGGCTTTGTATTCGTTTTTCGACAGATTTGCTTCCAGATAGTCGATAACAGTTTCATCGTGCATCCAAGTGTTGATCTCACCACGGCGACGATAAGGGCGAAGAGCCGGAACTACGATGTCCGGCGCTGCGGCCAACAGCAACTGAGTACCATTGTCGTCCGAGCTGGAAACCAGTGCTTTCCGCACACCTGCGTCTCGAAGGATTTTGGCCACTTGTTCAGGTGGAACCAGATCTACGGCGTCATGGCTGTAATGAATATGTGCGTCGAAGATCGGTCGCTCTTCTGCGATCAACGCATTGCCAAACACTGATATTGTAAAAGGGATTAGATATTTTAGCACATCAGGCGTCCTCAACGACATTCAGTCCCGGGCAAGTGTCACATCGAAGTTCACGTGCAGGAAGGGTTTGGTGATCTTACCTGAAAGTTCCATGCCATCAGGAAATTCTGAAGCTGGTCGTTCAACATACGTCATCACCAAATCGTCTCGAACACCAAACACTGTATCCTGATCCAGATAAGGATCATCGTCAGGGAAGATCTCTGTCACCAAAGATCGGTAGCCCGGGGCCTTTACTATGAAGTGTAAGTGTGAGGGCCTCCACGGGTGGCGACCGCAAGCGCGCAGAATATCGCCGACCGGACCATCAGACGGCACAGTGTATTCGACTGGTTTTACTGTCGTGAACGCATATCGGCCGTCGTCGCCAACTGTCATCAAGCCGTGAAAGGAGTATGTGTCCTGTTCTTCATCCTGACTTGCGTACATTCCATTTGGCGCCGTTTGCCAGATGTCGAGCTCTGCTCCTGCAATGGGATTGCCTTCGACGTCTCGGATTACGCCTTCGGTGAGTAACACCGGTCCACCATAATGGCGCTTCATATCCCCACCGAATGGCAGCGCGGGCGCGCCGGATACGTGAAAAGGTCCAAGTACAGAGGAGCTTGTTGCCTCCGGACTGGAATGTAGCATGTCCACCAATGAGGACAGGCCCAACACGTCCGAGGCCAGCACGAATTCATGCCTATCCGCGGATTCCACTGCGGCACATCCCTCCAGAAACGCAATCCCAGCGCGCCACTCGTTATGCGTCAGGTTGGTTTCCCGTGCGAAATCGTGCAGATGTCTGACCAGAGACCCCATGATTTCACGCATACGCGGATCGGTGTCTTTGGACAGGTATCCCATGAAGACGTCAGTGATATTGTCTTTGGTGACAGAGCGCATCTTGGCCTCCTTAAATCAGGGCAAGGCTGAGGATCGGAAACTCGATCAGAATGAACAGGACGATCAGCATCACGAACGCAAAGGGTAGCGCGCCCATGAACACGTCCTTGAGTGATATCCTGTCATCGTTGATCGTGGATTTGATAACAAAGCAGGAAATGCCCAAAGGTGGAGTCAAAAGCCCGATTTCGGCACCGACCACGGTGATGATCCCAAACCAGATCAGCGACATATCTAGGGCTTCGGCCATGGGTAGGAACAACGGAACTACGATCAGAATGATGGATGCAGTGTCGAGCAATGTTCCTAGGAAAAGCATCAGCAAGACGTAGAGCAGCATGATCGACCAGAAGGACGCGGAATTCCCTGCAAGCAGGTCCTGCAGTTGGTTAGGCAGGCCAGCAAGTCCCAGCATGCGGCTGTAGATCGAAGCCGCCGTGATCAGGAACAGGATCGCCGCTGTGATATGACCGGTTTCCAGCAACGCGTCCCAAAACGCGCGCGGAGACATGGACTTGCGAGCAACCGCGATGATCAGCGCTACAAAGGCTCCGGCGCCCCCTGCTTCGACGGCGGTCAACCAGCCCGTATAGATCCCACCAAGGACAATAGTGATGATGAACAGCGTCGGCAGGGTTTTGGACGCAACCTCACGACCGGACATCCACTCGGTATCTTCGACGACCCGACCACCAACAAAAGCAGGTGTGAAGCGTCCCATGACCCAAATTGCGCCGACATAGGCGATCGCTAGCATGATGCCCGGAATGACCCCCGCAAGGAACATGTCCCCCACGGATTGTTCCGCCACAAAAGAATAGATGATCAGCATGGCCGAAGGCGGGATAATCATACCCAAGACCGAAGACCCGGCCACCACGCCAACAGCAAAGCGCGAGTTATAGGCTTGCGCCATCATCTGCGGGACGGAGACCTTAGTGAACACGGATGCGGACGCAATCGACGACCCGGTTACGGCAGCAAATACAGCGTTGGCTCCAACAGTTGCCATTCCAATACCGCCTTTGATCCTGCGAAACCGCATGGTCATGACTTCGTAGATGTCCCTGCCTAACCCAGCCTTCGAAACGATAAGCCCCATAAAGGTAAAAAGCGGGATGGTCGCGAAACTGTATTCCATCGCGCTGTCGCCGACCGCCACTTTCAGCAGGTTCAGCGCAAGTGTGAAGTTGTCCCGCATCAGCCAAATCGACACGAACGAGACCACGCCGAGAGCAATCGGAATATAGACACCCGCGTAAATCAAGAAGACGATCGCAATGACCGAGATCAGGCCAATCTCAATCGGCGTCATTCTGCGGCCTCGTCATGCTCAGGGGTGCGAATAAGTTGCGGGCGGTCCTGCGCCGTGACAACCTTGAGCAGGAAGATCACGCAGGCAAGCGCAGTACCGCACGCGATGACCAGTTTGACCGGCCACCATGGCAGAGTGAAAAGACCCGGAACTCCGAAGTAGTCCTGCGTCTCCCACATGTGTAGAAATTCTGGGAAGGTCACATAGGCAATCAAAGCCATGAAGATTGCCGAGATGGCGTTGATGATGCGCCTTAGGTTGGCCGTCAGGCCGGGGCGGCGATGGTGCAGCAGGTTCAGGAACCCATCCGAGCGCGTCAGACGGTCCACTCTGACCACATCGGCCAATTGTAAAAAAACAATCATCACGACCGAAAACTGCACCATTTCATAAGTGCCACGCAGAGGGGCTGAAAACACGCCACGCGCAATGACGTCGACGTTCAGAATGACCACCAACGCAAGGACGACAAGCGTACCCAAAGCGTTGGCAGCGATTGCAAGCGAATTGGCGACCCGAGACAGGACAGCAACAGCAGTCTTCAGCATGTAAGGCCCCTTTCTCAGGTCGCCGAAAGGTTATTCGGCCGTCCAGTCGCGAACCCCGGTGAAACCGGCATCCTGGAGCTTGCCGAGGTAGGCGGCCAACATCTCTGTGCCCTGTTCACCGTTCTCATTCAGCGTTGCAGCCCACTCCTGCGCGACATTCGGCATTGCGCCTGCCCATGCAGCACGGTCCTCGTCCGAGATTTCAACAATTGTTCCGCCAGCTTCGACAAACGCATCTCGTGACGCTGCAGCTCGGTCCATTGCGATACCAGCGACATGGTCACGGTAATCGATGGCAACCGCTTGGAGAACGTCTTTGACCTCGTCAGGCAGACTTGCCCAATAGTCGGCATTGACCGTGACTGTCTTAGTGTTCACCGCACCAAGATCTGCCTTCAACATGTGAGGGGCCACTTCAACAATTTTGAAGGTCTTGGAAGCTTCCGGCCAAATCATTACGCAATCAACAAGACCAGTTTGGACCATGTTGTAGAAATCTGTGAGACCACCGCGAACGCCTGCTGCGTCTTTGATGCCCTCCAGATAGCGCAGGTTCAGGCCGGCACCAGCAATCTTACGTCCTTCAAGGTCTGCAACTGTTCCGACGGGCTCGGAGCAGAACATCTGATATGTGTCGAGAACAACACCAGTAGCCAGGTAAACCTGGTTTTGCGCAGCAAACTCGTTTTGCATTGCGGGGTATTCTCGCGCGATCTCGTCTACGGCTTTGGCCACCGCCCGGGCATCCGACGCAACGAATGGTGTCGAACCCGAAATCCCCTGACTGGGTAGCTTGGACGAATGGAAAATCGTTGTGACTATGCCAATGTCCCCCAGGCCTAATTGTACGCCTTCAAGAACGCCTTTGGGCTTTACAATCGAACCGCCATAGTTCTCCTGCCAGTTCATCTTATAGTTGCCGGACTCTGCCAGCCGCTTATCCACTTCTGGAATAAAGAAGTTTGTGAATTCTTTCACCCACAATGCCCGGTCTGGGTAACCGTCAATTACGACGGCCGAAATAGTCTCTTCTGCGGCAACGGGTAGTGCCATAATACCTGCCACGGCAGCGCCGATCAGGTTGCGTTTGGTCCAGATTTTCATTTCTCTCCTCCCAGAAAGTTTGATCTCGTCGCCCGTTACTTGTTTGCCTTGACCCGGCTGACGGTCAGGTCCGTCCCTACCGCTTTGCGCAATATTGCGACGGCGAAATTCTTGGCTGACTGTCCGCCCATTCGTGTCGACACCTCACGCATAGGAACAAACTTTTTCGAACGGAAATCGTGGGAGCTTATGAAACAAACCTGTTTCATCCGCGTAGCCCAGATTGCAAAGAAAATTCGACTTAAGCGTTGTTCCAGCGAAGAATTCCTCGTCGACGATCTTGTTCGAAAAGCCTGACATGGCGCCAACGTCCAACCCAACGGCACGCGCCGCAATCATGAAGTAAGCGCCCTGAAGCGTTCCATTGCGAAACGCAGTGTCGGCCACGTATTCGGGATTATTTTCGAACAACGGCCGACGATCTTCATGTGGGAAAAGAAAGGGCAGCTTCTTCCAGAACTCCATGTCATACGCAATGATTGCCGTGACCGGAGCGTCCATCATCTTTGGAACGTTCTTCGGCTTTAACGACTTGGCAAGCCGTTCTTTGCCCTCGGCACTTTTCACAAAAATGAAGCGCGCCGGCAGCGTGTTCATGCTGGTCGCACCGTTGATCGTGATGTCATAGATTTCTTCAAGCAGTTCGTCAGAAACAGGTTTTTCGGTCCACGCGTAGTGTGATCTGGACTCGCGCAGGATCAAGGCGATCGCATCATCCGACAAACGTGTAATACGTTCGCGCAGATCGCGGTGATCTTGTTGCGCTTTGGCGCGCAGTGCTTCCAGTTCTGCCCCGGTCGGTGCGCTCATTCTGCGGCCACCTTTGAGCTTGTTTCTTTTTCGTCGACGATCGGGTTGGCACAGATGCCAATACCTTCGATCTCAACCTCAACGGTTTCGCCGGGCTTCAACCAGCGCGGGCCTGGTTTTTTCGCATGACCCACGCCCGGAGGTGTTCCCAATGCAATCAGATCGCCCGGCTCAAGGGTCATAAACTCTGAAATTGTCGCGATTACCTGGCGGACACCCCAGATCATGTTGGCGGTATTTGAGCTTTGCAGGATTTCATCGCCAACACGGCTTTCGATCTTAAGGCCAGCGGCTCCTTCGGGCAACTCGTCCTGAGTTACGGTGAAGGGGCCAATTGCACCCGTATCGTCAAAATTCTTTCCCGGCGTCCATTGAACCGTTTTGCGCTGATAGTCCCGTACTGATCCATCGTTGAAAACGGTGTAACCAAACACATGGTCCAGTGCATTTTCCTCTGAAATATGACGGCCACGCTTCCCTACTATCAGCATCAACTCTGCTTCGTAGTCGAAATGCTCAGAAGCAGTCGGTCGTACCATGGGCTTACCAGCCGCCATGATTGAATTCTTCCCGCGCATGAACAGCGTCGGATAAGCGGGAATGTCGTATCCACCTTCCTTTATGTGGTCTGTGTAGTTCAATCCCATGCAGATAATGGTACCGGGAGCGGCCACCGGCAAAGCTGGCGTGATAGTGGAGACTGGCACACCCTCTGCCGAAGAGATTTTGTCGTTTAGTGAGTCGCTCAGCCCAGGATTGGCAACTAGACCCATCAGGTCACCGCCGACAGCAGGTTCTAAAGCCGTTAAATTCACTGCGTTTTCACCGCTCACGGCAAATACCGCTGTGCCCTCCGAAGTCTCTCCCACCAGGTATTTCATCTTCGCCTTCCATGTCAGTTCACTTGATTTTTGACGACTATTTTGCAATATGTCAAATAATATCGATATTTTGGAGAGGGCCGATGGTTGCTTGGGAAGACTACAAATCAGAAGCAAAAAGCCGTGGTGCGCTCGCTTTAGAGCTATATGTCGCGCACAGTACACCGATCAAAGCACCCGAATATGTGAAGGCATCGCTCATTGATCATTTGGCCTATCAGGCCCAGCTTGAACGCGCAGGGCAACTGGCTTTTGCGGGACCAATGTCAGACGAGACCGGCGAGCACATGCAGGGGATAGGTTTGATCATCTATCGCGCCGATAGCCTTGAGGCGGCTCGTAAGCTGGCCGATGACGATCCTATGCACAAAAGCGGAGCGCGCAGTTTTGTTCTTCGGCGATGGATGATCAACGAAGGCTCGCTGAACCTCTCAGTCTGCCTGTCGACTGGAACGAGTACCCTAAGTTAAAAGCACACCCAAGTTTGCGCATTTAAAGAGGAACAGTCGGATATGGACGCCATGCTAGATACCGTGGGCAAAGAGACATCAGCCACTCATAGTGCCTATCGAAGGCTGCGTGAAATGATCCTGACAGGCGACTTGCCTCCTGGAGAGAAGCTCAAGATCGAGCAACTTCGCGGGCTGCTGGATACTGGCGCAAGCCCGGTTCGCGAAGCCCTTAGCCTTTTGACCTCGGACATGTTGGTTGAACGGATTGACCAGCGCGGGTTTAGGGCTGCACCAGTGAGCAAGTGTAACTTCGAGGAAATACTTCTGTTGCGATGCAACCTTGAGGAAACCGCGCTGCGCGCCTCTGTCGCTAACGCGGATGCCGCCTGGGAGGATAGGCTTGTTTTGCGTCATTACCATATGAAAAAGGCCAGCCAAAATAGGGCACACGACTTTGAAGACGCTCACAAAGCGTTTCATATGGCTTTGTTGGACAATTCGAAACTGCCGTTGCTACTGCGGTATTGCTCGCAGTTATACGATCTGAATATTCGCTACCGCTTTCTGGCGGCCGGCGGGCCGAGCTACAAGAAGCGGGACATCACCTCCGAACATCAGCAGATTCTGGACGCTGCCTTGGATCGCGACGCCAACAGCGCAACCCGGCACTTGATCGATCACTACCGTCGAACAGGCGAGTACTTGAGCAACCAGATGGATTCCTGAAATGCAGCGGAATTGGTTCCTGGGCGATCCAGAAAAACTGGACTATTTTAACTATTTGAGTGACAGCTTAGTTAGACGCGGATCAAATTCCTGAATCGGCGCACCCCTATGCCAATGATCGAAGTATCTATCAATATCAAAAACTTAGAGAAGCTTCGGAACCCAAGCGGCAAGAGTTTATGCGCCGGTGAACCAGCCGTCTGGTTCGACGCAAGAACTTGTGGCTATGCGCGTTGATCTCCTGCGCTTTCTCAAATCCAATACCGAACTCACCCGCCAGTACTCACGGATCGTACGTGATTGGGTGACGTCTATTGAATTGGTGGAGTGTGCTTATGACACACGTTCAATGCGCCGGAGAAAGATGGCACATATCCACAAGAAGACCGGTAGTCTGCGCGCAGTACAACTCTAGCAGGGCCATTCTAAGATGGACAGCAAGGCTCGGCATCTCGATGTTGAGTTTGAAGATGCTTTTGCCATAGCAGAAGCCATTTAGATTTAGTGCCTCCGGGCCACTGTCACGAAGCGGATCAAACCGGCCATTGATCGCGTCCAGCGGAGCTGTGGTGCGACTTCTCCAAACCAGGCATAGTTGATAAAACGCTACGCAACCGCCCTGCCTTGCTCATTTGAAGGTATTCTGACAGGTCCCGACTGACCACAATCGTTGCAGTGGAAAAATCTTGCCGTTCAGATCTTTTCTTTGGATGTTGAAAGTGTCGCACGCGCTCCTGTGCTGGAAATCGCTCGGCAGCGCTGCGTGAAATTAGTTAACCAATATGAGACCGGGAGAATATGGCACTTGAGGACCCCTTCACAGACCTCAAAATTGAAACGCAGCGGACCGGTTTTTACAAAGGATATAGCCTACCGATCGCGCTGGTGAGTAAGTTCTCGGTTTCTCTGCTGGTACTCTGGGCACTGGTGTGGCCACTATCTGCGAATGATACATTGCGATCTTGGAAGTCAGGCTTGTTGGCCGAATTCAACACCTTCTACAACCTTTCGGTTGGCCTGTTTGTATTCTTCCTTTTTCTTATCGCGCTCATTCCTGCGACCGGGCGAATGCGACTAGGGGCAGAAGGAGAGTCGCCGGAATTCTCGAACTTCTCCTGGTTTTCGATGATGTTTGGCGCGGGCCTTGGCGTGGGTCTCATGGTCTACGCTACCGCTGAACCGCTTGGTCTGTGGGAAACCAATCCATTGACCGTTTCCGGTGAGGTCGCCCCCAAGAGTGGAGAGGCGATACAAGGAGCTTACCGCTACACGTTTTTACACACCGGTTTTCACGCCTGGGCAATATACGTGGTCACCGGTCTGAGCCTTGCCTACTACGCCTTTACGCGAGGCATGCCGCTGACTATCCGGACTGCGCTGACTCCGTTGCTCGGAGAATATTCCAACGGTTTTGCAGGTCATGTGATCGATATACTCGGCGTCGTCGCAACGATACTCGGCGTGGCGGTGACCATCGGTTATGGCGTTTCGCAACTGGTGGATGGAGCCTTTCTAATTACCGGTGCGAGCTGGCTTGTGGAAAATCCGGTAACCACGATGAAACCCTCAACCGCCGGCTTGATCACGGCGTTGGCAATGGTCATGATGATGTCGACACTATCTGCCGTCTCCGGCGTGGGACGCGGTGTCAAATACTTGTCGAACATTAACCTTCTATTGTCGCTGGTTTTGCTGTCGGTGTTTATTGTTTATGGCTCATTTGCGTTTGCCGCGACTACCTACGCTACGGCGCTGGTCGATTACATCAAGAACTTCCTCCCGCTGAGCTTTCAGTCCTATCAACCTTTATCGGAGCCTGAGTTTGCGTCCGTATTGCCGGCAGAGGCGGCCCCCTTCGTTGGAGAGCTCTTCGCAAGTGCAACTGATGCTTGGGGGACAAAAGCAGGCTTTCTTGAAGGTTTGAGCAACGATGCCGCCGATCTTTCCGATGCGACCAAGGCTGCAGCTTATAACGCAGGCACACAAGGTAGGTTGTTCGGATGGCAGGCCGGTTGGACAACATTTTACTGGGCGTGGTGGATCGCGTTTTCACCATTTGTCGGCCTTTTCCTCGCGCGTATCTCCAAAGGGCGCACGGTCCGAGAATTCATACTTGGCGCGGTTATTGCTCCGTCCCTGGTGTGCTTCGCTTGGATGGCCATTCTGGGAGGGGCTGCTATTGACATGGAGTTGAATGGGGATGCCAATGGGTCAATTCTTGCCGCATCAACTACGGCAACACTGTTTTTCACTTTAGGTGAAATGATTTCGGGCAACTTTCTCACGGTCATCAGTGTCATGTGCGTTTTGTTAACTATGACATTCCTTGTTACGTCCGCCGACTCTGGCATCCTCGTTATGAACACAATCATGTCCGGTGGGTCTGAAGACACCGGCTTGCTTCATCGCATCATTTGGGGCGTTCTACTGACGCTCGTCATTGGAACTTTGCTGATCGCGGGCGGCGGCGGATTAGAGGCTTTGACCAATTCGATGATCATCGGCGCACTCCCGTTCAGCGTCGTTTTGCTGCTCATGTGCGTCTCACTAGCCAAAGCAATGATAAACGACTTGCGCCGATTGAACCACGAGACGCGAACGGGTCCATGATTACCCCAAGTTTGTTTCTAGTCTTTTCAGTCACGGTCACCCGTGGACCGACTGGGTTCTAAAGTGTTTTGGAAACATCGACCGCAGTACAAACAGGCAGATCTTCAAAGCCTCGTCGGGTTTGAAGATATCTGAGTGCAAATGGTAGTCGGTCCAGAGCCCTTCCAACAAAGCAATTAATGCGTCTGTAGCAAGTTTGGCGTCGACGTCTTTATACTCACCTTCGCTCTTTACTTGCTCCAACAGCTCCAAGATCACCGTTCGGAAACCTTTCTCCCGCGAGTCGATGAAAGGAAAAATGTGCGGGTTCGAGAGTGCTTCGGCCCGAAACGAAAACCAAATCGCAACGTCCCTTGCGTTTAGCACCAAGGGATCGAAATCCGCCTTTATGATAGAGAGTAACTTTTCAGCAGAGCCTAACTCTGGATTGTCTGCGATTGCCCTCCACTGCCCCGCGTAGCGCGCCGACAACTCCTCCGCCACAGCGAGAAGCAGCTTCTCTTTAGAGCCGAAGTGCAGGTTCACCATTCCCCGCGACAATCCTGACAATTCCTGAATTCTTGCCGAGGTCGCGCCGCGAATTCCGTATTTATGGATGGCGTCCGCAGCCGCTTGGATCAGCTGCCTTCGGTTCTGCAACTTACTCAGATCTCGGGCATTGGTTGGGGTATCTGACTCGAGAGAAATCTTATTTGTCCTTTGCTTGGGCACTCGCTCTTTGTCTTCTCGCATCTAGTAAAGCAAAAGTTCAAGGATTGACATTGAATGAATGTTTGTTCATTTTGTTATATATGTTACATCTCGGTGCCAAATGACCCTTTTGAACTCCGACTTTCAATCCCTACGTGACTGGGACAACGAACACTTCCTGCACCCATGGGAGGGGATGTCATACCTCGGACAAAATGAACGCACCTTTACCGAAAGCGGATTTGGCGTTCACGTTGTGACAGAAGACGGAAAGCGCCTGATAGACGGACCTGCCGGGATGTGGTGCGTACAATTGGGGTATGGAAACACCGAGATTGCCGATGCGATGGCCCAGCAGGCGAAAGAGATGGCGTATTTTTCGCCGTTCAACAACGCCAACTCCGCACCGGCCCGGCTGGCACATGAGATTGCCAAGAGAACGCCGGGCGACCTGAACCATGTGTTTTTCACAACCGGTGGGTCGACGGCGGTAGACAGCGTACTTCGCTTCGTCCAATTCCGTAACAACCTGCTGGGCAAACCCGAGAAGAAAATCGTGATCTCTCGGCAGAAGGCCTATCACGGATCGACTTACCTGGCGGCCTCAGTATCCGGAAAAGAGCGCGACAAAGGGTGGTTGGATCAGGCCGCGCACCTCACGCGTTTTTTGCCGAACGTGAATCCCTATACACGTCGCTCCGAACAGACGGTCAACGACTTTCTGGACGAAAAAGTCGCGGATCTGGAGAACATGATCCTACAGACCGGAGCAGACAAAGTCGCGGCTTTCATCGCTGAACCGATCCTGTGCTCTGGTGGCGTCATCGTGCCTCCGCGTGGGTACCATAAGCGCTGCCTGGAAATCTGCCGGAAGTACGATGTCCTGTATATTTCAGACGAGGTCGTAACCGGGTTCGGGCGGCTTGGACATTGGTTTGCGTCCGAAGACGTCTTTGGAATTCAACCTGATATCATCACCTGCGCCAAAGGCATGACGTCCGGGTACGTACCCATGGGGGCCTGTATCATCTCTGATCGGCTGATTGCAGATGTAAGCGGAAGCAACGGGCAGGACGCTACGTTCTCAAACGGCTTCACCTATTCGGGTCATCCGGTGAGTGCAGTTGCAGGTTTGAAGACCATCGAAATCATGGAGCGCGACGGCATTCTGGAACATGTCCGCGCGATCACGCCGCTGTTCGAAGAGCGCCTTCAGGCTCTGGCCAACTTGCCGCTGGTCGGCGATGCCCGTGGCATGGGGCTGGTTGGTTGCGTTGAGTGCGTTGCGGATACTGAAGCAGACAATCTATTGGATCTAGACAAGTCGGTTGGTGCGATGATTGATCACCATTGCCAGGAAAATGGGCTGATCCTGCGGCCCATCATAAACATGTGTGTGTTCTCCCCTCCGCTGATCATCACGGAGGGCGAGTTGAACGAGATGTTTGACATCCTTGAAAAAGGAATCCGGCTGGCAACCGACGACCTGACGCGCCAAGGCGTATTCAAAACATAGGCACAACCACGTAGCGGCTTCGCAACTTCATGAGTTACGAAGCCTGCCCTACGCTCAGCGGCGCTTACCCAGCGCGCATCGCTTCACGCGGCAATTTGATCGGGAACTTGGACCGAACCTCTTCGTCCGCCTTGCTACCAAAGTAATTCGGGTAGTGATTGGATAGAATGTCATCCACAACGGATCGGCTACGTTCGAACATGTCCTGGCGACCGGTCTTCTCCCAAGTATCTGTCAGCTCCCGGTCCAAAAGGGTCGGATAGACATACTCAGTTTCCATGTATTTCAAGGTCTGCGCGTTGCCGAGGAAGTGACCGGGATCAATTGCACATTCATGGATGACATCGACCGAAAGCGTGTCGTCACTCACCTCAATCCCGCGGAGCGTTCTCGAGATCATACCCGCAGCCTCATTATCAATGACCATAGACTCAAAGCTACAACCCATCAGGCTGCCAAGCATTCCTCCAAACTCGCAGAGCCGGTTGGCTCCGGCATGAGCCGCCAACGCGAAAGTCAGAGCCTTTTCAAGACCGTACTGCGCATCAGGGATTTTGGAATCCGTCATGCCACATCCAACACTGGTTGGCAGATTGTAGAAATTGCCCATCTGGATGGCCGCAGCCGAAATCAACGCCTGTTCGCCGCTGCCGCCCGTAAACGAGCCGGTACGCAGGTCGGTGATAAATGGCCAAGCCGCAAAGACGACCGGTGTCCCCGGATTGATCAGATTGGCAATGGCGACACATGACAGGGTCTCAGCCACAGCTTGCGCCAGAGTTCCGGCCAACGGCGCGGGTGACGTAGCCCCGGCCTGTGGCGGTACGGCAAGGTCGCAGACAAGTCCCATTTTCGCCGTATCGATCAGGATTTCCAGATTCTCCCGTCCAAACCGGAGCGGTGAAACGATGGGGCAGCCACCAAAAATGACCGAGGGTTTCTCAAGGAATTTGCCCTCCCCGCCCGACGCCAGATCGAATAAATGGATAGCATCCTGAATATGCTCGCGTGTGCGGAATGTCAGGCAGGATGGTTTTTCGCTGCCCGCCAGAATGGCATAGAGCATGCTCATGTCATGTTCGTAATCCTGTGGGACATCCGTCGCCAGAACCGTATCACCGGTCATGTGGATGTTGTCGAGCCGGTCGACCAGACGGGTGAAATCGTAAATGTCCTTGAGCGTAGACGGTCGGTAACTGCGCGTCTCAGCGTCAAACGTTGTCACAGC
Source organism: Ruegeria atlantica (assembly GCA_013032095.1). GTDB lineage: Bacteria > Pseudomonadota > Alphaproteobacteria > Rhodobacterales > Rhodobacteraceae > Ruegeria > Ruegeria atlantica_E. The sequence goes on along the minus strand of WQBJ01000001.1, from coordinate 8,859 downwards.
AGTGCCGGAGTTTGCGTAATACACCTTGTCCTTGGTGCAGTGCATGTCGTCCTTACCCGCCCGAGATCCGCGTGCATGAACATAGAATTCGCTGGCAGCCTTGGCCAACAGATCCTCCATCAAAGCCCTTGGAAAGCACAGCCTGCCATGCTCGTTCACTGTCGCACCCTTCGGCAACACGAGATCAAGAACTTCCTGCGTGGGGTCACCGACCCCCGTACGCTCCAGAATGCTGAGAGCGGCTTCGTGAATGCGCGCCATATCGGCGTCCGAAAGCGGTTTGTATCGCCCACCCGGGATACCGGGCCAAATTGCCTGCGAGGCGACCTTGCTGGTCCGCACAGCTGCACGTGCTTCACGCCCGCCCCCGCGCCGTCTTGACCTGCGCTGAGTTAATTCTGTCATGTTTCTTCTCCGAATTCTGAGCGTGTCAGATCATGCTAAAGTAATTGCGATAGAAGCCGGGAATGCTCCATTCCATCTCGGACAACGGCCCCGGGACAAAATTGTACGAATTCACGCCTTCCTGATTGTGACGGATGATTCGCTCGTCATCGAGCGACGTGACATGCCACAACCATGTCAGGGCGTCCTTGTCATAGTCGCGCCCCTCTTCAGCGTCGCCGCGCACGTACCAGACGATCTGAATATCCGTTTCTTGCAGGTCGCGCGGGATGAACCGATACCCAACCACGTGATCTGCGTAGACGAGGAAATAGTTGAGCGTCCCGATCCCCAAATCGGTGGCGCCGCCATCGTGACCTTTCAGTTCACCCAATGGCGGTGCCAAGGGTGCGCCATCCTTGCTGCCTGTCGAATAGCCGGGGAACAGCGGGTAGCGCCGCCAATAAACATCAGCTCCCGGCGCGACCGCATTTTCTCCGGTCAGGTCCAGCTCATCAGTTGGAACTCCGGCTTCTTTCATCCGCTCACGAAGTGCCCCACTGAATTCCAGAACCTGAGCAGGGTCTTTCAGCGAGTGACTACGTGAATAGTCTAGGTGAGATGGCGCACAGTGATAGCATTCCAAGTAATTCTCCAGGGCCAGTTTCCAATTTGCAGGAACCGGATATGACGCCTCATGCGCGACCTTCAGGTTTTCAAATTCGAACGGCATTGAAAGTGGAGCCAACCTCTCCAATGCAGCGTGCAGCGGCGGAGCGTTTTCAGCTGCACAAACAAAAATCAGTCCCTGAAAGATCTTCACCTGAACCGCGAACAACCCGTACTGGCCCGGATCAAAATCCGGTCCCATTGACCGTCCGTTTCGTAGCTTACCGTTCAGATCAAAGGTCCACGCGTGATATGGACAGATGAAATTGCGCGCCTTGCCTTTCTGTTCAATGCAAACGCGCGATCCCCGGTGGCGGCAAACGTTCAGATGCGCGCGTATTTCGCCCTCGCGATCCCGAACGATGATGACGGACTCGGGCCCATAATCGAACAGGAAATAATCCCCCGGTTCTGCGACCTGACTGATATGACCGACCCAGATCCAGTTATGGTTCCAGAACGTATTGATATCATTTTCGTATACCGCCTGAGACGTATAGAAATGACGCGGCAAGGCGAACCCTTCCCGCTGCGTTTCCATCAAGTCGCGCATTACTTGCAAGTCATCTTTTGGCATGGCGCACCTCATACAGATTCAAGGGAAACAATTTCCCGGCGGAAAAACTCGCGGTCGATATCGCCCGCGTTGCGTTCGAAGTTTTGGGCCGCCATATGACCAGAGTACACGGCGTCCGCTATCAGGCCCGGGTTTACGGCATCTCCGATCAGTTCCAGACTAGTCAGCGGACTGTCGGCCAAGCCACGAAGCTCATCATAAAGGCTGGTTTCGCGCGTTCGCTGCGTCACCAACACGACAGAGCTGCACTCAATGGTTTGTTCGCGTCCAGTATAAGCGCAATGCAACTTCACCAGCCCGGGTGCGACGCTAGCCATAGTATTGGACAGAACCAGTCGAACGCCTTTTTCCAGCAGGCTGCGTTGCACTTTGGTTTGTTCCAACGTTAGTTCAGTAAATGGCGAAACCACCGAAGCCGGAGTTACAAAGACGACCTCACGCCCGGCCTGAGCCAAATGATCCGCCAGCACCCCGCCAAGATAGGCCTGATCATCATCGTAGACCATGATCGGTCCGCCCCCGGGCATTGCCCCAGACATGATGTCGTCCGGAGTGAAAACCTGAGAACCTAGGCCTATTGAGACGCCGTGAAATGCAGATTTCCCGCGCCCATCTCGCCGCCAAGTTGCGCCGGTGGCCAGAAAGACGTTCGGAATGCCCAGTTCGACAACTTCGCTTGCTGACAAGCGGCTGTTGGTGAACAGTTGAACATTCCCACGTTGTTGCAGGTCATAGATCCTGTGATCTGTTACGCGTTTCCAGGCCGACAGTCCAGCGAGACTGGATTCCTTCAGCACACGGCCGCCTAGCTCTTGTTTCGCTTCGGCCAACGTTACCTCATAGCCCCGTCGCGCCAGTTGCATGGCGCATTCAAGCCCGGCGGGTCCGCTGCCTACAACAAGCGCCGCCTCTTCTTTTCCCCGGCTCTCTATGATTTCAGGATGCCATTTCCGACGCCACTCTTCGCCCATCGTCGGATTTTGCGTACACCGGATAGGTACGCCCAGCGCATCGGATGAAACACAGATGTTACAGCCGATGCATTCGCGGATTTCTTCGATGCGGCCTTCCTTGATTTTGTTCGGAAGAAACGGGTCGGCAATGGAAGGTCGTGCGGCGCCGATGAAATCAACGATGCCTTTCCTGACCAATGACACCATCAAATCCGGAGACGTCAGGCGACCAACGCCCACAACAGGCTTGGAAGTCACCTGTTTCACGAACTCGATATACGAGGTTTGAAAACCGTCACGGGGTTCAAAGCGGGTCGTCGCAGAGTCATTGCTCCAATCCGCCACGTTTACATCCCAAAGGTCTGGTAGGTCGGCCAGCAATTCGACAACGGCTCGGCCTTCTTCCTGCGCCTGCATCCCGTCGGACCCGAGCATTTCATCGACTGCGAAACGGAGGGCGATGGCACAATCATCGCCGACTTCTTCCTGGGTCTCTTCCAGAAGTTCTCGTGTTAGCCGCACTCGGTTCCCTAACGAGCCGCCGTATTCATCGGTCCGGTCATTGAACTGCGGCAGCAGAAAGTGGTGCGGCAGGGTCATGTGATGTCCAGCATAGACATAAACGATATCGAAGCCGGCCTCGCGCGAGCGCCGTGCCGCAGCGCGGTGCCACTTGCGGAACTCGCGAATGTCTGACTTGTCCATCGCCCGAGCCTGCTTGGGATACGCGGTTTGCAAGGCGAGTTCTGACGGGGCCAGCAAAGGCGCTCGGCTCAGGTGGTTTTGCGCATGGTGGCCGTTATGCGCCAGTTCAATCGCCGCCAGTGAGCCCTTCTCGTGCACCGCTTCGGTCATCAGGCGCAGTGCCGGAATATCCCGCTCATCCCAAATCCGGTTTTCAGCATAAGGGGACAGGTCAGACGTAGGGTGAATCTCTGTCTCTTGATTGGACACAACGGCCCAACCACCCTCGGCCTTCATCGCCCGCATGGCGGCTTCTGCCTGCGGTCTTAAATGCCCCAGGCCGTTGCAGTGGGGCACCTGGTAGAACCGGTTTCGTGCCGTCACTGGCCCGATCTGAACCGGCTCGAAGAGAACAGAGTATCCGTCAGCGCCTGACATTGCCGCGCATCCTCCAGAAAAATCGGAAATCGTTTCGTGGGGATGGAAGGATTTCTAACGTCCCACCATTCCCGGTTGTGTCGTTAAGGTGCTGTTAGAAGCCCGCTTTGATGCGCTCGAACTCCTTCAACATCTTGGCTTCCAGCTCGGGATTGACCGCGTCAAAAAACAGGCTGCCCTCAAAGAAGCTGTCCACGTCCGAGAAGCCATAAGTTTCCACCAGTGCCGGATCGGCTTGCGCAAACGCGTCCGCGTTGGCGTGGGCGTAGCCCCAGCTTTCGATGATGTATTTGCCGCTGGCGGCAGAGCTAAGCGCGTTGAGCATGTCATAGACCTGTTCATCCGACTGCTTGGCAGATTTCAGATGCACATAACCGCAGACCCAGGTGGCAATTCCCTTGTCCACATCACGCATCATAACGGCCGGGGTTTCGTTCCAGATCAAGTTCAGTTCTGATTGGTTCCAGCCCCAACCCAGTGTCACTTCTCCACTGGCAATTGCCTGATCCAGTTGGCCAGCGTCAGACCAGTAAAAGCGCACATTCGGATGAATCGCGCGCAGGTAATCCGCCGCTTTCTGGAATTCCTCGTCGCTCATATCGGTATAGCTGGAGGCACCAGTGGCCAATGCGGCCATAGCGAACGCGCTGGACGCGGCGTCTGGAACGGCGACCTTGCCCTGATAAGCAGGATCGGCCAGCAGTTGTAGCGAAACATCGTCTGCCGAAATCATATCGGTGCGATAGATTAGGCCGGTATTACCCCATTCGAATGGCACCATGTAGGTTTGCCCGTCGATAGTGATGCCATCGACCTCTTTGATCTTGGGCATCAATTTGTCCCAATTCTCCAGCTTGCTGGTGTCGATCGGCTTGATCATATCCGCCGCGACCCATTTTCTCAGAGCGTCGGTACAGGGATGAGCCAGATCGGCCTCAAACCCGGATTGAAGCTTGGTAAATGCCTCTTCCACGCTGCCAAAATAGGTATAGCTGGGCGCGCCGCCGTACTTTTCGACATAGTCGCCGTAAAAGCCCTGATCCTCATATCCGGACCAGTCAAAAACGGTCAGATCAGCCGCATTTGCCAGAGCTTGGCTGGCAGTGAAGGTGGCAACAACTGCTGCCGTAAGTGATACTGCTTTATTCATTTTTCTCCTCCCAAAGACTCACGTTTGCCCAAGTCGATCACCGAGGCGCTTTGAACGCCAAGCCAGACAGTATCCCCGCGGCTGTGATCGACTGTGTGAAAGTAGTTTGGCACCGCGACGGCGATGCTCTCGGGCACTCCGTCGATGCGCACATAATAGTGGACGCTCTCACCATAGAAGGCGACGTCCGACACCTCGCCCCGAACAAGAGCGTCGTAGCCATCCGGTTGTTCTGCGCTGATCTCCAACTGCTCAGGCCGAACGCCGACCAGAAGCTCCTTGTCATGCATCTGAACGTTGGGGTTCACCCCAATCGTCATCTGCCCAAACCCCTGAACATTTACTTCCAGCGATTCAGAGTTTTCTGCCGTTACCTCGGCATCCAGGAAATTCATTCCGCCAATGAAAGACGCCACTTCCCGATTGCACGGTTGGGAATACAAGACCTCAGGCTTGTCGACCTGCTTGAGTTGGCCGGCGAACATTACACCGATGCGGTCAGACATAGTCATGGCCTCGTATTGGTCATGCGTGACCATCACGAAGGTAATCCCAAGCTTCTGCTGAAGGCGGCGCATCTCCAATTGCATCGCTTCGCGTAGGTTCTTGTCCAGCGCGGAAAGAGGCTCATCCAACAGCAGCACTTTCGGCCGCATGACCAGCGCACGAGCGAGCGCCACGCGTTGCCGCTGTCCGCCGGACAACTCGTTGGCTTTGCGGTCCTGTAAACCACCGAGTTCAACCATCTCGAGGGCTTCGGCAACGCGTTCCTTGATTTCCTTCCGCGAGAGTTTTGTCTTGCGCAAACCGAACCCTACATTGTCACCTACATTGAGGTGCGGAAAGATCGCGTAACTTTGGAACACCATATTGGTGGGCCGCTTGTTTGCGGGCACCTCGCCCATCGTCCGACCATCAATCCGGATTTCGCCCTCTTCGTGATCCTGGAATCCCGCAATGATGCGCAAAGCTGTTGTCTTTCCGCAGCCCGAAGGGCCAAGCAATGAAAAGAACTCACCCTCTTTCAAGGTCAGGTTCAGATCGGACACAGCCACAAAGGAACCAAAGCGTTTTTCGACGCCCTGTATTTCGATGATGTTCTGTTCGCTCATCTTGTTCGTTTCCTTTGGTTTCAATCCGAGGATTGGGTGGAACGGCGGCGGAAGTATTCGGCAATCAACAGCAGCAAAACCGAGGACATCAAAAGCAGCGACCCCAGTGCCAGCGTGTTGGGTAGTTTTGCCGGGAAGCGGATCTGGCTCCAGATATAGACCGGCAGCGTCGGGCTGTTGCCGGACAGGAAGAAGGCCAGCACGAACTCGTCAAATGACACGGTGAATGTGACCAGAACGCTGGCTATGATCCCCGGCGCAACAATTGGCAGAGTGACGCGCCGAAACGTCCCTACAACGCTTTCACCCAGATCAAAGGCGGCCTCCTCCAACGACTGGTCAAAATCGTCAAAGGCAGATTTCATAATCGAGACCGCAAAGGGTAAAGCCACGAAAACATGGCCTAGGATCACGGTTGTCAGTGATGGTTTCAGCCCGATGCTGATGAACAGTACGAGCATCGAACTGGCAACGATGATGCCGGGGATGACCAGCGGGAGCATAACCAGCCCCTCGGATAGTTCCCGCCCCGTAAAGCGGAACCGAACATAAGCGCGAGCTGCGAACAGACCCAAAGACGTTGCCATCAGAGCCGTTACACTGCCGACGATCAGCGAATTCACCATAGCCTGTAGCAGCGTGTCCTGCTGACCCAACTGCGCGTACCACTTCAGCGTGAACCCCTTGAGCGGGAAGGCCACGATGGTTCCGTCATTGAACGAAAACAGCGGCAAAAGCAGAACGGGCAGGTACAGAAACACCAGGTAGGCGACCGCATAAACAAGCAACCATGGAATACGAAACGCCCGGGTCATCTGATCCTCCGCCCCAGTGCGTTAACAACCACTACAAACAGAATTGCGACGCAGCCGACCGAAAGCATGGCAAGCAGAGACAAGGTAGCACCCAACGGCCAGTTATTTGCGGCACCAAACTGTACCTGGATCAGGTTGGCCACCATCTTACCCTGCGATCCTCCAACCAAGGCCGGTGTGACGTAATCGCCGACCGTGGGAATGAAAATGATCAGACAGGCCGCGATAATCCCCGGCACCGTCAGGGGCAATGTCACGCGGACAAACCTTTCAAGTTTGCTGCACCCAAGGTCGGTTGCGGCCTCCAATAGGCTACGGTCGATCTTTTGCAGCGACACATAAATCGGCAAGATCGCAAACGGTGCCCAGGCATGTGCAAGCGTAAGAACAACGGCGAATTCGTTGTAGAGCAGGAATGTCAGCGGCTCCTGAATTAGCCCCAGCGAAATCAAAGCCGAATTCATCACCCCATTAAAACCAAGGATCAGCTTCCAACTGAACACCCGCAGCAAGTAACTGCTCCAAAAGGGAATGGTGATCAGCAATAGCCAGAGAGTCTTCTTCTGTGTCCGAAATGCGATAAAATAGGCGATCGGATAAGCTAGACAGACCGTTGCCAGTGTAACCGCTCCCGCTATTGCAACCGACCGGATCATCAGATGCCGTACAAGGGGGTCGGTGAACGCCTCTTGGTAATTCGCCCAGGTCAGTGTCCGGTCAATTTCGACGTATGTCTGTGTCCAAAAGCTGTAGGCGACGAGAATGCATAGTGGCACGGCAACAAGCAGGCCAACATAGAGCGTCGCGGGCGCGCTCAGTGCCAGGCCCTTGCCCGTTTCACTTCGTATTACTCCGGCCATGCTTCCCTGCTGAACTTCGTTTTCGGTGGCGTGACGACTTTCATTGCAAAATGGACAATCGTCCATTTAAATCTGGAGTTTTCGAACTAGGTGTGTCAACTGTTATTTTCACAGCCGAGGCTGGCCAATTTGACGAGGGCCGCTAGAAAGCACCGCAAGAGACTGAAAACAAACAGAACCGCCTGATAAAATGACTGGAAGACGACAAGAAATACGCGAACGAAACCGCCTATCTCTGATCGAGGCAGTACTAGACTCGGTCGCAGAGAAAGGGATTTCCGAGACCTCAGTCAGCGAAATCATTCACCGCGCCGAGCTTTCCCGTGGCATGATTCACCTTCATTTTGGCGGCAAGGATAACTTGGTTGACGAAGCCGCCCGCTACTCGTCCGAGCAATACTACAATGGCATCTATGCCTTGCTGGAGACAACCGGACAAACTGGTCAGGAACATATTGAGATGATTGTTCGGGGTGACTTGAGCGAAGCCATTCTTAACAAGAAGAACGTCTCCATTTGGTACGCGTTTCGAGGAGAGGCAAGAAACAGAGCGGCTATCGCTGCCTTTTCAGATACCCGCGACGCAAAGCTCCGAAACCTGGTTTTCAACGCGTTTGCTCGCATTGCGAAGGAAGCTAAAGTCGACGACCCCAATCAGGTCGCACGTGACGCTACGCACGGCACACTAGCCATGCTGGAAGGTATGTGGACCGATTACCTACTCCACCCCGATTCATTTGATCGTAACGAGGCGACGAGAATTGTCTTTCGCTTTTTGAGCTCAATGTTTCCCGCACACTTCGACCTTGATGGGGCATTGTCACTAGAGTGAACCTGGCAGCCAAGTGCATATTGGCGGAGTTGTCAGACAAAATCGACGGTCAAACCTTCGTTGTGGTGGATATCGGCATGCAATGCTGACACCGCGCGAACTGTTCACCGCGCAGGCCTTCCCGTCTGATTACGTGATCGAGGGCGTGTGGAAAAACAGGGCGATGACGGTGCTGTCAGACAAATTCGAACCAGTCTCAGTTAGGCCAGTAGAGCTGTCCTTTATGCCCCGCCAAGTTCGCGCCACTCGGCGAGAGCGGCGGTGCGTGTCAGCTTGAAGGTATCTCTGCTGGCCAGCGATCTTTCCTGGTTGAAGTGGTTGTAGACGGAAGAATGGACGGAGGCGAATTTCTGTAAACGTCGCATGCGCCTGAAACGTTGCATCG